>CAVQSS010000031.1:0-47718 GCA_963716045.1 uncultured delta proteobacterium | reverse complement strand
GAACTGCGGGAGGACTTGATCGATCAGATCCCGGGCCTCGGTCCTCCGGTTGGACCAGTAGGCGGAGATGCCGGAGTAAAAGATGGTCAGCGTCTTCAGGAAACCGTCTTTCAAGGCGGTGAACAGGTTCAACAACTGCTGGCTGATTTCATCAGCCTGTCGGTGTTCCCGGCAATATACCAGGGCAAGCTGTTTGTGGAAAAGCACCCACGGGTACAGATACGTCAAGCCTCGTGTTTCCATTTCTTCCAATAGGGTGGCGCACAGCTCCAGGGCCGTTTGGGGATCGCCGCTTAAAATCAGATACATCACCTTGGATATGGAATGGCTGAAGAGGGCTTCGGTTTGGGGGAAACGCCAGGAGGAGGAATTTAATTCCTGAAGGAGGCGCTCGGCTTTCCTGAATTCTCCCAGAATCGACAGAGAGGTTACGGCGTGGGCCAGGGCGCCGGCCTTCAGCAGGGGATCACCTATCTGGTTGGCCAGGAGATAGGCCTGCTGGCACGCCCAATACCCCCGGCGCGGGTTTCCCCGCAAAGAATGGACCCAGCCGATCTGTCTCCAGAGGAAGGCCCGCTCATATAAACAGGATTCATTGCCGGCCAGGTTTAGGAGCTCTTCGGCTTCCCTGATCAATTCAGGCCGGTGCCTTCCCAAACAAACTCGGCTTCAATTAATAAGCCCATTCCCAAAAACAGTCCGGAGCGATCTCCCTGGTCTTTAAAGCGGACCAGCGCTTCCTTCAAGGTCCGTATGTTTTCATCCAGGGAAATGAAGCGATTGGCCTGGGCATTGAACAGCAGCAGCCAGGGATCCTCCTGGACAACGGGCCGGGGCAGGGCCTGCAGCCAGCGGAAAAGATCGGCCAGACGGGCCTTTTTGATCAGGGCCAGGCCGATCTGTTTGATCAGCGCCGCCGCCTTGGGGTAGTCGCGGGCTTCCAGGTAATGGCCGATGGCCTTTTCTAAATCCCCCTTTTCCTCATACCAGGCCCCGGCCCGGGCCTGTAATTTTCGAAGTTCTTCTTCCGATACTTGCGAACGGAGCCGGGCTCCCAGGAAATCTTTGAAAAGCTGATGATAACGAAAAACAACGCCCTCCGCCGGGTCGGGAAAAGCCCGAACAAAAAGGTTTTTCCGGGTCATTTCTTTCAGCAATACCAGCCCGCCTTCTTCCTGAAACAAGTCGCGAAGGATCTCGGGGTCCAGGCGTTCCAGGATGGAGGATCGCATCAGTAAATTCTGCCGGGCAGGGGTAAGGGCCAAAAAGATCTCCTGGCCGAAATATTGAAAGGTCTCGCGGTGAAAGCGATCGGGCAATCGTTCACCGAGATAGGCGTCAATGGCGGAGGTTGGAACCTGAATCAACGTCTCGCTCAGCAGGATGATTCCGCCGATCCAGCCTTCCGTGGCAAGGAAAACCCGCTCCAACTGGTCTCTGCCGAGGGAGAGGCCGCAGAGTTCCCGGAAATACTGTTTAATCTCCTGGCGGGTAAAGGCCAGGTCCTCATTTTTGAGGATCAGGGCCAGCCGTCCCATTTTTAAATGCTGAAAATCAAAAGTGAGCGGGGGGTAGTCCCTCGACATCATTATAAAACGGGCCGCCGCGGGCATTTGCTCGATCAGGGTTTGAAGAAAGCCGAAGGACTCCGCCTGGGGGGGCAATCGATCCAGCCCGTCGAGGAAAAATTGAAACGGCTCGCTGAAGGTAGCAAACAGGGACGAGGCCCATTCCCGGTAGCGATAGCGATCTTCCCGAGGGCCTCGGGATTGGGAAGGCAACGAAAAGAGGGCCCCCACTTCCTTTTCTTTCCGCTCTTGGTGAAGGGCCTGAACCAGAAGATAAAATAAATTGACGGAGTCCGCCTCTTCCGGCTCGATATTGATCCAGACGGAGGGTCGGTGGTTCACCTGGAAGTACCAGGAAGCGGCCGTGGTGGTTTTCCCTTGGGCGGCCTGCCCGATGATCAAAATAAGCTTTCTATCCTCATTTTGAATAAACAGGTCCAGGAGACGGGGGCGCGCGAGAATCTTCGGCAGGGCGGGCGGCGAAATCTGGAGCGATTCACTGTCGAACCGTTCAAGATCTGTTTTGCAGGGGGCATGTCCTATCCCTCCCGTTCAGGGGGATCAGGTGCAATGATAACTTAACAAACCAACGCCGGGTTTGAAGCCCTATGAGAGATCGACATCATACCAACAGCCATAAGGTAGAAGTCAACGGAGATATTTTCCCCGCGCCCGCTTTAAAATAGGTTACGGGACATCTTAAGTAAATTTTTTATTTACTTTACTGGTAGGAAAAAAGGTAAAATACAATATTAATATTATTTAGAAGACCATAGGATATATTATTTGTCAACAAAAATAAGATAAAATGGAAAAAGATTTAGGCTGGGTATAACTTCTTGACAAATTTAGCAGATTTAAAATACTAACGGGTATGGGGGGTCCACTACAGCTTCATCATTTGGCTGATCGATACCGGCTGGCGGTCATTTATGTGTTTGGCAGTCGGGCGGGCGAGATTGTCGGCCGGCTTGAAGGAAGGACGGTGCCGCGGAGAATTGATTTACTGCCGTAATCCGGACCAGCAGGCCGAGGACGAGCTTTATATCCTGAGAAGGGCCGGGGATCTGGCCTATTATGAAAAGGATGAAAAATTAGGTTAGCGTATGGGGATGTCGGTCTTTCCGTCATCCCCGAATGTTTTTGTCGGGGATCCAATGTTTCTTGAGAAAAACATGGATTCCCGCCCAGAAGCGCTGCGGGAATGACGGTCTATGATGTGCTCACTATTTTGAGACCATTTATAACCTGCAACAGGGTCATCCAGCATCGGTCTTTTAACCGGCAACCAGCAACCTGCAACTTGCAACGCGCTTCATTCCCATCCTACCCCATCCCGCTGTCCTTCATCACGGCATCGCTCTTTTCGTCCTTCTCCTGCCGGCGGCCTTCCTCGCCCCGGATTTCCCGGCGCAGGAGCTTGCCCACCTTGGACTTGGGCAGCATGTCCCGGAACTCGATGTACTGGGGGAGCTTGTAGGAGACCAGGCGTTCCCGGGCCCACTTGATCAGGTCATAGCCGGTGACGCCCTTGATATCTTTCTTCAAGACCACGAAGGCCTTGATCCGCTGGCCCACCTTCTCGTCGGGGATGCCCACCACGCAGGATTCGATGACCGCCGGATGCTCCTGAAGCACGGCCTCGATCTCCGAGGCCGAGACCCGGTAGCCCTTGTGCTTGATGGTATCCACGGTGCGGTCGACAAAGTAGAAGTACCCCTGTTCGTCTGCGGAGACGATATCGCTGGTCCGGTACCAGCGATCCCCTCCAGGGTGACGAAGGCTTCGGCCGTCTCTTCCGGCTTGTTCCAGTAGGCGCTGACCATGGGATCGGAGGAGACGATCAACTCCCCGGGTTCTCCCGAGGGTACGGCCTCCAGGGTGGTGGAATCGACAATCCGAACGGTTTTACTGGCCACGACCCGGCCCATGCTCCGGGGCGGCGTGGGCCGGTCGGTGGGGACCATGGTCACTCCGCCGCAGGTTTCGGTAGCGCCGTATCCCTGGAAAATAGGCATCTGGAACCTGTCCCGCCACCTTTTTTCAATTTCCAGAGGAAGCACATCCCCGCCGTTGAAACAGTATTGGAGGGAACTGAGGTCATAGAGATCCAGCCGATCGTGTTCCAGGATCATCCGGTAGAGGGCCGGCACGCCGATCAGCGTCTTGGCCCGGTACCGCTGAATGGCGTGCATCAGGGCGTCCAACTGCACCTTGGGAAAGACCAGCAGGGTGCCCCCGAAAAAAATCGTGCCCAGGCTGCAGGTCTGACCCAGGATGTGGAACAGCGGGGCCCCGCCGGTGATCACGTTCTCCTGCCGGGGAAAGAGCGGCGCGCTGACGCTGATCTGCTCCTCGGCGCAGCCCAGGTACAGCCGGTGGCTGATGGGGACGCCCTTGGGGTGTTTGGTGGTGCCCCCGGTGTAGAGGATCTCGGCCGTCTGGTCGCCGCCCCCCCGGATTTCCGGGATCGAACCCGCCGGACCGGAAAGGAGACGGCGAAAGGGATGCACCCCGGTCCTCTTGGCCACGCTTCCCCTGGGGATGATGTCGAAGGCCCAGCCCAAAAACCGCTTCCACCAGGGAAGCAGGTCGGCCAGGTTGGTGACGATGATCGTCTTAAGCGGGGAGGAATCCAGGACCTGCTGCACATAGCCGAAATTTCGATCGGAGCAGAATACGGCCACGGCGCCGGTGTCGCCGGCGATATAGTTCAGGTCGCGGGCCGTGTAGATGGGGGTAATGGGCACGGCCACCCCGCCGATCCATTGGACGGCCAGCCAGGCCAGGACCCACTGGACGGAATTGGGCAGGTAGAGAACGACCTTGTCCCCCTCTTTCAGGCCCAACCGCTGGAGGCTGGAGGCCAGGTTCCGGACCTGGTCCAGCACCTGGGCATAGGAATAGGAAGTGCCCAGATAGACGAGGGCCGCTTTCCGGGGGGTCTTCGCCGCCTGTTCCTGAAAGGCCCGGCAGATATGTGTTAGGTCAGGGTTCATTTTTCACCGCAAAGGCGCGAAGGACGCAAAGAATTAATTATTCTTGTGCCGAAAAAGACCGGCACAAGAATACTCCAGCGCTCCCGCGCCTGGATTGATGATCTATTCCTTGAATTGATTTACCAGACGCACGATACCTTCTCGCATCAAGGGAACATTAAAATTCAGGAGTAGACCCCATTGGGTAACCAGAAAGCTTAAGATAAGTTAAAAGTTGGGCTTTGTGAATGGGTTCAATACGTTCTACGGATTTAAGTTCCAAAACGATTTGTTCATCAACCAAAATATCCAACCGGTAACCGCAGTCTAAAGTATGCCCTTTATAGTTTAAGGGCAGGAGTTTTTGCCTTTCAAAGGGTACCTTTTGAAGCGCCAATTCCCAACACAAGCTCTCCTCATAAGCGGACTCCAGTAAACCGGGACCCAAGTTTTTATGGACCTCTATGGCCGCCCCGATCACTCTGCTGCTCAATGGATTTATATCCATCAAAGTCCCCGTAGGCCAGTTCTATTTTTCAGGTATTTTCTCCGGCCGGTGCTTTTCCGGCCGGAGAAAATATCTTCTTTGCGCCCTTTGCGCCTTTGCGGTGAATATATTTTAAACCCCGAAATAAGCCGAGACCACCTCCGGGTTCTCCATCAGTTCCCGGCTGGTGCCGGACAGGGTCAGCATGCCGTTTTCGATCACGTAGCCCCGGTCGATCATGGGCAGGATGGGCCGGGCGAACTGTTCGCTGATGAGGATCGTCACCCGGGTTTCCTGCCGGATGGTCTTGATGGCCGAGAGCAGCTTGGTCTGCATGGCCGGACTCAGGCCCAGCAGGGGCTCGTCCAGGAGGAGCAGGCTGGGACGGACCACCAGGGCCATGCCGATGGTCAGCATCTGCTGTTCCCCGCCGCTCAGAAAACCGGCCTTCCGATTTTTATAACCGGCCAGGTTGGAAAAAAGGCTGAAAACCAGGTCCACCGTTTCCTTGATTTCCTTCCGGCTGCGCAGATAGCCGGCGATGTAGAGGTTTTCCAGCACGTCGCTTTCGGGAAAGATGGGATGCCGTTCCCGGCAGAGGACGATCCCCTTTTTAACCCGTTGGTCCGGGCTCATCCGGCCGAGGTCCTCCCGGTTGAACCAGACCTCCCCCAGAATGGTAATGCGTTCTCCGCCCTTGCGCTTTTCCTTGACCTGGATGTCCAGGATCAGGCCGGAAATGGCGTTCATCAGGGTGGTTTTCCCGGCGCTGTTGGAGCCGATGACGGCCACGATCTCCCCGGCGTTGACCTTCAGGCTGAAGTCGTTCAGGGCCAGGGCGTTTTCGTAAAAAACCATCAGATGTTTGACGTCAAGAAGCAACTTATATTATCCGTATAGAGTTTTTTGAAAATGAATTCTGAGTAATTTATCTCAGCACTGTCAAATAACAGCATTTTTAAATTCGAAATCCGAAGCACGAAATTCGAAACAAACTGCAATGTTCAAAATTCAAATGACCGAAATATCTCCCCTTCCCGGATCGGGAGGGGGTGGGAATTACCCCCCACTTAGTGGACCGCTGCGGATCAAGGGTTAGGGGTTTTGAATTTCGAATTTTGGTCATTTGATTATTTGTTATCGGATTTCGAGTTTCGTTAATTTAGTCTTTTTCACCCTTCCCCTTCGGTCCCCAAATAGGCCTTTTTAACTTCATCGCCCTGCATGACCTGCGCCGGACGGCCGTCGGCGATTTTTTGCCCGAAATTGAGGACGATCACCCGGTCGGCGATCCGGAACAACTCCCGCAGCCGGTGTTCGATCATCAGGATGGTCTTGCCCTCGGATTTCATTTTTTCGATGATCGGCAGGATCCCGGCCACCTCGGCCAGACTCAGGCCGGAAAAAAGCTCGTCCAGGATGATCAGCTCGGGCCGCAGGGCCAGACACTTGGCCAGTTCCAGACGCTTGAGGTAACCGTGGGGCAGGGCGCCGGCCGGCTTGCTGATCACCGAGGAGTCCCGTTCAAACCCCACTTCTTCCAGGAGGTCCTTGGCCACGGCATCCCGGTCGCCGTAGCGCCCCCCGGACAACTGTTTCACCCGGGGCGAGGAAAGGGGGATGATCATATTCTTGAAGGCCGGCAGATGGTAAAAAGGCCGGACCATCTGAAAGGTCCGGGCCAATCCCTGCCGGCTGATCCGGTAGGGCATCCAGCCGGTGATCTCCCGGTCCCGGTAATGGATCGACCCGGTGTCCGGCCGGACAAAGCCGGTAATCAAGTTGACCAGGGTGGTCTTTCCCGAACCGTTGGGTCCGATGATCCCCATCAGTTCACCGGGCTGCACCTTGAAGGTGATGGAATCCACGGCCTGGACCCCGCCGAAGCGCTTGGAAAGGTTGGAAACGTTCAGGATGGGGGCCGGGGAAGCGTTCATTCGGATTCCACTTTTACCTTGCGTTCGAACTGTTGATATTTGCGCTGGACGTAATGGAAGATCCCTTCCGGCAGGGCCACGGTAAACACGGTCAGGGAGAGGGCATAGATGACGATGCGCAAGCCCCCAGGCCGCGCAGGGCCTCGGAAAGCGGTACCAGGATAAAGGCCCCCAGGAGCGGTCCGGCCATGGTGCCCATGCCCCCCACCACGGCCGAAGCGATGGGCAGGATCGAATAGTCCAGGGCAAAGACCGGCATGCCCACGAACATATAGGAGTGGGTCATGAAGGCCCCGGCGAAGGCGCCCACCGATCCGGACAAGAACAGGGCCTGGGCCTTATACCAATAAATGTTGATCCCGGAACTCATCACCGAGCGATCGTTGTCGCAAATGGCCTTCAAGGTCAGACCGTAATCGGAATTCAACAGGCGCCGCAAACCGAAAAGGCAGACCCAGACGGCGGTCAAGGCGAGATAGAGCTCCACCCAGCGGTTGGGATAGGAGGCCAATCCGCTGATCCCCTCCGTCCCGCCGAAGATCTTGGTGGCCTCGATGACCCGGACCAGCATCAAGGGCAGGACCAGGGTGATCATGGAAAAATAGATCCCCCGCAGCCTCAATACCGGGAGCAGGGTGAGGGTGGCCAAAAGGCCGCCCAGAACCGAGCTGAGGGGAATGGTCAACCAAATGGGCCAATGAAAATAATGGGACAGGATGCCGGTCAAATAGGCCCCCAGGCCGAAAAAATAGGCCTGGCCCAGAGAAACCATACCGGCCGAAGCCAGGAAGTCCCAACTGATGGCCAGCAGGGCAAAAATGGCCGTGGAGAGGAGGACCTTCTGCCAGTAGAGACTGAGCGTAAAGGTCAGGACGATTAAGATCAGCAGCGGCAGCACCCGGGGGGCCAGCAGATAGAGCAGGTCCCAGCCGGAAGCCAGGGCGAAGATGTCTCCCGTTCGGGCCTTGACCCCGCGGTCGATGCGTTCTTTACGGATGTACATGGGGTTTTCAATATCACCGCAAAGGCGTAAAGGACGCAAAGAAGAAAATTATTTAATTGCCGTTCTCTGAACGGCAATTAAATAAAACTTCTTATTTCTTGTTTCTTTGCGCACTTTGCGTCTTTGCGGTGAAAACAGCTTAAATCCTTTCTTCCAGTTCCTTTTGGCTGCCGAAGAGGCCCGAAGGCTTAAGGGCCAGAATAGCCAGGATAGCCACCAGGCTGACAATCATGATCCAGTGCGGTTCCAGGTAGGTGGAGGTGATCATCTGGGCGTAGCCGATCAGGAAACTGGCCACAACCACCCCCAGGGTGCTGCCCAGTCCGCCCACAATGCACACCGCCAGGGCATTGATCAGGACATCATAACCCCCTTCCACGGAAATGGTCCCCAGGGGCAGGATCAGGATCGCCGCCAGGGCGGCCAAGCCGGCCCCGAAGGCCACGCTCAGGGTGGCCACCCAGTCGGCGTTGATGCCCAGAGAGAGGGCGGTCCGCTCTTCCTGGGCGATGCCCCGAAAGGCCAACCCGATCTTGGTGTAATGGGTAAAGACCCAGAGGAACAGGGCGATGGCGCAGCCCAGGCCGATGATGAAGAGGCGCTGATAGTCCACGAAGACGCCGTGGATTTCCAGGCTGCCGTCGATAAAAACCGGGAGGTTGTATTCGAAGCCGATGAACCCGAGGTAGCGGAAGATTTCCAGGATGGCCAGGCCGATACCGAAGGTGGCGATGACCTCGGAGATGACCAGTCCCCGGATGCGCAGGAGGACTACCCGGTACATGAGGGCGCCCAGGACCATGGTAAGCACCAGCGACCCGAGGATCGCCAGGGCATAGGGCAGTTTCAGGGTGTTCAAAAGGATCCAGGCCCCATACCCGGCAAAAATGTAAAAGGCCCCGTAGGCGAAATTGGCCACCCCGCTGATGCCGAAGGTCAGATTGAACCCCAGGGCTACCAGGGCCAGGATGACGCTGTTGATGAAGCCGTAGATGAGGGTACCGAGGATCATCTCAAAACCGTTAGGGGTAAGGAGTCAGGCGTTAGGAGAATAAAACCAAGAAATCTTGAAAACCAAATGGCTAAAGGCGGAGGGTATCAGGAGATTCGCTCCTTACCCCTCACGCCTTGCGCCTTACGTAAGTTACTTCGCCGATTTCAGCCCTTCGGGCAGGTGGATCTTGGCGTCGGCTATACTCTCGGGAAAGACGATTTCCCGGGTCCCGGTTTTGGACCACTGAATCATGGCTGCCATGGCCGTTTCTTTGGGATCGTTTCCATAGACCACCTGATGATTTTTGCCGAAGCGGATTCGGCCGATGGCGCCTTGGCGATCGGTCTTTTCCAGGGCACTCACCACGGCATCCGGATCGATCGTGCCGGCCCGTTCCATGGCTTCGGCCAGGATATAGACCGACTCGTAGGCCGGCGCCGGGCAGTGTCCGGCTTCGATCTCCTTGTTGTATTTCTTTTTGTAGGCGTCATAGAAGGCGACCGACTTGGGCACTTTTTTAACCGCCACATTGCCGATCTCAAAGATCAGGTTCATGGCCCCGTCGATTTTACCATCAAAACTCTTCCAGGCGCCCGGGCCGGCCAAAGGCGAAATAAATCCAAGCATCAAGGCCGGGACTTTCATGCTGTTCCACTGCTTGACCAGAGTGCCGCTTTGGGGCATATCGAAGATCGGCAGGATGACCTGGGCGCCGGCCTGTCGGGCTTTCATCAGACCGGCGGAAAAATCGCCGGCCCCGGTCGGATAGGATTCCACACCCAACACTTCCCAACCGGCCCCCTTTAAAATGCCGCTCAGGGCATTGGCCGTCCCCCTGGCCCAGGCCACGTCCTGGTGCATGAGATAAACCTTCTTGAAGCCATACTCCTTTTGGACGGATTCCATGGAACCTTTCAAATAGCCGACCAGGTACCCGGCATCCAGACAAATCCGAAAACAATATTTGTATTTGTCATAACTCTCCAGGACCTTCTTGGTGTAATCCGGAGACATGGCGGTAGTCGCCAGCATGGGGATCTTGTATTTGGAGATCAGATCCATACTGGCCAACAAGGCCTCCGAGCGAAAAGGGGCTATAACGATGGCCTTGATTTTTTTCTCCAGGATGAGTTTCTCGATTCCCAAGAGGGCCTCCGGAACCGGAACCCCCGGCGCCGCATCACGGATATCGATGGCCTCCACCTTCAGCAGGTGTTTTTCCCCTTTAATCGAAACGCCTCCTTTGGCATTGATTTCCTCCACAGCCAGGTTGACGCTATTGAGCCCTTCCGCGCCCTCCAGAAATCCGAGAGATGTGGGCACCCCGATGATAATCGGTTCCGCCGCCTGTACCGTAAAAGCAGATAAGGTTAAGAGACCCAACAAAAGCCCGAACGATCCCAAAAGTTTTGCCATACCTTTCATAGTCCTTCCTCCTTATTCTGTAGAGCTATTTTGTAGCTTAAAGGGGGGGAAAGAAAAAGTCAATGGTTATTGGTGTAATATTAACGGTCTCACAATAGTCTGTACATACACCGGCCGTCATCCCCGAGTGTTTTAATCGGGGATCCAGCATCGCACAAGGCAGGGACTGGATTCCCGCCCAAAATCGCTGCGGGAATGACGATATGAAGGCCAGGGGATAGTCGGTTCTACTATGAGACTGTTAATAACTCGGGAGGAAGGGCAGGGTAGAGGGGGCTGGGTGTATTTTGGGGCTGCCGCCTTTCCTTTAAGAGGGAATGAACATCGAACGCCCAACATCGAATGAAAAACAAACCTCCATAATAATTAATAATCAATCGTTAATTATTGACTATTAATGATCGAAAGGAACCCTACATCTCCCAGCCGCCGGAGACCTCCAGGCAGGCGCCGGTGATGTAGCTGGCTTCATCGGAGGCCAGAAAGATCACCGCCTGGGCGATCTCTTCGGGTTGGGCCATGCGGCCAAGGGGGGTTTGAGCGAGGATTTGTTCCTTGAATTTATCGGCCATCATGGTCTGGATGGCGGGGGTGGCGGTCAGGCCGGGGAGGACGGCATTGACGCAGACCCCGAACTTTCCCACCTCCTTGGCCACGCTCTTGGTCAGGCCGATGAGGCCGGCCTTGGCGGTGGCGTAGGCGATCTCGCCCTTGCCGCCGGTTTTGCCGTAGATGGAGGAAAGGTTGACGATCCGGCCGTAGCCCTGGGCCTTCATGACCGGCATGGCCGCCCGAATAAAAGCCATGGCCGCCTTGAGATGCACGCCCAGGACGGCGTCCCATTCGGAGTCCTGGATCTTAAAGATGCCGGCAGGCCGGTCAAAGCCGGCGTTGTTGACTAAGATATCGAGGCGAGTCCAACGGCCCCGGACCTGCTCGATGATTTCCGGAACGGCCTGATCAAGGGTTATATCCCTGACGATCAACAGCCCCTCGGCCCCGAGGGAAGCTATTTGATCAAGGGTTTCCCGCCCGGTGGTTTCATTGCGGTCGATCAGGGCCACTCGGGCCCCTTCACGGGCGGCCAGCAAGGCGATGGCCCGGCCGATCCCCTGACCGGCGCCGGTTACCACGGCAATCTTATCTTTCAGTTTCATCTTTTCTGTACGCCTTCCTTGTAACTATCCCGATAGGTCTCCACCGGGGGCCGGGGGGGAGAGGGCGTCCAGCGTTCCGCGGGGCGCGCGGCCGGAGGGCGTTCATCCCGCACTTCCCGGACGATATCGTCGATTTCCCGGCGAAAATCAATGGTAAAGAGGACATAACGAGCCTGCTGGTCCGGCCGCAGTAGATTCAACTCTTCGTCCATTTGTTTGTAATTCAGGTCGTTCAGGTCTTTCCGTCTGTTTTTTATCCGCAGGACCGTCTCCCGCAATTCCTTCTCGGGAGCGCTCAGGTCCCGGGTGAGCTGGCGCAGTCGCTCGATATCATGGTGAAGATCCCCGCGAAGCCGTCGTTTGGTCTCCTCATGCTGACCGTTGACGGCGAAAAAACGGGCGGCCGTTTCACGATCCAGCCGCAGGGCTTGGTTCAATTTCAACATCTTGACCATCTGAATCCGTTCCCGGGTTTTTTCTCGTGGATCCTGGGGGTCTCTAAGGGGCTGGGCCAGCAGGGTGCTCGTCCCGAAAAGCAGGCATCCGATCAGGGTCCCAAAAAAGAATCTACGACACATTTCCCATGACCTCCTTGGTCCCGGCGGGTGCACCGGTTTGCAGTTTATCCACTACTTTATTAAGATCCTTGAGGGATAGGACTTCTATTCGGTTGGACAAATCCCAGTCTAAGACCGCTTCCTCGGCGTCGTCATTCTTGGCATACAGTTCGCTGGCTAATCGGCGGCCCATCGTTTTTTGAAGACGAGCCGACTCCTGGGAGGACAGCGTCATAAAGGGGTCGGCCAGGGGGTCCGCAATATCTTCCAGACGGGAATCGGCCGCCGGAGTCCAGCCGTTAGCTAAAAAAACAGGTTTAGTAGCGGTAAAAGAACCATAATAATATAACCCGGTAGTGAGGACCAGGAGAACCAGCGCCGGAGACCAGGCGTACACCGGCCAGCCCCAGGGGTTGGACCAGGGCCTCCGGTACCAGGGTTGAGGCCGGTTTTCCAGATGACGCACCTCGGCCATTATCCCGGCGGTCATCCGGTTCCAGAAATCCGGTCCCGGGTCGGGCGGGGAATTCTGCCGGAGGGCCTCGACGATCCGGGAATTTTCTTCGTAAAGCCCGCGGCAGTCCGGGCATCGGGAAAGATGATCCCGGACCTGTTCGGCTGGGGTTTCGGTCAGGGGCTGACCGGCATACTCCAGCAGGCACTTCTTTACCTCTCTGCAGGTTCCATTAGGTTTCATGGTGGGTCTTGATCCAGTCCTTCACTTTTTCCAGGGCATAATGAAAATTGACCTTGGCCGAATTGGCTCGCATATTGAGGGCCTTTCCGATTTCTTCAAAGGAAAGGTCCTGATCCACTCGTAATAGTAACACCATTTTTTGTTTCGGGGGAAGCTTTTCAATGGCCTTTTGGGCCTGTCCCCTTAATTCCTTGCGTGAAAAGTCCTCCTCCTGGTTATTTTTGGGGTCGGCTATCGGTATTTCGTCCAGAGGAGTGAATTCCCTCTTCTTCTGCTGCCGGAAATGATTGTGGCACTGGTTGATGCTGATGCGAAAAAGCCAGGTTTTAAAGCTGGACTCAAAACGAAATCCTTTCAGGTTTTGATAGGCCAGCAGAAATACCTTCTGGACCGTATCCTCCGCGTCCATGGGATTTTTCAGCATCCTCAACACAAAGGCATAAATGGGCTTCTGATAACGGAGAACCAGTTCCTCAAAAGCTCCTCTATCCCCGTCACGAATCCGGTGGATTAATTGGTCATCCGTCATAAATCAAATTATTCAACTGATTAGACCCGCCTGAGTATAAATGGTTAAATGATCCATTGGATGATTCTAAGTCTAAACAAATAAGACGGAAATCGCAACCTTTTGGAGGGGAAATATTCCATGTTTTCGTTTTTCGGACACCGGAGCAGTGGAGTAATGGAGGACTGGAGTGATGGTCTTCAAAGATCGTCATAGATCAAAGACAAGCAGGACTTCTTCTTTTAATTCAATATCCAATTACTCCATTACTCCGTTACACCATCACTCCAGCATAATCATTCCGGCAGATCCCACTGCCTCTGACCTTGCCCACAGGACAAGGGTTTCTACGTCAAACTAAAGTTATTTATCAGCAATTGATAGTTAAAAACAAGTTTTTGTTATAATATTTAATAATTTATATTTACATAATAATTAAGGCCCAAATTGTTGATCAGGTCTATCCCTGGCCTGATCCCGGCTTCCCTCAAACTTAGTCATTGACAATCGCTTTGGTGATCCGTTATTATTATTGCTATCCATATAAAAAATACATCCGGGTAAAAAAATGCCGAGCAGGTTGAGCGTCATCGTTTATTACTTACTCATCTTGATGACCTGGTTCAAAAAGGCCATCGTCAGAACGTTCAACCGATTCGACCGGGGAAAGCCCAATCACTGGGTTTTCGGCAATAAGGCGGGTTGGGATTATGACCAAGCAGATTATTCAAAAGATGGCGCATATAGGGGTGGTGGGGATGATTCTTGGTATAAACGGATTCTTTTTTCTTTATTCCGAGAAGCCGGTGATATCGGGGGAAATTTACTGCGAGAAGATTGCCCTCTCGGAACAGACCGTCTCGGAGCAGACCGCTATCCCGGACGCTCGTTCTTTTCACCTCACCCTGGAAGAGCGCTCAGCTTCGGTTAATACCTACGATCATTGGATTAAAGGCGCGTCCAAGAAGTATGCCCTGGACCCGGCCCTGGTGAAAGCGGTGATTCATGCCGAATCGCGTTTTGACCCCCTGGCCGTCTCTCCCAAGGGCGCGAAGGGGCTGATGCAGATCGATCCGGTCACGATCGAAGAACTGGGAATCAGCGACCCTTTCAATCCCAAGTACAATATCTATGGAGGGGTTCGCTACCTGCGCGAAATGCTGGATGCCTTCAATGGGGACAATCGTCTGGCTTTGGCGGCCTATAATGCGGGCCCGAACCAGGTCCTGCGCCACAATGGGGTCCCGCCCTTCAAGGACACGAAAAAATATCTTTCCAAAGTGCTTCGTTACCAGACCTATTATAAATTAATCCGTATCGGTTAAGCCCTTATCTTTTCCCCATAACCAACCAAGGTCGCGCATGGTGGAGTCGCTTTTTTCCTATAAAAGAGGACAACAGTTTGGTTATATCCTCTTAAGCGCCGCCTTAATCACCCTTTCTTTCCCAAAAACGTCCTGGTCGTATCTGGCCTGGGTCGCTTTTATCCCCTTGCTCAAGGCCTTGGAAGGTCAGCCCGCCCGAAAACGTCTGGCCCTCGGGTACACCATGGGGTTTGTTTATTCCCTTGGTGTTTTTTATTGGGTCACCCATTCCATGCGCTATTATGGCCACCTCAGTGTCCCGATCAGTATCTCTATGCTGGTCCTGTTAGCCCTGTATCTGGCCTTGTTTCCAGCGGTCTTCGGGTTGCTTTGGGGTCTATTCCCGGGCGGCGGATTCTTCTCTCTCATCTGGGCGCCGGCCCTCTGGGTGGGTTTGGAGTATCTGCGAGGCGTCCTGCTCTCCGGTTTTCCCTGGGCTTTAGTCGGTTACAGCCAATATTCGTTACTGCCCCTTATTCAGATGGCCTCATACACCGGGGTCTATGGGCTTTCTTTCTTGATTCTCATGGTAAATCAAGCTCTTTACCAGATTTTTTTAAAGTCCGGCGACTATCGATCCTGGTCCGCGAAATGGGGCGAAGCCATACTGACCGGAGGTCTCTTGCTGCTGGTAATTTCTTATGGTTACGCTGTTTTGCCTGAAGAGCGGAAGGCTGACGAACGATCCGAGCAATTAAAAGTCTCTATTATTCAAGGAAATATCGATCAATCGTTAAAGTGGAATCCGGCTCATCAGGAGGAAACTATTAATATATATACAAAGTTGTCTCGTAAATCTCTTTCAGAACTTTCCGGAATAAAGCCAACGGCGCCCTTGGATAAAACTACTCCCTTGTTGATCTGGCCGGAAACCGCGGTTCCTTTTTACTTTCTCAATGAGCAACGGCTGACCGGCAGAATTTTTGAGTTGAGCAGAGAAACGAATTCGTATCTGCTTTTTGGGAGCCCGGCGGTGGGACAGCAAAACAATCGCCTTCACTATTATAACCGAGCCTACTTCCTCTCCCCCTCCGGTCAAGTGGCCTATTACGATAAGGTTCATTTAGTGCCCTTCGGTGAATACGTTCCCCTGAAGCGGTTCCTGCCCTTTGTCCACCGCATGGTGGAATCGATCGGCGAGTTCAGTACCGGCCCCCGGCCTTACGGACTTGAGCATCCCCAGGGGAAGATCGGGGTCTTGATTTGCTTTGAAACCATATTCCCCGAGATCAGTCGGGCTTTAAAACGGGACGGCTGCCGTCTTTTGGTGAATATCACCAATGACGCCTGGTTCGGGCAGACCTCGGCCCCGTACCAGCACCTTTCCATGCTGACTTTACGGGCGGTGGAAAACCGGGTCTGGATAGCCCGGGCGGCCAATACCGGGTTCAGCGCGGTGATCGATTCATCCGGGCGGATCGTCCAAAAAAGTTCTCTCTTTGAAAAAGCCGCCATTCAGGCTATAATCCCTTTGAGGGAAGAAAGCACCTTTTACAGCCGCCATGGTGACTGGCTGGTGGCTTTTTGCTTTCTGGCGGTCATCGGCGGATTGCTCGGCCGGGGGCTAAGGGGTCATGCTAAACCAGGCCCAGGACGGGGACCTCGAAGCATGAAAACAAAAGGGGCGAGTTGAGCTTAACTGCATGACATTAATAATCAAAGGAGATAAAAGGTATGCGTGAAGAAATGGAACAGGCCAGAGACCGATTACTTAAATTGGGAGAATATCTTTGACCTGGAAGGCAAAAGGGCCCGTTTACAGGTTTTAGAAAAGGCCATCGTCCAGGACCAATTCTGGAACCAGCCCGATCAGGCCCGGGTTTTATTGAAGGAGCGGGGAAAAATCCTCAACGCCCTCGGCGAATGGGAGCAGACTCGGGGCCAGTTGGAAGAAACGGAAATCCTCCACGATCTGGCCCTGGAAGAGGCGGACGGGGAGACGCTCGCCGAGGTCCGGGATAAGCTGGGGGCTCTCGAAAAAAAGCTGACCCAAATGGAGTTTACTAAGCTTCTTTCCGGGGAAAGCGACATCAACAATGCCATTGTGGCCATTCATGCCGGGGCCGGCGGGACCGAGGCCCAGGATTGGGCCGAAATGCTGTTGCGCATGTACTTGCGTTGGGCTGAAACACGAAACTTCAAGACCGAAGTGATCGATATGCTTCCCGGGGATGAGGCCGGGACCAAAAGCGTGACTTTCACCGTGGAAGGGAAATATGCCTACGGGTATCTTCACTCCGAAAGCGGGATTCACCGCCTGGTCCGCATCTCTCCTTTCGATGCCGGAGGCCGGCGTCATACCTCTTTCGCCTCTGTTTTCGTTTATCCCGAGGTGGAAGAGGACATCAATATTGAAATCAACGAGGCGGATGTGCGGGTAGATACCTTTCGGGCCAGCGGCGCCGGAGGGCAGCACGTGAATAAAACCAGTTCGGCTATTCGGCTGACCCATTTCCCTACCGGGATCGTCGTCCAATGCCAGAATGAAAAGTCTCAGCATCGGAACAAGGAAATGGCCTTTAAGGTGTTGAAATCGCGCCTGTACGAGCAAGAGATGCAGAAAAAAGAGGAAAAAAAGCGGGAACTCCATGAGGGCCAGTCGGATATCGCCTGGGGAAGCCAGATCCGGTCGTACACCTTAGCCCCCTACCGACTGGTGAAAGATCATAGGACTAACTTGGAAATAGGCAATGTCGACAGTATATTAGACGGAAATATTGATCCATTTATTGAAGCTTTCTTGTGGCTCCGGACCAAGAAGAAGCAGTAGACAGAAATGAACATCGAACATCTTTTCAGTAACCCTCCATTCACCCTCCGGTCACCGAACCTCGCGTTACCAGCACCGCGGCCTTTCCTTCCAGGGGACACTTGTTCTCGCAGATCCCGCAACCGATGCAAAGACGATCTATCACATAGGGCTGCTTCATCCGGACCGTCCTGCCGTTCTGATCAAATACTTCGACCTCCCGGAATTTAATCGCCTTGTCCGGCGTGGGGCAGTGCTCCTCGCAGACGATGCAGGGGACGCCCCGGGCATAGGGCAAACATCGATTTTTGTCGAAATGGGCCAGGCCGATCACGGTCTTCTGTTTTCTGGAGAGACCCAACTGCTCGATCGCCCCGGTGGGGCAGACCTGGCCGCAGAGGGTGCAATTGAATTCGCAGTACCCGATCCGGGGGATCAGTCTGGGGGTGAAGATACCTCCCCAGCCGGATTCCAGACCGACGGGCTGCAGCGCATTCAAGGGACAGATCTTCAAGCACTCCCCGCAGCGCACACACCGGTCCAGGAACCGTTTCTCCTCCAATGAACCCGGAGGTCTGATCAATTCCGGGTCGACCAGCCGGGTTTGGGCCCCGATTTGGGAATAGGCCGGCAGCACCAGACCGGAGGCCAGCATCCCGGCGAAGGCCCGGCGGGAGATTCCCAGCTCCGGTCTCGGGTCCGTCGGTCTCTTAAAAGTAAAACCGATGATCTGCTCCGGGCAGTGGTCCAGGCAATCCAGGCAGAGGTTGCAGTCGTCGGAGGCGATGCGCCGTTCGGTATCGACGGCCCCCAGGCGGCAGACTTTGGCGCACAGACCGCACTGGGTGCAGGCGGTTTCATCGTGACGTCCCCGCAGAAGGGAGAACCGGGAAAGCAAGGCCAGCAGCCCCCCCAGCGGGCAGAGATTGCGGCACCAGAAACGGCGCCCTAGACGCTCCAGGGCAAAGACCGATAAAAGAATGAGGAGAGACACCAGGCTGAGGGTAAACACCTTCTGTTGATAAGGCAGCAGGGACTTTTTGACCAAACCATAAATCGGTTCGCTGATTGCCGAAATCCAGGAGGGTCCGTAACGATAAAGGAAGTCGAAAGGGCCGGTAATGATCCGGTTAAAAAAGGGATCCACGGAGACCGCCAGTCCCCGCACCAGGATAGAGAAAGGGTCAAAGTAACCCACCACCGGAAGACCCAGCAGGGCGGTCAGAAGGATGAAGCCCAAGAGAAAATACTTCCAGGCGCGGTAGCGGTCCGGGCGGGCCTCCTTTCGGGGAGGGATGATCTGGTGGGCCAGGTCGAGCAGGGTGCCCAGGGGGCAGAACCAGCCGCAGAAAACCCGGCCCAGGATCAAGGTCAGGGCCACCACGATCAGGGAATACCAGACCAGGGTGATGACCACCCGGGAGGCCAGGATGGCGGCGGCGGCCACCAAGGGATCGAGGCGGAAGAAAATATTTACGGCATAGGGAATTTCATCCGTGCCGCTGTAATCGGTCAGACGAAAGAGGACCAGGAAGAGGACCAGGAAAAAACCCTGGGAAATCCTCCTTCCCCAACGCCAGGCGGAGACTCTTTTAGAAGCCATAAGTACCTATAAATTCGAAATTCGGATTTCTAACCTAAATAAAGCGCCTGTCATTCTGAGCGAAGGCGAAGAATCTCGCTGTTTCATCAGGTTGCCAGTTCGAATGTAGGGGAGGGGACTTCGGCGAGCCCTTCGACAAACTCAGGGCCTTGAGTTTACCTAAAGGCTCAGCCGAGCCGAAATTAACTCCCGCACCCAACCGGGCATACTTCAGGCTCATAGAAAACATTGCTACCTCCCCTCCCCGCCGCGGGGGGGAGGGGTGGGGGGACTCGAAATTTTCATGCTTCGCGGGCACCCGCCCCGCGCCTGGTTACACCTTAACGATCTTTATTTTTTTCAGGTCCATTTCCCCTAACCCCAGTTTATACCCGGCTAACGTGGATTCCACTTCCTCGGGCTTCATCTGGAAGAGGGTGGTGGCGTAGGCGTCTACGGCCACGATGTCGGTGGAGGCCATCAGGGTATTGAGGGCTTTCACGTCCCGCAGGTCGCCTCCCTGGGGACCGTTGCGCAGCAGGATCCGGGTAGCGTCGATGACCGTTATTCGGGGTTTAAGCACCAGATTCAAATCGGCAATCCGTTGTCCCAGTGAGAAGTGGATCTTGCCGCGAGAACCGCCGATGACCCCCATGATGTTCTTCAATCCCAGGCTGAGACCGGCCGAGGAATGGTGCTTGGCCACCGGCACATTGATATAGCAGTCGGCCTCGAGGGCGTCTTTATAAAATTCCCATTCCTGGAGGGATTTGCCTTTGGCCAGGCGGACCGGGACGAATTTTCGTTCATCGATGAAAGGACAGGACACCCGACGGTCCCCCAGGGACTCCACGGCTTTTTTGATCCCGCTGTTGACATAACAGCGCCGCTCCTCATTGCAGGTCCGGTCAAATACCAGCACCTGACCGGCCCCGGCCTCGAGGGCCAGTTTGACCAGGGACTTGACCACTTCCGGGTGGGTGTTGGCGGCCTGTTCCGGGGTGCGGTCCCAGCCGATATTGGGCTTGACCACCACCCGATCCCCTTTTTTGACCAGGGCGGCCATCCCTCCCAGAGGGGCCAGCACTTTGGATACCAGGGCGGGATAATCCGAACCCTCCCCGACTACCACCAAGGACTGCTTCCCCTCGGCCCGCGCTTCCGGGTTCACTTGAATCAGTGGCGGAACGAGGGTTAACCCGGCCGACCACAGGGCCACTTCTTTTAAAAAAGCTCTTCGATCCATGAAAAATTTCCTCTCCATCCCAACCCTCCCTCGCCAGGGGAGAGGGAGGGTTGGGATAAAATTTCTTGTTGAACCTTTTTTTTTATTATATTAAGGCATAAGTCCCGATTCTGCAACTACAGCCGTTCAGGGGGTATTCTGGAGTCTGACGATTGATACCCTTTCGTTTTTTCGTAGGGGAGGGGACTTCGGCGAGCTCAGCCGAGCCGTTGACCCCCTCCCGAGCTTGGGAATCAAGGATTCAAATTTCGTGATGGCGGCCTGACTGGGTGCGGGAGGGGATTAACCCCTCCCCTACACTCGAACTAAAATGAACGTCGAACATTGAACATCGAACGCCCAACCTCAAATGAAAAACAAACCTGCATTAAACATTCGATGTTGGAAGTTCGATGTTCGACGTTCAACCTAAATTAGCAAGGAGAACCGCATGAAAACCAAATCACTCCTGATTACCCGTCTTCTGATCGGCCTGGCGCTGCTTCTGTCGGCCTTTCCAGTTTGGGCCATCGAAAAATTGACCTCCACCCTGGCTGATCAGACGTCCCTGGAGTTGACGGTCTACAACAGCAACCTGGGATTGGTGAAGGACCTGCGGCAACTCCCATTGCCTCGGGGGCCGCAGGAATTGAAATTCATGGACGTGGCCGCCCAGATCATTCCCACCAGCGTCCGCATCAAGTCCATTAAAAATTCCCAGCAGCTTCAGGTGCTGGAACAGAACTATGAATATGACCTGCTGAATCCCCGCAAGCTCCTGGATAAGTATGTGGGCAAGGAGGTGAAGCTCTATACTCGAAATTATTATACTGAAAAGGAAGAAATTGTTACGGCCACGGTGCTGGCCAACAATGAAGGGACCCCGGTGTATCAGATCGGACGGGATATCACCTACGGACATCCGGGCCGGGTCCTCTTCCCGGAGATCCCCCAGGACCTGATTTCCAAACCCACCCTGGTCTGGCTGCTGGATCATAAGAACGCCGGCCCGGTCCCTTTGGAAGTCTTGTATCTAACCCAGGGAATCAACTGGCGGGCGGATTATGTCCTGGTTTTGAATGAAACGGATACCCAGGCCGATCTTTCCGGGTGGGTGACCATCGACAACAAAAGCGGCGCCACCTATCAAAACGCCCGTCTTAAACTGGTGGCCGGGGATATCAACCGGGTCCAGGAAGAGGTCCGGCGGGAACGAAAGGCGGCAGCCCCCATGGCCGCGGCCAAAGACGCCGCTCCCCAGTTTAAAGAGGATTCGTTTTTCGAATACCACCTCTACACCCTGGAAAGAAAAACTACGGTCAAGGATAACCAGACCAAACAAATCAGCCTGCTGGACGCCCAGTTCATCCCGGTGAAAAAAGAGTTTATTTACCGGGGATTCTCTCATTATTTTCGTAACAAGATCGGAGAAATGATCACCAATCAGAAGGTAGCGGTTTTTGTGGAATTCCTGAATAAAAAAGAAAACAACCTGGGGATGCCCATCCCCAAGGGTACCTTGCGGGTTTACAAACAGGATAATGAAAAGAGCCTTCAGATGGTGGGGGAGGACACGGTCGATCACACCCCCAAGGATGAAAAAATCCGGGTTAAGATGGGAGAGGCCTTTGACCTGACCGCTGTTCGCAAGCAAATGAATTGGGAAAAAATCGCTTCCGACAGCTACGAGGCTTCCTTTGAGATCTCCCTGAGGAATCATAAAAAGGAGGACGTAACGATTAAGGTGGTGGAACCGCTGCCCGGCGACTGGAAGGTATTGGAACACTCTCACCCCTACACGAAAATGGATTCCGGGACCCTATCCTTTGACGTGCCGGTAGCCAAAGATAAGGAGGAGAAATTGAAATACAAGGTCCGCTTAAAGTTTTAGGATTTTCAAGGTCATTCGAAGCTATGAACCAAGAACGCTTATCAAAAACAGTCTCGTACTTGAAGAAAAAAATCGAGGGCGAGATCCCCATCGGACTTATCCTGGGCACCGGTCTGGGCGGTTCGGCCGGCGGGATCAAAAAGGCCCGTTCCATTCCCTATGAGCAAATCCCCTATTTCCCCCATTCCACCGTGGAATCCCATCAGGGCCAGTTGGTTTGGGGGAGCCTGGCCGGCAGGCCGGTAATCGCCCTGCAGGGCCGGTTCCATCTCTATGAAGGTTACGCGCCCCAAGAGATCGGTTTTCCCATTCGGATATTGGCCGGGTTGGGAGTAAAGGTCCTGATCGTTTCCAATGCCGCCGGGGGCCTGGACCCCGGCTACGAGTCCGGGGACCTGATGCTGATCACGGATCATATCAATTTTACCGGAGAGAATCCCCTGGTCGGTCCTCACCAGGAACTTTGGGGGGATCGTTTTCCGGACCTTTCATCCGTTTATGACCGCCGCCTGGCGGCCCTGACCGAAAAGGTGGCCCTGCAAAATCAAATCCCCCTTCGCCGAGGGGTGTACCTGGCGGTCAAGGGACCCAGTCTGGAGACACCGGCCGAAACGCGAATGCTCAGGCAAATGGGGGCCCAGGCCGTGGGCATGTCTACCGTCCTGGAGGTTATCGTCGCGGTTCAGTGCCGTTTACGGATCCTGGGGATTTCCGTAATCTCCAACGTCAACCGGCCGGACTGCCAGGAACCCGCTTCGCTGAAGGCCATTATTGCTGCGGCACGAAAAGCCGAACCTCGATTGATGGCCCTGATTGAAGGGGTGATTTCCAAATTGACCCCACGAGAGCTGAGGGGCGGAGAAAAAGATTAAAAGCAGATAGTTTTTCGTCATCCCCGAAGGTCTTTGTCGGGGATCCATTGTTCTTTAAGAAAAGCCTGGATTCCCGCTCAAAAGCGCTGCGGGAATGACGCTTTATATTTTAAGATCATTTATAAAGGAAAAGGGGAGCATGAGCGTTCGGACCTCGGAAGAACCCGTAGATCTCTTCATAAAAAACGGCCTGGTGGTCACCATGGATGACCGGCTGAATATTTATCAACCCGGGGCGCTGGCGATCAGCGGAGATTCCATCATCGCCGTGGGAGCGGAAAAAGAGCTGGCGCCCCTGGGCTTAAAGGCCAGAGAAGTCCTGGACGCCGGGGGAGGGGCCGTTCTACCCGGTTTGATCAATACCCACACCCACGCGGCCATGACTTTGCTGCGCGGCCTGGCCGACGACCTGCCGCTGATGGACTGGCTGGAGAACCATATCTTTCCGGCGGAACGCCGAATGACCGGGGAATGGGTCTACTGGGGGACCCTGCTGGCCTGTGCCGAGATGATCTTGTCCGGCACCACCACCTTCTGCGACATGTATCTTTTCGAGGGCGAGGTGGCCCGGGCCGCTCGGGAGGCCGGAATGCGGGCTTTGGTGGGGGAAGTCCTTTACGATTTTCCCTCCCCCAATTACGGGCCTCTGGAAAAGGGATTTGAGTATACCCGAAACCTGATCCGCCTATACCGGGATGACCCTCTGATCTCCGTGGCCGTTGAACCCCACACCCCGTTCACCTGCGCCCCGGAACTGCTCCTGCGGGCCAAAGGCCTGGCCGATGAATTCCGGGTCCCCCTGATCATCCACCTGGCGGAAACCCGAACCGAAGAAGATCAGATTCGGGACCGATACGGGGTCTCGCCCACCCAGCACCTGGCCCGATTGGGGTTGCTCGACGAGCATCTGATTGCCGTCCACTGCGTGGTGCTGTCGGAAGCCGACCAGAATACCCTGGCGGCCGCGGGGGTCAAGGTGGCCCATTGTCCGGAAAGCAACATGAAACTGGCCTCCGGGGTGGCCCCGGTGGTGGAACTGCTGCGCCGGGGCGTATCCGTCGGCCTGGGAACCGACGGCTGTGCCAGCAACAATAATCTGGACTTGTTTCAAGAAATGGATTCGGCGGCCAAACTGCACAAGGTCCATCTTCTGGATCCAACCGTCATGGATGCGCGCACCGTGTTCCGGATGGCTACCCGCGGCGGGGCGCGGGTTCTGGGGCTGGAGTCCCAAGTCGGGTCCCTGGAGGCGGGCAAAAAAGCCGATATTATAATCTTGAATCTGGATCAACCGCACCTGACACCGCTCTATAATATCTATTCCCATTTAGTCTACGCGGCCCGAGGGGCCGATGTCACTCGAGTGATCATCAATGGCCGAACCGTGATGAAAGCCCGAGAGCTGCTGACCCTGGATCTTAAAGAGATTCTATCCCGGGCGAATCGTTTCGCCGAGACCTTGCGGCAGGCCCGGCTTAATTGATAGATGTAAATGGCAGTCTATGAATACTCTTGAAATTAGTACAACATCATAAGGCGTCATTCCCGCAACGCTTCTGAGCGGGAATCCAGGCTTTTCTTAAGAAACACTGGATCCCCGATAAAGACCTTCGGGGATGACGAGAAATTACCTTTAAATTCAATAAACAGATCGCTATTATTTTCGAATTCGAAACTACCCCCCGAGCGAAGGACAGTGGGGGAGGTTTTCGATTTCTTGATCAAGGACGCCCTGATCCTGACTCTATCCGCCGCTTTCCCGGACCCCATCCCGGCGGGCGTGATAGGCATCAAAGACAGCCAGATTACCTATCTCGGCGCGCGTTGCCCGGAGGTTTGGACGGCTCGAGAAGTGATTGACGGTCGGGGCTTCCTGGTCCTGCCGGGCCTGATCAATACCCACACCCATGCGGCCATGACGCTCTTCCGGGGTCTGGCCGACGACCTGCCCTTGAAGGACTGGCTGGAAAAGCACATCTTTCCCGCGGAGGCCCGTTTTATCAACCCGGACACGGTTTACTGGGGAACCCTGCTGGCCTGCGCCGAGATGATCCGGTCCGGGACCACCACCCTGGCCGACGGCTATTTTTGCCTGGATGGTTCCGCTCGGGCGATTAGCCAGTCCGGTATGCGGGCTGTCCTGGCCCCGGGGGTGATTGATTTCCCGGCCCCGGGTTGCCCGAATCCGGCTGACAATATCCGGGTGGCCCGGGATTTTATCGAAAGATGGGAAGGCCTTTCCCCGAGGATCCGACTGGGAGTGTTTCCCCATTCTCCCTACACCTGCTCCACGAACACTCTTAAGAAGGCCAGGGACCTGGCCTTGGAAAAAAAGATTCCTTTCTTTATTCACCTGGCGGAAACCAGGGAGGAGGGTGCTTTGGTCCAGGACCGAACCGGGCTTACCCCAGTCCGTTATCTACATCGCCTGGGTTGTCTGGATACTTCCTTCATTGGGGTCCACGTGAACTATCCGGTTCAGGAAGAAATGGAACTTTTAACCGAAGCGGGGGCCCGCGTCAGCCACTGCCCGGAGAGCAATATGAAGCTGGGGGCGGGAGTGACCCCGGTGACGGAGCTGCTGGCCAATGGAATCGTCGTGGGTCTGGGCACGGACGGCTGCGCCGGCAATAATGACCTGGATCTCTTCCGGGAAATGGGCACCGCCGCTCGGCTGCACAAAGTTTATCGCCTTGACCCCACTTTGTTGGAGGCCCATTCGGTCTTGAGAATGGCTACCCTCGAGGGGGCCAAAGTCCTGGGGCAGGAAAAAGAAATCGGTTCTCTGGAAGTAGGGAAGCAGGCGGATTTGATTTTAATCGATCTGAACCAACCGCACTTGACCCCTCTGTACCATCCCTTTTCCCATTTGGTCTATGCCGCCTCCGGGGCGGATGTGGACACGGTTTTTATTGCCGGGCAAATGGTCATGCGGCAGCGAAAGCTGTTGACTCTGGATTGGGAGGAAATTCGGGAACAGGTAGAAAAAATCAGCGGGGATATTCGTACGCTGCACATGTGAACCGCGGGCGTGGGAGCCCGCTCCGCTGAACTGAGGCCGCTTCGCTGTTCAAGGGGCGAGCCGATAGTGGCTATCCAGCCAGCCAATCATCCAGAATTAAAACCTTCAATCTTCTTTTCAAATCTTTCTACCTCTTAATTAAACGTTGTAAGATCTTGATGCCTATAATAAAATAAAAGTTTCCGTAATATTTTAGCTTTTTGAAAAAACCTAGTCCAATCAACCATAGGCCGATGGCGGAGAAGCGCCCCCTCCCTTGACGGGAGGGGGTTGGGGGGTGGGTGAACTCCGGAATTTTCAACGAAATCGGCTTCACCCCCTCCCTAACGTTCGGCTGAGCTTACGTCGAAGCCCCTCCCCGTTAGGTTTGCCGTAAAAGGTGAATTCGGTAAATCGAATAAAAGTTGTGAGAATCTAAAGGACCTAAGAGGAAAGCCATGATCAGAGAAAAAGTTTACTCACCCGATCGAACCTGCAGCGCCATTCCGATGAACTGGTTAACCGCGATACTCGTCTTTTTCAGCCTGGCCTCAATGCCGGCGTTTTCTGGCGCCCAACAGATGTACGTCGTGAGCCCAACGGTCGACAGGATCATGAGGGCCTCCTTGAACGGCGCTGGGGCTACCGATCTCGGCAACCCGGGTGGGTATTTGGATTACCCCGGGGGTGTGGCGATCGACCGGAGCGCCGGGAAGGTGTATGTCACCAGCGTCCTGAACCACAAGATCGTGCGGGCCAATCTGGACGGGAGCGGGCCGGAAGACCTTGGCAATCCGGGCGGCCTGCTCAATCACCCCTACGGCATCGCGCTGGATCTGTCGAATGGCAAGATCTATATCGCGAGCAATGGAAACCACAAGATTGTGCGAGCCAATTTGGACGGCAGCAATCCAGAAGACCTGGGCAATCCCGGCGGGTTCCTGAATGCCCCACTGGGGTTGGCTCTCTACGGCGGCACGATGGTTGTGGTGAGTTCCCTTAACAATAAGATCGTACGGGCTAATCTGGACGGGAGCGGGCCCGAAGACCTCGGCAATCCGGGCGGATTGCTCAACAACCCAAGAGGGGTGGCCCTCGACCTGGCGAGTGGGTACATGTATATCGTGAGCTTTGGAAATAACAAGATCGTGCGGGCGCGCCTCAACGGGACCGGCAGTCTTGATTTAGGCACCTTGGGCGGCTTCCTCCTCAACCCGCGCGGCCTGGCCCTCGACCTGGCGGCAGGCCAAATGTATGTCACCAACAGCAACAATCACATTATTCGCGCAAACCTGGATGGGACGGGCGGGATCGACCTCGGCAACCCCGGTGGAATGATTGCCGGCGGTCCCTTTGGTATCGCGCTGGACCTGGCGCCGAACCTGAGAGCGTACAAGAGTAACAAGATCGAAGGCGGGTTGCCGGCCAGCGGCAATTTCAACTGGATCCTCACCTTGCGCAACAGTGGCACGGCCCCCGCAATCTTTATTGATGGCCAGGTGTTGGTGCGGGACCACCTGCCCTCTGGACCACTTTATGGCCTGCCGACGGTAACGGACACCAACGATGTCACCAACAGCGGTAACATCCTCTGCAGCCTGGCCGCCGATGTGCTCACCTGCACCGCCACCGGTGCAAGCGTTGCCTTGAGCGCCGGTTTCGGCGGGTTCGACGTGGTGTTCAATGTTAGGCCGAACGCCCCGGGGAAACTGGTAAACCCGACCGGCGGTGTCTGCCGCATCGATCCCGACAATCATGTGCCCGAGTTATACGAAAACGACAATGATTGTACCAATACCGTCAGCGTCAATGTGCCGGTCTTGGGGCGCCAGATGTATGTCACCAACTCTATCACGGGCAAACTGAGTAGAAGTAACCTGGATGGAACCAACGGCGTCAGTCTGGGGAATCTCGGCGGCCTGCTTTCCTATTCGTCCGGCATCAAGCTGGATCTGGCGAAGGGCAAGATGTATATGACGGACAATTACAACAAGATCGTGCGGGTCG
Organism: uncultured delta proteobacterium; assembly: GCA_963716045.1. Taxonomy (GTDB): domain Bacteria; phylum Desulfobacterota; class RBG-13-43-22; order RBG-13-43-22; family RBG-13-43-22; genus CAVQSS01. Next base: position 19,716 of record CAVQSS010000031.1, on the reverse strand, counting down.
ACCTGGACGGCAGCAACCCGGTGGATCTCGGTAACCCGGGCGGGTTATTGAATACCCCGATGGATGTGGCCCTCGACCTGGTCGGCGGCAAAATGTACCTGACGAGTTATGTGAATCACAAGATCGTACGGGCCAATCTGGACGGCAGCAACCCGGAGGACCTCGGTAATCCGGGCGGCTTCCTCAACCGCCCCTACTTTCTCGCCCTCGACCTGCCCGGGGGCCGAATGTACGTGACAAGCACTGATAATCACAAGATCGTGCGGGCCAACCTGGACGGCAGTAGCCCGCAGGACCTCGGCAACCTGGGAGGCCTGGTCAGTTTCCCAGTCGGCATAGCGCTCGACCTGACCGCCAGCAAGATGTATGTGGTGTGTTCTATGGCCCACAAGATCGTTCGGGCCAACCTGGACGGCAGCAGCCCGCAGGACCTCGGCAACCCGGGTGCCCTGTTAAGTCACCCCACGGGTATCGCGTTGGACATCGTCAATCAACAGATGTACATCACGGAACGTGCGAATAAGAAGATCGTGCGGGCCAACCTGGACGGCACGGATGCCGTCGATCTCGGCAACCTGAATGGGACGCTCTACTCCCCACAGGCCATTGCGCTCGATCTCACCTATTTGATGTTCCTGCCGCTGCTGTTGCGATGACCGGGTGTGCGGAGGATTTTGATCCGGCAAGATGAAAGTCCTATTTAGGCTGTTTGATATCGACCCTAATTCTGCGGCGCCAGTATTGTTATTGATTCTCTTTTGTTTGAGCGCGCCTGCCGCGAACCATCAATCTGCGGATACTTACGCTTGACTTTTCCCAGTGGTAACTATTAGAGCCCGGATAACAATTCAGTTTGTTTTTTCCGGCGGATCTCTCCCGGCTGAAGTTATTCAGAGGACAAGTCTTTCAGATAAACTCCAGTTCTCGAGCGGGAAGAGGGGTTTTTTGTTTTGGGGTGCAACCATTACCCGCTAACAATTCGATGAAGGAGGATTCCCATGAGAACGTTTGTCATTGCAGGCTTCTTTTCAGTTTTGATTGCCGGGGTGATCGGATCGAGCGCTACGGCCTTGGCCATCAACTATCAGTGGATTTGTACAGAATTCGAACAGTATTCCCGTATCCGGGATTACCGTTTATCAAGCAGAAAATGCCGCTATTCATAGCAACCCTTCCGCCAGTGACGGTAGTTACACTGTGCCCGGATTGCCCTCCGGGATAGATTTTTCATTGAAATTGGTTGATACCAACATTTCGCCCGACCTACGCCATCGGGTACAGTCGAAATATCAATCGGACGACCGATGCCTCCGGATCGGTATTCACCTTATCCACACCCGCAGAAATAACGAATTGGTATTCCAATACCTCCCCTTTAGTTACCCAAAATCTCAACGGGGGGACCATCCGGGGGAGGGTAATCGATGCCGATACGGACACCAACATCGGGGGGGCGAAGGTCACGTATACCAGTTCGTTGGGGAATACCTACCCGGTTTATTATTTCAATGGGACCACATCTAAGTATGTACCGGGTCAAGCCACCTTTGCGAACGGACGTTATTATATTCTTAATGTGGCCGACGGGGACACGGTCACGGTAACGGCCTCAAAAACCAATTGGACATTCTCCCCTATAACTTTTGACACCCACTCCGGCACCCTCAATGTGAGTGTGGGAAATATTTTCGGGAAAAAGCAGACGGTGTATCTACCTATGATCCTCAATAATTAACCAGATCCAGAAGGCCAGAAACCAAAAAGAATTGATCCGGGAGTCTGATGACCGAGTCACCGTCTATTGAACCCCGGCGGGAGGCGGACCTCGCCGGCGGCGATAGAGAACGGGTAGACCGCGACCCGTTTGCCGTTCTGCCATTGGAAGATGGTTCCCACGGCCCCTTCCCGCGTCCAGGGCGTGGCCCTTGAGGGGGCGTTTCCGGCATTAACCACGCTGACCAGGGCGTACTCCCCCTTGCCCGCGGTGGCCTGCCAGAACCCGGGCTGCTCGGCCGCGGCCATGCTGGCCCCCAAGGCCAGGGCCGGGACCCGCAGATCGTGCATCTGTTTCAATAGAATAGCCGTCTCGGACATGTCCATCCAGATCAGGATGACCTGGGCGCCCTCCCGCTTGGCTTTTAACAGGCCCATGGAAAAATCAGTGGTCCCGGTGGGGTAGATCTCCTGGGGGCCGGTGAGTGTCCAGCCCTTTTCCTGCATGAGTTTCGCAATCAATTCCGCTCCGGCCCGGGCATGGGTCCGTCCTGGACCATTACGGCCAGACGAATCCCTCGTTCGGCGGCCCGCCCGTACACGAAACCCAAAGGCAGGGGGCATCCGAGTTGAATGGGGGAGGGGGGTTGGGCTGAAAGACCCTCATCGAAAACGATGCCGACTGAAAGCGGCCATTGACGGATATTGAAAAATATGCCAGATTGCGAATAAGGATGAGCTAACTGTGGTTGCCACAGGAAACCACGCTGCCAGAAGATGTTTTGGACAACAGGGAAAGGAGAGGCGTAATGGGAGACAAGGGCGGTAAGAAAAATAAGGAAAAGGGGCAGAAACAGAACACGGAAAAACAGAGACAAAAATCAAAAAACAAGTTGGAAAAGCAGCCCAAAAGAAAGCCTTGATATCTACAGATGAATCGTGCATTTTTCTGAACCAGGGCTGAGAGGCTATTCGATCTGCATCCGCCTGTTTGAAAGGGCTGGCTTTGGTGTCTGTCCTGACCTCTGTCGTTCTAATCTTCGACCTGATGCAGAATTAACTTTCGGAAGGCTGCCTGCAGAAAGGAGACAGAAATGAGAGTCACACGAAGGCCGCAACTCTGGATCGTTCGGGTCGTTTTCCTTCTGGGGCTAACTTTTTCCGCCCTGCATGTGGCGGCGGGCGCGAATGTGAAGTTAAACGGCGTCCTGCCGGCTTTTGGGGATGTCACCTCGTTTACGATCAGCCCGGATGGACGCTATGCCGTCTATAAAGCGGATGCGAATATAGACGGAGTCACGGATATCTTCAGTGTGCTGCTGGATGGTGGTCTTCCCGTTCCCCTCAATCCCCTTCTGCCGGCTGGAAGAAAAATAGGATTCACCAGCATCAGTCCAGACAGCAGTCGGGTGGTCTACCTGGCCGACCAGGATACCTCAGGCGTTGATGAAATTTTTAGTGTCCCCATCGGGGGGCCGGCGTCCGCTGGGAGTAAGATAAGCGGTCCGTTGATACCCGGGGGCAAGGTTTGGGATTACCGCCTTAGTTCGGATGGCAAGCGGGTGGTCTATAGGGCCATTCAAGATCAAATTGGCGTTGATGAGTTATACAGTGTTCCTATAGTAAGCCCTACAGGGTACAACCAATGGGTGGAGGGAGCGCCGATTTTCTGGAAAAAGCTGAATCGGCCCCTGACAGCAGAAGGGGACGTCAAAATTTTTATGATCAGCCCGGACAGCTCCCGAGTGGTTTACCTGGCCGACCAGGAAAGGGACACCGTCATCGAAGTCTACAGCGTGCCCCTTGTGGGACCGGCGGAAGCCGGGGTCAAACTGAACCGGGATCTAGTGGACGGAGGTTCGGTCAAATTCTTTCCTCCTGATGCCGTCCAGATCAGTGCGGACAGCAGTCGGGTGGTCTATATGGCCGATCAACAGATCAACGGCCAGGACGAACTATACAGCGTGCCCCTTTCGGGTCCCGCAGGCCTGGGCGTCAAGTTGAACGGTCTTCTGACGGGCGGTGGGAATGTGATGGCTTTCCGGATCAGCCCGGACAGCAGCCGAGTGGTTTATCTGGCCGATCAGGACATTGATAACGTTTATGAATTATATAGCACGCCTTTGGGGGAACCGGCTGCCGCTGGGATCAAGTTAACCAAACTTCTGACCGTCGATGGAGATGTTATTGATTTTGAGGTGAGTCCGGACAGTCGCTGGGTGGTCTATCGGGCCTATCAGGATCACAATGAACTCTTTGAGCTGCACCGCGTTCCCCTAATGGGTCCGACGACCCTCGGGGTCAAAATTGGACCTCTTTTAGTCGGAGGAGTGGTAAAACCGGCTCCTTTTGATGCCGTCAAAATTACTCCAGACAGCAGTAGGGTGGTCTATATCGCCACTCAACTCAATAACGGTCAGGATGAGCTATTCAGCGTACCCATTTCGGGACCTGCGGGCTTGGGGGTCAAGTTGAACGCTGGGTTGGCAGCCGGTGGGGATGTGACTGCTTTCCTGATCAGCCCGGACAGTCGCCGCGTGGTCTATTTGGCCAATCAGCAGGCCGTTAACGTGTTTGAATTATTCAGCACTCCCTCGGAAGGCCCGGCCTCCACGGGGATCAAATTGAACGGCTCTCTGACGGCTAACGGGTCGGTTAAAGATTTCTTCGGTATCAGCCCGGACAGCGGTCGGGTACTCTATATCGCCGACCAGGATACGGATGAGATGTTTGAGCTCTACATGACTTCCAATTATTGGCTCCATCTGCCGTTGATTACAAAGTAGCGCCCCATTCAATCAGCAGATAGTGCATTTATCGGGTCTAGCGAGCAAAGCGAGTTCGCTCTGGTTAGACCCGAAACGAGTCAAGCGCGACCTAATTGGCGACGAGGGTGTTCCGGGTTCTGAGGAGGAGCGCTTCCTATGCCTCACCCTCCAATCGGTTTCAAATGCTTCAAACCGGAGAGCAGCGGAGATACTGAAAATCCCGCCAGGCCGGGAGGCGGCCCAGGCCGTCGGCGGCCTTGACCGCCCGGATTATCGCTTCCTGGACCATCTCCTGAGCCAAGATTCCCACCTGCATGAGGCCGGCTTCGACCTCCCCCGCGGAAAGAGCAAAGACGATGTCCCCGTCGTACAGGGTATGCACCGGGGCGATTGCCCGAACCAGGGCGTTCTGTCCCAACTGAGCGAGTTTTCGGGCGTCGGCCTTGTCCAGGCGGGCGTTGGTCAGGATCACTCCCAGGGTGGTGTTCTGGACTACGAATTGTTTGGGCTGAATTCCCCGCTTCATGCAGGCCCAGGTGTCGGCAAAGGTCGTGTTATGGGGACCGGTACGGGCCCCGGCCAGGATGTTCCCCTCCCGATCCCGCACATCGCCGAAGGCGTTGACCACCACCAGGGCGGCGACGCTCAGCCCGTTTTCCAGGGTGAAGGAGGCATACCCCAATCCACCTTTGGTAGCCTGGAGGACGCTGAAGAGTTTCCCGATGGTGGCCCCGGCCCCGGCCCCGACACTGCCTTCCTCCACCGGTCCGCTGGAGGCGTTCAGGCAGGCCTGGTAGCCCAGGGCCTTGTCCGGTCGCACGGCCGGATTCCCGAAGGCCAGGTCAAACAGGATGGCCGAGGGGACGATCGGTACCCGGGTAACGGTAACGTCAAAGCCGATCCCTTTCTCTTCCAGGTATTGCAGCACCCCGCCGGTAGCATCCAGACCAAAGGAACTTCCCCCGGCCAATAAGATCCCATGAATGTGAGGCACCCGGTGGAGGGCGGCGAGGGAGTCGGTCTGCCGGGTTCCGGACGCCGAACCTCGGACATCCATCCCGGCCACCGCCCCGTCCGGACAAAGGATCACGGTACAGCCCGTCGGGCCGTCGGGATAGGAGGCGTGGCCGATCAAAACGTTAGGAAAACCGATATAGGGCATCGAAGCATACCATTAAACACCAAACCATAAATCCGAAGCACGAAATCCGAAACAAGCACGAAGGTCCAAAATCCAAATGATCAAAACAAGAACGTTTCGAATTTCGATCTTCGGATTTCGAATTTCTAACCAAAAATTCAAATATTTTTGGTTAGCTTTTTCCTGAGATAAGGCAGGAGGCCTCCGGATAAGAGCACGTCAACTTTGTTCGCGGTTAGCTGAGGCAGCATTCGAAACGTTTTTCCTCCATCTCCCCAGCGGACCTCTAGGGGTTTCAGTTTCCGGATGAATTTTCTAACCTCGGTAAACGTCAGCCGGTCTCCCTGCGCCAGCCTCAAATAATCTTCGGGTTTTTCAAAGACCAAAGGCAGGATCCCGTAGTTGATCAGGTTGTTCAGGTGAATCCGGGCAAAGGACTTGGCCAGGACCGCCCGGATGCCCAGGAACATGGGAGCCAGGACGGCGTGTTCCCGGGAGGAGCCCTGACCGTAGTTTTCTCCGCCGACAATGACACCGCCCTTGGCCTCCAGCGCCCGTTCGGCGAAGCCGGCATCGAGCCGGGAAAAGGTGTAGCGGGAAATCGCCGGGATGTTGGAGCGAAAGGGGAGGATTTCGGAACCGCCCGGCAGGATGTCATCGGTAGTGATGTGGTCTCCCAGTTTGATCAGGACCGAGGCCTGGAAGTCTTCCGCCAGGGGTTTTCCCCGAGGGATCGGTTTGATGTTGGGACCCCGGAGTATCTCCTGCCCGCTTGCTGCAAGCGCGGGAGTATGAATCAGCGGGTCCAGTCCTTTATAAGGAGGTTTCCAGGCGGATCGGGGGAGTTTAAAAGGAGAACGAAAGGGGTCGACCACTTCGCCCTTCAAGGCGATCAGTGCCCCTACCAGCGGGTTGGCCAGATAAACCTGCGCGTTGAGCGTACCGCTGCGACCTTTGAAATTGCGGTTATAGGATCGAAAAGACACGCCCTGGTCCGGCGGGGCACCGCCCATGCCGATGCAGGGGCCGCAACCGGCTTCCAGGATCCGGGCTCCGGCGGCGATCAGCTCGTCCAGAGCCCCTACAGCGGACAGGGATCGCAGAACCTGGCGGGACCCGGGGTTAATTAACAAATTGAGCCGGGGGGCCAGACTGTGTCCTTTTAACAGGCGGGCCACGGCATTCAGCATCTCAAAGGAGGAATTGGAACAACTGCCGATACAGACCTGATCGACTTTCAGACCGATCAGGTCCTTTAGTGGCGCCACCCGATCCGGGCTGAAAGGCTGGGCCGCCAGGGGTTCCACCCGGCTCAGGTCCAGCACCAGCCGATCGTCGCCGGTTGAATCCGGGTCCGGCACCAGTTCCCGCCACTCCTTTTCCCGGCCCCGAATCTTTAAGAATTGGCGGGTCACTTCATCACTGGGAAAAAGAGAGGTGGTGGCCCCTAATTCGGCCCCCAGGTTGCAGATCGTAGCCCGTTCACTGATCGATAGATTAGGAATCCCCGGGCCCTGAAATTCATGGATCCAGCCCACTCCGCCTCGTACGGTCAGACGGCGAAGCAGTTCCAGACTGACATCCATGGCGGTGACCCAGGGCCGTCGCAAGCGGCCCGTCAATCGTATCAGCCGAATTTTGGGCCGGGGAAGTTCGTAGGGAACACCGGCCATGGCCGCCGCGATATCCAACCCCCCGCAGCCCATGGCGATCATTCCCATTCCACCGCAGGTGGGGGTGTGGCTGTCGGAACCCAGGAGGATCTCACCGGGTCGGGCAAAATTTTCCAGATGCAGTTGATGACAGATGCCGTTGCCCGGAGGCGAAAAGTAGGCGCCGTATTTGGCTGCCGCGGTCTGCAGAAAGCGATGATCATCCGGGTTGCGCGAGTCGACCTGGAGGATATTATGGTCCACGTAAGAAACCGCCAGGGGGATCTGAATCCGCGGCAGACCGATGGCCTCAAACTGCAGATACACCATGGTTCCGGTGGCATCCTGCGTCAGGACCTGGTCGATTTTCAAAGGGATGAAAGCCTCATCCTCTCGGGCAGTGACTGCCCGGTGTTCCCTTAAGATCTTTTGAGCTATGGTTAATCCCATTAGTCCCACCTTTAATAGTTAATAATTAACAATTGATTATTGATTATTAATGTCAACAAGTTAGGCTAGGGTAGGGGCGACTTTAGTCGCCCAAACGGGGAGGCTAAAGCCTCCCCTCCCCGGGAAGTACATGCTTATGAGTGCCTTCCGGGCATGGGGCTTTAATCTGAGAATAGCAATGTCGTGTGTAGTTCCATAAGCCCCTCGTTCCGGCGGCATGGGAGCCGCCTCCGCTTAGATAGCTTGAAGGCCCGGCTAACCCCAGCAGAGCGGGCTCCCACGCATGCAATTATTATTTCATATTTTGAAATTCGGATTTCGAAGTGGAACCCCCTCAGCCCTGCAGCGGAAGCTGGACCAACACCCGGGTCCCCTGATTGACCTCCGAGGCCACCTGGATATCGCCGTTGTGATCATGAATGATCTTATAGGAAACCGCCAGACCCAAACCCGTACCTTTCTTTTTAGTGGTAAAGAAGGGCCGGAAAAGATTGGACAAATGCTCCGGACTGATCCCCTTGCCGGTATCTGAGATTTCGATAAGCACATTCGGCGCCAGCGGATAGGTTTTAACGCACAGGAGCCCGCCGGCGGTCATGGCCTCGGCGGCATTTTTTATCAGGTTTAAGAGGACCTGCTTCAACTGCTCGGGATCGAACTCGAACTCCGGCAAGCGCGGGTCCAGATCGACCTGGATTTCGATTTTTTGCTCCGTAAAAACCGGTTTCATCAGGGCCAGAATTTCCTGAATCAGGGGATTGACGGCCCCTTTGATTTTCCGGGGAGTGGTGGGGCGGGTAAAGTCCCGCACTTCGATCAGCATGTTTTCCAGGCGCTTGACTTCATTGGCGATCAGGTCCAGTTTCTCTTTTTCCCGATCCCCCAGGTTGGCCGATCGTTTTAACTGCTGGGCCAACCCCCCGATGGCAATCAGGGGATTCTTGATTTCATGGGACACATGGCTGGCCATGGACCCTACGGCCGCCAGTCGTTCGGAGTGGATCAATTTTTCCTGGGACTTTTTGAGTTCTTCGGTCTTTCGGTCGACTTCGATAGCCAAAGTACCGGACCAGCGATTGGAAATATAGACCAACATCCCGGTGCCGAATATAATCAGCAACTGGAAGAGCCCGATTAGAAGGAACTGCCGGATATCCAGACTGCGGATCAATCCGGAGACCTCTTCGATCGGGGCCACCAGGGCCACCGACCAGAATTCTTCGGCCAGCAGGGGCTGCGGCCGCCCTTTTCGTTCCGGTGTTTCGTAAAAGGGGATCGGGGCATAGGCGATTAATTTTTCCGTCTTGGTCAATTTGCTGCGGTGCCATCCGCTGAGGTATTGCGCCATACCCTCTTTTTTTTGAAGGAGTTCCCGGCGGGTCAAGTCATCGATAATTTTATAGGACAACTGGGGATTACGGGCTTTCCGGACTTCAAAGATGCTGCGTCCCACAAATTCATTTTCAAAATGATCGAGGAGGATGCCCTGGGGGTTGATGACCCAGGCGTACCCGGTGCTGCCGGAAACCACCCCGAAGGTGGCCTTTTTAACAATCTGAATGGCGTCCAGGATGAAGACGATGGCGCCCTGGACCCCGGTTCCCGGGTCTTTCGGATCAGTGAGCGGGACCATCATGGGCAGCACCCATTTGCCGGCCAAAGAAAAGGTGCGGCCGATCCAAATACGGTTGGGCGACAGGGGGGTAGGCAGAAAAGGTCCCAAGGCGCTCATTTCCGGAAGCGGGATCTCCTTCGGCGTCCAGCTCGGGTCTTGGAGACGCCAAACCGGGTGGCCCTGACCGTTTAACACCATCAGGTTGAGCACGTCACCGGATAAAAGTTGCTGGTACTGCCAAAGAATCTCCGCCGAAGCCTTCCCGGAGGTCCTTTTATTCACCTGCCAGGTTTCCCTGATGGCCAGCAGGGATTTCTGTAAATGAGAAATCTGGTTTTGAATATGGTCGGATATTTTTCGGGCCAGGATAAGCTGTTGTTGATTGAACTGGCTGGTAATAATCTCCTGAGCCTGCCGGGAGGTGGAATAGCCTACATAGAAGATCAGGACCGCCAGGGCCAGGGCGCCCGCATAGATCAGCGGCATTAGTTTCTTAAACAAGATCGAGAGAGGGATGTTTTTCATTGCCGGATATGGAGGAGCAGATAGCCCCCAATCAACAAAAAGAGGATATTGGACGCCCAGGCGGCCCAAAAGGCCGGAAAGACTCCGGAGAGACCCAGAGATCGGGAGAAGCCAAAGAAGATCCAGTAGACAAAGGTCACCGCCAGACTGCCCACAATGCCCTGCGCGATGCCGATTCCTTTTTCCCGACGCAGGGCCATGGAAATCCCGATCAGGGCCATGATCATCGAAACCCCGGGAAAGGACAAGCGCATTTGCTGTTCCACGCGGTAGGATTGGGCCTCATAGCCCTCCCGCTCGACCTTCCCGATAAACTGTCTCAACTCGGAATAAGTCATTTCCTCGCTGCTTTTTTCCCGGTAGCGAAAATCCTCCGGGGTTTCCGCCAAAGGCAGCTTGAGGACTTTAAAGAGTTGGCTGCTGTCGGAACTCGTGGGTTGAAAGGTTTGGTAGAGGCCGTCTTCGAAAGTCCAGACGCCGTCTGCCCAATTTCCCCTTTCGGCGTCCAGTCGCGATTGCAGACGAAATTGGGGATCAAAAAAATAGAGGCTGACCTTGACGGCCGATTGTTCTTTGAAGTTGAAGCGATCGAAAGTATAGATCGATCGATCCCCCTTATACCAGACCCGTTGGTTGATCAGAACGGCCCGCGACTCCATTTTTTTTACCTGGACGTTCCAGATCTCCATGGCCCGGGCATTGGCTGCCGGAATCAAACTTTCCCCCAGGATAAAGACCAGCAGGCTGGTCACTATCGCCAGCAGGATGATGGGCGAGGAGAGTCGAATCATGCTGATCCCGCTGGACTTGAAAGCGATGAGCTGGTTGTTTCTAGAAAAAGAACCGAAGGTCAATTGCGTGCCCATCAGGATGGCTACCGGGATCATTTGTTTGATGATGGCCGGGATGATATAAATAAAATAATTTACCATCTGCTGGGCGGGGACCCCGGCCGTGCTGAAATCGTCAAATTTTTCCATCATTTCCACCAATAAATAGATCGTCACAAAGGTACCCAGACAAATCAGGGTCATCTTTAGAAATTCTTTGGCGATGTAATGGGAAACGATCCGCATGGGCGAGATACTAACCAAGGGAATTTCTTTTGTAAATAAAAAAGGTTATTCGCCCTTTTGCCGAGACCCGGCGCCCATAACCAGAGGTGGAGGGTACCCACCCAAAAGGGCGAAGCGTCATTAAAAAGCTCCTTGTATTTTTATAAAAAATAAGTATTGTTCAAAAGGCTATGACTATCCGCGAGAACATTGAAGAACGGGAAAGGCTGTATTTATCCCCCTGGGCCGCCCGGAGCGCTGAGAGCCGGGGACGGAATTGCCCGGAACCCGATTGCGCCCTGCGTACGGCTTTTCAACGGGATCGGGACCGGATCATCCACTGCAAGGCCTTTCGTCGGCTGAAACATAAGACCCAGGTCTTTCTTTCTCCCACCGGCGACCACTACCGAACCCGTCTGACCCATACCCTGGAGGTCTCGCAGATCGCCCGCACCGTGGCCCGCTGCCTGGGATTGAACGAAGATTTAACGGAAGCCAGCGCGCTGGGACACGATCTGGGGCACACCCCTTTCGGCCATGCCGGGGAGGAGGTGTTGAATGATATCGTTCCAGGAGGTTTTTTTCACAACCAGCAAAGTCTGCGGGTGGTGGATGAACTGGAAAAAGGAGGGCAAGGTCTCAACCTTTCCTGGGAAGTACGGGACGGCATCCTGAAGCATTCCAAGGGCAAAGGAGAAATTCTGCCCCAGGATCCGGAGGAAAGGTCAGCGACCCTGGAAGGGCAGGTGGTGCGCATCGCCGATATCATCGCCTATATCAGCCACGACCTGGACGACGCCCTGCGGGGAGGGCTGATCACCGATTCCGAGGTGCCCTCCTATTGCCGCCGCGTGTTGGGCGACCGCAGTTCCCAGCGAATCAACACCATGGTAACGGACCTGGTCGAGCACAGCCGGGAGACCCTGCCCCGGGAGTTGTCCCTGGGGCCCTCGGTCCGGCAGGCCATGACCACCTTGAGGGATTTTCTATACGAGCGGGTCTACGATATCGGCCGGGTGCATTATGATTTCATCAAGGCCCGTAAGGTGATCCAGGAATTGTATAACGCCTTGATGGAATCCCCTGAACAGATTAAAAGCGAAACCGGGCTGGAACTGGGGGCCTTGCCTCTCGACCCCCAACGGGCTTCGGATTTCATCGCCGGGATGACGGACCGCTACGCCCTCAATCTCTACGAGAAGATTTTCCTGCCCAAACCCTGGGCCATCCTGTAGAAAAAACTTGCTCTTTAGGCCTTATTTCGTATTATATTACCCCGAGGTCCGGGGCGGGCTAAAATCCCAAGTCCCCCCCTCAATCCCCTACCTCGGCGGGGGGGGGGAGATAAAAAGCTCGGGCCGTTCCCCTGGGCTCCCTCGCCCAAACGGGGGAGAAGGTGGGGGTCAGGGGGATCTGCGCAGATAAAAGCTATTTTCTTATTCCAACCAACAAAGGAGGAAGCGTATGAACAAAAGGTTTCGTCTAACGGGTTTTGTATTTGGAATTACTTTGGTATTGGGCTTGATGTTGACCTCCGGTCTTTATGCCCAGGGGAAGCCCATCGTCATCGGCGCCCCGCTGGCCACGGGCTTTCTTTACGGCTGGGACGCGGAGCGGGGAATCCGTCTGGCCGTGGAAGAGATTAACGCCAAGGGCGGGGTAACCGTGGCGGGGGCCAAGCGGCCCTTTGAGGTGTCCGTTATGGATACCCGCGACCTGGAACCCGGGGTGCCGGTCAGCGACGCCCTGCTGACCGTGGAAAAACTGATCCTGGAGAAAAAAGCCGATTTCATTATCGGGGGCCCGGTCCGTTCGGAAGCCGCCCTGGCCGCCATGGACCTGCTGTCCAAATACAAGAAAGTCTCCATCCTGACCACCGGTGCTTTGACCCCGGCCTACCATGCCCGGGTAGCGGAGAATTACGACAAATTCAAATACTGTTTCCGCATCAGCGGAGAAGCCAAGTGGATGGTGACCGGAGAGATCATCCCCAGCCTGGAAGAGATCGGTAAAAAATTCAGCCTGAATAAGTTATTTATCATGGTCCAGGATGTGGCCCATGCCCGGGCCGGCGGGGAACTGATCGCCAAGATCATGAGCGGCAAGGGCTGGTCCGTTTTGGGTAAACCGGAAATCTATCCCACCGGGACCACGGATTTCTCCATGGGTCTCTTAAAAGCCAAAAAAGAGGGGGCCCAAGTCATCCTGATCTGGATGGACATGCCCGAAAGCTCCATCTTGCTTAAACAATGGTATGACCTGAAGGTCCCGGCCCTGCCCTTCGGTTCCATCATTGCCGCCGCCGAACAGCCCGGGTTCTGGAAGGCCACCGAAGGAAAAGGGGAATTCACCCTGGCCAATGTGGTCAATGCCGGCAATGCCGCTTCGAACGCCACCCCCTGGACCATGAAATTCTTTGACGCCTACACCAAGCGTTGGAAGATCGAACCCGAGGGCTACGGCGCTTCCAGCAGTTATATGGCCGTCTACACGCTGAAGGAGGCCATTGAGCGGGCCGGGTCCTTGGAAGCCGACGCCGTGGTCACCGCTATGGAAAAAACGGATCTTATGGGAGTTTACGGGCGAATCCGCTTCGATCCCAAGACCCATCAGATCATCCCCAGCCTGGATCCCAAGGAGGGGGCGGTGGGCACCATCTTTCAGTGGCAGAAAGGCAAACGAGTGGTCGTCTTTCCGAATTCCATCGCCACCGGGCAGATCCTGCTGCCGCCCTGGATGAAAAAGTAAAGAAAAAATATAAATTCGAAATTCGAAGCACGAAATCCGAAACAAATTCAACATTTGAATTTTGAGAATTCGAGTTTGTTTCGGGTTTCGAAATTCGGATTTCGGATTTAACTTGTCATAAGCTTATTCGGTTTTTTATGGAAATACTTATTTACGGCACAGTCAACAGTGTTTCCCTGGCCCTGATGGCCCTGGGGTTTACTTTGGTCTATGGGATCAGCGGTCTGCCCAATTTTGCCCACGGGGCACTTTACGTGATCACCGGTTTTATTGTCTGGACCCTGATGCGCACCCTTGGCCTGCCGTACCTCTGGGCCATCCCCCTGGCTTTAATCGCCATCGGACTGATCGGGGCCGCCATCTATTATTTTATCCTGATCCGCGTCCGGGGCATGGCCACCTCGGAAATTATCGCCTCCTATGCCATCGGCTTGGCGATTCTGGAGGGCCTGCGCTGGGGGGGCTTCAAGGGCTTGACCTATACCCTGCCGGTCTTTATCGAAGGAAGCTGGGAGGTGGGCGGAGTGATGGTCGATTACCAGCGGATCCTGGTGGTAGTGATCGGTGCGGTGGTCGTGGCCCTGCTCTGGCTGTTTACCCATTTCAACCGCGTCGGCCTGGCCCTGCGGGGGATGGCCCAAGATGAACGGGCGGCCATGATGCTCGGAATCGACTCGGACCGCATGGCCGTGGTGGCCATGAGCTTAGGCTCCATGCTGGCCGGTTTGGCGGCTATCGCCCTGCTGCCGCTCGGCAACATCGTGGTGGAAGCCGGCTACAATGTGCTGATTATGGCCATTGCCGTCTGCATCGTGGGCGGACTGGGCAGTTGGGTGGGGGCCGTACTGGCGGCTTTTGTCATCGGCTTTGCCCAGATTTTAACCGTGGTCTATATTGAGTCTCATTTTCAGATCGTGGTGGCCCTGCTGGCCATCATCGTCACCTTGATCCTTAAACCTTCCGGCCTGTTCGGCCGGCAAAAAGAATTGGAAGAGAGGGTCTAACCGTGGCCTCCGCCTCTGTTCGCCGGGAACGCCTGGATCGGGGAATCAAGGTCCGCACCAGCGGCATTTATGCCATTACCGGCTGGAAGGAGATCACCTACCTAACCATCCCCCGGCTGGTGCTGATTGTGGGACTCCTGCTCCTGCCTCTGGTCGTCACCAACCCCTACTGGCAGCGGGTGATCTCCATCGTGGCTATCTATGCCCTGCTGGCCCTCAGTTTCGATTTCCTGACCCATTTCGTCGGCCTGGTTTCCTTGGGGGGTGCTTTTTTCGTGGGCGTGGGCGGTTATCTGGCGGCCCTGTTGAACACCCAATTCGGCTTATCCCCGCTCTTCTCCATCCCTCTGGCCACCCTCGGCGGGGCCGTGTTTTGCACCCTGATGATTATGCCCTGCCTGCCGCTCCGAGGAGTTTACTTCTCCATCGTGACCCTCATGTACCCCCTGTTGGCGGCCCGCATCATCGAGGCCCTGAATATCTTCGGAGGGACGGACGGGATCCTGGGCGTGGCCGGTTTTCCCAACCGCTGGGTGGAACAGTATTCCCTGATCGGGATCATCCTGCTGGCAGTATTCGGGCTGCGCCGCTTCGTCAACATGGATGTCGGCCTGATCTTTCGGGCCATCAAAGACAACGATCAGGCCGTCAAGGCCTCCGGCCTGAGCATCACGTTTTATAAGACTATGGCGGTCTTCATTTCCTCCGGGCTGGCCTGCCTGGCCGGGGCCTATCTGGTTCATATTTACATGTGGGCCGGCATCTCCACCCTGGCCCTGGACTTCTCCATCATCCCCATTGCCGCCACCGTCATTGGCGGGGGCGGTACCCTGGTCGGTCCCGTGCTGGGGAGTTTTATTTTGGTTCCCATCTCCGAACTGCTGCGGGCCTTCGGCACCTTGCGCATCGTCTTTTATTCCCTGATCCTGATGGCCTTTATCGTCTTTCGCAGCGAAGGGATCATGGTCTACGGTCAGCGCAAATACCATCAGTTTGAAAAATGGATCAAAGTATGAGTTCTGAACCCTTGTTGGAAGTCAAGGATATCAGCAAGGCTTTTGGCGGCATCCAGGCCCTGTCCGGGGTAAGCTTTCAGATCTTTCCCGGAGACATCTTCGGCATTATCGGACCCAACGGGTCGGGCAAGACCACCCTGGTGAACAGCATCACCGGGTTTGTCCGGGTCAACTCCGGCCACGTCCTGTTCAAAGGGCAGGACATTACCAACCGCCCGCCTCATAAAATCGCCGACCTGGGGGTTACCCGGACCTTTCAGATCATGCGGCCCTATTACAGCCTGACGGCCTATAAGAATCTGATCATTCCCTTGTTCTCACCTCGGGCCCGGCGCACCGGCGGATGGCGAGGGGGAGGGAAACTGGGGGACCGCGATACGGTGGCGATCGATATCCTGGAGGAAATCGGTTTCGAACGCGACTCCCAAGTCCCCTATAAAATGGCCGCAACCCTGCCCACCGGGTATTTAAAAAGGCTGGAGCTGGCCCGCTGCCTGGCCCTGAGGCCGGAATTGATCCTCTGCGACGAGGTCTTTTCCGGCCTGAGCATGAGCGAGATCGCCAGCATGATCCCGCTACTGGAACGCCTGCAGATGGAGGGGATCACCCTGATCATGATCGAACATCGTTTGAAAGAACTCTTTCGGGTGGCCAACCGGGTCATGGTTTTAAATTTCGGCCAGAAATTATGCGAAGGCCTGCCGGAGGCGGTCATGGCCGATGAAAAAGTAAAAGAGGCTTACCTCGGTTCGGAGGATCTGTCCGACTATGTTTGAAGCCCGGGAGTTGATGGTTTTCTATGAAAACATGCTGGCCCTGAACAACGTGGGCCTGAAATGCGGTCCGGACCAGATCGTCGGCCTTTTCGGGGCCAACAGCGCCGGGAAATCCACGCTGATGTACGTCATCTCCGGGATCATCCTGGACATCAAACGAAAAGAGGAGATGGCCGGCGGCGAGCGGATCACCGTGTTGGGACAGGTGATCTTTGAGGGGCAGGACCTGATGGGGCTCAAACCCAGCCAGCGGGCCCGGCAGGGGATCATCCTCTGCCCGGAACGGCGACGGATCTTCCCGGAAAGCACGGTCCTCGAAAATTTGGCTATCGGCGGCTACCTGGCTTCAAAAAAGCAAAAAAAGGAAACCCTGGACTACGTGTTTAAGATTTTCCCGGCCCTGGTGCCCTTGAAGAACCGGGAAGGCGGCTTTTTAAGCGGCGGCGAGCAGCAGATGCTGGCCATCGGCCGGGCGCTCATGGCTCAACCCAAAATTCTTTTGCTGGACGAGCCGCTCATGGGCCTGAGTCCACTGGTCCAGGCCATGCTGGTCCGGTCGATCCGGGAGATTCGGAACGAAAGGGGAATTGCCATATTGGTGGCCGAACAATACGCCCGCCCGCTTTTGCCCATCATCGATTACGGCTATATTCTGGAAAACGGGGGGGCCGTGATGGAAGGCACCCGCCAGGAGCTTTTGGATAATCCCGATGTGCGCTCCGCCTATTTCGGGGTTTAGGTCCTTGCGGTTAATAAAAAAAAATGAACATCGAACATCGAACTTCCAACATCGAATGTTCAATGGAAAAAGAAGAAAAATCAAAAATGGGTCTTCCTTGTTCGGCAATGGCGCTTTGTTTTTCATTCGAGGTTGGGCGTTCGATGTTCGATGTTCGACGTTCGATTTTCATGCTTCGCCGATTCCCTTGCGGGCATGAGGGTTTACTATGAGTCCCCGATCCTATCTAAATGAAACGGTCATTGCCCGATTCGAGGCCATGGCCGAAAAATACCCCCGGAACACGGCCGTGGTTTTTCTGGGAGAGAAGTTCTCCTATCTGAAACTGAACCAATTGGCTCGACGTTTTGCCGCCGGATTATCCCACCAGGGCGTTAAACCGGGTGATCGGGTGGTTATTTATATTTCCAATTGCATCCAGTGGGTGGTGGCCTTTTTGGGGATCCAGAAGATCGGGGCGGTGGTCATGCCGGTTTCCCCCATCTACACCTCCCATGAGATCGAATATATGATCAAGGATGCCGGAGCCGAGACGATCATCTGCCATGACACTAATTTCGGCTATGTGAAGGAAATCCTGCCCAACACACCTTTGAAACGGGTGATCGTCACCAATCTGGCGGAACTCCTGCCGGGTTGGAAGCGGGTCATCGGCACTTTGTTCGACAAGATCCCCGGGGGCAAGGTCGAACGGGGCAGTCAGATTTTTTCATTCAAGGATTTGCTGAAAATTTCCTCCGAGCCGCCCTCCGTGACCATCGATCCCCTCCATGATTTGGCCTATATTTTATACACCGGAGGAACCACCGGTTTTCCCAAAGGGGTGCCGGGAAACCACCGGGGCATGACTTCCTATATTCAGGATATCATGGAAGACGTGATTCAGGGACATGTGCGGGAAGGGGCGGATACCTATATCGCCGTCAACCCTCTTTTTCACATCATGGCCTTGGGGTTTTTTATGGCCGTGGGGCTGAATCAGGGCAATACCACCATCCTCATGCCCGTACCCCAAGTGGACGCCATCCTGGCAGACATCCGCCGCTTCCAGGTTCGCTGGTTTTTAGGAGTGCCTACCCTGTACCGGATGATCCTGGAAAACGACCGCCTGGAACGTTACGATCTACGGAGTTTGAAATACTGCTATTGCGGCGGCGATATGTTGCCCCTGGAAGTCCATCATCGCTGGAAAGAAACCGTCGGGCAACCCATTTACCAGGTTTACGGTTCAACCGAGGTCGGTCATATCACCTACAGCCGCCTGGACCGCGAACCGGATCCGCAATCCATTGGGACCCCGCTCCATTCCAGGGAATGCCTGGTGGTGGACCCGGAAACCCTGGCGCCGGTCCCGACCGGGGAGGTGGGGGAA
This sequence comes from uncultured delta proteobacterium, assembly GCA_963716045.1. GTDB lineage: Bacteria > Desulfobacterota > RBG-13-43-22 > RBG-13-43-22 > RBG-13-43-22 > CAVQSS01. Next base: position 1,142 of record CAVQSS010000031.1, on the reverse strand, counting down.
TTGCTGGTCACTTCCGAGTTCACCCTCAAACAATATTGGAACAAGCCGGAGGAGACCGCCAAGGCCTATATCCCCGTCAACGGTCAGATGTATTACCGGATGGGGGATTTTGTCCGCCGGACCGAACAGGGCGATCTGGTCTATGTGGAACGATTGGCAGACATCATCAAATTTAAAGGGTATCGGGTTTCCGCCTCGGAGATCGAGGCTGTTTTGCAGGATCACCCCACAGTCATCGGCGCCTGCGCGGTAGGGATCCCCGACCCCAAGGTGGGGGAACGCATTAAGGCCATCGTGGTCCTGAAAAGCGACGCCAAAGGCGTGGGCGGAGCCGAATTGATCAAATGGTGCCGGGAACGACTGGCCGCCTACAAGATTCCCAGTACATCGAGTTTCGGGACATGCTGCCCAAGTCCAAGGTGGGCAAACTCCTGCGCCGTGAAATTCGAGATGAGGAGAAACGCCGGCTGGAAAAGGGGAAGACCAAGACCTAACTGATCTCAAAAATGAACGTCGAACATCGAACATCGAACGCCCAACATCGAATAAAAAACAAAACTCCATTAATCATTCGATGTTGGGCGTTCGATGTTCAACCTATGGTGTAGAGGATCTAAAAAAAATTGGAGGGAGACCGATGCGAACCTTCATAAAAAAGGGGCTGGCCCTGGGATTACTGGGGGTCGCCATCTGGTGCCTGGCTTCTTTGATGGCGACGCCGAATTTTAGCCCGGGTCGTATTGAACATCCGGCGGCAATCTTTTTAACCGCGGTGAATTTGCTTCTTGAGGTTTCCAGTGCCTGGGGCCAGGGAGTTTCGGGGTCGCCGCCCGTCTACTAGGGGAAGCTGGTGATCAATTATCCCCTTTTGATTTCCATCCTCTTGATCCTGCTGCTGATAGCGGTTGTGGGGGCCGCCCGGATTCTGAATCGAATTCTTCAGACCAAACTGAAGACCTTCGAAAGTCGGATCGCCTATCTGGAATACACGGTGAAGGATCTTTATGCCAGGCAGAAAGAGGATCTAAACGGTCTGTTGCGCCAAATCCATAACCTGCCGGGAAAAGCCAAAACCAGCGAAACCCAAAAAAGATCCGGAGAGAGATACCACTGTTGGAAAAAGTCCGATTCCGCGCGAACCT
>CAVQSS010000030.1:0-76089 GCA_963716045.1 uncultured delta proteobacterium | reverse complement strand
GGATTCGGTTCAGACCCTCGACGAGGCCGAAGAGGCCATGCTGAAGGAGACCTGCCGCCGGGCCGGCATAGCGGACGGCCAGACCGTTCTCGACGCCGGGTGCGGCTGGGGAGCCCTTTCTCTGTATATCGCCGAACACTTTCCCCGTTGCCGGATGGTGGCGGTATCCAATTCGCTGCCTCAGCGGCAGTTCATTGAAGGCTTGTGCCGGGAAAGGGGCATCGCCTCCGTCGAGGTCCGGACCGCCGATATCGATGCCTTTGATCCGGGGCAGGCCTTTGACCGAATCCTCTCCATCGAGATGTTCGAACACCTGCGAAACTACCGGGAAATACTACGCCGGTTCGCCTCCTGGCTTGAGCCGGGGGGGAAGGTTTTTATCCATATCTTCTGCCACCGGGAGTACGCCTACCTGTACGAATCCGAAGAAGAAGATGACTGGATGGGCCAATATTTCTTCACCGCGGGGATGATGCCTTCGGACGACCTGCTGCTCTACTTCCAGAATGATCTTAATCTCGAGAAGCACTGGGTGGTGTCCGGCCGCCACTACCAAAAAACCGCCGAAGCCTGGCTTCGCAACCTCGATCGAAACTGGGACAAGGTGTTGCCCCTGCTACGAGAGGTCTACGGCCCCGGAAAAGAAAAACTCTGGCTGCAGCGGTGGCGGATTTTCTTCCTGGCCTGCTCCGAATTGTGGGGTTTTCGAGGCGGCGAAGAATGGTGGGTGGGCCATTATCTTTTTGGTCAGCGGAAATAGGGTTTCTCCTTCGGAGTGAATCGAAGGATCTGCTCGGAGGAAGCCCTAAAAGACGAGATCCTTCGTTCCCTGCGGTCACTCAGGATGACACCCTCCCTGTCACCCGGAGCCCTCGCCCTATTGTCACCCTGAACGAAGCGAAGGGTCTTCGCCTTTTAGCCCAAGGGTAAGACCAGCTTTTTTCAGCCAGAAAGAACAACAGCGGCACGGCAATCGCCCAGGCTATTCCCAGAAAAACCAGATGAATAATCAACGGCGGATGAAAAGTCAACGCCCCCACCCGGTGGCCCGAGTAATAGGCCGCCGGACCTCCCCAGGCCCCCAAAAAAGCCCCCAGCAGGTACCGCCCCCTGAGCCAGGACAGGCTGCCGTTCACCAGGGTTCCGAAATTTATCCACAGGGCCAGCATCCAGGGGGGGGTCAGGGGCCAGCCTCCGATCAAACCCCGGGGGGTATAAACCCCGAATCCGATCAGCAGGGAGTCGGCCAGCAGTCCCATACCAAGCGCGATCAGGGCGATTTGGATTTCGAGCTTCGGACGGCCCGACAAAAAAGCATAAACGGCCAGCCAAAGCAGGATGGCGGCCGGGCCCAGCCAGGGCTGCCCGCCGGCCGCGCCGAACACCGCCGCAAACCAGGCGACTTGAAAGCCGATAAAAAAGATAATTTTTTTCATTGCAATACCGGCAAAATGGGCTCCCGCCGGCAACCGGGCTTAACGAACAGGGCCTGCACATCACCGATGTAGCGCTCGGTGAAGGCCCCCTCGCAATAACACAGATAATACTCCCACATACGGATGAACTGCTCCGGGTATCCCAGGGCCCGGACCTTATCGATGTTCGAAAAAAACCGCTCCCGCCACTTCCGGAGCGTTCGGGCATAGTGGGGGGTAATGTCTTCCAAGTGAAGCAGGCGCAGGTCCGTGGCCCGGGTGGCGGCCTGGCAGAGGGCGGTGACCGAAGTCAGCGCGCTGCCCGGAAAGATGTAGCGTTTAATGAAATCCACGTCCTGCTTGTGGGCCTCGTATTTCTGGTCGGTGATGGTGATGGCCTGGAGGGCCATCATCCCGTCCGCCTTCAGGAGGCGGGCGCACTTTCGGAAAAAGGTCTCCAGGTAGTGGTGCCCCACCGCCTCGATCATCTCGACGGAGGCGAGCTTGTCATAGGTCCCCTCCAGGTCCCGGTAGTCCGTGAGCAGCAGCCGGATGCGGCCGTCCAGGCCCTGTTCCCGGATCCGCTGCGCCGCCCAATCGAACTGGGCTCGGGAGATGGTAGTGGTGGTTACCCGGCAGCCGTAGCGGGAGGCCGCGTGGATGGCGAACCCGCCCCAGCCTGTCCCGATTTCCAGCAGGTGGTCGGACTCCTTTAAATCCAGCTTTCGGCAAAGGCGATCATTCTTGGCCACCGAGGCTTCGGCCAGGGTGGACTCGGGACGCTCGAAGATCCCGCAGGAGTAGGTCATGGTCTCGTCGAGAAACAGGGCATACAGGTCGTTTCCCAGGTCGTAATGGGCTTCGATGTTGCCGCGGCTGCCCTGCCGGGTATTCTTATTTTTCCAGTGATAGAGCTTGCGCAACGGCGCCGCCAGCCGGGCCAGGCCGCCCTCGACCTCGAGGAGCACCCCTTCGTTCAGGACGATTAACCGGGTCAGAGCCGTCAGGTCGTCACAGCGCCAATAACCGGCCATATAGGATTCCCCGGCCCCGATACTTCCCCCGAAGACCAGGCTGCGGTAAAACCGCTGGTCGGTCACCGTCACCGTCATCCGCAGGTCTCCCGGACCGGCGGGATCCCCAAAGGCAAACTGCTCGATCCCCGTCGACCAGAGTCAGGGAGCCGATTCTAAGATTTTTCAATCGCTGGAGCAGGAGGCGGCGGGCGACCCGGTCGGCCAATCGGCCTTCCCTGGACCAGATGGAAGGAATTTCCTGTTCCGCCACGGATCGTTTCACGGTTTGAGCCCCCCTTCCAACCTTTTCTCCGGATGGGCGTAAAACGGCGCCTTCTTGAGCCGGAGACGCAGGGCCTGCCAATAAATCATCGCCGTGACTTTGAGGGTCATGGGCGGATAGGTCCAGAGCACCCGGTTCAGAAGAGACCCGGTGATTTCCCGGCGACGGAGGGTCAGGGTGGCGTCAAAAAACTTTTTATTTTCCCGAAAACTTTCCATATGAACACTGGCCGTTTCCCCCGGCTCCCGGAATCGCCAGTCGTAGTGCATGTCCATATCCATGTACGGGGAGACGTGGAATTCCTTTTCGAGCTCGTGCCGCTGATAGGGCGGGGAGGCCTGGCTTTGGGATTCATCCAGGACGTAACAGTGGACCTCCCCCCAGGGGGTGTTGTGGATCTCGACCACGATGGTCTCCAGCCGGGTCCCATCCGGATTATAGCAGTAATAGAAGGAGGCCGGGTTGAAGCAATGGCCGAAATATCGAAAATGGCAGAGCAGTCGGATCGGACCGCAAGGCCTTTTGCCCGTTTTTGACTCCACCAGGGACCGGACCGAGGTTTCGAGCGGCGTGCCGGGGTCGCCGAAGTGGTCTTTTCTCAGGAAGCAGGCCAGATTAAAACGGTTCACTGACCAGAAGGGGCTGGACTGAAAGGCCTGCTCCATTTCAGCCAGGTCGGCATAAACCAGGAACAGCGCGTAGCGGAAGCTGTTTTCTACCGGCAGGAACCGCCGGTGGCGCACGTGGCCGAAATAGATACCGCTCTGCACGATCAGAGTTCCTTTCCGAACCAGCGGGCCACCGGCAGGGCGCTTTTGACCCCGTCCTCGTGGAAGCCGTACCCCCAGTAGGCGCCGCAGAAGTGAGTGCGGTTCAGGCCGCTGATTTCAGCCTGGCGCTTCTGGGCTTCGGGCGCCCGGGTGGTAAATACCGGGTGATGGTAGGTAAATCGGGCTTTGATCTCCCGGGGATCGATGGCCTCCGTGCGGTTGAGGGTAACGCAGAATTCCCGGGAGGCCCGCAGGGTCTGCAAAATATTCATGTCATAGGTCAGGACGCCCCGGTTTTGGGTTTCCTTCGGAATCAGGTAGTTCCAACTGGCCCAGATCCAACGCCGCTCGGGGAGGATGCGGGAGTCGGTGTGCAGGACGGTATCGTTCTCCTGGTAGGGGATGGCGCCCAGGATGTCCTTTTCCGCCGGGGTGGCATCCGCCAGCAAAGCCAGGGCCTGGTCGGAGTGAACCGCCAGAATGACCTGGTCGTAGGCAGCCTTCTCTCCGCGGCCGTCGCGTTACCTCCACCCGGTCCTCAAACCTTTGAATGCCGGTGACCGGTGTATTGGTCCGGATCCGGTCGGTGAACCCGACCGTCATTTTTTCCACGTACCGCCGGGATCCCCCGCGGATGACCCTCCAGGGAAAGGGATTCCGAATATCCAGGAAACCATGATTCTTAAAGAAGCGCACAAAGGCCTGCAAAGGAAATTCACTGAAACTTTTCGGGTCGGCCGACCACAGGGAAGCGCCCAGAGGGGTAATAAACTGTTCAATGAAACGGGAAGAGAAACCCTGATCACGGAGGGTGCGGACCAGGGGGACCGCCTGATCCGAAACCTGCAAATAGTGATCGAACCGGCTCCGGAAACGAAAAATCTCCAGAATCATCCGCCAGAAAGAAGGGGAAACCAGGTTTTTCCGCTGGGCAAAGAAGGAGTTGAGGTTGTGAGGATTGTATTCCAATCCCGTTTTTTCGCATTTGACGCTGAAGGTCATATGGCTGGGTTGGGAGACCACCCCCAACCGGTCCAGTATACGGCAGAAATTCGGGTAGGTGACTTCATTAAAGACGATGAAACCGGTGTCCACCGCATAGCGGCCTTCGGGCAGATCGACCTCCACGGTGTTGGTGTGCCCGCCCACATACCCGTTGGCCTCATAAACGGTGAGGTCAAAGTCCCGGTGGAGCAGATAAGCGGCCGTAAGCCCCGCAATGCCCGTACCGATAACGGCGATTTTCACCAGCGCCACCGGTTCCCGGGTGGACTTGGTCTCAAACGATGCCGGCCGCGTCAGGAAGCCCTCCGCCAGGATCCGGCCGAGCTCAACCCAGCCACCGATCCAGGTAAGCCGCCAGGGTGGTGGAGATGGCGCACAGAACGCCTCCCCAGGCCATATCGAGCAGGGATAGCTTCAGAGACCACCCGGCCAGCATGGACAGATTGGTCAGATCATAAATCCCGTAAAGGACGACCCCGAAGAGGCACCCCAGAAGAGGGACGATCCGGGCAGATTCACCTGGGACACCTGGGGCAGGGCAAAGAGGACAATGCCCAGCGGAATGAGCAGATATACCAGAAAGGCGGCCCAGAGCAAGCGGGCTGAGGTCCTCCCCCACCCTGCGGGCCAGGGGTCCCAGTTCCTGTTTGTAAAACCCGACCATGATTTTCCCCAGGAAGAGGTAGTCGATGAAAAAAAATAGCGGCAGGAGAATCAGATATATCTTTAGGTTATGCCACATGGGACTTATCCATCCTTTCTCGGCGGGAGGGGGAAGAAAACGCTGGTCCGCCGGGCGTATTCCTGAAACGCCGCGTTGTTGACATATTTCTTTTCGAACAGGGGAATGCCCGAAACCTTGAGAATCAAGAAGGTAATCATCAGAGGTCCGATAATCGTCCTCCAGGCCCCCGGCGTGGACAGGGCCAGGAGGTAGATCCCCCACCACAGGGTGACCTCCCCGAAATAATTGGGGTGCCGAGAATAGCGCCAGAGCCCGTGCTGAATGATCCTTCCCCGGTTGGCCGGATCTTTTTTGAATTGGGCCAATTGGAAATCCCCCACCGCCTCGAAAAAAAACCCGATGAGCCAGACGGCCACGACCGAGGGCGTCGAGTCATGTCCAGGGACTCGGCCCGGAGAAAACGATCCACATGACCGGCAGGGAAATGAGATAAGGAAAAAACCCCTGGAGCAGGAAGACCTGGAGATAAGAGCGAAGGAGCCAATGCCTTCCCCACTCCTCCCGCCACTTCCGGTACCGTTCATCTTCGCCTTTGCCCAGATTGCGCAGGCCGATATGCACCGCCAGCCGCAGCCCCCAGAGGATCACCAGGATAACCACCAGCCGGCCCCGGGGGCCACCTCCGGCTTGCCACAAGGCCGACGCCAGCGCCGCCACGATAAAGCCGCCGCCCCAGGCGATATCCGCCAAGTCGTTCCGCCGCCGCCACAGGGCCAGCAGAAACCAGACGGACATGTAGACCAGGACGGCAAGAAAAACTTGGAGGTACGATCCGCTCATGGCCTTTCTCCGTTCCAGTTCCCCGGCCGCTTGCCCAGGCCGGCCTCGATCGATGATCCGTTGCGGGTAAGGGTTGAGGCTGTGGACAATGCCCAGAGCCGACATCATATTAACCCGAAGTAAGTCGGATCGATCTCCCACCAGTAGATGCCCTGGCGGGCGGCAACGGGATAATGGTGGTGGTTGTTGTGCCACCCCTCTCCCAGGGTGATCAGGGCCAGCAGGGGGTTGTTGCGGCTTTCGTCGCCGGTACGGAACCGCTTAGTCCCCCAGAGATGGTCCAGGGAGTTGATGGTGCAGGTGGCGTGAAACAACACCATCGTGGAAACGAAAAACCCCCAGATCAGCATCTGGAGACCGTTGGTTCCCCAGGCCGGTACCTTGGCCTCCAGAAGGGAACCGAACCCATACAGCGCGACGGCCAAGGCCAGGGGCACGAGGATGTCGAAACGGTCCAGAAAACGCAGTTCCGGAAACCGGGCCCAGTCCTTGACCAGTTCCAGTCTGGTCGGGAAGTTCCGCAGGGAGGTCAGCCAGCCCAGATGACTCCACCAGAAACCGTGCTGCACCGGCGAGTGGATGTCCTCTTTCTGATCGGAATATTTATGGTGGTGCCGATGGTGGGCGGCCCACCACAGGGGCCCCCGCTGGACGGCCGTGTTGCCCAGAACGGCGAAGAGAAAAGTCCAGGGTCGGGAGGCCTTGAAGGTATTGTGCGAAAAGTAGCGGTGATAAAACCCGGTGATGGCAAACATGCGGACAACGTAGAGAAAGAGAGCGGTCCACAGGGCCGCCGGGCTCCAGCCCACGAAAAAAACCCCCAGGCACATGACGTGCAGGAATATGAAGGGGATAATGCGGACCCAGTCCACCTTCCGTTCTTCTCCCGGGGGAATTGCCGGCCTGACGGCATAGTTGTCCACCCAGCGGATGATGGAAATCCACATAGGATTTTCAGTAGGTCGCGGATTTTCAGGGGTCATGCGGCTGATCTTCCCTAATGAGACCGTATTGGTGGACCCAAAAACCCGGCTCGTGTCCCCATTCCCTGGGCAGGTTTAAGTATTTAAAATGTATGACATTAAAATGGTTTGTCAACCGATCCGCTATAATAAGCCCATTCTGGAAATAAAACCGTCCATCCCGGCGGATTATCCTAAATTCATGATGGGAGTCTTATTTGAACGGGGTTGGTTCGGGACAGCGCCAAGATGGCGATGGTCCTGCTTATCCCACCAGCGCGCCGCCCGGTTCACCCTGAATGACCAGACCCAAATAGCCGTCCACGGTGATCGTCTCACCGTTTTGGATTAGCTCGGTGGCTTGCGGAATTCCCGTCACGCAGGGCAACCCGTATTCCCGGGCGATGATGGCCCCGTGGATCAGCATCCCTCCCCGCCGTTCCACGATCCCGGCAGCCAGGGGGACCACGAAGGTCATGTTGGGGTCCACGGCGTCGCAGACCAGGATCTCCCCCTTTTGAAATTGAAACAGCTCGGAAGGATCCCGGATCACCCGGGCCCGCCCGGTGGCGATCCCCGGACCGGCCGGCTGGCCGATCAACTGGCGGGCTTTGACCTTCGTTTTGATTTCTTTACGGTGCAGATCTTCGACCTCCTTCAGCGACGGAAGGTAATCCGGTGCTTGCAAAGCCCGGACGAGTTCCGAATCTCCAGGGAAGTCCACCGGGAAATCCGCCCCCGGGCCGCCAACCTGCCCCTCCCCTTCCCGGACCGCTTTGTTCAACTGGGCTTCCAGTTTGCCCAGAGAAACGTTGTCATCGTCCCGCAGCCGGTAGCTGGCCCGCCCGAGATCCAGCAGCCCGGCAGCGAAATCCAATTTCTCCGTTTGGAAATGTCCGAAAAATTTATTTTCCAGCGCCCCCGGGTCCTTTCCCTTTATCGCACCTCTTCCGCCGCTTCCCGCGCCGCCAGAGTGAAGAGGAAACGGACCAACGGGTCGGGCTGGGAATTACCCCAGGACCTCCCTGCCCGGCCATCAGAGCCGGGAACGGCAATTGTTCCCTGAAAGCAGCCAGCCGTTCCGAAAAAAAGGAAAAGGAGGGCGGCCGGCCTTCGGTCCAAATTTTCTCCTTCAGGGAGGCATCCTGTCTGATCATCCCGGCCAACTCTTCCAGTGTCCGATTGCGATCCATGCCGGTCAGGCGATTGGGACGGAGCAGCTCGATGAATTCATAAGGGTCAGCCGGACGGAGGCTATCATTGTAAAACTGTCCGAAGAGGCGCATCCCATGGGCCAGGGGGATGCAGTCTCGGTAGTAAACGCCGTTCCAATGGTCGAGGCGCTCCCGGCGCCGGCTGATTTCATCGCCCAGGGCGTTATCCGAAAAATCTTTCAGGGGCATCTCGGCCCAGCGCACGGCCTCTTCCTCCATCCCCGGGATGATCTCCTCCTCCACTTTTTTTCGCAGACCCTTCAAATTATCGAAACTGCGACGGAGGCTTAAATACCAGGAACGGATATCCCCGTCTTGCCCGCCGGCCAACGTGGTGATCGGGCGGGACTGAAGTACAACCAGTGCGTCATTCCGGTCAAGTCCATTCCACGTCCTGGGGGACTGCCGAAGGATTGTTCGGCCCGGCGGGCGGTCTCCCACAGGTCCTGGATTTCATCCGTACCCAACGGCGGTTTGTCTTTCAGGCCGGGCGGAACCTCCTCCAGACCGATCCCGCCGCCTCGGGGGGCCATCCGTTTCTCCCGTGCCACCCCGTGATGGGATAGTACCCGTCCGTCGACCCGGTCCAGGATCCAGCGGTCCGGCTCCACCGTCCCGTCCACCAGGCCCTGGTTCAGGCCGTACACGGCCTCAATTACGGCCTGGGCCGGGTCATTGGGGTTCTGAGAAAAGACCACTCCTGACCGCTCTCCGCCAATCAGCTCCTGAATCACCACCGGCATGGCACTGCGTTCAATGGTCAAGCCCAATTCCTGGCGGTACAGGAGCGCCCGGTCGGACCAGAGGGAGGCCCAGACCAGCCGGATATGCTTCAGAATCTCGTCCGGGCCCCGAAGATTGATGAAAGATTCATGGAGGCCGGCAAAAGACACCCCGGCGGAATCCTCACCGATCCCGGAGGATCGGACCACCACCGGCCGGTTTCCGAAGGCCCTCTCCAGTTCAGGCCGCAGTCTACCCTCCAGGTCCGGGGGTATGGCCGTCTGCAGAAAAAGGGTCCGTATCCGTAAGGCGGCATCCCAGATCTCTTCCCAGCGCATCTCCTCGAAGGGCTTGCGCTGGAGCTCGAAAAATATCCGGGCCCCCAGGCCGGTCCGCTCGAGATATTCCCGGTAGGCGCCCGCGGGCACACAGGAAAATGCCGGGACCTGAAATCCGGCCCGCGTCAAGGCCGCCAGGGCCAGGGCCTTGCCGCCGACCTGGTCCCTACTCTTTTCGTCGATTTCCTGGGAGGTCAGGATCCAGGTTACGCCCGGGGCCGCCACTGCAGGACCTTCTGAAAACGCTCCACGGTGATGTATACCTCGACTTCCAGCAGCAGCAGGGCACAGGTGGGGGCTTCGACGAATTCTTTCAGATGGGGGTGTTTCCCCAGGTAGAGGTCGAGCATCCCCGCCTTTCGATCATCGGTCAGGTCCACCACCCTGCCCACGGCCGTCACGGCCATGGCCTCGCGAAAATCGGCCGCCCGGTTGGAGCGGTTGTCGATCAAGAGCGAGGCCCGGGGATCGGCGGCCAGGTTTTCGAACTTCCGTGTCGACCTAGCCGTGGCAAAGATCAGCCCCTGCAGGTCCGGCGTGGCCGTAAAGGCCACCAGATTGCTGTAGGGCTGCCCTTCCCGCTGCGTGGCCAACACAGCCAGTTGCTGAGTCCGAAACAGGTCGGCCAGCCTTTCCTTCAGAGCCGGTTCCGGGTCAGAGCCGCTCTCGGGTACCATATCCAGGGGTCCCCGCTCTACGGGTTCAGTCATCAGGAACCTCCTTCCAGAGCCGCCAGGACCTTCGGTACGGTATCCCGGGGACTGATTTTGTACCAGGCACCGGCGACTTTTCCTTTTTCGTCCAGCAGAAATACGGAGCGGATGATCCCCCAAGTCTTTTTTCCATACATCGATTTTTCCCCCCAGGTCCCGTAGGCTTCTGCGGTTTTATGGTCCGGATCGGAAAGCAGGGGGAATCCCAAACCATGCTGTTCATCGAACTGCTTCAGCCTGGCGGGCAGATCGGGGCTGATCCCGACCGCCGCCACCTTCAACTTTTTAAACTCCTCCAGGGCGTCCCTGACGCCTTCCGCCTGGACAGTTCAGCCGGAGGTCCCGGCCCTGGGATAGAAGTACAAAAGCAGTTTGGATCCTCTGAAATCGGATAGCTTGACCTTGTTTCCAATCTGATCCGGCAGGGTAAAGGCCGGGGCCTTGTCTCCGGACTTCAAGGTGGGCATGGGTTCCTCCTGCAATTCATTTAGTCGTCAAGAAGCGGGCGCAGCGGCTGAGGCCGCAGGGTTTCCAGGACCATAGGTCTATAAGTTTATCATACCATACGAAAAAACGAAAAGCTGGAATATTTTCATGTATCTCGGAAGGCCGGGTTTTTCAATTAAGGCGGCTTAAAAACGCCTCGGCGATCTTTAGGTGTCCAGCCAATTTGTCCGGGCCCATTTTCTTGAGTTGGGAGGCCATGACCGATAGACGGGGGTTCCGCTCGAAAAAATCCCGGTGTTTTAGAACAAACCGCCAGTAGAGGCCGTCCCAAATCGGGCACCAGTCGCCCCGGGGGAAATCGCTCATCTTGCGCAGGTAGTTGGAGGAACTGAAATAGGGTTTGGTGGTAATCAGCCCTCCGTCGGCGTACTGGCTCATCCCGAAGACATTGGGAACCATTACCCAGTCGTAGGCATCGATGAACATCTCCATGAACCAGCGGTAGACTTCCCGGGGGTCGATCTCACAGAGCAGGAGGAAATTGCCCAGCACCATCAGCCGCTCGATGTGATGAGCGTAACCGTGAAGGTTGACCCTTCGAAGGACAGTGTCCACCGGATCCATCCCCGTCGTTGCCGAGTAAAAAGAAGACGGTAGCGGACGCCGGTGGTCCCAGAAATTGGCCGACCTTTCCCGCTCTCCGGACATGAGATAGACTGCCCGGACGAACTCCCGCCAACCGATGATTTGCCGGAGGAAACCCTCGAGGGCGTTCAGGGGAATCCGGTCGGGATGCGCTTGAAAATACTCCAGTGTCTCGCGAACGACCACTTCCGGGGTCAGCAGTCCGATGTTCAGGAGCGGGCTGAGCAGGGAATGGAACAGAAAGGAATCCGCCCGCAGGATTCCGTCCTGGAAGTCCCCGAAATAGGCCAACCGGGTTTCCAAAAAACCGGCCAGCCATTTCCGCGCCTCCTGATGGGAAACCGGATAAATGAAATTACCGGTCTCCCCAGGATGCCGGGGAAATTTTTTTTCCACGTAGAGGCGGGCTTCCCTGATATAGCCATCCTGCCGGATCCGGGGCAACTCCGGGATTCGGATCTTCGCCGGGATCCGCTTGCGGTTCTCCGGGTCGAAGCTCCATTTTCCACCCAGCGGTTTCCCGTCCCGGATCAGGACGTCTAAACGCTTTCTCTGGGCGATATAGAACGAGGTGAGGGAATAATGGCGGGCTTCCCGAAAAAAATCCTTAATCCAACCCCGGGAGGTCAGAAAACCGGGCGAGGGCAGCCGGGAGATTTCCAGCCCGGTACGAGCGCTCAATCCGGCAAGCCTTCCCTCTAAAACCCGGTCCACCGGGTCGCAGAAGACCATTCGCCCGCATTTGAACTGCTCCAGGTTTTTGGCCAAGTTTTCCAGGGCGGGGGAGGACCGATAATCGAGATAATCAACACGGTAGCCCTTTGATTGCAGCCAGTCTCCATACCGACGCATCGAAGCCCGGTGAAGCATTAGTTTCTTTTTATGAAAAAGGAGCTTTTCTTCAGGATCGTAAAAGAACCGCTGGTCCTCGAAGAGAATAATTTGACGTGTTTTCGATAATCCGGGGTGGTCTTGGAACAATTGATGGGGGAAAATGATCAGGACTTCTGGTGCGGCGGGGTGACGGTCCAAAGGAAAATTCCTTTCCACTTCAAGGTAACGGATGAAAAATTATTCTATATTTCTTGACAAGAGACCTATCTTTCCCTAAATTGAACTATCAGTAAACATTTCAAATCAACCTCGACCTCTTTGTACCGGGTAATGAAGTGGTAATTCCAGATAAATATCAACGAATTTTTTAAAACTGAAAAGGAGGGTCATAACCATGAACTTGGAAATAAACGATAAAGAGCGCGATCTACTGAAGAAGGTCCTCGAATCCTACCTTTCAGAGTTGAGACTTGAAATCCGCGCAACAAAAGGAGACAAGCTGGCTATGCATGGGGAAGAGGATCTCGTAAAAAAGTTAGTGGAAAAAATGTCCTAATTTATAACCATTTCATGAGATCTCGTTCTGCCTGAAACTCCTCGAAGGGAGTTGCGAGCTTCAGAACGATGAAACTGATGGTGATTTTTACCTGCAAAGAAGCAGGCAATAATTCATCTGATCGGCCCTCTTTTTCCCGTTTTAATAAGAAGGGGCTGACCCTAAAGCTGAGGAAAAGACCGTTTAATACCAAAAAAATGGCGATGAATAAATGAAAAGAGGCCCCGCCCGATAAACCGCTCTTCCGATAGGTAATCAGTCCTCCGATAATGGCCAGCAGGAGACCGATCCAGATAAGGGGTTTGGTCACCTTATGGGTCCTTGTGGTGGCTTCCGTCCAGTAAGGGGATTTCCGGCCCAGAAATCCATGAAGCTGGGTCTATTTTTCTCAGGAAGGAATTATATACCTCCTGGAAAAGTCCCCGATCTTATACCAATCCAAGGACAACCGGCACGAAAAAATCTTCGATGCATGAGATTGGCTGGCCGTCATGACTTAGGAGATGCTCTACGACCCGCCCTATTTTCAGGTGGGGCGTTTTATTAAGTTCCTATTTGAAAGAAAACACTCGAAACGCCCATATTTACTGCTTTTTGGAAACCTCTTCAATTTAATTGCTATGCATCTTGCGATCGAAGAAACCGTTCTTTTTCGCTGAAGATGCAGCCGCAATAGGGTTGGCGGTAAAGGCCGAGGGCTTTGGACTCCTTTATCCCCTCGTTCCAGCCGGCCCGGAAATCCTGGTAATAGAAGGGGATCTCATAGCGGTTCCCGACTTCCTCCCCCACTTCCCTGATCCAATCATGTTTCTGAAAACGGCTGTACAGGAGGGTGGTGGTGAAGGCCTCGAAGGACTGCGCCCGGGCTTCCTGCGCGGCGACCGTGAGCCGCATCCGGTAGCAGGTCCGGCAGCGGTCCGGCCCCCAGGGGCGGGTTTGGGATAGAAATTCCTCGAGGTCATAGCCCGGATTAAAGAGGACTTGCAGGTCCGCCTGGACGGCGTACTCCTCCAGGGTGGCTTTTCGTTTGGCAAATTCGCGGTAAGGATGGATGTTGGGATTGTAGAAATACCCGGTGACCTGGTGGTTCTGTTCCCGCAGGACCTTCAACGGGTAGATGGTGCAGGGGGCGCAGCAGGTGTGCAGCAGTAGTTTCATCAGGCCAAAAGAACCAGAAAAGACTGTTCACCGCAAAGACGCCAAGGGCTCAAAGAAAAATAATTTAATCTTTGCGTCCTTGGCGTCTTTGCGGTGAATATTGTTTTTTTTACCCCATCAACTCCTTTTGCATACGCTTATTTTTTGCGTTCGTCGATGACCCGCTTGGCTTTGCCTTCACTCCGGGTGATCGTCCCCGGGGCCACCAACCTAACCTTCATCCCGATCCCGATCATCCCCCTGATATGATTTTCGATTTTTTGCTCGGCCCCTTTGATTATTTCCGCCCCGGCCTCGTAGACCGCCGGTTTGGCCTCCACATGCACCTCCAATGTGTCCAGGTAGCCCTTCTTTTTCACGATAATGACGTATTGGGGCTCCACCTCTTTCTGATCCAGCAGCAGGCTTTCGACCTGGGAAGGGAAAATATTGACTCCGCTGATAATCAACATATCGTCGCTGCGTCCATAGACCTTTTCCATTTTTACCAGAGTCCGTCCGCAGGCGCATTTTTCCTGTTTGATGGAGGTAATATCCCGGGTGCGGTAGCGTAAGAGCGGCATGGCCTGACGCTGGATGGCGGTAAAAACCAACTCCCCTTTTTGACCCAGGGGCAGGACCTCCCCGGTGACGGGATCGATGATTTCAATCAGGATATGGTCTTCGTTGACGTGCAGGTATCCGTCCTGGACCTCGCAGTCGAAGGCCACCCCCGGCCCCCCCAATTCGGTCAGACCATAGGCCTCGTGGGCCTTAATGCCCATCCGTTCCTCAATTTCCTTGCGCATCTCCACGGTCCAGGGTTCGGCCCCGAAGACCCCCACCCGGAGAGCCAGGGATTTCATATCCACACCCATCTGGGCGGCCTTTTCGGCCATGGTCAGGGCATAGGAGGGGGTGGAGAAGAGTACCGTGCTTCTGAAATCCTGCATGATGGTGATCTGACGTTCCGTCTGTCCGGAGGAGGTGGGAATTAACGTGGCCCCGATTTTGGTGGCTCCCTGGTGGAAGCCGAGTCCGCCGGTGAACAATCCATACCCGTAGGCATTCTGAATGATGTCATTGGACCGCACCCCGGCCGCCGTCATATTCCGGGCCATGCAATCGGTCCATTGCTCCAGATCGTCCGCCGTATAGGGACCGGTGATGGGTTTGCCGGTGGTGCCGGAGGAGGCGTGGACCCGGACCAGGTCCTGGACCGGAACGGCGCAGAGGCCAAAAGGATAATTGTCCCGCAGGTCGTTTTTGACGGTGAAGGGCAGTTTGGCCAAATCAGCTAACGATTTTATATCCGTAGGCTTTACCCCCAGGTCCTCCAGCTTGTTTTTATAAAAAGGGATTTTCTCGTAAACCCAGTTGACCGTCTTCTTTAATTGGGTGAACTGGAAATCCTGCCTGGCTTCTACTGACATGGTCTCGAACTTTTCATCCCAGTACTTCATAACGCCCTCCTTAACTTAAATTGTTGCTTACATATTTTAATCTGAGAATTTATCTGTGCTATTTGAACAAGAGGACCTAAATTCGAAATACGAAGCACGAAATTCGAAACAAGCACGAAGGTCCAAAATCCAAATGATCAAAACAAAAACATGTCAATTTTGAAATTTGATCATTTATGAACCTAACGGGTTCGGCCCGGTCGGTAACTATGATGTGATTATAATATGATTACAATATGGTTATCAGGGAACCATAGGCCTGTCAAGAAATTTCTTGCCCGGATCCGGCCTGCGGTTTAATCCTTTTTGGGGAGGGCTTTTTTGACTTGCTCCAGATGGGCTTCAAATTCGGGGAACAAATCGGAAATGAAACGGACCCCTTGTTTGGTGAAGCCGGAATAGGTATCGGAAATAACGTACTTGCGAAGGTCAACATAGCTTTTACCCTTATATTCCTTCACTGAAAACAAGAGGTAATCAGTGGTATTCAGTTGCATCCGGGCGATTTCCCCGTCTTCTTTCTCCATGGATCTCTCCTCTTAAATAATTCAGAAAATGGAATGGCCTTCAGGTCTTTAGTTTTATTCTCAGCCCTTCCTCTCTGTCAAGAAAAAAAGGGGGGAATCCCAACCTTTTCAAGGCCATAGAAAACCTTAAAAATTCTTGACATCAAATAGGCGGTATGATAGAAGCGGATGGACTCTGTAAAAATATTCACAATTCATCCAGCATTTCCCAATTTTCAATATCAGGCAGTAAAAAATGAAGAAATAACCCAAATTCTTAAAAAGGAGGTGGGATCGGAGACCGTGCGGGGGAATTACGTAACACCTTTGATTTTTTATTCATTTCAACTTTAAGGAGGAGAGGAGAGAACGTTTATGGACATTATTTTATTTTCACTTATCTGCGGCGCCGCCGGGGTGGTGTACGCCCTCATGACCGCGGCCTGGGTGTCCAAGCAGGACGCCGGTTCCAAACGGATGCAGGATATCTCCAATGCGGTCAAGGAAGGGGCCTATGCCTTTCTGGCCCGTGAATACAAGACCGTAGCCATAGTGGCCGTGATTCTGCTGATCCTTATTGCCGTGGTCCCGGCCCTGGGCATCTGGACGGCCATCGGGTTCCTTATCGGGACAGCCGGGTCGGCCTTTGCCGGGTTTGTGGGCATGTACGTGACGGTGCGGGCCAACGTCCGAACCACCCAGGCGGCCACCAAGGGGATCCAGGCCGCGTTGACCCTGTCATTCAAGGGCGGTTCGGTCACGGGCATCATGGTGGTCGGTCTCGGCATCATCGGTCTGGCGGGGTATTTCGCGGTTGCCAGGGCTTATGCGGGTGAGGCGGCCTTTCATGCCCTCATCGGCCTCGGCTTCGGCTGCTCCCTGATGAGCGTCTTCGCCCGGATCGCCGGCGGTATCTACACCAAGGCGGCCGACGTGGGGGCCGATCTGGTCGGCAAAGTGGAAGCCGGCATCCCCGAAGACGATCCCCGCAACCCGGCGGTTATCGCCGACAACGTGGGCGACAACGTGGGTGACTGCGCCGGTATGGCGGCCGATTTGTATGAAACCTACACGGTAACGCTGGTGGCCGCCATGCTGCTGGCCAAGTCGGTTTTCGGCTCCGACAGCCCCTGGGTCGAATTTCCGCTGCTCCTGGGCGGGGTTTCGATCATTGCTTCCATCATCGGTACTTATTTCGTAAAGCTTGGCGCCAAGCAGTACATCATGGGCGCCTTGTATAAGGGTCTGGCCGTATCGGGTGTGCTCGCGGCTATCGCCTTTTATGCCGTAACCGTCTGGTTCATGGGGGGTCTGGGCGACAAAACCGGCGGTTTCACCCCCGCCAGCATCTTCGGCACAGCCCTTATCGGCTTGGTTCTGACCGGCCTTATCGTCTGGATCACGGAGTACTACACCGCCAATCAGTTCCGGCCGGTGAAAACCATCGCCAAGGCCAGCCTCACCGGCCACGGCACCAACGTCATCGCCGGCCTGGCCATGAGTATGGAAGCGACGGCGCTGCCGGCCCTGGTTATCGTGGGCGCCATTCTCGGTTCCTATGCCCTCGGCGGCGGATTCAGCGGCAATCCGAGCAGCGGTCTCTTTGCTATCGCCCTTTCCGCGGTTTCCATGCTCTCCATGACCGGCATCGTGGTGGCCATCGACTCCTATGGACCGATCACGGATAACGCCGGCGGTATCGCCGAGATGGCCGAGCTTCCTCCCGAAATCCGGGCAATTACCGATCCGCTCGATGCGGTCGGCAATACCACCAAGGCGGTCACCAAAGGCTATGCTATCGGTTCAGCCGGTCTGGCCGCCCTGGTTCTTTTCGCGGAATATTCCCGTGAACTGGAAAAAATCTTTGAGAAGGTCGGGCAAAAAATCACCTTTGATCTTTCCGATCCCATGGTCATTGCCGGCCTCTTTATCGGCGGGCTGATCCCTTACTACTACGGCGGCCGGTTGATGCTGGCAGTCGGCCGGGCGGCCGGCGGCGTCGTCGAAGAGGTCCGGAGGCAGTTTCGGGAGATTCCGGGCATCATGGAAGGCACCGGCAAACCGGAGTACGGCAAGTGCGTGGATATCGTCACCAAATCGGCCATCAAGGAGATGATGGTGCCGGCCCTGCTCCCGGTCGTAGCTCCTATCCTGGTCGGCTTTATCCTCGGGCCGAAGGCGCTCGGCGGTCTGCTGATCGGATGCATCCTGACCGGCCTCTTCCAGGCCATCGCCATGACCTCCGGCGGCGGCGCCTGGGACAACGCTAAAAAATCCTTTGAAGACGGCGTCACGGACGATAAAGGCGTCGTGCATAAGAAGGGCAGCGATGGTCATAAGGCCTCGGTCACCGGCGATACCGTCGGCGATCCCTATAAGGATACCGCCGGTCCGGCCATCAACCCGATGATCAAGGTCATGAACATCGTGGCCCTGCTGATCGTCCCGCTGATTGCAGGCGGCATGAAGGCGGCACCGGTCCCGGCGCAGATTACCGCCCCGACCGCCCAGATTACCGCTCCGGCGGCGACGGCGGCCTTGGCCAAAATCTTTTTCGCTACCGGTGGAGCAGTCCTGCCGGCCGATGCCGAGCAGACGTTGAAACCGGTGCTGGAGTTTGCCAAAGCCAACGCCCAGGCCAAGTTCTCGATTTCGGGATTTCACGACCCGACCGGGGATAAAATGAAAAACGAAGAATTGGCTAAAAATCGAGCGCAGGCCATTAAGGCCGCCCTGGTGGCTGCCGGGATCGCCGAAGACCGCCTCCTGTTGCAAAAACCACAGGAGGCAACCGGCAGCGGATCCGAGGAGGCCGCCCGGCGCGTAGAGATCAGCGTCCAGTAATCTCGACCCGGGAGGACCGGGTCATCCCTTCCGCCTGCACGTCCGCTCTGATTCGGGTGGACGTGCAGGCCGTTTCTATCACCCTGTCTTCCCGACCCTGGTGCCCGCCACCTTCCCCTCTTCCCCTTCGGAAAATCACCGGGCTCTTTCCTCAAGCATAAATATAACTTGACAGAAAACCATCCCTGTGTTTTAAATAAAGTTTACCCTGATCTAAGGAGAAGTCAGTCGAATGAAAAGAACATTTCAGCCCAGCAACATTAAACGCTCCCGGACCCATGGCTTTTTGGTACGCATGAGTACCCGGGCCGGAAGAAACGTCATTAACCGTCGCCGGGCCAAGGGACGAAAGCGCTTAGCGGTTTAGAAGCCTTTCCCCACGGACAAAAGCGGTGAGGTAATCAGTATTGGCGGGGGCAGGAGCCCAATCCTTTCGACCGGAAGACCGGGTCCGGAAACATCGCGACTTTATTCAACGACTGCCGCAAACCCGAAAACTGCGTCTGGCCCACTTCTTGGTCGTTATTAAACCGAATACCTGGGAACGTCCCCGGTTGGGATTGTCCGTTGGAAAAGAGCGGGGAGGGGCCGTGGAACGCAACCGGATCAAACGGCGTTTGCGGGAATTTTTTCGCCGGAACAAGGACCGTCTCCCGCCCTCCCGGGATATCATCATTATTGCACTAAAAGGATCGAGCCCATTAACATACCATCAGGTTGTGGAAGAGTTGACCCCCCTATTGGTTTGATCAGGTTAGGATACGGCCTCCTTCAGAGCGTTCTTGTGATCGGGATCCGGGGTTATCAACGGGTCATTTCTCCCTTGTTTCCCTCGTCCTGCCGTTTTTATCCCACCTGTTCGGAATACGCCATCCAGGCCATTCAAACCTATGGTCTCTGCCGGGGGATTGTCCTGTCCTTGAAAAGGATAGGGCGCTGCCACCCTTTCTCACCGGGTGGGTTTGACCCCGTCCGTTAAGGACCGGCATAACGACATTGACCCGGAGCCGATCAACACTATGATGGATAAAAAAGTTATCTTGGCCTTCGCCCTGTCTGTGGCGGTTTTCGTGTTGTACTCCTTTTTTCTCGCACCCCAGGAACCGGTTAAACCGCCGACTCCCAGCCCGGGACCAACGTCCGGCACGCCGATCGTTGACTCCAAGACCGCCGCACCTGCCATTACGGCCGCCTCGGACATCCCAGCGAAGCCCTCGGCCCCCTCCCCCGCCAAACCAGGTAAAGACATCACCGTTAAATCCAAATGGTTTGAAGCCGTCTTTTCCGAACGGGGAGGGAGCTTAAAGAGTTTTAAATTAACCGCTTATAAAGAACGGTTGGGGGACAAGGCCCTCAAAGAATTGATCCAGGTCCAGGAGGCCGACCAGTATCCCCTGCAATTGGAATGGATCAAGAAAAGCCAACCTCCCTTAACCCTGGCCTTTTTTCGGGCGGATCGGACTTCCCTGGAATTGACCCCGCAGCAGCCTCAGGGCGTCCTGAACTTTCGTTCCGTGTCCGATCAGGGAATAACCGTGATCAAGACCTTTACCTTTTCTTATGATTCCTACCGCATTGGCCTGGAGTTGAAGGTCATCAACGGCGCCTCAAACCCCCTGGAGGACAACTTAGCCCTTTTGTTCCAAAATAAGTTTCCGAAGACCGACGCCGCCGCCGCCGCCTTCCAGGGTCAACTGACCTTGATCAACGGCAAGTATGAAGAAAAAGGTATCGACAATTTCGACAAGGAATCGGTTCTGACGGGGAAAATCGAGTGGGGGGCCCTGTCCGACACCTATTTTATGTCCGCCCTCGCGCCCGTGGAAAGCGAGGGGATCGTCAGCCTGAAAACCAGCGGCCCCGGCCCGGAGCTTTTGAAGACGGCCTTTGTCCTGCCCCCGCTCAACCTGGCGGCCGGCGCGGAAAAAACCTTTCAGTATGCCCTCTATTTCGGCCCGCGGGATATCGCTATCTTGAAATCCTTGAACCTGCAACTGGATAAGGCCGTCAATTTCGGATTCTTCGACATTGTCTCCAAGCCCTTGCTCTGGGTGCTGAATTTTTTTTACGGGTATCTCCATAATTATGGCTGGGCCATTATCCTGTTGACCATCCTGGTAAAAATCATCTTCTGGCCTTTGACCCATAAAAGCTACAAGTCCATGAAGGACATGCAGAAACTGCAGCCTAAGATGGCCAAGATCCGGGAAAAACATAAGGACAACCAGGAACAGATGAACCAGGAAATGATGGCCCTGTATAAGACCTACAAGGTCAATCCCATGGGCGGCTGTCTGCCCATGGTGATCCAGATACCGGTGTTTTTCGCCCTCTACAGCCTGCTGGGTTATGCCATCGAACTCCGCCACGCTCCTTTTTTACTTTGGATCAACGACCTGGCCGCGCCGGACCGCCTGCCGATCGGTGTCCCGATTCCTTATGTCGGGGAAGGGATTCCGGTTCTGACCCTGCTCATGGGGGCCTCCATGTTCATCCAACAAAAAATGACTCCGACCACAGGCGATCCGACCCAGGCCAAGGTCATGCTCTTCCTGCCGGTCGTCTTCACTTTCATGTTTATCAACTTTGCCGCGGGATTGGTTTTATACTGGCTGGTCAATAATGTCCTATCCATAGGTCAACAATACTATATCAACCAGTCTAAGAATTGATTCAGCCTACGGGGGGTACCTATGGCTCAGCTTGAGGTTGAAGGAAAAACGGTCGAAGAGGCCATTGAAATCGCCTGCCGGGAACTCAAGGTTTCCAGAGATAAACTGGATAATCGAGGTCCTTTCCGCCGGATCCACCGGCATTTTCGGTATTGTGGGCACCAAAAAGGCGAAAATCAAAGCCCTGCTGGTGGAAGAAAAGATCGAGCCGGCCCTGGAGAATGAACCCCTCCCCATGAAAAGCCCGATGCCGAGGGATAAAACCGAACTGGCCGGGGAAATGGAGACTATCGCCGGGAAAATCCTCGCGTTGATGGAACTGGAAGCTCAGTTGAAGGTGAAAACCGAGGGCAATACCATAACCATTGTCGTGGAGGGCGAAAAGAGCGGCCTGTTGATCGGCCGCCAGGGCCAAACGATCGATGCCCTGCAATATATTTTAAGCCGGGTCCTCTCCCGCTTGACCCCGGATAAAATCAAATTAGTCCTGGACAGCGGCGGGTATCGGGATCGGCGGAAAAAATATTTATCCACCCTGGCCTTACGGCTGGCCGAAAAATCCAAAAAAACCGGGAAACCGGTGGTGATGAGCCCCTTGAATGCCCATGACCGAAGAATCGTCCACGTGGCCCTGGAAAAAGATAAAACCCTGAAAACCATCAGCCGGGGGGAAGGGGCGATGAAAAAAATCATCATCTCCTCGACCAACAGGAAACCCCCGGCGGCGGAGACCCCTCCCCCGGAAGAATAATCCGACTCCAAATTTTTGATGGAAAACCGTGAAACAATCGCGGCCGTTTCCACTCCCTCAGGGATCGGCGCGATCGGGATTATTCGCTTAAGCGGTCCCCGGGCCTGGCCCATCGCCCGAAAATTATTTATTCCTCACCGGCCCGCCTCCAGAATAAAAACCCATCATCTGGTCCTGGGTCGGATTTTAGACCCCGCCACCCGCCAACCGCTGGACGAGGTCTTCCTGAGCTACATGGCCGCTCCGAAGACCTATACCCGGGAAGACCTGGTGGAAATCAACTGCCACAGCGGTCCCCTGGTGCTGAGAAAGATCCTGCATCTGGTCCTAAGCCAGGGGGCCCGTCTGGCCGCGCCCGGCGAATTTACCCTCCGGGCCTTCCTGAACGGCCGCATCGATCTGACCCAGGCCGAAGGGGTCATTGAACTGCTCCAGGCCCAAAGTGATCAGGCCCTGTTCCAAGCCAACAAACTGCTGAAAGGTGAACTCAAGGAAAAAATAATCGCCATTCAAGACCACCTGCTTTCCCTGCTGGCTCAACTGGAGGCCGCCATCGATTTCCCCGATGAGGAACTGGAGATCGTCAGCCCCCAGACCTGGAATCAAAAACTGACCCAACAAGCCTTACAACCCCTGAAAATTTTAATCCAAGCCTACGATGACGGGCGAATTTTTCGGGAAGGGATTAACCTGGTTATCGTGGGCAAGCCGAATGTGGGCAAGTCCAGCCTGCTCAATCGCCTGCTGCAGGAAGAACGGGCTATCGTTACCGCCGTTCCCGGGACTACCCGGGACACGATCGAGGAACCCCTGACGATTCAAGGGATTCCCTTCCGTCTGATTGATACGGCCGGGATCCATCGGACCCGGGAGGAAGTCGAACAGGCCGGTATTGCCCGAAGCCGCCAAAAAATGACGGAGGCCCACCTGGTCCTGTTCCTGCTGGATCGTTCCTCCCCGATGGATGAAAAAGACCGGGACCTGTATGAGGAGATCAAGGACCAGCCGCATTTTATCATCCTCAACAAAATGGATTTGCCCGCCGGCTTGGAAGAGCAGGAACTCTTGAGGGCTTTCCCCCACGGCCGCCGACTAACTCTGTCGGCCAGGACCGGAGAAGGATTGGAGGCTTTGAAAAATCGGGTGTTGGAATGGTTTCAAAAGGACCATCCCCTGGAGACCACCCCGGCTCTAGTCCCCACCCTGCGCCAGAAAATCGTTTTGGAAAAAGCCCTCGAAGCCCTGCAGGTTGCACACCGTGAAATGAGCCAAAAGGTATCGGTGGAATTTATTGCAGTCAATATGCAAGAGGCCCTGGAGCAATTGGGATCTCTGGTAGGGAAGACGACTACGGAGGATGTCCTGGAAAAGATCTTCAGCCGGTTCTGTGTCGGGAAATAGCCTGGTTACCGGTTGCCGGTTGCAAGTTGCCGGTTAAAAGACGGCTTCTCAACCCTCGTGTAGTCACTCGGATTTTTCGTAGCTTGCTATATTCCAGCAAAGAGTAGTTGAGGCCGAAAAAAAAGGCTATACTCTTTTAAGATTGGAGTTCCGACGGGCAAGTTGGTTAACTCCGAATCCCCGAAAGGAGCATAGCCATGGAACTCATTAAACCAAAAAGCGAGAAACGGATCAACGAAAAAACATTGCTGATCACGGTGGACATCGGGAAAAGGGTCAATGTGGGATATGGCCGATGTCCGAATCGGGCGGAGATAAAGCCCTTTGAGTTTTCCAATGATCGACCGGGGTTTGAAAAATTGTGGAACCGGATTCAAGAAACCCAGGCCAAACATAAGCTGGAAAGAGTAGTTTTGGGTTTTGAATCGACCGCCGCGTATGGTGAACCGTTGGTTCATTATCTGAAGGATCGTCCGGTAGAGTTGGTGCAAGTGAATCCGATGCATACGAAGAAGATGAAAGAACTCCAGGGGAACTCGCCCAACAAGACGGACAAGAAAGACCCGAAAGTGATTGCCGATATTATCGAGCTGGGCCATTTTCTGACGGTAGTGGTGCCGGAAGGGCCGGCGGCGGAGCTGCGGCGTTTGAGCCAGGCCCGGGAACGGGCGGTGGAGCGGCAAGGGGTGTTGCTGAACCAACTGCATGGCCTGGTGTTTCTCCTTTTTCCGGAGTTTTTGCAGGTCATGAAGGGACTGAAGACGAAAAGCGCTCGCTATCTGTTGGACCGGTATCCGCTTCCTCAGCATCTGGTTAATCGGGGTTTGCCGGCCCTGACGGCCGAGTTGAAAAAGGCCAGCAACGGGCGATTGCCGCGGGAACGGGCCGGAGACTTGCTGGAAGCGGCCCGGCAGTCGGTGGGGCTTCAGGAGGGGCAAGAGAGTATGCTTTTGGAAGTACGGGGACTGTTGAGGGGTTTGGAAACTACCCAGACTTTTATCCAGCAGGTGGAAGGGAAAATGAACCAGCCCCTGGATCAAATTCCGTATAGTGGTTCGATTTTGTCGATCAAGGGGATCGGGAAGGTGACCGCTGCTGGTTTGATTGGCGAAGTGGGTGATTTCAGAAAATTCCGGACCATCGCCGAGGTGTTGAAGCTGGCGGGGTTGGATCTGTTTGAGGTCAGTTCGGGGCAGCATCAAGGGAAAAGGCATATATCCAAAAGAGGACGGGCTTTTCTCCGCAAGCTGTTGTATTTTGCCGCCTTGGGTATGGTGCGGAAAAAAGGCCTCATGCACGATACCTATCAGCGGCATCTGGAAAAAGGCATGGCTAAGCCGAAAGCGCTGATCGCTATCGCACGAAAGGTTTTGGGCTTGGTGTTTGCTTTGACGCGTAATCATAGTACCTATCAAGTTAATTATGAAAACCCGGTGGCTTTACCTTTAGCCGCTTGAAACCTGGGCGTGTAGGTGGGGGGACTATCACCCTCCCCTTTAAGGCGACTTGTCGACCTTCGTTTGTAGCGTCATAGCCCCCCACTTACACACCATAGCCCCGATTAAGCAAGGTTAGGGCTCTGTGGAGACCCTCTAATTACCAGGGTTGGGCATGGTGTGGGACGCTAGGTTGATTTACAAAAGAAAAACTATAAAAAACTCTTGACACCAATAAACCAGGGGAGGGTTTTATACCCTCCCGAACCTGTCGAGGATAGGGCGACCGGACCACGGGCGGGAATGAACGGCTCAACTGAGCCTTTCGGTAGACTCAAGGCCTTGAGTTTGTCGAAGGGCTCGCCGAAGTCCCCGCCCCTACCTCAAAATCCAAACCCTTGAATCTGTTTTTTTAGGTTTTCCGCATTAATGAAAAAGAACCAAGGCAACCACGCGGACCAGAATCTCGACCCGACTGAAGCCCGCGACCTCCTGATGCGCGGGACTCGGGCACTGGACCTGAACCTCGCCCCGGAACAGATCAACCAATTCCTGGCCTACCTCGATCTCCTGCTGAAATGGAACCGGAAAATGAACCTGACCTCCCTCCGCACCCCGGCGGAAATCATTTCCCGGCACTTCCTGGATTCCCTGCTCCTGCTCCCTCACCTCCCCGAAACCGCCCGTCTCCTGGATATCGGCTCCGGGGCCGGTTTTCCCGGCCTGCCCTTAAAGATCGTACGTCCCGCGCTGACCATCGATCTGGCGGAGGCTACCGCGAAAAAGGTCAGTTTTCTGAAGGAAGCCGTCCGCACCCTGGGGTTTTCCGCCATGAAGGTCTTCCCGGTTTTTCTGGGAAAAGAACCGCTGCCCTATCCTCCGGCCGACCCTTGGGAATTCTTCATCAGCCGTGGGGTCAACCTGGAGGCGGTCCTGAAGGCCGTAGAGCCCTTTTGGGATTCTCGGCAGCGTTTGCTGTTGATGAAAGGGATGGACTGGCAGAAGGAAATCGAAGAACGAGGACTGTTGCTGAAGAAACGGCGGATGGAGGTGGAAAGGACCCTCCGCTTAAGAAACCCGTTATCCGAAAGAGAGTGGATGCTGGTGATTTTAAGGAAACGGTAGGATCATATTTTTTGAAGAGATTTCGTTAATAAAATTCTCCCCCTATTGAATATTTCTACCCTATTCAAGCCCTCTTGACCTTCTGAATTTTTACGTCCTCCCAAAAAAAGCATATTCAGAATTCTTATTCTCCTAAGAACCAATATAGATATCAGCAAAGAAATAATCAAAGCCATAATCGCCGTGGATAGTATTCTTATGGTTCCGGTCCCGAATCCATAGCCCAAGAAGAGGTGATGACAAACATAAATATCTAAAGTGTACCCTCCGAGCCAACAAAGGTATCTGTGGATAAAATTTCTCTTTATCGCATCGATAAATAGATAGGCGCAAACGATTCCGGAAACAGCCACCGCAATCGAACAGGTGTATAAAAAATATTCAGATAAAAATTGAATTCCAATTCCAGAGAAAAAATTCTTCACATCAGGTGCAAAGGCAAAACCTTTTTTCATATGCCACTGTAAGGCCAGGAGCGGGAAAATGACTATCACTGAATATTTGATCTGGGATAAATATTCATTTAGAATATTCCTGTACTTCATAAATAAATACCCTAGGGCAAAATAGAAGAAAAATTTCTTTAGTACCCATATTCCAAGAATTCCAACAGGACACCACAGCACCAATAAAAAAGTTATCAAAAATGCGTATATCCCCAGACCTTTTTCCATCTTTACCGAAAGTACTAATAGGCAATAATTCAAAAACAGAACCCAAAGAAACCATAGTCCCCAATCTGGAGACGAGATTATCCTAGCGATATAAGTTTTTACTGCAATAGAATGATAGGCACCCGTCACAAAGTAATCTAATGCATACCAAAAAATAAATGGCACAACCAACGCAAGAAACTTCTTTGTTAAATATGAAATGACTGGATTTTCATTATTATAAACAGCTACCAATCCAGCCAAAAACATAAACAATGGCATATGAAAAGAATATATAACCCTAAAAACAACATTATCATCGAAATTAGTAAGATTTCCCGGAAAGGCATGGCCAAAAACAACCAGCAGAATCGCAAGGCCTTTCAGGGCATCAATGGTATATATTCTTTCTCTCATTCCGGGTGGGTCGCCCCCTTTTCTTTTCGTTGTTTTTCACAGACCTTCCAATGGTGTTCGTCTCGATGCCGGCGGATAGCGGCCTCCAGCTTGGGACGAAGGAAATATGCCCCCACCAGAAGGAATAACGAGATCCCGATCATGATCCCCAGGACCAGGTAATTTTTTTCCCGGGCCAGATGGCCCTGAAAGGTCAACAGAGCCGTTCCCAGAAAACGCCCGATCGTGGAGATAATCAAAAAGGTCTTCAGGTCCATGTGGCCCAGTCCCAGGAGGTAACAAAGATAGTCCTTGGGAAATCCGGGTATCAGAAAAAGGAGGAAGGCGATCCAGGTCCCCTTATGGGCCATCAGGTAGTCATAGCGGTCCAAGGTCTTTTGGTTGATGATCCGTTCGACCAGCGGACGGCCGACCCAGCGGGCAAAAACAAAGGCCAGCCAGGAACCGATACCCAGGCCAATGGTGGAATAGAGAATCCCGAAAAAATTACCGTAGATGAACCCGCCCAGAAACCCGGTTACCTCCCCGGGAATGGGAGCGAAAAGGACCTGAAAAATCTGCAGGGCAATAAAGATGAGTGGGGAAACGCTCCCCCAGGATTTTATGAATTCGGCCAACCGATGGCGGTCAAAGAAAACGGAATAGAATTCGCTGTGGCTGACGATAAAATAGAGCAGGAGGGAAAAAAGGACCAGCAATCCGAGACTGATTCCAAGGGTCTTTTTCATTTACGGGGGAGCTTCGAAACGATATGCTCATGGAGTTCGGACAACGCCTCCAGGAGGGTGGCGGACAGGGAGGACTGCTCCTGGTGGGATTGAACCAGCGGCCCATACTGTTGATAAACCTGTCTGGTCTGGCCGGCCAATCCATCCACCAGCCGTTTTTGTTCTTCCAGGGTCTGGCTCATCCTTTTCGCGGTGCCATCGATTTTTCCGGCCTCCTCCTGCAGGCGGATCTGCCGCCGGCCTTGGGTCGGGAGGAGGCGTTCCAAATTGTCCAAGAAGACCCGCAAGCCCTCCATCTCTTTCACCAGTTGTTCCCCCTTGGCTCCCTGGATCAATAACTCATGACCCTGAGAGTCGATGAATTCCCGCATTTCTTCCAATTGACTCGAGAGGGTCCGAAAGCCCCCCAATCCGGCTCCCTGAAAGATCTTGCGGAGAGGCCTGATCTGAGACCAAGCGTTTTGCAGATTTTGGTTCAATTCCTGCAATTGGGTCCCTTGAAATTCGGCTATCTTTTGCAGCCGCCGGGCAGTCTGTGGCCTGGCCGAAGAGGGCCGGGGGAAAGGGCCCGTTGCCCAGGCCTGATTCTGAAACAGGAACATCAATCCCTGGCATTGGGTCAAGATCCGGGTGAGGTCATCCAGCAGTTTTTCCCCGAGCCCTTTCTGTTCCGCCATCCCCTCCTTCAAATGATCGATGGCCGGCAAGGCCGATTCCAAGGCCGTCAGTAGGGCACTCCCTTTTTCCAGGGTGGCTTCCCAGGGTGGATTCTTGGACGTTTCTACCTTTCGATCGGCGACCGCGGCAGCCTCCGTCGACGAAGGAACATTGGGGGGGTCCGGCCTTCCGCAAAGGGGACCAGAATTTGATTCACCTGGGCGCTGAGGCCGCGAATTTCTTCCATCACCTTGATCAGGTCCTCGGGTGTTTTCCCCTTGTGAAACGTATTGAGCGAGGCCCTTAAAGCCAGCAGCGTAATCTTTTCATTCAACGCCTGCAGGGAATCCCAAGGACCATCCGCTTCCGAATCCCCGACAGACCCGGGTCCTAAGGAATTTACTGTTTCCTCGTGCGTTTTCAAGTTTTTCTTAAGCTCCTCCAAGGTTCGCCTGCAGGGCGCCATCGTAGCGACCACTTGATCCCATTGTTCCTCCCAGGGGCCGGATTTCAGGGACCGGAGCCCCTGATGCATTCGGGACAAGTCCTGAGCGGTTTCCTGGGCTGCCTCGGAAAGGTTTTGGAGATAAGCCGGTACCCGTTTATGAACCCCAGCCCGATTTTCGGGGTTTCCAGTCTCCGGAAACTGGCTCCGTTCCAAATCTCCCAGCAGACGGATCAGTTCTTCTTGGGTCTTGAGGAGCTCCTTCAATTGTTCCAGGTGACGGTCTCCGAAAAAAACTCCGGGCTTCATTTGTTCCAGGACCGCCAGCAACTCCTGGTCCTTATTCTCCATCGTCCGGACCGCCTCCTGAATAGCCCCGGACAGCGACTCCTGCCGGCGTTTTAGATTTTGGGTACGGGCCGATATTTCCTTGGTCAACCCGGTCACCCGGGAAAGGGTCGATTTTTTTCCCTGGAGCGTATCTTCTACCGCCAGCGTCAGGGCATTAATTTCCTCGGTCAGCTCTTTTAAGGCCCCGTGGGCGCTGGCCAGTTGGCGTTCCTGTCCGGTCAAGGTGTCTGCTTGGCTATCTAATTCGGACAAGGATTGAGCCAGGTCTTCCGCCACCAGGGAAAACCCCCTTATCCGGCGGTCTGGGTTCAAATAATTCCCCGGGTCTTCCAGGAAGCCTGCTTCCAGCTCTTTTCGATACCTGCCGGGAACGTCGTCTCCCAGCCAAAGTTCGACGACCCCCCGCAAGGCGACCGCTTGCCGGACCAGCTCATCGGCATGAAGCCGGAAGGTGACCAATCTTTTCTCAAAATCATCCTGGGAAAGAAACCGATGGTCTTCCATAGATGCTCCTTCTTCCTCACTTCAGGAAAGCGATGATTTCATCCACGTCCCACACATAGAGGAAGCGATCTTTAACTCGGATCAACCGATCCCGAATGGGCTTCCGGCTTACCGCCGGGTCGGAGGGCAGCGGATAGCCCTCGGGGGCGGCGGAAGTCGTCAAATCACGAACGGCGTCGACCAGCAACCCGGCGGACACCCCCTTGCTCTCCACCAGGATCAAACGCCCGGCATCCACAAGAGGCGCTTCTTCCACCTTTTCCCAGAGCCTTAAATCGATTATCGGCACCCGGCGCTGGTTGATGTCGGCCAACCCCACGAGGGGCTCATACTCCCGGGGCAAATGGATCAGAGGGGCCGGGTTTTCCACGCTAAAAACCTGATCCGCGGGAAGAGCGTACAATTCCTTACGGATTTCAAAAAGGAGATAATACGTTACCGCCTCTCGAAATGGCCCCAAAGACTTCCGGGCATTTGAAGCCGGATCCCGTTGTCCGGGGACGCTATCCTTCCCCCCACCCTCCAACCAGTGCTGGAGGTAGAAACAATGAGTCTCCAGGGCTGTCAGGTTTTCCCGCAGCTTCACTATGAGTTCGGGCATTCGGTGATCCGCGGGTGGCCGGTGGGCCGTTTCCGAAGCGGATTCGGAGGGCTCATAAAGGGGTGAGCCCATCTTCCTTCTTGGCGGTTCGGAGGATTTTTCCGCGGTCCGGGCGGGCTGGGATTCCCCGGACAAATCTTCCTGAGCTATCAGGTAATCGATTAGCGAAGGGATTTTCTGCCCGAACTCCGACTTGGAGAGTAATCCTTCTGCTCCTGCTTCCTTGGCGGCCAGACGGTATTCGGGATAATCCTGAAGGCTGAGGATTAAAACCTTGGGCGGGTTTGGCTGCGCGCTGATCCGACGGGTGGCTTCCAAACCGTTCATACCGGGCAGGGACCAGTTTATCAATACCAGGCCCGGACGCAGCGCCTTGATCTGTTCAACCGCTTCCTCTCCGGAACTTGCTCGTCCGACCACTTCCAGATGGGGAACCAACGAAAGAATACGCTCGGCCGCCTTCAGGAATTCCGGATTGTCGTCCACCAGAAGAACGCGCATGGATTAATGGACCCTATCCTTAACCATAATAATTCGATTCAGCCCGCATTAAACCCTAAAAAGCAATAAAAAACAATCCCATTCAGAACGCTGCGGGAATGATGGTTTATAAGGTTAGGCCCTACGATAAAGACCGGCGGAGTGGATTATCTCCCCGGATCGAACCAGGCGTTCCAGTTGCTTCTCCAAATGGACCTGTTCGAACCAGCGGATCAGGAATTGGGGTTCCGGGTAATGAGGATAGAAAAAGTTTTTGCCCAGAAAGAATTCCAGGGGTTGTGGTTCGGATAACTCCATCAGCAACAGCCGGTCCCGTTGGTAAATCACCTGTTCAAAGGCCGTAAGACGTTCCGCTGATTGATTGGAAAAGGGGCCGGCGTGCCCGGTGACCAGCCGTTTGGCCTTCACCTTTCTCAAGGACCGGATGGACTGAATAAAGTCATCGATATCGGCAAAGTCATGGCCGTAAAAGGGACCGAAGGGGGTTAAGTCAATATCGGCCGTAAAAAGAAATTCGGCCTCGGGGATGAAAAAAGCCAGATGACCGGGGGTGTGCCCGGGTGCAGGTATTATCTCCAAAGTCAGCCCGCCCAGGTCCAGCCGCTCCCCGGCTTCGATTTTTTTCTGGACTTTGATCAGCGGCAGCGCTAATCCCGGGAATATCCTCTCCAGACTAAAGCCTCCTCGCTCAAAACCGACCGACTTCATAAAATAATGGTGATCCTCCAAATAAGGCGCTTCCTTCTCATGGGCCCAGACCGGGACCTCGGGGATTGAGGCCGCGGAGAGGCGATGGTCGATATGGCAGTGGCTTAGAATCAGCAAGTCCAGTCCTTCCCGAAGGCAGGCCCGGACGGCCGACTTTCCCATGCCGGCATCGATCAGGACCCGCAGCTTCTTCCCCCGCAAATAAAGACCGTTGCAATAAGGAAAGCGGGCCTTGTTTTTCCCGGGGACTAAAAAAACGCGTCGTTGAAGTTCGATCATCTTTTAAAAAAGCGCTGCCGGCCGTACGGCTTGAGAGCCGAATTTCTCCTGAATGACGTCTAAGGCCCGGTTGAGGTTATTGCCGGACGCCGGGCGGGCTTCGGAATCAAAAATGGAAAGCTGCTGACTCTGGTAAAGACGGTCCGGGTGGGAGAGGGATATTCCCAAAAGACGGATGGGCCGGCGTCCGGCCTCGGTTTTGGACAACAACCCGCAGGCCTGTCGATAAACTGTCCGGCCATCGTTGGTGGCTTCCGGCAGAGTCAGGGACCGGGTGATTTGCCGGAAATCCTGATATTTCACTTTCAAGGTAATGGTTCGCCCGGAAAAATCGTTGCGGCGCATCCGCCGGGTCACCCGCTGGGCCAGAGATAATAGGGCATTTTTTTAAGACGTCCAGATCCAGCAAGTCCGCGTCGAAGGTCTCTTCCTGGCCCACGGATTTAATCTCGTGATCCGTTTGGACCTCCCGGTCATCAATTCCCCGAGCCAGTTCATACAGGCGCCGGCCGTGTTCCCCGAATTTTTTTTCCAGCAGGGACAAGGGCAAACGGCCCAGGTCTCCAATGGTACTCACGTTGAACGGGGCTAAGGCCTTGCGGGTGGCCTCCCCCACCCCCCAGAGTCTGCCGATCGGCAGGGGATCCAAAAAGGCCCGGATCCCTTCAGGGGGAACCACGGTCAGGCCATCCGGTTTATGGAGGTCCGAGGCGATCTTGGCCAAAAACTTATTCGGGGCCACGCCGGCCGATAGGCTCAGGCCGGTATTTTCTTGAACCATCGTTTTAATCTTTCGGGCCATCTCTTCCGGAGGTCCAAAAAGCCGAGAGGAGGCCGTCATGTCCAGAAAGGCCTCATCAATGGACAACGGTTCGACCAGGGGAGTGAAAAGACGAAAAAGGGAAAAAATATTCTTAGAGATTTCCTGGTAGCGCGCCATCCGGACCGGAAGAAACACCCCCTGGGGGCAGAGGCGACGGGCAGTGGCTATGGGCTGCGCCGAATGGACGCCAAAGGCCCGAGCCTCATAGGAAGCCGCCGAGACCACGCCCCTCCGAAAATCCCCCCCGACGATTACCGGTCTCCCTTTCAGCGAGGGGTCATCCAACACCTCCACGGAGGCATAGAAGGCGTCCATATCCAAATGGATAATCCGACGACTCTGACTTGCCATTTCCTGAATCACGGTTCAGACTACCGTTTATTTTTTATCGGGTATCAGGAAAAGCCGGAAATCGGAACTGCGAAAAAGATCCCGAATCGTTTTTTCCAGGAGATTATTCAGCACCCTCTCGCTGCTCTGGGAAAAAGTGTCCGGGCTGAAGGGGATGCGCTCCTCCCGATGCCCGATTTTCTTGGCCCAGACCGTATCCCCGGTGGAAGGCCGGATAATAAAGGCCTCGATCTCCACATCGGCCACAAAACGCATTTTTTGATGGACAAAGAAATGGGAAACCGCCCCTCCGACCAGATAATCTACCTGGGTATAGGGTATCTTTCTTAAGAGCGTCTTAATATCCTTGCGGCCGATCTGGATGGTATAGATCTCATCGGTACTTAGTTCATCTCCGCCGGCCTCGATCTCCTTTTTCACCGATCGGGTAACCAGTTGCGAAATACTGGCGCTCCCTAACAGCTTCTCCCCATATAAGCTGGCCTGCCCCACCCATTGGTTATTTTCCTGCCCGTTCCAGGTGGTGTCTTCAAAGGGAATCACCGCCACCCGAACCCGACTTGCCGAAACCGGCGAGACCTTTCCGGGGAGGTACTCCAGTTCGACCGTCCGGGGGGTTACGCAACCCACCAGCAACAGGGGCAACAAACTCCACCAGGGCAAACGGTGGCTCTTCATCTAAACCTCCTTTGGGGACTGGTCCTCCCAGGCCTTATCGGCTAAAAGGGCATAGGCCTCGGCAAAACGATCCATGGCCGGGGCCAGGTCGGTAAAAAGGGCCTCGGCCCCGGGATGGGTAAAATGGGCACCGGTTTCCAAGGCCAGGCGGCGCCCCAGTTCGGGCTTGTCCACCAGCAGACAGGGACGGAGCAGATTTTCATGATACGGTTGCTCGACACGAATGGCTTTAAACAGGGGAGAGTTCAAAGCCACCTTTAAGGACGTCTCTTTGATATTGTGCGTGGCGAAATGGCAGAAGACGCAGGGTTCCACATCACCATTGGCGTTGATGTGAAAATATTTACGGCCCCCGGAAATACAACCGCCGACCACCGGGCCATCGTTCCAGAAATCAGCGACCAGGATCGGCTTGGCAGCCCTGACCTGGGTCACCCAGCGCCTCAGGGCATCCCGCTGGTCGGGGCTGGGCATCAACTCGACCTTCGGCTCCCGACCCACCGGAACGTACATGAAATACCAACCCAAAAGGCAGCCCTGCTCGATCAGAAAATCGATAAAGGCTTCACTGGTGAGGATTTCATGATTTCTGCTGGTCTGGGTGGCTGAAAACCCGAAAATAATCCCGGCCTCCTTCAAATACCTCATGGCCCGGATGACCCGATCGAAATGACCCGGCCCCCGGCGTCGGTCGGTATCTTCTTGGAAACCTTCGAGGCTGATGGCTGGAATGATATTCCCGCAAAGGGCTATCCGCTCCGCCAAAGCCCGGTCGATCAATCCGCCGTGGGTATAGATATGAAAAATCATATCCCGGTGTTGTTCAAAAATATCAAAGATGTCCTTCTTAAAAAAAGGCTCTCCCCCCGAAACCACGCAAAAATACATGCCCATTTCCTTGGCCTCGTCCAGGGCCCGATGGATGGTCTCCAGGGGTAATTCCGCCTCCCGGGTATAGCTCCCGGCATAACATCCAAAGCAGCGGAGATTGCATTGCATGGTGGGGCTGATGACCAAAAACCCGGGGGGATAGAACCCGCCCTCCTGCTCGGAAAAGGCCTTCCGCCGGTTGGTCCCGACCAGCAATTGGTTGATGATCAATGTCTGGATGATGGTCTTTCGATGGTGGGGATTGGTCCGGTAGAGGATTTTTTTCGTAACTTCCAGCGCCGGGTGATCCCGATCGAATAGGTCCTTGATCCACTGAATCTTGGACACGTAATAATCTTTTCGGGCCAACAGACTGGCCAGTCGAGCGATCTGGGTGTAGGTCCAGCGGAATTTTTTTTCATCCCTGGTGCGGGCCAGGGCCGCCAGCAATAAATTAATGCTGTTGGCTAAGGCTTGATTTCTTAGGGACATCGTATGTTACTGTTAATCAAGACCATAAATACCCCAGGGTTTTTCCGAGTCCCAACAACAGGAAACACCCGGCCACCGAACCGCCGATCAGGATCGGGTAAGCGGCCCGTTTAGGAATTTTCAGCGAAAAAGCCATCAGGACTCCGCTCCACATCCCTCCGCCCTTGACCGGCATCAGGGTGATGAGGAAGACTCCCAGGCCTTTCCAGGCCGATCCGATCCGCCAGACCCTGGACTGTTGGGCGCCCTCCCGGCGCCGCTCCAGCCAGGGTTTGATCCGGGAAAGAAAAGACAGACGCAGGAGCCCCTCGTAGGCCAGGTAAAACAAGGGAATTTGCGCAATATCCAGGAGTACTATTAAAGGAAAAAAGAAGAGCAGGCTCTGGCCTAACCATTGGGCGCTCAACAGGGCGGCCGTCCGTCCTCCAAAAATATAAAGGGCGAAAAAATTAATAAAATAATACTCCTTCAGCCAATCCACCCATCCCATGCGCGCTATCCTGCACCCCTCTGTCAGCCTATCATCTTAAAAGAATGCCCCCCCTTTTGCAATAAGATTTGCTATTGGCGAAACCGCCACCTCTAATTTCCCCCTCGGGTTCGATCTTTCAACAGCCGTTTCATATCCCGATCGTAGAGAAGGGTGACCAGAGTCATCACCCGGCCCAGGGCCGGTCCGGGATCGGACCAGGATAAGAAATCATGGGCCGTGTTCTTTTCAAAAAAACGAAAAAAAGAGGGCTTCATTTGAAAACGCTGGGGATTTTTGAGAAAATGGAGGAGGTCCCCCGGGAGTATCCAGCGGCATCGTCTTCCCAGGGGATACGCCTGGGCCGGGGGAATCGGCCAATCCATAGCCAGACAGAAGAGCCAATAAGGGAAATCCACACCGGCATAGACCGCCAGGGGCAAGGAGCCCCAAAACCGGGGGTTGATTTCCATAAGCTTGGGTAACCCGTCCCGGGGGTCGTAACGAAATTCCACCATGGCCACCCCGAACCAATTCAGGGCCCGAAGGATTTTCTCCGCCATTTTTTCGACCAGCGGGTCGGCAATGCTCTCCCGTAAGGTGCTGGGCCCTCCGCTGATCGGATACTCCCGGATTCTTTGGTGGGTAAATCGGGCTACGGGCTCATGGTCTTTACCGAAGAGGAAGGAAACCCCTACCGCGGCCCCACCCGGAGGAATGTACTCCTGGATCAAAGGCCAAGGGTAACGGCCATGCACCCGCTGAAAGGCTGGCCCAAGGTCCTTTCTTTCCCGGACATAAGTAACCCCGGTGGAACCTGATCCCAGGCGCGGTTTGATCACCGCCGGACAGGGTAATTCCGAAAGCAGGTCCTGGACTTCTTCCAATTGCCTGGGGAAGAACGTCCGAGGTGTGGGGATCCCCAGCTTCTCGGCTAATTTCAGAACTTCATCCTTCCGCCGGGCCCTATCCAGGAAACCCGCCTCGTGCACCGGCAGCCGGGTATATTTTTCCACTTCCTGCCGGTTTTGGGCCAACAACAACATGGTCCGTTCTTCCATGGGGATCAGCGCCTCGTAGGTTCGCCGCCGAAGTTCGCGAAGCACCTCCTCCAGGAAAGCCTCGGGTTGGAAATAGGGCGAAGGATATACCCAGCGACGATCGCAGAAACGGGAGAAAAACGTGGTGGCGATTCGGGTGCTTTCACCCACGGTCACCCGAAGCCCTTTTTTGCCCAAGGACCTTGCGGCGGCCAGGGTCTTGGCCCAATGGCCATCGGTAAGCATTACCCGAGGGGAACGCGTTTTCCGCGTCAGGAAAGATTTCTTATTGGGGCTTGAAGGAATTCGCATAATATGCTAAATTTCTTATTTTACTAAAAATACGCGCGAAGGGGTATAATTTATTGTACCGGGGGCTCTCGGAGATGCTGTTCCCTTATTTCCAGCCCGGTGAATTCCGGCAGCGGGCCGCCCTGGTGACGGGCGGTTCCCGGGGAATCGGCCGGGCCATCGCCCGGGGTTTAGCGTTACTGGGCGCGGATTTGGTCGTGGGCTACCATCAGGATCAGCCTTCGGCCCTGACCCTGCAAAATGAAATAGTGGAGCAAGGGGGGCGTTGCCTGTTGGTTCAAGGCGATGTCTCGGACCAATCGACCCTGAAGGAGATGGCTGGACAGGCCCGGGATCATTTCGGACGAATCGATATTCTGATCAACAACGCCGGACTGGTGCGGGATACGTTGTTTCTCTTCTTAAAGGAAGAGGACTGGGATCGGGTGGTAAACGTGAATCTGAAAGGGGTCTATTGGGGCTGCCAGGCCGTAGTGAAGACCATGATCGGACAGCGCTTCGGCCGGATCATTAACCTGACCTCCCCCAGCGCCTTGTTAGGGCGGGCCGCGCAGACCAATTACGCCGCCGCCAAAGGAGGCGTAGTCAGCTTCACCCGATCTTTAGCCCGGGAGTTGGCTCATAGCCGCGTCACGGTTAACGCCCTTTTACCGGGAGTCATTCGAACCCAAATGTTCGAGGGTTTACCGGAGAAGGTGCGAAAAGAATTGAACCATCAAATCCCTCTGGGGCGCCCGGGAAGCCCTGAAGAAGTGGTCGGGGCGGCGCTTTTTCTGGCCTCTCCCCGGTCCGGCTACATTACCGGTCAAATCATGGCCGTAGACGGAGGATTAACCTAAAAAAAATTATGGAAAAGTATCCTTTGGAAGATATCCAAAATACCCCGCGGTTGATGGACTTCCTGCGCCGGATGATCATCGCCTCCTTAAAACTGGAAGACCT
The DNA here is from genome assembly GCA_963716045.1 of uncultured delta proteobacterium. GTDB lineage: Bacteria > Desulfobacterota > RBG-13-43-22 > RBG-13-43-22 > RBG-13-43-22 > CAVQSS01. Next base: position 38,487 of record CAVQSS010000030.1, on the reverse strand, counting down.
GGATCCGGCCGAGATCCGAGAGGACGAGCGGCTCTTTGGCGAAGGCCTGGGACTCGATTCCCTGGACGCCCTGGAATTGGTGGTGGCCATCGAAAAACACTTCGAAGTGATCATTGAAAACGAGGATCAGGGGAAGGAGGCCTTTGTCTCCCTGGCGGCGCTGGCCCGTTATATCCAGCGAGAGGTCGACCGAACTTGAGGCAATGGATTGACGCCGAGGTCAGGGTCCGTTTCGAGGAGGTGGATCCCTGGCAGATGGTTTGGTATGGACGCTACCTCTCTTATTTTGAGGTGGCCCGGACGGTCCTGATGGAAAAATTTGACCTCCTGGCGGATCGCATTCTCCTCCTGGGCTACCGGACCCCGATCGTCTCCCTGCATTGCCAATTCAAGGCCCCGGCCCGCTTCCACGACCTCCTGAAGGTCCGCACTACCGTTAAGGTCCCGGAAACGGCCTCCCTGACCTTTCTGTTTGAAATCCATCGTCCGGCAGATGCGGCGCTGATTGCCGTGGGAGAGACTTCCCACGTTCTCCTGTCGGAACAGGGCCAGATGATCTACAAGTTCTCCGGGCCGCTTCGGGAGCGGATCGACCGGATGGTGGCCTTTTGTAACCCCTCCCCCTGAAAGGCGTCTGGTGGGTTCTTTGTTTGCGCTCCTTCGTCTTTCCGCCCTCCAACTGCGGTATTATAAAACGCGCTATCTGATCATGGGTCTGCTGCTGGTCCTGGGCTCCGGCTTCCTATTCATCTCTTTAGCCTATCTGCATTCCATCGAAAAATCACTGGAGCAAGGGCTCATTACCCGGCTTACCGGCCACCTTCAGGTGTATCCCCCCCAGGTCAGGGAGATTTCCCTGTATCAGGACCCGACCGGGCAGAACCCCTGGATTCAGGATCCGCGGCCACTGGAAAAAGGCCTCCAGTCCCTGCCCGGCCTAATGGGATATACCCGGAGGATCCTGACCGGGGGATTGCTTCAAAAAGGGGAAAAATCCATGGGAGTCCTGATCGCCGGATTGGAAATGGAAAAAGAACATTCCTTGAGGAGCCGGGTGTCACCCCGCCTGCCGACGGGCCTCGCCCCCTTGGCCGACCAGGAAATCTTAGTGGGCCGGGGGGTGGCAAAAGTCCTGAAAATCATCCCGGGCGACCGGATACCCCTTCTGGTGCCCAACGAATCCGGGTTTATCAGCGGTCGACGGTTTCTGGTCAAAGGTCTTTTCAGCACCCCCGGACTGGACCCCATCGCTGAGTTATTTGTTTACCTGAATTTATCGGCTCTTCAGCCATTGCTCGGACTGGAAAAAGAAATCGGTCATCTGGTCCTGTTTACCTCCGAGGGAACGCTTCTCGACCTTTTCAAGGAACAAGTGGCCGAGAATTTCAAGTCCCTGGGGTTGACGGCCTGTCTGTTTACCTGGGAGGAGGTCGGGCGTCCTTTCTTGGGCATCTTAAGTCTAAGTCGTATCTTTCTGGGCCTCACCAACCTCCTGATCATTATCATTATTTCCTTATCCATTACCAATTCCACTTTGATGAGCCTCTTTGACCGGACGCCGGAATTGGGAACCCTGCTCATTCTAGGGACCCGACCGGGGGTTCTATTTCGGCTGCTATGGGGAGAATTGCTCCTTTTCGGCCTGGCCACTTTTTCCCTGGGTTTATTTCTGGGCTGGGTCCTGGCGACCGTCCTGGGGCGGGTGGGGATCCCGGCCTTAAATCCGGCCATGGCCATGGCCTTCGGTCAGGAACGTCTCTATTTCTCAACCGACGTCCGGACCTGGATTTTGGCTTTTTCCATTTCATTGATCACCCTTTTTTTGGCCTCCCTCTGGCCCATCCTCCGGACCTGCCGGATGAATCCAGCCCAGGTCCTGAAAGAGCGATAGCAGAAAGTCGAATTTTGACTTTTTGCGAGGTTATCAATCGTGAACGACTCCCCAGAGGCGGTCAGCAGCCCGAGCGCGATTAAGCGCCGGGCGGGGGTAGGGGTGGCACCATTTGAATTCACTTCAAATGGCGGGGGAGGGGAAGCCCTCCCCCGCCGAGCAGAAAGTCGTATTTTGACTTTTTGCGAGGTTATCAATGGTTAAATTTCTTCTTTTTTTTCAGTTGGCCTTCAAGAATCTCCGTCGCTTCCGCCGGCGGACCCTCTTGGTGGGCCTGACGGTCTTCCTTTGCGCCGCCGTCCTGGTCTTTAACAATTCCCTGGGCAACGGGATCGAAGACCAACTGCTGAAAAACCTGGTAATGCTGCAGACCGGGCACCTCCAGGTAACACCTCAACCGACAGGGACAACCGGGGCCGCCCCGATCTATTGGCAAACAATCCCTCCGGCACTCCTGGAATTCATCGGCCATCATCCGGACCGATCAGCCTTTCATCCACGTCTGGAAACGGCGGTGATGATTCAAGCCCGGGGGCAGACCATTACCAGGGCTTTTCTGATGGGTCTGGTACCGGACGGGGAATCCCCTTTCCTGGACTCCCTCCTCCCCATCCGGGAGGGCCGCCCTTTTTCGGCTTTAAACGCCGGAGCTATTGTGCTGAGTGAAGAATATGCCCGCCGTTTAAGAGTTATTCCCGGGGAGACCATCACGGTGACCGTTCATACCCGTTCGAGCGGAACCCGGATGATGGACCTTCGGCTTTCCGGCATTTTCAAGAAGGCCAGTCCCTGGCAGGAATTTTTTATGTTCGCCCCCCTCGCTTCGGTGCAGGAACTTTTGGAGGCCCCCGACCAGGTCAGCTCCCTCAGGGTCACGTTGAAAAACCCGGGGCGGATAGACCGGATGAAGGCCGAGCTGCAGAAAGTCATTGATCAAAATCACCTTCCTTGGGGAGTGAAGGATTTTAGGGAAACGGGCGGTTTTTCCCTGGGCATTATCCAGGCCAACCATTTTTCCATTCTGCTGATGGATACCCTGTTGTTGGCTGTTACCGCCATTGGGATCAGCCTGCTGGTCCTTTTGTCGCTCCAGTTGCGCCTCCCCGAGCTGCGGGTCTTAAGTCTCCTGGGCACTTCCCCGGGCTGGATCCGGATCATGGTGCTTCAGGAGGCGCTGCTTCTGGGTTTGATTTTTGGATCAACCGGCGCCTTACTGGGCCTGGGGTTTTCCGCCTATTTTCATTCCCAGGGAATTGCGGTCCATTCCCTGCCCCTCTCCTATCTCCTGGGAAGCAATCAACTGATCCCGTCGGTTCGGCCCACGGGGATCGCCCGCGTCATGCTCCTGATGTTAGGCTTATGCGTTCTTTCCGCCTGGGTCCCCATCTGGAGCTTCCAGCGTTACGACTTGGGAAAAAGGAGGCGCTATGCCTGAGTGTTTTATTATAACCCAAAGGATCGTTTTCTGGTTCTTCTGGGCCCTGGTCTTTTTAGCCGGGCTCCCGGCGGCCTCCGCCCAAGAGGGGCCTCTGAATCCCGAAGCCCTGATCCTCAAGTACAAGCCGGTCCTGGCCCCGGAGACCTTCAAAGCCCTTCTTACATTGGAACTGGAGCGATCGGGACGGCCGGCGAAGCATTATCAGGTTGCCCTGTGGCAAAAAAATCCGGGATTGATCAGACTACTTTTTGAAGCCCCGCCTTCCGAAAAAGGTAAAATCCTGCTCAAGAAAAAAGATAAATATTTTCTGTCTCTGCCTGATCTGGGAGAAGTGATCCAACTCCCCCCTTCCCAGATAAGCGACTGGGGGTTTTTCTATGCCGAGAATCTATTTCCTTTCTATTTTCACAAAGACCTGGATTGGGGATCGGTTCAGCATCAGGGCGATCAATGGACCATCCAGATTAAACGAAAATCCGATCAAGCCCTCTGGATATCCTGCACGGTAGCAGGCCCGGAGGGGCCGTTGACTCGGGTATCCCTTTTCGATCCCTCGGGAAAAAGAATTAGAACCGTCTCCATAGACTGGGAAGGGACCCCGCCCAATGAACGCCCGAAACGGATGGAAGTGGAGAATGTTTTCCCGGAACCCTATCGGGCCCGCATTCGCATCGAGGACCTGCGGCTCAAACCGGTCTTTCCGGCCCAGGCCTTTGAAATCGATCTCCCCGGGCAGGCGGAAAAATAGAAATGGAAATCCTGCGGCTGGAAAAAGTCACTAAAGAGTACCTGCTGAAGGGGGAGAACATCCGGGTCCTGCGGGCGATCGATCTGGTTCTGGAGGCGGGTGAATTTGTGGCCGTTATGGGGCCCTCGGGAAGCGGGAAAACGACCTTACTGCACCTGATGGGGGGGATCGATCCCCCCACTTCCGGAAAGATTTTTTTAGGGGATCGGGAAATCTCCGGCCTGTCCCCGGGGGAATTATCCCAGATTCGTTTATACCGGTTGGGCTTTATCTTTCAGTCCTACAATCTCCTGCCGGCCATGACCGTCCTGGACAATTGCGCCTACCCGCTGATTTTGCAAGGAATTCCAGGCGGGGAACGGAGGAGAAGGACCGAGGAAATGCTCACCAAAGTGGGGATGAGCCACCGTCTCCGGCACCGCCCGGAGGACCTCTCCGGGGGAGAGCAGCAGCGGGTGGCCATCGCCCGGGCACTGATCACTCGGCCTTTGCTGGTCCTGGCCGATGAACCCACCGCCCACCTGGACGCCGAAACCGGCCGGGAAATTATCGAACTCATGCACCGGTTGAATCAGGAGGAAGGCACCACTTTTTTATTTGCCACCCACGACCCGGCCCTCATCCGGCAAACCCAGCGTATCCTGCGCCTGCAGGGAGGGCGTATCGTCGAGGAGCAGACTATAGCAACTTAATACGAAAAAAGGTTTTACCTGCCGTTATCCTCCCTATCCCATAATCGGCAAGTTATCTTTGCGCCGGATGGACGGCGAAAGGGTCACTGAGAAGTTGAACGTCGAACATCGAACTTCCAACATCGAATGTTTAATGGAGGTTTGTTTTTCATTCAAGGTTGGGTGTTCGATGTTCAATGTTCGACGTTCATTTTCATGCTTCGGAGATGCCCTCCCCGGGCCTGGGGATTAATCCCCGCAAACAGGGGCCTGTTCATGGAAGACCCATATACGCGTATTCCAGCCGGGGATCCGTTGGGCCTGTCCGTAATTTTGTCGATACTCGGGATTTTTGGTTAACCCCAGGGCGTGGTTGGCGTATTTCTTATTGTAGTGCCCCAGGTATTCCAGGGCCAGATAAGCCCCGCCCCGACCGTTGGAATGCACCTCGTAATCCGTATTCCAATCTTCCTGCCATTGAATATACTTTGGACTCAACCCTGGCGGGGCCTGGTTGTCGAGCCCGTCGGGCGGATAGCAGCCGCCGTGATCCCGGGCATAGGCCTCCAGGGCCTGGTCGATCCGGACCGCCCGGGAAGCGAATTCCTTAAAAGGCGCCTCCCGGCCTCTGATGGTCTGGACAATGGCCAAAACGGTAATAACCACCATCAGGACCACCAGAATCAACCACTCCCCAAAGGACATTCCCAGGTATGATTTTCGAGTTTCCATGGCCCGAAGATACTAAACGCGGATTATTTAAAAAGTCAAGCGGCCTCTTGGCCTCCTCGGTGGAGACGTGCTTTCCCATTAAGAGATTTATTGACACTTTGAATGATTTAAATAAGATCTTAGGTTGTTTTAAACGGAACCTTCGAAAAGGAGAACCCATGAAACGGAAATCCATCACGTTGGCCTGGAGAACTTTTATCACAGCCTTCTTGACGATCCTGCTGGTTATCCCTGCGGATGGGCAAGTGACCGCTCCGGCAGATAATACCTCTGTTTCCTTAAGGGCCTATGGTCCAGGCGGCCCGGCACCGGCTATGCGCGAGGCCGCGAAGGTCTTCGGAAAGAAGAAAGGGATTCAAGTGGAAATCAACGCCGGCCCCACACCCACATGGAAAGATCGGGCCATGAAAGACGCCGACCTGATCTTCAGCGGCTCCGAGTATATGATGACCGATTTCTTGCAGAAAGATGTGCCTGGGCTGATCGACACCGCAACGGTCCGCTCCCTGTATCTGCGGCCGTCGGCGATTCTGGTACGCCCTGGAAATCCGAAGGGTATCCAAGGCATCCAGGATCTTGCCAAGCCAGGTCTTCGGATCCTGGTGGTTCAGGGGGCGGGGCAGGTTGGGATGTGGGAGGACGTGGCCGGTCGAACGGGGAAGGTAAAGCTCGTAGAGGATGTGCGCCGAAACATCGGCTTCTTCGCACCCAACAGTGCCGAGGCAAAAAAAGTCTGGACCAGTGATCCCAGCTATGATGCCTGGCTCATCTGGACTATCTGGCAAAAAGAAAATCCCGCCGCTGCCGACCTGATCAACACCGAGCCGGAGCATACCATCTATCGCTCCTGCGGCATTGCCATTACCAATCGTTCGGAGCGAAAAGCCCTGGCCAAGGAGTTTGCCGATTTCCTGCAGTCGCCCGAGGGACAGGGAATATTTGTGAAATGGGGTTGGGTGGCACCCTAAGCTGTCCCAGGTTTCTTATGTCTCCCGCGGCCTTTCCGGGATCTGAAATAGACCAGGAGGTTGACCCCGCAAAGGAGGATAGTCCCGACCACAATGACATAAGGGGGGACCTGGAGATAGACCACCTGTTCCAGGTACTGGATAAGGAAGTCGCCTGCATAGGACGTGGCCGGGTTGTGCCTGGCCCGAAAGTGGACTTCCAGGTGGGTCAGGGGGCAATACCAGTCGAAGATCTGGATTAGTACGGCGAATCCAAGCCCGGACAGGTGAAAAACCTTCACCCAACGTGTGCGCACACCCCACCAGGCCCCCAGGAAAAGAAAAACGATCCAGACCAGATGAAGGGCCACCGTGATATCGGCCAGGATTTTATAAATCATCTTGGATCAGGTGGATATTCCCGAGCTGTCAAATTATTCATGCTTTTTGTTATGGTATCAAATGACTCGCTTTAACACAATGAGGCGATCATCCCCTGACTTATCCCGACATCTAACCGATCTTCCTTCCTGTCGGTTTTTCCTGTTTAAGGCCCGGCGGGAAATTGACAAACGCATACATGGCGAAGGATAACAATGCATGGCAACGATCTTTTGGACATATCTGCAATTTGATTGACAATTTGTCCCTATTTATCAAATTCCGGAGCCATCGCGGCCTGGAATCCAACTGTTTTTTTTGGAGGGACAAGGCCGGACATGAAATCGACTGCCTCCTCGATTTCGGGGACCGTCTGATCCCGGTGGAAATCAAATCCGGCGAAACCATCACGTCGGGTTTTCTTGAAGGATTGAACTATTGGAACCGGATCGACGAGGCCGATCCCTGTCAAAGCCTTCTGATCTACGCCGGCGCACGGAGGGAGGAAAGGAGCCAGGCACGGGTGCTTGGCCGGGACAAGGCTTGGGAGGTTCTTAACGTTTAGACAGTTCGAAACATATATCTGTCCAACTGTATTCCTCGGTCTGGGTCCGTCATTTTCGGAAGGGGGACCCGAACCTGAAAAGGCTGCTGGGTGAGGGTGAAGTGCTGTGCCACCCGTTCATCGTCGGCGAGCTGGCCTGCGGTAATCTCAAGAACATGCAGAAAATCCTCTTGCTTCTGCAGCTTCTTCCCCTGGCAACCCAGGCAAAACACGAGGAGGTCCTGAAGTTCATCGAGCAAAACCGCCTGATGGGCAAGGGACTTGGTTACATAGCCATCCATCTCTCGGCCTCTGCCGTCTTGACGGGGGTGCCCCTATGGACCTATGATAGGAGGCTCAACTTGGCCAATGAAGGGCTGGTTATACGATACAACCATGCCTAAAGCGTCACCCCGGCGAAAGCCCTTCGGCTGGCTCAGGGCCATGAGCATTGTCGAATGGCCGGGGTCCAGAAAGCCTGTTAAGTTACCGGCATTGAGTCCGGCTCCCATCTCGTATTTCGCCACGGCTTGGTAATACCGCGTCGCCGACAATTTGGCGTTGCCAACCAAGGCACTCGACACCGATGTCACTCGTCGGCAAACGCCTTCGGCGCCCCAAGCTTCGTCCCAGGGGTTACCGCCGCGATTAGGCAAAGACGATGATAGGGGATTATTGTGCCGCCCGATTTGCGGTCACTTTATACGCTTATGCTGAAAAGTCGCTTGTTCGAAGAAGCCATTGCCAAACTCTGGCATGAAGATTTGATCTCCGGTAAGATGCAACTTGAAATCCAGAGTCTCCCCAACGAACCGCGCATCTGTGCCAGTTTTAGAAAGCGGATGCAGTGGTTGTCAAAAGTATACGAAGACATGGGCTGACAGCCTTATACCCCCATTTCGTACTCGAAAAGCCCCGCTTAAGTTAAAAATTTTCACTTGAATTGGACAATTATTATGATATCTTCGGGCGATTGGTCTGATCCGACATTTTAAGAAAACGAGGAGGATGTTTCAATGACCGAAACCAGCAGAATGGATAAGACCTTTCACGTTATCATGAAAACGTTGGTAGAGACGGGTCAGGCGCCTCACTACACGGAGATTGCCGCCGCTTTAGGGGTCTCCACCGAAGAAGGACGGAAGGCTGTTCACGAGCTCTTTGCGCTTCCCATGTTCCCCGGGTGGCTTTATCCGAACACCGATACCATCACTTCCTTTCCGCCGTTCAATAATCTTCCCACCCAATACCGTATCACGGTTGACGGCCGGCAGAAATGGTTCGCCCAGTGAGGCTTTGAAGCGCTGGCGGTCTGCTGGCTTTTTCCCGGGAAGACGGTCCGGATCGAGGCGCCCTGTCTGGATTGCGGCTTGCCGATTCGAGTGGAAATAAAGGACGGGGTGGTACACAGCACGGAACCGGGGAGTCCGGTCGCCTATACCCCCGTCCCTCTTCGAGAATGGTTCAAAGACATTCCCTATTCCTGAAGCACCATGAATCTCTTCCGGTCGGAAGAGGATGTGCTTAACTGGAGCGGTTTCAAGCCCGGTACTGAGGAAGGAATCGTCCCGCTGCCGGATATGGCCCAGGCCTTTTCCGGGAATTTCTTCAGGAGACGCCTGGACCCGGATTATGTTTCCCACCTGCGCGAATATATGAAGGAAATGGTCGGTGCCTTACACGGCCGGGGTTCCTTCTGGCAGATTCCTCCACGCGCCTAAATGCAGTTTAATGGAAGCCGGTTGAATGAAAGACGAAGCCTCTCTTTGCACCAATTGGCTCCATTAAGGCGATCCTGGGGGTGGCTCCATTAGTGTAACCATATTAAGAGTTCATAGTTGACTTTATTTTTGATTAAATATATTATAAAACATAAATACAAATCGGAGTCTTTCTATGAATACCATAACCGTCCGATTGCCGGATCATCTCTTTAAGGAATTGGATGATCAATCAAAAAAATTAAAAGTTTCAAGGGCTTTGTATGTCCGGAAAGCTTTGGAACACCTGAATCAGGAAATTAACGCCCAAAACCGTAGAGAACGATTAAAAAAAGTAAGTTTAAAAGTACGAAGTGAAAGCATGAAAGTGAACGCCGAATTCAGCGAAGTGGAGGATGCCCCGGATGCATAGGCGCGGAGAAATCTGGTGGGCCAATCTGAATCCGGGAAGCGGCACTGAACCGGGCAAGATCAGACCCGTTCTGATACTCCAAAACGAGGCACTTCTGGAAGCCCGGCATCCCTCAACGATCATCATTCCTTTAACAACGAATCTTGTGGAAGATGCCGAGCCATTAAGGATCAGAATACCCGCTCAGGGATTGTTGGAGAAAGACTCGGACTTGCTGATCGACCAGGCCCGCGCCATAGACAATCAGAGATTAGTTAAAGGCCCGCTGCTTCAGCTCGATGCCGATTCCCTCCAAAACGTGGAAAAAGCCGTCATTGAAGTATTGGGAATCTCCTGAATGCCTATTTGATCTTCTCTTCTCTAGGCGAGGTCCAATAAAGGGGGACATCACCGGGTTCAGTAAATAATTTATTGAAAGTTCAAATAGATTGTGGCACTAAACTAAACCGTGAGAAAGTAACCGGAAGGAATGAACACGCCCCCTTGTTCCAAACATCCTCCTATTTCCCCGGACCGCTAAGACTGGTCCGATCTCAAAAAATCCCGCATTTTCGAAATCTGGGGCCCATCTATGCATGGGCGGACCAGCAGGCCTATCTCATTATCGACCGGGTCAGCTACCGGGAGAAAAGGGGCGCGCTGCTGGTCTATAACAATCCCCCGGTCCACCAGGTGGCCACCCCGGGCCTGCACGCCTTTCTGGACGGGATCGATGCAGTCGGCCGGCAGGCGGCGGACCTGGAATACCTGATTCTGTACGACTCCAATGACCCCCTGCATGCCGGAGGGGATCTTAAAGAGAGTCTGCGGAATCTGGAAATAACCCTGGAAAAGAAAAAACTGAAAAAAGCGGCCGGGGCCGCGGCCCGGGAGATCGATGCCCTGTTCGGCTGGGGCGAAGAACGCCTTCGTAAAGGGGTGGCCCTGTATCAAAAGATCCGGAACCTGGCGCAGCGGATACGCGTGCTGGCCGTCTGCGGCGGGGGGATGCGGTTCGGCGGTTCGGCGGAGATCCCGCTGATGGCCGATGTCCTCATCGGGGATTCCCGGGGCGGCATGTGTTTCAGCGAGGCCCTGATCGGGATTATCCCCGGTTGGGGAGGGATTACTCGGGTTCTGTTGAAGGCCGGTCCGACCAATGCGGCTTTTATGGCCAAGACGGCCAGAGAAATAGCCGCTTATGACCTGAAGGACATCGGGATTTATAACGAGGTGGTGCCTGTCCCCTTTCCTTTCCCCAAGCGGATCCGAACCTCCGACCCCCGAAAAGACACGGAACAATACCAGGTAGATCTGGATGAGCACAATCATCGCACAGGCCTGCTGCTTCTCCCCCGGGCCCTGGAGCTGGCCGTCTGTCCCCGGGCGGAAATCCCCTCTTTGGCCGACGATGAAAAGAAGGAACTGGCCACCTTGGAAGAAATTGCCGAGGAAGTGGAACGGCGGGTGGACCCGCTCAATTTTTCGCATCTCTGGAACAGGCCGTTAAGGGAAGTGAAAGAGGAAATGGGAAAAATCGGCCGACCTCTGGCCCGCCAATCCATAACGGCCCTGGAGAAGCTTTTGGCGGAATATGATCCCCACTCTTTCGTGGAACAGGAATTTGTAAACAAAGAATTGGAGGTCGATGCGGCTTTGTACCGGCATCCGAATTTTCTGGAAGGGTTAAAGGCCACGCTCGAACAGCGGGTTCCTGATTTTAGAAGCCCCTTGACCCGGATGGAAGACGACCTGGAAAGAACCACCGAAAGAAAGTATAGAATTGGAGAAAAGAAATGAGTCAGAACGATTTATTCGCCCTTCATCAACGAATGCCCCGTAAAGTCAGGCTGGCCGATATTACGGTCCGGGACGGATTTCAACATGAGGAAACCTGGATCCCCACGGAAGCCAAGGTCTATTACTTGCAGGAACTGGCTTTGGCCGGGGTCAAGAGGCTGGAAGCCACCAATCTGGGCACTCCCCGGGTCATGCCCCAGTTCAAAGACGCCGAAGAGGTTCTCAAGGCCGTCCGTTCCGAATCCTTCGGCAAGCAACTGAACCGCAAGGGCATCGATCCCGGGGCCATCGAATGGACGGCCATCACCATCCGGGAATCGGCCGTAGATCGGGCTATCGCCCTGAAGGAAAAGGGGATCGGCCCCGACCGGGTGCTGATGATGGTTTCCACCGACGAGGAACACCATTTTGCCAATAGCGCCATGACCCTGCCCCAATACTGGAAGGAGGCGGAGCGCTGCATCCGGAAATGCCATGACCACGGCATCAAACTCTGCGGCACGGTGAGCACCATCTGGGGAAGTCCCATCTCCGGGCCCACGGATTTAAAAAGTGCCCTGGAATTTACCCGGCGCTGGTTGGACATCGGCGCCGACGACATCGAACACGCCGACCATGACGGTTCCGCCCCCCCGGATCAGGTCTACCGCTATTTCTCCATGGTCCTGGACGCCTTCCCCGATCCGAATCTCCACGTAGCCCATTTCCATGTGACCCGGGGCTGGGGATCGGCCAATGTGCTGGCTGCCCTGCAGGCCGGGATCACAATCTTTGAAGGGACCCTGGGCGGTATCGGCGGGCAGCCGGCCAATTTTCTGGATCGGACTCCCGTCCCGGGAACCGGGGCCTATTATTACCGGGACCCGAACATGGTCGGGCTGGTTTCTTTGGAGGATATGTGCGTCATGCTCGACGAAATGGGCATCGACCTGGACGGCATCGACGTGGACCGGATTCTGGAACTGGGCACCCTGATGGAACGAACCGTGGGCCGGCGGCTCCGCTCCGAGTCCATTTTGAACGGCCGGATCCCCAAGACACCCCGCGAGGAATACCGCCGGCCCCAGTTGGCGCAACTGAAGCAGAAAATGGGGGAACGTCCCGGCCAGGTCCTGCCCGAGGAGTGGGTTGAAGGTACAGAGCACCTGGCCAGGAAGGAATGATCCGGGAAGAAATGAAGCGGGATGCCGATAGGAAAAAGTGATACTGCAAAAAAAGGAGGAAACGATGAAGCAAGGCCTGATTATTTTTGCCGCGCTGGCGCTCCTGGCTGGTCCAACCTGGGCGGAAGACCTGAGGAAGCTCACCCTCGACGAAGCCTCCGCCATCGGCACGACGATCCAAACGGATGGCCAGGTGAAAGCCGAAGGGAAAGGCTCGATCAAGATCACCACCCTTTGGCCCACGACCATCTGCCTGGGTGAGGTAACGGGACTGAATATTGAGGGTGCCAAGCTGGTTTATAAAGCCAAAGTGAAGAGCGACCTGGAGGGCACAGCCTATTTGGAACTATGGGCCCACGTCGGCGGCGGGCAATATTTCTCCCGGGGGATGAATGATGTGGTCAAACAGAAGACGGACTGGAAAACCATTCAGACCCCCTTCTTTTTCCAGAAAGGCCAAAAACCGGACAAAGTGACCCTCAATGTGGTTATCAACGGCAAGGGCACCCTTTGGATAGACGACGTCGTTTTGGCTAAAGAACCGATAAAATAGGACGGCCCGCTTTCATTCCGCCTGACCAGGGAGGCTCCCATTATGACCGTGACCACCAAGGAAATCGAAATGGAAACCCGGGGCAACAATGAAATCCTGGACCTGACCCCCATGGTTGAAAAGACCCTGGCCGCCGTCGCTTTAAAAGAGGGTAGCGTAACCGTTTTCATCCCCGGGTCTACGGCCGGAGTAACCACCATAGAATATGAACCTGGCGCCGTAAAGGATCTGCAGGAGGCTTTCGAGCGCCTGATCCCCCGTGAAATGGATTATGAGCACAACCGCCGCTGGGGGGACGGCAACGGCTTTTCCCATGTGCGGGCCGCTGTGTGCAAGGCCTCCCTGACCGTCCCTTTCAGCGCTCGGCGCCTGCTCCTGGGCACCTGGCAGCAGCTCGTCCTGGTCGATTTCGACAATCGGCCCAGAAAACGTTCCATAATCCTGCAGTTCATGGGAGAGTGACCCAACGCGCCGACCGACCTGAGCACCCGCAGTCCATCCGTCGGTGACCTCTGTTGAGAAGTTGCCCGGGATCTTAGAACTTTTCCGGTTTCATGTAAACAATCAGGGATTAGTTAAAGGCCCGCTGCTTCAGCTCGATGCCGATTCCTTCCAAAAAGTAGAGAAGGCCGTCATAGAAGTACTTGGGAATATCCAATTGCTGGAAGCGATGCAGAAACAAATCCCTGGGTCGCGGCTGGAGCTCTTTGAAGGAGGACACCTCTTTTTCATCCAGGACCCATGGGCGGTCGAGCGCATCGGGGCCTTTCAGGGAGGAGCGCTCGGCGATTAAACCCGGTTGACGCCTGGGATAACCCGAGGTCTTGCCCGGAAATAAAGTATTCCAAGGCAAAAAATACCGGTTTCCATCTATGGTTTTTCCTGCCGACTCCCTTATAATGAGTAAAGCCTTTGATTTTGCTTTACTCTGAAACCAAAATCGACCAAAATCAAGAAAGTAAAACGAGGAGGTTCAAATGCGATACGTAGACGGCTATGTCATACCCGTTCCCGAAGAAAAACCTGAAGGCCTATATACGCATGGCCCGGGAGGGCGAAAAAGCTGTGGCGGAAACACGGGGCACTCGACTACAAGGAATGCGTCGGTGACGACCTGGAAAGCAAGTGGGGAACCCCGTTCCCGAAAATGATGAAGTTGAAGCCAGGTGAGGTGCTGGTGTTCTCTTACATCGTCTTCAAGTCACGGGCCCACCGCGATCGGGTCAACGCCAAAGTGATGAAGGAAATGGAAAAGATGGGAGAGCCAAAAGAAATGCCCTTTGACATCAAGCGCATGGTCTACGGCGGATTCAAGGTCTGGTCGAAGGAAAAAACATCCCGCAGGGAGGTATCGACATGGCTAATCCTTTTGTGCATATCGAATTGGGAACGAAAGACCTGGAAAAATCAAAAAAATTCTATGCCGGCCTGTTCGACTGGAAACTGGAAGAAATCCCGGGGATGGACTACACGATCATCAACGTCGGCGAAGGCACGGGCGGCGGGATGATGATGAAACCCGACCCGGCCATTCCGGATCAATGGCTGCCCTATATCCTGGTGGATAATGTTTCGGCTTCGACCCAAAAAGCACAAGCCCTGGGCGCCACCGTTGTCAAGGAGGTCACCGAGGTTCCCGACATGGGCTGGTTCAGTGTAATTGTCGACCCCACCGGCGCGGCCTTTGGACTCTGGCAGGCGAAGGTCGGCAGGTAAAAGGAAAATAAACCATGCAAAAATCGGGTGGGTTTAAGATCCGAACTTCACCCACCCCTCCACCCCCTCCCGTCGAGGGAGGGGGAGTCCTTCCCTACCCGCTCCAGGTACAAAAACTTCCGGCGGACTTCATCCACGGTGAAAAACGTCCCGGTCTGCTCCACCTGTTGGACCAGTTCGACGATCTTGGCATTGAGCGGCGTGGGCACCCCGGCTTTATACCCCAGGTCGACCACCTCCCCGTTGAGGTAATCGATCTCCGTGGGGCGGCTGCGGCGCAGGCTTTGCAGGGTAGAGCCGAGCAGGGGCCAGGGGGTCTTCATCCGGTCGACCCGGGCCGCCGCCACCCGGCCGCCAGCTCGACCGGCAGGAAATTGACCAGGCGGGTGAGGCCAACCGATACGTCCGGTAGGGATTCCAGGCGGATGCCGGCCTTCTTAGAGGCGTTTCAACCCTTCGCGCATAATCCGGATGGCCAGGGAGACCAGGAAGGGATCGGCATACACCTGGTGGAAGGTACCGTCGATCAGGGCCGGCAGGGCATTGTTCAGGTTGGTAATCAGCTTCAGCCAGTGCGCGCCCCGGATGTTGTCCGAGATCCGGGTGGGGGTGGCCCGGCCCAGGAGTTCGGCCACCTCCTCCAATAAAGGGTCCCGGGGACCGAAGGGCCGGCCCACAATCAGGCCGCCTTCGTACATCAAGGTCACCGAACCCGGGGCGAGGTAATTGGCATGCAGCAGGACCACGGCGCTGAGGATCCGGTCTTTGGGCAGGAGGTCGGAGACCAGGTCGTCGCTGCGCACCCCGTTCTGCATCGTCACCACGGGCGACTCGGTTAGATAAGTCAGGTTTTCCCGGAGGGCGCCGACCACATCCTGGGTCTTCACCGCCAGCAACACCAGATCAGGCTTAAAATCCAGCCTTTCAGCCGCCGGAATTTTTACTTTGCTCCCCGGCATACCCTTCCACCCGAAGCCCCTTGGTTCGAAGGACCTCCACCTGGTCGGCCCGGCCGATCAGGGTTACCTCCCGCCCGGCCCGGTTCAGCAGGAAGCCTAATCCGCACCCTACGGCTCCGGCACCGATGATCGCGATTTTTTGCATCAGATCCTCTATCCGACGCCCCATTTGGAACCGAGGAAATCCAGATCGAAAAGGCTATACGGACCCCTGGCCCGTTTGAGAATTTTCGACGCCGGTGGTTGCCCGGATAGCCCTCAACCCTGACCTGGAAATTTCACACCGGGCAGTTTCCGAAAATGTTCATCCTGGGTCCAAAGAAGGGCTTCAAATTTTTGCGTGGTGGCCCATATCAGGCTATCGGCCATGGGCAATTTGTACTTGATGCTCACCAGGGAGGCTTTCAAGGCAAGATCTTCGGTCACCTCCACGACCCGGCCTTGCTTCATTTGAGCGATCGCCCGCAAGGCCCGGCCTTCATCCGCAACCAGGTTCACCTTCTTGAACACTTCGTAAAGGCAAATAACCGACACGATCAGATCAGCGGGCGCTTCAACCGGTTCTGCGAAAAAGGAGCTGTTCGGCCCTTCGAAAAAAAATTCCAACCAGCCCGATGTGTCCACGTGATTCATATCCGGTCGTTCTCCTCCCGTATGAAAGAAGGGTCCAAACCTTTTAAAAATCCCCTTAGTTCGGCCATGGGCCGGACGGGGACCAATTCGATTCGGTCATCATAGCTGATTACCTGCAGCTTCTCGCCTGGCTTGATCCGGATTTTTTCGCGAACCCATCGAGGAATCACTACTTGATATTTTGGGGAAACTGTCACCGCTTCCATTTCGATCTCCTTTCTGTATTACGAATAACCTATCGATAGCCAAATGTCAATTCAGACTTTGTTGTCAACGGTGGCCGTCAATCCATTTTTATTATTTTTCCAGACTCTTTTTATGGTAAGGCATAAATACCGGGACCGATCTGACCGGATAAAGCAGGCTTTTTAAAGAAGGAGAGTAGGGATGAAAATCGATGAATTTCAGGACATTCTGTACGAGAAAGAGCCGGAAACGGGGATGGTCACTATCACCTTCAACCAACCGCAGCGGAAAAACGCCTTGAGCCTGATTACTTTCCTTGAATTGAGCTGGGCACTGGAAGCCATGGAAAAAGACCCGGGGGCCCGGGTCCTGATCCTCACCGGCCAAGGAGAGGCCTTTTCCTCCGGGGGCTATTTCAACCTGGATTTCATGCAGAGCCTGACCCCGGAACAGCTCAGCCAGATCGACGTCACCGACATCGCCCAGAAAAAGCTATGTTTGAAGTTCTGGGAATTCGACAAGCCGGTCATTGCCGCCGTCAACGGCCTGGCCATCGGCGCCGGGTTCACCCTGCCCCTGGCCTGCGCGGACCTGATCTATATGGCCGAGGAGGCCTACCTGCGGTTTCCCTTTACCCAGATCGGCGTCATCCAGGAATTCGCCTGCTCCTACCTGCTGCCCCGGCTGCTCGGATTTCAAAAGGCCAAAGAGCTATTGTTTTTCCCAGAGAAGATTTCCGCCGCCCAGGCACTGGAACTCGGCCTGATCAACGGAGTGATGCCGGGGGCCGAGCTGCTGGCCTTTGTCCGGGAGAAGGCCCGGCAACTGGTCCCGCCCCAAGGGGCCGCTCTGGCCCTGCGCCTGGCCAAGCGGGCCTTTCACCAGCCGTTGATCGCGGAGATTTCCGCCGCCCTGGATCAGGAAAATTTGGGATTGAACCAGGCCTTCGGCAGCGAGGATTTTTTCGAGGCCTTGTCGGCCCGGATGGAAAAACGGCCGCCGAGGTTCAAGGGGAGATAACCCCTAAGTCGAATTTATTGACATAAATTAAGATTTCAGTAAAGGTTCGGCTAATCAGGCGTATTGCAGGCGTTGGTCAGGCGCAAATCGGTCATAATCCCTGGAATATCCGGGCAGTCGGGCGATTCTCAAGCACATCCCGGCCGGAAAACACTTTCGGCATATTCCATCGGGCATATTCACTGCCGCCCAGTCTATGAAATCTGACGAAACTTCCTATCTCCGGCACATGCTGGGTGTGGATTTTCAAAAGTCAGATGGTTTAGATCAACACCATGGCCCGGGAGCGTTCCATCTGCAGTGAAATTCCCGTTTCTCGGCCAAAGAGGTTAGGAGGGGTTCGATGAAGACCTTGACGGCTTCGACGACATCCTCAAAAGCCTTCGGCTCGTCGGCCAGTTTGGCCTTCCTGATGAACCCCTGCCATTACAAAAGCGCTTCGAGGTAGGGGCGGATGATCTTTTTCACCCGACAAATCGCCGCATAACGCATGAGGTTATCCACTTTGACGCGCTTTCGTTCGCGGTAGAAGCGAACTGCCTCCACTACCGTATCGAGGCCGACCTTGTTTCGAAACTTGAAGCAGTCGGCGAGCGTCTTCTCCGGACTGTAAATGCGCACGATTACGCCATCGAGTCCATGAGTCTCCACGCCCTCCGTATAGGCCTCTCCGGTGAACCGGTAAGTCTTGATCGGTGGTTGGTCCAGACGAGGTTCCTCTGCGCCGCGCGGCAGCGCCAGATGGACCTCGTGGGGTATCTGGGTGGTGAGCTCGTGAAAAGCCAGTGCCGAGATCAGGCAGACCACACCGCCCGGGACGCGGGTCGCGACGGTCACCAGGTCGGGGTTGCCCAGCGGTGCGCTGTCGGCCAGACGATATACCCCGCGGCTCATTACCTCCAACATCCCGGAGTCCCTCATAGTGTAGAGGGTATCGGGGTGGATGCCCGCACGAAGAGCCTGGGCCGTGCGGAGAATTCCGCCCTGCCTCTTGAAGACAGCCACCGCCCGGGCGAACCGGGAACCATGGCTATTTGTATCTCCTGATCTCATGATAGAATTAACATTACTTGTCTATTTATGTAGGTAATTATATCAATTTTAATTGATATGTCAAGAGCGGAGATTTCCGCCGCTCTGGATCAGGAGAACCTGGGATTGAACCAGGCCTTCGGCAGCGAGGATTTTTTCGAGGCCCTGACGGCCCGAATGGAAAATCGGCCGCCGCGGTTCAAGGGGAGATAAAGAGTCTAAATAGGACTCGATCTGATGTTTTTTTCTTGATTTTTGACTTTTTGAGTGATTTTTTCAGGATAAAGTCGTCCGACCAAAGGGAGAGAAATCCAAAAAACGAAATATGGCTATCCGCCCCTGGCGCTGGCGGTCGTGTTCATCGCCCTGGTTGCAGCCGTAGCGTCGGCAATTAAAGGGATTAGCGAAAAAAAACAAGGGAATACCGAAGAAGCGCATTGGCGGATGGTGTCGGCCCTGATCCTCTTGTCGCCGTTGTTTCTTCTGGTCGGGCCACTGGGCTGAGGTGGACGCCAAGGAACTCTCAGGTGTCGGACTACCCGCCTCCCCGATGAAAATTGCCCTCTTGGCCGGTTGGGTGCTGCTAATCCTCTCCTCCTGCAGCAGTGGCTATGGCCCGCCGCAGGACCATAGCCGATTCGTCAGTGCCAAACTGGCGGACGACCGGAAGAGGATCCTTTTCTCCTATCACCACTTTACCTATTGTCCGGCCGCTGGCTGGCTGCCTTCCCCATGGCGGCGTCCCCGAGTATCTGAAAGATCTCAATCTGGTCGGGACCTATGACCTGCCGAGCAAGGATGTCACTATCCTGCGCCGAGAGAATAATCGGGACTGGAATATGGTGTCAAGGCAGGCGGGGTCTGGCGCTATCAGCCGGTCGAGCTGACACCACAGATGTGGCAGTAGTTGCGGCAGAGAGAAAAAAAGGCCTGTCTTTCGTAAAATTCTATAGAATTTATTCCGATGGTCGCGCTAAAAAGTATTTCATGGACTTAATTAAATCTATTGCCATTGGTCTAATCCTCATCTTCCTGCCCGTCGAAGGTTTTGCCGGTGAGGGAAGAACTGGTGTTATTCTACTCGACATCGGGCACATAAGCGGAAAGGTGGAAGACGGCATGCGTATATTCCTCGGGATCCCTTACGCTGCCCCGCCTATCGGAGAACTGCGCTGGAAACCTCCGCAAAAGACCGCCTCGTGGACAGCAAGTGAGAAGCTGCACGGATTTCAGCCCCTCCTGCCCACAGCCAACACAACAAGATGCCGGCGGATTCAGCGAGGACTGCCTGTACCTGAATGTCTGGACCCCTGCGGCAAACCCGGGGAAAAGACTGCCGGTAATGGTCTGGATTCACGGCGGCGCCTTTAACTTCGGGTCCGCCTCTCAGCCGGAATACGACGGTCGGAATCTCGCCCAAAAAGGCGTAGTGGTGGTGACCATCAATTACCGCCTCGGGCCCTTGGGATTTTTAGTCCATCCGCTGCTATCCAGAGAATCGGCTCAGGGTACCTCAGGCAACTACGGCCTGCTTGACCAGATTGCCGCGCTAAAATGGGTGAAAAGAAATATTGCCGCCTTCGGAGGGGATCCCGGTCGCGTGACCATTTTCGGCCAATCCGCCGGGTCCAGGTCCGTTACCCTGCTGATGATCAGCCCTTTGGCCGCCGGGCTTTTTCAGCGGGCCATCGCCGAAAGCGGCGGGCCGATCATCGGCTCTGAGTATTTAAATCCCGCGTTTAACGGCAACCTGGCCAATGTGTCGAACATGGGCCGGAAGCTGGCCTCCAAACTCGGCGGCGATCAAGCGGAAGATGTCCTGGCGGCGATGCGCGCCCGGTCCGCGCAGGAATTATTGACGGCGGCCGATTGTAAAACCAGTGTTTTCGATTATGAAGGCTTTTTTTTTGCACCGGTATTTGACGGTTGGGTGCTTCCCAAAGATCCGCTAGTAGCCTATTCCGGCGGACAGCAGCACGATGTGCCGATTATCGTCGGCAGTACTCAAAATGAAGGCAATATTTACCTGGCCGATGAAACCGATTTGTCGGTTGAAAAATATCACTCTTTCCTGAAAGCCCGGTTCGCCGACAATTCCGGAAAAGCGTTTGAGATGTTTCCAGCGGATAAGGCGAAAGATGTTGCCCCGGCTATAGATAAACTCTTGACGGTGGCTGCCAACGCGCAACCGGCCAGGCTGGTAGCTCAATCCATGAAACCTAAGAAAGCGAAGGCCTATTTGTACCAGTTTACCCGCCGCCCCAACACGGCGATGGCGCGCAAACTGGGGGTGCATCATGGAGTGGAATTGGCCTATGTTTTCGGAAATATGAATAAATCCGACGGCTATGATGACACCGACCTGGGGCTTTCCGATAAAGATGATGGATTACTGGACGAATTTTGCTAAAACGGGTAATCCCAATGGGCCGGGCCTTGCGGTTTGGCCTGCATACGGAAGCAACTCCGACCTCAACCTGGAATTCTCAGATACCATTCAGACCAATAAACACCTTTTCAAGAAAGAGTGCGATTTCATCAGCCGTATGAGTAATGATCGACGAAATCAGGCAAAAACAAGCAGAAAGGGGATTGAACTATGACGATAAATCCGGATTTTGTTTCACCCTGTGGCCTTTATTGCGGAGTTTGTGCCATCTATATAGCCCACCGCGACAATAATCTCAAATTCAAAGGAGCGGTTAGTGAAACTTTATCAGGGAGAAGTTTCCGGCAAGGGCACTCTTCCTAATAGTGAAAACCTTTCCGTAGAGGATATCAAGTGCCGAGGCTGTTTGTCCGATGAACGATTTATGCATTGCCGGCAATGCGAGATCAGGGAATGCGCCCAGGGAAAAGGCTTCACCGGATGCCATCAGTGCGAGGAATTTCCCTGCCAATACATTGACAATTTTCCCATGGCGGTCGGCAAAAAGGTTATATTGCGGGCTATTCCCTATTGGCGGGAGGTTGGTACTGAAAAATGGATTCAGGATGAAGAAGCCCGCTATGTTTGTCCGGAATGCGGCCAGAAAGTTTTCCGGGGCGTGGTAATCTGTAATCGGTGTAAGGCCAAACTGGATCTGGACTAGTATTTTTATAGACTAAAACAACCTGACAATCTGAAGTCGCCATACAAACGGCTGCACCAGTATTGGCTCCAGCGCCCGCGCGTCTCCGCCAACCGGCGAGACGTCGTGATTGGCTGCAAAAAGGAATCACAAGGCCAGCCTTTTCAGGAACACGAACCTGACCCCGGAAAAATCGAGAAAGACCAATTCGATTCCAGGGACGCTGATCGCTCCCTGCGGCATGAACTGTCGCCTCTGCCAGGCCTCTGCCAGAGATAAGAAGGCCTGCCCTGGTTGCCGAGGCGACGACCGTGTCAAATCAAAGACGTGCGTTACCTGTCGAATCAAGAACGGTGAGAAGATAGCGCCAGGCAGCGTCTGGTACTGCTTCAACTGTGAGCGCTTTCCTTGCGACAGGCTGAATCACTTGAATAAGCGCTATAAAACCAAGTATGGTATGAGCATGATTAACAATCTCGTGGATATCAAGAAGCTCGGTTTGAGACAGTTCATTCGAAACGAACAGGAAAAGTGGACCTGCCCCGAGTGCGGCGAGATAATCTGTGTTCATAAGACGCAATGCCTTTCTTGCGAACACCAGTGGCGTTAGAATGCTCCAAAGAGGGAATCTAAATTGATTCTAAAAGGAGAAAAAATGGTACCAGAAAAAAGATGGATCGAGATCATGGTGGCTTTTCTCACGTTGAGCCTATTGCTGTTCAATGCCTGTAGTGATAAGAGCACCCAAGAAAAAATGTTTGAGAAAACTCTCAAGCAGGCCACCGGCAAAGACGTGGATGTGAAAATGCAGGGGGGCAAAATTCAAATTGAAGAGAAGGGTTCCAAGACGGAAATAGCAGAAACGACAACTTGGCCTGCAGAGATGATCCAGGATGTTCCGCAATTCACTGCAGGCAAAATCCAGCGCGTAGTCAAAACTCTAGAGGAAGGGGGCATATGGACATTTAATATCTATTTCGCCGGTATTAATGGTGATAACATCAAGAACTATGCCGGTGCCCTGAAGGAAAAAGGTTGGCAGACCGACAGCACGCCAATGGGAGATAAGGGTGGTTCCCTTAACGCCCAGAAGGGAACTATGGGGATAAACTTTATGTATAGCCTGGAAAGGAAGGACGGCATGCTGGCGGTATTTAACAGGCCATAAGGGAATAGTCGGGACAGTCACCGGATAGGGGCATGGCTCAATGTATTGAAAATTGGGAACGCTATACTAACCAAATGAGGTGCTCAATGAAAAAGACAATATTGTTTTATGTGGCCTTTTTATTGCTTGTACCCGCCGTTTTCAGCATGAGTAATGGTTGTGCATACGCTGCGGGTAATCAGGATATGGGATTCCCCATGTACCCCGGCGCCAAAGTGAACCCGGCCTATCCTCCCATCAACGCGCCTCACATGAAGAACATCCATATTCTCACCGGCGACCCCTTCGAGAAGGTGGTTGCGTGGTATAGCCAGAAACTCGGAAAATTCGATATAGACCGCCAAAAGAAGGGAACACAGGCGCTCTGGAACAAAGAAACGGATGACGGTAATTTCATGACCGTCACTATCAGTAATATATTATCCCCGGCCGGTCAGGTAGAGATAACCATGACGAAGATGAAAACGAAATAGTGAAAGTTTCTGGGGACCATGGGGAAAACTTCAAAACCGGAGTAAACTGTTACGCCTGCACCCGGATCGTACCAAAAAGAGCCATAACCAGCGAGTGCACCGGATCGCCCAAACAGCGGGCTCCCGGTGACCCGCATCGGGGGCCAAAAAATGAGAAAGGCTGACCTAAATGAGCACTTTGAAACGAAAGCAGTATTTCATGGAACACGAGCAGATGGACTTTGAAACCCAGATTCTCCTTGGTTGCTGTCATTACGGTGCGGCGGATGCCGGAGAAATTCTGGCGACGGTTGAATGCATCCCATCGGGCGATTTCGAGCAATGGTATCAGGAGTGGTTTGCGCTTGGTGAACGGATGCAGGGAATCGCCGAGCAGTGCGCTGCCTCGGGCCATTTGGTGAGCGCCAGGAAGGCTTTCCTGCGCGCCGCTACCTATTTTTCAGCGTCGGCTGTTTTTATCGATGGGACCAAGGACCCGTCGAGAGGCGTACCGGCCTGGAAACGACACCTGACCTGCTGGGAGCTGTTCTGTTCCTATCTGAATCCACCGGCCGAGAAAGTGAGTATCCCCTACGAAGGCACCCTGATGCCGGGGTATTTATTTCTTCCCGACCGATCCGGCGGTCCCTGGGCCACGATTATCTTTAATAACGGCAGTGACGGCCCCACCGCCGGGATGTGGACTTGCGGCGTAGCCGCGGCGCTGGAGCGGGGCTATGCCGCCCTAGTTTTTGACGGCCCCGGCCAAAATGCCCTATTATGGCTGCAGCATATTCCCTTTCGCCCTGACTGGGAAAAAGTCATCACCCCGGTCGTTGACTTTCTCCTTCAGCGCCAAGACCTTGACCCCAAGCGGATAGCCCTATCGGGGATCAGCCAGGCCGGTTACTGGGTCCTGCGCGCCCTGGCCTTCGAACACCGGATCGCGGCCGGTATAGTCGACCCGGGAGTCATGGATGTTTCGGTGACGTTTTTTCGTGAACTTCCACCGGAGATGCGAGAGCTTCTCGATGCCGGGGCAGAAAAGGAATTCAACGAATTCATGGAGGAAGGGCTCCGACAGGCCGGGGACGCGGTGCGCCAGAACGTCGAATGGCGGATGAAACCCTACCTGACCAAGAGCTTCTATCAGATGTTCAAGTTGGTACGGCAATACAACGCCCGGGAGGTTATCCGGCAGATTCAATGTCCTATGTTCATAGCCGATCCCGAGGACGAGCAGTTCTGGCCTGGGCAGTCCCAAGAGGTCTATGACGCGCTGGTTTGTCCCAAGACCATCGTCCGGTTCACGGCCGAGGAGGGGGCCAATTGGCATTGCGAGCCCAAGGCCCGCGCCCTTTATGATCAGCGCCTGTTTGATTGGCTGGCCACGGCGCTGCCCAATGAAATAGGAAAGGAAATACACCTGTCCTTGTAGGGGCAGGCCCCCGTGCCTGCCCCCGGTCCTTGACCACCAAAAAAAAGTGGTCGATACCCTTAGAGGAGGAGGTCCTATGACCATGTGGTATTTAAGCTTCGACGGAAAACAGATGGGTCCCCTGGATCCGGCTCAGGCCTCGGCGCAGGCCAGGCAAAACCCCAACGGCTACGCCTGGAGGGAAGGGTTCACCGCCTGGGTGCCCATTGCCGAATTAGGTGAACTGACCTCCGTGGCCCCGGGAGGAAGGCCGGCTCCCCCGCCCTCCCCGGGGCCGGCCAGGGCCGACGAGATCGATTTCAAAATTTTCGGTTCGGAGATGCAGTTTGTCGAGATCGAACTCGATCCCGGAGAAAGCGTGATCGCCGAAGCCGGGGCGATGATGTACAAGGACAGCAGTATTGTTCTGGAAACCATCTTCGGCGACGGCTCCGGTACCGGTGGGAGCGGTTTCATGGACAAACTCCTGGGGGCCGGGAAACGGCTCCTCACGGGAGAAAGCCTTTTCATGACGGTCTTTACCCACAACGGGCCGGGGAAGGGACATGCAGCCTTTGGGGCCCCCTATCCGGGAAACATCATCCCCATACCCTTGCCGAGCGTCGGCGGGACCCTCATCTGCCAGAAGGACAGCTTCCTTTGCGCCGCCAAGGGGGTGGCCATCGGCATCTTTCTCCAGCGGCGGATCCTCACTGGGCTTTTCGGCGGCGAGGGGTTCATCATGCAGAAGCTGGAGGGGAACGGGATCGTCTTTGTCCACGCGGGGGGTACCATGGTGGAGCGACAGCTTGCGCCGGACGAAACGGTGCACGTGGATACGGGGTGCGTCGTGGCCATCGAGCCCACGGTGGATTTCGACATTCAGCAGGCCGGAGGGATCAAAACGGCCCTCTTCGGCGGGGAAGGTCTCTTCTTCGCCTCCCTGAGAGGCCCCGGGAGGATCTGGCTCCAATCGCTGCCCTTCTCCAGACTGGCCGGCCGGATGCTCCAGGCCGCCCCGCAGAAAGGGGGGAGGAGAGAAGAGGGTTCTATCCTGGGAAGCCTGGGTGGGCTGCTCGACGGCGACAATCGTTAGTGGCGTTGGCGGTTTGCCCTTTGGATTTAAGAATCACACCGGTTAGAATGTTAGAAGCGAATTCTCAAATTAAATAGGGTAAGGCGCTATTAAATGGAACCATCGTATCTTCGCCTCTGGGAAACCGGGGCCTTTTCTGAACGGGTAAAAAAGGCCGGGGACCTCCTGGACTCCTGCCGGTTGTGCCCCCGGGAATGCCGCGTCGACCGTCTGGCCGGTCAAACCGGGTTCTGCGGCCAAGGGGGTCGGGCCCGGCTGGCCAAGGCCCTGCCCCATTTCGGAGAGGAACCGCCGCTGACGGGCAGCCGTGGTGCGGGTACGGTTTTTTTCACCGGTTGCGCCCTACGCTGCCTCTATTGCCAGAACTACCAGATCAGTCAGGAAGGCCTGGGAGAGGAAGTGTCCGCGGTCGCCCTGGCGGAAATTTTTCTGGATCTGCAGCAACGCGGCTGCCACAACCTGGACCTGGTATCCCCCACGCCCCATTGGCCTTTTATTCTGGAGGCCCTGGAACTGGCCATTCCTCGGGGATTGAGGCTGCCGATCGTCTACAACACCCACGGGTATGTTTCCCTTGAGCTGTTGAAATGCCTGGAAGGGGTCGTGGACATCTATTTACCGGACATGAAATACGGGACGGACGAATCGGCCCGGGCGCTTTCCCAGGTCTCGGATTATACGCGTCACAACCGGGCGGCCGTCCGGGAAATGGTTCGCCAGTTGGGCCGGCTGAAAACGGATTCCGGAGGCATCGCCTTTCAAGGGGTGCTGGTTCGACACCTGGTCCTGCCGGAGGGTCTTAGCGGGGCATCGGAGGTACTCCAGGAGCTGCTGGAAATCTCCCACCGAATTCCTCTTAGCCTCATGTCTCAGTACCGGCCTTGCCACCAGGCCCGGGACCATCCCAGCCTCAATCGACCGCTGACCGAAGAGGAATATCAGCAGGCGCTGGACGCTGCTGAAAATTTAGGGTTTGCAGAGGTATTTACCCAGGAATTGGAGAGCGCCGAGGTCTATTACCCCGACTTCCAACGAGAAGAACCCTTTTCAACTGACCGGAAATAAATAAACAAGGGAGCAGTCGATGAGCGGCAAAGCACCTATTTTTGAAGAGACGGTCCGCAACTACCTGGCCCAGGTGGCCCAAATCGATTTGGCCGGGATTGCCGAAACCCTGGCCATCACGGTAGAACAAGGGGAGGCCTTGATTCCCTTTCTCGGAAAAACCTACCGGGTTTCATCCTCCGGTGTGTTTGACGACTCGGGCCTGGAGCCCATCCATGCCATCCGCATAGTCTTGTGCCGCTATCTCCTTCTCGCTCCTCCCGCGCTCCCCCGGCAAGGGGAAGACTGGGTTTCCTACAAAGACTTCCGGGATGCCGCCCCCTTTGTGTACGGCTTTGTCAACAACAGCGAGCGGGCCATCGCCCGGAACTTCTACCGGACGCCTTGGTACGAGCTTCCGGCAAGCAGCCGGCCGTCTGGGGGCGCTTCCGCCGGGGCTTGGAACTCTCCTACCAGTTCACCGGCCAGTTTCAGGCCCTGCCCCGAATCCCGCTGCTGCTCCTGTTTAATGACGAGGATGAAGACTTTCCGGCCCAATGCACCCTGCTGTTTCAACGCCGGGCGGAAAAATTTCTGGATATGGAATGCCTGGCTATCATCGGCTGGCTGCTGGCCGATTCCCTGGCCCAAGCGGCCGGCCTGGGGGAACGGTCCGTCATGTGACCGGGTTCAAACAGCGTTTAAAAGATGAAGAACAAGACACGAGGAACTTTGGCCGTAATCGGCAGTTCGGCGGCGATTTTCTGGCCCGGGGCCTTCATCTTCGGGTATCCCGGAGTCATGGGTCCCTTATGGCAGCAGCGGTTCGGCGTCGGCCGGGGAGCGATCGGCAACACCCTCTTTTTTGTGCTGGTCGCCGTGGGCTTTTTCATGTTTTTCGTCGGGCGCTGGCAGGAGCGCTGGGGCACCCGCCGGATGATCCTTTTGGGCGCCGTTCTTTTCGGGTTAAACCAGTTCCTGGTAGCCTTCGCCGATCGCCTCTGGATGATTTACGCCTGGGCCTTTATCAACGGCGCTACCGCCAGCTTTATTTATATACCGGGACTGACCACGGTCCAACGCTGGTTTCCGGAGAAGCGGGGCCTGGTCTCCGGCATCGTCAATTTGGTCTATGGATTATCCGCCGCGGTCATGTCCCCCTTGTTCGGAACGCTTCTGCTCCGACTCGGGTATCAATCCATGAATATGCTCTTAGCCTGGACCGCGTTGACCATGGGGGTCCTGGCCGCCCTGGCCACCGAAAGCCCGAAAGGGGTCGGTTCGACCGGGGCCATTCCGGGGGGGCGCACCGGGTCGTCCGCGGCGCCGCTCGGACCTTCGGCTACCGTAGGCGAGAGTCTTCGATCCTCGAGTTTCTGGTTCCTCTGGCTCACCTGGGCACTCCAGGGGGCGGCGGGCATTGCCCTGGTCACTCTGGCGGTTCCTTACGGTCTGGCCCGGCTCCAGACCCTGGCCTCGGCGGTAATGATCCTCACGGCCTTCAATCTGACCAACGGGTTGAGCCGACTGATCATGGGCTACCTCTCCGATAAAATCAGCCGCACCGGGGGGATGAGCCTGGCCTTTCTGGCGGCCGGCATCGCCTACCTGCTGCTCCCCCGGGTAGCGGACCTGGCGGTCATCATGGTGCTGGCGGCGGTTATCGGCTTTGCCTTCGGGACCCTGTTTGCGGTCTCCGCCCCCCTGGCCGTGGACTGCTTCGGTTTGAAGCACTTCGGCGCCATTTACGGGCTGGTATTTACCGCCTACGGGTTCCTGGCCGGGGCCATCGGGCCTTCCTTAAGCGGCTATCTACTGGACGCCACCGGCGCCAATTTCTCGATCGTCTTTTCTTACCTGGGTTTCTTCTGTTTGATCTCTTCCTTCCTGATTCGCCGCGTAAGACCGTTCCGCCCTTAGCCCCTCCCGGCAACCGTCTGGTCCCAATTTTTTCCCAGGGCTCGATCAATTACATACATTATTGTAATATTATTTTGATTAATAACATTATTGAATCTTTCTAAATTCCCGCCAATTGGAATGATTAGTTATTAACTAATTGATTATATTTAAACTATTTTCAAGTGCGCTCTTTGGCACGTTCGATGCATTGTTAGCCGATCATCGATTGTTGGATCCGGATCTCCAACTGCAGTTAAAAAATTTTAATGGAATCCCAAGGAGGAAAAGAGAATGAAAAAACGTTATTGGAGGGTTACCGTTTTGCTGTTGGCCTTGATGGCCTTAAGCCTGCCGGCCCTGGCCCAAGAAAAAATGGAAGAAAAGGCTGCCGCTCAGCCGGCCGCCGCCGCAAAAGAAGAGCCAAAAAATGAAGAACCCAAACCGTACTTCAGCGGTGCGGCGGCCGGGTTGAGCCAATACATCTTCCGCGGTTATGAACTAAGCAAAGACAGTATCGTCATTCAGCCATCCCTAACCGTCGGCTACCGGGGCTTCGAGGCCACCCTCTGGGGCAACCTGGACACCAACGACAAATACACCAAAGCCAATAAAGCCAACTGGAACGAAACGGATCTGACCCTGTCGTATACCCACGAATTCGGTCCGATGAAGCTGAGCGGCGGGTATATCTACTATGCCTTCGAGGGAGTGGACGACTCCCAGGAATTGTTCTTAAAGATCGGCGGGAATTTCCTGCTTTCTCCTACCCTGGCGATCTATCAGGAAATTGCCAACTACCCCGGTACGTATCTAAATTTAGGGATCAGTCATTCCTTCAACCTGACCAAGGAAATCACCCTGGACCTGGGGGCCTCCATCGGCTACCAGATTTCCAATACCGACAAAATTGTAAAATACAATTCCGTCCCACAGCCGACCGCCGATAAATACAACGCCCTCCACGACGGAAATTTTTCAGTGGGACTGACTGTTCCCTTCGGGAAGTATTTTTCGGTCAAGCCGGTGCTCTACTACTCGGTGGCCCTGTCGGATGACGCCAAGAACCGGATCAAGGGGACCAGCCTGAGCGACAAAAATGATTTTCTGTACGGCGGCCTCATCCTGACCGCCGCCTTCTAAACTCCAAATCATAAACCTGTTTTCTCGAATAACGGCCGGGTCGGGTCTACCCTTTCCCGGTCGTTCCTTTTCAAATCTCGAATGCGGATTCAATCCTTGCGGTCTTTTCACCCATAGAACCCGGCGCCAACGGTCGAACTCTCCGGTCCTCAACCGTCGGATCCTTTCCCGCCCGGCCGATGAGGCCTGGCCCAAACACTTCGAAGACATAACTACAATATTGTAATACATTATATTTATAATTACACAAAAGTATCTTATTTTAAAGGTTCGCGGTGCGACTGCAAATTGATATCTAATTGAATATATTGTTATAATTTTTATTTTTAGCTTGGCATTCCTATTGCATATCCAATCCTCAACAGGAAGATCCGGGTCCTGGAAGCCGCTGCCATCCACGGCAGCCCACCTAACCGCTAAGAAAATAACGAAAGAAGGAGAAACAAGAAATGGACGCTATCAATTCGGGAGATACCGCTTTCGTGCTCATCTCCGCCGCCCTGGTCATGTTCATGACCCCCGGCCTGGCCCTGTTTTACGGGGGCATGGTCCGACAGAAAAACGTGCTGGGCACCATCATGCACAGCTTCATCATCCTCGGCCTGATCACCGTGGAATGGGTTCTCTGGGGCTACAGCAACGCCTTCGGGCCCTCCCTCAACGGGATCATCGGCAGCCTGGACTGGTTCGGACTCGCCGGGGTCGGCCCGGCGCCTTTCAAGGATTACGCCGCCACCATACCCCATCAGTCCTTTATGATCTTCCAAATGATGTTTGCCATCATCACCCCGGCGCTGATCACCGGCACCTTTGCCGAGCGAATGAAATTTTCCACCTTCCTGGTCTTCACCCTGCTCTGGGCCACCCTGGTCTATAACCCCGTGGCCCACTGGGTCTGGGGGATCGGCGGCTGGCTCCGGGACCTGGGGGCCCTGGATTTCGCCGGGGGGACCGTGGTCCACATCAATTCCGGGATCGCCGCCCTGGCCGCGGCCATCGTCATCGGCAAGCGCAAGGGGTACGGGCACGAGCCTTTTCATCCCCATAACCTGCCCATGACCATTCTGGGGGCCTCGATCCTCTGGTTCGGCTGGTTCGGGTTCAACGCCGGTAGCGCCCTGGGGGCCAACGGCCTGGCCGGATCGGCCTTTATCGCCACTCATATCGCGGCCGCCGCCGCCACGCTGTCCTGGGTGATTACGGAATGGCTGTACCGGGGCAAGCCCACCACCCTGGGAGCCGCCAGCGGCTGCGTGGCCGGTCTGGTGGCCATTACCCCGGCCGCCGGTTTTGTGGGCCCCCTGTCGGCCGTCATTATTGGCCTGGTGGCCGGCAGTCTCTGTTATTTTGCTATTTTCTTAAAACATAAACTCGGCTACGATGATGCCCTGGACGTGGTCGGAGTCCATGGGGTCGGCGGGACCTTCGGCGCCCTGGCCACCGGTCTGTTCGCCAGCAAGGCCGTCAACGAGGCCGGCAACAACGGCTTATTTTTCGGAAACCCGGCGCTCCTGGGCACCCAGGCCCTCGCCGTGGGGGTCACCCTGGTTTACTCCTTTGTGATGACCCTGATCATCCTCAAGGTCCTGGACTGGACCATGGGCCTGCGGGTGGAAACCGAAGACGAGATGGCCGGGCTGGATATCAGTCAACACAGTGAAGTGGGCTATAACCTATAGGAGGAAAAAGGCATGAAAAAGATTGAAGCGATTATCAAACCCTTTAAGTTGGACGAGGTGAAAGACGCCCTCCAGGCCCTGGATATCAAAGGCCTGACCATCAGCGAAGTAAAGGGTTTCGGCCGACAGAAAGGACACACCGAAATCTACCGGGGAGCGGAATATATCGTCGACTTCATTCCCAAGGTCAAATTGGAACTGATCCTCGACGATGGGCAGGTACCCACCGTGCTGAAGACCCTCCAGGAGTCGGCCCGGACCGGGAAAATCGGTGATGGGAAGATCTTTGTGCTGCCGGTAGAGGAAGTCATTCGTATCCGGACCGGGGAAACCGGGGCCGCAGCCATATAGATATAGAAGGGCTGACGAGGCGGGGAATGAACAAAACGGCCCTCATTCTGCAGCATGCCCCTGAAGAACGGGGCGGCCTGTTTGAAGAGGTCCTTCTGGAACTCGGATGGGGATTGGAGATCCTGCCTCTCTTTGCCGGGGCGGATCTCCCCGCCTCCCTTAACGGGTTTGGATTGACCCTGGTTATGGGTGGCCCCATGAGCGCCAACCAGGAAAAGGCCTATCCTTTTCTTAAGAAAGAAATCCCTTTTCTGCGGAAGGCCCTGAAACTGGAAGAACCGGTACTGGGAATTTGCCTGGGGGCCCAACTCATGGCCAAGGCCTTGGGTGCCAGGGTCTATCCCGGACCTCATAAGGAAATCGGCTGGTACTGGTTGAACCAGACCCCGTCGGCGCGGAACGATCCCCTTTTTTCCCAGTTGGACCCTTATTTCATGGTCTTCCAGTGGCATGGGGAGACATTCGACCTTCCACCCGGAGCGGACTGCCTGGCCGGCAACCCCGCCTATCCTCACCAGGCCTTCCGCTGGGGGGAGGTGGCTTACGGGCTTCAATTCCACCTGGAGATGACCCAACCCATGCTGCAGACCTGGCTGTCCTCCTGGGGAGAGGACATTAAGAAGGCTCACCCTCAACCGAACACGGCCCAGGATATTCTACGGGACGCCGCCATTTACCTGGAGCGTCTTCAGTCCCAGGCCCGGCGGGTTATCCTGGGCTACCTCCGCCTTTTGGAAAACAAAAAGAAATCCGTTCATTAATATTACGATAATGTATAATTATTTGATAATAAATATACAATAATGTATAATTATTTTCTAAAGCCCGAGGATCTATTTTATTAGCTTGTTGTTATTATTGCTTTTTTATATTTTAGGCGGAATGGCACGGGGATTGCTTTTTATTCCGGTTAAAAAATCAGTTAATCCGGGTCAGCCCTTACGGTCAGGAGGAGGAGCGCATGGTCAATAAAATTGAAGCCATTATTAAACCCTTTAAACTCGACGAGGTCAAAGACGCCCTCAATGATATGGGCGTTAAGGGCATGACTATCAGTGAGGTCAAAGGCTTTGGTCGTCAAAAAGGCCACACCGAAATCTATCGGGGGGCGGAGTACGTCATCGACTTTCTCCCTAAAATTAAGATCGAGGTGGTGGTGGAAAAGGAAATGGTTGGAAAAGTAGTCGATTTAATTCAGAAAACGGCCAGGACCGGGAAAATCGGCGACGGGAAGATCTTCGTCCTGCCGGTGGAGGAAATTATCCGGATCCGGACCGGAGAGCGGGGCCAAGAGGCCATTTAGGCATCCCCGCCCGCGAACAACCGGGCAGAGTCTTTCTTTACCCGGTCTTGGTTTGAACAAAAGGACCCATAAATTCGAAATACGAATTCGGGATAAAATTTGGGGTTGGACGTTAAACCATTCCAATGGAACCTCTTCATAACAAATATCTGACCGAGCAGCGGCTGAAATTACAGGAAAGGCAAGCCCGGGGGGAAACCGGACTGGCGGTAGCCAACTGGCACGCCTCCTTTATCGATGTCTTCATTATCTCGGTGTTTAACAGCCTGGAAATCCGCGGCCAATTGAGTCAAGGACGGGAGGAGACCGAATGCGTGGTCCTGGGATTGGGGGGGTATGGCCGCAAGGAATTATCCCCCTTCTCGGATATCGATCTGCTCTTTCTTTTCCCCGGGCCCATCGAATCCCCGGCGGAAGAAATCATCCGGAAAATCCTCTACCCGTTTTGGGATGTAGGGTATGAAGTGGGATATACCGTCCAATCCCTGGACGAATGCCTGGAAATGGCCGGTTCGGAGCTCTCTTTTCTGACCGCCCTGCTGGATCTCCGACGCATAACCGGCAATCCACCCCTGGCCCAGACGCTGAAGACCCGGATTAAGGCCCTCCTCAAACAAGACCTGGGCCAAAGGTGGCAGGAATGGGTGATCGCCGAGCGGAGCAAACGCCATTTGCGGTACGGCGATTCGGCGTTTTTCCTGGAACCACACCTGAAAGAGGGATTGGGGGGTCTCCGGGATCTTCACCTCCTGCTCTGGATCGGCAAGGCCCTCTTTGACGCCCCGGATTTTTTCTCCCTGGAAAAGACCGGCCTGTTGACCTGGGACGACAGGCGCATTTTGGCCGGGGCCCAGAATTTTCTGTTGCGGCTCCGCCATCAGCTCCATTACCAGACCGGACGCAAGAACGACCGCCTGTCCTTTGAATTCCAGGAAACCCTGGCGCAATGGCAGGGGGTGGCCGGTAAGGGCAATACGCTGCCCGTGGAAATATTCATGCGCGAGGTATACCAGCACCTCCAGGATGTCCACATCATCCATCAGAACTTTTTTGAACGCCTGGCCGAACTGCAACCGGCCGGCGCCCGCCCTCGTCGGGTCCTGGAACCCGGCCTCTACTTGGAAGGGGATCGCCTGTACGTCGAATCCGCCCGGGTGCTGATCGATCAGCCGACCATGCTGATGAAACTTTTCCGGCAGGCCTCAAAGGAGAACGTCTCCTTGAGCCAGGAAACCATCCGGCTGATCAAACAATGCCTTTTCCTGGTCGACGAATCCTTTCAGCGTTCCCCGGAAGTGGCTCGGATTTTTATGGATCTGATCAGCGACCTCAACACTTCCCGTTCCCTGCTGGAAATTCTGCTGCAAACCGGCCTGCTGACCCGCTACCTCCCCGAACTGGAGCCAATCCTCTGCCACACCCAATTTGACACCTATCATGTGTATACGGTAGATATCCACCTGCTCCTGACCCTGACGGAAATGAAAAAAATAGGCCGGGGCGTTTATTTGAAAGAGGAACCGCTCCTCTACGGCCTCTGGGGGGAAGTCCCGGACTTCCCGGCACTTTTCCTGGCCGCCCTGCTCCACGATATCGGCAAGGGGAGCGGTAAGAACCATGCTCACCAGGGGGCCTTGCTGATTCCTCAAATCGCCGAGCGGCTGCACTTGTCCCCCGGCAGCACGGAAACCATCGGTTTCCTGGTCGAGCACCACCTGCTCCTGGCCGATACGGCCCTGCGCCGCGATCTGAATGACGAAGAATTGATCATCCGCTGCGCTCAAATTATCCAGGACCCCGGCCGGCTGAGGATGCTCTATCTGTTGACTTATGCCGACTCGCTGGCCACCGGGTTTCGGGCCTGGAACAACTGGAAATCCATGCTGATCCGGGAGTTGTTTTTTAAACTCCTGCGGGTTCTGGAGCAGGGCGAAATGGCTACCGGCCAGGCCCAGGAAACCCTCAAGTCCACCCGACTCGAGATCCTTGGCCTCATCGGTTCGGAGATGACCGCCAAGGAAGCCCGGTCTCTTTTGGAGGGCATGCCGGCCACCTACCTCCTTTCCGTCCCCCCGGAAAAGGCCGTCCAGCATCTGAAACTCCTCCGGCAACTGGAAGAAAGCCCCTTGGCCTGGTCCGTAAAAAAACAAGATGAAATCGTCGAATTGTTCATCTGCTGTCCGGACCGGCCGGGACTCTTCTCCCGACTCTGCGGGGTCTTAAGCATCAACAACATTAACATCCTGGGCGCCCAAATATTCACTCGGAGCGATGGTCTCGCCCTGGATATCTTCCAGGTCCAACCGCCCCTGGACCCCCTTTTCGAGTCGGAAACCTGGGAAAAGGTACACGAGCAACTGCTCAAAGCCGTTCAGGGGAAGCTGGCCCTGGATTATCGCCTGGCCCAGAAAAAGCCCAGTCCCCTGCTGACGTCGGGGCCGAGCATTCGCTCTGAAAGTAAGGTCGTGGTCGACAACCAGGGCTCGGACTTTTTCACCATCCTGGAAATCTTTACTCAGGACCGGCTGGGACTGCTCTACCACATTTCCAAGACCCTGTTCGAGGCGGAACTCAATATTCATTTCGCCAAGATCTCCACCAAGGTGGACCAGGTGGTAGATGTTTTTTATGTGACCGATCTGGAGGGACAAAAGCTAAGGGATGAAGAACAGATCGAGGAGATCAAGAAGGCTATTTTTTTTGCGCTGGAACAATAAGCGGTGCCCTTGGGTCCCTCGGAAAATTTCAGGAATATCTAATCGCTTTTAACAACCACAACCCAAATCTAAGGAGGATTAAGCAAATGACCCCGAAAGAAGTATTGGCCTTCGCCCAAAAAAACAAGACCAAGATGGTGGATTTAAAGTTCCTGGATTTCCCGGGCATCTGGCAGCACTTCAGCGTCCCGCTCCATGAACTGGACGAAAGTTCCTTTGAGGGGGGCTTCGGTTTTGACGGTTCGAGCATCCGGGGCTGGCAGCCCATTCACGCCAGCGACATGCTGGTTATCCCGGATCCGGATACGGCCGTCATGGACCCCTTTATGGCCGCCCCCACTATGAGCCTGATCTGCAACGTGGCCGATCCCATAACCAAAGAAGCCTATAGCCGGGATCCGCGCAATATCGCCCATAAGGCGGAAAACTACCTTAAGTTTACCGGCCTGGCCGATACGGCCTTCTTCGGTCCGGAGGCTGAATTCTTTATCTTCGACGACATCCGCTATGATGGCGGGTCCAACTTCGCCTTCTATCAGATCGACTCGGTGGAAGGGGTCTGGAACACCGGCCGGGAAGAAAATCCCAACCTGGGCTATAAGCCCCGCCACAAAGAAGGCTATTTCCCGGTTTCGCCTACAGACAGCCAGCAGGACCTGCGCACGGAGATGGTCCTGGTCCTGGAACAGCTCGGCATGGAAATCGAGGCCCAGCATCACGAGGTGGCCACAGCCGGTCAGGCGGAAATCGATATGAAGTTCCAGCCTTTGGTCAAGATGGGCGACCAGCTCATGTGGTTCAAGTACGTCATCAAGAACGTGGCCAAAAGAAACAACAAGACCGTTACCTTCATGCCCAAACCTCTTTTCGCCGATAACGGGTCGGGCATGCACATCCATGTCAGCTTATGGAAGGGCGGCAATCCCCTTTTTGCCGGGGATAAGTACGCCGGACTCAGCCAGCAGGCCCTCTACGCCGCCGGCGGAATTTTAAAGCATGCCCGGGCACTATGCGCCTTCACCAACCCGACCACCAATTCCTATAAACGTCTGGTCCCCGGGTTTGAGGCCCCGGTCAATCTGGCCTATTCCAGCCGGAACCGCAGCGCCTCCATCCGCATTCCCATGTACTCCCCCTCTCCCAAGGCCAAACGGCTCGAATTCCGGACTCCCGATCCTTCCTGTAACGGCTATCTGGCCTTTTCGGCCATTTTGATGGCCGTGATCGACGGCATCGAAAACCGGGTTGATCCCGGAGAACCTCTGGACAAGGACATTTACGGCCTCAGCCCGGAGGAATTGGCCAATGTGCCTTCGGCTCCCGGATCTTTGGAAGAATCCCTGAACGCCCTGAAGGAAGATCACGAATTCCTGCTGCGCGGCGACGTCTTCACCCCGGATGTGATTGAGAAATGGATCGAGTACAAGACCGAGGGGGAAGTGAACCCGGTGAGGCTTCGTCCCCATCCCCATGAATTCATGCTCTATTACGATATTTAAGCGGCACTGAAAAAGATGAACATCGAACGTCCAACATCGAATGTTTAATGGGAAAAGATGAAGAAACAAACTTATGATCTGGAAGAAAGGCTGCTCGAGTATTCGGTCAGAATCATAAAGATCGTTGGAAATTTGTTTCTCATTCGAGGTTGGACGTTCGATGTTCCATGTTCGACGTTCATCTTTCGAAACACCCCTGTACACCACAAATGTGACCTTTGAATGTTTGCAAAACAACTTAGCGCTTATGAGGACTCGTCACCCACCGCCCTAGGCGTTAACCCCTAACAAAAAATATTTGATAGAAACCGCTGATTAAAAACCATGTCCCCCGATGGCCAGTCTCTTTTAGAAAAAATACGGCTTTATTCCCCTTACCTGAGCCAGGTCCTTCAGCAGCAGCCTTCGTTGGCCGAGGAAATCTTCTTCCGGGAAGGATACCTTGACCGGTTGTCCCGAAGCCAATTGGGCCAGAAACTGCGGAAGCAACTGGACGGCCGGGAGGATTTTCAGGCCTTCGGTCTCTCCCTGCGGCGTTTCAAGCAGGCGGAGATTCTGCGGATTGCCGCCCGCGATCTGGGGGGCCGAATTTCCTTAAAGGACTGTACCCAGGAGTTGACCAACCTGGCCCAGGTTTGCCTGGAGACGGCCACGGCCTACAGCTACCGGGAATTGGTCAAAGGAAAGAACTGGGACCCTATTTTATTGGAAAAAAAAGGGCTGGTCGTTTTGGGACTGGGAAAATTCGGAGGGGAGGAACTGAACTTCAGCTCCGACATCGATCTGATTTTCCTTTATCAGCCTCTTCCGGATCTCCCCTTTTCTTTGGGCGAGCAAAGGGAATTTTATCAACTCCTGACCCGGCGTATAACTCAGTCCATGGCCGCCCTGATGAACGGCGATCTGGTTTTTCGCGTGGATTTGAACCTCCGTCCGGGAGGGAAGGATTCCGAACTGGCCCTCAGTCTGGAAAGTGCCCTCGAATATTATCAGTCGGAGGCCAAGACCTGGGAGCGGATGGCCCTGATCAAAGCCCGGGTGGCGACCGGAAACCTGGATTTGGGCCGGCGCTTTCTGGAAGCCATCCAACCGGTCATTTACCGGCGTTTTATGGATTACAGT
>CAVQSS010000029.1:0-40051 GCA_963716045.1 uncultured delta proteobacterium | reverse complement strand
AAACAAAACGACATTTCTTTACGAGCCATCGGGAACCTGAGCCAGCTTCCGGACAAAGTCCGTCAGCTCCTGGCCCGGGCGGAGGAGCAAACCGCGGACTGCCGGGCCATGGTCTTGAATCTGGCCCTGAGTTACAGCGGGCGCTCGGAAATTATCCGGGCGGTTCGGGACCTGGTCCAGGATGTCCGGCAGGGAAAGGTGGATGCCGAGGGGATTGACGAAGCGCTCTTCGAAAAGTACCTCTACACCCGGGGGTTGCCCGATCCGGACCTGCTGATCCGGACCAGCGGAGAATACCGGCTCAGCGACTTTCTGATCTATCAACTGGCCTATGCCGAAATTTACGTTACCAAAACCCTTTGGCCCGATTTCCGTAAAAAGGACCTGGTTGCCGCGATCAGCGAATACCAAAACCGGGAGAGAAGATTCGGGTTGACCGGGGAACAAATTCGACGGCAAAATAACCACTCCCCCAAACGGTCCTGAAGGAACGGTTTTGGGCGCCCCTCTTTCGTCCCACTTCCAGCGTTTTATCACCGCTGCCGTTCTCATCCCTTTTCTCTTCGCCTATATCCTCTGGGGCGGGCCGTTGCTTTTCGCCTTGTTGATCTGGGTCGGTATGCTGATAGGGACCTACGAATACTTTTGTTTAACGGGGCCGGTGCGGGCCCGCGGAGAGATGGGCCTGCACGGGGTCATGGGAACCCTCGCCTTAACTGGCGCCTATTTCCATGGACTGGAGGGTCTTTTCGGGGCTTTGATTTTCAATTTTTCGGTCCTGGTTATTTATCTGGTCCTGACCTTCCAGGAAGACGGTCATTTTTTTGACCGTTTGGGAAATCAACTTTTCGCCCTTTGTTATCTGCCCCTCTTTCTCCCTTTTTTTGTCCTCCTCCGAGGCGGCCCCCAGGGGATTTACTGGATTTTTTTTGTGCTGGCGGTGAATTACGCCGGTGATACGGCCGCCTATTACACAGGTCGGACCTTTGGCCGGAATAAATTGGCCCCGGCCGTCAGTCCAAAAAAAACCTGGGAAGGGTCCATCGGCGGATTGGCCGCCAATTGTCTGGTCGCCTGGATTTTCCAGCAGACGCTTTTCAAAACCTTTTCCGTCGGTGAGATGATTCTGCTGGGGTTGGCCGTGGGGATACTCAGCCAATTCGGCGATTTGCTGGAATCCATGCTCAAAAGGGCTTCCGGGGTCAAGGACTCCGGAAATCTTTTTCCGGGCCATGGCGGATTTTTGGATCGGGTGGACAGTCTGCTGCTGCCGGCCCCCGTGGTCTATTTTTTTCTTCGAATCGCACAGGGATGAGTTTTTCGGTGACCGCCTCCAAGACCATCGCCCTGTTAGGCAGCACCGGTTCCATTGGTACTCAAACACTGGAATTGGTTAAACAATTTCCAGACAGGTTTTCGATCTGCGGATTAGTGGCCGGGAGGAATGTTTCCCTCCTCCAAAAACAAATCGAAATCTTCAGACCCCGCTGGGTTTCGGTGGCCACCGAAGAGGAGGCCCTGGCCCTTCAAAAGCCTCGGATCCTCGGATACACCCCGGATCGGATTTTGTGGGGTTTGGAAGGACATGATCAAATCGCCTCCATGGAGGAGGCTGAATTGGTCGTGTCGGCCCTGGTAGGGGCCGTGGGCCTGCGTCCCACCCTGGCGGCCATTCAAGCCGGGAAGGCCGTGGCCCTGGCCAACAAAGAAACCCTGGTCATGGCCGGTCCCCTGGTCATGGCCGAAGCCCGCCGACAGGGGGTCCCGATTCTGCCGGTGGACAGTGAACACAGCGCGATTTTTCAGGCGCTCCAGGGGCAGCAGCGGGATTCCGTCAAGCGGATCATCTTGACGGCCTCCGGCGGACCCTTCCGTGACCGTCCGCCGGAACAAATGGATCGAATTACCCGGGAAGAGGCTTTGCACCACCCCAATTGGAAGATGGGGCCTAAAATTTCGATCGATTCGGCCACCCTGATGAACAAGGGATTGGAAGTCATGGAGGCCCAATGGTTGTTCGGAATTCCATTGGAACAGGTGGCCATTACCATCCATCCCCAGAGCATCGTTCACTCGCTGGTCGAGTATCGGGATGGGTCGATTCTGGCCCAGATGGGACTTCCGGACATGCGGGTGCCGATTGCCTACGCCCTGGCCTATCCCGATCGACTGCCGCTAGACCAGGCCCCCCTTGACTTGACTAGACTGGCCGGATTGACTTTCTTGGACCCGGACCCAGATAGATTTCCTTGCCTGGGCCTGGCCCTCAGGGCGGCCAGGACCGGAAACAGTCTCCCGATTGTCTTGAATGCCGCCAACGAGGTGGCAGTGGAGGCCTTCTTGGGGGGAGAGCTGCCTTATTCGGGAATCCCGAAAGTTATTCGCCGAATTATGGATCGGCATGTTATAATTGCTCCGGAAGGGCTGGAAGAAATTTTGGCCGTCGATCTTCGGACCCGAAGGGAAACGGCCGCATGCCTTTCAAGCCTAAGCTATAAAAATTCTTAGAAATCGAGAGCGGGTTTATGGAATCCTTTCTGACGTTTGTAAACGGGCCGGCAACTGTCCTGGCCAATGCCGCGGCGGTGCCGGGATGGGGACAGGCCTTCCTGTGGAAAATCATCCCTTTTATCATTGTTCTGGGTCTCCTCATCTTTTTTCATGAGCTGGGTCACTTCCTGGCTGCTAAAGGCTTTGGAGTCAAGGTGATTCGTTTTTCTTTCGGGCTGGGTCCTCGGCTGGTGGGGTTTAAATGGGGTGAAACCGATTATTGCATTTCCGCTTTCCCCCTAGGCGGGTTCGTCAAGATGGTCGGAGAAGGGACCGATGAGGAGGTTTCAGCGGAAGAAGAGGAGCGCTCTTTTGCCCAGAAACCGGTCTGGCAGAGAATTGTCATTGTTTTCTGCGGTCCCCTGTTTAATTTCGTGTTTGCTTTTATGGTGTTCTTTCTGGTTTTTCTGGCCATGGGTCAGATGTCGTTGACCAACGAAATCGGTGAGGTGAAAAAAGGGTATCCCGCCGAGCAGGCCGGATTGCGAGCCGGGGACAAGATCGTTCAGATCGCGGGAAAGCCAATCAGCGGTTGGAAAGAACTGCCGGAGACGATTCGGAAACATCCCCAACAATCCCTCCCGCTGGTTTATGAACGGGGGAACCGGCGGTTCGAAGTCACCGTGACCCCCATCAAAAGCGCGGTAAAAAATATATTCGGTGAGGAGGTTCAGGAAGCGGTCATTGGCATAACCCCGGCCGGGAAATTGATTAACCGGGACCTGAGCCTGTTCGAGGCCCTTCGGGATGGAGGGATCCAAACCTGGAATATCTCCAAGATGACCGTGGTCAGCCTGGTCATGCTGATCCAGCGGCGGTTGCCTTTGGAAACCCTGGGCGGGCCCATTTTTATTGCCCAGTTAGCCGGCCAACAGGCGCAGGAAGGTTGGGTCAATCTAATTTTCTTTACGGCCTTGCTGAGCATCAATTTGGGGATTTTGAACCTGCTGCCTATTCCCATATTGGATGGCGGGCATATTTTTTTCTTTCTGGTGGAATCCATCCTTCGCCGGCCGTTGAGCCTGAAGTCCAGGGAAGTCGCCCAGCAGGTGGGGATGTTCGTCTTGATCCTGCTCATGGTCTTCGTGTTTTACAATGACCTGATCCGTGTTTTCAGCAAATGAGAGTACTGGCCCTTGACACCGCCACCGAAATGGGAGCGATCGCCCTGGTGGAAGGGGATACGCTCCTGGCCCAGACCCAGCTCCGGGTGGAAAAGACCCATTCCCGAAACCTCTGGAGGACCATTCGTTTTCTCTTAGCGGAAACCGGCTGGGACTTGGAGCAAATAGACCTTTGGGCCGTTTCCATCGGGCCGGGAAGTTTCACCGGGGTCCGGATCGGGCTGGCGACCGTCAAGGGGTTGGCCTGGGTAACCCAAAAGCCGGTGATCGGCGTCTCGACTTTAGAGGTCCTGGCCTGGTCCGTGACCCGGACTCCCTATTTGATCTGCCCGATCCTGGACGCCCGCCACCAGGAGGTTTTTTTTGCTTTTTATCGCCATACTCCGGCGGGATCGGTCCGGATGGTCCGGGAACCGGGACATTCAAGACCCCTCGCTTTGGTGCAGGAGATCCGGGAACCGGCCGTTTTCTTAGGCAACGGGGTTCGGCGCTATCAGGAAATATTGAGAGACCGTTTAGGGCCTCGGGCTCTGATTTCGGAAGTCTGGAGTCACCCCCTGTCCGGTTTTACCCTGGCCGCGATCGCGCAAGAACGCTTCCGCCGGGGGGAAGGCCGAAGCGCCGGGGAAATCAACCCCTTATACCTTCGTCCCGTCGATGCGGAATTGAAGCCCCGGGAATCACCCCCTGATAAACCATGCGCCTGAAAGTCGGACATAAGCTGATCCTGATTTATTTGGTCTCTCTGTGTCTGGCCCTTTCGGCGGTCCTGATTACCGCCCAATCCATTATTTCCCAGCAGGTTCAACGGCGGCACCAAAAAAAATTAGACACCCTGGCCCAAAGCGTTTTTTTTCGACTCGAAAAAGAAAAGGACCAGATTCGGCTGCTGGTCCGGGCCATCGCCCATCTGGGCCAGATGGGTTTCTTGGTAGACCAGGCGGAAGTCAAGGGGATCAAGCGGTTGGTCTATCCGGTTTTTAAGGATTCCGCTCTGGATATCCTCTACATCGTCAGCCATCAGCGGGGCGTCTTGGTGCAGTTCCAATCGGATCGCTTTACCCGTCTGAGCCGGCAGGAAATTCCTCAGATCCGCAAAGCGATCCTGGGGGATTACCGGGTTCGGCTGAGCCGCTGGGAAGGGGGGATTTTAATGACCGGAAGCGCCCCCATCTATATTGAAGAAACCGGAATCGGCCAGGTTTACGCCGGGATCCTGCTGAACAGCGATTTTGTCAGGGAGTTGGCCAAAGATACCGATGCCTTCATGGCCATCATCAAGGAGGGCAACGTGATCGCCAGCACCTTTTCCCAAAAAGGCGCGGAATCGGAAGAACTGGAATTTTCAGAGGAGCTGCTTCAGGATATAAAGTCCCTCAAGGGACAGACGCTGCCGGTGGACGTGGAAGACAATTTATACACCCTGAAGTCCCTTCCCCTGCGGGACGAGGGCGGGAACCTTTTGGGTCTTCTGGCGATCGGTCTATCCCGCGGCGAATTCAATCGGATCGCCGATTCCCTGACGCGCAATATCCTTTTAATCGGGGCCGCGGCGGCCGGGTTCGGGGTCCTCCTGACCTTTCTCCTGACCCATGGGCTGAGGAAACAGATCAGCCTTTTGTCCCAAGGTACGGAACGGATCAGTGCCAGGAACTTAACCGGGGAAATACCCATGATCAGCCGTGACGAATTGGGCAATCTGGCCCAGTCATTTAACCAGATGGTGGATACCCTGAAAGAGCGGGACCGGGTTCTGGAAGAAGAAAAAGAGAAGATTTTAGGCAATGTGGATTTTTTGTCCATGATGGTCCACGATGTGAAGGCCCCGATTGCCGGCGTTCGGTTAATGACGGATCTCCTGTTGGAAGAAGAGCCGACCGGCGATATCCGATCTCGGCTTTTGGGGATGCGGGAAAGCATTGAAGAA
The DNA here is from genome assembly GCA_963716045.1 of uncultured delta proteobacterium. GTDB lineage: Bacteria > Desulfobacterota > RBG-13-43-22 > RBG-13-43-22 > RBG-13-43-22 > CAVQSS01. The sequence continues at coordinate 34,450 of CAVQSS010000029.1, read as the reverse complement.
CTGCTGGCCCATCTGCAAAATGTCCTGTCCATTTCCCAAATTGAAAAAGGGCCCTTTACCCTGTTCAAGGAAGAGATCCAGTTAAATCCCACGGCCGCCTTCGTCCGTTCCCAATGTCAGATCATGGCCGAAAGCAAGGGGATTCAGTGGGTAGAGGAATACGATTTCTCTCTCCCGGACATACCGGCCGATGAATTCTATCTGGAACGGCTTCTCTACAATCTCCTGATCAATGCCCTGCATTGGGCCCCGCGGGGCGGCTGGGTCCGGATCAAGACCGGGCGGCTGGAAGCACCCCGGCCCCCCGGGGTTTTCTTAGAGGTCAGCGATAACGGTCCCGGGGTTTCCCCTGAGCAGAGGCCGCAGCTTTTTCAAAAATACAATTTCCAGCACGGCAAAGGGGACGGCGCCGCCGCCCATTCCGGACTGGGATTGTATATCGCTCAATTGATCGCCAAGGCCCACGGCGGGCTGATCGAGGAGCAGGGCCGGGAGGGAGAGGGCGCTCGTTTTGTTTTTTCCTTACCCTTTCAGTCCAGGGCGGAATAGACGATGGCCAGCATTCTCATAGTGGATGATGATCTGAATACCTGTCAGGCCCTGCAGTTAATGTTGAGCAAGGAAGGCCATGACCTCCTGGAAACCCACACCGGCAAGGAGGCCCTGGAAAGGGTCCGGGGCGAAACGGTGGATTTAGCCATCATCGATTGGAAGATGCCCGGAATGAACGGGCTGGAATTCTTTCAGGCGCTGAAAGCCATCCGGCCGGAAGTGGTCGGGCTGATGATCTCCGCCCATGCCACGGTGGACCTGGCGGTTAGTGCCATTAAGGGCGGGGTTTTCGATTTTATCACCAAACCGTTTCGGATGGGGGACATCAAAAAGGCGATTGCCCGGGCACTGGAGGCCCAGGCCCTGGTGGTGGAAAACCGGCGTTTGCGGCAGGCTCTGAAAGAAAAGGCTTCTTTCTCCAGCATTATCGGCAAAAGTCCGGCTTTCGTGCGAATCATGGATCTGGTGGCCAAGATCGCCCCGACCCGAAGTACCGTGCTGCTCACCGGAGAGAGCGGGACCGGAAAAGAGATTATCGCTGAAGCCCTTCATTTTGCCAGCACCCGGGAAGACCAGCCTTTGGTCAAAGTCAATTGCGGGGCACTCAATGAGAGCCTGTTGGAATCCGAATTGTTCGGCCATGAAAAAGGGGCTTTCACCGGGGCTTTTCTACAACGCCTGGGCCGCTTTGAGTCGGCGGATAGAGGAACTATTTTCTTGGATGAGATCGGGGAAATGAGTCCGGGGATGCAGGTGAAAATGCTACGGGTGCTCCAGGACGGGTCTCTGGAAAGGGTGGGCAGCAGCCGATCGATTCGGGTCGATGTGCGGATTCTAGCCGCCACCAATCGAAAATTGGAAGAGGAGGTCAAGGCCGGTCGATTTCGGGAGGACCTCTATTATCGCTTGAATGTCATTTCCATCGAAATCCCTTCGCTCCGGGAGCGCCGGGAGGATATCCCGCTTTTGGCGAATTATTTTTTGAATAAGTACGGGGAGCGGAACAACAAGAAGATCCAAGGGTTTTCCCATGACGTGCATCGGGTGTTGACCGGCTATCACTGGCCGGGCAACGTGCGCGAATTGGAGAATGTCATCGAACGGGCGGTGTCGCTTTGCCAGACCGCCGCGATTGAAGTCTCCGATCTGCCCCCCCGGATCATTTCCAGCCTGCCCGAGGCCGTGGAACAGGTCATCATCCCCATCGGGTCTTCGTTGGATGAGGTGGAACAGTTGGTTATCGAAAAGACCCTGCTGAAAACCAAGGGCGACAAGAAGTTGACCGCCCGAATGCTGGGGATCAGTTTGTCCAGCCTCTATAATAAGATCAGTCGGAATGAGCCGGCGTAACCCCCAAAAACAGCGCCGGGATTCATCCCGGCGATGGAATCAAGGGGAAGCCGGCCGGCCGGTGTGTGGCTTCCGTCTTCGTTTCCGGGGTGTTTGGGAACGCTGCCGACCCTGCCTGGTGGGATTGGCCTTTAGTGGTGCCGTGTTCTTCCCGTCCCCGGGGAGTGCGGAAGCCCAGGGTTCTTCCCCTAAGGCCCCTGGCATCCGAGAGGTCCCGCCCATTGAGACTAAAGTCAAACAGGTCCCGGGGGAGGGATCCTATTCCGTGCCTCTCTGGAAACAGCACTGGGAGCGGGGTCGAAAATTCGTCTTTCAGAAGGAATACGGACCGGCGATTACCGCCTATAAACAGGCCTTAGCGCTTAAGCCGAATTTGGACGAGGCCCGGTTGGAGTTGGTTCGGCTGTTCGAGACCCTGCAGCGTTACGAAGAAGCGTCCAAGGAACTGGAACTCTTCGTCGAACACCAACCCCATCATCTCAAAGTGCAACAAGAGCTGGGAGATCTTTTCGTGCTGCGCAAGGAGTATCGCCGGGCGGCGGAATGGTATCAGCGGGTCCTGCTGAAGGACCCGGATAACCTGACCGTCCGGTTATCTTTGGCCGGCGCCTTTTCCCAGATCGGAGAAATGGAAAAGGCGCTCTTGGAGTGGCGTCAGGTCCTGATCCGCGACCCGCAGCACCTGGAGGCCCGGATGAATCTGGCGGAGGGGTTGCGGATTACCCGCCGACTGGATGAAGCGATTTCAATTTTAGAGGGATTAGTCAAGGCGTTCCCCAAACAACCGGGTTTAAAAAAGAAATTAGCCCAGGCCCTGGTGGCGGCCCAGCGAAATAAGGAAGCCCTCTCGTATCTTCAGGAAATCAACCGCTCGGAACCGAATGACCTGGAAGTCCAATTGCTGTTGGCCCGGGTTCTAGCGGCCGGCAAGAATTATGACCAATCGTTGCCCTACCTGGAAACGTATTTGGACAAAAAGCCGGAAAACACGGCGGCCCTTCTGGAAAAGGCCCGTATTCTACTAAACCGGGGCCAAACCAATCAGGCCTTGGATACCTTTCTACAAATCAGGAAACTGGTTCCCGATGACCTCGAAACCCAGCGAGAGATAGCCGAAGTCTTTTTCGCCGCCGGCAAGGTTCCCGAAGCCCTGGCAGAGTTTCAGGTCTTGGCCCGCCGGTTACCCGAAAACTATCAAGTTCAGGAAAGATTGGGCGCCCTCTATTTGCAGACAAAGAACTACCAGCAGGCCATTGCGGCCTATGAGGCCGCTCTGGCCCTGGAGCCGGATTATGTTTATGCCCAATTGGGTCTGGCCCGGGCCTACAATCTCTCCGGGCAAAAAGAAAAGGCCGTTCTTTATTATAATAGCCTGTTGAAAAACCGGGAAAATCCCGAAATCAAATTGGAACTGGCCGCCTTGTTGATCGAAACGCAGCATTTCCAAGAAGCTTTCGAAATTTATGAAGGGCTCCTCCGGGAAAACCCCAATCTCTGGGAAGTCCGTTATCGCTGGGCCACGGCCCTATATCGTTTAAAGGAATTTCGACAGGCGAACGTTCAGTTGGAAAAATTGATTCAGGATCAACCGAATCACTCCGGCGCCTGGACCTTGCTGGGCTACAATGCCCTCGAATGGGGGAATGTTCGGGAAGCCCGGCAGGCTTTACAAAAAGTATTACTGCTGGGTGAAGATGTGGGCAACGTTTTGATCCGTCTCGGGGAAATCTTCCGGCTGCTGGGACGGCCTTTTAAGGGGGCCAATTATTTGGATTGGGCCCTGACTTTGAAACCGGAGGATCAGGAAATTATCATTCAAAGGGCCCTGGCTCTCATTGAAGGCGGCAATTATTCTCAGGCCCAGAACCTGATTCGGCCCTTGTTGCTCAAGAATCCGCATTCGTTGACCCTGAACCGGGCACAGGGCCGATGGCTGATGGCCCTGGAACGTAAAGAGGAGTTTGAGCACCTTAGCCGATATTTGGAGCAATCCTTTCCGGAGGAGCAGGCGCTTATTTTTCAAGACCGGGCCGATTACTATGAGGGAAAGAACCGGGTGGGCCTGGCTTTAACCGCGCTGCGGGCGGCCCAGTTAAAAAAACCCGGGGACCTGCGGATCCTTGGCCGCCTGGGGCGAATTTTGATCGAGAATCAGCAGTGGGCGGAAGCGGAAGTCTTTTATCAAGGTCTGATCACCGAGAAAGTTCTCCTGGATGAAGCGCACCTCCGGCTGGCCCGGATTAAGAGGCACCAGGGAAAACCGGTTCAGGCCATCGAGCATTTATGGAAGGCTCTGGCCCAGGACCCCGACTCGATTGAAGCCCGTTTTTGGTTATGGCGCCTGCAAGTTCGGAAAGGACGGGAGGCTGTTTCCAAGATCGAAGAAAACCTTTGGGAATTTGCCAGGTCCCGGGAAAGGGGATTGCTGGAATTGGCCCAGCAGTTAGCGGCGGAGAAACAATGGGAGCCGGCTTTAGCCCTCCTTCAGGAGAGCATCGACAAAGGGGAAGATGATGAAGTGATCCTCGCGGCCCTGACCACGGCCGATTACCGGCTTTCCAGAGAAGAATACGAAAATGCCCAGCTCTTTCTGGATACGCTCCAAAAAAGGTTTCCCCGGAATCAAAAAATTACCCGCAAGTTGATCCAGGCCCAAAGCCTGAATGAATCGTTCGGCGAAGCCATCAGGGCGATTGACGGATTGCTGAAAATAGAAGATCCCCAGGATCCGGTGCTGAACCTAAAGAAGGCGCGGCTGCTGGAAAAATGGAATAAGCACAGCGCTTCCCAAAGGACCTATGCCTTTTTACTGACCCCCCCGGTGGACCAGGTCCTGAGGGAAAAAATTCAGCGGGAGCAATGGTCCGAAGTGTTTTCCGGGGCTGAATCCTTAAAGGTCTTAGAAGAAGGGTCTCCTTCCCGAACGATCTATCGGTTCTACGAGGAATGGGTAAAAGGCCTGAAAACGGCGAGTCTCGATCCCGGTCTCCAAATTCAGATCCGTGATTTTGTCGAGGGTCTCCAAGCCAGGGCGTTGATCCAAAAAAAGGTTTTTTTAGAGATGGAGGGGAAAGACCGATTGCATCGCGGCCAATATCTACCGGCCAGAGGTATCCTGGAAACCCTCAAATCAATAGACCCGGAAAACGAAGAAGTGGACAGCGATCTGGAACGGAGCTACCGCCTTCAACCCTGACCGATTTTCTTAAGACTTGACAAGCGGGGGGGTCTTGCACTAATTTCTTTTAGGTACCCCCCCCGGCTCACCCGGAGGGGTACCTAAAAGAAATTAGGGATCATTCGAAGTGGTGTAATGACTAACGTGGATTATCAGGCCTTGTTTACCGCGGAAGTGTTGCAGCAATTGTTGCCCTTCCAGCGGGCGGATCAGTTTTTTGAAGCCCTCTACGGGGGACTGGAAGAAGGGGCCTTCGATATTCGCCTGGTCTTTAAACGCCATGATCCCGGCCAAAATTCCCTGGAGTTCGAATTGGAGCTTCAGGAACGCCCCGGCAAGTGCCTGGCCTGCAATCTGACTTATGGACTTCCCCAGGTATTTTCCCGCCATCCGGTACTCAATTTGAAAGGAGTGGCCCTGGAGATAGAAAAAGCGCTCCAGGGAAAGTCTCGCTGCCGGAGTTGGTCGCTGGGCAGGACCAATCCGCGGACCCAAACGCTGCACGTCATCCCGTTTATTCTCACCCTGGAATAACAAATTTTTTTCCTGGGGGCCAATTTTTGTCAGGCCGCGGGGCTTCCTCTGACCAAGCCGTTCCCTTCCTTTTTGTAACCTATTGAAATAACGAAATTAAAAATATTTCCCGGGATGGGGCACTGGTATTGATCTTGCTTTAAGTGCCAGGGAACGCTTCAGGTTTTTAAATTCATGCCGATATAGGGGGATAGGAACAATAATGATGGTACAGGAGAATACCTTGGGCAGGATCAGACCGGGTGCGGAAAAGATCAGTATCGTCAAGAGGAGGTTGCAGAACAATGATCCCGATGTCGGCTGGGGTAAGGGACTTCAAGTCAAACTGGAGGATCGGACAGGAGTTAATAGTATGGTTCTTAATCTGGATTTAGCGCCTGAGGATTCCAAATTCATCCCATTGGAGGATTTGGAGCAGGAACCCTTAAGAGTGCTGCGGGGCATCGGGGTGGAGCGTCCGGTCATCGAAGACGGGCGGATCGTCTTTAATTTCCGATTAAAGACCGACGAGACGCTGAAAATGCTGACCGTGAGCCAGGTGGGGCAGATGCTGCAAATCAGCAAAGGTTTTCTGCTTCGATTGGCGAAAACCAAAAAAATAAAGAGTTACAAATTCGGCCGCCTGAGACGTTTTCTATTAACCGATGTGATCGACTATTTGAGTTTCAGCGAAGATCAGGTCGTTTTGCCAAAAAAAAATAAGCCCAAGGGCAAAGGGTATATTTCCAGGCTTGATCACTAAAGCCCGAGCAAGAGGAGGAATAGTATGTATTACGAATATTGGGGTCTCAACAAACCGCCTTTTGATAATGTTCCGGACCCGTCCATGTATGTGGATTGCCACCCGTCCATGGAAAGCGCGCTGGCCGAATCGCTGTTCGCCATCGAGGAGGGGAACGAGTGCCTGGCGGTGATCATCGGCGACGTGGGATTGGGCAAGACCTTGTCGTTGCGTATGATCATCGACAATCTGGATCAGGAGAAATACAAGATCGCCCTGGTCACCAACCCCAGCATCTCTTTCACCCAATTAATGCAGGAGCTGATCGGACAGTTGACCGGAAGCCAATGTCTGGAAAAAAGGAAGGCCGTGCTCCTGGAGCGGTTCAATAAGCTGATTTTTGAAACCATGGATGAAGGGAAAAAGGTGGTCTTGCTCATCGATGAGGCCAATGCCATGCCCTCGACCAGCCTGGAAAACTTAAGGCTCCTGACCAATATGCAGGACGATCAGCGGAACCTGTTCACCATGGTCCTGGCCGGCCAGATGGAACTGGCCCGCCGCCTGGAACATCCTAAGAGGTTGAATCTTTTCCAGCGGATTGGAACGTACAGCCGCATCGACAAGATTCAGTCCGAGGATCTGGTCAAGGCCTACGTGGAAAAGCGGCTGGCCCTGGCTGGAGGAGACCGGCCGGTTTTTTCGGAAGAGGCCTTCCCCTTTATCTGGGAACATTCCTCCCAGGGCGTTCCCCGGCTGATCAATAAGATGTGCAAACTGAGTTTGAAGGCGGGAGAGACCAACGGTTTTGACCGGGTGTCCGGGGAGCTGATTCATCAGATCGGGCAGCGGTTTGCCAGCATGACCGCCCCGGCGGCCCCGAAAAGAAAATCCAGAAAAAAAGCGGAGGAGAAAAAGACCTTCCCGAAGGAAACGGCGGCCCCGCGGTCCGCCGAGCCTGAACCAGTGAGCGGGAAGCCGGAAAAGGAGAAGGCCGCCGAACCGATGATGGTCGAAACCTTTGAGCCGGAAGTGACGACCGCCTGGCCTCCGATACTGGTGGCCGAAGCAACAAAAACGCCGGGTGACGAAGCGGCCTCGGAAACCGCGATCCGACTGGAAGCGGAAACCGATGTCCCGGAGGAACCCGGTCCGGAAGAGCTGGAAATCGGGGAGGTTAAGATCAGTCTGAACATCCATCCCGATTTACTTGCCGAAGCCAAGACGGGAACGGAGGAATTCCGGGTGAAACTGGCCGGGGTGCTGGCCGCTCAGGCGCTTAAAAAATATCCGGAATTAACCGCCTCCCCGGCCGTGGACCCGGTGAATATCTGGAGCGAGATCCGTGGCCATGTACTGAAAAAGTTCGATCATCCCCGCCAGCAGATTGCGGCCTAGAAAAGGGGGTCTCCGTTCGGCCGGAAATCCATGGACCAAAACAACCTGGCTCAGAAATGGTTCAAAAAAGGCTGCCAGTGCGATCGGGACCCGGGAAAAGCCCCTCAGGCGGTGACCGCTTTTGAACAGTGCTTGCGCTTAGACCGGACCTTTGCCCCGGCCTATGTAAACCTGGGATTCATTCACCTCGAAAAGGAGGATTTTGAGTCGGCCCGGAATTGCTTTCAAAAAGTCATTCAACTGAAACCAACCGACCCGGAAGGCTATAACAACCTGGGTTTTGTTTATGAAAAAATGTCCCTGCTGGGCAGCGCCAAACAGATGTACGAACAGGCGTTGCATTTGGAGGCCGGGAATACCGAAGCCCTGATCAATCTGGCCCAGGTCCTGGAAAAGGAAGGGGATTATCACCAGGCCGTCGCCAACTACCAACAGGCCATTCGCCTCCATCCCCAGGCGGTGGCCCCCCATTTCTGCCTGGCCACCCTCTATGACCGGCACGACATGTTTGACGAAGCCGAAAAAGAATACCAGGAGGTCTTGAAATGCGACCCCCTGCATATCAAAGGCCTGTACAACCTGGGAAATCTGTATATCCAACTCGGTCAGGGGGGAAAGGCCATCGACCTCTTCCAGCGTTTGCTGCGTCTGGAAACGCTGGGCTACGAGGAAGTCGATCGATTCACCGCCCGACGTTATGAACCCGGATATGAGGGGATACGGTCGGCCGAAGCCTGAAACCGAATACCTATTCCCTTTTAAATGGTGTATTTATACAAACCTAACACGAAATTCATTTGCCATTTTTCGCCAGGGATCCATTCGGCTCCCCGCGACCTATCAGCTCTTTTGGTAGAATGAGATTCCACCGCCCGGCAAGCTTACCATTGCCATTATATTTCAGCCATCGAATTTTTGCCTTGTCAAACTACTCTCAGCCTTATATCCTCAAGAAGAATCCGAAAAAGGATTTGGGAAACCCCGTTTCCGGCAATACCGAGATCAGGACAGAAGGAGGTTTGGCATGACCATTACGGACCGAATTGAAATCAATCCAAAAATTATGATGGGCAAACCGGTCATCCGTGGAACCCGGATCACCCTGGAACTTATCCTCCGAAAGCTAAGTGAAGGGGCCAAGGAAGCGGAACTCTTAGAGGCCTACCCAAAGCTAAAGTCAGGGGATATTCAAACCGCCATTCGTTATGCCGCCGATACGTTGGCCCATGAAGAAATAATATTCATGGAAAAGCCCCGACGAATAGCCCGGGGATAATTGGTGCTATTTCTGGCGGACGAAAGCTGCGATTTTACCATAGTTCGCGCTTTAAGAGCGGCGGGGTCGGAGTCGTTCTATTAAGGTTTTCCACATCAGCCCGAAAGCAAGTTTCCAGGGATCTGGTGCAATTGGTCAAAGAACAGGGCGAGCGTCTAATCGGTTGCTTTGTTGTTGTGCAACCGGGGCGTATTCGAATAAGCCATCACCCCAAAGGATAGAATTTTATACCTCCGTTTTTATCTTCAGGCCATGGCCCTTCAAGCATTCTGTCCTCAGAGAAAGGGTAACAGTTTAGTCCCCATCTACCCGAGTGATTATCAGGAGATCAACTGGAGTTATAAAACAGGGCGGCCTGAGCCTTAGCCGTGTTGGCTGTCAGGAGTGTTTGCAGGAATGCAAGGGGAAGGACACCCTGCCTTCTGGCGGTTTGGACCAGGCTGGGAAGGACGCTGTGGGCGTTTAAAAGTTCGCCCTCGCCCGTCTGAACTACCGGCTGATGGCAGCGTGCGCAGAAGGCTTGTCCATGCCGATAGCAGGTAACCAAAGTTTGGGGCCGGATAACGATATCTTCCTGGAGATGGTCCAGGGTTTCGGCCATCGGCGTCCCGCTTTTTCTTTTCCCCCGGGGACGATGGGGCTTCCTCGCTCACCTCCATGTTCTTCTTGTTCGACTTAAATTGCCGTTGGTGTAAGCCCCGCAGTTTTGCCTTGAGCTCCGCATTCTCTCGCTCCAGGATGTGTATTCCACGGTGATCCGGCCACCCATTCCACGCACATCCGGCCACTGATTCCACGAGGATCCGGCCACTGATTCCACGGCCATCCGGCCACCCCGGAAGAACGGAGGTATCGACGCGGGATAACCCCTGATACCCTGTGCTGCAAAAACTCGACAAGAGGAGGCACAGGGTCCAATGGAGAGGTTATCTATGCGCAAGATCAAAGAAGTCATCCGGTTAAAATGGGAACAGCGACTGACCAACCGCGCCATTGCCCGGAGTTGTTCCATCGGGCGGTCTACCGTAGGCGAGTACCTTCGCCGGGCCGCAGCCGCCGGTTTAAGCTGGCCTTTGCCGGAGGAGCTGGATGAGGCCGAACTGGAACGGAAGCTTTTCCCTCCTCCGCCGCTTATTCCCTTCGAGTTGCGTCCTATTCCGAACTGGCCGGAGATCCATCAGGAACTCCGACGCAAGGGCATGACCCTGTTTCTCCTCTGGGAGGAACATCGACAGGTCAACCCCGACGGTTTTCAATATAGCTGGTTCTGCGAGCACTACAATCAGTGGGCCGGGAAACTCGACCTGGTCATGCGCCAGCACCATCGGGCCGGAGAGAAAACCTTTCTCGATTATGCCGGGCAAACGGTCCCGGTGATCAAGGCGACCACCGGGGAGATCCGGGAGGCCCAGATCTTCCTGGCCGTTCTGGGGGCCAGCAGTTACACCTATGCCGAGGCCACCTGGACACAACAACTGCCGGATTGGATCGGCTCCCACGTTCGGGCCTTGACTTTCTTCGGCGGGGTGACCGAAATCTGGGTCCCGGACAACCTGAAAAGCGGGGTTCGTAAGGCCTGTCGCTACGACCCGGACATCAATCCCACCTACCAGGACCTGGCCACCCATTACGGCTGTGCCGTTATCCCCGCTCGGAAATACCGGGCCAAGGATAAGGCCAAAGCGGAGGCAGGTGTACTCTTAGTTGAACGTTGGATACTGGCCCGGCTCCGGAAAATCACCTTCTTTAGCTTGAGCCAACTCAACCGGGCCATCCGGGAGTTGCTGGAATGGTTTAATGCCCACGCTTTCCAGAAACTGCCCGGCTCCCGGCGTTCCCAATTCGAAGCCCTGGATAAACCGGCGCTCCGGCCGCTCCCGGCCCAGCCCTACGTCTTTGCCGAATGGAAAAAGGCCCGAGTCCATATCGACTACCATGTCGAGGTCGACGGCCATTACTACTCGGTGCCCTATCCACTGGTCAAACAGCAACTCGATATCCGGTTCACGCAACAGACGATAGAGGCCTTCTTCCGAAGCCGCCGAGTGGCTTCCCATATCCGCTCCTACCGGAAAGGCGGGTTCACCACGCTCAAAGAGCACATGCCCCAGGCGCATCAGCAATACCTCGAATGGACGCCCCAGCGGCTGATCCGTTGGGCCGCCGAAACCGGCCCCCTAACCTCCCGCCTGGTGGAAGCCATTCTGGGCGCCCGGACCCATCCTCAGCAGGGTTTCCGTAACTGCCTGGGTATCCTGCGACTGGGTAAAGCCTACGGCGCCGACCGACTGGAGAAAGCTTCCGGCCGGTCCCTGGCCCTTGGAGGCCTCGGGTACCGCACCGTGGAATCCATCCTCAAAAACGGCCTGGACCGAAGACCCCTGCCGGTGGCCGCCTTGCCCGCCCCGGTGGTGGAACACGACAACCTGCGCGGGTCTCAATACTACCAGTAAGGAGGACCGCTATGCTGACTCATCCGACGTTCGAAAAACTCCAGACCCTGCGGCTGGCCGGTATGGCCCGGGCCTTCGAAGATCAACAACGACTCCCCGAGATCGACTCCCTCAGCTTCGAGGAACGCCTGGGACTGCTGGTCGATCGGGAAATGACCGACCGGGAGAACCGCCGAATGAAAACCCGTCTCCGTCAGGCCCGGTTGCGCCAACAGGCGGCCTTGGAGGATGTCGACTTCCGCCATCCCCGCGGCCTGGATAAATCCCTGATCGCCCAGTTGAGTTCCTGCCACTGGATCGCTCAGCACCACAATATCCTCATCACCGGGCCCACGGGATGCGGTAAAACCTTCCTGGCCTGTGCTCTGGCCCATAAAGCCTGTCGAGAAGGCTACACGGTTCGCTATCTCCGTCTCCCCCGTCTCTTCCAGGACCTCCAGATCGCCAAAGGGGATGGGCGTTATCCCAAGCTTCTGGCCGCCCTGGCCAAAACCGACCTGATCGCCTTGGATGACTGGGGAATAGCCCCCCTGGCCGACGAACAGCGCCGGGACCTCCTGGAACTCCTCGAAGATCGTCACGGCCTCCGTTCCACCCTCGTGGCCGCGCAACTCCCGGTGGATAAATGGCACACCCAGATCGGGGATCCCACCCTGGCCGATGCCATCCTGGATTGCCTGATCCACAACGCCCATAAAATACCCTTGAAAGGAGACTCGATGCGAAAACTTAAATCTTCGTTGACTTGTGGTGCGGCTTTGGAGTAACCATATTTTTACCCGCGTCGCTTCGCTCCGGCAGTTGGCCGGATGACCGTGGACTGGCCGGCCGGATAATCATGGATTAGGTGGCCGGATGCTCGTGGAATGGGTGGCCGGATGGCGTGGAATAGGCACTCCAGGACGCGTACCCGATCATCGCGGGCCTTTAAGGCCGGATCAAAGGCCTCGATGATCCGCCTGCTCTTTTCCAAAGCCATCGGAACGAAGTCCTTACGGACAAAGAAGGTGACCTTTTTCCCTTCCTTCTTGGTCGTTAAAATGTAGCCGCTCATGGAAGGGGACTTGGCGACCGTCCCGATCAGGAAGCTATCGAGCAGGGAGGTGATGTCCTCCCTGAGACTGGCTTGGCGCTGTTTTAGGATTTCACTCCGACCCAAGGACTAAGCTGTTACAAAATAGAGAAATAGGGGACCTTATTTTCATCAACTCCCTGATTCGGTCGAAGGGGGAGGCTTTTTATCTTTGAGGAGTCTTCTTTTCAATACCCGGTGCCAGTCGGTGAAATCCGGTTCCCCCTGATCCTGTTCCAGGTGGTCGCTCATCATTTTCAGCTTTCCCTCCAGGTCATCCAGGAAATGGACTACCAGGGCTTCCCGGGTCTGGGGCAGGACCGGCGAGCCGAATTCCAACTGACCGTGGTGGGCCAGGATGATGTGTTCCAACTGGATGAGCAGCCGGGGATCGTCCCAAACGATAGTTCGGGCGGCCTCACGAACCATCTCCCAACCCAGGACGATATGACCCAGCAGTTGACCCTCGAAACTGTTTTGGGCCGTCAGCCCGTCTTCAATCTCTTTAAGCTTACCCAGATCATGCAATATGGCTCCGGCGAGTAACAGGCCGCGGTTCAGATCGGGGAAAATGTCCGCCGTCATCCGGGTCAGACGGACCACCCGGTGGGTGTGTTCCATCAAACCGCCCCGGTAGGCGTGGTGGTATTTCTTGGCCGCCGGGCGGATGAGCCAGGCTTCTTTGTGGGCATGAAGCAGGTTCAGGGTAAGGGTCTTCAGGTCAGAGGGATCGATTTCCGTCTCCACCCAATGGAGAATTTCATTCCAGAGTTCCTGGGGATCGAGAGGAGAGGAGGGGACCAGCAAACCGGGATCGAAATGGGAGGCCTCCAATTGCTCGGGCGGGATCAGGTGGGTCCCCTTGATCCGATCAATGGTCAACTGGCGTTCGTCCTGATAGGCGTCCACTTTCCCGGCCACCCCGGCGAATTGGCCGGCTTCAAACAGGGGGTCCATCTGTTCGAGCGACTCGGCCCAGATTTTACCCCCCAGGCTCCCGGTTCGATCGGCCAGGGTGATATCCAGGTAATCCTTGCCGCCCCGGGTCCGGCGCCGCTCTTTTTTCGTGATCAAAAAATACTGGCTGACCTTGCTACCGGGTTTCAGTTCGTTGACAAAGATATGGGGCATAGTTATTTAAACGGGACGTTAGCCTGCATTGTCTGATTAGAAATAGCATCGATTATTTCTGACCAAGCTTCTTTTGGCATGTCATGACCCATTCCATCAATGATCAATAATTTTGCTCCCGGTATCAGCTTCGCTGTTTCCTTGCCCCCTTCCACCGACATGAATGGATCCTTATCTCCATGGATTACGAGCGTTGGAACTTTAATCGATGCAATCGATGATCTTCTATAACCATGGGCAAGAACAGCCGCGCTTTGACGTGCCATGCCTTGAGGGTAATAAGAACGGTCATAACTCTCGGCCACGAGAGCCCGCAATCGCTTTTCGTCAAAGGGAAATCCGGGGCTCCAGAGCTTGCGCCACATATTCACGTGGTGTTCAATATACGCTTCGCGTCCGTCCGGAGCAGGTTTATATACCTCAGCTAAAACATCCGGTTTTATTTGTGGTAGTTCAGGATTTCCTGTGCTCGACATGATAGAGGTCAAGCTCAGGACACGCTCAGGATGCCGATACGATATGACCTGAGCTATCATACCACCCACTGAAGCACCACAGATATGTGCCTTCTCAAAACCCAAAGCATCAAGCAAACCAACAGCATCATCTGCCATATCCTCAAGAGTGTATGCCGGGCTTACAGGTTCACCTCTCATTGCCGCCATCATGTCGGGAATGCCGGTTTTTTCAAATTTTGACGAGAGGCCGATGTCTCGATTATCGAACCTAATCACAAAGAGCCCATTTTTTGCCAATAACTCACAGAAATCGACTTCCCAATAAATCATCTGGCTCCCGCCTCCCATTATTAACAATAATGCGGGAGACGAGCTGTCACCAAAAGTATCATATTCGATCTGAATACCATTAGCTGTCACATTAGGCATTGCTTACTCCATATCATTGAATAACCAGATGCTATTTTGTTTGTTTTATCCTTTACATTATGCGGCGTTGCCCCGTGGCCCGCAGCTTGCGGGGGCCGAAGGCCCATGCAAGCGAGGGACATCGGTGTCTAATGGCCTGGTTGGTGCCGCCTGCGGCAGCGCCGACCGGGACATGGACCCGAAGGGACAACGCCGCATTGGCGACGCCGCAGGCGGTGCCAGCGTTGGGCATCACTTGCATTTGTAGCGGGCCGCCTGTGATCATCGGAGTTCGGCAAGTAGTGCAGACACGGGATGATGAACGGCCAGACCGCGACGATCGCGGTGAAAGAGCCGGTAATGCCCCATGGAATGGACGCATACTCGCGACGCAGTATGCGTGCGGGGCGCCGCATAGACAAGAAGCCAGATCGACTTGTAGACGAGCTGCAGCAGTAGGACCGGAGCGTAGCGCTCTGGAGCAAACAGTCCAAGTACGGACAAAACAAGGATCGCAGTCCAGAGGCTGCCGACGAGGACCCGCCACCCTTGGCTTTCGTCCATACGGCCTTCATCCGTCGGAAAGATCCGGAAAATCGTAGGGACGGCAATGGGTACGAGGATGACAATGTTGGCCCAGTAGGCGAACGTGAGAACCTGCATTCGGATCTCCCCCTAAGTTCGATCGGTTCCGAGTGTGAATTGTGACGCCCAATATATTGAATAGTTTCCGGATAATATCAGAAAGTTCTGATACCGTTAAGGTCGGTAATTAATTGAATTGATATATCTATATGATATAATTATACTTTTATTATTATTCACTATTCAATTTATGCTCTTAGTAGTTTAACTGTTCAATGTCGATGCTTCCTATTCCGGATATCCGCTCTGACCAGGTGCGTTTGTATATAGACAAATTGCGGGAAAAAAGACAGAGAAAAGCCTGGATTCCCGCTCAGAAGCGCTGAGGGAATGACGATCTATCGGGGTGCTGATAATAATCCCGGATGGCTTCCACCAGGGCCGGAATGGTAAACGATTCGGGAATAATATCTACCTTCAACCCCTTATCCCGGGCCGTCTGAGCGGTAATCGGACCGATACAGGCAACGGTTACGTTCGTTAGCCGGGGCAGGATCTCCTCCCGGTCAAAAAGGCTCAAAAAATTGAGGACCGTCGAGGAACTGGTGAAGGTTAGGCAATCAACGGCCCCAGCCTTTAATTTCTCCAAGAGAGGAATTTTTTCCGAATCGTCCGGCAGGGTTTGATAGGCGGCCGCCACCACCACCTGGGCGCCCATTTCCCGCAACCCTGCAGGCAGGATTTCCCGGGCCTGCTCGGCCCTGGGGATCAGGACCTTTTTACCGGCTATCCCCCAGGGGGCCAGGGCTTCCAGGATGTATTCGGCCTGAAATTTATCCGGCACCAGGTCGGCGCGCAACTTCCATTCTTTGAGGGCCCCGGCGGTAGCCGGACCGATGGCCCCGATGAGAAGACCTTTAAGTGCCCGGAGGTCAAGTCCCAGGGTCATCAGCCGATTGAAAAAGGCCCCCACGCCGTTCGGGCTGGTAAAAAGGATCCAGTCAAAAGAGGCCAGGGAGTCGATGGCCTGGTCCAATTCCTCCCAACTGGAGGGGAGGGCCAGACGAATGGTCGGAAACTCGAGGCAGTTGGCCCCCAGGTTTTCCAATCGGACCACCAGGTCACTGGCCTGCTCCCGGGTCCGGGTAACGACGATCTGTTTTCCAAACAGGGGACGTCGCTCAAACCAGGACAAATGGTCCCTTAATTCCACCACCGACCCCACCACCAGGATGGCCGGCGGTCCCAGACCGGCGGCCTCGGCCCGTGGGACGATATCCGCCAGGGTACCGGTTACCGTAACCTGCTCGGGGGTGGTTCCCCAGCGAATCAGGGCCGCCGGAGTTCCCGGCGATCTCCCGTTTTGGATCAACCGCTCCACGATCCGGGGTAAATTTTTGTAGCCCATCAGAAAAACCAGGGTTTCAACGCCCGTGGCCAGTTTTTCCCACGCCAACCCGGTTTGGTCTTTCTTCGGATCTTCATGGCCGGTAATGAAAGCTACGCTGGAATTATAGCGGCGGTGGGTCAGGGGGATGCCGGCATAGGCCGGAACGGCTATGGCCGAGGTGATCCCCGGAACCACTTCAAAGGGAATCCCCGCCTGAACCAATTCTTCGGCTTCTTCACCCCCTCTTCCGAAGATGAAAGGATCGCCCCCCTTAAGTCGGACCACGTTTTTTCCGGCCCGGGCCCGATCAATAATCAATTGGTTGATTTCACCCTGAGGGAGGGTATGGTCGCCCCCCTTTTTGCCCACATAGATAGTTTCAGCCGCCGGGGATATGAATTTCAGCAGGGAAGGGTGGGCCAGAAAATCGTAAATGACCACCTCCGCCTCACCCAGGAGACGCCGCCCCTTGAGCGTCAATAATTCCGGGTCCCCGGGGCCCGCTCCGACCAAGTACACCTTACCCTTAATCACGATTGCCCCCGTAAAATTGGTCAAGAACCTGTCGGCCGCCTAACCCCAGCAGATGGTCGGCTAAGGCCGTGCCCAAGCCGTCGGGGTCATGGAGCGGCCCTTCCCTTTGATCCTTAAAAACAACTTTTCCTTCCAGATCGGCGATTAGACCCGTCAGCACCAGACGCCCCCCCTGGATCCGGGCCTGGCCGGCCAGAGGGACCTGGCAACCCCCCTCCAATCGACGAAGAAAGGCGCGTTCGGCCCGGGTGCATAGCGCGGATTCTTCATGATGCAGAAAGGCGATCCGCTCTTCCAGTTGAAAATCATCGGCTCGAATTTCAATAGCCAAGGCCCCCTGACCGACCGCCGGCAAACAGACTTCGGGTTCCAGGTATTCGCTGATCAAATCGTTCCATCCCAGGCGATGGAGCCCGGCCGCCGCCAGGACAATCCCGGCCAGTTCCAGGGTTTCCATCTTTCGAATTCGGGTATCCAGATTGCCCCTCAAGGGGATAATTTCCAGGTCCGGTCGATACCCCAATAACTGCGCCGTGCGGCGCAGACTGCCGGTCCCGATTTTGGAATGGGCCGGAACCTGGGCCAGGGTGATTCCATTCGGCGAGAGAAAAACGTCCCGGGGGTCTTCCCGAACCGGAACGGCCCCGATCTTCAGCCCCTCCGGCAGGTCCCCGGGCATATCCTTCATGCTGTGGACGGCCAGGTCGATCTCTTTGGTCAAGAGGGCTTCTTCGATTTCTTTGACGAAGAGCCCCTTCCCACCCACCTGGGCCAGGGGCACATCCAGTATTTTATCCCCCTTGGTTTTGATGGTGATCAGATCCACCTTCAGTTCCGGATGGTGCTGCTCAATACGATCCTTGACCCAATGGGCCTGCTGCAGGGCCAGGGGGCTGCCCCGAGTTCCGAGACGAATAGCTGGCAGTGGATTCATGCCTTCCGGATCTCAATGACAGGTCGAGCAATTATGGGAGGCGCAACTGCCGCAACTGGAGGATGAACCGGTCCCCACAAACTTTTCCGAACCTTTAAAGGCAAAAGTGGACATTTTACGTTCCAAGTTTTCCTTCTGGCAATTTGGACAACATATTTTTTCGGAGGACCGAAATACCAACGCCTCAAAATCGTTTCCACAATCCAGACAGCTATATTCATAAATGGGCATAAAAACTCCTTGGATAAGAAATTTTCCACATCCTTATGGGTCTAATTTAATCACCAGATCCGTTTAGGCAAGTTGAGTTGACTAAAGGTGGTCAACTTAGGTGATTTCGTAAAAAGTCTTCCGACCGAGATCCTTCGTTTCACTCAGGATGACCAGCGAAGGGTCAGGATGCACAAAAATGGACCTTTTGCGAGGTCATCACATTATTTAGGGCACCCAGTCTTCCATCAAGGCCGCCGCCAATAGGGGGATCATCAGTTCGTGGTGCCCGACCAGGTAAAAACCCTGTCCCCCCTCCAGGGTGGGCCTCCGCACCACGTTGGTGGCCGGACGGTAATGGCGGACAAAATCAAAATTCACGGTGGTCAGGTTCTTTAACGGCCAGCCCAGGTTGCGGACCAGGGTTACCGCCTTGAGAAAGACTTCCGGCAGAATAACGGCCGAACCGATATTAATGAATACCCCTCCCTCCAGGGTTCGGACCACGGAACAGAAGGTTTGGAAGTCCCGGTAGGAGGCTCGGCCGGTAGCCTCCGGATCCATCGAGGGGTGGAGGTGAATAATATCGGTGCCGATGGCCACATGGACGGTGGCCGGTATCTTTTTTCGGGCGGCCGTGGCCAGCAAACTGCTCTGAAGATGGGGGTGGGAGGAATCGATCAGGGCCTTACCCACCGCTTCACCCAGTCCCCTTCCTTCCCCGGCTCCCCGAGATATGGCCTGGTTTAGGAACAGGGCCGTTTCTTTCGCCATACCGAAGGTCCCTTGACCCAATTCCTGGTCCACGTCTTCCGAAGTCTGGCCGACCATGGCCAGTTCACTGTCGTGGATTACCCCGGCCCCGTTTAAGGCCAAGGCGGAAATGAATCCCTCCTCCATCAAACCGATAAGGATAGGATTTAACCCCACTTTGATCACATGGGCGCCCATGGCCCAAAAAATGGTCTTCTTGTTTTTTTTGGCCTGGGCAATGGCCCGGACGACGGAGCGAAAATCCTGGCCGGCCAGAATGTGGGGCAGGGAATCCAGAAAATCCCGCAGGGAGGCCCCGGGCCGCCAGGGGTGGGCGAAGTCACCCAATTTCACCTTGCTGGGGCGATTTTTCAGCGAATAGGTCTTCAATCGCTTCAGAGAGAGGTTGGGGTAGGGGCGTTTTTCCATTCTCCGGGTCCTTAGAGTATTTCCCGGGAAATAAATCCGCTTCGACCATCTGGCAGAGCAGGTGCCCGATGACCATATGGGTTTCCTGGATGAGAGGGGTTTCCGTGGAAGGAACGATCAGCGCGTAATCGGACCATTGGACCATCTGCCCCCCGTCCTGACCGGTGAGGGCCAGGGTTTGAATCCCTTTCTCCCGGGCCGCCTGGAGCCCCCGGAGGATATTCGGGGAGTTGCCGCTGGTGCTGATCGCCATCAGGATATCTCCGGGCAGACCCAGGGCCCGGACCTGTTTCTCGAAGATACGGTCGAAGCCGAAGTCATTTCCGATACTGGTGATAACGGAAGTATCGGTACTCAAGGCCAGGGCGGGCAACGGGGAGCGGTCGATGAGAAAACGGTTGACGAATTCCGCGGCAATATGCTGGGCATCGGCCGCGCTGCCCCCATTGCCCATCAACATAAGCTTATGCCCCCGCTGAAAGGCCTGGGTGATCAGACCGGCGCAATGAATCAACCGCTCTCCCTGGGATTCAAAGAAAAGCGTTTGCAGGCGGTGAAGGGCCTCCAGATGTTGTTGAATAGTTTGATGCATGGCATGAAAATAAACTCTCGAGCCGTTATCCCCTTCACCCCACAGGGGGTAAGTTATTTTTGCGCTGGATGGACTGTTGAAGGGCCACTGACAAGTTGAACATCGAACATCGAACATCAACTTCAATAGAGGTTTGTTTTTCATTCGATGTTGGACGTTCGATGTTCGATGTTCATTTGACGCAAAAATAGAATTCATAATTTTTATCCTATTCAGCCGCCCCTGTCAACCTCTTCCGCCGGGGATGTCTCCCGAGGGGGCGTCGGCCGAAGCGCGGAGTTTTTGCCGGGCCTCTTCCATTCCCGGATCAAAGGACAAGGCTTTTTCCCACCAGAGGCGGGCCGGTTCTATGTGATCCAATTTTTCCAGGGATAGACCCAGAAAAAAACAGAGCGGGCCGGTTCGTTCACCCAATTCCCAGGCGGTTTCCAGTTCTTTTTGGGCGCCTTCGTATTGTCTGTTCTGATAGAGCGCCCGTCCCAGCCAGAACCGGAAATGGGGATTTCCTTTTTCCAGTTCCACGCTATAACGGCAGAAGGACAAGGCGATGGGCAAGTTGGACTCTCGGACCAAATTGAGCGCCCCGAGTTGGTGCAGGGAATAGGCATCCCGGGGATTTACCCTGACGGCGGCCTTAAAAGCGGAAAGGGCATTATCCCAGTCGCCTTTTTTTACCCAGCACTCCCCCAGGTAGCGATGAATGAAGGCTTTTTCAGGATGAAGGCGGCCGGCTTGAAGAAAACAGGGGAGGGCCTGGTCCAAGAGACCGGCGTCCCGGTAAAGCCGGCCCAATTGATAATGGGCCCCAAAATGAAGGGGATTGAGCTCCCCGGCCCTTTCCAGGGATTGCCGGGCCAGCGTTCCGGGTCCTGACGCCGGAGATAAATCAGGCCCAGGTTGTAATGCCCCATGAAGTCCTGAGGATCTTTCCGAAGGGCCGTTTCAAATTCTCTGATAGCCGAATCCAAATCGCCTTGTTCTCCAAAGCAAACGCCCAGGCTGTTTCGCAGGGTATTGTTCTCCGGATTCAAGCGGAGTCCCTTCCGGTACTCACTCAGGGCGGCCACAATTTTTCCTTGATCGAAAAGCTTATCCCCGCTGATATTCAAACTGGTGTCGTCGAAAACCGCCATTCGACCGGGACCCAACAGCAGGGCATGGTCTAAGGCCTTAAGGGCATTATCCAGGATGTCCGTTTTTTTATAATCGGCCTGGGGAAAACCCGCCGCTCCAATGGTCAGCCTCAGGTTCAATTTCTCTCGGGCCTCTTCCTGAATAGACCGGAGTCGGGGCAGGGCGGAAGGGAGGGGTTCCAGAAGTTGCACCAGGATGAGGGTGTCCGGGCTGTAGCGGGCCAGAAGCTCCGGGGCCGGACGTTTGAGTCTTGATGAGCTGCGCCACCTGTTGAAAAAGCAACTGGCGTTCCACCCGTCCTAAAAGGTCCCCTTTGATTTCCCAATCCTGAATTTGCAGCAGGGCCATCCAGAATAGGCTCCAGGTCGAATGGCCCTGATGAAAAGAACGTAAAAAGTCAGGGAGCGTCAACAGCCCCTGGTCACCGAGTGGAATAGGAAGGTCTCGGTCTTGGAGTTCCGCGGCCGGGTCGTCCCCATCCAGGGAGGGAATTTCATCCAAACGCGTCAATCGGTCGCCGACCGCCACTTTTTTCAGGGGGTCCTTGATCCAGCAGATCTCGGCCAGGGAGGTTTCCGGATAGGCTTCATTGAGTGAAACGATGGCTTTGAAGGCCTCGATTTCCTGATCCCTTTCCAGAATTCCAAAAAACAAGGGGGCCTGAGCCTGGTGATAAGCGCCCTAAATTAATTCTAACCCGGTTCATGGGAAGTACTTCCAGCACCTTGCCACCCATGCCGGATGATATCCGAAAAGCTGCAAAAAGTCCCGGGTTCAAGGGTTTCCGCTAATTCCCGGGCCTGGTCGGCTTTGCGCTGAATCAGGGGCGGCCCCTCGATGAGCAGATCCGGATCGGCCAATCGGGAGGATTCCGCCGCGGTAAAATGGTCCGGGAAGACGGCGAACCCCCCCCGAACATCCAGTGCCTGCCGGGCCATATTTTTTTTCAAGGTCCAGGTTGGCGTACCCCAGGATTTCCTTGAGGATCGCTAACCGTTCTTTCAGGGTCGCCTCATCCACCCCTTCCCAGAGGATGGAAAAACATTCCGCTCCGGTGCGGCCCACTTCGCCCGGCCAGGGCAAGGTCGATTCCAAAGTCGGGGATATTTTTTTGACCCAAAACGTAAACCGTTCCTGAAGAGACGGTCCCGGCCGGCTTCAGCGAATTGGAGACCGAAAGGCCGAAAGGTAACCAGTCCCAGGCTGAACCGGGACCCGGGTTCGGGTTCAAAAGGTTTCAAATGAAGGTGGTGGGGAAACAATTTTCCCTGCCGGGAAGCACCCGTCAATTTTTCCCTGACCAACCGGTAAAAATGGTCCCGATTAAGCAGACCCGTAAGGGGATCTTTTTTTTGGACGGAGAGCAGGAAGGCTTTTTCCAGGAGCAACTGGAGGACCTTGGTCAGGAAGGGGAAATCCTGGAGCCGGGTCTTCCTTGGGAAGGACCCCTTCCAGGATAAGTTCCAGCCAAAGGTAATCGCCTTCCCCGATCGGGATCCGGATCGTTGACATAAAGGGTTTGATTTCCGGGGTGCCGCACCAGAATCGGGGGACGGGCTCCGCCTTTAAAAAAAGATTATTTTCCACCGGAGGCGCGGCGGAGGAAGGGATTAAAAAAAGATCATTAAAAGGAAGCAGCGGGCCGATTTCTTTCCGAACCAGGTCGCTGATCACCCACCAATTTTTGGGATTCGCTAGAAAAAAAGAGGACATAAGGAGAACGTCAGGGTCGGGAGATCCATTCCTTCAAACCCTGGAGCAGGACCGGCCGGTCGGCTTCCTGCAGGGTGCGCAGGTCCAGCAGCAGGCGTTCTTTTTCGATCCGGCCGATGATCGGTATCTCCCGGGAACGCAGGTGTTTTTCCAGTTCGGTCATGGTCCCGGTCTGAGGAGTCAGGACCAGGGCATAGGAATCCGGTGTGGAAAGGGGCAGCGCCCCCCCGCCGACCTGGGATTGGGTAAGCGTTATTTCGAATTGGATCTCGGAACCGCTGGCCTGGCGCAGCAGGCGCAACCAGCGCCTGGCCCGGCGGTGAAGGTCCGGCAGGGCCAGGCTTAACATCCGCAGCGTGGGAATTTCCCTCAGGGCCTGGTCCGGCCGGCGGTATAAATGCAGGGTGGCTTCCAGGGCGGCCAAGGTCATTTTGTCGATCCGCAACGCCCGGGTGAGGGGATTCCGGCGAAGGAGTTGAATCATTTCATTGATGACCGACGATAATCCCGGCCTGGGGGCCTCCCAGGAGTTTATCGCCGCTGAAGGTGACCAGGTCCGCCCCGGATCGGACGGCCTCCGGAACGGTCGGCTCTTTTTCCAGCCCGAAGGGGGAGAGATCCAGCAGACTTCCGCTTCCCAAATCTTCCATGACGGGGATCTGATGGGTCCGGCCCAGACCGACCAGTTGTTCCAGCGGGACCTCGGAGGTAAAGCCTAAGAGTCTAAAATTGCTGGTGTGGACCTTGAGCAGCAAGGCCGTCCGTTCGGACAGGGCGTTTTCATAATCCCGCAAATGGGTCTTGTTGGTGGTCCCCACCTCCCGGAGAATGGCCCCGCTGCGGGACATGACTTCCGGGATGCGGAAGGACCCGCCGATTTCGATCAGTTGACCCCGGGAGACCACTACCTCCCGGCCCCGGGCCAGGGTATCGAGGGCCAGCAAGACGGCGGCGGCGTTATTGTTGACCACCAGGGCCGCTTCCGCTCCGGTCAACTCCAGGAGCAGGTCCTCCACATGGCTGTAACGGCTGCCCCGTTCACCCTGGTCGAGATCATATTCCAGATTGGAATAATACCGGGCCACCGCTTCCATTTGGGCCACGGCCTGAGGGGCCAGCAGGGACCGGCCCAGGTTGGTATGGATGACCACCCCGGTGCCGTTGACCACCCGGCGAAGATGATAGGCGGTTTTGGATTTTAAGGGATCGGCCCGTTTCCTGCCAGATTCCCTCGGGGTTGAGATCCGTCGGCCGGCCGGCCAGCATTTGTTCCCGTTTTCGGGCCAGAAGGTCCCGGAGGACCTGGAGAATCAATGTTCGGGGGTAAAGGGCCAGGGTTTCCTCAAATTGAGGAAAGGTCAGCAGGAAGGTGACCGAGGGGATTTGCCGCAAGGGTGCTGGTTGAATTTTCGGGCATGAATAGGTTTATACTGGAAGACGATTCGGTTGACAATGAAAAAAATCGCCATTAGCTATTGCCCCGCCGGAGGTTATGGGATAGTATGCATTCCGATTGCGAGGTTACCAATGGAATGGAAATTTCTTTCCAATAATCCGGATGCGGCCCGGGAGTTGGCTGAGGACCTGGGGTTGCCCCCCCTGGTGGCCCAGCTTTTACTCCATCGCGGCCTGGAGCAACCCGAATCGGCGCGGACTTTCCTTAACCCCACCCTGTCCGGGCTTTCCTCGCCCACCCTGATGAAAGACATGGATCGGGCGGTGGCGCGAATTATTCAAGCCATTCGAACGCAGGAAAAGATCGCCGTTTACGGGGATTACGACGCCGATGGTCTCACCGCCACCGCGGTGCTGGTGACCTTCCTCCAGCCTTTTTTCCCGGAGATTTTGTACTACATCCCGCACCGCACCCGGGAGGGGTACGGGTTAAATCGAGGAGAGCCTGAGCCGCCTGCGGGAACAGGGAGCGACCCTGGTGATCACCGTGGATTGCGGGAGTTCCAACCATGAAGAAATCGAGTGGGCCAAAGGACTGGGGATAGAGGTCCTGGTTACCGATCATCATCAGGTGGGTCGCCAAGGGGTTCCCCGGGCCGCGGCGGTGATTAATCCGAAGCAGGAAGGCTGCCGGTTCCCCTTTAAGGAACTGGCCGGGGTCGGCGTGGCCTTTAACCTGGTGATCGCCTTGCGGCAGGCCCTGGAGGCCGAGGGGTTTTTTCGAGGGCCTAAACCCAATCTGCGATCCTATTTGGACCTGGTGGTGCTCGGCACGGTGGCGGATATGGTGCCCCTGACCGGGGATAACCGGATTTACGCGGCCGACGGACTCCGGGTATTGAGCGATTCCACCCGGGAAGGTATTTTGGCCCTGAAGGCCGTCTCCGGGATTCAGCCTTCCGCCCGGATCTCCGCGATGGATGTGGCTTTTCGTTTGGCCCCGCGCTTGAATGCCTTAGGCCGCCTGACAGAGGCCAAGGAGGGCATCGAATTGCTGATCACCGGGGAGCGGGAAAGGGCCCGTCTGCTGGCCGAAACCATGGACCAGGAAAACCGCCGCCGCCAGGAAATCGAACAGCAACTGTTGAAGGAAATCGACGAAACGATCAGCGCCGATCCCGGGCTCTATCAGCGGAAGTGCCTGGTGCTCTCGTCCGAAAAATGGCCCCGGGGCATCCTCGGATTGATCGCCTCCCGCCTGGTGGAACGGTGGTTTCGACCGGTTTTTCTCTTTGCCCTGGAAGACGGCCTGGCCCAGGGCTCGGGCCGCAGTATCGGGGGCTTCCATCTGTTTAAGGCCCTGGAAGAACTGGGGCCCCACCTGCTGCGTTTTGGCGGCCACGCGGCCGCGGCCGGGGCGGCCCTGAAGGCCGAAGACCTCCCGTTTTTTGAGCAGGCCCTGGAGGCCCTGGTTGAAGAAAAACCTGCCGCCGGAAAATTTTATCCCCTCCCTGCAGGTGGAAGCGGAGGTGGACTTCAGCCTGTTGGGCAAATCCCTGGTCCCTTATTTACCCCGGCTGGCCCCTTTCGGGCAAGGCAATCCGGAGCCGATTCTGGTGACGCGGCAGGTCCGGGTCAAGACCTTGCGTCCGGTGGGCAACGGCCATTTGCGGATGACCCTGGAAAATAAAGGAATCACCCTGGATGGGTTCGGGTTTAATCTGGGAGAACTTCCGGTGGCGCCGGGAGATGTCCTGGATCTGGCCTATTCAGTGGACCTGGATAAGAGGGGGCGAGTTCGTTTTTAAAATTGAGGATTAAGGATATCCAGTTGCTTTAAGAAGAGGGGAGGGGGCCTTTCTTCTGAAGTCCAGCGATACAACTCCTGGCAGGTGGGGCAGAGCTCGGTCCCTTTGCAGTCCGTTTCCCCGATCAGACAGGAGGAATTCATGACGCATAAGGGGTCCCGGCAGTGGGTCAGGCCGAAGGTATGTCCCAGTTCATGAATCGCCTCCTTGCCGATCCGCTCCCAATACAATTCTCGATCCGGATTCAGTCCGTAGTGATTCCGGACGCAAGCGAAAAAGGGAAATGATCGCCCCTTTCCCCGACACCTGGGCTTCCCCGAATATGTATTTCATGATGGGGATGAATAAATCCACCGCCGTTATGCCCAAAACCTTCAACGTGTCCCGGGGCACCTGCCGCAGTATTTTTTTCAATAAGCCGGTGGAGAAATACTGGTCCCGGTGGGGGTCATAACAACTCAAGGACAAATCCCGGGAGGGAAGGAGTTTGGTGGGTATCCCGAAAACCGGTTCCACCGCTGTCCGGATGTAGAGGAGAAGATCTTCGGGCACCGGTCCCAGGGGCAGGAGGTAGATGGCCGATTCGGACATGGCTGGGTTAAATCCGAAATCCGAAATTCGAAATTCGAAACAAATTGATTAATGATCAAATTGTATAATTCGAAAAACCTTGTTCATTGGTTGAAGCATTTGATTTTGGACCTTCGTGCTTGTTTCGGATTTCGTGCTTCGAATTTCGGATTTAAAGATCCACTCCTGTTTCGAAGACCGGCTAAAGATAAGCTACCCAAGCTTACGCCCCCCGTTCAAATCCGTATTTCTTTATTTTATTGTACAGCGTGACCCGATCGATGCCCAGGTCAACGGCGGTTTTGGAAATATTCCAGTGGTTTTCTTCCAGGATGCGGTGAATGTGCTGCTTCTCCAGCTCCTGGAGGTTTCTGGCCGACGGCTCATTTAAAAGCCCGGAGCCCGGCTGGAGAAAAGTAAAATCCTTGGCCGCCAATTCATGCCCCGGGCTGATCACCACGGCCCGCTCGATGGCATTTTCCAGTTCCCGCACGTTTCCCGGCCAGTTATACTCCATCAGCAGCTCCAGGGCCGAAGGGGCCAGGCGCTCGATCTTTTTGTTGATTTCGATGGCATAGCGCCGCAGAAAATGCTTGGCCAGCAGCGGGATGTCCTCTCTCCTTTCCCGAAGGGAGGGGAGGTGCAGGCCGACTACATTAAGGCGATAAAAAAGGTCCGATCGAAAAATCCCCTGGGTAATGGCCTGCGCCAGGTCCCGGTTGGTGGCCGAGATGATCCGCACGTCGACCTTGATCAGGTCCGTCCCGCCTAACCGGCGAAAGGCCTTCTCCTGCAGTACCCGTAATAGATCGATCTGTGTTTTCAGGGAAATCTCACCGACTTCATCCAAAAAAAGGGTCCCGCCATCCGCCATTTCGAAGCGGCCCTTTTTGGTATGGGCGGCCCCGGTGAAAGCCCCCTTCTCGTACCCGAAGAGTTCGCTTTCCAGGAGGGTGTCCGGCAGGGCCCCGCAACTAAGGGCAATAAAGGGTTCATAGCAGCGGGGACTGATGGCATGAATGGCCTTGGCCACCAGTTCTTTGCCGGTGCCCGATTCACCGGTGATCAGGACCGTGGCCTGGGTGGGGGCCACATTTCGAATCAGGTCGAAGACCTGCTGCATGGGGGCGCTTTTGCCGATCAAATCCTCAAATTCATATTTATCCTCCAATTTTTGCCGGAGCAGGATGTTCTCCAAAATGAGATTCTTGTGCTCCAGGATTTTTTTGATCAGCAGGGCCACTTCCTCCGGGTCGAAGGGCTTGACGATATAATCATAGGCCCCGGCTTTTATGGCCTCGACCGCGGTATTAACCGACCCGTAGGCGGTCATGATGATGACCTCGATGTCCGGAAAATCTTTTTTTAGCTCCGTCAATACCTGAATCCCGTCCATCCCGGGCATCTTGAGGTCCAGGAGCACCACCTGGAAGGGAGACTGTCTGATTTTTTCCAGGGCCGCAGGTCCGTTTTCCGCGGCTTCCACCTGATAACTTTCCTCTTTCAGCCAGTTGGCTAAAGATTCCCGGACGATTTGTTCATCATCGACGATGAGGATTCTGGGCTGTTCGGTCATACCTTCTCCTTAGGGGGCCGCTTCTTCTTGGATGGGCAGGTGGACCCGGAAGGTGGTCCCCTGTCCCGGTGTACTGTCCACCTTGATCAGCCCGTGGTGGTTATGGATAATGCCGTAGGAAACGGAGAGCCCGAGTCCCACCCCTTTCCCCTCGGCCTTGGTGCTGAAAAAAGGTTCAAAGAGATTGTCCAGGTGTTCCCTGGGGATGCCGATTCCGGTATCCCGGATTTCCACCTCGACCAGTTTTTCCTTGGGCAGGAAACGGCTGGCGACCGTCAGGGTGCCGCCCTGGGGCATGGCCTCCACCCCGTTGATGATGATATTCATCAGGGCCTGCTGGATTTGTTTGAAATCACAGGTGACCGGCGGCAGATCGGGGCCGAGTTCTCGGATGAGCACGGTCCCCGAGATTTCTATTTTATGGGTCAGGATGCTCAGGGCCTGCTCAATAATGTCGTTGATGGGCGCCGGTTCTTTGCGTACGACCGATGGCCGGGAAAAGGAGAGTAGATTTTTGACGATCTCACCGCAACGGGCGGTTTCCTTCTCCATGATGGCCAGGAACCCCTTAATATCCTCCAATCGGTCCGGGCCGACCGAACCCTTGGCAAAAATCTTAATCAATAATTTGATATAATTCAAGACCCCGGCGATCGGATTGTTGATTTCGTGGGCGATGGTGGCCGCCAGTTTTCCCAGCGAGGCCAGTCGAGCCGACTGGATCAGTTGTTCCTGAGTGGATTTCAGTTCCTCATAGGCCCGTTCAATCTCCTGAATATTCCGGCGGATGACCAGTTCCGCCCGCCGCTGTTCGGTCACGTCCTGCAGGGTGGTGATGGCCGCCTGGATCCGCCCCTCGGGGTCCCGGATCGGAGCGGCCAGGAAGAAGATCTGCCTTCCCCCTTCCCCCATAGAGGGAAAGAAATCTTCGGCTTGATAGGCGCCGGGGATAATGAGGCGACTCTTTCAACTCCTTATCCCCATAATACTGTCTGAGTAGACCGATAATCTTCCTCCAGGATGCCGTCAGCCAGGACAGGGCGGGGCTTCGGGTAAAAGGCCTGCCACTGGTTATTGGTCCCGATCAGCTCCTCCGTCTTTTTCCCCAGTCAGCAATTCGCAGGCCTTATTCCAATGAATAACTCGGTGGGAACGGTCCATGACAAAGGTGGCAATTGGTGACCCTTCCAGAATCCCTTCAATGGTCTTCTTTTCCTCGACCAAGGCCCGTTCCGCTTTCTTCTGTTCGGTGATATCCTTGATCAGCAGCATATAACCGATGACCAGGGATTCGGAATCCTTGATGACGTTGCCGGAAATCAGCGCCTCTATCGTAGCCGCCCCCCGGACCCGCAATTGGGTTTCAAAATCCCGCACCAGGCCGGATTGTCGGATCTGATCCCGGACGGAAGACCAGTCCGATTGATTGATGAAGAGGGAGGCCACATTACCCGCCTCCAAAGCCTCTTTTCTGGAATCTTGGCCAAGCAGCTTTATGCCCGCCAGATTGGTATCCAATAAAAGGCCGGAAGGGTTGGTCAACAGAATCCCATTTTGAGACTCCTGAAAAATAAGCCGATATTTTTCTTCGGATTTCCTGAAAATCGTCGGTGCGTTCCTCCACGATTTTTTCCAGGTCCTGGGTATAGGAATAGATGCGATCGCTCATTTCATTAAACGCCCGGGCCAAGCTCCCGATTTCGTCTTCGGTTTGAATGGGGATAGTGGTTTTGGGACCTTTGCTGCCTATTTTCAGGGTCCCTTGAAGGAGCCGTTTAATCGGGCGATTCACAAAGAAAAGGATGTAACCGATAATAATGGCCGTAATGAAGAGAAACAGGACCAGGTCGAAAAAAACGGTGTTAATGATATTGCGGCGGATCTCCTGATCGATGCGGACCAGGGAGGTACTTACTTCCAGGAGGCCCAACTTGCGTTCTTTGGGAGAATGGGCGTGACAGGGGGCGGTGGAGCAACTGGTTTCATTGGGGATGGGGGTGATGATGCTGAGCACATGCTTTTGCCCGGTTCCTTTTTCAAATCGAGCCCGCTGGGAGAGGGAGAGCTGTTCCAGCGGTACGGTGGCCCCGTGGCAGACCGTACAGGCCGAGTCCTGTTTGGTCAGGGCGGTCCCGATTTCCCTGACCTGGGAGGAATACATGACCGTCCCTTTTTTGCTGAAAACCCGTATGTTTTCGATCCCCTCCTGGCTTCCGAGGGCCTCGACGATCTTGAGTACATGCTCCCGATCGTTCAGCAGCATGCCGAATCGAGTAGCCCGTTGAACGGTTTCACTGAACCGTTCGGCCCGCAGTATGAGCCGGGTCAGTAATTGCTGTCTGAGATCGCGAATATTGAAAAAAGTAAAGGACCCGATGGAGAGGAGCAGGATAAGGCCCACGGAAAAGCCCATTTTCCAGGCCAGGCTTTTTCTAAGGCGTGAAACGATAGGGATCAAAGCAGCCTCCCTCGAGGCAGGGTCCGGGGAGATTCGATTGGTAATAAAAACGGCGGCTGAGACGTGCTAACAATCGTACCTGCCGGAGGTCGTCCTTCAGGAGAACTCCAGGCGGACCAATCCGACCGGAAACCCCTCGGTGTACAGAATGGGAGTCCCGGGGTGGTCCGGCCGCAAACAGGGCCACTGCAGGCCGCCTTGTTCCAAGCGGTCCACGGCAAATCCAGCCCAGGCCGGAAGTTCCCGGGCGATTTCCTCCAGGGTCTGTTCGGGGGTTAACCGGGGCCACGAGGTCCCCAGTCTGGCGGCGAATTGGTGCAAAAGGTCACCGGCCCAGAGGGTTCCAGGTAAGGGCGGGATGGAGGGCTTCAGGAGTTGCACCCGCCTTTCCACATTCATGAAAGTGCCTTGCTTCTCGGAGTAGGGCAGGGCGGGGAGCACCAGCTCCGCCTGTTCGGCCGCTTTCGAAAGAAAGAGGTCCTGTACGACTAAAAAGATTCCGGAGGCTTTCAGGGACGCGGCCTGATCGGGGGAACAATGGCTGTGACCGGCTGGGTCCTCGGCGATGAGAAACAACCCTTTTAATTTTTCAGTCGTCAAAAGTGTCAAGAGTTCCGGATTTCCCGGATTTACGGCCCCCAGTTCCCAGGCACCCAGGGTATTGGCTTTGGGAGCCAAGAAATCCAATCCGCCGCCGGCTTTACCCAGGTTCCCAGTAATCAACTGCAGGTTCAAGGCGGATTGAACCAGTCTCCGGTCAAAAGGGGTGCCCCCCAGCGGGGGCGGGCAGATCAGGGTCAGGGGACGGTGTTTCGCCACAAAGTCCACGGCCTCCTGAAGATCTTTCGTCGTCAGCCCGGTCTCGGCGGCGACGGATTCCAGAATGCGGTCTGCCAGGGCCGCCTTTAATCCTTCGATTCCGGTCGCCTGCCGGTCTACTAAGGTGGCGTCATAGCGCTGCCCCTTAATCAGGGCGCTCAAAATACCCTGAAGAAGAACGGCTTCTGTTCCCGGTTTTGGACCAAGCAGGAGTTCGGCCTGGCGCCGGAAGGTCCGGGGTACCTCATCGATGACCATAAGGCGGGCACCTTTTTGAACGGCCTGGCGGACCTTGATCCCCACTATGGGATGGGTTTCCATGAGTTGCGAGCCCAAGAGGATGATCCCGGAGCTGTTCAACAGGTCGCCCGTTGGGTTGGTCATCCCGGTAAAGCCCAATTGCCGAGTCAGGATTTCTTGCACCGGGGCCCAGATCGTCGACCCGATGTGGTCGATATGGGAAGTTCCCCAGACGGTGCGGGCAAATTTTTGCCAGAGATAAAGTTCCTCGTTGGTCAGCACCGGGGAGAGCATCAGGCCCAACGAATCAGGACCGGATTGGGCTATCAGGGTCTTGGTCTTGTCGGCCAGGAATTCCAGGGCCTTTTCCCAGGACACCTCGGCCCAATCGCCCCCTTGTTTCAGCAGTGGGGTTTTCAAGCGCTGGGGCTGATTCAGGTAGGCATATTCAAAACGGCCCTGGCGGCAGAGGGCCCCCGTGTTGGCCGGGGAGCTGAAATTGGATGTTATTTTGGACAGTTCCCTATCTTTCGTATTCAGGTCGAAAACACAGCCGCAGCCGCAGAGTGGACAAACGCTTTGGGTCTGGCGCATTTCCCAGTTCCGGCCTCGACCCCGCGGTAGTTTTTCGGAGAGGGCATCCACCGGGCACAGGGCCACACATTGGCCGTCGAGTTCGCAACCGGATTGGCCCAGGATATTGCCGAAAGCGGTTGAAATCCGCTGATTGAATCCCCGGTCCGCCTTGGTGAGTACATGGGAGCATTGGATTTCCGAGCAGGCCCGGATACAGCGCCGACAAAGGATACACTTGTTCATGTCCCAGTGGATATAAGGATTGGGATCGGGATCAACGGGGTAGTTATGGGTCTGTCCGGACAGGGAGCTTTCCTTAATCCCGTATTCATAAGCCAGATCCATCAGTTCACAGCTTCCGGCGGCATTGCAGGTCATGCAATCCAGGGGGTGATCGGAAAGGATCAATTCGAGAATATATTTTCGGGCCTTGATGACCTGATCGGTATCGGTTTCAATGATCATCCCTTCCCGGGCAGGATAAACACAGGCGGCCACCAGTGAACTCCAGCGCCCGCGGACCATCTCCACCACGCAGAGGCGGCAGGATTCTTCGGGGGCAGGGCCGGGTGATAACACAGGGTGGGGATGCGGATATCGGCCTTGCGGGCCGCCACCAGGATGGTATCCCCGGAATCGGCCTCAACGGCCCGGCCGTTTATGGTTAAGTGTATCTTGGACATGAGTGATTTCCTTGTTTTA
The DNA here is from genome assembly GCA_963716045.1 of uncultured delta proteobacterium. Classification (GTDB taxonomy): domain Bacteria; phylum Desulfobacterota; class RBG-13-43-22; order RBG-13-43-22; family RBG-13-43-22; genus CAVQSS01. Next base: position 1,501 of record CAVQSS010000029.1, on the reverse strand, counting down.
CATCATCCCGCAGACACCGGCGGGACAGCGCTTCTCCCGAAGGTGGGTCTCAAATTCTTCCCGAAAATAGTGAATAATCGCCACGATGATCTTGGAGGCCTTGCCGGCAAAACTGCAATAGGCGGCCTGGGTCATCAGGCTGATCAGCGTCTCGATTTCCTGGAGGGCGCTCCCGCCGGCCCGGCCCTGGGTCATGGCCTCGAGAACCTCCCCCAATCGCTTGATCCCCAACCGACAGGGAACACATTTTCCGCAGGATTCTTCCGCATGGAACCGGATCAAATAGCGGGCTATCTGGACCATGCAATAGGAGGAATCCAGGGTCATAATGCATTCTGATTCCTTTTCCCAGATTAGATCGCTGCGGATGGACTGTAAATGATCCATTCTCAGGATAGGGAAAATGATTTTTCCCTGAAGGAGGGTCTCATTCAGGATATAGGGGATGTGTCCGGTCTGCACCTGCTGATAAAAAAGGCCCAATCGGGGAAGACTGACAAAAGGGCCTTTCCGGCAGGTTCCGCGGCAGCCGATTTTTGCCGTTTCCAGTTGCAAAGGGAACTGGAGCCTTTCGGCTTCCTTTTTCAGTCCGGCGTAAAGAGCATAACTCCCGCAGGGCAACTCCGGTTGGTGTCCCCCGCAAACCGTCAAATGCGGTTTTTCATAGGGGGTGACTAAACCGAGGGGTTTCTGGGGCTTGGTCGTTCGGGTCGATAGTTCCGCCATGATGGTTCGTTACTCCGTCAGGTCGCAGCGCAGGCAGCGACGGGCTTCGTCCAGAGCCTGTTTCTCGCTGAGACCCACTTCGGCCTCCTGAAAATTCGTTGACCTTTCCTTGATCGGGGCCAGGCCCATCACCGGGCGATCGGTAGGGATGGATTCCCCCTCAGGGACGACCGCTTTTTCCAGACGCAAACGAGGTTTGGAGGGTGGGAACTTGTTTTCCTGGCCGGAGAGGTAGTTGTCCATCGACCAGGCGACGCGCTTTCCGACGGCCACGGCCTCAATCACCGAGGCCATCCCGGAAATCAGGTCCCCGCCGGCGAAGATTGACGGGTCCTGGGTCTGCAGGGTCTCCGGATCTACGGCCAAGGTCTGACTGATCGCTATCGAGAGGGGAACGGTGGGGGAAAAGAAGGAGAGGTCCGGCTTCAAACCGACAGCGGTAATCACCACCTCAGCCGGCAGAATGAACTCCGTTCCTTCCTTAGGCAGGATCCGGTGACGTCCGCTGGTATCGGCGCTAACCGGTTCAAGCCGCAGGCACTCCAGACCGGCCACCCGATTGTTCTTGGCGGCGATCTTGGTGGGGGTGGTCAAGAAATGGAACTGTACCCCCTCTTCCCGGGCCGCCTGCAGCTCCAGGGGATCGGCCGGAAGATCCTTCTCCGTGCGCCGGTAAACCAGATTGACCGTGGCCCCCAGGCGGATCGCTGAACGGGCGGCATCGACGGCCGCATACCCGCCGCCGACCACCACCACCCGCTTTCCCGCCAGGGGC
>CAVQSS010000028.1:0-203650 GCA_963716045.1 uncultured delta proteobacterium | reverse complement strand
GGTTCCCGGGTGATTCCGCCCTTTTCAGATTTGAGGTCAGGGTGCAGACAACCACCGTATTGATCCGACTGTGATTGAACAGATTATTTTGAATCACTACATGAGGGTGGCGGTAGCCCGGGCGGGAACCTGAAGGCTCTTCCAGGTCAATCCACCAGATATCCCCCTGGTTGATTACCATTCCCCTTGGACCATCCGCCGGTGATAGGATCTTCTTTTCTCCCTCAACGCTTTCTCACTGAATTCCGGCTCCTCGGAATAAACCCGGTTTATTTTCTGTAAAAGATCCTGGTTGCGGGCTTGTTGGATGAATTCCCGGGCGGCCAACGCGAAAACCTGGCTCTTGGAGATCCGCATTTCCCGGGCCAAGCTTTCGACCTCCTTAAACAACGGCTCCTGAATGGAAATGGCAGTTTTTATGGTGGACAAGTTATCATACCTCCTTCAATACAAAAAGTATAACCAATGGTTGCCTTTCGGTCAATACCTTTTTGAGAAAAGTGGGTATCCATTATTTGGGAGTCAGTTCCCTGCCCTTCCAGATCAGATAAATGGTGGGATAGACGATCAGTTCCAGGATCAGGGAGGTGACTACGCCGCCGACCATGGGCGCGGCGATGCGCTTCATGACATCGGAGCCGGCGCCGCGGCTGAACATGATGGGAACCAGTCCGGCCAGGATGACGCTCACCGTCATGACCTTGGGCCGGATCCTTTTGACCGCCCCGTACATGATGGCCTCCTTCAAATCGGGAATGCCGGCCAGCCTGCCTTCCTTCTTCCACTTCTCGTAGGCCAGTTCCAGATAAAGGAGCATGACCACCCCGGTCTCGGCATCCAGACCGGCCAGGGCGATGATTCCCACCCAGACGGCGATGCTCAGATTATAATTCAGCAGATAAAGAAACCAGAAAGACCCCACCAGGGAAAAAGGCACGGCCAACAGGACGATGAGGGTCTTGGTCACCGACTTGGTATTGAAGAAAATCAGGACGAAGATGATCAGCAGGGTCAGGGGGATAACCAGTTTCAGCCGCTCCTGGGTCTTCATCAGATACTCGTATTCGCCGCTCCAGATCAGCCGATAGCCTTCGGGGATCTTCAGGGAGGCCACCCTCTTTTTGGCCTCCTCCACATAGCCCCCCACATCGCGGCCGCAGAAATCCATATAGACATAGGAGGTCAGCAGCCCTTCCTCGCTCTTGATGGCCGTCGGCCCCTTGACGATTTTGATATCCGCCAGTTGGCCCAGGGGGACCTGTCCTTACTCCGGCCTCCCCCGGCCCCCATCCCGCCTCCCGCGGAGGCTGCGGCGGCTTGGCCTCCATGACCGGCACCAGCACTTTGTTCAGGCGGTCCAGATGTCGCGCAGCTCCCGGGGATAGCGGATATTGACCGGATAGCGCTCCCGCCCTTCCACGGTGGTGGTGATGTTCATGCCGCCGATGGCCGCTTCCACCACCTCCTGAATATCCTCCACGTCCAATCCGTAGCGGGCCGCTTCCTGCCGGTTGATGATGAAATCCAGAAAATAGCCGGTGGTAACCCGCTCGGCATAGACGCTGCGGGTGCCGGGAACTTCCTTGATTTTTGTTCGATCTCCAACCCGATCCGCTCGATCTCCTCGATCCGGGGCCCCAGGATCTTGATCCCCACCGGGGTGCGGATGCCCGTGGCCAGCATGTCGATCCGGGCCTTGATCGGCATGGTAAAGGAATTGGCCACCCCGGGGATGGTCAACAAGTCATTCATCTCGTTTTTCAGTTTTTCCACGGTCATCCCTGGGCGCCACTTGGCTTCCGGTTTGAGGTTGATGACCGTTTCGAACATCTCCAGCGGGGCCGGGTCGGTGGCCGTCTCCGCCCTCCCGGCCTTGCCGAAGACCTGAGCCACCTCCGGGATCTTTTGAGCAGCCGGTCCTGCAAAGCGAGCAATTCGGAAACCACGGAAACCGAGGCCGCCGGCACGGTCACCGGCATGTAAAAGAGCGTCCCTTCGTAGAGGGGCGGCATGAATTCCGTGCCTAGCTTCTTGAAGGGATAATCGGTCAGCACCATGATGACCAGCCCCAGAATCATGACCGTCTTCCGGAACCGCAGCACCCCGGGCACCACCGGCTCATAGATCTTATGGAGCAGCCAACTGATGGGGTTCTTTTCCTCGGGGCGGATCTTGCCCCGGATGAACAGGGTCATCAGGACCGGGGTCAGCGTCACGGCCAGGAAGGAGGCGAAGAGCATGGCAAAGGTCTTGGTGTAGGCCAGGGGCTTGAAGAGCCGGCCGGCCTGGGCCTGGAGGGTAAAAACCGGCAGAAAGCCGACCATAATGACCAGCAGCGAGAAGAAAAGGGAGGGCCCCACTTCCTGGGCGGCCTCGATGATCACCTCGGTGCGGGAACGTTCGGCGTTCAGCGTTCGGCGTTCGGCGTCATTTCCTCCGTGGCCGGTCTCGCCTCCTTCTTCCTGCAGGCTTCGTTTGTCCGCCTCCCACTCCTCCAGTTTTTTGTGGGCGTTCTCCACCATGATGATCGAGGCATCCACCATGGCCCCGATGGCGATGGCGATGCCGCTCAAGCTCATGATGTTGGAGGTGACCTGGAGGTAGTACATGAGGATGAAGGAGATGATGATGGCCAGCGGCAGGGTCAGGATGACCACCAGGGCGCTGGGAAGATGGAACAGAAAGACGATGCAGACCACGCTGACGGCGATGGAGAGTTTGATGATCTCGTCTTTCAGGGTGGCGATGGACCGCTTGATCAGATCGGACCGGTCGTAGGTGGTAACGATCTTGACCCCCTGGGGCAGGCTGGGTTCGATGTCCTTCTTGATTTTTTCCTTGACCCGGTCGATCACGTTCAGGACATTTTCGCCGAAGCGGACGATGACGATCCCGCCGGCCACCTCTCCCCGGCCGTCCAGGTCGGCAATCCCTCGTCGGATCTCCGGACCCAACTGGATCCGGGCCACATCCTTCAGGTAGATGGGCGTCCCGGCGCCATTGGTCCCCAGGGGGATGATCTCCAGGTCCTCCAGGCCTTTGATATAACCCCGGCCCCGGACCATATATTCCACTCCGGAGAATTCGATGACCCGGCCTTCCACATCCAGGTTGCTTCTCCGCACGGCCGCCATGACCTGGCTCAAAGGGATCCCGTAAGCGCTCAGGCGGTTGGGATCCACCGTGATCTGGTACTGCTTGACGAAGCCGCCGAGGCTGGCCACCTGAGAAACGCCGGGCACGCTTTCCAGGGCCAGCTTCAGGTTCCAGTCCTGCAGGGAGCGCAATTGGGCCAGGTCCAGTTTCCTCTCCGGATCAACCACGGCATAGGAAAACCCCCAGCCCAGGCTGGTGGCATCGGGGCCCAGGACCGGGTTGATGTTGGCGGGCAGCTTGTTCTTCACCGCCTGGAGGTATTCCAGGATGCGGCTTCGGGCCCAGTAGATATCCGTGCCCTCTTCGAAGATGACATAGATAAAGGAACTGCCCAGGTAGGAGAAACCGCGGACGGCCTGGACCTTGGGAGCGGCCAGCAAAGTGGAGGTGATCGGATAGGTGATCTGGTCCTCCACCAGGTCCGGACTGCGGCCCACCCACTCCGTAAAGATAATGACCTGGGTGTCGCTTAAGTCCGGGATGGCATCCAGGGGGGTTTTGGTCATGGCCCAGTAGCCCCAGATCCCCAGAAAGAAGACTAAGAGGAAGACGATGAATTTGTTGCGGGCGCTGTATTCGATGATTTTGGCGATCATAATATAACATTAAGACGGGAATCCAGAATACAGAAGACAGAATTCAGAATAAAAGATCGGAAATATATGTCATCCAAATACCCTTTTGCCGATTGTCTTATTCTCATTCTGTCTTCTGACTTCTGACTTCTGTCTTCTGTCTTCAAGGGGCGATCCCCTTCAGTTTCGCTTCGGAATCGATCAGGAAATTGGCCGAGGAGGCCACCTTTTCCCCGGGCTTCAACCCCTTGAGGATCTCCACCCATTTCTCGGCCCGCAGACCGGCGGTAACCTCCCGCGGTTCGAAATTGCCCTCCCCCTTATCCACATAGACGATCTGCCGCGGGCCCGTGTCGATCACCGCATCCCCCGGAACAGCCAACCGCCGGCCCAGATTGATTTTCAATTCCACCTGGCCGAACATCTGCGGCTTCAGTTTTCCCTGGGGATTGGGCAGGGTAAACCGCGCTTTGGCGGTGCGGGATTCCGCGGACAGGGTGGGATAAATAAAATCAATGACCGCTGAAAATTCCTGGCCGGGGAAATAACTCAAGCGGATCTGGGCCCGGTCTCCGACCTTGATTAAGGGGAGTTCGCTCTCGTAGATATCCGCCACCACCCAGACCGTGGATAAATCCACCACCTCCAATAATTTTTCCCCCGGCATGACCTTCATCCCCTGGACGGCCATCTTTTGCATCACCTGGCCGCTGACCGGGCTGTAAAGGGTCAGGGCCCTGATCGGCTGGCCGGTCTCTTCGATCCGGCGGATCTGATCCTCGGAGATGTCCCACAGACGGAGCCGCTGCCGGGCCGCCTCCAGGATAGCCTCGGCGTCCTGGGCCAAGAGGGCGCCAAACCCTTCTTCTTTTAAGGGATTTTTTCCAGCGGAGCATATTCAGCAATTCCTGCTGGGTGGCCAGCAATTCGGGGCTGTAGATCTCGGCGATGGGCTGCCCCTGCTTGACGGTAGCCCCGGTGGCATTGACGTAGAGTTTTTCAATCCAGCCTTCCACCTTGGCATTGATGAAGGCCTGTTTGCGTTCATCGATCTCAATCCGGCCCACGGTGCGAATGGTTTTAGTCAGGGACTGCAGTCCGGCAGCAGTGGTTCTAAGACCGATGAGTTTTTGTTTATCCGGGGGAATCTCCACGGTGGGGGCCGGCGGGGGAGGAGGTTCCGGCTTGGCGGCCTGGGGGGCGGCCGGCGGTTTGCCCTTCTCCGCCGCCGGCGGGTGCTGGTGGCCCTGGGCCCAGGCGGTGTTCGGACCCGCCAGGCCCTGGCCATAGGGAAATGAGGACCCGCCCCACCAAAGACCGACACCTAATACCAGCGGCGGTAAAACGATCCAAGACGCAAGAGGACTTAGTTCTTTTCATTTTTTTCATCCTGGTTGGAAATCTCCGTTGACCCCGTTAAGGGTTCCAGGCGGGCGATGGCTTTTTCCCGCTCCACCAACTGACTCCAATACAATAACTCCACCTCCAGCAGGGTCTTCAATCGGCTGAGGGCGGTTATGGCTTCCACTTTCCCGGTAACATACCCCGACAGGGACAGTTGAATATCCTGCCGGGCCTTGGGAAGCAACCCCTCCTGATACAGCTTCATCAGGTTGTCCGCCGACCGGATCATGGAATAATTTTCCCGCAGGCTGGAGGCCACCATGTTTTCCGTGGCCTGCAATTCTTTCCGGGCCTGCCGCCGCGAGGCTTCGGCTTCCAAAACCCCCTGCCGTTGCTTTTGCTTATAGAAGAGGGGGACATTGACCGTGGCGGTCAGGCTCCACATATCCTGATAGATCCCGTACCGTTTGAAAAGATTAGCCCCCAGGGTAACATCCGGATAGTACTCCTTCTTAGCCATAGTGACTTTGGCTTCCGTTCCCTCCGCCATCTGGGCCTTGGCTTTCAGTTCGGGCGACTGGTCCCTGGCCTCCCGCAGCAGGTCATCCAACGAAAGGAGGTAAGGGGTGGGGGAAATCTCCCCCGGCCGGCCCAGCGGGCTGCGCACGTCCCGGCCCACGGCGGCATTGAGCATCCCCTCGGTGGCCTGGATCTTCTGGCTGGCCATCTCTTCCCGCTCCAGGAGCATATACTTTTCGGTCTGCGCCATGACCACTTCCTGCTGGGGGGCCATTCCGCCGGCGTAGCGGGCCAGGGCCGCTTCCTCCACCTGGCGCAGAAGCGCCCCCTTATCCTTCAGCAGGTCCCGGGTTTTATAAGCCAGGAACAGGTCATGATAGAGTTCTTTGACCCGGCTGATCGTTTTCAGCCGCAGCGCCTGGAGCATCTGCTTCTGGCTCCCGGCCTCCCGGGTGGCCATTTCGGTCTTCAGGCCCCGTTTGCCGTAAAAAGGGAACATCTGGGAAACGGAGAACATCCACTGGGCATCCGGACTATCCCCGTAATTGTAGGTATTGTATCCCTCGTTTTGATACCCCACCATAAACATGGGGTCCGGCAGACTCCCGGCCTGGGGGATCTTATGCCCCGCCACCTCGACTCCGGCCTGGGAGGCGCCCAATTCCGGATTGTTGCGAAGCGCCTCGGCGATCAGCTCCTGGAGTTTCAACGGGTCGGCCCAGACCGATGGGCACCACCAAACCAGCAACATAAAAATTCCGGCCCAGCGTTCCACCGGTTTATTTTTCCGATGTGGGCTGCCCTGCGCTCCGCGCTCCTCCGCGCTTCGCGCCCTGCGCCCTGCGTCCTCTTAATTCGCATCCACATTAAATTTGGCTTTCCTGACTTTATCCCCCTGGGTGATCTGGATGGTTATATTCCAGCTTCCGGCCATGGACAGGTTCATCTTGGCCTTGTACAGGACGCCCTTCAGCTCCGCATCGGCTTTGTAAAACATGGCCGGCATCCCCGGCATGGCCGGCATGCCGTAGTCCAGTTTGACCTTGGCCTCGGTCACGTTCTTCCCGGCCGCATCCTTGATCTCGATGGTCACATTGTTCTCCCCCACCACCGGGGGGTTTTTGTCGATTTTAACCATGACGGTGTAGTCATCGGCCTTCTTGGTAACCTCATAATCCTTGGCATAAGCCGGACCGGTGATCAACAACAGAGCTAATAAGCAGGTAAACTATTTTTTTCATTTGGTATCCTCCTTTTCTATGATTTACTTATTATTTTAAGAACTGCCTTCGACAACAATCAAGACAATTCCCTAAGGATGCCCTCATTCCCTGTGTCCTGGAACCGGATGAAAACAAAAAAACCAACCGGAATTGTTCTCGTCTGATCCAAAAAATTGCAGCCTGTCCCGGACATGATCCGGGAAGGTAGACCCCCTAACTTGTCCCCAGTGCCAGCGAATTATGAGGGATATCAGATCCCCTTCTCTTAGGAAAGTCCAGACCTGCAAAGTCTTATTTTCTTTTGAAGCTGCCTGCCTTGTCTTACCTCCCGCCCCATTTTTCTCCTTGACCGTGCTTTTTTCTTTCCCTATACTCCTTCCAACAAAAAAGAAGTTCTTATCAATCAACGATAAAATTATAATGGCTGGAGTCCCACAATGAATATTCAAAACCTGTTAACTGATATTCATGCCCTTGAAGAAGAACTGCTTAAACTCGAGCGCAAGTTCGAATATCGTTCAGAGACCTTTATGCGGCTTACCTTGGAGGGGAAGAACCGGAAGACGATAGCTACATAGATTTCGGAGGGCCATAGCCGAACGTGGCTTACCCGCCAGCCCAATACCGCGATAGTGCACGGTTACAGAACACACATCAAGCTTAGCGGTCTCATCCATGTAGCCGCCTGATGAGCAATTCTCTCCGAACTCCCGAAGATTATGAACTTTTTTTATACACACTTTCAGACAGATTTCCTGTCATCTGTCGATCAACGGTTGACCTTTATACGAATAGGTGCCTCCTTGAGACGAGTCTGAAGTTCTAACACTCACCCGATGACTTTGCACGAGTCATTGAATCTGAAAACTTTGCCCTGCCTCCAGATCTCAAACAAAACCTTACGGCGCAGGCCACCGAGGCATTTAAAGAAGCTCAGCTTGCCCTCCATCGGGATGGAGGCCACCCAATCCGATCTCTTCAAAATTAACGGGCTGACCCCTTTCCCCTCGCTCCCGATGACCACCACCAGAGGTCCCCTCAAATCCATTTGATAAATACTCTGCGAGCCCTGGGCCTCCAGGCTTAGAAACCAGAAACCCTCTTTTTTTAGGACCTCGATCGTTTGGGCCAGGTTGGTAACCTGGACCAGGGGCAGGTTTCCAGGGCGCCGGCGGCGGCTTTGCGAACCGTCCCGGAAATAGGGCAGGTCCGGTCTTTAGGCAGGATGATTCCCCGGACCCCGGCCCCGGAGGCGGTCCGGATGATCGCCCCCAGGTTATGAGGATCCTGCAGGTGGTCGATCATCAGCAATACCGGTGTGGGGTCTTCGGCCGCCTTGATCCGCTTCAACAAATCTCTCTAAGGGAGTAAAGCGGAAGGCGAATTTAAGTTGAGCGGCCACGGATTGATGGGCCGGCACCCGGAAGATTTCTTCCCAGGTCTTTCGATCTTTATAGGCTACGGGGATTTTGACCTTTTGACAGAGTTCCTGGATCTCCCGGTTGATGGGATCTTTGGAGGAAGGGGACAGCCAGACCTGTTTCACTTGAAGGGGGTTGGTGCGGAGAAGTTCCCGAACGGCCTGTTTTCCCCAGACCCATTCGGTATTGGAGGGCTCGATGAGGGCGGGCATACTCAACGAACGCGGCAGCGTTGGGCCTGAATGATTGCCAATAATGATTTTAGCGCGTCATGGATTTCCGCATTGATCACCGCGTAGTCGAAGCGGGGCCAGTCGGCCAGCTCTTTTTCGGCGTTGCGCAGACGCAGACGCAGGGCCTGGGGGGATTCGGTCCGGCGACGGGCAAGCCTCCTTTTCAGTTCCTCCCGGGAAGGGGGAAGGATAAAGATGCTCACCGCCTCCGGCATTTTGTGCTTCACTTGCCCGGCCCCCTGGACATCGATATCCAGCAGGACATCCCGCCCTTGACTCAACCAGGTCTGCACCGGTTTCGAGGGCGTCCCGTAATAGTCGTTATGGACCCGGGCCCATTCCAAAAAACCTTCCCGCCGGATCTGTTTTTCAAATTGTTCGGGCGAGACAAAGTGATAATCCTGGTCCGGTTTTTCCCCCGGGCGCGGCGGCCGGGTCGTCCAGGAGATGGAAAAGGACAGGGTTTCGATCTTTTTCTGGACCCTTCTCCGCAGCGTGGTCTTACCCACTCCCGAAGGGCCGGAGAGAATAAACAGATTTCCTCTCCGCCTATTTGGTATTCGCGGCGCCATTATCCTCTTTAGTATTCAGATCGGATTTTGGACCGCTCTCCGAATTAAATCGCTGGGCGTTGGTTTCGGCCTGAATAGCGGAAAGGATTACGTGGTTACTGTCGGTGACGATAATGGAACGCGTCTTTCGTCCCTGCGTGGCATCGATCAATCGCTTGGCCTCCCGAGCCTCTTCCCGCAATCGCTTCATGGGAGACGAATTGGGGGATACGATGGCAATGATCCGGTCGATGACCACCTGACTGCCACCCCCGATATTCAACAATTTCGATTCCATAGGCCTCTCCGCTCACTCGATGTTTTGAATCTGTTCCCGCATTTTTTCCAATTCGGCCTTGACGGCCACCACCTGCTGGGATATGGACCCGTCCATACTCTTGGACCCGATGGTATTGATCTCGCGGTTGATCTCCTGCAGCAGGAATTCCAGCTTGCGGCCCACCGGCTGCGTTTCCCGGAATAGCGTTCTTAATTGCTTCAGATGACTTTCCAACCGAACCAACTCCTCGGAAATATCGGATCGATCGGCCAGGATGGCCACTTCCTGGCCCAGGCGTTGGGGATCGATTTTGGTTTCCCCGGCCAGTTCGTTGACTCGTTTTTGCAATCGCAACTGGTAGGCCCGAACCACCTGAGGGACCTTTTTGGAAATAATTCCGGCGGCCTTTTCAATGGTCCGGATCCGCGACATCAAGTCCCGGCTCAAATGCTTTCCCTCGACTAACCGCATTTTATCCACCCCGTCCATGACTTGCTTTAGCGGCGGATGAATACTCTGCCAGAGCGATTCCTCGGAGGAAGGCGACTCCTGGTATACCAGAACATCCCTCAAACCAAGCAGGATACTCAAGTCTATCGGGTCGGGAACTCTCAGGGAGGCTTTCAACTCGTTTAGTTTATCCCAATAGACGCGGGCCAGCGGGATATTAATGGACATTGTTCCGTTTCGATTTTTGCCCGATCCGGTGTATTGAATGGAAACTTCCACCCGCCCCCGGGAAATTTGGGAGCTGATGTACTTTTTAATCCGGTCTTCCAAAGGACTGAGAGGACCGGCCAGACGCAAGTTAATATCCAGGTAGCGGCTGTTATAGGTCCGGACTACCAAGGTCAGGGACTGTTCTTTGGTGTTGGTGGCCACTTGGGCGAAAGCGGTCATGCTTTTAATCATAAAGGGTTACCTTTAGAATTTGTTTCGAATTTCGAATTTCGGATTTCGGATTTGCAATTGCATCTGGTATCGTTTCCGAATGATATTGAACATGGCGATGGTTTCCGAAACCTGATAGTCCGGATAAGTCCAGGGCAAGGGCCGGTAAGAGCCTTTGGAATAAATCAAAGTCAAGTCCCCGTAAACGCCGAAACCCAGGTAAATCCGATGAATGTAATTTTTCCCGGTGGCCAGGACCAGCCTCTCCGCGGAAAGGATTCCCGGATCCACATTGACTCGCCGCCGCCCTTCAACCTCCCAGCGGGTTTCCAGCTCGTTGGTCTTCAACTTGATAGCCGCCAGTTGTTCCTGGGGAACCAAGCGTCGGCTGCATCCCCACCGTCGAAACAAGGAAGTCCCCATTTCCTTTTCATAATAACCGGTAAAATGGAAAGCCGTGACCGCCGAGATATAATCCCAGGGCCCCCCCAGCAGTTCCAGTTCCTCCCAGCAGCTCCGGGCCAAGGTCGATTCCCGGTAGATCAGACCGAAAATCAATTTACCCGGAGGCGGTGGTTGCGGTTTACTCAATGGTCGGTCTGCCTACAGAGTAGTAGGTTATCCCCTGTTTATGCATCTTGACCGGATCGTATATATTCCGCAGATCGATGACCAGCGGACGTTTCAGCAAACCTTTCATCCGACCCCAGTCGATGTTCCGGAACTGGTTCCATTCGGTGATCAGGATCAGGGCGTCGGCGCCCTGTCCCGCCCCGTAGAGGTCCTCCTTAAATTCAACCTTTTTTAACAACTTTCGGGCTTCGGTCATCCCGGCCGGATCATAGGCCTGGATGCGGGCGCCCAGGGCCCCCAATTTTTTTATGATGGTCAACGCCGGGGCGTCCCGAATGTCATCGGTGTTGGGTTTAAAGGTCAGGCCCAAGACCCCCAGAGTTTTCCCTTTCAGCGGGCCGGCCACGGTAACGATCTTATCCACCATAATTTGTTTCTGTCGTTGATTCACCTTGAGGACCGCCTTGACGATCTCGAATTCATAGTCCAGGGACTGGGCCAGTTGCACGATGGCCTGGGTGTCCTTCGGGAAGCAGGACCCCCCGAATCCCGGTCCCGGGTGTAGGAATTTCGGCCCGATCCGTTGATCCAACCCCATCCCTCTCGCCACCTGATGAACGTCCGCCCCCACCCTTTCGCAGATATTGGCCATCTCGTTGATAAAGGAGATCTTAGTGGCTAAAAAGGCGTTGGAGGCATACTTGATCATCTCGGCGGTTTCCACCCCGGTAATTACAAAAGGGGTCTCGATGAGGTACAACGGCGAATAGAGGTCCTTCATGATGGCCACGGCCTGATCGCTCTGGGCCCCAATGACCACCCGATTGGGATGCATGAAATCTTCGATGGCCGACCCTTCGCGCAAGAATTCGGGATTGGATACTATATCAAAAGGATGTTTCTTTTTTTGATTTTGTTTAACGATCCGGGAGATCAGTTGTCCGGTGCCCACCGGTACCGTGCTCTTGGTGACGATGATCTTATAGCCGTCCATAGTCCGGCCGATGGCCTCCGCCACCTCCTTCACATAGCGCAGGTCGGCCCGGCCTTCTTTATCGGAAGGCGTGCCTACGGCGATGAAAACCACCAGGGAATGTTTAACGCCCTCCTCCAGGTTATCGGTAAACTGCAGGCGTTTTTCCCGGATATTCTTTAAGACCAGTTCCTCCAGACCCGGCTCATAGATGGGTATCTTCCCCTGCTGCAGGTTGGTGATCTTTTCTCGGTCGTTGTCCACGCAGGTCACTTTAATACCGAATTCGGCGAAGCAGGCCCCCGTGACCAACCCTACGTAGCCCACCCCGATGACGCATATATTCATCCGCTTTCCCTTTCAACCTGCTTTGGTTGCAAATAAATTCGAAATTCGAAGCACGAAATCGACTCGGCTGAGCGGCTCGACCTGAGCCTTTTCGGCAAGCTCAAGGCCCTGAGCCTGTCGAAGGGCTCGCCGACAGGTCTCGTCGCAGGCCGAAACAAGCACGAAGGTCCAAAATCCAAAGGATCAAAACACCAGATTTGCCGCCAAAATAACAAAATCCATCCCCGAAGGCAATGGTAATTGTTCACGCTTTGCCCTTTGGGGTGGGTGGCCCTCATTTATAGCAGATACGAAAATAAAACTCGGCACCACAAGGGATTTATTAATAGTTAACAATTAACAATTGATTATTAATTATTAATGTCAGGCAGTTAGGATTATATGGCCCCTCTATGTTTTCATGCTTCGTGGGTGCCCACACCGGGCATGGGGGTTTAGTTTGAAGACAGCTTTGAACTTTGAATTTTTAAACTCCCCAGGGCCGTCCCGATCAGAAACCAGAACATCAGGGCGTTATCATCCACAAAAAAATCATCAAAAGAATTTCGGATCAGGAAGCCCACCACCATCACTCCGGTGGCCAGGGAAAAATTTCGGACCCAGGGATCGATCCCCGGCCTTCCACGGCGGAAGCAATAAAACCCGGCCACCCCCATAACCCAGAGGAGCGCCAACAGCCCCTGAATTCCTGTTTGAAAGGTGAAATCCAGCAGGGTATTGTGGGCATGCCACAGCATCGGCTGATGTTGAGCCCGAAATTCCGGAAAGGCATCGGAGAAACTACTCCGGCCGAAACCGATGCCCTGAAAAGGCCGCTCTTGAATATGATGAAAAGCCAGTTTCCAAATATCCAATAGATCTCCACCCGTCCCTCCGAGGGCGGTTTTCGTCCCCGGAGCGGAGACCGAAATCCGTTCGCCGTGGAGACAGACGGTCCGGGGAACGAAGACCATGAAGACCAGAAGGCCCGCGGTAAACCCCAGGAGAATTTTTTTCCTGTTCCCGATCCACCCGATCAAAAAAAATTCCGCGGCCGCTGCGAGCCACATAGCCCGTCCGAAGGTGATGTAGATTCCCACCAGGTTTAAGGCCAGCAGACCCAGAAGTCCGATCCGATTCTTTATTGACGGGAATTGCCGCTCCAGGACGAGTATCAGCAGGTAAGGAAACACGATTATCAGATAAGTCCCAAATTCCCCATAGCCGGCATGCAGTGACCCCGCCCGGATAAAATAGCCGGTCAAAGTCCCTTCAGCCTGCCGGAAATCCCAGAGGGCATAGAGGACCATCAGCAGATTCCCGCAGACTAGAACAAGCCAGGTGGGTCGCAGCCTTTCGGGGCGTCCGGCGGCATAGGCGGCCAGATAAAAAACCAGGCAGCCTTTGAGCAGTTCCCCTTTGATCTCTTTGAAACTGTAGGCCGGACTAACGGCCCAGATCAGGGAGAGAAAGGAAACCGCCACCAGACAGAGCAGGGGCAGGTCCAGCGGAGTCCGGGGAATCAAGACCCGCCGCCGGATCACCATGGCCGCCAGCCAAAAAAAGGCTGCCGACCCCAAAAGGATTTCCCGAACCGCCGTGATATACGCCAGGGGAAGGGCGAATAGGAATAGTGCTAAGGAAATGAACAGGCCCTGATCGGCGATGGTCTGCCAACGCTCCTGGCGGAGGGAAACCTCCCCGGATCCGGGTTGGGCGAAGACGGGAGATGCGAAATCCCTGTCCACCGGCTATTTTTCCGTCTCGGCTTCCAGCAGCGCTTTTTTAAGGGCCGCCGCCCGGATGGCCGCTGTGCCCACTTCCGCCACTACCAGACCGGCCGCCACATTGGCGATCCGACAGGAATGAATCAGACTCAGCCCGGAGGCCAGGGCCAGCGTCAGAGTGGCGATCACCGTATCCCCGGCCCCGGTGACATCGAAGACCTTTCGGGCCACGGTGGGTATCAGGGTAACCTTGCTGGTTTGGGAAAACAAGGCCATCCCTTCCCGGCCGCGGGTGATCAATACGGAATCGCAGAGCAGCCTTTTTAACAGTCGCTGCCCAGCCCAGCGCAGGTCGCTCTCGGATTCGATCTTCCGGCCGGCGGCCAAACCCGCTTCCAGATGATTGGGCGTGATCAGGGTGACGCCCCGGTACCAGTCCAGGTGCTGAGGCTTGGGGTCCACGGCCAGGGGAATGCCCCTCCTTTTGGCGACCCTTTTCAAGGCCGTCATCAAACGCTGGGAAACGACTCCCTTGTCGTAATCGGAAACGATGATCCCGTCCAATCCCTCGGCGTTCCGCTCGATTCCCTGGATCAACAACTCCTGGACTTGGGGGGACAAGGGATGGTTTTTTTCTTTATCCACTCGCACCACCTGCTGCTGATGGGCGATGACCCGGGTCTTGACGGCCGTAGGGCGGGAATCGTCGATGATCAGGCCGTCGGTGTTTACCCCCTGGCCCTTCAGTTGTCTGAGGAGACGTTTTCCCATCCCGTCCGGTCCAATGACCCCGGCCAAGACCACCCGGGCACCCAGGCCCAGGAGGTTGTTCACCACGTTGGCCGCCCCGCCCAGCAAAAAGCTCTCCTCCTTTACCTTCACCACCGGGACCGGGGCTTCCGGGGATATCCGGGAAACCTCCCCCCAGAGGAACTGGTCCATCATCACGTCCCCTACCACCAGGATGCGGCGCCTGGAAAAGATATCCAGGGCCTTCAGCAGCGGATCGGTTTCCTGGTTCACTTCAGGCTTCAACATTCGACTCCTCCACCCCGGCCGGTCAGGCCGGCCTTACTTTTTCGCCTCGAATACTATCCGCTGGGAGCCGGGGAGTCAAGCAGATACCCCTCAAATTGCTCCTCAATCACCTTCAGCACTTCCTCGGGCCGGATCTGTTTCAGACACCGGTTGTCCCCGCATTTTTCATTGAGGCAGCGGGGCAGGTCACAGACCTCCTCTTTTTTATAAAGGCTGACCGAATTCCCGGCCTGGTAGGGGCCGATACGCCGGGGACTGTCCGCGCCGATGAGGGCCAGTGTGGGCACCCTCAAGGCCAGGCCCATGTGCAAAGGACCGCTGTCGTTGGCGATGAAGAGGGAACAGCTCCGGATCAAGCCCCCGGTAATCGCTAGATCGAAACGGCCCTCCGTGGTCAGCACCGGGGCTTTCAGCCGGGAAGCGATGGCCCGGGCTGCGGGCGCCTCCGACTTGGAGCAAAAAAGAATAAACCGGCAGCCGTAAACCTCAAACAGCCGATTTCCCAGGTCAACGAAATATTCGGCGGGCCACCATTTGTAACTCCCGGAGCCGGTAGGGTGGAGTCCGACCACCGGCTGGTCCCCGCTTCCCCAAAAATCATTGAGCACCCCCCGGACCTTCGGCTCCCATCCGGCAGGCAGATGGAAATCCATCCTCCGGTCGGCGGTATCAGCTCCTGCCGCCCGGACCAGGTCCAGTCGGCATTCGATGGCATGGCGATTCTCATCCCGGGTAACGATGCCCTGAGAGAGAAAAGCGGCGAAGCGACTGGTTCCGCTGCCGATAAGGTACGGGGCCCGGGTGGCCCAGGCCAATGGAACAGCCTCCGGATCATTGCTGTGGAGGATGATGACCAGGTCAAAATGCTGCTCCCGCAAGAGGCGAACCAAAGAGCGCAGACCCCGCGTCTTCCCCCGATAGAGATGAAGGCGGTCGATATGGGGATTTTCACTGAGCAACAGAGCATTCCGCTGATGGCAGAGCACCTGCACTTCTTTATCGGGATAGGTCTCCTTCACGGCCCGGATGGCCGGTGTGGAAAGAAGGGTGTCTCCGATGGCCGTGGTGGTCATCAGCAAAATCCGCCGGACCCCTTTCATGTCCGAAAGGGCAAAAGGCCGGGGCGGCCTTTTGTCGGCCCAGCGCCGCATCAACATGTGAAGAATTCGGTCTCGAAGTTGGTGGGTCATCGATTTGGTCTAATGCGAAAATAGGAAAGAAACGGTTAATAATTAACAATTAATTATTGATTATTAATAATTTGTTTAGTCTTCACCCCAGGGAATCATACAGCCTTTCCGTCGCCTCGGCAATCCGGGTCCAGGAGAAGTGATCCTCCATGGTTTGTCTCCCCGCCTCGCCCATTTGTCGTCTAACCTCCGGCGCTCGCAAAAGGCCCAGGATCTTTTCGGTCAATTCCGAAACATCCTCCTTTTTTGATAATAGAAGGCCGGTCTTTTCATGAACCACCACCTCCGGAATCCCGCCCTGACGGGTGCTGATTATGGGCAGGCCGGCGGCCGAGGCCTCCAAAAAAACCAGACCCAAACCTTCCTCCAATTGTGAAGGGGCGACAAAAATATCCCCCAGAAGATAGATATCAGGCATCTCCTGGGGTCGGATGAAATCCAGAAACCGGACCCGATCCTGCCAGGGAGCCAGTTCCTTTCGAAGACGCTCCGAGAAGTCGGTCTTTTTATTCTCACGCCGGTATCCGAAACCGGTCCCCCCGGCCAGGACCCACACGGCTTCGGGTTCCTGCTGAAAAACCTCCCCCATGGCCCGGGCCAGGACACCCACCCCTTTGGATTCCCGTATCTTTCCCGTGTACAGGACTACCTTTTTCCCCACCAGTCCGTGACGCTCCCGGGCCTTCCGGGTTTTCTCCGGATTCAGCCAGAGGGGCCTGAAATCTTGGGTATCGACCCCGTTGTAGAGTATCTCTTGGCTGGGCGCTCCACCGGCCAGGCGGTTTTTTTCGGCCGCGACCACGAAACGGCTGCACCCCAGGAAAAGATCCGCCTGGTTGATAAAAGGCCCGGAGGGTCTTTCCAGACGCCCCAGGTAGTTGTAGAGGTTATGCATGTGAAGGATGATTTTTTTTCCGGGAAAGCGCTCCCTGAAATAGGATACCAGCAAGGGACGGTTATGAATATGAATGATATCCGGATCGACTTTCTTCAGGAAAGCGGCGACTTGTTTTTCGTAGTCCTTCGGGAAGGCGTTGAACCAGCCGTACACGGTCCTTTTGAACCGACGTACAGGAATCCGAAAATATTCGACCCCGCCGCTGTGCTCCTTTAAAGGAAGTTCCGGATCGGCCGGGGAAAAGATTATGGGTTGGTATTTTTTCAGCTCCCGGGAGATCTTTTCAATCCATAGTTCGGCGGCCCCGCCCCGGATGGGCGGAATGGGGTATAGCTCGGGACCGACCAGGGCCACTTTTTTCATAACCGGCTCCGAACGGAGAGCAGCCCCTTCTGGGCCAACACTTCCAGGTATAGGTCCTGGAGTCGGGTCAGGTGCTGGGCTACAGTGAACTTGCGGCCAACGGTCTCCTTTCCCTTCCCGCCCATCTCCCTATATTTCCGCGGATCCAGGATAGCCTCCCTCACCGCGGCCGCCAGACTGGACTCCTCCCCGGGAGGAATCAACAGCCCGTCGTGGCCGGAACGAATGACCTCGGAGGCGCCCCCTACGGCCGTGGCAATAACGGGCGTGCCCGTGGCCAGGGCCTCCAGGAGTGCCATACTGAACCCCTCCCAAAGAGAGGGCAGGATAAACAGATCCAAAGCAGCCAGGATTTCAGGGATATCTTTTCGGGTTCCCACGAATAAGACCTCCTCCGACATCCCCATTTCCATCACCTGGGCTTCCAAAACCGGGCGAAGGGTTCCGTCTCCGACGACCAGGACTTTGATCTGAGGGAAATCCGGGATGAGGCGCATCAAGGCCCTGAACAGGTAGATATGCCCCTTCTGCTCTTCCAGGCGGGCGATGACCCCGATAAGAAAATCCTCCGGCTTCACTCCGAATTTCCGCCGCACCCCTGAATCCTCAAAATTCCCCTCGAATTTTGAAGGATCAATGCCGTTGTAAAGGACTTCGATCTTCCCGGGCGAAATCCGATCGCAGCGGATCACGCTCTCCTTTACCGCCTGGGAAACCGCCAGGATGCGATCGTTCAGAAACGACAACACCCGATTGATCAGATGATACTTGATCCTCCGGCGGGAGTAGACGTTGTGGTAATGGGAGAGGAGAACGGGAACCCGGGCCAGACCGGCAGCCAGGCGGCCGTATTTGTTTCCGTCATAGAGATGGGTGTGGACCACGTCCACCTTTTCAGCCTTGATCAGCCGGTATAGGTCCCGGATGATCCGGTGATCAAAGCGATGGCTTTTCATCCGGTGCAAGGCCACCACCGGAAATCCCCGGCTTTCGATCCGTTCCCCCACCGGGCCCTTCTCCGAGAGAACGCAGACCAGAGGATCGAACCGGGTTTGGTCCAGGCCCTCCACCTCGGTGATCAATACCTCCTCGGCTCCGCCCACCGGCAAGGCGGCGAAGACATACAGCACCTTCACCCGTTTATCCACGGCCGAATTTTCGTCGTTCATGCCGGCGGGTCTCCCAGTGATAAAGGGCGGTCAGGTAATACTTAAATTTGAGCCAGGGAGTTCGCCCATTGAGCTTTACACAGCGCAGGGTCAACAGGTCTTCCAGGCCGTGGGTGTTGTCCGTATGGACCGTCCGGGCGGCGGTAAATCCCGCTTTCCGGACCATTTCAACTACCTCCGGGTTGAAGTTCCCGAAGGGGTAGGCAAAAGAGCGGACGGGCCTCTGGAGCAGGTTCTCCAGGTCTTGCTTCCCCGCTTCCACTTCTCTCCTGGCTTCCTCGGGAGAAACCGCGGTCAAATCCGTATGGCGGCGGGTATGGCCGCCCGGTTCAAATCCCTCTTTGATCAAGATCAGGAGCTGTTCTCCGGACATGAGGGGGGCCACGTTCTCCCCCTTGCATCCTGCCCATTCACTCCTTTGACCGATATAATCGGAAACCAGGAAGATCGTGGCCCGGAAACCGTTTTTCTTCAAAATAGGATAGGCCCGGGTAAAATTATCCAGGTACCCGTCGTCAAAGGAAATGATCACCGGCCGGGAAGGGAGGGGACGCCCTTGGAGAAAATAATCGGCCAACTCTTCGAAAGAGATGCTCCGATAGTTTTTTTTCCGGAGATACTCCATCTGGGCGGCGAAGGCCTGCGAAGAGACTCCCGTGGCAGGGTGAAGGTGATCCTCCACCCGGTGATAATACAGAATCGGAACCCGTACGGGCGCCTTCACAAAATCCCCCGAATCCGACTGTATAGTTGCCCAATTCGACGATGGGAATAGATTTTAATCCGCTGGGCAAACCATTTCCGCTCCCCGGAGGCGGTCACCACCCGCTTGATGGCCCACTCGTCCGAGCCGGGGAAGTTCACCCCTTTCTCGGTAGTCGCCAGGGCCTCAAAACCCAATTCCTTCGCCAGTTCAACGGCCTGGAAATCGTACTTTCCCCAGGGCCAGGAAAGAAAGCGGCAGGGCTTGTTCAGACGGGCTTCGATCAGTGATTTTGATTGTTCCAGGTCCAGGAAAAGCGCATCCTTTTTCGAGGGATCGAGCCGCAAGCTCTGATTGCCCCTTAAAAAATAATCCTGGTGCCTGTGAGTATGGGATTGGATGTCGACCAGGCCCGATTCCTCCATTCTCCGAGCCTCTTCCCAGCGCAGTCCTCCTTCATAATCCCCGGCAGCGGCCATCTCCTTGCCTTCCCGATGACTGGGGATCCAGGGCAAATCCTGTTCACTCCCTCCTTCGGGGCCCCACTGCGCCCGCAATACGCCTTCGGTCATCCAGGAAGTAACTACAAAGATCGTGGCCTTCACCCCGTATTTTTTCAGCAGCGGAAAGGCATAGACCCAGTTGTCCAGGTGGCCGTCATCAAATGTCAGGGCCACCGCAGGCCGGGTGAAACGCTTCCCTCCCCGGAGATATTCCAGGAGTTCATCCAAAAAAACGGTTTGCAGGCCCATCTCCGATAAAAAACGAAGATGGTTCTCGAAGCCTTCCGGAGTGAGCGTTACCAGGTCACCTGCGTGACGGTTGATATGGTGGTACATGAAAACCGGGACGGACCTCATGGCGAAGCCTCCCCGGGTGAGAGAGAAACCATATGGTTCTTACTTTTGGAATTCGGAGAATCTATCTGTAACATTATTCATTTTGAGTGATGGAGTACTGGAGTACTGGAGTGTTGGTCTAAGAAAACCAGTACTACAGTACTCCATCGCTCCACTACTCCACAACTCCAATTTATTTGAGCCGTTGTCTATTGTTCTGGATTAACAAAAAAGTCTCCAATAGGTTTTGTTAGACTTTTATTTTCAACTACTTGCAAGTAAAGTTTCAACAGTTCCTCGATATGTTTTTCCCAGGTATGCCGGACCAGTATCTGCCGGTGGATCGGACCGACAGCCTCACGGTTCAGCCTCAGGGCCTGAGTGACCGCCTGCGCCAAACCCTTCAGGTCAGCCGGATCCCGAACCACCACCCCGTTTTCCCCGGACAGGAGGTCTTCTGAGGCCCCGTTCATTTCGGTGGTGACCACCGGCAAACCCCAGGACATAGCCTCCAGACAGGCATTGCTGAATGGTTCGTAGAGGCTCGGCAGCACAAACACATCCGCTTCCTGATAGTATGGCCCGGGGTCCTTCACCGGTCCGACAAAAGATACCTGGCGGCCAACCCCCAAGCGGGCGGCCAGGCGGGTGGCCTTCCCCTGATCCCCCTCCCCGACCACGATCAGCCGGGCCTTGACTTCCCTCAGAACGGCTGGAAGTGCCCCCAGAAGGAAATAAAGCCCCTTGCGTCGGAACCCCGAACCGACAAACAGCAGGATCTTCTCTTCGCCATCCCGACTACCCAGCCCTACCGGGGCGTCCGGGTCGGAAAGTACCTCCACGGCATTGTAAATGACCTTGATTTTCTCCGGCGCCGTCCGGTAATGCGTCAGGATTTCTTGTCGGCCCCGTTGAGAATTGGCGATAAAAAACCGGGTGTCGCTCCGTTCGAAAAGCCTTCTTTCCAGGGCCAAGGTCAGCCAGTGGAAGGGGTTGATGGCCGCCCCTATTCTTTTGGGGAAAGGCTCGTATCTTTTCCGTTGCCGAAGCCACTCCCGATGGCAGCCTTCACCGGCTCGGTAGATGTCCTGACAGGCGGTCTTTTCAAAACTCTGGATCACCTCAAAGGCTTTCCGATCCACAGCCTTTTCCACCTGCCGGGTAAAGTGGAGCAGCTTAAACAGCCCGGGTCCGCGGAAAAGTGGCAGGGGATGAAGGACCAATCCCGGCCGCTGGGGCCATTCCGCGGCAAACAGGTGGACTTCATGGCCCAGGGCCACCAGTTTTTGCCCCAGACGGTCCACATATTTCTCGGCCCCGCCGTGGGGAGAATAGCGGCGCCGAATCAAGGCGATCTTCATTTGAATTGTCCCGGCTTCCTGCTCAGCAAGGATTCAATTCCGGAGAACACCTCTTCGGCAGTGATTACTTCCAGGCAGCGGCTGACCTTGCTGCCCTCGCAGCCATCCCGGCCGCAGGGACGGCAGGGCCAGTTTTTCTTTATGACTTGATGTCCCTTCCCCCAGGGTCCCCACATGATATCCCCGGAGGGACCAAAGAGGGCCAGAACCGGCGTTTCCACTGCCGCGGCCATATGCATGGGGGCGCTGTCCACTCCGAAAAAGAGCCGGGCCCCGCCGATTAAACACCCCAGTTGCTTTAAGGTCAACCGACCGGACAGATCCAGGGGGTGAGTCCGGCACAGGGAAAGGATGGCTTGAACGGCCGCTTGTTCCTTGTCTTCCGGCCCCCCGGTGACCATAACGTTCAGGCCGCAGGCCTCCTGAAGGTAATCGATGACCCGGGCATAGCCGTCCAACCGCCAGGTCTTGAACATCCATCGGGAGGTGGGGTGGACCACCGCGTAGGGTTTTTGCTCTGTTCCCTCCTGCCGGGACAAAATAGTTTTCAAACCCGCTTCATCTTCCGGGGACCAGGTAAAGTGCAACTTTTTTTTTTCGGCTTTATATCAAGAAGCCGCAGCATCTCCAGATGGGATTCGACAACAGGTTTGTTGGGCTCAGGCTGCGGCCAGGTCCGGGTATACGCCAGCCTCCACCACCATTGTTTCCCTCTTCTTGGGGTAAACCCTAAGCGTTGAGGAGCTCCCGACAGGAAAGAGAGGATCGCCCCCCGATCTCCAATAGAAAAATCTATTGATATATCAAAATATTGTTTACGAAGAGCTCTGATAAACTTTAACTGGGAGGGCAGCTCTTTCCCGAAATCAGGGTGCTCCGCCCGGGGAAGGGGAAGGACCTCCGCCAAATCCGGATGCCCCCGGACCATATCCTCAGTTCCCGGATTGACCACCATCGTGATCCTGGCCTGGGGATAGGCCTCCCTTAGAGCAGGCAACACCGGAGTGGTGATCAATACATCACCTAAGTGTCTTAATTTAATTATTAATATTTTCATTTTGAATAGTTTACTTTATCGGAATCTTTCTTCTTCCTCCGGCGGAGCGTGAGAGCTGGCAGGACTCTACCAGGCAGTAGTGACCGGCGTTTGGGGATGGTCGGTCCCATTTCCTCATCCAGTCTCAGGACCATCCAGACCGGCTTGTGGTCACTGGCCTGACGATTGTCCTGGACCACCCCGACCTCGCCCATTGGACTGCCCTCAAAATTTCGAATGAAGATGTGATCCCAGGCAAAGAGGCTGATAGTCCTTCTGACCGATTTGGTAGCCCAAAAATACCCTTGTCTCTCCAGGAACCGGCCAATACCTCTGGCATTCATGTCCCCGACTATAATGATCGGGCCGGAAAATCGTTCGGCATCGGCCAGCACGGCCTGCACCTGGTGTTTTCGCTGCCGAGGAAGGATTTCCAAGGCCGTACCGAGGTGAAGACTGTAGGCCCTGAGCTTCCGCTTCCCTATTTTAAAGGTGGCCGCCACCGCAATGCGCTGCATCTTTTCTATCTGACCGGAGTGGGGCAAGAAGATCTTTTGATCTTCCAGTATCCGCCAGGGAGAAAGCAGGGCATTGCCGAAGTTCTTGCCATGGGCCGAGTGGACCACTGCCGGGTAATAGACATAATTCAAACCCAACCGCCTGGCTATCTTTTCGACGCCGGCTTCATCCATTTCCTGCAGAGCCAGTATATCCAGGTCCTGCAGGGCCTGGCTTTTTTCCAAAAGCCGGAGAGCCCGATCAACGTACCGGGAAAACTTGACATTAAACGTGACAATCCGAAGGGCCTTGGCCTCCGGTCGTCCGGGACGGCTATGGCCTCCGGTAAACCGCGGCCCGGTTTGGTCCGGGAGGATCTGACCGGTCCGGCTTCGATACTGGCGGCCGATCGATTTAGGAATAATCGTCACCCTGTTTCATCTCCCCTGGGTCATTTCTTTCAATTTAGCATACTTGATAAACGTATATTGGCTGTAAAGAACGGCCAACAGCAATCCGTTGACCCCGTCCAAACAGCCCCTTTTCAAGATCCACATTTGAAAAAAAGTGAACCACGATCGGGCCACAATGGCCGGCCATCCGATCCGACGGCCCTCCTTCAGATACTGTCTGGCGGAAAGATCCGAATAGCGGTCCATCCTCTTGAAATAGTCCGAAATGGAATGGTAGGTGTAATGCTCCAAAGGTGATTTCA
Source organism: uncultured delta proteobacterium (assembly GCA_963716045.1). Taxonomy (GTDB): domain Bacteria; phylum Desulfobacterota; class RBG-13-43-22; order RBG-13-43-22; family RBG-13-43-22; genus CAVQSS01. The sequence continues at coordinate 180,047 of CAVQSS010000028.1, read as the reverse complement.
AGGTCCCCACCGGGCCGTTGACCTCCACCTGTTCATGGACCTCCCGTGCCGCAAACCTCCCGGCATCCTTTCGATAGAGCCGCGTCTGGTAGTTGGGATACCACCCGCCGTGCCGGATCCATTGCCCGCAAAAAAAGTTTTTGCGCGCTACCCGGAAACCCTTCTCGGGAGGATCAGACTGAAGTACCTTTTGTATTTCAAGACGGAGATCCTCCGTGACCCGTTCATCGGCATCGATATTCAGGATCCAGGGCTCCTTGGACTTTTCCTGGGCGCTGTTTTTTTGCTCGGCAAAACCTTTCCAGGTCTCTTGAAAGACCCGGGCTCCAGATTCTTTGGCTATGGACCGGGTCGAATCCCGGCTGCCCGAATCCACCACGATGATTTCATCAGCGAACCGCACGCTTTCCAGGCAGGGCCGTAGATTCCGCTCCTCGTTTAAGGTGATAATCGTTACGGAAAGCACGATGAGGACCGTTAATGGGGCTTGGATTTATCTTTGAACCGATAAACCCAGAAAAGGGATCGAAAGGAATGGGGCAAACCGGACCGTTTCTTCATGGGTCCATATTAGAAAATATTATATAAATAATCAATGCGTATATCTTCCGGGATTGGTGCTTTTGTCCCAAGTGAAAAACGAGCCCAGGCGATACCGTCACGGCTGAACTTTCTAAATCAGGACGAGGACGGCTTCGTGAGTAGTTGGAAACAGGCCGTCCAGGTTGTAGGGGAGCTCTTCTTGAACCGCGAAAACCTCCTCTATTTTCTTGACAATTCTTATTTATCCCATTATTAACCTGCAACAAACTCAAATAGAGGCTTTTTTTATTTAAATATTCCTCTACCAGGAGAGCAGAGACCATGAAAGAAACTTTTATTTTTGCACTGGTCTTGGGCCTGGCCGTGATGTTTGCCGATCCGGCTCCCGCCTTCAAGATCGAAAGCAGCCAAGACGGCACCTTTTATTTTGGAGGCCTGTTTTATACCGACTTGGCCGCCTGGAATCGCAGCAAGGAATTATTTAACGGAAAAAGCGACAACACCCAGTTGATTTTCGACGTGCCCCAACATGCCCGTATCCGCGGTGCGCTGGAAGTCGGCAACGTGGGCGGCTACTGGGAAATCCGAATGGCCGGCAATCAACAAGCAATCGGTCTCAGTCCCAGCTATTCCTCCAGCGGGTATTATTTCGCTGAAAGCGCCAAGTTGTACGGGTATTATAAATTCGGAAACTGCTCCTTACTGGCCGGCAAGACCGACGGTCACGTTTTCTCTGTAATCCCCTATCAGAACATAGGTTTCTCTGTTTCCGGCGGTGCTCACTTCGGCCTTTTCGGATGGGGCGGCATAGTGGATCAACGTAACGCCCAGGTTCGTTTCTCCCAGGATGTTTCCAAGAGCTTCGGGTACGACATCTCCTTGGTTCAGCCGCAGTACTACCAGGACAATGGGACTCCTACAGTGGCCGGCACCGCCGCCATTCCGGCCGTTCAATCCTATGCCACCTTCCCAATGCTGGCCGTCAAACTCCGGATGACCTTTGGCGCCCTATCCCTGAAGCCGGCCGGCTACGTCCAGTACGTCAAATGGGATAATCTGCCGACGACCGCGCTCAATTCAGCGCCGGATGACCACATGACCTCCTGGGCGGTGGTGTTTCCGGTCGTGGTCAAGGTCGGGCCCTTTACGGGCACCTTCCAGGGTGTCTATGGCCAAAACATGGGTTCGCGCCTAAGCATTTTCCAGGGCCCGCTGCAGGGGGAAAGCATCTATCAAGGCTATGGGAGAACCCCCAGCGGGGCCATTAAAAGTACCACAGGCTGGAACGCTTTTATGGATCTGGCCTTCACCTCCGGTCCGTTTACACCGCACTTTTACCTGGGTTACGACAAGGCCGTCAACTCCGCCATTTATACTATTGGAGATGACTTCAATCAACGCTTTTCGATCGGTGCTTCCATCAACTGGAAGATCGCGGACAGCTTCTACCTTGTCCCGGAATTCACCTACTACAACCATGGCAAGAATCCTTTGGTTAAAGGCAATCCCGACCTGGGCGCGGAATGGTTGGGTGGCGTGCAGTTCCAGTTTGTTTTCTAATCGGAGACAATCGTTGAAGGCATCGCCAACGCGCCGAAGGCTTTCCTGGCCCTCTTCACCGGCGCCAATGTCGGCAAGATGCTGGTACGGCTCGGACCGGACCGGGTGAGCTGACCGGAAGACGCCGCGGATAGGCTTTCCACCTAGAATTATTTCTCGGGAAAGGGCAAACGTTAAATGAGACTTGACGTTTGATTCTTGACGCCCGACGCCGCGCTCCTGCTATCTCAAAACCAACGGTAAGTATACCTGCTTGAACGGCTCCGGCAGATCCACCGGCAGTCGCGTATTCAGCGAAGCCCGGCCCCCTGTCGCCCAATAGAAGGGGGCGTACATATCCTTCGTCTCCGGCCCGGCGCGACTTATCAGTGCGTGCGACATAAGGGAAAAGAAGGCATACGCCGCGCCATTGTAAGGCCCGTCCTGGGTCACAATGTAAGCCAGGTTGAAGAGCTTAGGGGAGGTGGCATAGTTGGGTACGCGCGCCCCGCCCTCGGCGGCCATGATCTGCTCGATAGTCACCGTGCGCACCGAGGCCGCCGTGATGCGCTGTGGATCGCTCAGGTTCGGCGAGGTCAGGATGTGGATCGGCGGCACCTGCTCCGGCGGGATCAGGCCCATCAAATAGAGTTCCAGTGGCGAGTAGGGCTCGTTCTGATTGTTGGGAATCAGCCGCCAGGTGCCGTCGCCATTATAGGCGAAATGCCCGACGTGCCCCTGGTCGTCGGAGTAGTAGTAGCCGAGTTGGCCGCCAATGTCGCTGAGAGCGGCCCAGTGAGCCCCCCCCTCTTCGATGAGCCCCAATGCTGCGCCGATGCCCGCCCCCCAAGTGTGCGCAATCTCGTGATCAAAGATCTGGATGCTCCCAAAGGAATGATAGATCACGCTATTCAAACGACCCGCCGAGCCGAACTGGGCCGCGTTATTCATGAGCGGCCACCCTATGTGCTGCACGTTGTTGCGTACCTGCACCTGGTAGGGAACGTTCTCGGCGAAGGTCGTGGGGCGCAAGATCTGCAAACCCGGAGTTAGCAGCGCCAGGTCGAACGGGTCGCTGGAAAAGATGCTGTATAGTTTCTGATAGGCCCGGAAGTTCGTCATGCCGCAGCGCACGTTGGCCACCGGGTAGTCGTCTAGCACCTCGTGGCTGCTGTCGTCGATGAAAAAGGCGTAGGCTGTCGCCGACAGGCCGCTCCCGTATTGTCGCACCGCGAAGACATTCTTGAAGCGCGGATCTACCACTCCGGCGGCGATCCCATAGTTGTTGCCTTGCTCGCGGCCGTCCCTCAGCCTTACCCGCAGAAAGCCCCACCATGTCCCCACGGCGTTATTGTATTTGAGGTCGCCGGGGGAGCAGGCGAGATGCACCCCCGTCGCAGTGAAGACATTGTCGCCCGCCGCGGCATCTCCGTGCGTCCCGTCGTCGTAGAGGGTGATGCGATCCTGCTCTCCCAGGTTCGTGACCTGCACGCCAACCACATCCGTGCGCCCGACGATATGCACTTCGATCTTGACCGTAGAGCTCGCATCGCCGCACCAGGCGACCGAAGGGGTCACTCTCCCCCAGGCGTTGCTCTGGGGAAACTTTTCCAGCGCATCCCCGGGCGCCGGGGTGCCGATCGCAAACAACAGGCAGGCAGTCACCAATAGCCAGCGGGGAGCTCGCCAACCCCACAGACAGGAAAGGGGAATCCGCTTCATCGTCTCACCTCTAGGCTAAGAATTTGCTTTTGGATGGGAAGAATGTAATACCAGCAATAAAAAAGATCAAGAAAATAGATCAGACGAAAGGCCAGGGACAAGGGGGATCTTCTGAAGAAAAAGGGGTGTTGCCCGTAAAGAAACCATTGGACCCAAAGTGACCCCGAAATTGAAAAAGGACTTGCCCTGGGCCCTCAGGGACGCCACTCCGCCCGCAGGGTTACCACCCCGTAGGCGGGCACCTCTACTGGGCCGGTCAGGCGCTTACCGGGTTTTTCGCCGGTATCACTCCGCCAGAGCTTTTCCGGGGCCGGATGGGCCCAGATCAGGGCGGTCCTGACATTCCGGCCGGCGGCCCCGAAAAGTCGAACGATCAAAGCCCGGCCGTCGTCGCTCGGCTTCAGGGCCGTTATCAAAACTTCGTTGGAGGACGTCCGGAGTAATGGCCCGGGCAGGGGGAGGGTATCGCTCCGGAGTGGAATAACCTGGAGCGGCTGGCTGAATCCGATGGCCCGGCGGGAGGCCTCTGCCGGATTGGAAGGTCCATGGGGGCGCAGCAGAAAACGAAAGGTCGCCGGCCCTTCCTGGTAGGCGCGGTAATTCGTGCCCCAGTGGTTATTCATTACCCAGGCGTAGAATTTTTGGGCCGGTTCGATTTTCTTTCGCCAGACCCGGGGATTGGTCTGGGAGTTTAGCAGGGTCGCGGTTAGGCCGCCCACCTGGATCAGCGGGGCATCCCGGGTAACCCAGGTGACCCCGAAGCGTTCATTGGCGATGTCCACCCAGCGGCCCACGGTGAGCCAGTTCTTGCAGGACCCGGGCAACTGATCGATTTCAGGTCTCATGACCGCCAGAGGCAGATCGAGCCGCATCTGCCCCTGGGGCACGTTAAAGGGGAAGGCGAAATTGACGCTCTCCTTCCCCCGGGGATCCAGATAGTTTTTAGCCTCCAGACGTTTCTTGTCCACCGTATTGATCAGCTCCAGAACATCCGACCCGGCGCTCAATCTCAGTTCCCGGATCAACCCGGTACAGCCCGGGGCCTCGGACTCGATCAGCAGAGAGGCCAGAAGCGGTCCGGGTTCCTTGACGGATATTTTAACCGACCCGTTGCGCTTCACATCGGCGGGGTTGTTTCCTTGAAGGTAGAGGTAGTCGTTCAAAGCCTGACCGGATGAGGTATCGACCAGGTTCCCTTCAAAAAATGGTGCCCGCAAATCTACGATCCCCCCGGTTCGCCCATCGACCCGGAGGCGTAAAATCCCGTTGTCCAGAATCGTCCCCTCAGCCGTGACCCTCCCTTCCATAAAGGGAGCTCCCGCCGAAAGACGGTATCGTCGTCGGCTGAAAGAAGGCACTTCGCGGGCTACAAAAGCCAGCTCCCCATTCGTCAGCCGTTGCGAGGGAACCGGGCGCCCCCGGTCGTCGATGACCCGGTCGCCGGAGGCGGAAATTTCCCGGGGCAGGAAGACCAGCTCCGTCCGCGGCCAGGAGGTGGTGTTGAAGACCTCGACTTCCTGGCCGTTCTTTTCGGGATTCCCCGATGCGCGCGGCCGGTGCGTGTCGTTGGGCCGGGCTTGGCCTCCCCTGTTTTCCAGTGCCTGCGCCAACAGGTCCCTGGACCGTCGATCGGCCTCCAGCGCGTAAGAACGCTTGATCCGCCACTGCTCCCGGGTCATGGGGGCCTCCGGATCGGTCACGCTGCCCATGGCGCCCCAGGAATGTTCGGAGTAAAGCAAAACCTGGCGCCAGGCCTCTTCGAAGGCAGCCGCCGGATATCCACGAGGGCGAAACATTGCCCACAGGGCTTCGGCCTGGGTGAGGCGGTCGGAACTGTTGCGGTTCAGGGCCGTTTCCAGGGCGGAGGAGCCGGCGCCGTCTTCCCAGTAGGGGGTCCAGTCCCCGCTTACCCTCGGCAGTCGCGGACCATACCGCCGCTCCAAGGCCCGGAAGGCCTCCCGGGTCGACGCGATAACGAACCGGGGCCAGGTGTTCCGGGCATTCCAGTCCTTCACAAAATCGCAGAGGGAGGCGTCAGGAGGAGCGTTGTCGCCCGATCCGCTCCAGCGCAGGTGGGCCAGATCATAAGGGTAGCCCGTTTTTTCCAGGTGAGACACGTAGGCCTCGACAAATTTCGGCGTCATTTTTTCTTCCAGGTGGGAAAGGGCATATCCCTTATAGGGGATCCAGACCAGGACCTTCTCCTTCCCCGAGGGAGAAACCCAATAGAAGGGCTTGTTTTCCCACTCCTCCAGAATATTCCCGATACGGTCGAAATAATTGGGGGCGGTGGAAAAATACTTGATGCCGGCCTGGGCCATGGCGGTTACCGTTCCCCAGGTCTGGCCCGGGATATCGCTGGTCATGGCCGAATCGACCCGGACGCCGCACCGGGCGGCCATTTGGGTGGAGAAGCGGAACAGCCGCAGCAATTCCTCCGGCCGGCAGAGACCGGTTAACTCGTTCAGGTACATCCCGTTGAGGGCCATCTGGCCCTTCCTGACCGCCTCCCGGAAAGCAGCCCTTTGAGCGGGGGGCATCCGGCGGAGATACAAATCCGCGGCCCAGAGGACCTCCACATTCCAAATGAAACGGGCACCGGGAGGATAATGAGCCGTTTTTCGCGCGGTTTCAATCCCCAGGCGGATGTTGTCCATCTGTCGGGTTTCGATCTCGGTCTGGAGGGCGGTGTAGCCGATATCGGTGTGGGAGTGGGGCAGAAGGAAAATCGTCAGGGGACGAACCGGTTTCAGGATCACCCCGGCTGTATCCAGCAGCCGTCCGGCGGATTCAATACCCACCCGCAGCCTCGTTTCCCGATTGACGGCCGCCACCGGCACTTCCACTGTTTCGAATACCTTCCGGAACCGCGCCGGCTGGGAGTCGTTTCCCTCCACCCGGATGATGGTTTCCAGGGGATCCCCGAAGTGCCGGACCTGAAGGCGGATCCGCTGCCAGGATCGGCTGTCGCGGTTTTGGAGAACAGCCAGGGGCTGGACCGCCGTTATCCAGGTTCGGTTGGCTACCGGGATGGATTGGATTTGAGGGGGGGCCTCCAATCCGATCCAGTCATACAGCAGCCAACTACCGGAGACCGTGGTGATCCGGATGACGTTGTCCCCGGCTTGAAGCCGGCCGGCATCAAAGGGTATTTCGAATTGATACGGACGGCCCTGGTCCGGGAGGCCGTTGATGGACGGGTCTCCGGCGCCGGGCGGCAGGATGTTTTCATAGCCCCGGCCATTGATTTCCACCCGGAGCCGCGGCGGGTTGACCCGCGCCCGGTCCAGCAACCTGACTTTGAGTTTACACCACCCGGCGGCTTTCGGGTCCTTGACGCCAAACCAGATGGAAAAGGTGTGGGGCTGCTTTCCTCCGAAATCATCTCCGGGACCGGGGTGGACATATGGCCAGTCGGTCCGGCTATCGGACTGTCCGACAACAAAAAGCCCGTCATCCCGGTATCGCCCGTAATCCTTGGGGGCCAGCGCGAATTCGCGGTTGTCCTGATCAGGCTTCCCCATCTGCCAGAGAAGGACGGTCCGTTCTTCCACCCTGACCGACAGCACGATCAAAAGGGCCGCCGCCAGGATTGACAACCAGGGCGTAATTCCTGAATGGGACATTCCAATTTCCTCCGGCATCCGAATTCGGATAAATAATAGTAAACCGACCGATCGGTTAAAGTCAATCTCCCCGATAGGCCCTGGCCAGTCCCTAATCGTATTGCCAGGCCTGTTTTTCTCATTGACCCGGTCTATCTTTGGTCCTATACTCGCTCTGACCAAAGGCAAGTTCTTCAAATGAGCGATCTCATGATTGCCGCAAAAGTAATTTGTGATCTATCCTCTTTCGAGGCCTGATCCCGGTTTAGAGGTGTGCAGGATGTCTGAAATCACCGAGGGCCGTTGGCAATTAGCCCAGGAAGCGGAAAAAAAATATTGGGGAGACGCCGTCAGGAGTCCGGAGGAATTTCTCCACCTGCTGGAGGAAAAATATGCCTTCATCGCCCGAATCAATGCGGTCTGTCCCTCGGCGCTGCAACCGCCTGCTTCCCCCGGCAGGGTCTTGGAAATAGGCATTGGCCCTTTGGGTCTGGGGGTGGCCACCTTCCTGGAGCCGCAATCAAAGTGGATGGTCACCGGTGTCGACCCGCTGCCACGAACCGACTCGGTGGAGATCCCCGAGTATTTGGCCCATTGTTATTATGAATTAATAAAAAGACCGCTGCGTTATGTTCAAAGGCCCGCGGAAGAATTTAACACCGGCAAGGATTCCTTTGATTTGGCCATCTGTTATAATGTGTTGGACCATACCCGGGATCCCCAACGGATCGTCAATAATGTATTCGAAATGCTGGTTCCGGGGGGATATTTTCTGCTGTTTGTCACCACGATTTCTTTCTACAGCAAATATCGCAAAAAAATATTGAGGCATTCGGACCTTCCTCATCCCCACAAATTTCAGGTATGGGAATTGTTTCGGATACTGGACAAAGCCGGGCTTGAAATAGTCTGGTACCCCAGGAAATCCTCTGAAAGCCTTCGAAGACTATTTGGCCGGGGCAAAAGAGATCTTCTGCTCATTACCCGCAAACCCTCCTGAACCATTTTTCTCGTGCCAGCCGCTCCAGTTTCGCCCCTTTTCAGGAGAGATACTTTGAACACTATATCTGCTATCTGTATTTTCTGCAAAAGCGCGATGAATAAATGGATTTATAGAGAACGCGATCATGATATCATTCAATGTCTGCAATGCGGGGGCATGTTCGCTTGGCCAAGGCCGAGTGCGGAAGAAATCGATAGGATGTACAGTCATTATGTTGAAATTGAACCGCAAGACTTGAATGAAACAAAACATAAGGCCGATGTCTGGGACAGGCTTTTGAAACTGCTGGATCATTATTCAAGCCCCAAAGGGCCGTTGCTGGATGTGGGGTGCGGGTTCGGAGATTTTCTGAGAGCAGCCAAATCCAAAGGGTGGACGGCCTTTGGAATTGAGGTTTCCAAGACTTCGGCTGAACTGGCAAAAAAGGAAGCGGGATTGAATATATTTGAAGGGACCTTGCAGGAAGCCAATTATCCCGAAGAATTTTTTACGGCGGTTACCTTTAATGACGTCCTCGAACATCTTGGGAATCCGGAAGGTGCCCTGGAAGAGGCGGCCAGAGTAATCAAAACCAAAGGATTGCTGTTTATCCGTGTTCCCAATATGGGATTTCATTTAATGAAATTTTTTATATTTCATAAGGTGTTCAAAGACAGAATCAAATACCTGGTCGGAGATACTCCCAGATATTTCGATACCCCGCTTCATCTGAATTATTTCACATTTAAAGTACTGGCAGACTTGTTAAAGAAGAAGGGATTTGAGGTGATCTTTGTGCGGAATGGTTATCCGACAATTTATGAAGAGAAAGTAAGTCGTCTGCGCAATAAATTAGTCATTCCGCTGTATTATTCGTTTGAATTCCTCAGAAAATTAAGTTTCAACAAGCTCCTGTTGGGAAATGCCCTGGAAATTCTTGCTTTAAAACAAACATCCACCCCATTGATTAAGATGAAATGAAAGGCCGATTAATATCTATTGATATTGCGAAAGGAATCGCAATCATCCTTGTTGTTTTTATCCACAATCGGCTGGTAATGCACGATAGGGGAAAGTTGTTCGGCCTATTGTCTTCATTCCTTTTGCCTTTGTTTTTTTTTCTGTCAGGAATATTTTTCAAACACACCGAACCCTTTAAGCGGATTCTCATCAAAATAGCCGATTCTTTATTAAAGCCCTATTTTGTTACGCTCTTGATGCTGGGGGTACCCTATTTTTTAATAAGGAATGAAAACATCTGGGAATATTTGTTCGGAGTCCTCTATGGCAACGGGGCCACTATTAAGTGGGTTCCCCTCTGGTTTCTTCCACATTTGTTTATGATCGCTCTGTTTTCCTGGTGTTTTTTGGCGATCACCCGGCTTGATACCTACGGTAATCTGCCAAAAGTTTTGGGGCTTCTATTTCTGTTCTCGATCGGGTTCATGATCCAGAACTTCTTCTGGAATATGCCCGTTAAAATTAACGGCGAAACGTTAAAACTATTTGGAAAGGATCTCCTGTTGCCGGGTCTTCCATTCAGCCTGGATTTAATTTTTCTCACGGCCTCTTATTTTTTGATAGGTCTGTTTTTAAAGCAGCGGATGCTTGGCTTTGCTTATAATCCAACGTTATTTTGGATCGCACTCATCACGTTTTCACTAACCCACTATGGGTCTGATGCCATGATTGATTATAATGAACGACTCTTTGACAATCTGATCTTGTCAACCGGGCAGGCACTGCTTGGGATTTACCTGGTGATATCCCTTTCATCGTTCATTGCGAACTTTGATTTCTTTTCTCGTGTTTTAAGCCGGATCGGTGAAACTACCCTCCTTATTTTGATTTTTCATTGGTCTATTCAGGAAAATACCTTTCGTTACCTGAAATCATTTCTTGGAGGTTATGAATCTATCTGTGGTGCTGCCTCCTTCATGGCAGGCATAAGCTTTCCTTTTTTGGTAAAATACTTTATCGATAGAGTCCGAATCCTCCAGCGTATGTATTATCCAATTAAATCCACCCGAAACCCTGAAATAGGGCGATCGTTGGAGAATATCTCGTGAATTCCGGGTATGACCCTTTTTTCGAACGAACACCTTTCTCCCGTTCGGATTGGATCATCATTAGCCTGTATCTGGCCGCAACGCTCACGATTTACGTCCTCCTCCATGGCATCTACCGGCCGGAAAACATGGATGACGCCGTTTTTCTCTCGTTTGCCCATAATCATGTGGTCGGAGGGGTTGAAGAGGACCTTTGTTTCGGGGCAAGGGCAGGATCGGGCGGATACGGTGGAGTGACCTTTTTCGGGAAGACCTTCACCTATCTTTACGGATACCTCTTGAATCTTCTCGGCTGGACCAAAAGTCAGGCCCACCTTATCTCAACCTCGATGGCCTTCTTTGGCGCCCTCACCTGGGTCGCCATACTCAGGGACCTTGGTTTCAGCCGAAGGCTGACGGTTTTTTTTGCATTGACGCTGCTGATCGCGGAACCATTTTTCGGCGCCGCCAACCAGGCCAGGCCGGACGCGCTGGTTTTCTTTTTGGCTTCACTGGCCCTTCTTTTTTTTGTGCACGGTCGGTTCGTCGCCGCCGGATTTCTGGCGGTCGTTTCCATGGAAGTTCATCCGGTCGGAATTATTTCTTTTCTTTGGACGGCTGCGGCGGCCTGGGCTATGCTCCGGTCATCGCCCCCATTGGAGAGAATCACCGGCAGCGCGATGGGGTGGCGACTGGCCGTGGGCCCGGGTCTCGGGGTCCTGTACTACCTGGCGCTGCATCACAGGAATCTGGGCGGAATTTTTGAGGCCGTTGCCGGGGGAAACGCGGGGGGAGTCTACAGCATACTTATCGAGTACTTTTTCAAAACCAAGTACCACCGCCACCTCCCTGAACTCGCCCTGTTTCTCTCCTGTGCCCTCTGGTTCTTCGGAAAGAGGCTCTATAGAGAAAATAAGTTCATTCCCGCCCTTATCGTGGCGGTCCTGGCCTTTGCCGCCGTAATCCAGCGTCCCAGCTTCATGTACATGATCTACGTCTTCCCTGCTTTCTTACTGCTTGTTCTGTGGACTTCCGAGAGAAGCCGGCGCCTCGGGACCCTGGCGCTCCTTTGGCTCGTCTACCTGGTCCCGCAGTATGCTTTTGTGTATGTCCAAAACCATGACTGGGATTTTTCCAAGTACGTAGCGGCCGTGCAACAGGCCGTGCCCTCCGATAGGACGCCGGTCATCGGCCGGTACAACGACTGGTTTGCCTTCATGAACCGCCCGTTTTATGGCTTCGACTATGGCGGGGATTTTCGGAATCTGGGTTTGAGGGAATTTTATATGATCGAGGATGAGTCCTATCGTCAGGGCAAATATCCAAACCTGCGGGCAGCTATCGGCGGACGGTACGCCTCAAAAGAGATAAGCCGATTCACCGGCAGAGGCGAGATGGTTGTGATCCGGAAATTCACCTCATCTGACTCAGACCGGCGATAGCAACTCCCGTTGACCCGGTCAATCGGAGAGGACGGTAGTGGGAAGTCTTGTAAAGTAACTATTGACAATTCGTCGGAATAATTCCATATTCTTAAATTAATCAATGGGTTGAATAAACTGCCGCTCCGGCCTTCCAGTGGGTGCCCCTAACAAAGAGCGGACGGATATATTGCTATGCGGTTCCATAGGGCCGTCGAATACTTGAGATTGTTGCGGGTACACCATTACCTCAAGAACGGTTTCATATTTCTACCGCTTTTTTTTGCAGGCGAAATCATGCGGTTAAAACCTCTTTGCCTTGCCGGACGTGCTTTTGTTTGTTTTTCACTCCTCGCTAGCTTCACCTACATCTTTAATGACCTAAAGGATCTTCCTGAAGACCGTGAACATCCGACGAAAAGACTGAGACCTCTGGCCAACGAGGCCATATCGAAACGGGCCGCTTACGTCACCATGGCCCTTCTTCTCATCGTCGGGCTGGGTCTTTCCCTATACTGGTTTCATTATGACCTGACAGCCATCCTCGGCTTCTATCTGGTCCTCAATATTTTGTACTCCTTAAAGCTGAAGCACGTGCCCATAGTGGATATAGCGATCATCGCCGTCGGCTTCGTCATCAGACTTTTTGTCGGTTCAGCGGCAGCCCATGTGCCCCTTACCGTCTGGATTATCACCATGACCTTCCTGCTGGCTCTGTTTCTCGGGTTTGCCAAAAGAAGAGATGATGTCCTGATCTATAGCAGAAGTAACAAGAAGACGAGAAAGAACATAGACGGCTACAATCTTGAATTTGTCAACGCCGGCATGGTGATTTTTTCGGGAGCGATGATCGTTTCCTATCTAATGTATACGCTCTCGCCGCAGACCATCTTCAGGTTCGGCACGGATAAACTGTATCTCACAACGATTTTCGTAATCCTCGGAACCCTGCGATATCTTCAAATAAGCTTCGTCGAAGAAGACAGCGGCTCACCGACCAAGGTATTGCTGAAGGACGCCTTTTTGAAGACTACTATTATCTTATGGTTTTTATCTTTTATCGTAATTCTTTATGTCAGGAGTTGGGCGTGACCAACTTGAACAACCTTTTAGGCTTAGGCCGGAGATCTATGGGAGAGCAATCGCCATGAGGCAACCGATGATAAAGAACCTTTATAAAACCGTTGCTTCGGGGCTGGTCATTCTGTCGGTCTTGATGGCTCAAGGTCTGGCGGAGGCCCAGGTGGTTTCGATTTTCGGCGCCCAAATGAACAATGCCATCGACGAGTCGCAGGGGCTTTCTCAGGCGTTGAACGGCGGGGTGTACTGGGTACGGTTTGACGCCTTCGAGTGGGACCGGATCGAACCGGTGCTGACCGTTCCCTCCACCTTTCACTGGGAAAACGTCGATGAAGCCAGCCTCCTGCGGGCCAACCAGAACGGACTCAAGGTCATTGCCGTGGTCAAGTACACTCCCGACTGGGCACAGAAATACCCCGGTTCGGCCTGTGGCCCGATAAAAAGCGCGGCTTTCTCTGCCTTCGCCGAGTTTTTAACCGAAGCGGTGAACCGCTACAAAAACCCTCCTTACAACATTAAATACTGGGAATTGGGCAATGAGATCGACGCCCCGGTCTACTACGCACGGAGCGTCTTCGGCTGCTGGGGGGATGAGGGCGACCCCTATTTCGGCGGAGAATACTACGCCCAGATGCTCAAGGCGGCCTACCCGGCCATCAAAGCGGCCGATCCCCAAGCCCAGGTGCTGCTCGGCGGATTGGTCCTGGACAATCCCAACGAGATCCCCTATTCTATAGCTCGATTCTTCGAAGGGGTGCTTCGGGGCGGCGGGGGTCCTTTTTTCGACCTGGTAAACTTCCATTCCTACTCCTACTTCACCGGAATCCCCGGCCTGCTCTATAATCCTAATTGGCCCGGCTCTCCCACTTCCCTTCCTGAAAAAGCCGCTTTTCTTAAAACCATCCTCACCCGTTACGGGTTGGGAAACAAACCGCTGATCAATACTGAGACCGCCCTTTATTGCGATGTCAATACCGATCCCTGTTTTGAAACCCAGGCGGTGTTCACGGCCAAAGCCTACGCCGAAGGGATCGCCCTGGGATTGCAGGGCTTGGTCTATTATGCCTTAAAAAGCGAGTGGCGCCTTACTGGCCTGCTCCGGCCCGACAACAGCCCCCGCCCTTCCTACCGGGCTTTTAAGACCGCGGCCGACTTTTTGGCCCTCGCCCAGTACCGCGGTCCGGCTTGCCGGGTACCCGGGCGGGATTTTCGGTCACTCGTTCTCGGCTTACCGGGGAAGGTCCCTCGACGTGATCTGGTCCACGAACGGCGCCCCGCAATCGGTCTCTTTACCCTTTGGGGCCGCGGCCTTTGACCGCTACGGGAACCCTCTCCCCATATCCGGAAATGAAATCGCCGTCGATTACGGGCCGGTCTATGTTAAAATACCTTATAACCTATTCCTCCCAGTCATTAAAAAACCTTATAGACTGTTCCTCCCAGTGATTCAAAAACCCATGCAGGGGAGTCCGGTCAAATTGGAGCCGATTGCCACCGCTGACCCTGGCGGCTTAAGCCAGAAGACGGTCGGCAATCAGGCCGATTTCGCCGGCGCTCTTTGGGAACCCTAAAAGACCCCAAGAGCCTGGGGAATGACCGGTTCGGCAGTCTATTTATTTGCATTTTAAACGCCAGGATCAATTCGCCGAGTATTGCCTAGCCTATCGATTCAAACAACGGATTTTTATTCAACCCGTCCAGAACCAGTCGGGGTCTGGAGGCCGGCGTTGAAAAGCCGCTTCACCCTTCGTAGGGTTTGGCCTCCTCGATCAGCATGATCGGGATATCGTCCTTGATCTCGTAGATCAGTTTGCATTTCTCACAGATCAGCCCGTCGCCGGCCTCATTTAAATAAATATCCCCCTTGCATTTCGGACAGGCTAAAATATCCAGTAATTCCTTGCTGATGGCCATAGTTCCTCCGGGATTCGTTTATTTCGTTGATATGGTTGATTTGGTTGTTTGGTTAATTTATCCTTTTCTCCTTACCTTTTACTCCTTACGCCTTACGTCTCGGGCCTCGGACCTTATTTTTTATACAACGCTCTGACCCACTCCCACTCCCGCTCCAATCCCTCCATCATGGAGACCTGCGGATTGTAGCCCAGTTCCTTTTTGATTTTTTCCAGGCTGGCGCCGGTATGGCGCACGTCCCCCTTCTGAACCGGCTGGTAGTTGACTTCCAGGGGTTTTCCGGTGATCCGGCGCATGGCTTCCAGGACCTCGTTCAAGGTCCGGCGGCTTCCCCCCCCGATATTGTAGACGGACCCGTCGCGCCCGGCCTCCAGGGCCCGCCGGCAGCCCTGGACGATATCGTCGATAAAGGTGAAATCCCGGGACTGTTCCCCGTCGCCCCAGACCACCAGCGGTTTCCCCTCCATCCCGGCCTTAAAAAAGCGATGAAAGGCCATGTCCGGCCGCTGCCGGGGCCCGTAGACGGTGAAGAACCGCAAGGCAACGGTCGGCAGTCCGAAATTTTTATAGTACAGATAGGCCAGATATTCCCCGGCCGCCTTGGATACCCCGTAAGGGGACACCGGCCGCAGGATGGACTCTTCCCGCATCGGCAAATCGTCCGTATCTCCGTAAAGCGAGGACGAGGAGGCATAGATAAATTTTTTGATCCCTTCTCCCCGGCAGGCCTCCAATAAGCGCTGGGTGGCCAGGACGTTGTTGTCCGAATAGGTGCGAAAGTTCTCTCCCCAACTGGCCCGGACCCCGGCCTGGGCGGCCAGATGAATGACCCCCTCCAGCGGCTTAACCAGACCGACCAAATCGGTTTCCAGGAGATCCGCTTCAATGAATTCAAACCCCGGTTTGGTTCGGACCCCCTCCAGATTTTTTTCCTTCATCCAGCGGGGGTAATAATCCAAAAAATTATCGATCCCGATTACCTGATGTCCTTGGGCCAGCAGCGTCTCGGCCAGGTGGGAGCCAATGAATCCGGCGGCGCCGGTTATCAATAGTTTCATTTTCTCTGTTTCCTTTCATAAACCTGCTGGTAAACCCTATAAACCTTTTCGGCCATTTTTTCCACCGTATATTCCTGTTCCACTAACCGGCGGCCTTCCTCGCCCAGGCGCCGGGCCGATCCCGGATCTCCCAGCACCTGAACCATGGCCTTAACCAGGGCCGCCGGGTCTTCCGGCGGGATCAATAAACCGTTTACTCCGGAAGTCACGATTTCCGGGATCCCGCCCACTTCGGTGGCAATGACGGGCTTGCCCATGGCCATAATCTGGAAAAGAAACTGGGGAATCCCTTCCGCCACCGAGGAAATAATCCCTAAATCGGTAAAAGACAGGATGGCCGGAATATCCTCCCGATAGCCGGTCATCAGGATCTGGGTTTCCAGTTGGGCGTTTTTTATTTCCTGCGTCCACCCGATCTCGGCCGGGACCGTCCCCCACAAAAAGAAACCGGGCCTGGGGGAAGACCTTGATGACTTCGGCGGCGGCGGCAATCACCAGTTCATGGCGTTTCTGGGCCCTCAACACGGCCACCAGCGTAATGACCGGGCTGTCGATCGGCAGCCCCATCCGTTTTTTTAATTCCAGATCCGGGGGCCCGGGATGGAATCGCCCCGTATCCGCCCCGGTGGGGATGGAAACGATCCGCTCGGCGGGGATCTTGTGGGTCTGGAGCAATTCCCGTCGGATATGTTCCCCAGTGGTAATAACGGCATCGGGCAGATAATAGATCCGGTTCAACCAGGGCCGCCTCACCCGCACGGAGATATGGCGGGTGCGGACCAACACCGGGACTCTGGCCCAGCGCCCGGCCAAGCCCCCGGCCCAACTGTCCACCGAACTATGTGTTTGAAGTACATCAATCTTTCAATTCCCGAATCAGATTTTTCATTCTACGGATGGACCCGGCATCCCAGGGGGCCCTAATCTTGTGGGGGATAACCTCGATCCCCATCTCTTCGGCCTTATCCGCCAGTTTCGTCCGAGGAGGACAAAGCAGATAGACCCCATGGCCTTGTCGCCGGTGCTCTCTCATTTCCAGCAGGATGCGGATTTCCTGCCCGCCCCAGCCTTCCGACCACTCGGTATGTAAGAATGGTAAACTTTTTTTCCGTCCCTTTTTCCATGATGGTTTCTGAGAAAGGCAAGAAGAATAATTAATAATCAATTGGTAATTATTGATTATTAATGGGCAGGGGATGTTCCACTGGGTTCTTTCTCTCTTCTTCCCTCTTCCCCGCGCCCTGCGCTCCGCGCTTAGCGCTCCTCCCTAGGCCAGGGCTGATACGGGCGGGTCTTCCAGCGCTGGTGGACCCAGAAATAATGGTCCGGGTAGCGGCGGGCCATGGCTTCGATAACCCGATTATACTGGGCCGTGTTTTCCTCAATGTTCTTGGTCCGGTCGCCGAACTCCAGCCAGGGCACAGGGGGTTGGAGTTCCAAACGGTAGTGCCCGTTTCCCTCATAGACCATGAAACCCGGCATCACCGGCGCCCCGGTGCTTATAACCAGCAGGGCCAGGCCTTTATTGGTGCAGGCCCTACGCCCAAAAAAATCCACAAAGACCCCGTCCTTCCAGTCGATGTTCTGGTCCAGCAGAATCCCCAGGTTTTTGCCCTCCCGGAGCAGTTTGATCATCCGGCGCATGGACCGTTCTTTGGAGACAATCCGATTTCCGCTGATTTCTCTGAGCTTCAGCGACAGTCTTTCAGCCGGCTGAAAATCCAACGGCTTCACCACCACGTAGGTCGGATCGAAAAAATACCCGAAACTGATGACCATCAGCTCCCAGCACCCGAAGTGGCCGGTCAGGAAAGCTACCCCTTTCCCCTGGGCCTTGGCCTGCTCGTAATGTTCGACCCCCGTAAAGCGGACATATTTGCTGATGCGATCGGCACCGTAGCGGAACAGATAGACGGCCTCGAAAAAATGCCGGCCGATACCCTGAAAACATTGCTTCACCAGGGTCCACCGTTCGGCTTCGGTTTTTTGATCCCCAAAAGCCGTGGTCAAGTTCTGAAAGGCGATTTCCCTTCTTCTCTTCAACAGATGAAAAAACCCGGTCCCCATCCCCTCGCCGAGACGCAAACCGATTTTCCTGGGGAGGAGGGAAAGCAGGATTACCCAAACGTAAAGCAGCTTATACACTATCGTCGACCTCCCAAAGATCCCGGAGGGATTCAAAGACCTCCTCGGTCTCGATGGCCTGTAGGCAGTCGAACCGTCCCTGGCAGGTTGGATTTTTATAACAGGGGCTGCACTTCATCTTCTTATAATGAATCCTGTTTCCACTGCCGTAAGGTCCGGTGAACCCCGGGTCGTCGGGTCCGTAAAGCCCTACCACCGGAACGCCCAAGGCCACCGCCAGGTGGAGAGGCCCGGTGTCGGACCCTACTACCAGCCGGCATCTTTCCATCACCGCCGCCAAATGCCTCAGGGAAAGTCGGCCCAAGCCGTCGATGACTTTCCGGCCGGGAATCGGAACCTGCCCCAGGAACCGCTGCCGATCCTGCGCGTCCCCCAGCAGGACCACCTGAGCATCTTCCCAACGGGAAAGGCGCTCCAGCAGGGAACCCCAATTTTCCAGGGGCCAGCATTTTTGGGGCAAGGAAGCCCCCACTTGCAGGCCGATGATCTTTTCCCCTTCCTTCAACCCCTGGGTCCTCAAAAAATCATCGGCCCAGTCCCTTTCCTCCGACCGGAGGCCTATCTGGAAATCCGGAGGCCCCGGGGGGCATCCCAGAAATTCAGCCGTTTTCAGATTGCGGTCCACAGCGTGCAACCCCTCCCCTTCCGGGACCGGCCGGGAAATCCAATAGCTGAATTCCTTTAAGCCGGTGCATCCCAATCGCCGGGGGGCCCCGGCCAGAAGGGCCATCAGCCCCGATTTGGCCAACCCCTGCAGATCGATGGATAAGTCAATCCGCAGGTCCCTCAAGGCCCGCCGTAATCGGCGAAGCTCACTCCAGGCCTCGCCCCAAGCCTTCCGGGCCAGAAGGGCTTGAATCTTTTTCCGGGGATAGACCACGACCCCCTCCAGCAGAGGATGGGCTTCCAGGATCGGGGCGCACCGGTCCTCCACCACCCAAAATAACTTGAACCGGGGAAAGCTCGTTTTCAGGCGGGAGGCCACCGGCAGGGCATGGATCACGTCTCCCAGAGAGGTCAACTTGATCAACAGGATCCGTTGGTCCCCTTGAGGGTCAAT
This sequence comes from uncultured delta proteobacterium, assembly GCA_963716045.1. Taxonomy (GTDB): domain Bacteria; phylum Desulfobacterota; class RBG-13-43-22; order RBG-13-43-22; family RBG-13-43-22; genus CAVQSS01. The sequence continues at coordinate 160,930 of CAVQSS010000028.1, read as the reverse complement.
GAAACCCGAGAACTGACCTGACCGCTTCCAGAACATCCGTGACCTCGATGGCCTTCATACAGGTTAACTCCGAACAATTGCGTTCCCGGCAGGGACTGCAGGAAACCGGTTTTCGGATGATCAGGGCCTTACCGCCGAAAGGCCCGGTCAACTCCGGCCGCGTCGGCCCGATGATGGCTACCAGGGGCCGATCCAAGGCCGCGGCCAGATGCAGGGGGCCGGCCTCGTTGCCGATAAAAAGGTCGGTTTCCCTGAGCAGAGCGATCAACTGTTTGAGGCTCAACCGGTTAACCAGATTGATCACCGGCACCCGGATCAGGGAAAAAAGCTGTTCGAACAGGCGGCCCTCCTGGCTGCCGCCTGCGGCCCCTCCGATCACGGCCAACCGGAGGCCGGGGATCAATCCCAAAATATTGATCAATTCGGCGAATCGGTCCGCCGGCCAACGGCGGGAGAGCCAACCGGCCCCCGGATGAATGACCGCCAGCCGTTCTTGCTCTGGCCGGCCGGCCAACCCCAGGATTTCCCGAACTTGACTTTGGGCGTCTTCCGAAATCGTTAATTGGAACCGGACTTCCTGAGTCGGTCCTCCCAGAAAATCAATGACGGACAGGTTTCTCTCCACGGTATGCCGATCATTAGGGCGGGGAGGGATCTCCCGAGAGAAAAACCCGGAACCTTCTTTCATCCCGGTGGTATTGGCCGAACCTATCCGAAAGCGGGCCCCGGCCATCCAGACCAAAAGGGCCGATTTGGCCAAGCCGTGCAAATCGATGGACAGGTCAAAGGATCGGGAGCGCAACTCCCTTTTCAACCGGCGGAAGGTTTGCCCCACCCCTTTCCAGGCCCTCTTTTTCAGTGCCTCCTCTATCGCCTTGAAAGGGACCACCAGCACTTCGTCCAGGTCCGGGTGCCCTTCAACCAGGTCCTGGCAACGGTCATCCACCAGCCAGGTGATCCTGGCCCGGGGATACGTCCGGCGTAATGCGGACAGGGTGGGCAAACTGAAAATAATATCCCCGATCCGGCTCGGCTGAATCAGCAGAATGCGTTTGATTTCACCCTTTGGGGGAGGCGAGGATATTTTTCTAAATAAACCCATTTTTAGTACGAAAATCGGAACCGGCACCCTAAGGCAAATTTATTAATCTGTAATTGTTTAGAATTGACTATTGTTATTAATTTAACTGGATACCGGAAAATTCTAAACTGAAAATCTATATATTCTTGGTCAGGTCTTCCAAGGCCTCCCAGACCTCGTCCAGGGTAATGGCTTCCATGCAAAAGCGGGGTTCCCGGCATTCTTTTCGAAAACAGGGGCTGCAAGGAAAGGACTTCCGGATCACCCGGGACGTTCCCCCCCAGGGACCGGTCCTTTCCGGGCTGGTCGAACCAAACAAGGCCACCAGAGGCCTATTCAGAGCGGCGGCCACGTGCATCAAACCGGAATCATTACTGACCACCGCCTGGCAGCGTTCCACCAGGGCCAGGACTTCTCCCAAGGAGGTTTGGCCCAGCAAATTAATGAATGGTCCCGCGGAGATCTCCCCCCCCCTGGGCACGGCGCCCAGCGCATCTCGGGCGGTCCCCAACAGGATGACCCGGGCGCTCTGTTGGCGTTGGATTTTTGCCGCTAATTTCTCATAGGCCGAAAACGGCCAGCATTTGGCCGGCCCGTACTGGGCGCCGGGGGCCAGGCCGATCAGCGGATCATCGGCTCTGACACCCAGGGAGTCCAGTCGCCGACCGGCCTGATCTTTCCAATTTTCAGCCACCGTTAACCGCAGGGGGTGCCTTCCCGGGTCTGGAATTTCCCGAATCCCCAAGCCCTCCAAGAGTTGCATAAAGGAGCGCACTTGGTGCTGTTCATTGAATCCCGAGGGAAGGGGTTTGGTCTGGGTCAACAGCCTTCCCCGTCCTTCCGTGGCGTACCCCACCCGAACCGGGATACCGCTTAAATAGGAAATCCAGGCCGATTCAAAGGAATGGGGGAAATGAACGACGATTTCAAAATTCTGCTGTTTCAGCTCCTTCGCCAGGAGCCATTTACCACGAATCCCTCGATGGCGGCCTTTATTTTCATAAATAATCACCTGCCGGACATCGGGATTGGTTTCAAAAATCGGCGCCACTCCCGGCCGGGCCAGGACCGTTAATTCGGCCTCGGGAAAATGGGTTTTTATACTATGAATGGCCGGGGTGGTCAATAAAGCATCTCCCAGCCAGTTGGTGGAGCGAATTAGAATCTTATGAGGTTCACGTTTTAATTTTTTTTGCACAATTATTTATTATTACTAATATTTTCGTCCACGATCATGGTTTCCAATAAATCCCAGAAATGCCTATCCGGGATCTCCACCCCAATGGCCAGAACCAACAACTCCGCCCGCCCTTCAGGCCAATTCCCAAGTTTCAGAGCATCCTTTTCGGTGGTCATCAGCACCTCGGCCTTTAAGGAAGCGGTCTCCTCCAGGAGAAGGTGTTTGTCTTTTTCCTGGTACACCTGATGGTCCCTGAACGGCCTCAGGCCCACCAATTCCACTTCCAGGGTTTTCAAACTATGGCGAAAGGACTCCGGTTGACCGAGCCCGCAGAAGGCCAACACCCGCCTTCCTTTTAACCAGGACAAGGGCCGGGATTCACCCTCGGGATATTTCCAGACCCCTTGGGGAACATGACGGGAAAAAAAAACGGGCGCCCCGGGATGAAGGGCTTTGACCTGTCCTTCCAGGGCCGACTGTTCCCTGGGGGCGATCATTTCCGTGTGGCTGATAATGACCACATCGGCCCTTTTTATCTGGCTCCGGGGTTCCCGGAGGGTGCCCAGAGGGAGCAGTCCCCCCGTCCCAAAAGGTTGGTGGGCTGGAATGAGTAGAATATTGACCTCCCGCTCCAGACCGACATGCTGGAACCCATCGTCCAGGATAGCCAACTCCGCTCGAAAGCGTTTCCGGGAGAGTAGGCCGGACTGATAGCGATTCTTCCCGATCACCACGGCTACCCCCGGCAGGCGTTTGGCCAGCCAGAAGGGCTCTTCTCCCCCCTCCTGAATGGTGCCGATTATTTTTTCCGGACTGGAGATGACCGCCCCTTGGGCACTTTTCTCCCCTCCGTACCCCCGGCTGAGAATGACTACCTTTTTTCCCCGACCCTTGAAATAATCGGCAATGACAGCCGTATGGGGGGTCTTGCCGGTTCCCCCGACGACCAGGTTCCCGATGCTGATGACGCTAAAAGGCAATCGGTGAACCGGCAACAGCCCCAGTCGGTAAAGGGCGAGGCGCGAAAATACACCCAGTCCGTAGATTCCCGAGGCCAGGACCCCCAAGGGGGTCAGAAATAACTTAAACCAGCCGGGCATTTTTGTTTTTACATAGATCCTCTATTCCTAATGAAAAGTCTGGATTTCGCACAAAAATGGCCTTATCAGGATAAACTCCGCTTGGTATTTTCTGCTTTTCTATCAGCCAGGCCGCCGCCTCTTTTAAGCGAATCAGCCAGGTGAGTTCTTTTTCCAAGTAGGTGAGGCGGAAGAGATAAATACCGATAAGACCAACGATGATGTTGGGCAACCACAGTCCGATGACAGGCGGCAGCGCCCCCCGCTCCCCCAGGCTGAAGGCCAGAGATAAAAATAGATAATAAATGAAGAAGACCGCCCCTCCCAGGATAATAGCCCAGGGACGGCCGGCCACCCTGGACTGCAGCCCCAGGGGAAAGGCGATCAGACCCAGGACCAGGCAGGCAAAGGGGAGGCTGAACTTTTTGTAATATTCGATTTGGAAATTATAATATTTTTTTTCGTTGGGCGAGGTTTGGCGGATTTTTTCTCTTAACTCCGGGAGGTACATTTCGGTTTCACTTCTTTTCCCTCTTTTCCTGGTCCGAGACGATCTGCTCCAGAGGGAGAAAGAGATCATAGCTCTTAAAGAAAACGGTCTGGGCACTCTTGGATTTCAAGGTAACATTATAGATATGCCCGTCTTCCAGTCGCAGGTTCAAGGAACGCTCTTTGGGATTAGGGATCAGCCATCCCCGTTTGGCGATAATGGTCTGGGGAAGTTCTTTTTCCCGATGGTCGTAAATAAAGACATCTTCCAACAAACCGTCCCCATGCACCTTCTGGATATAAAATATCAACTCCTTAAATTCGTCGTAAAAAACCCTTTCCTTCAGATTAACCTTGGCCTGAACCACGGCGACCTGAAACAGTAAATTTTTCAGCGAGTGCTCTCCCCAGGGCTGGGCCACCATGGCCGCAAAACCGGTGAAGAGGGTTCCGGAGATGCTCAAAATCAATACCGGCGGCATAAGCTGAAAGAAGCTTAACCCCGAACCCTTCAGGGCCGTGACCTCGTTATCGCTGGCCAGACGCAAAAAACCCAAAAGGATGGAGATAAAAAAGGACATGGGAATAATATAGACCATCAAAAAAGGGAGCGTATACCCCAGCAGGCGGAAGACATTGAGGACCCCCACCCCCTTTTGAACGATCAGCTCGATGAGCTGCATCAGGTTCCCTAAAATAAAAATCAAGGTGAACACGGTCAAGGTGATCCCGAAGGGGGTCAGAATTTCCTTGAGGATGTATTTGGTGATGATTTTCATCAATTCCTAACATAATAAACTTCGAAGGTCTTGACCACTTTTTCTTTCCGCAAAATTCTGGATCTCCCGGAGTTTATCGATTTTTGAAAAAAGGCGGCGGGCTTTTTCCCGGTCCTGAGGACAATGGTCCGAAAAACAGACCAGCAAGGCCCCTTGCCTTTTCAGTTCAGGCAGCGAGGTCCAGATGTTGCGGGCCGATTTGCCGAAAGAATAGGGCCAGGGATGCTGGGGCGTGTAAAAGGAAATGACCCCGGCCAGTTGGTAATCGTCGGCGACCACGAACACCTTTTCCCCTATTCGGGAAGACCCGGGCGTATTCCCTCCCTAAACCCTGCCCCAATTCCCTCCAGCCCCGCATTTCCAGGGTTCGGTCCTGGTGGGCGGCCACCGGCAGGTAGGGGAAGAAGATATGGACGGCGATCAGGATCACCGGGAACCAACCGGTTAAGAAAACCAGGCCCCCAACCACCCATTTTCGGACTCGAGAAATCCGAGGCCATCTTTCCGCCAGGCTTTTTCCCAAAAGGACCGCCCCGAAAAGCCAGGCCACGTTCGCCCAACTGGGATCGGTGTACTTTCCTTTAAAGGCCGCCAGGGTGAAAACCAGCAGCGGCACCCCGGTCAAAAAAAGCAGATAGGCCGAAGGGTCATCTCGCCAACCGGCCCGGCGGCCAGACCGGGCCAAGGCCCCGGCCATGAGAATAAACAACACCGGCCCCAGAATCAGGGGTTGCCCGAAGACGAAAGTCAGGGCCTGGATTCCCCACTTTCCCCCGGTCAAGCCTTTTTCCAACTGCGATCCCAGGGAAATCCAGCCGTTCAGGTGGTTCCAGTAGATAAAGGGGGAAAACAAAATGAATCCAACCCCCAGGGCGGCCCAGAGATGCGGATTGCGGAAGGCCTTTCGTCTTTCCGGGGAAGAAACCAAAAACAAAAAGGCCGCCGCCAAAAACAGGATGGCGGTGAACTTGGAAAGGAGGGCCAGTCCCAGGGCGATTCCCGCCCGGTAGAAAGCCGCATTGTTTTGACGGGACCAGCCCTGCCAGAACTCCGCGGCGGCCCAAGTGTAAAAAACCATCAGGGGCGTATCAATGACAAATATCATACTGCCCACGGAAAACAAGGGGGCCGCTTCCAACAACAGCACGCTGAAAAAAGCAGCGCGGAGGCCGAACTGTCTCCGTGCTAATTGAAAAACCAGGATAAAAACCAGCAGGGTCAAACTCTGGGACCCGACCTCCATCGCCCGCTGGGTATCTCCCAGCAGGGTGGTACACAACCGGATCACCCAGGCGACCATGGGCGGATGTTCGTAGTATCCCCAGGACAAGAACCGCGACCAGACCCAATGGTCGGCTTCATCCGGGTGCAGGTCCAAGGCCATTCCCAGGGACAACCAGATGAGCAGATGGCCCGCCAGCAGGGCATAAAAACCCCAAAGATAGGGCCGATCGTTATTGGCCGGCATACCCCCCCAGTGGGTCCGCCGGCCCGGCCGCCTGCTTCAGGGTCGGCAAAACGTCGGATAGGGATTGCGGCCGAAACCGGGCCAGCAAGGTTTCAAATTTTTTCCGGGGGTCCCCCAGGTGCAGGTGCAGCCAATGGGCCTTTAATTGCCGGACCACCGCCTTCGGACGGGGCCAGAGATCCCAGGGATGGAAATAAAACAAATTATAGCGGCCCTGCCTAAGAACCCGGCGGGCAAAAAATCGAATAGCCGCCCAGGGCCAGAGATTAAAATAAAGCCCCCCCGAATAGGGGATCCGCCTGGTTCCCCAGACATAGACCGAGACGGGGATCTCCAGGAGCTTGAGGGGACGGCCTTGGATCAGGGGAAAGAAAGGACGCAAAGGGGCGCCGGGAATTCCATACAAGAAATTCCGGATCGGAAAAATGGAAGCGTCGTAGCCCAGACCAAAGGATTCGAGGATTTCCAGGGCCCAAAGGGTATCCGGCCCGATGGACCAGGAAGGGGCACGAAAGCCTAAAGGCGGATTTCCAGCCAGGTCCCGGAAAATCCTGAGAGCGCCTTCCAAGTCCCGGCGAAAACCCTCTGGTCCCCGGTTCCGCAACAAATGATGCTCATACCCATGGAGGGCCAGTTCCTGTCCGGCTTCGAGGATAAGCTCTCCGATCAAAGGACGCTTTTCCAACAGCCGCCCCAGGACAAAAAAAGTCCCCCTCGCCCGATACGCGTGGCAGAGCGATAAAATCCCCCGGAGGCGATCCAGCAGAGAGCCATGGTCCTCTTGCCGGTCGAAGGGTTCAAAATCGGTGAGCGGATAATTGATATGATACCAGTCTTCGATGTCAAAGGTAAGGAGGTTCATTACAGCCTAAGCCAATAGCCCTAAATTTTATTGGCCAGAAGTTCGAAATCCGAAACGTTTTGGTTTTAGTCATTTGGATTTTAGACCTTCGTGCTTGTTTCGGCCTGCGACGAGCTCAGCCGAGTCGATTTTGTGCTTCGGATTTCGGATTTATAGTTTCTTGTATAAATGGTAGAGATAAATTTTCAGAAATAAATAGGTAAGAATCTATTATCCAACGGCCGGTTGCCCGAGGTCCGGCCCCCATAAGCGCTAAGTTGTTTGGTAAAGATTCAAGGGCTTTATTTATGCCGTATTAAACATTCGATGTTGGACGTTCGATGTTCGATGTTCATTCTTTTTATTAATCCTGCAGCAATCCATCCTGACCAAAAATAACTTAGCGCTTAGGCGTCCGGCCCCCCGGTCCGCCGGGACAGTTCATCTACCCGGTCCCGCAGCAAGGCTACCTCCTGGGCCAGGATGCGTTTTTTGGCCTTATAGTCCGAAAGCTGAATGGAAAAATGAATCAAAATAAATACGGTGACGACATTGAAGAAAAGGAACAAGGCGGTTGGGCCGTAGTCGATCCCCAGCCAGTAGGCGACCCGGTCGATCAACGGATGAAAAAACGACAGGCCTAAAAACAATCCGGCGAACGTTATCCACAAAAAAGAATATTCCTCCATCAGCCTTCTCCGCCGGATCAGGGAAAAGATCCACAAAAACAGAAACAGGGAAAGCAGCAGGGTGCTGATTTTCAACAAAACAAAATTCATGGTTTACCTCCGCCGCCGTTTTTTGAAGGAAAGGATGGAGATCAAGACCCGAACCATGTAATAGATACTTTTGAAAGGCGTGATGGAAGAAGACCCGGCCGAGCGGCTGCGCATCTTGACCGGTATCTCCACCAGTCGGCAGCCGCTGGCATCCAGGTAACCGATCGACTCCGGTTCCGGATATTCACCCAGATAATTTTGGGCCAGGATCGCTATGGCGCGTTCCGAATAGGCCCGGAATCCGGAAGTGTTGTCCACGATCCGCTGTCCCACGAGCAAGGCGTTGGCCCCTTGAAATATAAGGTTGCCCAGACGGCGCAGCCAGGACCCCCGGTAACCGGTAGGGGCAATGAAACGGGAGCCGATCACCAGGTCCGCTTTTTCATCCTCCAGGGTCTTTAACAGCCGGGGGGCCTCTTCGGCCGGATGTTGATAATCGGCGTCGATCTGGATGGCGGCCGTATAATGGTGGGCCGCGGCATATTGAAATCCGGTTTGCACCGCCGCGCCAATCCCCAGATTGAAGGGCAGGTCAATCACTTTGACCCCCGCCTGTCTGGCCCGCTCGGCGGTCCGATCGGTGGAGCCGTCATTGACGACCAGGATGTCCGGCTCGGGGAGATGGGTACGGATGTCTTCCAACACCCGGACGATATTGTCCTCCTCCTGATAGGCCGGAATAATAACGAGGACTTTGGCCCGCCGTTTGCTTTTCATCAGGCGATAACCAACCGGCGAATCAACCGGCTCCCCAGCCATTGGGTCCAAGACAAGGGAAGCCGGGGCCAGATCGTTGCCGCCAGGCGGTAGGTGAGGGACTGCCGGGCTTGTCCCACCGATCGAACCCGGCCGTTGTCTTTCACCCGGGGATAGAGGTAGCGCAAGGGACGGGGCTGGGCTTTCCACTGGCGTTTAAATTGAAAGGTCCCCGAATCCGGCTGGCTGCGGCAAAAACTGAAATAAGGCGCCCCCGACTCCCAGGTGTCCCGGAGGGCGGCCTGGTACAACAACTGGTTCGGATGTTCGTTTTGATGGGCCGTCAAACTGGCCACATAAGGGGCACTGACACTGTCCCGATAACGGAATAGCAGCATCCCGGCCAGCGGGACCGTCCCTTTATAAACCAGTAGCAGCCGGCAGCGGTTCGGGAACACCTGCAGGATTTTTTGAAAAAACCGCAACGGATAGACCGGAAAAACCAACTCCCGCATCCTCATTGAAAAAACCCGATAAAAATCCTCGAGCAGGTCTTTTTCCACACCCTGGCGCACCACCAGGCCCGACTGCCGGGCTTTCCTGGCCTGGCGCAGACGGGGACTGACCTGTCTTTCAAAAATCTTCCAGTCACCGGGCAATTCCAGGATCATTTCCACATGCTCCCGATTGGCCGGGATCTCGGGGTCCTGAAGACCCTCCAATTCCCGCAATTCCACGGTTTCGGCCTTTAAGGCTTCCGCCTGGGCGCTAACGGCCGCCAGCATCCCCTCCCGCAGCGCCGGGTCGAGGGTCCACATCCCGGCCCGGGTCTGGTAAGGAAGAGAAACAAGATGCCGGCCGCCGCCGAATCCGGGGCCCTTCATCAGAACCAAAGGGCAGAGGCCCCGAACCCGGCCCCGGTCTTCGACCAGAAGATAATGGGTTTTGAGGCCCAGGGCTTCCTCATAGACCCGGCGCCAGCCATAAAGCAGGGAATAGGGGGCGTCCGCAAACAGCTCCAGCCCTTGATCCCAGGCCGTTTCCCCCTCCGCTCTCGGGAGCCACTTCCAATCCACCGGCTACTCCGCTTCGCCGTTATTCCGGAACTGAATCTCATAAATTCTCCGGTATTCCCCGCCCGATAGCCACAGTTCCTCGTGTCTCCCCTGCTCCACGATCCGGCCATCGGCAATGACGATAATCCGATCGGCTTTGCGGATGGTGGAAAAGCGATGGGCAATGACCAGGGTCGTCCGCCCGGTCATCAGATTTTCCAGTGCCCGCTGAACCTCAGCCTCCGAATCGGAATCCAGGGCCGAAGTGGCTTCATCCAGGATCAGAATAGGGGCGTCCTTCAGCAGGGCCCGGGCAATGGAAATCCGCTGGCGCTCCCCGCCGGACAAGCGGATTCCCTGTTCGCCGATGAGGGTTTCCATCTTATCCGGGAGCCGATCGATGAAATCATAGGCGTACGCGGCCCGAGCCGCCTGAATAATCTCCTCCTCGCTTTTTTGGGACGATCCATAGCGGATATTGTTGCGGACCGTATCGTTGAAGAGGATGGTTTGCTGGGTCACGATGCCGATCTGCCGGCGCAGGGAGGCCAAGGTAAAGGACTGGATCGGCCGACCGTCGATCAGGATCTCTCCTTCCGTCCGCTCATAAAATCGCGGGATGAGGTTGACCAGGGTCGTTTTACCGCCGCCGCTGGTCCCGACCACGGCGATCACTTCTCCGGACCGGACTTCCAGATTGAGGTGTCGGAGGACCCATTCCCGGTCGTAACGAAAGGAAACATCTTTAAAGACGATGCCCTGCCGCACTTCCTGAAGCGGCGTGGCCCCGGGCTGATCCTCAATCTCCGGCTTCAGATCCAGGACCTCGAAAACCCGAACGGCGGCGGCCATTCCCTGCTGGATGGTGTTGTTGACCCCGCTTAAATGCTTAATCGGTTCGTAGAGCATCAGCAGAGCCGTTAAAAAAGAAAAAAAAGTCCCGGGAGTGGAGGTTCCCCGGATCACGTTATAGCCGCCATACCAGATGATGGCGGCAATCCCGATGCCCCCTAAGAATTCCATGATGGGGGAAGACATGGATTTGACCGAAACGTCTTTCATGGTCAAATCAAAAAATTTCTGATTCTTTTCCCGAAAGCGTTCCACCTCCCGGCCCTCCATTCCAAAGGCCTTGACGATCCGGTTTCCGGACAAGGTTTCGTGGAGGTGGATGGAAATTGCCGCCATGGTTTTTTGACTCTGGGTACTGATCTTCCGAAGCTTACGTCCGAATTTTATGATCGGCAGCACCGCGATCGGCAACACCAGAATGGCCAAGCCGGCCAGTTGCCAGTCCCGGTAGAAAATGACGGCCATTAGACCGATGATGGTAAACAGGTCTTTCAGTATCCCGGTGACGGCGCTGGAAACCGCCCCCTGAATCAGGTTGACATCGTTGATGATCCGGGACATCAGCAACCCGGTGGAGATCCGATCGAAGTAGGAGAGGGACAACCGCTGCAGGTGCCGGTAGAGGTCTTCCCGGAGGTTGGCCACGATCCGTTGGCCCACGAAGCTCATCAAGTAGGACTGGCCGTAACCGAACCCTCCTTTAACGACATACAGCAGGATAATAAAAGGCGGCAGCAGGGACAGGGTGGCCATATTTTTCTGGAAAAAAATATCGTCCAGCACCGGTTTGACCATATAGGCCATGAGGGCGGTGACTCCGGCCACCACGGCCATGCAGACCATGGCCAGGGCCAGGCGGAACCAATAGGGCTTGACTAAGGATAGGAGCCGATCCGTCATCATCCGCTCAGCATCTCCAGGGCCATGCGGGCTACCCGGCTTGAGGCCCCCGGCCCGCCCAATTTTTGTCTGACCAGGGCCATTTTCGCTCGGAGTTCCTCCCGTCGAACCGGGTCGTTCAGCAATCTCCAGGCCTCCTCGGTCAGGGCCTCGGGGTGGGCCTGCTCCTGGACATATTCGGAGATAATCTTTTCTCCGGCAATCCAATTCACCAATCCGATGTAAGGCACTTGGATCAACCGTTTGGCGATCCAGTAATTGATCGCGGAAACCTTATAGACTATGATCATCGGGACCCCTAAAATGGCCGCTTCCAGCGTGGCGGTCCCCGAAGCCACCAGGGCCAGATCGCATCGTTTCAGGGCCGTCGGGGAAATCCCGGAAATCAGCCGCAGGGGAAGCCCCCGCGCCTGATAGGGAGCGGCCTTTTCCCGGATGACCAAGGGATCGAGCGAAGGGGCTATGGGCAGCCAAAAAACCAAGGGCCCCGAAAATCGTTGTTTCAATGACCAGGCGGTTTCCAACAGTACCGGCAGGATCTGATTGACCTCCGTCGGCCGGCTTCCCGGCAGCAATCCGACTACGGTACTTTCCGGGCCGGCGTCGTCCAGCTCGGGATCTCCTTTTAGTGAATGGGTCTCTTCGAGGAGATCCACCAGGGGATGACCCACAAATTCCACCGCCATCCCTCGATCCCGGTAAAACGCCTCTTCAAAAGGAAGGATGACGGCCATTCGGTCTACTACCCGGGCAATGGTTTTAACCCGGCCGGCGCGCCAGGCCCAAACCTGGGGGCTGATATAAAAAAGGACGGGGATGCTCCTCCGGTGGGCGAAACGGGCCAGGCGCAAATTAAGTTCGGGATAATCGATCAACACCAGCAGGTCGGCGGACCGATCCACCAACGTTTGCTTTACCTTTTGGAAGGCCCGGAAAATTTGAGCGATCTTGGCCACCACCTCGGTAAAGCCGACCACATTCAGCGGCGGGGGATAGACCATCTCCACCCCCGCCTCTCTCAAGCGCGGTCCGCCCAGTCCGAAAAAAGCGAGGGGTTTTCCGGATTCCTTTAAGGCCCTGACCAGGGAGGCCCCGTGCAGGTCCCCGGAGGCCTCGCCCGCGACAATACCGATTTGTTTAATCGCTTTCACCTGGCTTATGGGTCGAAGCCGTTCGTTCCCGAACCGAGCCAGGATTGGAAGGCTTCCAGTTCCGGCAATCCTTCCGGAATCCAGGAGGCGCCGCCGGGGGAACAATTCTTTTCTATTTCCCGGTTGATCTCCAACGCCAGGGCCAGGGCCTTCCGCCCGTCTTCTCCGGAAACCAGGGGCGGAGTCCCTTCCCGAACAGACCGGATAAACGATCGAAGCTCCAGTTCCAAGGCGTCCTGCTCGGTAAAGGAGCCTTCTTCAAAAACAAAGGGCATTCCCGGCGGTTCTTTCTCCGGGCCTTTCTCCAGCCGCACCAACCGATAGGCCTTGGCCCCCAAATCCAGGGAGAGGTAGGCCCCCGGCTGAAATATCCGCAGCTTGCGCATGGGGCTGATGGATATCCGGCTGGCCGTGATATTGGCCACAGCGCCGTTTTGAAATTGAATGCGGGCGTTGGCGATATCCACCTGGTTGGAAACCACCGGTACACCCACGGCCTGCACATTTTCCGGAGGGGAGTCGATCAAATGAAGGATTAAATCCAGATCATGAATCATCAGATCCAGGACCACATTCACATCGATCCCCCGTTCCTTAAAGGGCGACAGACGGTGGGTCTCAATAAATAAGGGACGGTGGATAAGATGCCGGACTTTTAAATAGGCCGGATTAAAACGCTCCAAATGACCGACCTGGATCAGGCAGCCTTTTCGCCCGGCTAAGGCGATCAGTTCCTCGGCCTCCGCCAAGGTGGAGGTCATGGGTTTTTCAATCAGTATCGGAACCCCGGCGTCCAGACAGTCCCTGGCAATGGAACCATGGTCTTGGGTGGGTACGACGATACTGATCGCCTCCACCTGAGGAATCAGATCCCGGTAATCCAGATAACCGGGGACCTGGAACTGATCGGTGATTTCTTTTAAACGGTCCGGCCGGACCTCCGCCACACCGCCTATTTCCACCTCCGCCATCCGGGCGAACTTTTCCAGATGAAACCGCCCCAGGTACCCCACACCGATAATGCCCACCTTCGTTTTTTTCAATCGCGAAAATTCCTTATCCTAATGACGCTTCGCCCTTTTGGGTGGCACCCTCTATATCTGGCCCGATTTCAGAACAGGCTACCGTCATCGGAAAAGGCCAGGGGGATTGGGTTCGGACAAAAGCAGCGTGGGTTTATCTCGAAACGATAACCATCCGGTAACGGTCGGCCAACCGGATGGTAGCCTCCTGATCGAAGATTAAGGTCTTCCGGGCCTCAATGGCCAACACCGAAGCCTTCACCTCCTGCATGGTGCGGATGGTCTCTTCCCCAATGGCCGGCAAATCAAAGCGCAGGTCCTGAATCGGCTTGGTCACCTTGATCACCACCGCCTTTTCCTTGGCCAACCGCCCCCCCCGCCGGATGGTTTCGTCGGTTCCTTCGATAGCCTCTACCGCCACCACCGCTCCCCCCCGGACCACCAGGCATTGTCCGATATCCAATTTCCCCAATTCCTTGGCCAGGGGCCAGCCAAAATCGATATCCTTTTGCTCCTCTTCCGTAGGCCGGCGGCGGGTTAATACCCCGGAAGGGGCCAACAGGGAGGGCAGGAGCGTAGTGGACGGCAGCACTTCCAGGCCTTCTTTGGCCAGTTCCCGGGCCACGGTCCTGAGGATCAGGTCGTCCTTTCGTTGCCCCATTTTGGCCATCAGCAAGAGTCCTTTCAAGTCGGGGCGGACCCTGGAAAACATCTTTTTCTTGTCGATTCCGCCGGCCAGGATGACCTGACTGACCGCTTCTTTTTGAAAGATTTTGACCAGCTTGCCGAATTCCCCCAACCGAATCCAGTGCAGGCTTTCCACCCAGGGTTCCAGCTCCGGCTGTGTTTCTCCCAAGTGAGCCACGGCGATCATTCTTTTTCCCGCCTGCCGGGCAGCCTGAGCGACAAGAATCGGGAACCTTCCATTCCCCGCAATGAGGCCGATGGGCAGGTCCTCCATCATCGACGTGGGATCCCCCGCTGGGAATTACGCACGAATTCCAGGAATTGTTTCACTTCAGGATAAACCGGCACTTCTTTTTCTATTCGGATCATCGACTCCTGAATGGTCAAATGAGAACGGATCACCAGTTGATAGGTCTTCTTTAAGGCCAGGATGACCTCATTGGAAAAATTGTGCCGTTTCAGCCCCACGATGTTCAGGCCGAACAGCTTGGCCCGCTCTCCGGAGGCCAGTACAAAGGGGGGGATATCCTGGGAGACCCCGGTTTTTCCCCCCACGTAGGCATGGGCCCCGATGCGGACAAACTGATGAACGGCAGCCAGGCCGCCGATGACGGAATAATCCTCCAGGGTCACATGACCGCCTAAAGTGGCCACGTTGACCATGGTGATCCCGTTTCCCAAATGGCAATCATGGGCAATATGAATGTAGGCCAATAGCAGGTTCTGATTTCCAATGCGGGTGACGCCCCCCCCGTCGGGAGTCCCTCGGTTGATAGTGGCGTATTCCCGGATCACGTTATCGTCACCGATCACCAATTCCGTTTTCTCCCCTTTGAACTTCTTGTCCTGGGGGGCCGTCCCGATGGAAGCAAATGGAAAAATCTGACAGTCTTTACCGATCCGGGTATATTGATCGATAACCACGTGAGACCCGATCTGCGTCCCGGAATCGATAACTACACCGCCCTCAATGATGCTGTAAGGGCCGACCGAGACGGTCTCATGCAGTTCGGCTGTGGGGTCAATAATGGCCGTGGGGTGAATAGTGGGCATAAAACGCTAAGCCTCCTCCGGGGCGATATTTTCTTTTTCATCGGCAATGGCCGCTGTCAATTCGGCTTCGGCCACCAGCACGTCTTTGACCAGGGCTTTCCCCTGCATTTTCCAAACCCGCTGCCCGCTGCGCAAGGCCGTTAATTCTAAAATCAATTGATCCCCCGGCACTACCGGTTTGCGAAATTTCACCTTGTCCATGCCCATAAAAAAAATGATCTTCCCCTGGATTCGGGGGAGCGATTTGTAGGCCAACAGGCCGCCCACCTGGGCCATGGATTCGATAATCAACACCCCGGGCATGACCGGTTTTCCCGGGAAATGGCCCGGGAAAAAAGGTTCGTTAAAGGTCACGTTCTTCAAACCGATAATTTTTTCATTGGCCACCCAATCCAGGATCCGGTCAACCAATAAAAACGGGTAGCGGTGCGGCAGGAGAGTTAAAATTTCTTCATGATTGATCTCCACGATGGGCACTCCTTCCTTTTTCGATTAGGGCTTCCAGGCTTCGAATCCGATCTTCCAGGACCCGGATTTGCTGCTGCATTTCCGGCAATCGCTGAATCAGCATTCGGGTGCGCAAGTAGGTCTGATGGGGCATGGTGGGGTTGCCGGAAACGATCTGACCGGCGGGAATCGACTTGGCCACCCCCGATTTGCCGCCTACCATGACGCCGTCTCCCACGGTGATATGGCCGGCCACACCCGCCTGCCCGGCCAGAATCACATTGCGGCCGATGACGGCGCTGCCGGAAATCCCCACCTGGGCGATGATCAAGGTATTTTCACCCACTACCACGTTGTGGGCGATTTGCACCAGGTTGTCGGTCTTGACCCCGGACTGGATCCAGGTTTTACCCAAGGCCGCCCGGTCAATGGTATTGTTGGCCCCGATTTCGCAATCGTCATCAATCTGGACCGTCCCGACCTGAGGAATTTTAATATGGCGCTCCCCATCCCGGGCGAACCCGTAGCCGTCGCTGCCGATGACCGTTCCGCTGTGGATGATCACCCGAGCGCCGACCGTTGTCCCGGACAGGATCGACACATTGGGATAAACGATCGAATCCCGACCGATCCGGACCTGGTCTCCCAGGTAAACCCCCGGATAAAGACAAACGCCCTCCTCCAACGTTACCTGGTTTCCAATATACACGAAGGGATAGACGGTTACGCCCTCACCGCATTGAAAATCTTCCCCCACTTGGGCCAAGGCGCTGATCCCCCCCGGATGATCCGGTGGGGGGGCGAAATAAGCCGCGATCCGGGCGAAGGCCAAATACGGATTGGCGGTGATGAGCAGGGGTTTTGAAGTCTCCGGGGTCTGGGGGCCCACGATAACGGCCGATGCCCGGGTCTTTTCCAGTTCCGGGGCATAACGGGGATTCACCAGAAAGGTGATCTCTCCCGGTCCGGCCTCTCGAAGGCTGTTAATCCCTGAAATCAATCCTTCGGAGGAGCCTCTGATTTCACCCCCCACGATCTCGGCTAAACGAAAAAGAGGGACCCCCGGTATTTTGGCGGACAACGGCTTCATGAACCTATTTCTTTTCTTTGGCCTTGATTTTACCTTCGTTAAAAAGCTTGATGACTTTGTCGGTAATCTCGATGGTCTTGTTGAAATAGACCACCCCGCTCTTCGCTTCTAAGATTAAGGTAAAGCCGTCGTCCTTGGCCACCTTGGTAGTCACTTCAAATAGGTCGTTCAGCAGGGGTTGCATGGAATTGTACTCGTCCTTGCGCATTTCCTCTTCTTTCTCCTGGACCTGGTCACGGAAATCCTCCTCCTTCCTAACCATCTCCTTTTCCTTCTCCCGTCGGACCTCCGCATTCAGCACACTGCTCTTCTTGGTGAACTCTTCCCGTGTCTTTTTCAACTCATCCCTTTTCAGACTCAGGTCTTTTTTGACGCGCTCCGATTTGTCCTGAAGGATCTTTTTAGCCTTTTTCCCGGCCTCGGATTGATCCAGGCATTTTTGAAGATCCAAAATGCCGATTTTTACCGGTTCACTGGCCAGAACCGGGCCGGTCCCTAAAAAGCCGAAAACCAACAACCCCGCTAACATCCCCTTCCATAAACCCTTGATCATAAAATCCCTCCTGCTGTGTTATTAAAAAAAGGTGCCGATACTGAATTCCCAGTTGTTGCTGGGATCCCCGGGTTGGGGATCCACGTTAAAGCCCCATTCCAGACGTAGGGGCCCCATGGGGGAGTACCAGCGGACCCCCAGGCCCACGGTTTTTTTGAAACCTCCGGCGTCAATGGATTGGCCTGTATTATAGACATTTCCGGTGTCAAAAAAGACCACCCCCTTAAAGCCGGCCGCCGGGAAGAGCGGAAAAATGTATTCCAAGTTGAATTGGACGAATTTATCCCCGCCCTCTACCTGCCCGGTAGTCGGATCAATCACCCCGATGGTATTATATTTAAAACCGCGGATGGAATTGATGCCGCCCAGGTAAAATTTTTCATAGTCCGGTACTTTGCCGTGTTCCTGGATAAACCCGGCCTTGCCGTTAACAAAAAAAGTAGTCCCCCAGAAGAGCGGAAAATACCAGCCGGAACCGGCCAGGTAGCGGGTAAATTGACTGGTGCCGCCCAGCGGTCCACCGGCATACTCCACCGAAGCGCTGTTCAAGGACCCTTTGTTGGTATTGAACAGCACATCCCGAGAATCCCGGCGCAAGGTCAGGCGAATGCTGCTGGTGGTATTGAGTC
The DNA here is from genome assembly GCA_963716045.1 of uncultured delta proteobacterium. Classification (GTDB taxonomy): domain Bacteria; phylum Desulfobacterota; class RBG-13-43-22; order RBG-13-43-22; family RBG-13-43-22; genus CAVQSS01. Next base: position 143,099 of record CAVQSS010000028.1, on the reverse strand, counting down.
CGGCGCTGTTCTGAATCTGACTGGGCGCGTTGGCGGTGACGTCCGTCACATTGGCATTGTCATAGGTATAGGTGACATATCCCCGGGTATATTCCCCCCAGAGCAGGTAGCCGAGATCGACGGACCCGCCCAGGCTGTCTTTCTTGTAGCTGTCATATTGGCGGATCCAGTTGTAGAGGGTGGTTCCAAACGAGAGGGGTATATCGAACAACCAGGGCTCGACAAAATTCAAGCTGTACCGATTGGTGTTGCCGCTCAGATAGGCATCCAAACTCAGACGCTGTCCCCGTCCGAAGAGATTCCGCTGGGCGATCGACCCCATCACGGTAAATTGATCCGCCGCGCTGTAACCCGCCCCCACGGAAAAAGAGCCGGTCATTTTTTCCTTCACCTCCACCTTCAGGTTCATTCGGTCTTCCTGGCTGCCGGGTGTGGTGGAAATATTGACTTCTTCGAAGTAGTCCAATCGGTTTACATTCTCATTGCTGCGTCTCAGGGCGTAAGCGTCGAACAAGCCCTGTTCGGCCACCTTGAATTCCCGGCGAATCACCTTGTCCCTGGTTTTGGTGTTGCCGACGATATCGATCCGATCGAAATAAACCTTGGGTCCTTTCCGGATCTCATAAACCAGATTCACCTTGGGCCCCGAAGGGTCTTCCGAGATCTGGGGGGTGATCTCGGCAAAAGCAAACCCTTCCAGAGAATACTTTTCAGATATATTGAGGACATCCTGCCGGATGACTTCCCGGTTATAAAATTTTTCTTTCCGAATAGCTAAATCGGCCATCATTTTCTCTTTGGGCTGCAGCAGGTCTCCCAGGATATTCACTTCACCCATCCCGAACTGGACCCCCTCTTCAATCGGAATAGTGATATACAGCCAATCGCCCTCGTGCTTGACTTCCGGGTCCCCCAGCTTGGCCTTCAGATAGCCGCGGTTGTAATAGAAGGCGGAAATCTTCTCCACATCTTTTTCCAGCAGTTCTTTTTTATACAGTCCCGAAGAGGTGACCCAGGAAAGAAAATCCTTCTCGTTGGTTTCCATGATGCCCTTCAACTGTTTCTCTTTGAAGGACTTCAGGCCTTGAAAGGTAATGGTCTTGATATAGACTTTCTTCCCTTCGGTGATGTTGAAGGTAACCGTTACCGACTGAGGATCTTCCGTTTGGATGGTATAGGTGATCTGGACGTTGTAAAAGCCCTTGGACTGGTAAAAGGTGTTCATTTTTTCGAGGCTGTCGTTGACGGTGTTCAGATTCATAATGGCAAAGGGTTTGAGTGTCAACTGGTCCTTGAGCTCCTCCTCCTTCAGTTCTTTGTTGCCCTTGAGTTCGATTTTCTTCACGAAAGGACGTTCGGTAACGACGAAAACCACCTGCCGCCCTTCCGGGACCGTTTCCGTTTCCAGGCGAACATCGGAAAAAAAGCCCATCTTAAAAATGGCCCGGAGATCCTGATCCAGGGCCTCTACCTGGTAGGCGTCGCCGGGTTTGGATTTCAACTCCCGTTCGATGGCTTGGCTTTCAATGCGTTGATTTCCTTTAATCTGGAGAGAGACGATCTTCTGCAGGCCCGAGAGTTTCAGCGTCAATTCCTTGGAAAACCGTTCGGTCAGCTTTAAAATATTTTCCAGCCCTTCTTCAGAAAGCGAGAAGGTCAACGGCGGCCGATCGGAACGGACCTCCAGGAGATTTCCGGAGAGGGTCAGCCGTTGCCCAATCTTGGTTAGACTCCCGAAAATGATTTTATCGGCCCCCAGGTCCTTTCCCGCGGACCGAAGTTCATCCCAGGCGGAGGGGATCGGTTTGTTCAGCCAGGCTTCCACCTCGGCCAGGGGTACCAGGGATATCTTCTGCTGGCTGAGGTTTCCGTAAAGAGTCTCCAGCACGTTTTTCTTGAGATAGGCCAGGTCTTCCTGGCTGTAAATCACCAGCGGCAATATGGCCACCCGATCGGCGGCGGGTGCCGGGGTTATTGCTCCGGACAAGAGGACACCGCAGACCACCCCAAGAATCGTTCCCCAGATCTTCCCTTTCATAAGGCCTTCCCTCCAAAAATATTTTTGCGGTCGGTTGATTCCTTGACCTGACCGTCCCTGATTTCAATCACCCGGTGAAATTGCCCGGCCAGTTCCAGATTGTGGGTAACCATGATCAGGGTGATCCCCTGCTCCCGGTTCAGATCCATAAAAAGCTTCAGAATCCGTTCGCCGGTTATTCTATCCAGGTTCCCCGTAGGTTCGTCGGCCAGCACCAGCTTCGGCGCCTGGACCAACGCCCGGGCGATGGCCACCCGCTGTTGTTCTCCCCCGGAGAGTTCTCCGATCCGGTGGGTCAATCGATCCTGAAGCCCCAACCGGGTCAGGATCTCCTCGGCCCGGGTCCGGGCCTCGGCCTTCCCTCCCCGGTCGATCAGGACCGGCATCATCGTGTTTTCCAGCGCATTAAATTCCGGCAACAGGTGATGGAATTGAAAAACAAAGCCGATCTTCCGGTTGCGAAAACGGGCCAACTCCGCAGGGGCCAATTGAAAAATATTCCGGCCCTCAAAAAGTACTTCGCCCCGGGTAGGATGATCCAGGGTCCCCAGGATATGCAACAAGGTCGACTTCCCCACTCCCGAGGCGCCCACCACGGCGATAGTCTGCTGTTGGGAAACCGATAATTCCAGCCCCTTCAGTACCTCTATCCGGTGGCCGCCGATTTCATAGCTCCGGTCCAGATTTCTTACGGTCAGCAGGGGTTGATCGGTCAAATCGGTTTCCCGGACCTCGTCCATCATAATAGCCTCGCCAACGGACTTCGGGCGAGTCCGTCACTCATAGCGAAGGGCCTCGACCGGGTCGAGCCGGGAGGCCTGCCAGGCCGGATACAGGGTGGCCACAAAGGTAATTCCGATGGCGGCAACCACAATCAGCAGGATATCCAGCCCCTTCATCAACACCGGCAAAGAAGAAATATAATAGACATCGCTGGGTAAATGGATAAACTGATATTTCCTCAGGATTTCACATAACCCGACCCCGCCGATGAGGCCCAGGGCCGTGCCTACCACCCCGATGATCAGGCCTTCCAGAACGAATATTTTCATAATACTGCCGGCCGTGGCCCCCATGGATTTCAGGACGGCGATATCCTTGGTCTTTTCCATGACCACCATGATGAGCGATGAGACGATGTTGAAGGCGGCGACCAAAATGATCAAGGCTAAAATAATGAACATAACCAGTTTTTCGAGCTTCAGGGCCGAAAAGAGATTCTTGTTCATGCGCATCCAGTCCTTGGTCCAGTAAGGGAATCCCAAACGGGTCTTGATCTCTCTGGCGATCCGATCCGCTTCGTAGATATCCCGGGTCTTAACCTCCAGGCCGGTGACGCGTCCGGGCATGGATAAAAAAGACTGGGCCTGGGCCAGGGAAATAAAGGCGATAGTGGAATCATATTCAAACATGCCGGATTCAAAGGTTCCCGCCAGCCGGAAGGACCTCAATTTGGGGACCCGGCCCAACGGCGAGACTTCGCCCAGGGGGGAGACCACCGAAACCGATTCTCCTAAAGACAGGCCCAACTGTTTGGCCAATTCCTGCCCCAGAATGATCCCCGGCAGAGACGCGCCGGCCTCCGCTTTATCTCCGGCCGGGGCCTCCAGGGCCTTCCAGGAGCCGGTCCGGATGATCCGGTCCAGGATGATCACCCGTCGGGCACTGTCCACCTCCAACCCTCGGAGGACGGCCCCGGTTACTTTCTGCGGGGTATTCAAAAGGACCTGCGTCAGAATAAAGGGCGTCGCCCCCGTAACCCCGGGTACTTTTTCCACCTGGCCGGCAAGTTGGGCATAATTGTCTACCTGGTTGTCCCAGCTCAAGACCAGCACGTGGGCGTTGAGGCCCAGTATTTTATTCTTTAAATCGTTTTCAAAGCCGCTCATAACGGCCAGGACCACAATCAAGGCCGTAACGCCCAGAGCTACCCCCCCGATGGAAATAAAGGTGATGATGGAAATGAAGGTCTGCTTCCGTTTGGCTTTCAGATAACGAAGGCTGACGAAAAACTCAAAGGACATCGATTAAAACTTCCTGTGCCCCTTAACTCTCAGGACGAAGTTGGGGGAATAGAATCACCTCCCGAATAGAGGGGGCGTCGGTAAAAAGCATGACCAGTCGGTCGATCCCTATCCCTTCACCGGCCGTGGGGGGCATGCCGTACTCCAGGGCCTGGATATAATCCTTGTCCATGGTCCTGGGCTTCCTCATCGCCGGCTTCCTTGGCCTTCATCTGGTCCAGGAAACGATCCCGCTGGTCCTGGGGGTCATTCAGTTCGGTGAATCCGTTCGCCAGCTCCCGGCCGCAAATAAAAAGTTCAAAGCGATCGGTGAGCTCCGGATTGTCCGGGCTTCGCTTGGCCAGGGGCGACACTTCCACCGGATAGCCGGTGATAAACGTGGGTTGACGCAACCGGGGCTCCACTACCTGCTCAAAAATCTTGGTCAGGGCCTTCCCCGGACCATCCCCGGCCTGAAGCTGGGCGCCCTGTTCTTTGGCCAAGGCCAAGGCCTTGGCGGGATTCGTCAGTACCTGGGGGTCGACCCCTCCCAGGGTCCGGATCGCCTCCAAAAAGGGAATTCTTTTCCAGGGAGGGGTTAAATCGATAGACTCCCCCTGGTAGGTTAAGGTTAAGCCGCCTTTTATTTCCTCGGCCAACAGGGCCACCAACTCCTCGGTAAAGGACATCAAATCCTGATAGGTGGCATAGGCCTGGTAAAATTCCATCATGGTAAATTCGGGATTGTGTTGGATCGACAAACCTTCGTTTCTGAAATTGCGGTTGATCTCATACACCCTTTCCAGACCGCCGATGACCAGGCGCTTTAAATAGAGCTCCGGGGCGATCCTGAGGAAAAGAGGCAGATTCAGGGCGTTGTGAAAGGTGCGAAAGGGCTTGGCCGTGGCCCCGCCGGGAATCGGCTGCATCATGGGGGTTTCCACTTCCAGGAAGCCGCGCTGGTTCATAACGGTCCGGATCCTGGTGATCAGGCGGGAGCGGGTTTCAAAAATGGACCGGGCCTGCGGATTGACCAGCAGATCCAGATAGCGCTGCCGATAACGCTGCTCCACATCGGTTAGTCCATGAAATTTCTCCGGCAGGGGAAGCAGGGCCTTGGCCAACAAGCTGCACTTCCGGACCAGCAAGGTCAATTCCCCGGTTTTGGTTCGGAATAAAGTCCCTTCCAGGCTTAAAAAATCCCCCAGATCCACCTTTTTGAATAATTCGAAGGCCTCCGGTCCGGCTATTTCCTTTTTCAGGTAGCCCTGCATTCGGCCGGTGCCGTCCTGAAAATGAAAAAAAACGCTCTTGCCGAAATCCCGAATGGTCATCAATCTCCCGGCCGTCTGAATCAGGGGCTCCCCGTCCTCAGGAAATTCAGTCTGGGATTCATAGCGGCTGTGGATTTCAGCGACCTTATGGTTCACCTGATTGAAGCTGGGGTACGGATCGATCCCGGCTTCCCGGAGTTCCTGAGTCTTTTTTAATCGCTGCTGCCGCAGGAGATTGCTATCTTCCATTGACGAAAACCTTTTCCCCTCTTATAGTCCTAACCAAAAATATTTGAATTTGTGGTTCTAAAATTCCCGGTAGGGCCGGCTGAACCCAAAACCGGGGGCTAAACCGGCGATGGCCCTTTTTTAACGCTCCGGTTTTAGCCGGAAATAATATAAACTATCTTTTGTAATAGATTATCAAATAATAGTCAAGGATAAAGCCTCAGGGGGCAGGGACAGGGAAAGGACCGGGTTTGAATATTAAGATATTGATTTTATTGAGTTTGGGGCATCTGGTCACGGATATCAGCCAGGGGGCTCTGCCGGCCCTGCTCCCCTTTCTCAAAGAGGCCCTGGGCCTCTCTTACACCGCCGCCGGCCTGGTCCTGCTGGTTTCCAACCTGACCTCATCCATCATTCAGCCCCTTTTCGGCCTGATCTCCGACCGCCGGCCCAAACCGGTCCTCATTCCCTTGGGGATCCTGATGGCGGCCGTGGGGATCAGCCTTTCCGGACTGTCCCCCAATTATCTCACTCTCCTGGCACTGGTGGTTTTCTGCGGGCTGGGCGTGGCGGCCTTTCATCCGGAAGGGTTCAAGACCGCGCACTTTTTTATCGGTGAGAAGAAGGCCACGGGCATGTCCCTCTTCGCCGTGGGGGGGAACTTCGGATTCGCCCTGGGACCCTTTACCCTGACCTGGCTGGTTACCCATTTTTCCCTGAAAGGAACGCTGGCCTACCTCATTCCCGGATTGCTCATGGTGGGTACCGTGGTTTATTTTCTATCGACTTTTCGTTATACCGACCCGGTCCGAGCTAAAAAAACGGATCGTACCGTGGAGGCCAAGTCGTCTTCCTATGGCGCCTTAACCCTCCTGATCCTGGTCGTTACCATGCGGTCCTGGATCCAGATGGGCCTGGTCAGCTTTATCCCCTTTTACTACATCAATTACCTGAAAGGCGACCCGCTGCTGGCCGGCAAGATGGTAACCACCTTTCTGGTTTCCGGGACCCTGGGGACCCTGCTCGGAGCACCCCTGGCCGATCGCTGGGGCCATAAGCGGTTTTTAAACCTCACTTGGCTGATTATGATTCCCTTGATGATCCTTTTTCTTCAGGTCCAGGGCTGGGGGACCTTCGCGGTGCTGGCCTGCTCGGGGATCGTGCTGATTTCCAGTTTTTCGGTCACCGTGGTCATGGCCCAGGACCTGCTGCCCGGAAGGCTGGGCCTGGCTTCCGGGCTGATGGTGGGGTTTGCCATCGGGACCGGCGGGTTGGGAGTCACCCTCCTGGGTATCGTGGCCGATGCCTGGGGCGTACCGGCCGCCCTCTCGGCCATGGCCTTTATGCCCCCCCTGGGCCTGCTGCTCAGCCTCTTTCTTCCGGCCGCCGCCTTTCACCGGCGAACAATCAAATAAATAATTCGACCTTAAATTTCCGCCCCCCGTAGCCGCTTACTGCATGATTATCGGCAGATAGATGGGGAAAGTCGTTATTTGAAGGTACTGCAGGCGTCCCTCCACTGCCGGTGAGACAGGTCCGGGCTGGGCCCGGAGGTAATCAATGAACGCGTCGCGCAGGGAAAAAGAGGTATCCTGCTCGATCTGGGTCAACGGCCAGAGGGTCGCCCCGTTGTCATTAAAGTTGCAGGCGCCGGAAACCAAATAGTTCAGGGTGGAAACCCGGTAAAAGGTAGAAGGGTCGTTAAAATTTACCTGCCGTTCCACCTGGGCCACGTCCCGGTAATATAACCCCAGCACATTATGACCGTCCGGCAGACCCGGGTGGGAGTCGCGATAGACGATCCGCCCGCCCCTACTGATGTCCAGTTGGCAGGCCGTGGAATAGGAATAATCGCCGTAGCCGGGAACGTATTTGTAATAATAATAATTTCGATAGCTGCGTTCCAGAATTGCCTTGAGCTGCGGGCCGTTGAGCCGGACTACCACCAGGGAATAGTCGTAGGGCATCAGGGAAAAGGCATCGTTCACCGTGAGGGTGGCGGGGGCGGAGACCGACGCGCTGCCAGCCACCTGGCGGTTGGCCATGGCGCCGGAGAGATGAAAGTCCACGGGGATTCCCAGCCAGTTCAGCTTGAAAATCGAGGCGTCCGCCTCCAGGTTGGCCCCGTTGGTCTCCTGGGTGAACCCGCTCAGGGCATCGATCGGCACCGCGGTTTGTCCGATACCCTGTGCCAGGTAGCTCTCGAACCGCGTTCGATAGGGGGCGCCCAGGTTAACGATGTCCGCGTCCTCTGCAGTCCCGGAGGACACCGCCAGATAACGCCCAGTCCGGGAGACAACCTGATAGCCTCCCGGTTTCGGTTTGAACCCCAGCACCACCTCACCCAGATAGGTGTTATAGCGGTAGGCCTGGGCCACCGCCACCGGCGTGTTCCCCGGTCCGGCTAAGATCGTCGGCAGGTATTCATAGGAACCGGAAGCCGTCGTCTGCCGGCTGGGGTCGGTGTGGCTGTGCCCGCCGATGACGGCATCCAGACCGGAGACCTGATCAGCCAGACGGGTGTCCACCCGGTCGTCCAATTCCTTGTTTGCCGGGTTTTCGGTGAAACCGATATGGGTCAGGGCCACCACGGCGTCATTGGACTGCTGCAAGGACGGGGCCCAGGTCTGAGCGGCGGTGATCGGGTCTGAAAAAGTAAGGCCCGGAATATTAGTGGGGATTTCGAAATGCGGCACCCGGTGATTGCCGATGCCCAGCAGGGCCACCCGGATATTCTCCCCCCCGATCGTCCTGACCGTGTAGGGCAAAACCCCGGCCTGGCTCAGTCCATAGGGGCCGGCATCGGAAACGTTGGCCTGCAGCAGGGGGAAGGCGGCCTGAGCGAGATTGTTCACGAACACCAGGTTGCCGAAATTAAACTCATGGTTACCGAGCGTGACGGCGTCATAGCCCACCAGATTGAAGGCCTTGATCAGGGGATTGATCTGCAGGCTCGGATCGAGGGCTGTCCCGTCCCCGGCGGTTCCCTTAGGGGCTGTGCGAAAATAATACATCATCGGATCGCCTTGGAGAAAATCCCCGGCGTTGAGCAGCAGCGTGCGGGACGGATTGTACTGGCGTTCCTGTTTGATCAGGGTCACCAATTGGCTGTACCCGGGCGTGGTCCCGCTCTTCAACAGGTAACCGTGGGAATCGTTATGGTGTAGGAGGGTCACCGGGATAACCGGCGAAACCCCCTGGAGATAGGTGTCGCCACCTTCGCGGGTGATCCGTCCGTCGGCTGTTTCGTTGTACGGGTTGCTCAAGGGGTAGGTTTGGCTCATCCAGTGGTTTACCTGGTCGAGCTGATCCCCCCAGTAGCTGAGGTTGGTCATATACTTAAAAGGGGTAAAGCCGTCCTGCCCGGCCGGGGCCAGGAACTCGTTGGTGGCCACCCGGTAATTCTTTTTCAGGTCCAGGGGGGCCCAGGCCGAGGTTTGCTTATCCCACACTTTGACCTCGTAGGCCCCCCAGGCATACGTATACCCCGTCGTTTGATAACGGTAAAATTTATGCCGGACCCCGGCCATCTGTAAGGCGCCCTTGAACAGGGTGGCGCTTTGATTCAGGAGTTCCAGGATCTGGCTCCCGGTCATAGTCCCAACCACTGTGGTGTTACCGAAGGGCAGGACGCTGAACGTCATGCCATAGGTTACCTTGCAAGGCGGCGCCGCGCAGGCGATATCGGCCCGTAACCCGCCCGCATTATTGAAAACCATGTCCACATCGTTGCTGGGATCGCCGTCATGGTTCAGGTCGTTGTACACCGCGTCGTCGATCATCTTGCCCATAAGATTGTCTCCATCATAATATCGCACGATTGGACCGTTGGTATAAAAAACGGGCTGATTGATCAGCCCCTGGTAGGCCGGATCGGAGACAAAGGAGGAAACCAGTGTCTTGACCCCGGGATCCTCGGGGTCACCGGTGCTGATCACATTCGAGGTCCAGGTTTGCGTCACCGTACCGGCGGAACGGTCAACCGTAAAGTCCATTTGTCCCAACCTTCGACCGGCATAATAGGCCTGGACGACCTTGGTGCTACCCACGGTGGTAGCTGCGGACAGATTGGTGTGGCTGTGCCCGCCGATGATCAGGTTTACGGGCTTCCCGGCCTGGTTCAGCCGTGAGGCCAGGGTCTGGTCCCCATAGACCGGAAAACCGTACCCGTAACCGCCGTCCGTGTTGCCGAGGTGCGACAGTACGACGAGCACGTCCGCCGCCCCCCGCAACGCGTCATAATAATGTAGAATGGCCTCTTCCGGGTCTTTGAAACAGAGCCCGGCGACGGCCGAAGACTTGACGATGGAGGCGGTTTCCTGGGTCGTGACCCCGATCACCCCCACCCGCAGGGGCTTGGTGGCCGTGGGAATTTCAAAAACCCGGTAGGCTGCCGGGATGAAGGACGGCAGGTCCCAGCCAGCCGAGGCGCAGTCCGACGCGGTGCCCTGAAGAACGATGTTGGCCGCCAGGAACGGGAACTCCTTGGTGTTGGGATTGCCGTCATCATTGATTGCCTGAGAGACGCGGGCTGCCAGGACCGTCTGGCCCCAGTCGAATTCATGGTTGCCGAAGGTAACGGCATCGTAGCCGATGGTCTTGTAATACTGGATGGTCGGCTGCCCCTTCATAAGATTGGAGAGCAGGGTGCCTTGGATGATGTCCCCGGCATCGAAGAGCAGCACCTGCTGCCCCAGCGCGTCCTTGGCCGCCCGGATAGCTTTGATTTTCGAGGCCATCCGCGCCGCCCCGGGGTTGCTGCCCGACAGCTCCAGGTTCCCGTGAAAGTCATTGGTGTGGAGAACGGTGAATTGGACGACGTCCGCTTGGGTCATCCCCGGGCCCGTCAGAGTGAAGGATAGCAACAGCAAGTGTACCAACAGCCGGCCGCATTGTTTCAGCATGAGTGTTCTCCAATAACTTGAGGTTAAAAAAAAACGGGGGGATCTCGTCTTATTGGGGTGGGACTATACCATAAAAAATACTATCATTAGAAAAAAAATTACAAGGATGGAATAAGGAACCGTTTCATCGCTCTAATCGAGCAGGCGAGGCCCTGTAAAGGGTGAAACGCCTCTTATCCGTTCCATTTTGCTGCCGTCCTGGTTCTGCCAGGCACGGACGTGCCAATTGCCACAAAAGTTGCCCCGATGATGAATTCATCTATGCCAAAAGAAATGGCAGTGCCTTTTGCTCCTTTCACAATGAGAATTCCGGCAGCGAAAAGGAGGACCAGGCCGGCGATGCAAAAAAGTGCAGCCAACCATCCTCGTTGCTCCCCAAGAACCTCATTCGCAGCACTTCGTTGTTTTCGTGCCTCGATAACCGCCGCCACAAGGCAAGCGAGAAACATGCTCAACCTTAGTAAACCGTCGATTCTGGAAAGTACGCCATCCAGACATAGAACACCCGTGATTATAGGAACCAGTAATGCCACCGGAAAATCCCGTTTTATACTATCACGAGGACTTCGGATTCCAGAAATTACCAACGCCAGGGCGAGAATCAAGGCAACATTTACAACGTTACTACCAAGGGCGTCGCCGAGGGCGATTTGAGGTTTTCCAGCATAGCGGCATTTATATTGACTGACAATTCCGGGCTCGATGGGGCGAATGCCGCAACGGTTGCACCGATAATCCCTGGAGAAACGCGCGCCCAGTAAGCGAGGCCGATAGCACCGCGAACAAAAAGCTCTCCGCCTATACCGGCACATACAACACCCAAAATCAAAGCAACGTAATCGTTCATTTCAACAGGGATTGGATTTGCAGCCTAACGTCGGGGATCAATGGGGGCCAGATTTTGCCCCGGCATGCTTGATAACCAGACCGATTATGGAAACGCCTATCATGGCCCAAAAGATTCAACCCCTTTCCTGAGTTTTTTTTGGATTGGGTGGCACAATGCCGCTTTCGAGAAAATCGCTGATCCGAGCTAAAAAATCCGCTGGATTTAGTATCGTGAAGGGCAGGGGATTTTTCCGTTCAGTGAGATGTGAAAAATCCTTTTTGTCCCCGGTTACCAGAAAAGCCGCCTTTCCTTTTAAAGCGGAAACGAGGACCGGTACGTCCTTAGCGGCCGTGACCCCGGCATATTTTTTTATCTCGATGATGGTGGGGAGAGGAATAATTTCCAGATGCAACTTGGGAAAATACTTTTTGTATACGGAAATGCAGCCTGGCAGTTTCTTGTTCAAATTCCGCTCGATTTCAATAATATTGTACTGCCCGGTCAAACCCCTGAGCAATGGAAATCCGAGGCTCAATAGGTCCAAAAGGATCCTGGGCGCGCCCCGTTCGGAAATAAAACCCGATAGGATCACATTGGAGTCGAGAAAGACCCTAACGGGTTTTGTTGCCATAGATTTCCTCGAACAATCCCTTTCTTTCCTCTTGGAGCCCAGCTAAGAGTTCTTCCGCGGAAACACCGGCAGCCGTGAGGATCTTCTTGATCTTCCGCCGAGCCTCGTCCAAGGGAAGCCTCTTGGGGGAAATCAAAACCGAATCGCCCACGGGGATCAAGGAAACGACCTGGCCTTCTTCCAAGACACCGCTTTCCCGAATTTTTTTAGGTATGGTAAGCTGCCCACGGGATTTTATTTCGGCCGTATAGATTTTTGCGGTTTCCATCCTCCCACCTCAAGGTTTACTTTTCTGATTTCAGAATATCAGAAACTAGAAAAATGAACAAGGATAAACTACAACTTACCATAGGATCAGCGGCGCTGAAGTCCATCGGTGTTCCCCAAAGTTCGGATTAGCCGGCCGATGGGGACTGGTCTCCGGACTGATGAAAGGATTTACCCATTGGGACCGACGGATTAGGAGTCACCCTCCCGAGTGCAGTGGCCGATGCCTGGGGCGTCCCGTACGCCCAGCAAACCATGGCCTTTATGCCCCCCCTGGGCCTGCTGCTCAGCCTCTTTCTTCCGGCCGCCGCCTTTCACCGGCGGGTACGGCAAGGAGCATCTTCAGAAGGTGAACGCTGGCCGTGGAGGCCAAACCCTGTGAAGGCGTAAACGACCTGTCATCCGTTCCATTATGCTGCCGTCTTGGCCCTGCCCGGATTGAATTCCAGGTCAAAATTTTTCGGACACCCTGGTTTTTTGGAGGGACCGTTCCTAACTGTGTGATCAGGGGATATCAGTCTACCCGCCGAACCGGACTCCTACTAATGTTGTTTGTTGTTGTCCACTAAAGTCAATAATTACTGGTAACAAGTGCATAATCAGATTGAAAGGGGGCTTCCCTGCAAGTCACCCACTTTCATTTCATCCCTGCCTTTCGAAGAGCCTCAATACGCCGTTCTAAATAGGATGGATTTTTATAGTAATACATCCTCTTTTGTAAATCGGCTAATGAATAATTTGGATTTATCTTTAACCCTTCTTCGGCATGTGCCCTTGCTTTCTGATCCTGTCCAAGTCCTATATATACCTCAGCCAAAATTATTTGCGCCATTAAAGGACTAAACTCACCTTTATGCGCGCGAGCAAGCAATAACTCGCCTGCTTTTAAGGCCTCCTCGAAACGTCCGGTTAAAATGTAAGAATTACACAGCGGGGTCAAAAAGAAAGCAGGATAATAAGGGCATAAGCGCATCGCATTCTTGGCCAGTGCAATCGACTCGTCGAATTTTCCATTAAAATGCATGATGCCTGCTAAGATGAGAAGCATTTGCGGGTCGTTGGGATTAATTCTGACAGCCTTTTCTCCGTTTTCAATCGATTCATCGAACTTTCTGTTAAGGAGATTAATGTAACCCACCAAGGCATAAGCTTTCGCACAGGAATCACTCAGGCCAATGGCCTTCTGCGCGCATTCCAACGCTCCTCACATGGTCAAAAGCGGTTCCTGAGATGTAAATGCCCCCTGGTTCAGCCAGACTCTCCATCCTAGCGGCAACATTCACCCCGTCCCCTAAAATATTATCGCCTTCCTCAACCACATCCCCCAGATTGACCCCAATCCGAAACTCCATCCGCCGATCTTCCGATAACCCCTTATTCCTGTCTTTTAGCTCCTCCTGGATGCCTACTGCGCACCGGACCGCATCCACCACGCTGGCAAACTCCGCCAACACGCTGTCTCCCCCGGTTGCGACTACTCGTCCTCTGTGCTGTTGAATAAACCCGGCGATAACCTCCAGGTAAACCTTCAGGGTGTGGATAGTCCCTTCCTCATCCTCGCCCATGAGCCTGCTGTATCCCTTGACATCAGCACTCAGAATGGCAGCAAGTTTTCTTTTCAGTGGATCCGGGGCCATGAAATTATCTCCTTAAGCCGAAGTTGAAATAAAAAACCCTGCCTCTCGAATGAGTGACAGGGTTTCCTAAATTCCTCCATCTGTTGGCCTCCCTTTAGGGTAAAGTGCGCTGTTGGAAGACAGCTTCTCTTACTTATCTGGCCTTTGATTGGACCCCATTATACAGGTTTTTGGGAATAGTAAATAGGAGGTTTTTCATTAGACTGGAACCTTAAATTTGGGGGGGTCCGTCAACTATTTGCGTTTCAACTCTTCGGATATTTAACAAATGTAATTTGCAAGCAGGAAGTACTCAAAGATTATACTTGGGAAATTGGTTCGTTGCCTCTAATTGGCCTAAAACACCTCCGATCCTCACCAGGTATTATTACCCAAAGGTGATTACCTATTAAACCGATATAAACAACTCTTAGAAAAACAAGGCCGCCGGTCGAACCCGGCGGCCTTGGGAAAATTAAATTCGCGTTTAGATCTTCGAAAAATCTCAGGCCTTCTTCAGGGCCTCCAGTACCCGGGCCGGGGTGAGCGGAATGCGCCGGATCCGGACTCCGGTGGCATTAAAGAAAGCATTGGCCACAGCGGGGGCCAGGGGCGGAACCCCGGGTTCCCCGATGCCGCCGATCTTGTCCGTGCTTTTGATCATGTGTACTTCTATTTCCGGCACCTCGCTCATCCGGATCAAACGGTAATCGTCAAAATTGGCCGAAGCCACCCCGCCCTTGGCAAACCGGACCTCCTCCATCAAAGCGGTGCTCAGGGCCATGGTCACGGCCCCTTCGATCTGGGCCACCAGGGGATCGGGGTTGATCACCGGGCCGCAGTCTACCGCCGCCACCACCCGATGGACCTTGATCTTGCCGGTTTTGGAATCCACCGAAAGCTCCACCACCTGGGCCACATAGGAGCCGAAGCAGGCGTGCTGGGCGATTCCCCGTCCGATCCCTTTGGCCGGGGGTTTGCTCCAGCCGGCCTTGGCCGCCACGGTCTCCAGCACCCGGGTAGCCCGTTTGTTGTTCTTCAGGTTCTGCAGTCGGAATTCGAGCGGGTCCTTTCCGGCAGCCTGGGCCACCTCATCAATGAAGCATTCGATGGGAAAGGCGTTGGGGGCGTTCTGGACCGAACGCCAGGGGGCCACAATAATGGGCAGATCGGTGATGTTCATCTCAATATAGAGGTTGGGGATCTCATACTGAAGCCGGTCGTTCCAGTGGGGGGAATCAGGCACGTTCCACAGCCCCCACAGGCAATAGGAGTCCACCCCGTCCTTGATGGCCGCCGGGTTGAGAGTTTTCAGCAGGGAAACACAGGCCGTCTTGTGGTTCCAGCCGGTCAACCGGCCCTGGTCATCCAGTGCCCCGGTGATCCGGTGGGACATGGCCGAACGGAAGTGGTCATACTTGATGTCCTCTTCCCGGCTCCACATCAGCTTGACCGGCTTGCCGAGGGCCTTGGCCACGGTTACCGCTTCGATCACAAAATCGGCTCTGGACCTCCGGCCCAGCCCGCACCCCAGGTAGGTGGTGTGAATATGGACCTTTTCCGGGGGCAGTCCAATCGTCTTGGCCGCAATCCCCTGGATTGCCGTCTGGGCCTGGGTGGGGACCCAAATGTCACAACGGTCCTGGGTCACCTGGGCCGTGCAATTCATGGGTTCCATGGTGGCATGGGCCACGAAGGGGACGAAATAGGTGGCTTCCACTTTCTTGGCCGCTTCCCCCAGGGCCTTTTTGATGTCCCCGGTATCCTGAACCTTGGCCCCCGGTCGGTCCAGGTCGGCCATCATGGTTTTCTCAATGGAGGCATTGTCCATGTCCGGATGGGTGCCTTTATCCCATTCGAGCTTCAGGGCCGCCTTCCCCTTTAAGGCCGCGGCGGTGGAGGTGGCGCAGACGGCCACACCTTGGGGGATCTGGAGCACCTTGATTACTCCGGGCACCTGCTCCGCACCCTTCGTATCCGAAGAAAGCAACTTGGCCCCGAAGGCCGAAGGCCGGGCGATCACGGCGTAGTGGAGGTCCTTCAGGTCCACATCCATTCCGAAGATGGCCCGGCCGCTGACCTTTTCCGGGATGTCCACCCGGGGCATGGGCTTGCCCATGTACCGAAACTCGGCCTCGGTTTTCAGCGGCGGGTCCTTGGGCAGCTCCAGCTTGGCCGCTTTCTCGCAAAGTTTTCCATAGGTCAGCTTCTTTTTGCTCTTTTCATGAATCACCTGGCCCTTCACGGCCCGGCATTCGGCCTCGGGCACCTTCCAGGTCTGGGCCGCCGCCTGGACGAGCACGGCCCGACCGGCCGCTCCGGCCTTCCGTAAAGGTTCGTAGAAACCCCGCACGCTGCCGCTGCCCACGGTGATCTGGGATTTCAAGAGCGGGCTCTTGAAGCCGTCCAGGGCCTCTCCCTGTTTTACCCGCACATCCTTCCAGTCCGCTTCCAGTTCATCGGCCACGATCATGGCCTGGGCCGTGTGCACCCCCTGCCCCATTTCGGAATTGCCGATGGTGATGGTGACCTGGTTATCGGAGGTAATCTGGAGCCAGACGTTGGGGCTGAAGGCCGCCAGGTCCTTTTTCTCCGAGGCATTCAGAATGGTAAACCCGAAATCGGTGACCGAGACGGCAATGGTCAGGCCCCCGGCGGCCAGGGAACCCTTCAAAAAGGTCCTTCTGCTGATCGAGGCGCTCATGATTTTTTACCCTCCTTCCCCATCATTTGAATGGCAGTCTGAATCCCCTTTTTGATGCGGGGATAGGTGCCGCAACGGCAAATGAGGTCGTCCATTTTCCCGATCACCTGTTCGGCCTTGGGCCGGGGTTTCTCGGCGATCAAGGAAGCCACCTGCAGCATGACCCCGGGCTGGCAATAGCCGCACTGGACCACCTGTTCTTTGATCCAGGCCTTTTTCACCGGGTGGTCCTCCGAGAGCCCCTCGATGGTGGTAATCTTTTTTCCCTGGGCCTCTTTCACCGGGATGGTGCAGGAGCGTTCGGGCCGGCCGTCAATGAGCACCGTGCAGGTCCCGCACTCTCCGATCCCGCAGCCGTACTTGGTCCCGGTCAGCTTGAGGTTGTCCCGGATCACCCAGAGCAGTGGTGTGTCCGGGGGCACATCCACCTTGACCTTCTTGCCGTTCACCTTCAGTGCCATCATGCGTCTGTCCCCTTTCTCCTTCGGTTTTATGGTCCTGGAACGGTAATTAAACTTCAATCCATTTGATTCCATTCGGCCTCGTTAATCGTACGCCCGATTATTTCCTGGACTTCACGGATCATCCTCTTTAATTGAGGGGAAGAATATTCGGGATTGGCCGGAATGCTCACGCGATAGTCCCTATAAACCATAAAGGCATGTCTGGACCCCGGATAGGGACCGGCAAATCCAATCCGCCTAAGACGCGAAATAAAGGTCCGGCGTTAACAAGGCCGCCATGGACTCATGATTTTGAACCCGGTTCAGGTCAAAATCTTTAAATATGGGGAGAGGGTGTCCGAGTTTAAGGACCCAGCAGGATCCATTCCTCCAAAGTGGAGTGAAGTTCATATTCACACTCCCGAAGGGTTTTCCCGAAAGCCACGACCCCCACGCAGGAAGGAATCTTTCCGAAAAAGGACCCGTCTTCCAGTTTGTCGTACACCGCTTCGGTCAGAGCGGATTCAATATATCCCGTCAGGATGGTTTTCAATATGGGCTGATTCCCTATTTCCTCGAAGTGAAATGGCCCTCAAGATCTGAAAAATGGGGCAACTTTGATAATTTTAGTTCAAAGGAATTGGATCGTCAAACCTTTATTATTACAAAACAAAGAATTCTTCATTGGCGGTGGTCAATTTCACCACCCCATCTCCAGTGATCGCCACCGTGTTTTCAAACCCCACCGCTCCCCCCGGGAGTACGATCTTCAACTCCAAGGCCAGAGTCATCCCTTCCCGGATTGGATAGGTGTGCCCCGGGGCCAGAAAGGGGATCTCGGGGCTTTCCAGCCCCACCCCATGGCCCACATAGCGTATTTTTCTTTCCGGCGGTCCCAGAAAGACCTTTTCAAACCCCAGTTCCCGGCCCCTGGCCAGAGCCAGGGGGTAAAGACTTTCAGCCGGGACTCCCGGATGCAAGTTGCGAATGATGTCGGCCTCGATCTCTTCAAGCGCGGCATAGGCCTCCAGAAATTCCGCACCCGGTTTCCCGATGGAATACATCCGGGTCTGGTCCACCTGGTAGCCCGTATAGCAGGTCCCAAAATCGATCAACACCGGTTCCCCGGCGACGAGGGGTTTCAAACCGGCCCCCAGCGGGAAAGCCGGGCTCAACCCCAGCCCGTTAAACGGGGCGTCGATGCTGCTGGGCAAGGTCCCCAGTGCCCCGCTGACCACGTGCCAGTTATAGATCTCGCTGTTGAAGCCCCGACTGCGCAGGATATTCTGATGGCCCCGGCGCATGGCCAGGTAATTCATCCAGCCGGCCACCTCGATTTCCGACAGACCCGGGCGGATGAATTCCGCCACCTCCCGATAGACCCCGGACCCGATCTCCCCGGCTTTCCGAAGGAGGCCCATTTCGTATTCCGACTTGGTCTCCCGAAGCGATCGTATCAAGGGCCAGATATCCACTCCTTGTTCAAATTTCAAGATTTTTTGAACAAAACGAAAGATGCCCGTCGGCAGGACATCCAGTTCCAGCCCGAGCCGAACCGGGACCCGACAGTCCAACTCCCGCAGCCGGTCTCCCAGCCCGGCCAGGGAAGGCAGCGGCTCCACCCGGGCCAGGGGACTTTCTTCCCGGGCCCGCTCGTATTCCTTTTTGATCAACAGGATCGCCTCCCCCCGGGCCGGGACATAAAGAAACCCTTGCTGCGCGGTCCCGGAAAAATAATAGAGGTCCACCAACTGGTGGAGGAGCGCCGCCTCCAATTTCTCCTCAGCCAGCAGGGCCTGAAAGGCGGCCAGGCGGTTCTCTATTTCCTTTGCCGGGGTAAAGGTTGATCGGTAATATTCTGGAAAATCCATGTTACAATTTTACCCTTTTCATTTTATTATTCAAATGGAATAATTGGATGATAAATTCAAAACTTTTTGGTTCGGGATTGGAGAAGAAAATGGAGATCAACAAGATGGATCATATCTGCATCGCCGTGAAAGACCTGGAGGCGGCCAAGACAGTCTGGGAACCCCTGTTAGGGAAGTCCGGCCCGGACGAAACCTATGTGGATGAACGGGAAAAGATCCGGGTAGCCCGCTACCGGATCGGCGAGATCGGCTTTGAACTCATGGAATCCACCACCCCCGACGGCGATGTGGCCAGATTCATCGAAAAACGGGGCGAAGGGGTCATGCTGATCAGCTTCAATGTAGATAATACCCGCCAGGCGGTGGCGGAACTCCAGGGGAAAGGCTACCCCTTTATCCCGGCCCCGAACGGGGAAGTCGCCCGGCCCTTCCGGGACTGTGAATTCGCCTTTATCCGTCCCAAGAAACTCAACGGGGTGCTGACCGAGATTATCGACACCAAGTGGGAAAAATGATAGAGATCGTTCTGATAACCTCGCAGAAAGTCTAAGACTGTCATCCTGACCGAAGGGAAGGATCCCTCAAGTAGCTGAAAGAGATAGATCCCTCGCGGAGTTTACCCTGAGCCGAAAGACGAGATCCTTCGCTTTGCTCAGGATGACAGCAGGCGAAGGACTCAGGATGACAAACTCTCTCTTACGGACTTTTGGCGAACCCGTCAGTTCTAACCAGCCATAATTTTTTCTGCAAAAAATTATGGCTGAATTATTTCTTGACAAGGCGGCTATCGTTTGATAAGTACTATAATTCACAAAGGGGAGTAACTTTTAAGGTGGCTATCGTCATTACGCCTTCGTAAAAGAAGGCCGGTACCACCCGTTAGATCAACGCCTAACAAGCCAGACCTTTGTCACGGGAGTAGACGTGACGAAGGTCTTTTTTTTAGGATGGGGGAAGGATAGAACTTTTAAAATCATTTTTGGTAACCTCTGAATTACCGCAAGGGCAACAGACAACATGAACGTCTTAACCGACAAAACCATCGGATCATTCCACTGGCACCAGCTTGATCCGAAAGAGGTGACGGAGCGACTTCAATCCTCCGACAAAGGACTTACCCCGGAGGAAGCCGCCCAGCGACTGGAGCGCTTCGGCCCGAACGAACTCATCGAAAAAAAACATAAATCGTTGGGGATGATGTTCCTGGATCAGTTCAAGGATTTTATGATCCTGGTGCTGATCGCCGCCGCGGTGGTAGCCGGAGTCATCGGCGAGCCGTCGGATTCTATCGCCATCGCCGTGATCGTGCTGCTGAACGCCGTGCTCGGTTTCATTCAGGAATACCGCGCCGAAAAGGCCATGGCCGCCCTGAAAAAAATGGCGGCCCCTGAGGCGACCGTCATTCGAGACGGGAAACCCGACATGATCCCCGCGGACCGGCTCGTCCCCGGGGACCTGGTACTCCTGGAGGCCGGGAATGTGGTTCCGGCCGATATCCGGCTGAGTGAAACAGTCCAGCTCCGGACCGAAGAGGCGGCCCTGACCGGTGAGTCCCTGCCGGTAGGAAAGCAAACCGAGGCTTTACCGGAAGAGGATTTGTCCATCGGTGACCGAAGAAACATGGTCTTTAAGGGGACGCTGGTCACCTACGGGCGAGGGCAGGGACTGGTGACGGCCACCGGGATGCAGACGGAGCTCGGCCGGATCGCCACCCTGCTGCAGGGCCAGGAAGAGGGGAAAACCCCTCTGCAGAAAAGGCTCACCTCCTTCGGGAAAAAACTTGCTTATGCAGTCCTGGCTATTTGCGCCATCGTCTTCGTCGCCGGCCTTTTGCGGGGCGAACCGCCGCTGTTGATGCTGCTCACGGCCATCTCCCTGGCGGTGGCGGCCATCCCCGAGGCCCTGCCGGCAGTCATTACCATCTCGTTGGCCCTGGGCGCCAAGAAACTGGTCAAACTGCGGGCGTTGATCCGGAAACTGCCAGCGGTGGAGACCCTGGGGTCGGTCACCTATATCTGCTCCGACAAGACCGGAACCTTGACTTTGAATCGCATGACCGTGGAAACGGTTTATGTCGACGGCCGTCTGTTCCGGTCCGATGAACTCCCAACGGCCGGCCCGGAAAGCGCGGAGGTGCCTCTTTCCGCCAGGAAACCCCCGGGGATGCTGCTCACTGCCCTGGCCCTTTCCAATGACGCCCGGCTGGACGCCTCCGGAGCCGTCCTCGGCGATCCGACCGAGGCGGCCCTGTTCAACCTGGCGAGGGAAAAGGGCTTCCTTCGGGAAAAACTCGATGAAAAGTTTCCCCGCCTGGCCGAAATCCCTTTCGACTCGGATCGAAAACTGATGACCACCTTTCATCCCTGGGAGAACGGCCGGGTTATTTCTTTTACCAAGGGGGCGGTGGAGGAAATAGCGGCGCGCTCCGAAAAGGCATTTACCCGCCGGGGTCTGGAGGATCTTGATCGGCCGCAGATCCTGGAGATGGCCGACCGAATCGCCGGGGACGGTCTGAGGGCAATGGGATTCGGCCTGCGGGTTTGGGACAGCCTCCCGGACCCGCTGACCTCGGAAGAAGTGGAAACGGATTTGGTGTTGGTCGGAATCGTCGGGATGATGGATCCGCCCCGGCTGGAGGCAAGGGAGGCCGTGGCTCTGTGCCGGTCCGCCGGCATCCGGCCGGTGATGATCACCGGGGACCACCCGCTGACGGCCAGGGTAATTGCCCAGCGGATCGGGATCCTCGAGGGGGAAGAAAACGCCGTGTTGACCGGACGGGAACTCGATCAGCTTTCTCAAGAGGAATTCGAAAACCGGGTAGAAAAGATACAGGTTTACGCCCGGGTAGCGCCTGAACAGAAGCTGAAGATCGTCCAGGCCCTGCAGGATAAGGGGCAATATGTGGCTATGACCGGGGACGGGGTCAACGACGCGCCGGCATTGAAGCGGGCGGATATCGGCATTGCCATGGGCATCACCGGCACCGATGTATCCAAAGAGGCCTCCCACCTGATTCTGATGGACGATAACTTCGCCACCATCGTCACGGCCGTGCGGGAAGGACGCAAGATATATGACAATATCCGCAAGTTCATCCGCTATCTCCTGACCACGAATTCCGGAGAAATCTGGACCCTTTTTCTAGCCCCTTTCCTAGGTTTACCGATCCCGCTGCTTCCGATCCACATCCTCTGGATCAATCTGGTCACCGACGGTCTGCCGGCCCTGGCCCTCTCCGCCGAGCCTGGAGAAAAAGACCTGATGAAACGGCCGCCACGGGACCCCAGGGAAAGCATCTTTGCCCAGGGGTTGGGCATTCATGCGATCTGGGTCGGGCTCCTGATGGCCGGCGTAGTGCTCGGACTGCAGGCCGGGGCCATCCGCCAGGGCGACACCCATTGGCAGACCATGGTGTTTACCACGCTCTGTCTGCTCCAATTGGGCCACGTGTTGGCCATCCGTTCAGAACGGCTGTCGATCTTTAAACAGGGGCTGCTTACCAATAAGTCGCTGTTATTCTGCGTCCTGCTGACCATATTGCTCCAGATGGCGACCATTTATATCCCAGCCCTGAACCCCGTGTTCAAAACCGAACCGCTGACCGCGGGGGAATTGCTCCTGGTGTTTGGTCTTTCCAGCCTGGTTTTTGTGGCCGTGGAAATTGAAAAGTTTATTAAGAGGCGAGTCTATTAAACTTCGAACCGGATAGCCTTGTTTATTTTCAATCCCCTTTTCGGAGGAGGTCTATTAAAGCTTTTCAGCACCCACCCGCCCATGGACCAAAGCATAGCCAGACTTGAGGCTATGAGACTATGATCATAACTTCCGTTCAGGAAAGGCAGGACGGCAACAATCAAAATCGAAAGGAGAATTGAACATGCAGTGTCCAGTGTGCAGCGTTGATTTGGTAATGTCCGAGAGGCAGGGGATTGAAATTGACTATTGTCCGAAGTGCCGGGGAGTCTGGCTCGACCGGGGCGAACTCGATAAAATCATCGAGAAGTCTCAATCCCAGCAGGCCGAGGCGGCCTCCCGGCCTCCGGAGCAGCATTATGGTCGCCCTGTAAAAGAAGAGTATCATGGTTCATATGAGCACAAGAAACACCGTAAGAAATCATTTTTTGAGGAACTGTTCGATTAAATTCCGTCCGATTTTTATCCTTGACTCTGTCTTTCCCTTGTTTTATATTTTATGGATTAATATAAAAAGCCAAATCTTATCAACTAAAGCGGAGTAGCTTACAAAGACAAGGTCAACATACTGGCGAAAGCCTGGCCTTGTCGTTGGTTTCAAAGCCAATAAGCGAGAGCTTTGGTGTGACAACAATGTCATGCTGAAGCCCTCGCTTTTTTTTTGAAAAAAAAAGAGGGTGTTAATGACCGCGTTTATTGCTTCCCTGATCTTTGTAGTACTTGCCGAGATGGGTGACAAAACCCAGCTCCTGGGTATGGCTTTTGCCACCCGGTTCCGGTGGCAGACGGTCATGTGGGGCGTTTTCGTGGCTACGGCCGCCAATCACCTCCTGGCCGCCGCCGCCGGAAGCTATCTGACCATGATAGTCCCCCTGGGGATCATTAAGATCGCCGCGGCTGTTTCCTTCATTCTTTTCGGCCTGTGGACCATCCGTGGGGATCAGCTAAGCGGAGAAGACCAGCGGTATCAGTTCAGCCCGTTCTGGACCGTGACCGTTGCTTTCTTCATGGCCGAGATGGGGGACAAGACCCAGTTGGCCACGATCTCCCTGGCGGTTGAATACCAGGCCATAATAACCGTCTGGATGGGAACGACGCTCGGGATGATGATTTCCAATGCCTTGGGTATCATTGTGGGCATCGTCATGGGGAAGAAAATCCCGGAGCAGCTCATCAAATGGGGGTCGGCGGTCATTTTTATCGGGTTCGGCGCGGTGGGCCTTTATGAAAACCTTCCGAAGCCGATGCTTACCCCGGTAGTGATTATGGCCGGCGCCTTGACCATTATTTTGATGATGTTCCTGATAACCCGATGGAACAACAAAAAACCGGCCTTAGCTTCCGTTCAGGAAAATAAGGCCGGCCTCGATCAAATAGAAAAGATGAACCTATAGTTTTTTATTGACATTTATCATTTTTGTTAATATAATACTTTAACTTTATAAAAAAAACCTTATGGAGGGCCAATGCAAAAGACAAAATTGACCTGGCTGTTATTTCCCCTGTTTCTCCTCATGTTTTCTTCAACCGGTTGCCAATACTGGGATAATTTGACGAATTCCGGCGGCGGCTCCAGTTCCAGTACCAATGCCGCGACCAGTACCACTGCCGGATCCGGTTCCACATCCCAGGCGGAACAGCCGGCGCACGGGCCGGCGACGGTCAACTTGATGGAACAGTCCCCCTTTAGCGGTCAAAACATTGATTCCGCCTACTGGATCAAGTTGGAAGGCTACTGCAAGGCGGGGCCGACACAACTCATCATCGCGGACCTGAACGCGGTCCCGGGGCAGATGAGCCGAGCCGGGTTTAACGGGCGCTGGGGCGCACAGATCTATGCTTTGGCGAGTACCGTGGCCGGCATGGACTGGAATGCTTCGGATGGGGAAACTCAGGTCTTATCGGGTCAACGGGGGCAAATCGATGCCTGGTGGGGCCGGTACATCCAAGCAGTCGTGCAGGTCATGCAGAAAGCCCCGCAAACTACCGCGGTCGTCATCGCCAACGACGGCTTTGACCGGCTGGGATTTAGACTGGGCCCCCCAACCTATCGGGCCATGGGATCCGTCGGCGGCCGCGTTCAAATGGGCAGTATTTTTCCCGAGTCCGCCTATCATCATTAAGACCGGGCCGGTCCAGAGCCGCCTTCAGATTTTTTTTTTGATAGGCCTTACCGAAAATTACACACGAAGGGGGCCGTGTAGTTAAGTGACCGCCGGTTATCGGCGGAGACCGGCGAGGTAGAAACCACGCCGGTGGGTTGGCCATTGTAAAACACTTCCGGATTAGACCAGTGATTGACCCGGGGACAGCCCCCCACCCCCGGGCAGTCATAGGCCATGATGGTCCGAAAGGATCGGTCCGGGGCCTGATATCCGAAAGAATAAGGATAACTTCCCGAACCTCCCGCGTTGGCCCGGTCGTGCTCGCTGCCCATGTTGTGCCCCATTTCATGAGCCAGGGAATAATTCCCGGTGGCGCATTCCCAGTTGACCAGGCTGAAACCAAAAGGGGCAAAGGATTTCGCGGGCGTCTCCATGATATATCCCAGTCCGCAGAATTGCCCATCGTTCACCAGGAGCACCACCAGATCCGCCTGGTGGGTCTCTCTCAGGGGATGCACCGGATCCATGAATCCGTCGGTCGTTCCCTGCAACCGGTCCAAGGTGATATCCCAATCGAAAAAGGCCTCGGAGTAAGAAAAAAGCGTGGCATGAACCAGATTGATCCGCTGGTCCACCCCGCTGTTGGCATAACCGGTATTGGTTTCACTCACGGCCAGGGCGATCAAGGCGTTGACGGCCGAATTTCCGCCCGCCGCGGCCAGAACCGCCGGGGTATAAGCCACCATCACGTCGACTATCGGGGGCTTAAAAATCGACGGAAGAAATAATCTTTGAAAGAAAAGCGTGAGGTCTTTCTTTTCGGGAACTTTTTCGGCCAAATCCTTCACCGCCCGAATCGGAATGGGATCCCCCTCCTTTGGATAGCCGCCGGGATCCACTTCTCGAATACGATGGAATCCATCCTCCAGGAAACGTATCTGAAACCTCCCCCCGTGAAAACTGACATTACCCACCAAAAGGCCGTCTTTCATCACCAGGGTCACTTCGCTGCCAGGGTTCCCTTCCAGCCCCCCCTGCCAGATGATCTCCTGGTTTCCGGTAACCTCGGTCTGCCGGACCCAAGCCGTATAGGAGGTGTCCGGAAACAAGTTGAACCGAACGGATCTCTTTTCCGTTCCTGCGTTTATCTGAAGCTCCCCAGCCCCCAAGGCCTGCCAGTTGACTTGGGCCACCCTGGACCGCTTAACAAAAGACGGATCTCCTTGCCCCAACCGGTCGGGCAAGGCCGCCTCCAGAAACAAGTCATTCGTCGCCGCCGGACAATCAAGTCCCCCAAAGAGTAAGGACATCAGTCCCAGATAAATCAGGACAGTCAATCCCAACCGGGGCCAAACAGTTCGAACCTTAGCCTTCCATCTCTTATTGTCGCCGCGGGAATTATTTTGCATTGTTTGTTCCTCATTTTCAGGAAGATTTAAACCGGATGCTTTCACCTTCTCTCTCCCTTTCAATTTTAAAATCTTCTTCCAGATATCTCAAGTGAGAAATGGCCTCCCCGGTGGCAAACCATTTCTGGGTCACCGGAAACTCCTCCCAGGATTCACATTTGATATCCCAGGTCATCCGGGAGGCCACGTTGAAAGCGCTCTGAGGGTCGTTTCTGAGGATTTCCAGGACTTCAGCCAACCGGTTTTCATGGTGCCTCCTCAGTTCATCGATCCGAGCGCGATGGTCCCGGATAAGCCGCCGGTGCCCCGGCAGGACCCGGTCCACATCCAGGGCCGCCGTTTTCTCGAGGCTGGCCAAGTACCATTTCAGGGGATTTTGCCCATCGGTCCAGCATTGGATGTTGGGGGTGATGTCATCCAGGATATGGTCGCCGGCAATCAGGATCTTTCGGTCGGCCTCATAGAGGCAGATGTGCCCCAGGGTGTGACCGGGAGTGGTGACGCAGCGGAAACGATAACGGCCGCATTGGATCACGTCCCCGTCATCCAGGAGGCTCAGTTCCGGTATCCACTGAGTGCCGTATTTTTTTCCCGGGTGTTTATCCAGGGCGGCACGCAATTGATCTTCCGGGAATCCGTTTCGGCCGCCGTAGGCGATCATGGCCTCGAAGCCTTCCCAGGATTCGATCAGCTCCTTTTCCGGCCGGCTGAAAAAAATGCGGTTGGAGTCCGTGGCCAGCTTGTTGACCAGCCCGAAGTGGTCAGCGTGCAAGTGGGTAATGAAGATATCGGTCCGGTTCAGATCGACGGACAACTCCGCCAGGCCATTCTGCATGGCCTCCAGGCACTCGCGGCGGTTGAGGCCGGTGTCGATGATCAGGTTCCGATCCGGACTTTTCAGGATATAAGAGTTGAGGTACTTGAGTGGGCTTTCCGGCAAGGGAATTTTCAACCGATAGAGATCGGGAAATATTTCTTCGGGCATGGAGGTGATCCTTTTTCCAAAATGACGATTTTTGGTTACTATACCAGCATATTCCTCTGGTTCAAGAAATTAGTGATTGAGCCGACCCTGAAGATAAACTTCTTCTCGGCCGATAACCCATGCCTTGACCTTTTGGGATGTATCCCTTATATTTGACCAATCAATGACCTAAATAAAGGGAGGTAGACCAATGCAGATCAACATCGAAAAGAATTTAGTGGAATTTACTCCGGAAAACGCCGACGAAACCAAAAAAATCGAGGCCTTGTGGAAAATCATGATAGACTGCGTCCGCTTCAGCAAGAAGTTGGTCCCGGTCGGCGAGTTCACCCCCCAGAAAAACAAATTCGCCCGCTTTGCCATTGAAGGTTTGGAGGTGAAAGGGGCCGGCGAGTACGCGGAGGTGTATATGGATAAAGAAGGCCGCTGCTACTGTCAGACCTGCAACAAGTACGTGGAACTCAAAAAGGGGGACCGGATTCCTCCCTGCTGCGGCAAGCTGATGGAAGTCCTGGATTAATTGCAAATATTTTTGGCTAGACTATTCAAAGGGTGTGGGGTTGATCTTCGGATCATACTCCCACCCTTAATTGATTATTCCTGAGGGGGTCAATATGTTATTTCGAGTAAAAAAAGTCCATTCTGTCGTCTATTCTTTTCTTCTGGTTCTCGCCCTGCTGTTTTTAGGTTCTGTAGGAACGGTGCAGGCTGCCGCCCTTCTCGATGCCCCTTCGGCCAATCCTTCCGCCCTGGTCCAGGTCCAATATTACCCCTACCATTATCCGCGCGGCTATTATCCCCCTGCCCAGGACCCTTACCAGGATACCAAAGGGGCGGCGGGTTCCGGATGGATTTTTATCGAAGTCGAGCCTCCGGCAGCGGCCGTATTCATCGACGGACTTAAGGTGGAGCCCAGGGAAGACAACACCTATGAGGAAGGGGTGTTGGCCGGCCGCCATAAAGTAGAGGCCAAGAAGCAGGGCTACCGGGATTATTTGCGGTTTATCGACGTTCACCCGGGGACCAAGGAAAACCTGACCATCCAACTTAAGAAAATAGAGTAATGGGCCTTTTCAAGCATCCTATCCAAGCTATCGGATTTGACCTGTTCAATACTTTGATCATGGCCGGACCCGGGGCCGTTGGGGAGGCGTTAACCCGGCTCACCGACAACCTCCGCGCCGACGGTCTGGATCTTGATCCGGCCCGGTTCCAGACCGTTTATCGCGAGGCGGCGGTTCGCTTCATTAAAGAATCCCACCGGGAAGGAAAAGAAACCCACAACCGGTTCTGGATCAGCGCGGCTTTGACGGAAATGGGGCATCCCCTGTCTCCGGGAGATGCCCGGGTCGCCGCGGCAGTGGAAGCCTATTTCTCGGCCTTTTATGCCTTCTGCCGCCTGATCCCCGGGACGGAGGAGATGCTGGCCGGTCTGAAGGGCAAATACCGCCTGGGCTTGCTCTCTAATTTCACCCACCCACCCGCGGCCCGCGGACTGCTGGATTACTTCGGACTGACTCCTTTTTTTGAGGTGGTCCTGATCTCCGGGGATCTGGGGTACCGGAAACCCCATCGCTCGGTCTTCGAACAACTGATCAGCGAATTGGGAGTGGAAAGAGATCAAATCCTCTTTATCGGGGATGATCTGGATCCGGACATCCGGGGGGCTAAAGAGGCCGGCCTGAACCCGGTTTGGATAACCTATGTCCGGGATAACCACGTTCCGACCTTCCCGGGATACACCAAGGACCAAGAGCAAGAGGCCGACCCCGAAGTTCCCCGCATCTCCCGTTGGCAGGACCTGCAGGAACTGCTCCGTTAAGGAATTCCGTCGTCATTTGAAGATCCAGGATCTTTATGCCCTGATCCCCGAGGTGCCCTGCCTTCCGGGTTGTACGACCTGCTGTCAGGCCTTCGGGGTACCCTCTCAGACCAAGGTTGAAACCCAGCATATCAAAAGATACCTTAAAGAAAACGGTTTGATCTTCAAGCAGGCCGAGGGCACTACCTGCCCCTATGTTTCCGACCGGGGCTGCACCATTTACCCGGCCCGGCCCTTCATCTGCCGCCTCTTCGGCACCGCTCCCAACCTACAATGCCATTTGGGCGCCAGGCCTCTCATTCTGCTGCACGAAGACGAGGAAGAGGAGATTTGGCATCTTTACCGGACTAACTTTTTTTAATCGGCCGGGTGGTCGGACAAGACCGGAAGGGCAACCACCGCCTGCAGCATATCATAGGCCGAACCACTGACCGGCTGGTAGTCTACCAGTCCCAGGTAATGCAGCTTATTCCAGTCGACTCCAACCAGATCCGGCGTCTCCAAGGTAAAGGTCGTGGAGGACCCCGGCGCCAGTGTGGTAGTGATGTTCTGGAACACGGCCGAGCGGACGTAACGGGAGGTGACCCCCACCTTCTTGTCTTCGTAAACAATGGCATGAACCGTGGCCTTGTTTTGAGCATAAGACAAGGCGACACCGCTCAAGTTATTAACCTGAATTGAAAAAGTGACCTTGTCGCCGGTACGATGCCAGGCGGCCTGAATCCCGGCCTGGGGCGCCCGGCTCAACTCCTGATCCACCAGGGATTGATACGTATTATAGTAGGAAACGACCCCGCTCTGCACCTGATGGCCGCTGTCCACGATTATCATCGGGAAGTATGCCGTCCCTCCCCCAAAGGCCGCCCAAAATTTTCCGATCCGAGAATTAGGGGCACCTGTCACCGGGTATTCCAGAAAGACGACCGGCTTACCGACGTAATCCTGGGCCAACTGATCTACCACCAGACCGGCGGCTTGGCAGTTTCCTCAGGTTGGGTTATAGAAACCTTCAAAAACCACCACACGGGTTGTCGGGCCTGGAGTGGAGGGTTGTTTCACCACGAGGGGGAGGTAGCGTTTAGTGGATGCGGCGGCAGCCACCTGGGGCGAAAGGGTTAGAATCGGGGTCAAGGAAAAAATCAAGAGCAGTGAACAGAAAAGATTTTTTAACAAACAGTGCTTTTTCACCCTGGACCTCCTGGTATCAAATTGCGGTATGTCGATCTATTTAACAGGGCTCTGGCGGTCGTTGACCTTCCCTGCAAATCCCCTTTAATAATTCTTCAAAATAAGAGGCAGATAGGTCATCTTAAACACATAGACCCCTTCATAGGCCCCCAGGTCGCATACTGCCGTCCCGTTTCCATTGCCATCCTGGGGCCTGGAGCTCTTAAGATAGTCGACGGCCGTACAAGCGCTGTTCGACCCCGTGTCGATGGCCGGGCTTCCGGGCGCCAGGTAGGCGCTGAAGGACTGGATCGAGCTATTGACCAGCCCGGGATCCGTATAACAATGAACCTGGGTGCCCGCGCAGGGATTCACATTGCCGAAGGCGGTCCGGTGTCACTGTGGTAGGTGAAAGGCTTTCCTTCAAAGAAGCCGCAGTTTCAGATCAGTCAAATTATTGGGGGATTATATTCTATTTTTCAGAAACATTAACTTATATTATTTCAGCACCACGGTCTGATCAGAGGGTTGCCGCCGGTAGCGCGATGGCGGCTTGAAGGACATCATAGGGCTCCAGCAAGGCCACCCCGCCTGGTTGATAATCGACCAGGGCCAGATAATGCAGCTTGTTCCAGTCGACACCGGTCAAGTCACCCGTCTCCAGTATGAAGGTTGCCGAGGCGCCTGTCGCCAAGGCGGGTACGATGCTCTTGGATAACGCCGCCCGGACATAACGGGAAGTGACCCCGGCCTTGGTCTCTTCATAGACCAAGGCGTGAACGGTCGCCTCATTTTTCGGCAGAAAAAGGTCGTCCCCGCTCTGGTTAGTTACCAGGACCGAAAAATGGACCCGGTTGCCGATACGCTGCCAGGTGGCTTGAATCCCGCCTCGGGGGGGCCGGGTCAGGGCCTGATCTACCATGTTCCTGTATACGGAATAATAATTCAGGATGCCGCTGTTGACTTGGTCTCCGCTATCGATCATGACCATCGGGGGAATGGTGCTTATGGAAGCCGAAATATATCTGCTGATACGGGAAGGCGGGGGATCGGTTACCGGGTGTTCGAGGAAAACAATGGGCGAGCCGGCATATTCCTTGGCCAATTGATCAACCACCAGGCCGGCGGCCAGGGAGGTGGTACTATAAAAGCCCTCAAAAACAACCAAACGGGTTCCCGGGTTGGGAGTAGTGGTTGGATTCAAGATCACCGGCAGATAGATGAGATGAGATGAAGAGGCATCCACCCCCAATACGGCCGGATTCGGCAGAAAACTTAAAACCAGGATCAAGAGAAAAACCAAGAATGGGTGCCAGGAAGAAACCGTTTTAATCCCTTTTCTTTTCATAGATAAGTGCCTCCAGGCGATTTATGGGTGGTGGGAACAGGCAACACCACGGTATTAGATCGGCATCTAAAGGAGGATCTTAAAGGGGAATTACGGTCCTGTTTCGGAAAATATTTTTCCGATCCGCCGGTTTATTCGATCGGATAAAATGGCTCTTCCCCGGCCGCCCCTCTGACCAGCAGGGGGCCGCCGCACTCGGAACAATATATGTTGGCTAAGATCTTGGTTTCCGAAGGTTCCAAGGCGTCCAGCGGCAGGTCTTCCAGTACGAAATAATTGGATATCCCGCACTGGAGGCAAAGGCACTCCCTTCGGCCGATCGGGTCTACTCCTCCGGGATTTGACGGAGAATTTTTTCGCCTGCCGGTATCTGTTGTCGTTTTTTTCTTCATGGTTTAAACCCTGTGGCCATTTCTGCCGATGAATGGTTTGACCACCCGGTTCCTTCGTTTTCTTTTTTTACCCTTGTTTCTGGATGGGGTGGTACTATAAGTTTTCATTTCAATTTTCGATACGGGAGATCTATCGCCATGCGAAAAGTGCTTCACCTTCGCCAAGTATTCATGTTCCTGCTGATGGCCTCGGCCATCTTTTCCCTGCCGCCAAAGACCGCCGGGGCATCTCCCGGGTTGTACCTGCCTTTGGTTCTAAGATCCCTGGGAGGGCCCCCCCCTCTGACCGTTAAGAACAACTGCGCCTCTAGCATCTGGGTGCAGCAGTCCAAGGAACATAAGCTGACCGATACGCCTCTGGTTCAAAAGATTGAAGCCGGCCAATCCTTTGATTACGCCGTGGACCCCAAGGGGATAATATCCACACGTTTCTGGCCAAAATGGGGCTGCAATGCCCAGGGCGAGGAGTGCACCTGGGGTCAGAGCCGAGACGGATCGGGGGGACCGGATGATTATCCGCCCTGCCCGGCCGGAGGGTGCCATCCCGCGGTTGATTCCCTAATGGAAATAACCTGGGGCTGCGCCTATCAGGATCCGGCCAACAACCCCTCTTGTGAGAATAAAGCGGCCGTGACCTCCTATGACGGGTCCCTGGTGGATGGCTACAGCCTGCCCTTCAAGATCACCCGTTCTGGGGATACGGCGACTTCCTGCCAGGACATCGACTGTTCCGGCCTGACCCTGGCGGCCTGTCCCACGAATGAGGACCTGACCCATGGGAACCGGGATAAAACCACAATTTACCCGCAACACGCTTCTGTGAATTTAAACGTATCCAATCAGGGAACTCCAACCGCCTGTTTTTCCCCCTGCGGGTATATGACCTCGGCTACCACCTTCGGCGGCAAACAATTGCCGTCCTCTGACGACCAGGCCATCCTTTACTGCTGTCCCACTCCCAAGGATTCACCGATTTTCATTTTATCCCCCGAGTGCAACGCCGGCCCGGTCCCCGCCACCCACTACGTAAACCTCGTCCACCAGAAGTGCCCGAAAACCTACGGCTTCGCCTATGATGACCTGCAAGGCCTTTACAACTGCCACGTCAAGACCAAATTTACCCTGACTTATTGTCCCTAATGTCTCCGGATCGTCTGGTGGCTTCGGCTTTTCCGGCCTTTATCTTAAAAATGTGATTTTTTCCTGAACCGGTTTCCGTCCCACCGGTGGAACGTCTCCGGAAGTCTTTCCCAGGCAGACGATGGACAAAGGCTTTTTCTCCGGGATCGATGCCCAGGATCTGCGCCAGGTTATTCTTGTCGAACAGCGTATACCAAAGGCTGCCGATCCCCAGGGCCTGGGCGGCCAGCATCATGTTTTGGGCCGCGGCGGCGCAGGCGTATTGATAGCCCAGCGCACCGTCCTCCAGAAATTGGTCCACCCCGGTTTTTTTAGGGTCGCCGACCACCACCACCAGGACCGGGGCGGCCTTCAAAAATTCAACACGGTATTTGTCCAGCCACTTCCAGCCGCTGGTGCCCAAGGCCCATTGTCGGCAGCGCTCCGCCTCGGCGTAGATCTTCTCCTTCCCTTCCGGGCTGGTGACCACAATGAATTCCCAGGGCTGGGCGTTCATCGGCGAAGGCGCCCAGATCCCGGCCTCGATGATCTTCTCCAGGGTTGTCTCCTCGACCGGTTCCGTTGAAAAGCTTCGGCAACTTCGCCTTTCCTTGATAGCGGTAAAAAGATCCATAATTCCTCCTAAAATTCTTTAAATGTCTATTCTGCTCCTTCAGCGCCTTTTCAATTGTTTGTTTCAAAAGACTTATACTGCCCTTCGTCCTTTCCAAACGCAAATGGAACTCCCGGGAAATTTCCAGGGCCTTGGGCCATAACCGAAGGTCGTCCTCCAGACCGGTCTCAATATACAGCCCCCGGGTAAAGTCCTTCAGCATCCGGTGGGCTATCTTCAGCGGATCCAGCCCCTTCTCGGCCAGACGGTTGACTTGCAGTTCGTGGAAGATGAAGTCCATGCCCATTTCCGTCCAGCCCCGGCTGAAAAACCAGGTGCCGGCTTCTTTCCGGATTTCCTGCTCGTACCGTTCCTGACCCAAAAGGACCCCGATGCAGTCCTCAGCCGGAGGGCGAAAAACCGGAACCTTGAAATTCGCCGGCAGCCGGTCCATAGCCTGGCAACTTACCGTAGCCGAGGACCACGGCCTCCACCTGATCCTCCATTTTTCGGATCTGGTCCGAAACCGCGGCCAGCAGCCGGTCCGGCTGGACATGAAGCCCCCATTCCATCACCACGAAATGGCTGACCTCCGGGTTATCCCGAACCAGGGATTTTATTTCCTTTTCCAGCACCTGACAGGTGATGATGCCAATTCCCATTTCCAGCCCTTTTCCATAATTAATTGCTAAAAAATGATAGCATGCCCCCTTAAATTCTACTCCTGGAATTAATCATCCCTTTACAAACCCGGGAAAATTGCTTAATATAAACGGGAAGAACTATTGGGTTAACTGATTAAAGGAGGCACTCTTATGAGCGAGCAGAATAAAAAACTGGTTTTTGTGGTAACGGCGGCGGAAGAGAGCCCGGAAAAGGCCACGATCCCCTTCGTGCTGGGAAACACCGCCCTGGCTATGGATTCTGAACCGATTATTATTCTTCAGATGACGGGCGTCTATTTGGGGATGAAGAACTATGCCCGCCACGTCCATGCCGCCGGTTTCCCGCCGCTGCAGGAATTGATGGATTTGTACCGGGAGGGCGGCGGGGTCCTCTATGTCTGCGAACCCTGCATCAAGGCCCGGCAGATCGCCCCCGAAGACCTGATCCCGGCGGCCAAAATCGTGGCCGGGGCCACCCTGGTGGACGCCTTCCTGGATGCTAAGAATGTGCTGGTGTATTAATGCAAAAAAAAGGCGTTCCTGGTTGCAGGTTGCTGGTTGCTGGTTTTATAGACGGATACTGGACACTAAATGAAAGGCTTTAGCACGGTTTTAGATTGAGGACAAGAATCCGGCAATTGCCCGGTTGAAGGCCTCGGCCTGCTCCACGCTGGACAGGTGGCGAGCCCCCGGCAGGATTGCCAGCTTCGAATCAACAATACGCTCCTGGATGGCCCGGGCGGCGCTGACCGGCGTCCCCGGGTCGTCCTCACCGACCACGATCAGCGTGGGAATCTTTATTTCCCGAAGTCTGGTCAAATAGTCCAGCTCCATGATGGCCTGGCTGCAGCCCACGTACCCGTTGATGGAAGTGGCCAGAAATTGCCGGCGGATTTTCTCCAGGATCGGCGGGGACTGCCGAATGAATTCGGGTCTAAACCAGCGTTCCAGGGTTGGTTCCAGCAAGGGAGCCAAGCCCTCTTTTCGAACCCAGATCGATCCGTTCCTGCCAGATTTCCCGGGAGCCCGGGGGATTGGCGGCCGCGGTGTCACACAGGGTAAGGCTCAGCAATCTGTCGGGGTGAACCAACCCCAAGGCCTGCCCGATCATCCCCCCCATGGACAAACCGACGAAATGGACCTTGGAAATCCCCAACCCCTCCAGGAGCCCAACCACGTCTCCGGCCAGCAGCTCAAAGGTATAAGGTCCGGCCGCGGCCTCGCTCCCGCCGTGGCCCCGGGTATCATACCGCAGCACCCGGAAATGAGGGCTCCAGGACCGGCAGTTGCGGCTCCCACATGACCAGGCTGGAACCCAGCGAGTGGCTGAGCACTACCACCGGAGCCCCTTCCCGGCCGGAGGATTCATAGTTTATGAAGATACCGTTAACCTTGATCCGCATTGGTCTTTTCATCCAGCTCCTCCCAGCGCAGGTAGGCCTGCTCGATGTCATGTTCCACCTCGGCCAGTCGGGTCTTAATCCTTAAAACCTCCTCCTTCCCCTTTTTGTAAAGCAAGGGGTCGGCGCTGGCCCCATAAAGCCTCTGTTGTTCCGATTCCAGCGTGCTGATTCGTTGAGGCAGTCCTTCAAACTCCCGCTTTTCATTGAATCCCAGTTTCTGGACCTTCAAGGGTTTAGGCCTTTGACCTGATTTTCCACGGCCATTTTTGCCGGAGGGGGGCGCCTCTTTTGGTTCCGGCCTTTGAACCAGCCAGTCGTCGTATCCGCCGGCGTATTCGCTGACCTGCCCATTTTCCTCGAAAACGAGGGTGCTGGTAACCACCTGGTTTAAAAAGGCCCGATCATGGCTTACCAGCAAGAGGGTCCCCTGAAATTCGAAGAGCAGCTCTTCCAAGAGTTCCAGGGTCTCGGCATCCAGGTCATTGGTCGGCTCGTCCAGCACCAGCACATTGGCCGGCTGGGTAAAAAGCTTGGCCAGCAGGAGCCTGTTTTTTTCCCCACCGGAAAGGACCTGTACCGGTGACCGGCTTTTTTCCGGTGAAAAGAGAAAATCTTGCAGATAGCCGATCACATGGCGCGGCTGCCCGTTGAGCAGGACGAAGTCGTTTCCCTGGCCGATATTTTCCATGACCGTCTTTTGCTCATCGAGCGGGATCCTGAGCTGGTCAAAATAGGCTGTCTGAAGGTGGGTGCCATGGCGGACGCTCCCGGTCTGGGGAGAAATGTTTTTTAACAAAATATTCAATAAGGTGGTCTTGCCCGCCCCATTGGGCCCGATTATTCCCACTTTGTCCCCGCGCGTGATCAGGGTGGAAAAATCCCTGACCACGGGGATTTCCTCATAGGCAAAGCTCACGTCCTTTGCTTCTATAACCCGTTTTCCGGTCTTTTCCGCTTCCTGAAGCCGCAGTTTGACATTTCCTATTTTTCCACGGCGGGCCCGGCGGACTTCGCGCATCCGGAACAAGGCCTGGACCCGCCCTTCGTTCCTGGTTCGGCGGGCCTTGATGCCCTGTCTGATCCAGGCCTCCTCCTGGGAAAGCTTTTTGTCGAACAACCCGTTTTGGTTTTCTTCGACCTCCAGGGCCGCCTGCCTTCGTTCCAGATAGGTCCCATAATCACAGTCATAGGAGAACAGGCGTCCCCGGTCCAGTTCCAGCACCCGGGTGGCTATTTTCTTCAAAAAAGCTCGGTCATGGGTCACGAAAAGCAGAGTCTTAACATAGCGCAGGATAAAAGCCTCCATCCATAAGATAGTCTCGATGTCCAGATGGTTGGTGGGCTCATCCAGCAGCAGAATATCCGGCTCCAAGGCCAGTGCCCGGGCAAAAAGCGTGCGCCGTTTCATCCCTGCGGAAAGATCGGCGAATTGGGCTTCAGGAGGAAGATGAGTTCTGGACAAAATAGTCTCGATCCGCCTTGAAAGGGCGCCCCAATCCTCGGACCCGGAAAGGACGCGCAGTTCACCCGGCTTTTCAGGACCTCCGGAGATTCCCCCGGCCTCAGGTCTTTGGGCGATACGGTGGTACTCGGCCAGGGCCGATCCTTTCGGGCCCAGGCCATCGGCTACCACCTCGAAAATTGTCCCCTCGAATTCCCTGGGGACAACCTGGTCCAGGGCGGCCACGGTGAGGCCCTGCTGTCGCCAAATTTCACCGCTGTCCGGGAAGATTTCTCCGTTCAAAAGCTTGAGCAGGGTGGACTTTCCTTCTCCGTTACGGCCCAGCAGACATAAACGCTCCCCTTTCTCGATCTGAAAGGTGACATTTTCAAGCAGCGGGGGCTTAGAGAATCCCCAGCAAAGTTCCCGTACGCTGATCAAAGCCATGCATTAATCCTCTTGATCAATGATATTCTAAGGTCCCGCATCCCGAAAGTCCCTGTTTCCTAAGGGAGCAGGGAAAGCCATTGATCGGCAGAAATAACCCATTGGGTCAATCCCTCGAGACGCATTTTCTTGCAGATGCCGGGTTGGTGAAGGATTTGGACCGCCGTGGGCACCATGAGTTTCTTTTGAAAATGAAGCAGGCTGGGGGCCAAGGTCTCTTCCCTTGTTTTGCACTCAATAAGGCAGAAGGGTTTCCCCTTTTCCGAAAGGACAAAGTCCACTTCGCGTTTTTCCTTGTCCCGGACGTAATGTAACTGGGGCTCTCCCTCCCCCATAGCCTTCCATAGGCGCACCGCCTTCAGCAGATGCAAGGCCACCAGGTTTTCAAAACGGACGCCTTCATCCTCAATTTCCACCCAATCAAAAAGGTACGCTTTTTTTTCTTTCTTGAGTGTCCTCGCCAAACGGCCGGTGAAGGGGGATAGGCGAAAGAGGTAATAAAATTGTTCAAGCAAAAGGAGCCAGTCCCGGATGGTCTCGAAGGCTACCCCCACGTCTCCCTTCAACGCATTTAACGATAGGGGGCTCCCAATTCGTTCCGGCATCAACTGGGCCAGATGCTCAAGCAGTGAGATCTCTCGAATTGCGCTGGCGTCCCGGATGTCTTCCCGAAGTAGCAGCGTCTTGCGTTCTGAAAACCAGCGCCGGTAGAAAGTGGAGGTTCCCCTGGAAAAAGGTTCGGGAAATCCGCTGAAACGGAAGAGCTGGGAATATCCTTCCTTCGTCTCCGCTGAAGCGGGAGGGGGTGATCCCAGGGAATGCTTGAACGTCTCGAGGGGGGTCAGCTTCCCGTTCAGCTCGCCAAGGCTAAGGGGGAAAAGGGGGACGCTGAAATATCTTCCCAGCAGGCTGTCGCCTCCTTTTTTAAAGAGATCCAGGCGGCCACTGCCCGTAATCAAGAATCGGAATTCTTCCTTTCCGTGATCATAGATCCCCTTGAGGTAATTCTTCCACCGGGCATATTTATGAATTTCATCGAGAATAACCAGAAAGGGTTTCCCGGGATCACGGTTTTTTTTCTCGAAAAAAAGGGGATCGGTTAAAATCTCCTTTCGGTGCGGGGGAATATCCCAGTTGAGGTAAAGGCCCTGGCCGAATAGTTTTTGATACTGCTTCGCCAGGGTCGTCTTGCCGACCTGCCGCGGCCCGCTGACGAAAGCCATCTTCTGAAACTGTTCAATTATCTCCCGGATGATACCGATTGCGGTTCGTTCCAACATAAAATTAATTTAGACTAAAGTCTAATAAAGTCAAGACTTTTTTAGACTGCTAACTGCTTTCTGGGAAATTAGTGGATACGGTTTTGAAGCTGCCGGATCAGGGGGAGACCCTGGGAAGGATCCGGGAGGTCGACCACGCCCAAAACATATTTCTCAAAAGGCTGAAGGCAAAGCCCACCATACAGGGGGTCACGGGCGAAGAGAATCTCACTGGAGGATTCAGGTTCCTTTTTCAGGACGACCCCCTTTTCTTTCAGGGCTTTTTCATAGGCCTGCACCGTTTGGCGGGCCCCCGCGATCGAACCTTCCAGGAGAACAAAGATCCGGACCGGGCGGCCGTCCAGGAGGGCCTGGGCGGTTAACCCTTTTTTGAAAAAAGGATAGCCCAGGATACTCTCGGGGATATATTTTTCGGTTTTGGGGATCAGGGCGGGAATCCTAAGCAAGGCTATTTCCGGAGGGCTTTGGGGTGCAGCCGGCAAGTTCCTGGAAATCAGGCCGGCCAGGTTTAGAAAAACACCCTGGTCTTGTTTGGAGGCACCGGAAGCATTGAGCTGAACAAAGTACCGGCCCTGGTAAAACATCAGTTGCGACGGGCTGACAAAACCCTCGGTACCCGCCTTTACGGGTTCAGCCTCCGGCTTGCGATAGTTGGCGTAAACCCCGAAGGCCTCCAGGTTTGAACCCATCTCGTAGACATCGGCGGTGATACCCAGTTTGTCATTGCCGTCTTTTAAGTAAAGGCCTGCGGTCAGAATTTTGAATCCGAATTGGACATAAAGCTCGGCCTCCCCGTTGATATATTCGAAGAGGTCTTCCCCGGAATATTTCTTGATCGGGCCTTCCAGTGCCCACCCGGGGGAGAAGCCGGAGGCAGGCAGAATTCGTTTCTCCTGATCCTCTGCCGCAACGGGAAGGGCCGTGACCAGGCTCAGCAGGAAGAAACAGAGTATTTGAATGGCCGATAATATCCTTCTCATACTAAGCCAAAATCCTCCTGGCCCGCTCCAGCTTAGCAGGTATATTGATCCCATTGACGCAAGAGGCCGTACATTCCGAACAATCCTGGCAGGCTTTCAAGGAGGCCCGAGCGGGGATTTCCCGATAGGTATCCATCGCCAGGTCCCGGCTGCCGTAGGCCTCGGCGTACATTAAGCAGCGGTTGATGTCGCTGATCGCCACCCCCCGGGAGCAAAACCCTTCACAGCGGCCGCAGAGCTGGCAGTAGTAGGGGCTGATGGCCTGGCCGTACCGTTTCAGGATCTGTTCATCACGCCGGGTCAGGGCCAGACCCATGACTGCGCTGTCCTCTTTAAGCTGCGCCAGATCCTTCATACCCGGGATGGCCGCCGTCACATTCGTGTCCTGAAGGGCCCACTTCAGAGCGGCCTGGTGAGGGCTGACTCCCCCCAGGGCCGCGGCCTGATAACCGCCGGCCTGGGTCTTCATGGCCACCACCCCCATGCCGGCCTGGGCCGCCCGGGCAATGGTCTCCTTCAGTTCCGGACCGCTCTTGAAATTGTAGCCCACCAGCACCGTATCAAAAAAACGGCCCGGGTCGCTCGCCACGGCGTTGACCACATCGGCCTGGTTGGTATGGGTGGTCACGCCAAAGAACCGGACCTTGCCTTCCTGGCGCAATTTAACCAGGGCCTCCCGGACTTCCGGGATAAAGGCCCTTTCCTTGCTGGTGAGATTATGGAGCTGGATCACATCGATCCGATCGGTCTGGAGAACCGACAGGCTTTTTTCCACATCCCGGACGATGTCCTCTTTAGTGTTTGAGCTGGCCAGGGTTTTAGTGGCCAGGAAAATCTTATTCCGCAGGCCTTTGATGGCCTGGGCCACGATCTCCTCGTTCTTGCCGTTCATATACCGCCTGGCCGTGTCGATGTAATTGATGCCCTGGTCCAGACCGGCCCGGATGACTTCCGGCTCGGGGGTCAGCATGGCCCCAAAGCTGACCACCGTGATTTTCAGACCGGTTCGGCCCAAGGTCCGGTAAACCGGCGCCGGAGGTTCAGCGGCACCGCTGGCGGCCGCCGATACGAGATCCGGCAAGCCCCCCAGGCAGGCCGCCGCTCCGGCACTGCCCAATAACCCGGTCTTGATAAATGCCCGTCGACTCAATTCTCGGTTATCATCAGCCATCTTCATTACTCCTTCCTGTGAAAGATTGAACTATCACCTTAATTCAAGTGCAAACCACCAATAATCGCCTTACCTCGGCCAGACAGTCCTCCACCCATCCGTCCAGCACCGCATCCGTAGTGGCGTTGATGGGGTGGGGATCAAGACAAGCGGATAATCCGGAAAGCCGTGGGCCAGGGCCATGGCCTTGCCGGAGGACAGAAAGGGTTCGGTGCGGATCACCGCCGTCGGTTTGCCCGGTTTCTCCATGATGATCCCGGGCCTGCTCGGCGTCACTGAATTTCAGCCTGTCGGCTTTTCCTAAATCCACTAACATTTAGTCTCTCCCTATTTTTTTCCTTAGGGGGTCTCCCAGACCATGACCAAGGCATCCTCTCCTTCCGGGGTATAATATCGGGGCCGGCGGTACAGCACCTTAAATCCCAACCTTTCGTAAAGCCCGATAGCCGCCCGATTGGAAGGCCGGACCTCCAAGAATATTTTCTCGACTTCCCGGCTTTCGGCCTCCCGGAGAAGATGGTTCAACAGTTTCCCTCCCAGGCCTTGGCCGCGCAGGTCCGGATGAACCGCGATATTCGCCAATTGCAATTCTCCGGAAAGAGACCAAAAACAACTATATCCCAGCACCCTGTTCCCCGGCATTTCTTTAAGGACATAGAGGGTGGAAGGAACCTTGGCCAACTCCTCCTGGAACATGGCCAGGGTCCAAGGGTGGCTGAAAGAGGCCCGCTCGATGGCCCAGACGGCCTCCAGGTCTTTTTTCCGCGCCATTTCGATAACGAATAGATCCGAAGAAGGTATATTCAAAGGCAAGAAAAAATCGGGTCGTTCCAGCCGACCCGGGGAGCTCAGGAAACTTCTTTTTTTAATATTTCCCCGGCTAAGGAGATGCTTCGTTTTCCGTACGTCCGTACTTCTTCGGCCAGTTGATTTAAAGACGTTCCCTTTTGGCGGGTGGCGATGTGGATCAGCATGGGGAGGTTGACGCCGGTGACCACCTCCACTTTGCCTTCCTCCAAAAAGGAAAGGCTGATGTTGGAGGGGGTCCCGCCGAACATGTCGGCCAGGATCAGGATGCCGTCGCCGGAGTCCACTTGCTCTATGGCCGAAGCCACTTCGCGACGCAGCAAGTCCACTTTCGCGTTGGGGTCCAGGGACACGGCCTGGACGCCTTTGATCTTCCCGGTGATGAATTCTGCGGCCCTGACCAATTCTTCGCTGAATTTACAATGGCCGACTACAATGATGCCAATCATATTTAATGACCTCGCAGAAAGTCTACTAACCGTTCATTTGGTTTATTTGGTTTATTTCGTTTTTTTCGTTATGAAAACCAAAGAAACCAAATGAACCAAATAAACCAAATAAACGAAGAAAACCTTTTAACCCATTTGGATGTCCCGGTGCTTGGTATTGACCATCAAATCCCGCTTCCTTAAAAAAACCGCCAGGGCATTGACGATAGCCACCGAGCGGTGGCGTCCGCCCGTACAACCCACGGCTATCGTCAGATTGGATTTCCCTTCTTTTTGATATTCCGGGATCAGGAAAGAAATCAGTTTATAAAAATCCCTCAGGAAGGTGGTGGTTTCCTTCCATTTCATGATGTAATCGGCCACGGACTTTTGGTTCCCATCCAGATCCTTCAACTCGGAGACAAAGAAGGGATTGGGCAGAAACCGGACATCCATAACCATATCGGCATCGTAAGGCAAGCCGTATTTGTAGCCGAAGGAAACTAAATGAACGACCATGGGCGGAGGAGACGCCACCCGGGAAAACAAACGCAGGATCTCCTCCCGCAATTGGTGCACATTCAAATTGGAAGTATCCAGCCGGTAGGTGGCCAACTTTTGGATGGGGGCCATTTTCCGGCGTTCCAACTGAATATTTCCGGATAAGGTCTGGCCATCGCCCAAAGGATGATGCCGACGGGTCTGGCTGAATCGTCGGGCCAGGACTTCGTCTTCCGCGTCCAAGAACAATATCTCGATCAGGGTGCCCTTCCGTTTGATTTCCTGATAGATCTTGGGAAATTTGGTCAGAAAGTCCTTGCCCCGCAAGTCCATGACCAGGGCGATTTTAAAAACCTCTTTGGATATTTCGTCTTTTAAATCCAGGAAACGAGGCAACAGCGTGGCCGGGAGGTTGTCGATGCAAAAAAAACCGATGTCTTCGAAGGCTTTAAGGGCGGTGCTCTTTCCGGATCCGGAAAGGCCGCTGATAATAACCAAACGGGTATTTTTCGTGGATTTAAGGGCCATGCCGTTGTAAGCACCTAAAGGGTCAGGTCATCCTGGTCCTGAATCAATTTTTGCAATTCCATCTGGCCCTCCGCCTTGGCCAAGCTTTCCTTGAAAAGGCTGTTTTTCAAAAAACGGGAAATCTTGGCCAGGGCCTTAAGATGGTCTCCGGCGGAATTTTCAGGGGCAATCAAAACAAAGAAATAATGCGCCGGTTTTCCATCCAGGGAATCGAAAGGAATCCCCGCCCGGGACCGTCCGAAACTGATGATCATCCGATCGATAGATTTGGACTTGCCATGGGGAATGGCGAAACCGTCGCCAATACCGGTGCTCCCCAACCTTTCCCGTTCTTTGAGAATTCGGAGCAATTGCTCCGCCGGCACCTCGGGGAAATTCCGAGCGATCCGGTCGGCCAATTCCAGTAAAACCTCTTCCTTGGTCCGGGCGGCGAGTTCGGGAAGGATGAGTTCCGGATTCAGAGAATCGCTGATTTTCATTTAGGTGGTGGGCTCGATCAGACCGAAGTTGCCGTCTTTCCGTTTATAAAGGACGTTGATGACTCGGGATTTGGAATTGGTAAAGACCAGGAACTCGTTGCTGGATAGTTTTAGCTGCAAGGAGGCCTCTTCCACGTCCATAGGCTTGGCAAAAATCCTTTCCGTCCGGATCACTTCCGGGGTCAGCGTCGGTGTTTCTTCCTCCTCTTCCGGGAACTCCGGCTCCTTTTCGCCGGATTTGGACCAGTTTTCGGGGTTATGGTCTTTCATCTTTTCCCGCTGGCGCTT
This sequence comes from uncultured delta proteobacterium, assembly GCA_963716045.1. GTDB lineage: Bacteria > Desulfobacterota > RBG-13-43-22 > RBG-13-43-22 > RBG-13-43-22 > CAVQSS01. Next base: position 99,220 of record CAVQSS010000028.1, on the reverse strand, counting down.
GATCTGCTTTTCAATTTTATCCATGACCATATCGATGGCCGCATAAAGGTCTCCGGTTTCCTCCTGGGCCTTGATTTTAATCCCGTTGGCGTTGATGGAAACATCGGCCAAGTGCCGAAATTTTTGAACGGAGAGCACCACATGCGCCTCAATCGGTTCTTCCATTATTTTTTTCAACCGGTTCAACCGGGTCTCGGCATAGTTTTTCAAATGATCCGACGGATCGAGGTTCCGAAAAGTTACGGAAATTTTCATAGTCCCTCCTCTGATTGAATATTGGATGCTTCCTTTGGGGAATGATCCGGCCCGTTATTTTTTTCGTTGATCCCGCCCGGGCCAAAATCCGGGTGTTTTCTTTTGCTGGAAGGCAAGATGCCCAGGGCCTCCCTATACTTGGCCACCGTCCGACGGGCGATGTGGATCTTTTCCCTTCGGAGCATTTCCGTAATTTCCTGATCGCTCAACGGTCGGCGGTGGTCCTCCCGAGCGACGAACTGGCGAATTTTTTCCTTGACGCTTTCCGAAGCCACGCCCTCCCCGTCCGGCCCGGGCAGGGAACCATTGAAAAAAAACTTGAGCTCATAAATACCTTGCGGGGTATGCACGTATTTGTTGGTAGTCACCCGGCTGACGGTCGACTCGTGCATTTCCACATCCTCGGCCACATCCCGCAAGATCAGGGGTTTCAGGCCGGAAACCCCGTGGTCCAAAAACCCCCTTTGAATTTTAAAAATGCTCTCGGTCACTCGGTAGATGGTTCGCTGCCGCTGTTGAATACTCTTGATCAACCAGAGGGCCGAGCGCAGCTTTTCCTGGATATATTCCCGGGCCCCTTCCGGCATCCGTTCTTTGTCGCTTAACGCCTTGCGGTAGAAGGAATTGATCCGTAATCGGGGCAAGCCGTCGTCGTTCAGTACGATGATATATTCGTCGCCCACCTTATAGATAAAAATATCCGGACTGATATACTGGGGTTCTTCGGTACTGTAGGCCCGTCCCGGCTTGGGATCCAATTGCAGAATAATCCGGACGGCCTGATAGATTTCTTCCAGGGGGGCTTGCAGGACCCTGGCCAGGGCGGGGTAATTCTTGGTTTCCAAGAGATGGATTTGGTTTTGAATTATTTCCTCCGCCCAAGGCGTCCCGGCCCCCAGGTGTCGGATTTGAATCAACAGGCATTCTTTCAAATCCCGCGCGGCCACCCCCAGGGGATCAAATTCCTGAACGGCCCGCAAGACTTTTTCAACCGCTTCCGGGGTCTCCTGGGTCGCGGCGGCGATTTCCTCGAGTGAAGCGGACAGGTAGCCGTTCCGATCGAGATTGCCGATGATTTCAGTCCCGATCTTTTGCTCGGCCGGGGAAAAAACAGCTAAGGACAATTGCCAAATCAAATGCTCGGGCAGGGAAACCTTGCGGGTAAGAATATTTTCATAGGAAGGGAGTTCCCGGTCTTCGGTCCCCTCATCGTGATGGGGGGCGCTGTATTCATTCAGATAATTGTCCCAATCCAAATCCTGCAAGGCCCCAATGGCCCCTTCGGACAGGTCCACCTCCCCGGTCGGGGCTTCCACCTCGGGTGAGGCCTCCTGGCCCTCCTTTTCCCCGGGCAGGTACTCCGGCTCGTCGGCATTCAAGTCTTCCAACACGGGGTTGGCTTCGATTTCCTGAGTCAGGGTTTCCAGCAACTCCAGACGGGAAAGCTGCAGCAATTTGATCGCCTGCTGAAGCTGGGGCGTCATAATCAACTGCTGGGATAGCTTGAGCTGTTGTTTAATTTCCAGAGCCATTAATTCAACCGAAATTTCTCGCCCAGATAAATCTTTTTGGCCAACTCGCTTTCGGCCAATTCTTCCGGGCTTCCCTCCTGCAGAATCACCCCTTGATTCAGGATGTAGGCCCGATCGCAAACCGACAGGGTTTCCCGGACGTTGTGATCGGAGATAAGGATCCCGATGTTTTTTTCCTTCAACTGCCGGATGATGTTTTGAATATCATTGACCGCCAGCGGATCGATCCCGGCAAAGGGTTCATCCAACAGCATAATTTGAGGCGCGGTGACCAGGGCCCGGGTTATTTCCACCCGACGCCGTTCGCCTCCGGACAGAGAATAGGCCTTATTCCGGGCCAAGTGTCCGAGCTTCAATTCTTTCAGCAATGACTCCAAACGATCTTCCCTCTCCGGATAAGACAAGTCCAGGGTCTCCAGGATGGCCATAATATTCTCGGCCACCGTTAACTTGGTGAAGACCGACGGCTCCTGGGGCAGGTAATTAATGCCCTTTCGAGCCCGCTGGTACATGGGTAACTCCCGAATGTCCTCCCCGTCGAATAAAATGCGGCCTTGATTGGGACGGGTTAACCCGACGATCATGTAAAAGGTAGTGGTTTTCCCGGCCCCATTGGGCCCCAGCAACCCCACGATCTCACCCTGGGCCAACTGCAGGGAAACCCGATTCACCACGGCCTTCCGGTGATAAACCTTGACCAGCTCCTGGACAGAGAGTTGTTTCATGAAAAGGATTACTTTTTATCCTCTTGGTGAATGACCGCCTGAACCCGATTGGGGCCCTTACTGGTGACCTGACTACGATTTTCCCGAATCCAGACCGTGATTTCCTCGCCCTTAACCAAATTTTTCCCCTGCCAGACCTTCGGATTTCCCGTCAATACGATTTTTTGATCCGCGTTGTAGAAAGTCGCGTTTTCCCCCGTGGCCACATCTTCTCCTTGGACGATCTTCACCTGGCCGGTGGCGACTATCTTATCGATCTTGCCTTGCTGGGTCACCCCTTCCTTCTTGTCATTCTTGGGAACCGCCCCGGGCTTTTTTTCCGAGTCGTCGGCATAATAGACAATCAGCTTGTCGCAATAAATAAAGAGGGTTTCCTTTTCCTGAAGCTGTTTGGCCACTACCGTCCCGGAAAAGGTGGCGATCTTGGCCTTATTATCGGCGTCCAAGGTATCGGATGTCACCACCACGGGCTGTTTGCTGCCCCCCACGGGCTTATCACCGGCACCCCAGGCCGCGGAATGGAAACCAGGAACTCCCAGCATCCCCGCCAGTAAGGCCGACAGTACCATTTTGCCTATCTTAATCATTGATCCTCCCTGATCCCACCCGGATTTCCGGCTGACGAATTAGAAACTCCCGAGGAAATCGGTGTTTATCCCCGGGTCTGATCCCGCCCACCCCTGAAAAAATCCTGATAGAAAGTGGTCCTGGCCTTACTCTTGATAAACAGTCGCTGGGAATCCAACTGCATCATCGCCCCTTGGCCCTCCACCATTATATCCGGACCCTTGAACGTCACCACCCCCTCGGTGCTGACCTCCCTATTATCATCCCGATAATAGAGGGTCGGAGCTTTCAACTCATATCCCGCCTGCGATGAAATGATGACCTCGCCTTCCATATAAATATTTTTGGACTGGGTATCTAAGTAGCCCCGGTTCCCCACCAGGGATATGGGTTTATCTTCCTTCGGGAAATAGAGGATGGTCACTTTTTTGAAGGAAACCAGATTTCGGTCTTTCTGGTACTCCACCTCCTCGGCCTTCAATTCCCAGAGTTTAACCCCGTCCTTGACTTGTGAGAAATTGATTTCTTTTAAACCTACATTGCCGGGTGTTTGCCCGCTGACCGGTTTCTGGGACGGAGCGATAACGGGTTTCTGAGTCCTGAAGGCGTATAGGCCGATCCAGAAAGCGACCACGCACAGGATCCCGATCAGTAGCAGGTTTTTAACTTTCTTCATTAGGTTATTATAATCACAATGCCGGCCATAGGTCAATGAGACAATTCCCGCGGAGTTACTCCTCAATATCCATGGCGTACGCTTTCATTACCTCTCTCCATTTACCTTGGGACTTCAGGAGTTCTTCGGCCACCTCTCGAACCGCCCCCCAACCGCCCGATTTCCGAGTTACATAGACTACGGATCGATGGGTCAGGGGATGGCCGTTGGGGACCCCGATCGGCAACCCTACGCGTTGCAGGAGCGGGAGATCGATCAGATCATCCCCCATGTAGGCCACCTGTTTCAGGTCCCAGCCTTTTTTTTTCAGCAGGGTTTGGACTATGGCCCACTTATCCTCAATTCCCTGAAAAAGCAGGCTGATCCCCAGCTCCCTGGCCCGGCACCGGACCGCTCCGGAAGAACGCCCGGAAATGATCCCCACTTCCACTCCGGCCTTCATCAACCAGCGGATCCCCTGGCCGTCATGGACGTGAAAACCTTTCTGTTCCTTCCCGCGCTCGTCCAACCGAATGCGGCCGTCGGTTAACACCCCGTCCACATCCAGGAGGAGCACCGCCACCCTGCGGGCCTTTCGCCGAAAATCGTTCTTGGCAGCGGTCATTGATTTTTCAGGATAATCATTCTTGAAGAAGAAGTCAGCAGGCCCCCGAGACCGCCTGATGGATGGATAGAAGGGAACGCAACAGCGGCTCCAACTGCCCCAGGGGCCAGGAATTGGGGCCATCGCAGAGGGCCTGGTCCGGGTCGGGATGAACTTCCAGGAAGATGCCATTGGCCCCGGCAGCCACCGCCGCTTTGGCTAAAACGGGGACGAATTCCCGATTTCCCCCGGAAACCCCGCCCCCCCCGCCGGGCAACTGGACGCTGTGAGTGGCATCAAATATAACCGGGTACCCCAGAAAACCCATAATGGGAATGGCCCGAAAGTCCACCACCAGGTTATTATAACCGAAAGTTGTACCCCGTTCGGTCAGAAGAATATTTTCGTTGCCGGCGGCAGCAACCTTTTCCACGGCATAACGCATATCGCCCGGGGACAAAAACTGGCCCTTTTTGATATTGACCGTCAAGCCGGTCCGGGCGGCGGCCGTCAGCAAGTCGGTCTGGCGGCAGAGAAATGCAGGAATCTGAAGTATATCCAATACCTTGGATGCCGGATCGATTTCGGTCAACTGATGAACATCGGAAAGCACCGGAACCTGGAAGCGGTTACGGATAAAATCCAGCAGGTCCAGTCCCTTATCCAGACCGGGACCGCGATAACTGCCGGTTGAGGTCCGGTTAGCCTTGTCGTAGGAGGCCTTGAAAATAAAGGGCATCTGGAGGCGTTGGGTTATCTCCACCAGCTCCCGGGCAATGGCAACGGTGGTGGATTCGTCTTCAATCACACAGGGACCGGCCACCAGCACTAAAGGATGGGCCTCCCCCAGGATCAGTTTACCCACCCGAACTTCTTTCAAAGCTGCCCCGCGGTTGCTTTTCGTTTGGCGTTTTCCAGTGAGGCCCGAATGAATTCCCGGAAGAGGGGATGGGGTTCCATGGGTCGGGACTTGAACTCCGGGTGAAATTGGCAGCCTAAAAACCAGGGATGGTCCGGCAATTCGATGATTTCCACCAGAGCGCCGTCCGGGGAAACCCCGCTGAAGATCATCCCCCGGCCCTCCAGAGGCCCCTGGAATTCAACATTGAATTCATAACGGTGGCGGTGGCGTTCAAAGACCTCTTCCCGCTGGTAGGCCTGAAAGGCCCGACTGTTCGGTTTGAGCCGGCAGGGATAGGCCCCCAGTCGCATGGTGCCGCCTTTATCGGAGAGTTCATCCCGTCTGCGGATGACGCCGTCCTTATAGTCAAACCATTCCCGCATCAAATAAATCACCGGGTAGGGTGTTTCCGGAAAAAACTCCGTGCTGTGGGCCTGTTCGTATCCGACCTCCTTTCGGGCAAATTCGACCACCGCCAACTGCATGCCCAGACAAATCCCGAAGAAAGGCACCTTGCGCTCCCGGGCGTAGCCGATCGCCCTGATTTTACCCTCCACCCCCCGGGCCCCAAATCCCCCGGGAACGAGTATCCCGTCCCCAAGGGCCAGCAATTCCTTCGGGTCTCTTTTCTCCAATTCTTCGGAGTCCACAAAGTCCAGCATAACCCGGCAGTCATTATGAATCCCGCCGTGAACCAGGGCCTCGTTCAGGCTTTTATAGGATTCTTTCAAATCGATATATTTCCCGACGATGGCAATATGCACCGGGTCCGTGATCCGGGCGATCCTTTCATTTAAAGACTGCCAGGCTTCCAGTCGGGGGGAGCGAGTCCAGATATTGAGTCTGGAAACAATCATGTCATCCAGGCCCTCCTGGTGAAAATTCAGCGGCACATCATAGATGCTTTCCACGTCTTTGGCGGTGATCACCGCTTCTTTTTCCACATTGCAGAAGAGGGCTATTTTGGCCTTCATTTCCGGGGTCAGGACCTTCTCGGTTCGGCAGAGCAGAATATCCGGCTGGATGCCGATACTCCGGAGCTCTTTCACGCTGTGCTGAGTGGGTTTGGTCTTCACCTCACCGGAAGCCTTGATATAGGGAACCAGGGTCAAATGGATATAGAGCACATTTTCCTTGCCCACGTCGGACTTAAACTGCCGAATTGCCTCTAAAAAGGGAAGGCTTTCAATATCGCCCACCGTCCCCCCGATCTCGATGATGGCCACATCCACCTCGTTGGCCACCGACAAAATACTCTGCTTGATCTCGTCGGTTATATGGGGAATGACTTGAACCGTTCCTCCCAGGTAATCCCCTCGCCGTTCCTTGGTGATCACCGAATAATAAATCCGGCCGGTGGTATAGTTGTTGTTCTGGGTCAGGTTAACCGAGGTATACCGTTCATAGTGGCCTAAATCAAGATCGGTTTCCGCCCCGTCATCGGTCACATAGACCTCTCCGTGCTGGAAGGGATTCATGGTCCCGGGGTCGACGTTGATGTAGGGGTCCAATTTCTGAAAGGTGATTTTCAGGCCCCGCGCTTCCAGCAGGGCGCCGATGGAGGCCGAAGCCAACCCCTTGCCCAAAGAGGAAAGCACCCCGCCGGTCACAAAGATAAACTTGGTCTTAGTCATAAGACAACCTCGCCAGAAGTCAGAAGCGACTTTTTCAGTCCCCGGTTTTTTTGTGGCCCAGACTATACCTAAATCCTTAAAAAGTCAACTTCCCCCTCCGGGTTCGGGCCTGCTTTTAAAATAAGTTGTCGCTTCGCCCTTTTTTGGGTAAGTGGCTATACTATCTGGCAGTTTATTCTGAGATCGAGCCGCCGTGGCCGCCGGTTCTCGGCGAAAGGGTTTTCCAAAGGTACCCCGGACTTCGAATCCGGGCCTAAATTACTAACTTTATTTAAAGCAGGCCCCTAATCCGAGTCTTTTGATGCCTCCAGGCCGGCCCTGCCTCTTTAGTGATTTGAAAACACGTGGGCCGGGTTATAACCTAAAAAGCAGTATGGAAAACCCTTTCGCCGAGAACCGGCGGGCAAGCCAGATTTGGTGGGTACCCATCCAAAAGGGCGAAGCGCCAACTTATTTTAATTGACAAAATTATAGGATTATTTTAAACTATTTATTTCTCCTTGCTCCCTGTTGAGGGGGCTACACTATCCGTAAGGAGGTTTTATGCGCAGGTATGAAGTGGTATTTATTGTTCATCCGGACTTGACGGATGAAGAGATCAAGGCGGTCAGCGACCGCTACGGCGAACTGATCGTGGCCCAAAAAGGGACGGTCATCAAAACCGAGGACTGGGGCCGAAGGAAATTAGCCTACGATATCAAAAAACAATCCAAAGGCGCTTATTTCCTGATCGATTTTTATGGCCCCGGAAATATGATCAAAGAGATTGAACGTAATTTCAACATTGACGACAAAATCCTAAAGTTTCTGACCGTTAAAACCAGGGACCCCTTTGACCCCGCCCTGTTGGAACAGGAAAAGGAGGAACGGATTCAGCCCGAATCCTTGATCTCCCCTGAAGAAATGGACGAAGGGTCTGAAAAATCCGTCGAAGTTCCAGAAAAGCCTGAAGCGGAAGAGGAGGGAGAATAGCCATGCCCATACCCCAGAATAAAAGAAAAAAACGGGTTTTCACCCGACGTAAGATCTGCCGATTCTGCGCCGACAAAACCATGCATATTGATTACAAAGACATGAAAACGCTGAAATACTTTACTACCGAGCGGGGGAAGATCATCCCTCGGCGCATCTCCGGCAACTGTGCGAAACACCAGCGGGAACTAACGGTGGCCATCAAAAGGACCCGCCAAATTGCCTTATTGCCCTACTTGTCTAAAACAACCAGTTAACCGGAGGCTTCAGTCCCTGGCAATTGATTCGAATCGGAGGACCGCTTTATGAAGCTTATTTTAAAAGAGGACGTGCCTAACCTGGGAAAAGCCGGCGATTTAGTGGAAGTGGCCCGGGGCTACGGACGCAATTTTTTAGTTCCTCAGGGCAAGGCCCTCGACGCCACAGCCCACCACCTCAGGGAAGTGGAAGAACAGAAACGATTGATTCTCAAGAAAAAGACCAAAGATCTGGAGGCCGCCCAAACATTGGCGGAACAAATCAACTCCCTGGAGCTGACCCTTTCCCGGAAGGTTTCCGACGGGGAAAAAATATTCGGCTCGGTGACCGCCAAAGACCTGGCCGAAGCCCTGGCTAAGGCCCAGATCTCCTTTGACCGAAAAAATATTCTTCTGGAAGACCCGATCCGGACCCTGGGGAATTTTGAAATCCCGCTGAAGGTCCATTCCGGAATAACAGCCCAACTTCGCCTCAAGGTGTCCGAAGAAAAATAGCTTTATATGCGCCCCTCCGAGGAAGCGGCCCTTAAGGTACCCCCTCAAAACATTGAAGCCGAACAATCGGTCTTAGGGGGCATCCTCCTCGAACCGGAGGCCCTTTCCCGTATCTTGGAAGTTCTTCAGGAGGATGATTTTTATCGTGAAGGCCACCGGAAAATATTCTCCGCCATGGTGGCCCTTTACCAGAAAGGGACTCCGGTTGATTTAATCACCTTGACCGAATCCCTCCTCACCCGGCAGAATCTGGAAGCGATCGGGGGGGCCAGTTATTTGACCTCCCTGGCCGATGCCATTCCCTCCGCCGTCAATATTGAAGTCTATGCCCGGATCGTTCGGGAAAAAGCCATCCTCCGACGCCTGATCAACCTCACCACGGAAATCGCCACCAAAAGCTATCAATTCTCCGGGGAGGTGGAGGATATTTTGGACCAGGCCGAAAAATCAATTTTTGAGATCACCGCCTCCAAAATCACCCCCCATATTTACCCCCTGAGCGAGGTCATCAAAGACAGCTTTCACACCATCGAAGCGCTTTACGAACGCAAGGAACGCATCAGCGGGGTTCCCACCGGGTTCACCAAACTGGATCAATTGACCTCCGGATTCCAACCTTCGGACCTGATCATCATTGCCGGACGCCCGAGCATGGGCAAAACGGCTTTTGCCCTGGATATTGCCCGCAATGCCGCCACCCTGGCCGAAATCCCCTCCGTGATCTTCTCCCTGGAAATGTCCCGCCAACAGTTGGCCATCCGCATGCTTTGCAGTGAGGCGCGGGTGGATTCTTATAAACTGCGAAGCGGTTTCATCGGAGAACGGGACTGGCCCCGGCTGACCAATGCCGCCGGCCTCCTCTCCGAAGCGCCGATTTATATAGACGACTCCCCGGCGCTCTCCGTGCTGCAGATGCGGGCCAAAGCCCGGCGGCTAAAATCCGAGAAGGGTTTGGGACTGGCGGTGGTCGATTATCTCCAGTTGATGAGCGGCCGGGGGGGGTCGGACCGCCGGGAACAGGAGATCTCGGAGATTTCACGGTCTCTCAAAGCCTTAGCCAAAGAACTCAACATCCCCGTGGTAGCCCTCTCCCAGTTGAATCGGAAAGTCGAAGACCGGACCGACCGGCGGCCGTTCATGGCGGATTTAAGGGAATCCGGGGCCATCGAACAGGACGCGGACGTGATTTTATTCATCTACCGGGACGAGATGTATGATGAGAATTCGAAACAGAAAGGAACCGCCGAGGTCATCATCGGCAAACAGCGTAACGGCCCTATCGGGAAAATCACGCTGGCCTTTATAGATCAATACACCCGATTTGAAAATCTGGCCGGTGCCGACGGGGAGCCGTTCTGAGGAGGATCGTATCAGCCGCGTCTTCGGGAATACCTCCGGCTTAAAAGCCTCCCAACTGAAAAAGCTTCAGTATCTTTACCGCCGCCACCTTCCCCCCCAGCAGGTCATCTCTTTGGAATTAGCCCAATCTCTGGCGGAAATCTCCTTTGAGATCAAACGTCAAATAGGCCTGCTGATCAACCGCCGGGGCGACCTGCGCTATGTCATCGTGGGCCACGACCATTCCCTGCTGATCCCCGACCTGTCCGAATTTCGAGGCGCCCAGGGCCGTCTCAAGGGCTTGCGTCTGCTGCATACCCACTTTAAAGAGGAAGGTCTGAATGAGGAAGACAAGACGGACCTGGCCCGGTTACGTCTGGATCTGGTGACCGTTCTCGGTCTGGACCGGTCCGGAAACGCCCTCTGGCTGCAAACCGCCCACCTGCTTCCCGATAACCCCGAGGGACGGGCCTTTCGAGTCCTGGAACCGGAAAGACTGGGGCAATCCCGGATGGAAGTGCAAAGCCTGGTCCGTTCTCTGGAGGAGGAATGGGGGCACGGGCTTTCGGTCCGCCGGGTGAAGCGATCGGCGGAGCGGGCCATGCTGATCAGCATCACCCACCAGCCCAAATCCGCCGCCCAGGAATCCCTGGAGGAATTGAAAGAATTGGCCTCTTCCGCCAACCTGGAGGTCGTGGAAACGGTCATCCAGACCCGGAAAGAAATCAACCCTAAATATTTAATGAGCAAGGACCGGTTGAGCAGCCTGTCCATCCGGGCCTTGCAACTGGAGGCCACGCTGTGGGTGTTTGATCAGGAATTAAATCCCTCCCAGGTCCGTTCCATAACGGATTTCACCGACCTGAAAGTCATCGACCGCACCCAGTTGATCCTGGATATCTTCGCCCAGCGGGCCCGGACCCGGGAGGGCAAGATCCAGGTGGAGATGGCCCAATTGAAGTATATCCTGCCCCGTTTGAAGGGCCGGGATGACGCCCTCTCCCGCTTAACCGGGGGCATCGGCGGTCGGGGCCCGGGAGAAACCCGGCTGGAGATCGACCGGCGGAGGGTCCGCGAAAAAATCCACCGCCTGCAGCGGGACCTGGAGGCCATCCGCACTCAGCGCGCCCAGCGGCGGGGAAAGCGGGAACGAAGCGGCATCCCGGTCATTGCCATCGTGGGTTATACCAATGCCGGAAAAACAACGTTACTGAACACCCTCACCCACAGCCGCCTGGCGGCCGAGGACCGTTTTTTCGCCACCCTGGACCCCACCAGCCGCCGGCTGAAGTTTCCCCATGACCGGGAGGTGATCATCACCGACACGGTGGGTTTCATCAAAAACCTGCCCAAAGATCTTCTGACCGCCTTTAGGGCCACCCTGGAAGAACTGGAGAACGCGGATTTAATCCTTCAGGTGGTTGATATCAGCAACCCCCGCTTCGAGGAGCAGATGACCGTGGTGGAGAACCTGCTGAACCAGCTTGGGCTTTCCACGATTCCCAGCCTGCGCGTTTTTAACAAAATAGATCTGGTGACCAAGGAATATGCCCAGATCCAGAGTGCCCGCTATCAAGCCGTCCCGGTCTCGGCGCTGCGGGAGCAGACTTTTGGGGACTTGATGGAACGAATCGAAGCGATTATTGAGGAGCGCCGGGCCGACCACCGGTAATTAAATTATGAAGTATGAATTATGAGCCCGGATTCGCCTCAGGCAGCACCGGAGTCTGGATATTTATCGTATTACCCCCCCGCACGGGGCGGGAACCTAATTTGCCAAAACCAATGAACATCGAACGTCCAATGAAAAACAAACCTCCCTATCTCTTCCCATTAAACATTCGATGTTGGAAGTTCGATGTTCGACGTTCATCTTTTCAGCCCGGATTCGCCTCAGGTAGCACTGGGGTCCGTCAGGTAGCTTCCGTTGGTCGTAACCTGACCTACAATGTCTATTTATGCAACCACCCACCCAAAAGGGCGAACAACTCATTTTTTCTTCTTGACCGCCCCTACCCCTTAAACTATAATCGACCTGATTTTCAGTCTGACCCGATATTCAATATTTTTTAAGTGATTCAAGAGAGTTATAAAAGCTGTCCCCGTCCGTCATCCCTCGGGAAAAAGGCACAGGTACGAACGTAAGAAAGGAGTCTGTGACCCCATGGAAAAAGTGCACCTAACGATTAACGGTCAACAAGTTGAAACCCTGGCTGGAAAAACCGTCTGGGAGGCGGCCACGGAGGCCGGGTTCACGATTCCCGTTCTGTGCCACCATCCGGCCCTGCCCCCGGATGGCGCCTGTCGGATTTGCGTGGTGGAAAGGGAGCCGCAGGGTTCCCTGGAAACGGCCTGCAACTTTCCAGTTCAGGAAGGGTTAGTCCTTCAAACCCATTCGCCCAAGGTGATCGAGGCCCGGAAAGCCGTTCTGGAACTGCTGCTCTCCAATCACCCGCTGGACTGCATGACCTGCGAAGCCACCGGGAACTGCCTCCTTCAGGACCTGGCCTATGAATATGAGGTCAAAGGCTCCCGCTTTGCGGGGGAGCGGCAGCAGTTCCCCATTGACACCTCCAACCCGTTTATTCAGGTGGACCGCAATAAGTGTATTCTTTGCCGTCGCTGCGTCCGGGCCTGCAAATATATCAACGGCGTCGAGGCGGTAAAAATCATCGAACGGGGTTTTAACGCCGTCATCGCTTTTGGCGAGGACACCGAGGCCGGAATGGCCCAGAGCCCCTGTGAGTTTTGCGGCAGTTGTCTGGCCATCTGTCCCACCGGCGCCCTGACGGCCAAGATGTCTCTCGGCAAAGGCCGGAACTGGGAATACCGGAGCGTCAAAACCACCTGCTCCTACTGCGGGGTCGGCTGCCAGCTTGATCTGAAGGTGAAAGACAACGCCATCGTCCGAGTGGATTCCTCCTGGGAATCTCCGGCCAACCGCGGCTGGATGTGCGTCAAAGGTCGCTTTGGGTATGATTATGTCAGTCATCCCGATCGCCTGACCAAGCCCCGGGTCCGGAAGTATCTGCTGGAAGGGGAACAGACCGCCAAACGATTCGGTGATCCCTGGGTGGAAGTGGATTGGGACACGGCCCTGGACCTGACCGCCAATCGGTTACGGGCGATTCGAGACGGGGAAGGCGCTGATCGGATCGGGGTCCTGACCTCGGCCAAGTGTCTGAATGAAGAAAATTATCTGATGAATAAATTCGCCCGGCAGGTTTTAGGGACGAACAACATCGACCATTGCGCCCGCCTCTGACACAGCAGCACCGTGGCCGGTCTGGCCATTTCCTACGGTTCGGGCGCCATGTCCAATTCGATTGAAGATATTTCCGAACAGGCCCGGGCCTTTTTGGTGATCGGGTCCAATACCACCGAACAGCACCCGGTGATCGGGTTCCGGGTCCGCCAGGCCGTCAGGCAGCGGGGGGCCGTGCTGATCCTGGCCGATCCCCGGCGGATCCCCCTGGCGGATTTCGCCACCCTGCACCTCCGTCATCACCCGGGCACCGATATCGCCCTGGTGAACGGACTGATGCATATCATCCTGTCCCGGGGCTGGGAAGACCAGTCCTTTATCGCCGAACGGACCGAAGGCTTTGAGGAATTCAAGAAAGGGGTCCTGACCTATACCCCGGAAATGGTATCCCAGCTCACGGGAGTCCCCATGGCGCAGCTTCAGGAGGCGGCCGAACTGATGGCCAAGAACCGGCCCATGGCGGTACTCTGGGCCATGGGCATCACCCAGCATATCACCGGGGTCAGCAACGTCCAGACGCTGGCCAATCTGCAAATGGTGCTGGGCAACATGGGCATCCCCGGGGGCGGCGTCAACCCCTTGCGGGGACAGAACAATGTCCAGGGGGCCTGCGACATGGGCGGTCTGCCCAATGTCTATCCGGCCTACCAGGCCGTGACCGACCCCGAGGCCCAGCGGAAATTTGAAGCCGCCTGGGGGGTCCCGTTGTCACCCAAGGTGGGGATGACGGTTACTGAGATGATGCCCGGCATTCCGGAGGGAAAGATCAAGGCCCTCTACATATTGGGCGAAGATCCGATCATGAGCGACGCGGACACGAATCACATTCGTCATTGCCTCAAGGAATGTTCCCTGGTCATACTCCAGGAACTCTTTCCCTCCGAAACCGAACCCTACGCCGACATACTCCTGCCTGGGGCCAGTTTTGCTGAAAAAACAGGCAGCTTTTACCAATACGGAACGACGGATTCAAATGGTCCGGAAGGCCATTGACTCCCCGGGAGAGGCCCGCGAGGATTGGCGCATCATTTCCGATCTCGCCCGGAGACTTCTGGCCAAAGGCGAACGCCAGGTGAGTAACGGGACCCACGGCGGATGGGAGTATCAGAACACCTCGGAAATTATGGAGGAGATCGCCGCGCTGGCCCCCAGTTATGCCGGGGTGACCCACGAGCGCCTGGAGCGGGGGGAAACCTTTCAGTGGCCGGTGAAGAACGGCACCGATCCCGGGACCCCGGTCTTGCATGTGGGAAAATTCGCCCGCGGGGTGGGGAAATTTACGGCCAACGAAAATCTCCCGGCCGCTGAAATGCCGAGCCGCGAATATCCCTATCTCCTGAGCACCGGAAGGGTGCTCTACCACTGGCACGGCGGGCAGATGTCCCGGAGGGCCAAGGGCCTGCTGGAAATCTATCCCCACCCGCTGGTTGAAATCCATCCGGCCGATGCCAAAAAGCTGGGCCTGAACGGAAATAAACGGATTCGGATCACCTCCCGGCGAGGAACGATCGAGAGCGAAGCCTGGATCACCGATCGCGTCCCGCCAAGGGATGGTCTACGGGAATTTCCATTTCCCGGAGGCCTCGGTTAACCAGTTGACCAACACCGCCCTGGATCCGGTGTCCAAGATTCCCGAATTCAAAGTGTGCGCCGTGCGGGTCGAGGCGCTGAGGGAAGCCGTCTGAGCCAAGACCATCGTCCAAACAAGCACTTTTTTTGGCCCCCTCTTCTGCCCCCTTTCGGCCTATTGACTCCGCCGGTGTGGGAGAGGGGGTTTATATATTCAGATACTCGTTGACTATAATCCTGGAGTGATTACTATTAATTAAAAATAAGAATGGCGAGGAACGGTATGAAAATTCAAAAGATTTATGAATACGCCCTGCAGCGTGAAGAAGAAGGAAAGCGTTTTTTTGAACAAAATGCCGAGCGCTTCGGGCACGCGGCAGTCGTCGGGGTGTTTAAGAATCTGGCTCTGGAAGAACAAAAACATATCGATTTTATAAACCATCAGCTCCAGAACCTGGATCAGGAGGTTTCTTCTCCCTCCCCCGCGGAGGAGGGAATGGAGAATCCGAATTTTTTCCTGAAAAAAGCCGAAAGCGAACTGATCGATCAGACCGTCCTCCAATCCCTGGTACCGGTCCTGCCGATTCTACGTATGGCTTATCTCATTGAACGGGACTTTGCCGAGTTCTACCGGATGGCGGCCGATCGGGTGGAAGGGAAAGCCAAAAAGTCCCTGGAAATGCTGGCCCTCTGGGAAAAAGGTCATGAAAATCTATTCAAAAACCTTCATGATCGGGCCTTTGAAGAATACGCCCAGATGCCTTGGGGGGGATAAAGATTTTCCGAATTCTCGTCCGCGCCAGTGCGGGACGAATCGATCTCGATTTCAGATCGGCTGCCGAGATTGTTCAGCTGACGTGTCCATACCAGTCACTCTGAAAAAGCATACTCTTCCCATTTTTCAGGCTCAGTTCATCCTGCAACTGTTGAAAGCGGGTGCCGATGACAATGGCCACATTGCTCATGACCAGGTAACCGATTCTGGGGTCCTTGCTGAAAAGCTTTACCAGGCAATCCCGATCGATTTGTATGGCCTCGACGTCCGGGGTGGTGCCATAGGCGGAAAGCCGGTAAATGTTCGGCGGAACCAGACTGGACCAGCCAAAGACCTTCCCGGGGAGTATCTTGGAAATAGTCGTCTCACCGGCACTCTCCCGCCCCGGCAGATCAAAACGCAACTCGACCTGCCCGTCGACCACCGCCCAGAGGAAATAGGCATCCTCATCTTCGCTGAATATCTTATCCCCCTGTTTGAACAGCTTCACCTGGCAGCAGGGTTTGAGGGCCTTTAACTGGATGGAATCCAAACCTCTAAAAACTTCCACCTGCCCCAAAAATCCGATCAAATCCATAAGGCCCACCTCTTCTTTCTCTTCGAAAAAGGGTTGTCTTGTCTCTAATTAACCGTCTGACTCAGGACCCCATTGGCTATCATTCCTAACCGGATAAAAACCCTTCCCTACCTTTTCACATATCCGGTCGGGACCTCAAAGGATTCTCCCAAAACCGGGTCGGCGCTGAGCGACTTCACTTCCATAGTGCTGGAAAAGAAGGGCGCCCCCTTTTCCCCCGACATTTTCTCTTCCGCCTTTTTTTGGACGGCCTTTCCCAAAAGACCGCTGACCAGTCCGCCCAAGCCGCTGGAGACGTCCGTGGGTCGATCCCGCGAGGCCGAATCCTCCCGAGCCGCTCCTTCCCTGCCCTCGCTTTCAAAGTTCCAATTAATGACGGTGCGAATAGGATAGCCTTTGATTTTGGCCATCTCGTTTTTCACCCGCAACAGTCCTTTCTGAATCTCCTCCTGGGAGGCCTTGGACATGGCCGCCATGGCCGCCATCCCCATCTGCCGGGCCTCTTCCGTGGAAATTTCACTGCCCAGCAGTTTGGCCAGCGCCCGGTTAAACCGCAGTTCCTCGGCCTGGACCTTCTTGATGGCGGCTGTCTCCGGGGTGGTCCAGAGGTTGGTCATCATGGTACTGCGCGATTTGGCCTTGGTTTCCAGGTCCTCGATTTCCAGCAGCCAGGTGACCAGATATTCCTCACAGGGAAAACCGTTGATGGTTTCGGCGGCCCCGGTCTTTTTGACCGAAAACTCCGATTTGGTGATTCGAGCCGTTGGTTTTTCCGGCTTTTCCTCCCGCTGCGGTTTCTCGGAAGGCGCCCCTTTGACCGGCTTGATCGGGGTCTCGACATAGGTCTTCTTTTTGGGGTCCAGGGTCCAGGTCAGCCCTTTGTCCACCCGGGTGATGGTAACCGTATCCGTCTCCCCCGCCAGTTTGGAAAGAAAAGCCCCGGTGAATTTCAGGTTGCTTGAATCCCATTTTTTTTCACCTTGAATTCGATGGGTCATCATTCCCTCGGCGGCCCCCATTCCCTTTATCCCGCCGGTTTTAAAAAAAGTTTCCACCGTGGCATCCCCCCAGACCGCGGGAACACCCATCGCCCAAACGAACAAAACCCCGATTACCCCCATTATCCCTCGCTGCATAATCTCTCCTTAAAAATAATTTAAGTTCGGCGCCCACTTCTGCCGAAAAACTAAACGGCATTTCGATTATTTAAGCCCCTTGCTGTAAATTAAAGGAATCCACGGGAAGCTGTCAAGGAGAAAACCATGATCAAACCGGATGAAATAAGCACAGTGGCGGCCCAGGAAAAGCTTAAAAATGTTCTTCAAGGCAAATTCAAGTATCTTATCTTCTGGCTTCATCCTGATCTTACTCCTCTCCTTCATCAATCCTTTTGTCATCATCGGGGCCGGTGAGCGGGGGGTGGTTATGAATTTCGGGGCGGTCCAGGATGCGGTTATGGGGGAAGGGATTCATTTCCGGATCCCCATCATGCAGCGGGTCGTAAAGATCGATGTCCGTTTGCAGAAATCGCAGACCGACGCGGCCGCGGCCTCCAAAGATCTACAGGAGACTCACTCCACCATCGCCCTCAATTACCATATCCTCCCCGAAAAGGCCAACTGGGTCTACCAGAAAATCGGCCAAAGCTATAAGGAACGGATCATTGACCCGGCCGTTCAGGAAGTGGTCAAGGCCGTCACCGCCAAATTTACGGCGGTCATGCTGATCACCCAGCGGGAAACGGTCCGGCACGAAATTAAGGAACTTGCTGAAGCAGCGCTTAGTCAGCAACAATATCGTGGTGGATGACTTTTCCATCGTCAACTTTGCATTTTCCAAGCAGTTTACCCAGGCGATTGAAGCCAAGCAAACAGCCGAACAGTTGGCCATGAAGGCCCAACGGGACCTGGAACGGATCAAGATCGAGGCCGAACAGAAAATCGCCCAGGCCAAGGCCGAAGCCGAAGCCCTGCGCCTGCAAAAAGAAAACGTGACCCCCCAACTGGTCCGCCTGCGGCAGATTGAAGCCTCCATTAAAGCCATTGACAAATGGGACGGTCGGATGCCGAAGGTGACGGGGGGAGCCATCCCCTTTATCGATGTCAAAAACCTGGAGGAAAAGCAATAACCATTCCCCACGCCCGTCGAACATTAAACCTTCGACTCGCCCAGCAGTTCTCTGATGACCGGCCGAATATAGATATCCCCGAGAGGAAAGCGCTTCAGCACTTCGATCAGGACCTGCATTTTTTCCTTCACCGAGGCCTGGGCCTGGATAATCAGAACATATTCTGCTTTCAGACGGCAAAGTCCCCCTACCCCGGATGATTCCTCCAGGTTCAGGTTCTCGTAGCGGATCTTTATCCCCAGCGTATTGGCCAACGCTTCGAGTTGATCCAAGAGAAATTCGTCGCTCACTGGAAGGGCCTTTTACCCAATCGATGGGAAAAACACCATTATAAAAATTGACCAGGCCCTATTATCCTTGCCAGGGACTCGCTTGGCAATATATAAAGTTATTTGCCTTGATCGGCCCATTGTGATAGAAATCGAAAAACCCTTCAGGAGGAGATTGCTTTGGCCGACTTGAACACTATTTCCAAAGACTTGCTCGAACACTTGGAACTCCGCTACGCCCCGGTGGGAATCACCCTTTTCCGGGAAGGCGAAAAAGCCCCGGCCGAAATTCCTTTTTGCCCGGATAATCTGAAAAGTTATTGCCAGGCCCTGGTCCTGGCTGGTGAAGGCCGCACCCTGCTCTTAAACAAAGAGCAGATGGGCTGCAAGCTGGGCACCTCGGTCCTGGGGATGGAAGACGAGATGGAGGCCTTCCTGGATGACGGGGTGCTGGAAAAATACGGGGTGGGCCTTTTTGCGACGGAAGAGGCTTCCGCCGAAACCCTTTTGAAATCCACTTACCTCCCCAAAGGAAAAACCCGGTCGGTGCTCATCGCCCCCTTGAATGCCCTGGCCGACCTTCCGCAGGTCGTAGTCTTCACCGCCAACAGCGAGCAGGTCATGTGGCTGCTCTATGCCCTGAACTACGAAAAAGGCGGACGTCAGGAGCTGCCCCAATCCGGCGGGGCCTTGGGCGGCTGCGCCGACATCACCGCCTGGCCGCTCCTGGAAGGTCAACCCAATGTCACCTTCTTGGGTCTGGGCTGCCGGATCAAATCAGGCCTTGATGCCTGCCATCTGATGCTGGGCCTTCCCGGATCCCTTCTGGAACCCCTCCATACCCATATTTTAAACATGGCCAAGCCCATCGCCCTGCTTAAAAATGCCCGGCCAAAAGAGAAGTAAAACAAAAACGCGGAGCGCGGAGCGCTAAGCGGTTTATCCGTTGAGCTTGAAAAGACGATTTGACAAATCTTCCCTGACCCTCCTTTTTAAAAAAGGGGAAACCATTCCATCAGACCACTCCCTCTAGCAAAGGGAGGTTGGGAGGGATTTCTAAAAAGAGGATAATATGTTTGTTCCTTTCGAATTGGTTGGCCAAACTTTTGAACACTACCAGATCAGCGAGTTTATCGGCCGGGGGCCCATGGGGTTCGTTTACCGGGCCACGGATACAAAAAATCAACAAACCGTCACCCTGAAGCTGTTTCAAAAATCTTCGGGAGAACCGGGAGAAATCCCGGAAGAGGTTGAAAAATCTTTTTTCGAGGAAGCCCGGGCCCTCCGTGAACTGGTTCATCCCCAGATCGCCGCGGTTTTGGATACTGGAGAAACCGAAGACTTTCGCTATATCTGCGCGGAATTTGTCCTGGGCAAATCCCTGGACGACTTGCTTAACGAGCAGGGGGCCCTGCCTTTAGAAACAGCCCTGCCGCTTTTCCAGCAGATGTTATCCGCCCTCCAAGCCGCCCAAGAGAAAAACATCGTTCATCGGAACCTGAAACCAACCAATATTTTGATTCAGCGGAACGGACGGATTAAGATCACCGATTTTGGCCAATCCAAGATCCCCTCCATGGCCGCCACCGTGGCCCTTACCGGGACCGGCAGCCCTTTTTATATGTCTCCGGAAGTCATTTTAGGCCGGCGAGGGGATATCCGTTCGGATATTTTTTCCGTGGGGGCGCTGCTCTACCGGGTTTTGACCGGGGAAAAACCCTTCGACGGCGAATCGACCGCCACCATCGTCCAACGGGTGGTGGAACAGGATCCGGCCTCTCCGAAACTGATCAATCCCCACATACCCGAGGACCTGGGAATCCTCTGCACCAGGGCCATGGCCAAAGATCCTGCCAACCGTTATCAAACACCGCAGGAAATGCTGGATGTCCTAACGGCCTTCCAACCCCTGGGATCAGGCGAAGGATCCGCCACCCTGGTAGACCAGAAAATAGAACCGCTCCCCCCTCGGCCCCTGTCCGACAAAGGAGCTGAAAAACCGCCGATTCACGAGCGCGTTCCTGACCCCCAGGCCTCATCGGCTCCATCCGAGCCGGTCCGCCTGGAAAAGACACAGCCTATTTCACCGCCTACTCCTCCTGTCCAGGAAAAACCTCTTCCCCAGCCCGCTGCCCCACCGGAGGAAAAGCCGGCGACTGAAATCAAAAGCCCAAGATCCGGCCCTAAAACCATTCTAATCGGATCGATTTTCTTCGTCCTCATATTGGCGCTTATCCTGGTAATCATCCGGTTGGTCAATAAGCCGGGAGGCGTATTAAAGCCCTCGCTCATCCCGCCAACGGCTACCCAAAAGACGCCCGTTGGCCCTCCTCCGACCGGACCGCTGACCGCCCCGACCATTCCTCCTTCTTCCCCTTCGGAGGCCCCCCCCGGGGGAACCGGCGGGGTTCCATCCGCGTCTCAACCGGTCCAACTGCTTCAGCAGGCAAAAGCCGTTTGGAGCACCAATATGGATCAGGCCCAGAACCTATTAGAACAGGCCGCGGTCCTGGCGCCCCAGAATTTTGAAGTCCATTTTCAACTGGGACGCCTGTTAACCCAGAAACAGCAGTACCCGGCCGCCATTCAGGAATATCAACGGGCGCTGAATATCAATAGCCGGATCCCGGAGGCCTATTTCAACCTTGGTTATATCCATCTGATTCAAGGCAATTACGACCTGGCCATTCAACACCTGGAGTGGTGCCGGGCCTTATCCCCCCCCTACCAGGATGAAGTGCTGACCAACATCGGCATCGTCTACCTGCGCAAAAAAAATCCCCGTCAGGCCCGCACCTATTTCCAGGAGGCGAGTCGTCTGAATGCTAGGAATACGATTGCTCGAGACTACCTGAAAAAGATGGAAGGCGGCGAAAAGGAGCGAAAAAAAAAGGATCGGCACGATTAGAAAGGGAAGAGGAGAGAAGGAAGAAGGGAGAGGAGAGAGGAGAGAAAGCAAGCCGTGATCGAAATATTCTTTATCCTCGGCCCTCATTCCTCAGTCCTTTGTACTCGCTTCTTCAGCCCCTCCCCAACCCGCTTCAGGATGGCGGCCAGGGTCGGACCGGCTTGGCCGTGGAGCACCAGATCGGCCAGATCATCGTAAGGGGTCGGATCCCGGTTGATAATCACCAGTCGGGCGCCGCCCCGTTTGGCCGCCAGCGGCAGGGAGGCGGCCGGTTGGACTACCAGGGAAGACCCGATCGCCAGAAAAAGATCGGACCGGGAGGACCGTTGAAAGGCTTCCTGGGTCTCCCGCTCCGGCATGGCCTGGCCAAAGGAGATGGTGGCGGGTTTCAGCGGCCCTTGGCAGTCGTCGCAGACCGGGGCTTTGGTTCCCAGTTTGATTCGCTCCTGGATTTCATTGCGGTTATATCTTTTGCCGCAGTTGAGGCAGGAAACATGAAGCGCCGTCCCGTGCAGTTCGATAATTTTTTCCGGGGAATGGCCGGCCTTTTCATGCAGCCCGTCGATATTCTGAGTGATCACCACTTCCAGCTTTCCCAGTCGATCCAGCTCATGAATGGCCAAGTGGGCGGCGTTCGGCCGGGCCTCCCGGATCTTGGCGTACATCTCCGTGGCCATCTGCCAGTATTTTTCCCGGGTTGACTCGCTGGCCAAAAAATTCTGAAAGTCGAAATCGGCCGGGTTGTAACGGCTCCAGACCCCCCCGGGACTGCGGAAATCCGGGATGCCCGATTCGGTGCTCAACCCGGCGCCGGTGAAGACCACCAGTCGCTGGGATTGTAGAATCCAGTCGGCTGTCTGTTTTTCGGGTTCCATCAGGGGTTCCTCACCTTTCCAATCGGGAATTAAGTGGAAATTGTTATCCCGTTTCCGACCATCATTCCAATGTTCCATTCTTCCATTATTCCTTATTCTCAAAGGAAGGCCAGACTCAGCCACGGCCAGTAGGTGATAATAATCAGGGCCAGCAGCAATATGACAATAAAAGGGATGGAAGCCTTGTAAAGATCCAGGACCGGGCGCTCGAAGCGGATACTGGAAACAAACAGGTTGATCCCCACCGGCGGCAGGGAAGCGCCGATTTCCAGGTTGGTCAAGAGGATAATCCCCAAATGGACCGGGTGGATCTCATAGGCCTGGGCCACCGGAAGAATCAAGGGGACGAGGATCGTCAGGGCCGGGAACAACCCTAACAGGCAGCCGGCCCCCAAAAGGAAAAGATTCATCCAGACCAGAAAGGCCAGCGGGCTTTCCACATGGCCCTTTAAAAAGTCCAGGACTTTCATGGGGATTTCTTCGTTGATCAGGGTGTTGGTCAACCCGAAGGAAACCCCGAGGATAATCAGAATCCCCCCGACCAAGATGGTGCTTTTCAGAATGATCGGCGGGAGTTCTCTTATTTTCACGTCCCGATAGACCCCCACCTCCACAATCAAAATATACAGCACGGTCAAGGCCGCGGCCTCACTGATGGCTACCAGTCCGCTGTAAATACCGCCCAGGACGACCAGCGGCAAGGGAATTTCCCAAATGGATTCCCGCAGAGCCTGCCCTACTTCCCGCAGGGTAAATCGGGGCCGGACGACACCCGATTGGCTGCCTTTCCAAAAGCTGTAGACCGAAAGGAGGATCACTATGACCAGACCCGGGAGAATGCCGGCTAAGAAAAGTTGGTCAATACTGGTCTGGGCCACCACGCCGTAGAGGATCAGCGGCAGGCTGGGAGGGAACAGAAGCCCCAGGGTCCCCGATGTGGTCAGAAGCCCCAGGGAAAATTTTTCAGGATACCCTTGTGATTTCAAAGCCGGGAAAAGCAAGCCGCCCAGGGCCACGATCGTCAATCCGGTTGCCCCGGTCAGCGCCGTAAAAATGGCCGAAAAAAACAGCGCAATGACCGCCAGACCTCCGGGCATCCAACCCAGCAGGGCCTGCGAAAGCCGGACCAGGCGTTGCGGGGCCTTACTGGCCGCCAGGATGTACCCGGCCAGGGCAAAAAGCGGCAGGGCCACCAGCATGGGGGTATGAGCCAGTTTATAGATTTCGATGATCAGCGCGGAAAAAGGGATGCCGCTGAAGTAAAGAAAGATCAGGCCGCTGAGGGCGATGACGATAAACAGCGGGGTGCCGGCCAGGGCCAGCAGAACGGTCAGGAGGGTGGAGAAGAATCCCATGCCGGAGCGTGTCAGGGCTGACGCAGATGGCGCCAGCCGGCGAAAACAAATCGGGCGCCGATGACACCCAGCATGACCGGTATGATGGCCTGAGAAAACCACAGCGGAATGCCGAGGATCAGAAACTTGCCGGCCTGGGCCTCATCCCGGACGAAATCGATGCCCGGTACGACCAGGCTTAAACAGACCAGGGCCGCCAGGAGATCCAGTCCCCCCTGGACGACCTTCTGTTTGGCTGCCGGCAGATAATTAGAGAGCAGGTCAATTTTTATGTGCCGTTCCTGGCGGGTGGCCATGGAAGCGCCCAGCAGGGCGACCCATAGGACCAAATGGCGAAGCAGCGGATCGATCCAGATGAGACCGGTGGCGATGACATTACGAAAGATAATGGGCAGGAAGGCCAGGAAAACCATCAACAACAGGAGGAAAATCAGCAGGACTTCTTCCAGTCTATTTAAAAAGCTATTGATTCGCGGCCACATGGATTATCTTATATCACGCCCTTAATATGAGAATCTATCTCCAGCATCTGATGAACAAGTTGTGACTTTTAAATCCGAAATTCGAAGCACCAAATTCGAAACAAGCACGAATATCCGAAATCCAAATGATCAAAACAAAAACGTTTCGAATTTTGAAATTTGGTCATTTGAATTTGTTTCGAGTTTCGATATTCGGATTTCGAATTTCTAGCAAAAAATTAACATATTTTTGGCTAGTTTTCCTTGCGAATGGTTTTCAGAAAACTTTTCATCTCTTCAAAAGTTTTCTTGGAAAACTGTTCCTCCCCCAGGGTATCCATGGCCTTAAACACCGAGGCCCGTAATTCCTTGGTGTCCTTGGCCGCGGGAGTTACGGTTTTTATCCCCTGTTTGGCCATCACCCCCAAGGCCTTCTGGTTCTCCTGGCGCACCAGGCCTTTCATCGGCTCCAGGTGGCGTTTAAAGATCTCCTCCACCAGGCCCCGCTGGGCGGGCGAAAGCTTGTCCAGGGCGGTTTTCTGCATGACCAGGGCCCCCACCGAATAAGACAGGGGCAGGTCGGTCAAATAGGAAACCCGGGTAAACCATTGCATGGAAATGGCGGCCAGGGGCGAGGCGTACACGGTGTCGATCATCCCGGTTTGCAGCGACACTAGAACGTCCGGGATGCCCAGGGGAACCGGATTGACGCCCAGTTCTTTAAATAGCGCTTTCCCCATAGCCGTATCCTCCCAGATCCAGACCTTTCCCTTCTTGAGGTCGGAGGCGCTCTTGATCGGCTGTTTGGACAGGAGATAGATAAAACCGTTTTCCCCCCAGCCCATAATTTTATATCCGTTATCCGAGAAGCCCTTTTCCAAAAAACCGGACATCTTGGTCATCACGGCGTCCACCTCATTGTAATTCTCAAACAGGAAAGGCATGGCCAGGATTTTAATATCCTTAAAAATCAGTCCCAGACCGCCGCCGGTGAAAAAACCGCCCTGGATCTGCCCCACCTTGATCTTACGGAGCATGTCCTCTTCATCCCCCAATACCCCGCCCGGGAAAACCCGCAGGCTGACCTGGTTTCCGGTTTTCTGTTCCAGTTCCTTGCTGATTTCCCGGAAGGCCTTGGTCCAGGTGCTCCCTTCCGGGGCCAGAGTGCCGATCTTCAAAACCACCTTGTCACCGGCCGCCTCACTATATGGCGCAAAAAAAAGCAATAAACCGGCGAGGACCACTCCGAAAATACTCCATTTTTTTTTCATTTCCTTATTCCCTATAGGTTCGCAATAAGTCTCAAGCTTTTAAACTGAGCCCTGCACTGGTCATCCCGGCCCTTCGCCTATCATTCTAAGCACTTCGCCTGCTGTCATCCTGAGTCCCGCCGGCGGCGGGATAAACTCCGCGAAGGATCTCGGTTTTCGGCTCAGAGTTAACTCCGCCTCAAAAAAACTCCTCCACCTGTTCAAGCAACTTTTGGGCTTTCTGTTTGGCCAGTGTATTTAGGAGGGTCAGTTCCGGGTCCTGATCGGCCGGGGCCTCCTGAACGTGTTTCAACGTCTTTTCAAAGAGGTCCCGGTCCAGTCGCTGGCGGGCATAATACTGGGCGTAGTAGACCTCAGCCAGCAGGAACTTACCCTTACCCCATCGCATCGCTTCCTGAAAATGTTCATTGGCCTTTTTCAAATTCCCGCCGAACTGCTCCGGCCGGGCGGAGAGGAGGATCCCCTCGAAAAGGTGGGCGCCTCCGTAGTAGTATCCGGGATCAAGCTGCAGAACCCGCTCCATGAGCGCCTCCACCCAGGGCAGTTCGGCCATGGCCTCCACCCCGTCCGGACTATTAGCGATCCAGCCCCCCCAGACACTGCCCGCCCCGAAGAGCAGCGGCACATCTTCCTTAGTCATTTGCACCAATTGTTCCTGAAAAAAACTCAGCGGCTGTCCCTGATACCCCTTCAACCGGGGATGCAAATCCAGGGCTTTCAGCGCCTGCGCCTTGGCCCTGGTGTACAGGGCAACGGCCCGCCCTTGCTCGTTTTCCTCTAAAATTGCCGCGTAGGAGGAGTAGGCCTGGGCCCCGGCTAACAAAAGCTGCGGATTATCCGGATAGCGTTGGGCCATCCCGTCGATGAGCATCAAGTAGGAAGGAACGCCCTGGCGAACCAGCATCAGATCCGATTGCCGGCTGACCGCCGATGCGACTTCTTTCAATAAAGCCGTGGCCCCGTCGGCCACCATCGAACCGGTGGAAACACAGCCGGCGACCGGAAGGACCAGCAAAAAAGCAATCCCTATCAGTTTTCTTAATAGACCTGTTTTCACTTTTCTCTGGGCAACAATCCTAACATAATTAAATAATTAACATTAATCGGACGGGCCGTCAAAGGAAAAAATCCCGGAAAAGACTTCACTTTTCCTGCATTTGGCCTGGTGAAGCCACGAGTACGAAGGTAGAACAAATGCCAAACATCAACAGAATTATTAATAAAACGCAACAATGGGCCGATATATTCTTCAGTAAGGACGGCCGGGCGGGATGACGCTCTATGATGTTGTTTCTGCTTTGAGACCATTTATTTATTACAGCGGCCCATGATTAGACCCTCAAAAATAATGATGCTTCCCCCCTCTGGGCTTGCCTTCTGGTCTTGGAAAGCTGTCTTCAACCGAAAAGCGGACTCCGGACTGTAACCCAAGGAGAGGACAGGAGATCCTGCGGGTGAATTTCACGGCTGAAGACCGCGGCGTTCCCTACGCCCCTGGGAAGATTTTTATCCTCACCGGCCAGGACCTCTATTTCCCTCACCCGGACCATCCCCGCTGGCTGCTGATCAAGTGTTCTTTCAGCCAGCGCTATCTTCAGGGAGCCTCTCCTCTGCCGGTTGAAACGGAAGTGGAATCTTTCCTAAAAAGTGTCGAATTCACTCCCGTACCAGACCCGGAGAAGTTGCGGAAACCCGCCCTCCTTTATGTCAAGGCCCTGGCGGCTTCGGCGGATGGCGGGTGCCTGCCGGCCGGTTGGAGTACCTATTACAGCCCTTCGGCGCAAACGGTCGCCCAAGTCATCAAGATCGACGCTACCGGCAACCCCCAGTGGGTCAAATCCTTTGAAGGCGCGGGAGGGAAAACCGTTCTTTCCATTTTGCCGACCCCGGACGGCGGGCACTTGATCGGAGCCGAAGCGAAGGGGGAGGATTTTAGTACCTGTTTTATAACCGTCATTCCGGCGAAAGCCCTTCGGCGGGCTCAGGGCCATGAGCTTTGTCGAAAGGCCGGAATCCAGAACTCTTAGGTCGTTTCAACAATGAGACCCTAAATGACTGAAAGCACGCCCTGCTCCGAGAAGAAATTCGTCCCTGACTCCTTGCCTTATTCCCTTCTGGTTTATTCGCAATCAGTACGTCAAAGAAAATTTGCCATCCTGAGCCCTTCGCCTGTCATCCTGAGTCCTTAGCTTGTCACCCTGAGCCCCGCTCCTGTCATCCTGGACCTTCGCCTACTGTCATCCTGAGCAGAGCGAAAGATCTCGGTTTTCAGCTCGGGGTGAACTCCGCGAAGGATCTCGGTCTTTGCCTCAATTTGCAGGATCCTTCGCTTTGCTCAGGATGACAATTTAGGACTTTCTGCGAGGTTGTCTTCTTTGTTTCCCAACAGACGAACCAGCAGAATACATGAAACCACCCCGATCCCGGCCAGAAAAAAAAGATGGGTACCGCTAAGCGGACCGATGAGAGGAAGGTTATCATTGCGCAGGAACTGGACCAGAAATCGTTTGATGAAATACAATTCCAGAAATAGGAGGAAGAGAAAGCCGTCGAAAGGATAACCCATATTTTTCCCCACCTTTTTTGTGCCGTATCTCTCCCCGCTTACCAGAATAAAAAAAATGACGAGATTGGCCCCGAAACTCAATAATTGTATGGGGTAACGCTCGGTCCAGACCCTGTTTAAGTCCGGAAGCACCATCGCCAGCGGTGAATCGCTCGGCGCTCCGCCGCAACAGCCCGCCGCCAGGCAACCGAGACGGCCGATAGCCAGGCCGAGGGGAATGGGCAGGCTCCCCAGGTCAAAAGCCCGCCCAATAGGAATCCCGTGGCGTCGCAGATAAAAATATGCTGCCGGGATAGCCACCACCATTCCTCCGATCACCCGAATGGAACGGCGCCAGGAGAAAACCCCGGTCTTCAGCCATCCCCCAACCGAAATCCGAAGGCCCGGCATTATGGACCCTAGGAACAGCCCCAGGACGACCAACAGCATCCCTCGGGCCAGAACTTGCGGTGGATAGGGCAGCCGAAACAGTCGTACAAATCCATAAAGCCCGATGACCCCGTACATGAGGGCATACATCAGGGCATAGGTGTTAAGGGAAAAGGATCCGATGGGGATGAAGGGGAGCGTAAGCAGGCCTCAAAAACGCCTCGGCTTCCGAGGCGGCCCTCCCAATAAAAACCGGAGCGCCCCGAAAGCCGATGGCAACTGAAACGGGCTATTGTTTTTGCAATAAAGGTAAAAACAGGAAGTTTCCGGCAAGGGACGTGGGCGGCGGGACCCAGTCGCCTACCCAGATGATATTGGTTGCCGAACCGGTCACCGCGGGATCGTCCGCCTTTACTGCGGAGACCGTGACGTTATAAGGGCCCGGGGCGGTACCGGCCGGGACCGTACCCACCAGCCAAATAGGTTCGGGACCTTTAGTATAATAAGGCGAAGAAATCGGTTTGGATAGCGTCGGCTCCTTGTAGCTTCCCTGGTAAAGAGTCCAGGTCATATTGCCGATCTGGGAATTGATGCTGAAGTTAAGACCAATAAACACACTATAATTTGACTGCATCCCAATCCGGATCCTGACCTCCTTGGGCGGCTGGATATTCCAGGCAATGGCCGGGTCCAGTTGAATGTTGCCGGCCGTCGAGGTCGTCACCAGACTGTGTTTCTGGGGGCCGAGGCAGGTAATACCGCCGGTTTGGACGGCTAATGTTTTCCGGCCCTTGGACCCCTGGACAAAGGCCTGCAAGGCAGCCTGCGCGAAGGGCGGGGGGTCCTGGCCCTCCTGGCAGAAATAGAGGGGGATTTCAGTTCCCTTGCCGGCCAGGTCCGCCGGCAGGCTTATCTGGTAAGACCAGTTGGTATAGTTCAATCCGTTCGGACAGGTCGTCTGGGGGGTCTGGGCTACCCCCATGGTCACCCAGTGCTCTCCGCTTAAGGCCGGAAGTTCATTTTCGGCGAAGGTCATCCGTTCTGGTCTCAGTTCCATCGGGATGGGAGTGATGACATCATTTTTTACCGGCGGGGGCTGATACCCATGAAGTTGCAACCGTGGTTTTTTGGTGGCATCGGCGGGAAAGAGCACCGGCAGGAGAAAGGATGGGTTGTCCGGCGCAACGGCCAAGACCGGCACCCGCATAGCCACGAAAGTAGCCTTGGACTGCAGCCAGTCGGTGACCTGCTGGCAGAGGGTGGTATCCATAGTGGCGCCGTTAGAATCGATCCAGCGTTCGAGCTTCAAGGCATCGATTGTTGCCCCGAGGGTTTTGGGATCAACCGGGGCGGAAACCGGCAATCGGGGCAATACGTCCGAAGAGCCGCCCGAAATATTTTGCAACTGGGTCACCAGGCTGGTGAAACGGGTGCCCAGGGCATCGGTGTATTCCACCGTTTCCGTCACCTTCATCGAGGTCTTGCCTGCCGGCAGGGTCGGCATTGTAAATTGAATGGGAATGGAATCGGACGGGGTCGTAAAGACAAAGGGGGGGCCGCCCGGCTGCGGTTGTTTGGCCGGATCGCTAAAAATAAAGCCTTTCGAATCGGAGGGCGGATTCCAGACCAGTTTAACGGGCTGACTGCCTACCCATCCGATCGACCGGGAAACCTGGGCCCCGGGAGCCGTGGAGACATTCTCGGTAGGAGTTTTCAAAGCAGTTGTCGATTGATAAATGGCCGCCTGGCCATTTGGTGAGCCCACCGGGGCTGGGGGGTAGGTTATACTTGAACCTCCTGGGCTACCACAGCCCGCACTAGGTTCACCACAGGCGGTGATGGATAGATAGGAAAAAACCCCGAACACAATAAGGGTCAGGGCGGCTCCAACCTGGATATAAATGCCCACGGGATGATTACGAAGGCGGTTCCACAATGGTTCCATTTTGTCCTCCTTCCAAACGGATTAATCATGATCAAAGGTTATGCCTATGGGTTGCATTATAACAAAAATCAATAGAAATTATCAATTGGATTCAATTTTCTTCAAGATAATTTTTTTGCTGTCTATTGATTTCCCCCTTTCCGAGCCTTATTTTTAAACAATAGGGGACTAACACATGAACAGAATCGGCAAAAATATAGGAAGTAGGATTTTAGGTCTGGCCCTGTTGATAGTTTCTCCTTTCCGTCCCTGGCAGCAGATGTTCCTCGGATCACGAAAGAGGAACTTAAGGGGATGCTGGGAAAAGAGAATGTGGTCATTATCGACGTCAGGTCTGACCTTGATCTGGAAAAAAGCAACCAGAAGATTCAGGGAGCGGTGATAGAGGACGTGGGCAAAGTGGAAACCTGGATGGCCAAATACCCGAAGGACAAAACCTTTGTCTTTTATTGCTCCTGACCGGCTGAACACACGAGCGCTCGGGCAGCGCAACAATTTCTCTCCAAGGGATACACTCAGGTCTTTGCTTTGAAAGGCGGCTGGTGGGAATGGGTCGAGGCCAAGTTCCCTGTGGAAAAGAAATAGTCAAATAATAATTAGTGCCCGTTACAGTTTAATGACCCGGACACCCTTTTTGACGTACTTTTCCAAAAAGACAGGACCTTATTGTCGTGATGAACAGACCGAATTGGGCGATCAGCTAATAGGCGACCCCGAACTGGGCCAGGGCATAACCGGTAACGGTGAATTGGCTTACGCTGAATAAACCCATCCCGAATTGAGAGATATTGATGATCCCCACCCCGAACTGTCCGATGGCAATGATCCCCTTGGCCGGAACCGGCCTGCGGTTGGGCCTGTATTTGAAGGAGATGTGAAGGAGGGGCCAGCCGAACAGGGTGGCCTCCGATTTGTACTCGAATCCCCAGCCGTCCCATTTTTCCCTGGCCGGTTGCGGCGCCCCGCAATTCGGGCAGGCTAAGGCCTGCCCACTCACCTCATGTCCGCATTCTCGGCAAGGCTTCATAGGTTCCCGCCTCCAGAATTGAAATAAATATAGTAATAGGGGCATGGCTTCAGTCGTTGCACGTTATTTGCATTTATATAGCAAAGCCTTGGGGATAGGTCCTCGGATTAGAACTTATTTTAATACTCTGAAAAGCTTTTCTTATTGTTTATCGGGATCTTGGATTGTTTGCTTTAATATTCCCGGTGAAGGGCTTACTTACTTGACCGGATTGATTTTCATGCAATTTGTGCTCCCGATGAACAATAAAACGTACACTGGCGAGAGCGGAAAAGGGGAGATTACTTCGTAGCCTTGCGCTTCGCATTGACACTTTGATGGGCCTATTCCGAGGCTACCATCAATACAAAAAAACATAGAAACTGGGCACAAGGGTTTTGGAATTTGATGTAGGGGGCGGGGACTTCGGCGAGCTCAGTCGAGCCGTTCATACCCGCCCGTGGTCCGATCGCCCTTGGCTGGGCAAGCAGGGGAGGGTATAGAACCCTCCCCTGGTTTATTGTTGTCAAGAGTTTTTCATAGTTTTTCTTTTGTAATTCAACCTAGCGTCCCACACCATGCCCAACCCTGGTAATTAGAGGGTCTCCACAGAGCCCTAACCTTGCTTAATCGGGGCTATGGTGTGTAAGTGGGGGGCTATGACGCTACAAACGAAGGTCGACAAGTCGCCTTAAAGGGGAGGGTGATAGTCCCCCCCACCTACACGCCCAGGTTTCAAGCGGCTAAAGGTAAAGCCACCGGGTTTCCATAATTAACGTGATAAGTACTATGATTACGCACCAAAGCAAACACCAGGCCCAAAACCTTTCGTGCGATAGCGATCAGCGCTTTCGGCTTAGCCATGCCTTTTTCCAGATGCCGCTGATAGGTATCGTGCATGAGGCCTTTTTTCCGCACCATACCCAAGGCGGCAAAATACAACAGCTTGCGGAGAAAAGCCCGTCCTCTTTTGGATATATGCCTTTTCCCTTGATGCTGCCCCGAACTGACCTCAAACAGATCCAACCCCGCCAGCTTCAACACCTCGGCGATGGTCCGGAATTTTCTGAAATCACCCACTTCGCCAATCAAACCGGCAGCGGTCACCTTCCCGATCCCCTTGATCGACAAAATCGAACCACTATACGGAATTTGATCCAGGGGCTGGTTCATTTTCCCTTCCACCTGCTGGATAAAAGTCTGGGTAGTTTCCAAACCCCTCAACAGTCCCCGTACTTCCAAAAGCATACTCTCTTGCCCCTCCTGAAGCCCCACCGACTGCCGGGCCGCTTCCAGCAAGTCTCCGGCCCGTTCCCGCGGCAATCGCCCGTTGCTGGCCTTTTTCAACTCGGCCGTCAGGGCCGGCAAACCCCGTTTAACCAGATGCTGAGGAAGCGGATACCGGTCCAACAGATAGCGAGCGCTTTTCGTCTTCAGTCCCTTCATGACCTGCAAAAACTCCGGAAAAAGGAGAAACACCAGGCCATGCAGTTGGTTCAGCAACACCCCTTGCCGCTCCACCGCCCGTTCCCGGGCCTGGCTCAAACGCCGCAGCTCCGCCGCCGGCCCTTCCGGCACCACTACCGTCAGAAAATGGCCCAGCTCGATAATATCGGCAATCACTTTCGGGTCTTTCTTGTCCGTCTTGTTGGGCGAGTTCCCCTGGAGTTCTTTCATCTTCTTCGTATGCATCGGATTCACTTGCACCAACTCTACCGGACGATCCTTCAGATAATGAACCAACGGTTCACCATACGCGGCGGTCGATTCAAAACCCAAAACTACTCTTTCCAGCTTATGTTTGGCCTGGGTTTCTTGAATCCGGTTCCACAATTTTTCAAACCCCGGTCGATCATTGGAAAACTCAAAGGGCTTTATCTCCGCCCGATTCGGACATCGGCCATATCCCACATTGACCCTTTTCCCGATGTCCACCGTGATCAGCAATGTTTTTTCGTTGATCCGTTTCTCGCTTTTTGGTTTAATGAGTTCCATGGCTATGCTCCTTTCGGGGATTCGGAGTTAACCAACTTGCCCGTCGGAACTCCAATCTTAAAAGAGTATAGCCTTTCTTTTCGGCCTCAACTACTCTTTGCTGGAATATAGCAAGCTGCTAAAACACAAATCGTTGTACTATTTTTATCCATTGGGGTTGCCCCCCCAGTATGAGTGGTTAAAACGAAAATTTATGCCGATTGATTCCATTATGACCATGTTTATTAAAAGTTCCCGAAACGGGTTCAAGGTGGGCCTGGTTTTCGGTCTGGCCGTAATTTTCTTCCTGACTAATCCCGAAAGGCTCGCTGCCTTCTCCGCTCCCGTATTAAAGTGGCAAAAGGGCGGCTGCCGCACCACCTGGTGCCGAACCGGGTGGTACGCCTCGCCGGCCGTGGCCGACCTGGACAAGGACGGTAAAATGGAAGTCATCTGGACCGACTACCGGATCGTGGTGGTCAACGGAGAAGACGGGAGCGATCAGTGGGTAGTGGATAATCCCGGAAAAGGCCGGGGATGGCCTGGTGTGGTGGTGGCCGATTTGGACGGCAACCAGTCCCTAAAGATCGTCACCGCCCATAGCGGTGGCTACCTGTCGGTTTATCAGGCCAACGGTACGCCCCTCCCCGGCTGGCCTCAGCAGCCCACCCCCGGGAATGAACTGCGCAGCCTGGCCGTGGGTGATGTGGACGGCAACGGGACGCTGGCGATCCTGACCGCTTCCACCCGACCGGACAACCAGTGGTTCCTATTCAATGCCGATGGGACGTTGCGTCCCGGTTGGCCGGTGCTTTCGCCGGATTCCGATACCAACGGCTACGCCGCCGGATGTTTCAATGAAAACGTGGGACTGGCCGATCTGGACGGGGACGGCCAATTGGAAATGGTCGGCCCCAACGACACCCATTACGTGGCCGCCTATCGTCCGGACGGAACCCCGCTTCGGGCTGGCGCGGTTTACGGACAGGTGGGCGGACAAAACAAGCCCTGGGCCAGGGTTGGATTCCACCTGAGTCACGCGGTGGATCTCCGGGGCTACGCCAACTGCACCGCCGGGAAGGAACCCCTGGAGCCCCGGCCCAACTTCGCGGACAGCGCCCCCTCCTTCGCGGACATGGACGGAGACGGGACCCTGGAGATCATCATCGTCGGGAACCAGTATGACTGCCGCGCCGATCCCTACCGCTCCCTCTATCAACTGCCTTATATTCTTAATAAGGATCGGACCCGGTGGGCCGGAAGCGGCTTCAACTGGGAGACCCTCCCGGTCCCGGACGGGCGGGCGGGGCCCCTCTCCGAAGATTACAATGTTATCGAAACAGCCCAACCCAACCCGGTGGTGGTCGACCTGGACGGCGACGGTTTCAAGGAGATCCTCTATTCCTCCTATGACGGGCGGGTCCACGCCTACTGGCTGGACCGCACCGAGCACGGCTACTGGCCCTACCAGGTGACCAACCAGGGGGAAGGTTTTATCCGCTTCGCCTCGGAGCCGGTAGTGGCGGACCTGGACGGCGACGGAAAGGCCGAAGTGATCTTCACCACCTGGACCAAGAAGGGAAGCAACGCGGTCGGGCAGTTGATTATCCTCAACTACCTGAGCCAATTACTGCACGCCGTGGATCTGCCTCGCAGCAGCCAGAACTGGGACGGCGCCCTGGGGGCCCCTACCCTGGCCGATATCGATGGGGACGGGGACCTGGAGGTGGTAATCGGCACGGCCCATACCGGTCTGGTCGCTTACACCCTCCCCGGCACTTTCAACGCCCGCGTCCTGTGGGGAACAGGAAGGGGCTCCTATCTCCGGACCGGGCAGGCGACCAACATTTTGGGCAATATCCCCATACAAGTAACCTTTTTCTATGACCTCCAGCAGCAGCGCCTCAGCCCGGCCGAGCTTAAGGTGACCCCCAGAAACCTGGGAACCAATCAGTCGCTCCAGTGGGCCGTCGTAGCTTGGGGAAACTGGTTTTCCGTTTCCCCTTTAAACGGCGCCACCCCCTCCCCTTTCACGATCACTCCGGAGTATTTCAATACCCAGACCCCGGCGGTTTACTCCGGCCTGGCCACCTTAACGGTAACCGACCCTCCAGGAACCACCGGTTCCCCGGCCCAAATTCCCTTAACGCTGCACGTGGTGGATCGCCTTTATCCTGTTTATTTTCCCTTGATCATAAGATGACCCTCCTTTCTGTCAGCGACGCGGGGGGGGGGACGAGGACACTGCGTTGGTAAGGTTTTCTTCAGAGTTATCTTATTTGACTTTTCAACTTTGATCATTTAGAATTACTTGGAATACAAGTAATTTCTAATTAAGGAGTAATACAATGAACGCTGAGGAACACCTTGGTACGGTCACTCAGAAAGGTCAGGTCACCATCCCCCTGGCCGTGCGCAAACTGCTGGGCGTCAAGTCCCGGGACCGGGTCACCTTTCGCGTAACCGAAGGGCGGGTGGAGCTCGCACCCGCCCAAATGACGCTCGAAGCAGCCTACGGTGCGGTCAAGCCGACCAACCGCCCCGAAAACTGGTCCGCGGTCCGCAATCAGGCGCGGGAGGAACGAGTTCGGCGCCGTGGACTCAAAAACAGTCATCGGTCAGAAGAGACTGGATAGTGGAATTTTTGGACGCCAATGTCTTCCTGCGCTATTTAACCAGGGACGACCCGGTCAAAGCAGAACGCTGCTACGAACTGTTTCAACGACTGAAGCGTAAAGAAATCCAGTTGTTCACCTCTGAGTCGGTCCTCACGGAAGTTGTTTACGTGCTTTCCTCGCGTTCTCTTTACCATCAAAGCCGGGAACAGGTTCGAGCCCTGCTGGTCCCCATTATCTCCCTGCCGGGGCTGAAAATTCAATATCGCCGGACTTTCTTAAGAGCACTTGATCTATTTGCCGGCACTAACCTAGATTTTGAAGATACGATATCCCTGTCCCACATGGAGCGGATGCGGATCAAGACTATTATCAGTTATGACCGGGACTTCGATCGTTTTAGAAACATTCAACGGCGTGAGCCTTGAGCCCCGAATAATTTGGAATCCAGCCCGGCCCCTTCCAGACATGGACGGATGAATTACCATGCCGCCTCTTGATCGCTACTATCCCTTCCTGCTCGGGATGGGGCTTATCCTTGCCCCTCTGAATTTTGCCGCCCTGGGAAACACGGTCGGGCTGACCGGGAGCTATTTTCCCCTCGTCCTCCTATCGGTTCTGGCGGTCCACCTGCTGACCGCTCACAGCTACCAGGCATTATTTTCCGCCGGACCGGGGGAAGGACGGGAAACCTCCCCGGCCTCTTCAAAGACCGATCCTTTCCTGGTCCTGCTCCTGGGATCGCGAATTTCCCTGGCCATCTGCGCGGTCCCCCTGATCCTGGTTTCGGCCGGGTTTATCTTTAACGAATTATTCCTTTATTGGTTTCCCAACTTCGGTTTCGCCTACGGGATACTGATCATCCTCCTCCTATTGAACCTTCTGAGTGAGAAAGCTGTTTTGCGGACCCAGCTTTTTTTGGTGGGCATCGCTCTAGCCGGGATTTGGCTGATTTCCACGATCGGCTTGTGGTCGGCACTTTTTTCTTCGGAGGCCTTCAAAGGCCCAAGTCCCGAAGCGGGACCGGCCTTCCCGGGAATCATCACGGCCCTTTGGCTTTTGGTCGGTTTTGATCTGGCCGAATCAATTCGATACAGGGGGAGTTGGTCCTTTTCCCGGGTCCCCTTCCGGATGGCGACCGTCCTGGTGTTATCCGGGTTGTCTTTTCTGCTCTGGGGAATGGTATCGCTGCTTCACGTCCCGGCATCCGACCTGGTGGAAAGCACCGTGGCCCATATCATGGCCGCCAGGAACATCCTCGGGGACCCCGGCGCCCGGATCATGGGGGTTGCCGTTCTGGCCGGCGCCGGAGCGGCGGTAAACGCCTTGTTTTTTTCCATTCCCCGACTGCTAGTCGGGTTCCCGGAGAGCAAGGATAATCCCGATTCAACCTCTCCGGTAATAAACGTAAGGGCAATCTTCCTTATCCTGCTCGGGGGCGTCATTGCCCTGGCGCTGGCCCTGGGCCTGGCCGGGGAGCCGGAATTGGAAGTGGCGTTGAAGGCCGCCCTGCTCCTCTGGTTGGCTCAAAACGCCTTCGTTCACCTCCTGGTCCTGATTCGAAACCGGCAGGAGCGGTCGACATCCAATTTCAGCCGGACGGCTTCCTTTACCGGCCTGGTCCTGCTGACCGGTGGCCTGGCCGGAATCATCAGGGAGGAGAATCAAACTTTCCTGCTGGTTTCCCTTTTTCTGTCCTTCCTGTTGATTTCCTGGGCCATGACCCTTATATTTCAAAATTATAATAAAAGGGAAGGATTCCGAAAATAATCCGGAGGAGAGGGTTTGTCATTAGGAGTCCCGCGATTGCGCGGGACTCATGATGACGGCAGGCGAAGGGCTCAGGGTGACAGTTTAGAATTTATTGCGACCCCATCAAAAGGTGAAAGGAGGTGAACAGATGAGGAATAAGAGAAAGTTGCTTTTATTGACGGTCATCAGCCTGGGTCTATCCTTGGCCTTGGTGCTTCCGGTTTTGGCCGCTGATGCGCCCCGTATTGAAAAAGAGAAATTAAGGGCAATGCTCGGTAAACCGGAGCTGATCCTGATCGACGTGCGTTCCGGGGCCGACTGGAAGGCCAGCACCCAGAAGATAAAAGGGGCCGTTAGGGAAGATCCGGGGCAGGCGGAAACCTGGATGAAAAAATATCCCAAGGACAAAACGCTGGTTTTCTATTGCGCTTGAACCAACGAAGGCACCAGCGCCCGGGTGGCGCAGTCGTTCATTGAGAAAGGCTATTCCCAGGCCTTTGCCCTTAAGGGAGGGTGGAAGGAATGGTCCCGTTCCAAATACCCGGTGGAAAACAAATAACCCTCAGGCCGTCCGGGTGCCAACCCGGCCGGCCGCCTCATTTACCCCTGCAGTGGAATTATTCCCATTAGCCTGGATCAAGGGCCAACCCAAAAACCGCATATTCCCCTTAAACAACTCCCCTTTGGGGGATTGCTTCGTCGCTCCACTCCTCGCAATGACAGCCCGATGGTTTTCATCACTCCTCGTCATTGCGAGCGAAGCGCGGCAATCCCCTGGTTAGCTTCAAAGCCTTGACCAAAGGATCCAGCCGGGTTCAAATATCGGGTGATTGCTGGTCCCCATTAAATTCCTGGGCCTGCAGGGCGCGGGAGATTTTTTCCGAAGGCTGCAGTACCGGCAAATCCTCCTTGGAGCTGACCCCCAGTTCTCTGAACCGACGGGCTGCGGTCAGCACCCGGGTCTCCAGGGAACCCACAGCCTCATTGTAGGAGTGAACGCATTTATCCAGGGACCGGCCCACCTCGCTGAAATGCCGGGCCACCTTGGCCAGGCGGTCATAGAGCAGCTTTCCCAGGTCGCTGATGGCCTGGGCGTTTTCCGCCAGTTGCTCCTGGCGCCAGCCATAGGCAATGGCCCGCAGGAGGGCAATCAAGGTCGTGGGGGTAGCCAGGATGACCCGCTGGTTCACCCCTTCTTCAATCAGCCGGGGATTCTGTTCCAAGGCGGCGCTGAAAAAATTCTCCCCTGGCAGAAACAGGACCACGAACTCCGGGGCCTCGCTGAACTGGTCCCAATAAGCCTTGGCCGATAATTTTTGCAGGTGGATCTGGACCTGCCGGGCGTGATCCTGAAGTTTGGCTTTCCGTTCTTCTTCCGTCTGGGCTTCCAGAGAATCCAAGAAGGATTGTAAAGGGGCCTTGGAATCCACCACCACCATTTTGCGATTGGGCATGCGGACTACCATATCCGGACGCAGGCGGCCGGTTTCTCCGGCAACCGACTCCTGTTCCATGAAATCGCAGTGCTCGCTCATGCCGGCCAACTCGGCCACCCGCCGCAGGGTAATCTCCCCCCAGCGGCCTCGCACCTGGGGGGACCGCAGGGCCTTGACCAGGTTGCCCGTCTCCTGCTGCAATTTTTCTTCGGTAACGGCCATTTGCTTCAGATGCTGGCTCAGGCTTCCGTAGGCCTGCTGCCGGGCCTGCTCCATGGACTGCACCTGCTGGGCATATCGATCCAGCGTATCCTTCAGGGGGGCCACCAGGGTCTCCACGGCCTTCTGCCGCTGGGCCAGGTCCCCCTGGGCCTCGGTTTGAAATTTCTCGAGGGTAGCCCGGGCCAAATCCAGAAATTGTTGATTGTTGCTGCGCAAGGCTTCAGAGGACAGGACTTTAAAAGAATCGCTCATCTTTTGAGAGGCTTCATTCAGGAGAGAAAGCTTTTCTTCAACCGCCAGCCGCTCCTGATGCAAAGTGGTTTCCAATTCGGCCTGCACCTGTTTCAGGCGGCTGATCTCCTCCCGCAACCCGAGGTTCTCCTCTTCCCGGCACTGGAGTAGGGTTTTCACCTCCGGCAACTGTTCCAGCTCCTTGAGGGCCGCCACCTTCTCCTGACCTTCTTGAATCAGCGTGTTCCGGACCCGGTCCAACTCTTTTTCCATTTCCTGATTCTTGATGAGCAGATTGTCGTACGAAAGCTCCTTGGCCCGAATCCGTTCTTCCAACACCGCCAGTTCGGACTTACAGGTTTGGACGGCTTCGGCAGCCTTTTGGGTCAGGCGGATCTTAAGCAGCAGGCCGACGATGACAATGCCCAGGATGGCCCCAATCAGAAATGCCCAGATAGTGTGTGCGGTGATCATTTCTCCTCCTAAATTCGAAACCCGAAATCCGAAATCCGAAACAAACCCAAATTTTCAAAATTTAAATGTTCAAAACGAAAACCTTTTGAATTTTGATATTTGGTCATTTGAATTTGTTTCGGATTTCGTGCTTCGAATTTCGAATTTAACCCGGAAAAAACTTGAACTATTTCCATAAAAGCTCCTTCTCCTGCAGCCCTTTGATTTTATCGCGCAACTCGGCGGCCTCTTCAAAATCCAGGCGCTTGGCCGAGGCCTTCATCTCCTTCTGCAACTTTTTGATCAAGGCCGGGATCTTGGCCGGATCGTCGTAATCCGCCTGCGCATCTTTGGCCGCCGGCACGGTGTAATAGTCGGCCTCGTAGACCGAGGCCATAATGTCCTGGATGGACTTCTTAATGCTCGTGGGGGTTATCCGGTGCTTCCGGTTATACGCCTTTTGCAGGTTCCGACGCTTTTCGGTTTCATCCATGGCCGCCTGCATAGACCGGGTGACCTGATCGGCGTAGAAATAGACTTCCCCCGAAAGATTACGGGCCGCCCGCCCGCAGGTCTGGATCAGAGACCGAGCCGAACGCAGAAACCCTTCCTTGTCCGCATCCAAAATGGCCACCAGGCTGACTTCAGGCAAATCCAGCCCCTCCCGGAGCAGGTTGATCCCGACCAACACATCAAATTCCCCTAAGCGCAGGTCCCGCAGTATCTCGATGCGCTCCAGGGTGTTGATATCCGAATGCAGGTAACGGACCTTGATCCCTTTTTCCTGATAATAATCGGTCAGGCTTTCGGCCAGACGCTTAGTCAGGGTGGTGACCAGCACTCGCTCCTCTTTGGCGACCCTTTTCTTAATGGCCTGCAGCAGGTGGTCTACCTGATCCGTGGCCGGGAAGACGCTGATCCGGGGGTCCATCAAACCGGTAGGGCGGATGATCTGCTCCGCCACCAGGCCGCCCGATTGCCGCATTTCGTAATCGGCCGGCGTGGCGGAGACATAAATGACCTGTCGGACCATTTGCTCATATTCCTGAAAATTCAAGGGCCGGTTGTCCAGGGCCGAGGGCAGCCGAAACCCGTAGTCCACCAGGGTCTGTTTGCGGGAACGGTCGCCCCGGTACATGCCCTGAAGCTGGGGAACCGCCAGATGGCTCTCATCGATAAACAGCAAAAAATCCTGAGGGAAATATTCCAGCAGGGTCGGCGGCGGCTCGCCGGCCATCCGGCCGGTCAGGTGACGGGAATAATTCTCGATACCGTGGCAGTAGCCCAACTCCTTCATCATCTCCAGGTCAAAGCGGGTCCGTTCCCCGATCCTTTGGGCCTCGATTAATTTCTGATGCTCATGAAAGTAGACCAGGCGTTCGGTGAGTTCCGCCTCGATGGCCTGGTAGGCCATTTCTCTGCGCTCCGGGCTGGTGACGTAATGGCTGTTGGGAAAGATCTGGACCTGCGGCAGGCGTTCCTGGGTTTTTCCTCGTAAGGGGTCGATGATCGAAAGGCCTTCGATGGAATCGCCAAAAAAAGAAATCCGGAGGGCTCGCTCTTCCTCATAAGCCGGAAAGACCTCCACCACGTCTCCCCGGACCCGGAAGGTGCCCCGGTGAAAATCCATGTCGTTGCGTTCGTAGAGCATGGAGACCAATTGACCCAACACGGCCTCCCGGGGGATCTCCTGCCCGGTCTCCAAAGACAGCAACAGGTCCTGGTAGGCCTCCGGCGAACCCAGTCCGTAGATGCAGGACACGCTGGCCACGATCAGCACATCGCTGCGGGTGAGCAGGGAACGGGTGGCCGAGTGTCGCATCTTGTCGATTTCTTCGTTGATGGAGGAATCCTTTTCAATATAGGTATCGCTCGAAGGCAAATAGGCCTCCGGCTGGTAGTAGTCATAATAACTGACAAAATACTCCACGGCATTCTCGGGAAAAAACGACTTGAACTCTCCAAAAAGCTGGGCGGCCAGGGTCTTGTTGGGGGCCAGGATCAGGGTGGGCTTCTGGACCCGGGCCACCACCTGAGCCATGGTGAAAGTCTTTCCCGACCCGGTGACCCCCAGCAGGACCTGGTGCTCTATTCCCTGCTCCACCCCGGCGGCCAGTTGTTCGATGGCCTGGGGTTGATCGCCCTGGGGGGTGAATTCGGAAACCAGTTTAAAGAAATTTTTGGAGTACATGGTTCGGTTGGTTCAAATTCGAAAGCAATCCCCAATAATCAGCTACTTGTCAAGGTAGGGATTGCCTCCCCCGGATCACGTCCAGGGTCGCAATGACTGGCTTTTCGACTTTTTACGGAACCACCATCTTTTATTGGTTTTAGGATACGTCTGACATACGACTATCCTAAATGAGAGGCCTTAGACCGGTCAAGGAAATCCTTATTTATGCTGTGATATCGAAGGTTGCGGGAGGAAAGAAAAGAATGCCATAAAAATCGGAATCTTGTTATAAGAATGTTCCGGGTGACCAAGATAGATTCGGAGGATGATGAGAGGTTACCTTTGGATCTGATTCTCGTTACCCCCCGGTGGAAATGGCCTGGGCGCCGCGGGAGAAGGCACGCTGGGAAGGCGAAGCCCTCTGGGTGGTATCCCGGGAAGGACTGATGGCTATGAAATCCCTGAGGGGAAGCGGCCAGGACCAGGACGACCTGAAAAAACTGAAGGCCCTGGTTGATGAAAGCTAATCAGGACGAACAGGCGGTAACTTTGCGCCTCAAGCAGGTCTCGCAGTTAAGACGGCTCTGTCTATCCCTTGGCAAGGCCGGGTCGACAAACCTCTCCGAAGCGGATCGGGAAGGCCATGGGGAACAAATTCCAGGGGAACTCAAATTCTCTTATCAGCGAAAAACCCCTTAAAACCGCTATAAGGATAAACTTCGTTTCAGTCGCTAACCCGCAATTCTCCTGGGCTCGCCTGGCGGATTCTTCAGTCGCTTCGCTCCTTCAGAATGACAATCCCAGCAGGTCATCCTTATCTAAATTGCCTTGGGCGTGACCTCAAATTCAAGTTTATGACGGTAAAAACAAATGTCGAACTCCATGAAAAAGTTCGTTTGCCCAAGAATCAACGGCACAGTGTCGGTACAAACCCACGCGAATGCCAAGAGCACTGGCGTGAATTCGCTCACCTGCGCCGTAGCAAACAACGGCATCGCCTTCAAATTGCTCAACGTACCTGCCAACTGTATGTTTGCCCTGCGGTCATCCCAGATTTCCCCAAGTCGAAGACCGACTTCGTAAGGAAGTACGTTGACCGTTGCGCCACTGTCCACTAACCCAACAACCTCGACGTC
Organism: uncultured delta proteobacterium; assembly: GCA_963716045.1. Taxonomy (GTDB): domain Bacteria; phylum Desulfobacterota; class RBG-13-43-22; order RBG-13-43-22; family RBG-13-43-22; genus CAVQSS01. The sequence continues at coordinate 55,954 of CAVQSS010000028.1, read as the reverse complement.
TTGGTTTTTCAAGCGTAGCACAGCGGCAGGCGCGGCAAACTGTCAAATTCGTTTTGCGATGGGTCAGTAGTAGAATACTTGAATCGCATTTTTCTCAGTTGTTGCTGGCTTCAGGCATTTTCATAGTTACCATTAACACCTTGCCTGCGCCAAAGACGTTGTAAGGTGTCGCTAAGTAATAGATTTTGTACGGCTCGAAAGGAAAAATGTTCTCTGCCGTATCGAGTTCTTGAGCCAAAATGCGAATGAGACGCAACTTGTCCAGCGTCGGCAGTTGTCTAATGACAGGAAGTACCTCCGTCAGTGTCATTTTTTTCTCCTTGTCTCTGGATTGACGATCCGTGGTCTACAAACATCCTTCATCTACCTCGTAAGTTATTATAAATAATAAATATTGGCTTGACCATCTATTTTTGCTTCAAGGGTAAAGGTTTAATTGGGAGGTTAATAAGGTCTGGGTGGCGAAACATCCCAAAAATACTCGCATGATTGATCCCGGCCTCCGAATCCGGCCTACCGAGGGATTCCGTCGCCATTGTCTCCCAGGTCATTACGGTAGACCGGGATTTCCTCACCGAAAAAGCCGGCCGCCTGAAGAGCAAAGCACTGCGTTCCATCGAGGAAGGGCTGGGCTTGTGCTGGATTTATAATCCTCCTGGCTTGATCCACCCTACGCTAAGGGATCAAAGTACCGGGAAGCTCGATTTCCAACATCCGCAACAGATCCGCCATTTCATGATTTTTGGCCCAACGTGACCATAATCGGCGCGGAGCTTGCGAAGCGTCCGTGTTGATGACTTTGTTGGGCGAGGTTGTTTTGTTTGCTATGACAGCCAACCTGCGTCTTCTCAGGTCTTTTCGAGACCACAATGAAAGACCCGAAGCCATTGGCCCCTTCCAGTCATCACGTTATGATGAGCCGGGATAACGGCATGCGGAGACTCACCGGACCCGGGTAGGCGCTCAGGTAACCTATCCTCAGTATCCACTGGACCCCTCCGCTCAAGCTTAGTTCCTTGGCTACCTCATCTCTTCGCGGGGTTTCCTCAAGCATCTGAGTCATGGGGTGAATGGCAATCTTCCTATCCCTGATCTTGAGGAGCATCCCTTCAAAAACCCTTCCGTACTCGATCAACGTCTCAATCCGCGAATCTTGACTGGTGACAACCAGCCATCCGCCGCATGTCCCTACTTGCTTTGTTACCGTATCGACGGTGGTTTCTCGGAAGCTCTTGGAAAGAACAGACTTACGATTATAAAAGTGGCGTACGTATAGTCCTGCTATACCGGTTATCTCCATGCTGTCGGGCGTCAATCCATTTCTATGTTCCTCAGCCTCCTTGTTTGACCATCTGATCCAATTCGCGAGTTCCTGCTGTGCAGGATCTCGAAATGCCTGTTTTCTGTTGGCTTCGATCGTTCCTTCCTGGAGATGCTTGCCCTGGGCAGAACGGTTCGGAAAGTAGAAGCCGTGGGGCATTTGCACGTCAACAAGGTAAGGCCGCTTGTCATGAAGGGTTATATATTTCAAATCGTCGGCACTAATCTCACGATCGGAGAAGTTATTCCTGACGGTCCGCCTCGCCTTGATCTTTTCTAGCGGGAAATCCCGTACCTGGCCCTTTCTCAGCCGAATGTCGACAATCTCCTTGTCTGACGGACTCTTTGCAATGATAGTCAGGTCCACCTTGTACCCATGCACTTCGGCCGCAATGACGAGGTTCTCCAGAAAGGCACCGAGGGAAAGCAACAATTCGCGGTTCTGTGGGTCGACGGCCGGCAGCCAGCGTTCTCTAGCTGATCCGACAATCCAATGCTGTGGTTCGACGATCCTCACGGTCCAGGGTTGGGTATTATGACCACTCGGCGCAAGGGACGCCAAATAGAGGATATCCATTTCTTCCCCGGTAAGACCTGCTATCTGTCGCTGTTTCCGATCCCGAGCAGACAGGTGTTCCCGGTCCACCCCGCCACACGAGTTGATCACACTGAGACCCCCCAGCAGTAAAGCTCCTTGCCCCACATACCGTAAAAAACTCCTTCGATCTGCGATCATTTCACCTAGCCTCCCTCGACACCTTAATCTATATTTCACCCCACGAACCTTACGCCGGAATGCGGGCCCCTTCGAATCAGCGGTCGGTCACGTTGTAGTGAACTTCAGGAAACTCGAAACGTGCATATGCAAACTGGCCTTCCGGAAGCCTCCAAATTGCCTCTCCCTTTACAGAGAGTTTGCGGCCGTCAAACACGTGCCAATCACCCACCGGGGTTGACCAGCGGAGCCGCCCTTATGTCTTGCCATCCGTAGTGCTGTAGCGATCATCAGAAACGAAGTTGACGAGCGCGCCGGTACCGTCGAACGACCCTTGGGGTGCCGTCCGACGGAACAAGATGGCCAGCAGCACCACGACGACCAGGAAGACCGGGACGTACCCGACGATACCGATGTTGCGCCACTGCATGCTGCCGAGCACGACACCGCTCAGACCGGCGAGCGAGAGCACTCCGCTCGCGATCATGAGGCGTCGGATCCATTCGGCGAGCCGGCTCCCGCTGAAGACGGGGGCGGCGCAAAGCATTGCGACCGCGAAGAAGATGTCCCAGGCGAGGATGTCGAGAGCGTATGCGACCGAAGGCCACTCGAAGGTCATGAACAGCGGCAGCCACGGTTGGTTCGCGAACTCGGCCTGCCGGCTCAAGGTCAAGACGACGAAGTGCAGGCTGCAGGTGATCCCGGCCAACACGGCCATGAAGACCACTGAGCTGAGACTGAGCGTCTTCGCCCGCGCCGGCGTCCAAGCGTGCACAGCCACGAAGAGCGCAACGATCGCCGGCATCATGACGATGATCTCGACCTCGAGCATCGTGAACCACGGGTTGCCGATTGGGTCGTCAGGGGACTTGAGCGACACGAGCCCGATAGCGAGCGTGATCGCGTAGGCGACCAGCAGAATCGCTGTCGCTACGGCCGAGAAGAGCCCGAGTCGGCGTGCAGTCGGAGTGAACTCTATTGACATCCTGTCCTCCCACCTTTGATTGATTGTGACGCCTAACGCTAACGATAAAATTACCGGTTCAACCGGTGGATTGTTTGGTTAAAATAAAGTAAGCTGCCCCCTGAATTGATTTGCGTTATTCGCTCTATTTCCCATCTGAAAAAAGATGGGAAAAATCAACGGGCTCTTCAACATCTTCGTTGTCCGGAACCCACACCTCTCTCTTTTTCCGTTCAATTTCCTCGCGCGCCTCCTTAAAACAGCGTTTAAAATAACGCTCGGGAAATCCAGGATCAGCGAGATAGCCGAAGATATTTTTCCGAGCTCGGCTGACTATTTCGGCAACCAACACCCCCTTTTCCTCCGCGGAAATAAAATTCCGCTCATTGACGTTGGTAAGGACAATCTCCCCCCCTAAGGCGTCACGAATCTCCTCAATCAATTCCGGCCCTCCACTCACCAGACTCCAAAATGTTTCAGAAACCGAGACCACGGCATCGTAGCGCACTTTAACCTGCCAGCGATCACCGGCCACCCTGCGGGATTCATCATAAAACCGTACCACAACGCCGTTTGCCAGTTGCTCATCTTCCAGGTGTTTCATTTCAACTTCCATTTCTTATGAATATGGAAAATCAATTATTCGTTTGGTCCGACCCCGATTCCCGCATGAAAGATTAGGGCGCGTAGTGCGGCGGCAACTGTAACGTGGATTCCATCCCATGAAGCGCCGCTGCAACGTGCATGATGACGTGGGTCACAACGGCAGCGAGCGGACTCCCTGTCAATAAGTAGCTCGAAGTAATGATAACGTTGCCAATGATTACGGACACCATCTTAGGTCCATGAAACTCCGTATATCCGGAGTGGTATGCCACGGTAACAACAACGCTGGCGGCCAGCGCGATAAAGCCTCGCACTAGAAGCACCTTCCGAGAGGGACTCGACTCGTAAAACCTCGGCCCCTGAACAGCGAGGACGGGCATTACGTTCAGGAGCAAACCGTCAATCACCCCGTACACCAAGCATATCCAAGCCAGTGCAAGAATGAGTTGACCGCCCTCGAGCATAGCGGAGGCTGGCTGTCCCTGGATGTTCCTTATGAGAAGAAAAGTCGCTGCCGCTGCGCCGATGAGTCCGTAAGGCCAGCGACCGATTAGCTGCTTTAGTGAGATCGGCGTGCGTCGAAAATAGAGAAACAAAAATGTACCCACGACCGCGACGTAGGGGATGAGGAAGAGTGAACGCTCCCAGCGAAGAACGCTTGAGAAGACCGCCGGTACCAAGAATCCAATAATGGAGGCAAAAACTAACCACGATAGCGACTGCTTCAAATCCGGCTTTGGTGTCATATAACCTCCTTGGCTCACCGATTCGATCGTTCAGGCCCCTGTGCCTGTCTCGCCATCTACCGTTGCGGGTCGGGTGCGCGCGGGTAGCGCGTCGCCTGCACCCTCTTGTTGGCCATCCGAATTGAACCCCACGTGAAACTCAACGATGCCCTGCGGAATATGGCCATCCAAAGACAAGGCGAAGAAGACCTCTTCCGGTACTCCCTCATGGCCAAGCCCCCGGATGTTCTGGAACCCGAAGCGCCTGTAGTACTCCGGATGTCCCACGAGGCAGCATCCCCGGGCACCAAGCTCCTTCAGACGTGATATCCCCTCCTGTATCAACGCGCTGCCAATCCCCCTTCGCTGGCATTCCGGCAATACCGACACGGGTCCAAGTCCGTACCAGTTCGGGGATCCATCGGAAATCGTTACCGGGGAGAATGCAATATGTCCCACTACGCGCCCGTCCATTTCAGCTACGAGCGAGACCGTGAGCGCTTTGGCGGCACGCAGTGCGGCAATGATCATTGCTCCGTATGATTGCTGATTGCCAGAATTTTGAACGCAGCGACCGTGATTTCGGCGATGGCGTTGACATCGGCGCTCGTTTCACTTCTGATGAGTACCTTGTTCGTCACGTATCTGAATTCCTCTCTTGATTGACCAACAACGAATTAACCGTAAGGGCGATAGCCCTGTCCGGTTGAATGACCGGTTAGCCACCTTCCTGTCGATCACGCTTTTCCTTTGATTCGAGGGACAACCTGGACATTGAGTGTGACCTCACCGTATCCGTAGCAATCAGCGCCCGTGTCGGGGCAGGAAACGTAGCGCATGAAATGGAAATCATTCGGCTCAAGGCATTCACTGAGTCTCTCGTTTATGAAGGCCACAAAGGGGTCGGACCAGATCAACCCCCTTAAATATCAGGAAAAACGTTCCATTCCAGGCCAATATTTTGGCTTAAATGGTCCTTTTCGGGGGCAAAATGGCCGTTATAAGGCTGTTGAACATCCCGAAGCTGCTGTAGTTCACCATCCTCGATTATCGAACGGCCGATGGCCCTAACCCCTAAGGCGTCCCGAATTTCTTTTACAAAGTCCTCTGCACCCACCGCCAGGCTTTCCGTCCATCGGTCCTCCCTAAAAGGTAACCATATAGTCCAATATGGACAACCCAAATCGCTTCCTGGCTTCGAAGAGCCATCCCAGCCAGCGCTGACGGTCCTTGGCAAATTTTAATAAAAATCCTCTCTTGTGGCAGCGGTGGGTGATATGCCAGATCCTGTCAGGGAGGAAATGTCGATTGGCTCTGGGCATGGCTTGCCTGATTAAGCGTTCTTTTTCGGTCGCAAAAAGGGCACATTAAGACCCAAAATGACCCCCAGATTCGATTCAACTCGATGGAAAATCAATTAGTTCGTTTGGTCCGACCCCGATTCCCCAGATATTTCAGTTCGGTGTCAAAAACAATGACTTTCATTATTTCAACTCCAAAAGGCTTGGGAATGCATTATTTCCTGGGCATCCCGGAAATCCTCCCAACGGGACCTCTCCACGGAAGGAGGATCGGAACCGTGTCTTGGTAGTGACGATAGCTCTCACCGAATTCAGCGACGAGATTCCTCTCCTCAAGGTAAGAGCCGAGAACGATCCAGAACGTCCAGAGCACATTGAAAACCAAACGGTCCGAACTCAAGAAGGGAGTTGCCCAGAAGAGAACCAACATGAAGAAATATAAAGGGTGACGGACCCAGAGATAGGGGCCCCGGACAACCAAGTGCGGTGCCTGCTGCTTGTCAGCCGGGCGAGACAAAATGGAGCTCTGGCCAAAGGGGTCGAATGCTCCAAGCGCCCGCACGCCCCACACGAAACCGGCGATGGCAAGGAGGAAGGCGGCATGGAAAGGCAGTCGCAGAAGCCCTTGGACCTCATAGAGAGTCGTGTGTGATGGCTGCCAAAGAAGCATAACGGCGGTGAGAACTATGCCGGACGCGATTGAATACGTTGCGTGGCTAAGACGACTACCGAATAGGCTGTAAATCGATTCGCTGATGGCATCAGTCTGTTCCTTCCGCGGCCCAACTGTCTGAAATTGGGGTCGGACCAAGGCAACTTATTTCCTTTACGGTTCTTCCTTTGATTATACTCTGGCCCCGTCCCCCCGGCTATTAATTGCATCGACACCCTAAATCGCTACTCGATTCAATATGATTCAAATAAAAATCAACTGGTTCGTCTGGTCCGACCCCGATTCAATGCGTAACGGGTGCACGCTATAGTTGGGGATATCACGCTCGTCCCCACAGTTCGCCTGTCTCTTATCAAAGCATTCAAGTAGGAAATTCTCTCCTCAACACGACCCATAAGCCACCCTCGGTAATCATTGTCGCCTTTTTCTTCAGTTCGGCCGCTTCGAGGAGCGACCACAGGTCCTTTTCGGTTATCCTGACCCGGCCCAGAGCTTGGTTGAGGCCTTTCGAGCGCATCTCGATGCCCCGGATGACATCCTCCGGAGTATGGCATCCGAATCCACCTCCGACGAAAGCCATGCCTCCAGGCTTCAGAGACCGGCAGATTGCCGACAGGTCGGGCCTGAAAAAGGACGGGAAAAAGAAAGCACCCCTGAAAACGATTAGATCGAAGGCCTCCGCGGAAACCCCTGACAGTTTGTCGTCGCTTTCGGCTATGGTCACCTTGTCTTCAAGCCCCATTTCCCGCGCCTCTCCTTTCAAGGTCTCTGCAACTTCGCCGGGAAACACGGCCATATGAAAGGACGCGCCGATGCCTCTGCGGGCGAGTTCCAGCGCCAGCCCGGAAAAAGGGCCTACTTCGAGGACACTGCCATCATGTCGGCCATACAATTCGCTCACTTGCCGAGCCAGGTAGGGCCTGACAGGCTCCCAGAGGCGGTTCAACTCCATGATTGGGTCTATTTCCATCATCGTCACAGACTCATTCCTCCTCTATCCCCAACCCTCAGGTCCTGAGGACCCTCGCCCCGGGGGATTACCTCCGCTCTGGCTCCTAATCTGGGAGATCTTTGAATAGGCCTGTGCCCGGCACCGTGTGTGCATAAAACAGGGCCGTCATTTCACTCGGGATCGACAGGAATATCGCCGGAAAAGTCGGGGCTTGGGAATAAGCCGTCGGGGACGCCCTCGCAAATACCCTGTCCCCCAGCCCTTGCCCTTGGATCCCGAAACCATTAAAGATAGCAAAGAAAGGCTCTTTCTGTTAAGTTAACGGCATTGGGTCCAACCCCGATTCTCAGCGTCTCAGGCATGTCCTTCATCACGCATTTGTTTGCCGCAGTCCCCGCACTTTCCGCAGGACCACCGGTGCCGACCGACCAAACATTTCAGGTTCATCTAACTCAAGTCCTTCCCCAGTGCCGAATGCGGCGTTGGCCCGTGGCACGTAGCTTGCGGGGCCGGAGGCCCTTGCAAGCGAGTGACATCGGTGTCCAATGGCCTGGTTGGTGAGCGCTTCGGTGGTGCCGACCGGGACATGGCCCGAAGGGGCGACGCCGTAGGCGGCGCCAACGATAAAGCGCACCGGCGCGACGAATGGCGCGCAGATTATCTAGAGCTGTTCCCCACCGCAAGCCGCTTGGCAGACGCGTCGCGTCCGGTGGAGCGACTTGTTAGACCGCGAGGATTGAATCGATTTGAGTATGAAGGATCGGGATGCGATTCTGCACCACGTCCCAGACAAGTTCATAATCCACGCCGAAATAGTTGTGAATGAGTCGGTCTCGCATACCAGTCATAGCCCGCCATTCGACGGCCGGATACTTCACTCGAAACTCTTCTGGAACTTTCTTCGCTGCCTCGCCGGTGATCTCTAGACTTCGGACGGCGGCGCGGCGCAGGGTTTCATTCGCCAGAAAATCCTCCAACTTCAACCCCGCACACGAAACCTGCAGATAATCTACCTCCATCTTGATATGGCGAAGGTAGTCAAGCGGCTCGAATGACATCTTGTGCCTCCGCCAAAATATGGGATCCAATAAATGGTGAAAGTGCCTCCGTGGTAACCAGCTCGATCCGTCGCCCGAGATTTGCTTCCAAAAGGTCTGAAAGTGCCAGGAACCGTTCGAATGTCTTCGAACCTGGAAGGAATTGGACGAGGATGTCAATATCGCTATCGGGGGAGGCTTCACCCCGGGCGACGGAGCCGAACACCGCAAGTCTGGAAACCCCGAGGACACGTATTTCAGGCTCTAAATGCCCGATAATTTCAAATACCTGGTGTTTCGTCAGCGGCGTCATAGAAACCAATTTATCGTATTTATGAAGTAAAGTAAAGTCCGATACTAGGCACCGATGGCCTGGGGTTGATCGTCTTGAGGGAGAAATTGGGAAATCAGTTTAAACAGGCTTCTAGAGGACGTGACGGGTTGATTATTATCGATTTGCCGACAGGTTTCAAGGTTTTTAAGGTTGCGCAATGGAAGAAAAGGATGCCTTAAAAATTGAATCCTTGTTATAATTTTTTCTATAAGGAGATCCTCGATGAAAGAAACATTCCACGCATTGACCCTGTCCGCATTGTTTCTCATGGTGGCCATCAGTTCCCACGCGGAAGAAAAAAAGTACGAAGATATCCGTAAACATAAGAGCTGCAAGCTCTGCGGCATGAGCCGGGAGACGTATTCCTATTCGAGGGTCCTATTGGTCTACAACAACGGCACTTCTACCGGCACCTGCGGCCTACGTTGCGCGGCGCTGGACCTGGCGCTTAACATGGGGCGCAGGACAGACTCCATCATGGTAGCCGATTTCAACTCCCGGAAGCTTATTGATGCGGAGAAGGCCTATTGGGTAATCGGAGGCAGCAAGCAGGGTACCATGTCAAGCAGGGGCAAATGGGCCTTCACCGGGAAAGATGAAGCCAGGAGGTTCATGGCACAAAACGGGGGTGCCCCGGGAACCTTTCATGACGCGCTTAAGGCCTCCTTTGAAGATCTTTACAGCGATCTAAAGCTGTTCATGGAAGAGACGGCCAAACTGCCTAAAGATTAAATCACGATATGCCGAACATAAAAGCCAACGGAATCAATATCTATTATGAAACCCACGGTCACGGCGATCCGCTGGTCCTGATCATGGGGCTTCGACGGAACGCCGAGTGGTGGTACTGCCAGATCCCCGCCTTGTCGGAACAATTTCAAGTACTGGTGTTCGACAACCGGGGCGCCGGCCGGTCGGACCAGCCGGACATGGACTATTCCATTTCCCTCTTTGCCGACGACACAGCCGCTTTGATGAAAGGTTTGGGCCTATCTTCGGCTCATGTGCTCGGTATTTCCATGGGAGGCTATATCGCTCAGGAGCTCGCCATTAACTACTCGGAAATGGTTCGAGGTCTGATCCTCGGCTGCACCGGGCCCGGAGGCAGCCAAGCGGTCGTGATGAGCCCGGAACGTCTGGCTAAGTTTACCGCTAATAAAGGGCTTTCCCCGGAAGACATCCTCCGCAAAGATATGGACATCTATTTTTCCGAAGGGTTCATCCGAGAGAGCCCGGAAAAGATCGAGGAGTTTGTCGAAATCTCCAGGCGCTATTACCAGCCCCCGGAGTCGTTCCTGCGGCAGTTTGCCGCCTGTCAAAAACACGATACCTTCGAACGCCTCCACCGGATAACCCAGCCCACCCTGATCATGACCGGGGATGACGATCCGCTGGTTCCCCCCGGAAACTCCCGCCTTCTGAAAGAAATGATCCCCCAGTCCCGGGTGGAATTCTTCCCCGCCGGCCGCCATTGCTTCTTTATGGAATTTGCCCCTTTATTCAATCGGCAGGTGATCGATTTTTTGAAGAAAGAAAATTGATAATTGCCCGGCGAGTTGTTATACTTTCTATCATCCCATTCTTTTAAACCGATTGGGAAAAGGGGAAATATGGAACAGGCCGTCGAAGTAAAAAAACCCGGTTTTTCCTACCGGGATTACCAAACCTGGGATAAGGACCAACGATGGGAAATCTTTAGGGGGGAAGCGTATCTGATGACTCCCGCACCTCCAAGGAGACACCAGGAAATCAGTGTCGAACTGACCCGCCAGTTCTCCAATTTCCTTTTAGGTAAAGCCTGCCGGGTCTATGCCGCGCCTTTTGATATTCGGCTGGGCGATTCAACCGGAAAGGATGAGGATATACTCACGGTCGTTCAGCCCGATATTTCAGTTATTTGCGACCCGGTCCGCCTGGATGAAAGGGGGTGCCTCGGAGCCCCGGATCTGATTGTTGAAATCCTCTCTCCGGCCACCAGCCGCCGGGACTGGAAAGATAAATTTTCGTTATACGAGGAATTCGGGGTCCGGGAATATTGGATCGTTGATCCGGCGGCCAAGACCATGGTGGTATTTATCTTAGGAAATGACGGCCGGTACGGCCGCCCCGAAGTATACACGGAAGAAGACAGTCTCCCTGTTGGTTCATTGGAGGGACTGGTCATCGAATTAGGGCCGGTCTTTAAGGATTATTAACAGTTTCATAATGGTATTATTCTAAGCGATCTCTGTGTGCTCTGTGAGAGATCGTCTTTTGTCTTTGGTTGTGACCGGGCGGCGTTAAGGAATCCTGGCAATATTATTGAGACCGTCGGGGAATCGGCTATTAAAGAAGCGAACATGGCACTTCGATCAGCGCCGAAGGCCAGACGGTCGAAGGTATAAACCGCCGCACGGAGCCCTTCATCCCAGGCCGGCCATTTTTTCTTTACCCCCGGTTGCCCCATCCCTTCCCAGCGTTCGATCAGCCCCTCGGGCCGAAAGCCCAAAGATTCGTATAACGGCCTTCCGGACGTCGTGGCATCCAGCTTGATGGAGGCCACCCCGATCCGCCGCAAGTGTTCCAGAGCCGCCTTCGCCAGTCCTGCTCGGTCTGATTCCAGTGGGACTGTTCCGTGAGCCGCAACGCTTCCGGCAAATGGCTTTCGCTGAGCAATTCTATTTCGACTGAGTCCGGATTTTTCATTTCGTTTACCAGACCGTTTTTACGGGCGCCTCTTTTCGGATTTTCTTATCCTTGGTGATTAAGACCAGATCTAAAACCAACGCGGTAGCAACAATAATTCGGTCTACCGGGTCGACCAGTGATTTCATGGGCTGGCGGACCGCTCTCAAGGCGATGGCGTTGGTAACCGGGACAAATTGTATAAAAGGGAGGGCTTCAGAGGCCCGGATCCAGTCGCCCACCTCTATGGTCAACTGCAAACGACCTTTGGCGACCAGCATGGCCACTTCCCAGACGCTCATGGAGGAGATATAAATCTTTTTTCCCACCACGGCCTTGTCTATCAAATTCCTGGCCACCGGAGAAAGTAAATCTGGATCGCTCACCCACCAGATCCAGACGTGCGTGTCCAGAACGATCATTTGAGATGCTCCCAATCTTCCAACCCGACCGGCTCCAAGGGGTTTTCGTATTTAACCACTGAATCCCGCAAGGTCCCCAGTCCTTTAAAGACTAGCTGAGAATAAGGCAGAATCTTAAGCACTGGTTTGCCTCGATCCGTAATAATCAGGGGTTCCCCGCTCTCTTCCACCTGGCGGAAGTATTCCAGCGCCTGGGGTTTAAATTTAGATTTGGAAACCGTTCGTTCCATGGTCATCCTCCTGAAATGGATATCTCCTATAATAACCATAGTCATGGTACTATGGTCATATAGTATTGTCAACGGACATAAAACGGAGGAATTAGTCGGGACGGGATTTCTTTTCCAAAACAGCCAAAACCAGAGCCAGGGCAACCCCCAGAAGGGCTGAAGGAATCAACAGCCAGGGGGCGGTCTGCCAGGTGCCGGTGGCGGACACCATCCAGGCCAGCAGCGGCGGTCCAATGACCTGACCCAACTGGGAACCCTGGACGATCAAACCGTTGGTGGTGGCCACCAACTTAAGGCTGGGGGCAAAGACCGGGGCACCGCCGAACACCGCGGCCGGGATCATGCCCCCTACCCCGCTAAAGATCAGGCAAGCCAGGTACTGGAGTCCGAAAGGCAATCCCGAGATAAAAATAACCGTACTGGCGGCTGCCATGACCAGACTGGAAAAGGCGATGATCCGCCAGCGCGGCAGGCCCCTTTGCAGGAGCCAGCCCCCCGTAAAATTCCCGGGAATATTCACGGCCACCATAATCGCCGTCAGTAGAGAGGATGACCCGGCCTGGAACCCGCGGTTCTCCATCAACAACGTGGGGAAAAAGCCCATGACCGTTACCCACTCCAGGGCATAGGTGGAAAATATCAGGGCCAGCACGGCCGGTCCTGGGGCCGAGGCCGCCTTCCAGACATCCTCCAGGATGAGCCGCATGCCGGCCTTCGATCCTTCGCTGATCCGGGTCAAGTCCCGGGTTCGGATCATCAAGACCAGGGCATATCCCAGCAAGATCAGGCTGTTGACCCGCCAGAGCCCCCGCCAGCCGGAAAGCCCCAGGAATAGCGGAGAACCTACCATGACCAGGGTCATTCCGATGGGCACGAACGCGCTCCAGATCCCCAGGGCCAGCCGAATCTGATCCGGCCGAACGATCTTAAAAATCAAGGCCGGGGCAGAGGTAGCGATGATCAAAAACCCGAGCCCCTCCAGGACGCGGGTCCCCAGCAGCACGGCCGGACTTCCCGCCAAGGCGCCGACAAAGCTGCCACCCGCCTGAATCATTAGACCCCACAACAGCAACCGGCGGTGCCCGAGACGATCGGCCAGGGCCCCGGCCACCGGGCCAAGGAACAGCCCGGTGAGGTTGAATATGGATAGGACCCAACTGACCAGAAACAGGCTCATCTGCAGGTCGGTCCGGATCCCCGGCAGAACCGGCGGTACCTTGCCGATCTGGAACGAGGCGACCACCCCGGCTCCCACCAGCAGAAAGACCTTTCCCCAGGGAGTCTCCTCCGCATTTTTCCTTTCGACAGTTTTTTCAGATTTTTTTAGGATCTTCATTTCTGGGATTGCTTCTTCGCTTCCCTCCTCGCAATGACCAGGGTCCAGCTATTTTCATGCTTCGAGTCGTTACGGCGGACTGGGGGGTTTGTTTTTTTCCAGGATTAACGGCGCAGGGCGATCATCAACCCATCCCGTTCCGGGGAGTGCCCGGGAAGAAAGGCCAGCAGGGGAATGGCCAGCCAGTCCGGGTCGGAGGAAATGTCTTTATTAAAAGGTTCGGCTCCCCGGAAGCCTACGTTGTCCACGACCAGAAGCCCTCCCGGCCGCAGCAGGCGCCCACAGGAAGAAAGGGCCGGCAGGTAGTATTCCTTGTCCAGGTCCATGAATATCAGGTCGTACGATCCTTCCATGGACTCCATCAGCTCCAGGGCGCTGCCCACGCTCACTTCCGCGACGGGAGACAATTCCGCCCGCGCAAGGTTGCCCTTCGCTCTTTCGGCCATCACGGGATCCCATTCCAGGGTAACCAGCCGACCCCCGTTTTCCCGACAGGCCCGACCCAGAAAAATGGCCGAATACCCGCTGGCGGTGCCCAGTTCCAATACCTTCCGGCCCTGAATGGCGCGAACCAGCAGATATAGCATATGCCCCACCACCGGCCCCACGATCGGGATGCCCTCCTCCCGGGCCTCTTGTTCCAGGCCCAGCAACAGCTCATCCCGACCCGGCATCTGATTCCGAAAATAACCTTCCAGATCCTCAATCATGTTACCCATGCGAATCTCGCCCCCCCTTCCTCAATCATCCCTGTGCTACTGGGGAATGATGGAATAATGGAATGATAAAAAAATCATGGTCCCATTCTTCCCCCATCAATCCATTTTTTCCCCAAGACTCCCCTCTTGTTTCTTTTGCTTCCCTTCTCCCTTCTTTTGCTTCCCTCTTCCATCTCTCCTCTCTCTTCTCCCTTCTCTCTTCTCTCTTCTTCCACCCCCCCTCACCCAACGGCCACACTGACGTCATCCAGCAGCAGCGCCGGATAATACCCCTCCGACGCCGGATGGACCCGGTCCTCCAGGTCGATCACGTTCTGCAGGACCTGATAAATATTTCCCGCCATCATGGCCTCTTCCAGGACGCCCCGATCTCCCCGCCTTCCACGTAGATGCCGGGGGCCAGACCGAAGGAAAAGTCCCCGTTGGGGAATGTTGCCGCTATGAGCCCCCAGGGCCCCGGCCACCAGAACGCCCCGGTCGATGGACCGCAACAGTTCATCGAAGGTCCGCCGGCCCGGTGCCAGGCCCAAATACTCCAGGGCCGGCCTGGGCTTGGTGGCGATGGCGTCCCCGCCCCAGGCGGCCGTCCGGTACCCGTGCCCGGATGGCGGGACTCCCAGTTTTTCGGCATAATTCAGGTCGAAATAATAGTTGCGCAAGACCCCCTTCTCGATAATCGGGTATTGGGCGCAGGGCGCTCCCCTCGTCGTCAAACCCCCGGGCATTGGGGCGCGTGCTGTTCCGCGGGTCGTCGACCAAGGTCAGGTTATCGGCGAATATCTTCTCCCCGATCCGGTCCTTTAAACGGTGAAATATTTTCGAAAATGTTTTTCCCGCTGGCGGCGCTTTGAATGCGCCAGACGAGGGTGTACAGCGTTTCCGGGAGGAGCAGGCACTTCATGCGCCCCCCGGCAGGACGGACTTTAGTTTGCGACCGGTTATAGAGGGACAGGAGAAACGCGGGCAGGGCCTCCTGGACCGGTTCGAATTTCTTAGCCACCCAGCTCCGCTCCACGGCGTTGTATGAACCCGGATACATCAAGGAGAGATGGACCCCGTAATTGGAGGTCCGCCAATCCAGGTCGCTTCCCCGGCTGTTGATCAGCCGGACTCGGGTCACCGACCGGTAGACCAGCAGATTGACCTGACCGGCAGTCTTTCCCCCCAGTTCGGCGGCCAGGCGCTCCCCTTCCTCCACCATTTGCGTATTGGAGAGATTTTCGATGGCCGGATCATAGGCCCCGCCGTCCGGCGGCGAAAACCGCTCCGGCAAATCGAAGCCGGCCTCCACCCCGCCCGGCAGCGTGGCCAGGGCATTTTGAACAAGTTCCTCCGGACGGCGCAGGTTGCGGGTGTAGGCGAAGCCCAGTCGCCCCTCCCGGATCAGGCGCAGGCTGATCCCGCTCTGGTCCCGGCTTTCGACATTCTTCAAAAGGCCATTTTCGAAAGAGACACTGTCCGAGCTTTGTTCCTGAAAATAAACCTCGCTCTGGTCGCTGACCCGGCGGGCCTGTTCGAGCAATTGTTCCATCAGCGACCTCCGATCACCATCTGTTTCATCAGGACGTGGGGCCCCCCGTGGCAGGAGCGCACGTTCAACTGGCCCTTGCCGCAGCCGCCGGTACGGCTCAGGGTCAGGTCATTCCCCACACCGGTTATCCGCTGGAGGGTCTGATAGAGGTTCCCGGAGATATTGATGTCCCGCACCATTTCCTGCACCCTGCCGCCGCGGACGCGGTACCCGTATTCGGCCCCAAAGGTGAAATTCTCGCCGCTGGTTTGTCCGCCCAGGGCATTGACCAGGTACAGGCCGTCCTGCAGGTCGAACAAAAGCTCTGGAAAGGACTTTTCCCCCGGTTCCAGGCAAATGGTCCCCATCCGGATGATCGGCGCATACCGGTAATCCTCGGCCACACAGTGACCGCTTACCGGTTCCCCGAAGGCCGCCGCCGTCCGGCGGGAATGCAGGCGGCCAACCAATACCCCACGGCGCAGCAGGGCGGTGGGCCGGACGGCCACCCCTTCGTCATCGTACCGGTAGAATCCCAACTGGCCGGGCAAGGTCGGGTCGTCGGTGATGCTGACCTTCTCGTTGCCCAGTAAGGCCCCCAGAGTCAGCCGCTCCCGCATGGACGGGGCGTCCTCGATCAGATCGGCCTCGGAGAAATGGCCGAAAGCCTCGTGAGTAAAAACACCGGTCAGGTCGGGGTTCAAGATCACGTTGTATGTGCCGGCCTCCACCGGTTCGGCCCTCAGGAGGTCCAGGGCGATCTTGGTTTTTTCCTCGAATTCCCCTTCCTGGTCTCTGAGCCGGCCAAAGCCGTCGCTGCCCCCGCCGCCGACCCGCACCGTCTGGGTCAGAGTCCCCTCCCGGCTGGTAATGGTGCCGCCCAGGCGGGTGGTGATCAGGTCCTCCCGGATGCGGGCCCCTTCCGAGTTAACGAAGAATTTTTCCCGGACGATCTCGGCGTACTGGGTCTGGGTGGTGGCGATCCCGGGCGAGTGGTAGGGGATCTCGTTGTAACGTCGGGTCAGGGCCAGCTTTTCTTCCAGGGGGACCCGACGGGGGTCTTCCGGCAGGGAGGGGGAAAAAGCATCTTCCAGGGCTGGGACAGAGGCCAGGGAAACCGGTTGGGACACATGGCCGGCCAGGAGCCCGGCGTTCTCCAGGGCCGTGCGGACGGCCGCTTCGGCCTGGTCCTCCCGAGTGAAGTTCACCGAAGAGAACCCGCCCTGTTTCAAGACCCTCAGTACAAACCCGTCGGTGACGTTGGTCCCCACCTGGGTCAGCTCCCGGCCATTGAAGGTGATGATAGTTTCCTTCTTTACCTCATAACGAAGGTCGGCGTAATCGGCCCCGATTCGGGAGAGGATGGCTGTGAGTTGGGGGAACATAGGGGCTCCAGGAAATAGACGTAGCAGGTTGCCGGGTTATTGGGTGCAGGGAAAGATGGAATTATGGAATGGTGGAATAATGAAAGAACCCCCGGCAAAGCACTTCCCCAATATTCCGCTATTCCAATAATCCATCGGCGATCTCCACCCTATTCCTCCCCGCCTGCTTGGCCCGGTACAGGGCGGCATCGGCGGCCTTGACGCAGTCGTCAATGCTTTGATCGGTTTTATAACAGGCTACCCCGAAGCTGATGGTCAAGGCAAGCCCTTTTTTTTCTCGGCGGAAACCGGATTGAGCAATCTGAAGACGAATTTTCTCGGCCACCGTTATTCCGCCTTCCAGATCGGTATCAGGGAGCAAAATGAGGAATTCCTCTCCCCCCCAACGGGCCAGCAGGTCCTGGCTCCGCAGGTTTTCTTTTATGCTCTTAGCTATGGATACCAAGACCCGATCGCCCTCGGCGTGTCCGTAGGTATCGTTAATGTGCTTAAAATGATCGATGTCTCCCATTAGGACGGCAAAGGGAATACGGTTCCGTTGATAGTGGCTCAACTGGTACTCAAACCGTTCCATCATGGCCCGCCTGTTCATCAAGCCGGTCAGAGGATCCGACCGGGCCGCCCGGGACAAGGCATCCTCCACCTGCCGGCGTTTCCTTATTTCTTCGAGTAGTCGACCATTGACTTCCGTCAATTCCCGAGTCCGATCTTGCACCCGGTGCTCCAATTCCTCCTGGCCCTTTTTCAAGGCCGATTGGGCCCAGCGGTTTCGCTCCAAGCTGTCTTCCAGATGGCGGGACATGGTGTTAAAGGAGCCGATCAAGCGATCGAGTTCATCCCCCGTCTGCAAATCCAGCCGCCCTCCCAGACGTCCCTGGGCGATAGCCGCGCAGTGGTCAACCAGCAGCCGGATGGGCCGATTGAAATGGGAAGAAAGGAGGCGGCTGAAAAAAAAGGCCAGCAGCAAGGAGGCGAACAGGGATAGGATTCCCGAAAAACGGAGCTGCCGGAATTTGCGCTGCACTTCGTCCGCCCGCATGTCCAGACCAACCAGGAATTTCCCGCCCCCATTTTTCAGGGGGGCGTAACCAGACATGAAGGATCCCCATTCATCACGGTTGATTTGATCGTCCACCGCCGGCCGTTCAAAACCCGCCTTGAGCGCCGGAAGGTTGCTTTTATATTCCCTTCCCGGCAGGGCCTGATCCGCCGTTTCATCCGAATCCACCACAAAAACAACCCGCTGCCCCTCCCGCCGCATCAGGTAGAGGAAGGCGATGTCCGGATTGGCTTTTTTAAAGGATCGTAATAGATGCTGCATTTCCAGGTAAACCGGAGTCTGAATATCCTTCGGGCCTTTGATTTCAGTCAGACGGCCGGCATCCACGGCCTGGCTGATCATGGCCGCGCTGTTCTGGAGACGGTTTTTCAAGCTGGCCATTAAACTGTCGGCGGCGCTGAGAAATAAATAGGTGCCCAAAACGCCGGAAACCAGCAGCGCAACCAGAAAATGGCTTAAAAACAATTTTTTCTGAATGGCCAGGCGTATTTTCGGCAAGGGTTTCCCTTTTGACAAACCATTTTAATTTACTTATATTTTATCGGATAGGACACTCCAAACCTTAATAAGACAATGAATGAAAGCCTAGCCTACCTGCTTACCACGCTGATCTCTTTATTCGCGGTCATTGACCCTTTGGGGGCCATTCCTGTTTTCCTGTTGATCACTCCCGACAAATCACCGCCGGAACGAAGGCGGATCGCTCTGAAGGCCGGGGCTGCCGTTTTTCTGATCCTGTCCATTTTTGCCCTTTTCGGGCATCTGATTCTGAGTTATTTCGGGATTTCCCCCCAGGCCTTTGAAATAGCCGGCGGACTGATTTTGATCAAACTGGCCTACGACTTGCTGTGGGCCCGGATGCCGGGATTAAAGAGCACGGTTCGGGAGGAGGAAGACGGGTTGTTAAAAGCGGATGTGTCGGTGATTCCCTTGGCCATGCCCCTGCTGAGCGGTCCGGGGGCGATTGCGGCCGTGGTGGTTTTGGCCCACACCGCCGAAGAATCCTGGATGAACTACTGGCTGGTGGGAAGCATCCTGATCAACAGTATACTGGTATTCTTGATTCTTTCCTTTGCCTCCCCCCTGGCCAAAATCCTCAGGGAAACCGGGGCCGCCCTGCTCACCCGGATCTTAGGTCTGATCCTGATGGCCGTGGGGGTGCAATTCGTTATTTCGGGGATTGCCGGGATCTTAGGGTGAAAGCCTCAATCTTCGGCTTGATTCAGAATGGGCCTTCAAAGTTCCCGTGCCGCCCGGCTCCCAGTCGGAACCGTCCCGCGCCTTCCAGGGTCTCACCGCTTTCAATGGTCTCCAGGCCACGGCGAAATTCATTCTTCAACGCCTCTTCCCAAGAAAGGTCAACCTGTTCATAGGCCGACCGGCGGTCGCTCAAAAGGCATCGTTGGGGAAAACGGGCCAGTTCCTCGGCCAGAGATTCGGCAGCCCCGCGGGCCATACCGGTCTCCACGACTCGATTGGCCAGACCCATTTGCAGGGCCTCTTCGGCTCTCACCGGCCGGCCGGTAAGGATCAGATCCATTGCCCGGGATAGCCCGATCAGCCGAGGGAGCCGGATCGTGCCCCCATCGATCAGGGGCACCCCCCAACGGCGGCAAAAGACCCCGAAAACGGCATCCTGTTCCATAACCCGCAGATCGCACCACAAAGCCAGCTCCAGACCACCTGCCACGGCATAGCCGGCCACAGCCGCGATCACCGGTTTGGCCAGGAACATACGGGAAGGCCCCATCGGTCCGTCGCCGTCTTCCTGCAGGCGGTTGACCCGGCCTTCTCTGAAGCCCTTCAAGTCGGCCCCGGCACAGAAAAAGCCCCCGGCGCCCGTCAAAACTGCCACCCGGGCTTCCTTATCCAATTCAAAGAGCCGAAAGGCCTCCGCAAGGGCCTCGGCCGTAGGCCGATCCACGGCGTTGCGCGCCTCCGGCCGGTTCAGGATGATCGTTGTAACCGGCCCTTTCTTTTCTGTGAGAACCAACATTAGAAGCGTTTCTTTGGTTGTATGGTTTATTTCGTTTGTTTCGTTTGTTTCGTTTTTATGGTTTATCTGGTTTTTTGGGAAGAACCGATGCCCTGAAAGAAACCGTTCACCCTTACGCGGCAAGAACAAACGAAATAAACCAAATAGACGATATCAACCAAACAAACGGCTTTTCAAATCGGACTTTTCCCATGCTCCAGGAATCTCCTCTCCCCTTCCCTTCTCATACGGTCCTGAGTTTCTCTTTCGGTTTCCCGGAGGACCTTCTTCAGCATTAGGGCATCAAAATAGAAGACCCCCTGCTCGTTCATGAAGATAAGCATCCGCTCGGTGTCCAATTCAAAATGATGGGACATGGCTGTGCCCGTGAATTTACGGAAAAGCTTTCCCTCCGGGTATAGGGTCTTCAGGCGTTGAGCGGCTTCGGGCGAAGTCAGGGGCGGATGATCCTTAAACAGAAGGACCCTGCCAAAGAAAATTCCCTCCCAGAGATAGCCAAACAGTCGGCCCAGGCCGGAGGACCCGGTGCTTTTGGAGGTTTCCGTCAAGGCCACCAGGCTCCCTTTAGGTATTTTGACCGACTGACGGGGCTGAATCTGTAGGTCGATCTCGAACCTTTGCAGGTCAATCTTCAATTCCCCTTGGGGATTGATCTGCTCCCGGTAGACGCGGTTCAACTCCTCCAGGGTTAATCCCCAACGCAAAGGGGATAACTGTAATTCATCGCCGCGTCCCTCCCAGGGGAAAAGCAGCAGGACGACAACTATCATCATTCGAAAAAAAAGCGGATTTTTCCATTCACCGGTCATCATGACTCGCCTCTGAAGCTGTCACCAAAATGGGGATTAAGGAGTCTTGGGAATTAATTCGCGCATATCCTCCTTCAATTTGGAATCCTTCTCATCCTTGACCTTCAGTTCTTCACGGATCACTTTATTTAAGGTCCCCGGTTCAAAATAATAAACCCCCTCCTCGTTGGTGAAGACATAAAGGTCGTTTCTCTGGTACTCAAAATAGTTGATGGGCTTCGAACCGCCGAAACTGCGAGAAACCTTCCCTTCGGGAAATTTATCTTTTAACCCTCGGATGACCTCTTGGAGGGAAGTCCAGGGAGTTTCCTTCAATAATTCAACCCGGCCAAATAATCGGCCATCATAGAGATATCCAAACACCTTCCCCAGACTCTCCGGGCCGGCTGCTCTTTTTACCTGAGCCAGTACCCGTAGACGCCCCCGGGGAATTTTTAGGGTTTTGCCGGGGGAATAGGAAAACTCAATACTATAACGAACGTTATCTTCCCGAAGAAGAAAATCAACCGATCCCTCTTTCGATAAAGCTTGGTTCAGTTCTTCCACCGTCAGGCCCCAATGGAAGGGTTCGACCCCGGAAGCCTTACCGGTCTTGCTCCAGAGACAAGAGATCAGTATAAGGAACGTCAGCAGCCATAGTCTTAACTGAATCCATTTCATGCTTGCCCCCTTAATACGAAAATAGAACTCGGCACCACAAGGCATTCATTAACAGTTAATAACTAACAATTGATTATTAATTATTAATGTCAATAGGTTATGTTATTTCTCCCCCCTTGATTTTTATGCTTCTCGTTTTCCCGTCCCGAACCTGGGGATAGGTTACGTCTTTCTTAGACCGGCCTCAACAAAAAAATAGAGGCAGGCGGTCCGCAAACAGGAAGCCTCGAGAGGTGGGGATCAGCCGGTTTTTTTGACGATTGACCTTTTGGGAAGCTTCCAGCTCGGCCAGGACGGCCTGGCTGGCCGAGTTAAGCCGCAACTGGTCCATCGCCACCCCTTCCCGATTTCGGAAGCCCAGCATTAACGATTCCAGCCGAATTTGATCGAGAGATAAAAGCTCCTCCCCGGCAGCCGGCTTTTGCCCACCCCCAATCCGGCCCAGGTACTCTACCAGGGAAGCCGGGTTCCACCACCGGCGGCGGTCAAGGAAAGAATGGGCGGAAGGCCCCAACCCCAAATAAGGGACCTGTTGCCAATACTTTATATTATGTCGGGAGACCCGATCTTCACCCCGGGCGAAATTCGATACTTCATAGTGGAGGTACCCCTTACTTTCCAGGATTCGTGAGGTTTCCAGAAACGATTGGGCCGACTCCTCTTCGTCCCACAACCGCACCAGGCCCTGGGCTACTTTTTCCCCGAGAGGGGTCCCTTCTTCCGGGGTCAATTGGTAGGCGGAGATATGTTCGGGCTCGAAGGAAAGGGCGACAGCCAGTCCCTTCTGCCAAAGGGCACTCGTTTGTCCCGGAAGCCCGGAAATTAAATCAATCCCCAGATTATCAAAGCCGGCCGACCGGGCGGACTCCATCGCCTGGACGGCGTCCGGAACCCGGTGTCGGCGGCCCAGAAACATCAGATCTTCTTCGGAAAAGGACTGCACACCCAGACTGAGCCGGTTGATCCCGGTTATTCTAAGTTCCCGGGCTGTCTTCGTATCCAGGTCCCCCGGATTGGCTTCCAGGGTTATTTCACAATCCTCGGAGAGAAAAAACCGGTTTCGAAAGAATTCCACCAAATCGCCCCAGGCGGCCGGCGGAATCAGGGAAGGGGTCCCGCCGCCGAAATAAACGGTATCAAAAGAAGAAAAAAGGCCCCGATAAAGGAGTGCTTCCTTTTTAACCGCCTCCAACCAGTCCGGAATCAGACCCAACGAGGTGGTAGAATAGAAATGGCAGTAGGGACATTTGCTGCGGCAAAAGGGCACGTGGACGTACAGACCCGCCGGGCCGACCGCAACTTCCTTCGTTTCCGAATCTCCCCGGGCCTCCATGATCGATCAAACCCGTTCCGTAGGAAGAATGGAAGAATGGAAAGATGGAATATCCATGATCTTCTCAAGTTTCAGTATCGCTTCCATTATTCCACCATTCCATTATTCCTCGCCTTTTTGACTTTTGCTTTCTTTCTCTCTTCTCTCTTCTCTCTTCTTCAATCTTCCCTTTCCCCTCTTCCCTCTTCCATCTCTTAATCACTATCGCTCTTCAAGACCGCCACAAAGGCCCCTTGGGGGATTTCCACGGCCCCCACCATCTTCATGCGTTTCTTTCCGGCCTTCTGTTTTTCCAGGAGCTTCCGTTTCCGGGTGATGTCCCCCCCGTAGCATTTGGCCGTCACGTCTTTCCGAAAGGCGGAAACGGTGGAGCGGGCAATGATCGTGCCGCCGATGGCCCCCTGGATGGCGATCTTGAACATTTGTTTGGGGATCTCCTCCCTCAGGCGATCGCAGATCTGCACGGCCCTGATCCGAGCCCGGTCTTTATGGATCATCAGCGATAAGGCATCCACCTTCTGGCCGTTGACCAGAATATCCAATTTGATCAGGTCGCTCGGGCGGTAATCGAGAAAATCATAATCAAAAGAGCCGTAGCCCCGGGTCTGGCTTTTCAACTTGTCATAAAAATCGTAAATGACCTCGGCCAGGGGCAGGTCAACCTGTATCTCCACTCGCCCGGGGGTGGGATAATTGAAATGGGGGGTTTCCCCCCGCCGCTCCCGACACAGGGCCATGATGCTCCCCATGTAGGTGTCCGGGATCAGGATGCTGGCCCGGATATAAGGCTCCTCGGAGAGAGCAATATTCATGGGGTCCGGATAATACTGAGGGTTGTCGACCAGCACCGTCTCCCCGGTTTTGAGGGTGTAGCGATACTGGACGCTGGGCACGGTCATGATAATGTTCTGGTTGTACTCCCGCTCCAGTCGTTCCTGCACGATTTCCAGGTGCAGCAAGCCCAGGAAACCGCAGCGAAAACCCTGGCCCAGGGCGGCCGAGGAATCTTTCTCATAAACCAGAGCCGCATCGTTCAGCTTATATTTCTCCAGGGCCTCCGCCAGCGACTGATAGTCTTCGGAGGAAATCGGATAGACCGAGGAAAAGACCACGGGCTTCACCTCTTTGAAGCCCGGAAGCGGGGCCGGAGCGGGACGTCCCTCCAGGGTGATCGTATCCCCGATCCGGATATCGCTGACGGTTTTGATCCCGGCGATGAGATATCCCACTTCCCCGGCGGAGAGCCTCGGGCGAGGCTCCCGGGGGAGGCGAAAGATCCCGGTTTCTTCGACCTGATAGGCAGCCCGGTTATACATGAGTCGGATGACCTCGCCGGGCCTGACTTCCCCGTCGAAGACCCGGCAGCTCACTATGGTTCCCCGAAAAGGATCGTAATGGGCGTCGAAGATCAAGGCGCTCAATGGTGCTTCCGGGCTCCCCTGGGGCGGAGGGATGCGCTCCACCACGGCCTCCAGCATTTCCCTGATCCCGATTCCTTCCTTGGCTGAACAGAGCAGGGCCTGGTCGGAATCCAGGCCCAGGTCGATCTCGATCTGCTCTTTCACCCGCTCGATATCGGCCGAGGGCAGGTCGATCTTGTTGATCACCGGAATAATGGTCAGGTCCTGCTCCAGGGCCGCGTACATATTGGCCAGGGTCTGGGCCTGAACTCCCTGGGCCGCGTCGATCAACAGCAACACCCCTTCGCAGGAAGCCAGGGCCCGGGAAACCTCATAGGAAAAATCCACGTGGCCGGGGGTGTCGATCAGGTTGAGGATGTATTCCTCCCCTTTCAGGCTGGTATAGGGAAGGCTGACGGTCTGGCTCTTGATGGTGATCCCCCGTTCCCGCTCGATATCCATGGAATCAAGGATCTGGTCCCGGAACTGGCGGGCCTCCACCAGGCCGGCATACTGGATCAACCGATCGGCCAGGGTGGATTTGCCGTGATCAATGTGGGCGATAATGCTGAAGTTGCGTATGTTTTTCATAGGCTTGATAGGAAAAAGACGGAGTATTGGAGTGTTGGAGTTTTGGAGTATTGGTAAAAACCAAGACCTGCTGTTTCCATTACTCCAATACTCCCCCTCGTTTTATTCTCCTTCCGGGTTGAGTAGTTTAAAACCTAACTGAGAATCCACCTTCCGGATGGCCGGGGTATCGGTCAGCTCAAACATAATGACTTCGCCGATATGCCAGATCTTCACTCCGGTCCGGACGCAGCCGGTTACCGTGGCCTCCTCCCGCCCGGAGGCGATATGCATATGCAGCACCGGTTTCCCTTCCTCATCCGGAAAGAGCGTCCCGGTCCCGGTAATTTCATGGACCCCGTTCAAAATATGCGTCATCGGATTCACCGGAACGGCCCTCGCCCTTTCCGGCCCCACCACCAGCCTGCTCCCTTCATCCGCGCCGCCCACGATAATCAAGGCCGCCGCCCGAATCCCCTGCTCCTCGGCGAATCGTTCGATCGTTTCGTGCAGGACCTCTCCGTCTTCCAATCTGATAACAAAAATACGGCCCATCCGGGCCGTGGAGTAGCGCATAATTCCCCTTTTAATGAATTAAGGATTCAATCTTTTAGATGCCATCGTATAAACCTCTTTTCGATGGCGAACCACATAGATCACCACCTCGGAGGCCTGAACGGAATACACCAACCGATAATCTCCCACCCGCAGTTTCCAGTATCCTTTCAGGGTGGCGCGCAGCGGCTTGCCGTAAAGCGCCGGCTCGGTCATCAGCCGTTTCGCTATAGCCTTTTTTACGCGTTCCTTCATCAGGACCGGGAGAGCGGCGATATCTCCTGCGACCTCGGGATGAAACAGAATGCTGAAGCTCATTCACCGAAAACTTGTTTAAAGGTCAGGGCGGTTTCCCGCCGGAAAGTCCTGGCCCGTTCGTCGGCAATGTCAGCCAGAGCGCGGTCTTCTCGTAGTTCCAGCGCTTCTTTAATCAAGTCATGCGCCACGGCCGAGAGGGATGTTCCCTCGGCTTTCGCCATGTTGGAAATCTCGTAATACAAAGGTTCTTCGCAGACGATGTGAATTCGGGGATTGTTGGTCGGCATTATGGCACCTCCAAGAAAGGCCTTTGAGTGTTACACAAGTGAAGCACAATGTCAACGACTTTTCGCCGGAAACATAGCCCGTGGAGCGAAATCTGACGGAATTCTAGTGGAACCAGACCGGGGTTGTCAAACCCTAAGTAGGGGAACGGGATATCTTTCAAATATTGAATCATGGGTCGCTATCGTCAACCCCTCCGTTACCGCCTGGGCGATGAGCATCCGGTCAAAAGGGTCCCGATGGTGGAGCGGAAGGTCTTTCACGGCATGGGCGTGTTCGACTTTTATGGCCAACTTTTCAAAGGGTTGCCGGTCCAGAACTATCTGAAAATCGCTGGGAATTTCAAGCTTACCGATCGCTTCCTTGATCCGGATTTCCCAAATAACCGCCGCACTTAGAAAAACCAGGTTATCCCTGCTGGCGATACGCTTTTTTACTGCTGTGGACAATACCGGATGATCCAGCAGCCACCAGAGTAATACATGGGTATCCAAAATCAGATTCATTCTGTTTCCATACCAAAGGCCCGAGCGATATCCTCCGGCAGCTCGTCAAAATCCTTGGCTATCTTGATTTTCCCTTTCAATACACCGGGTCGGCGATCCTCCAGACTTTGTTCATAACGTACCAGTTTGGCTACCGGCTTTCCTGCCTTGCCGATGATGATTTCCTCCCCTGCCAACACCTTTTCAATCAATGCCGATAATTGCGCCTTGGCCTCGGAAATATTGGTAACCTGCATGGCTTCACCCCCTGGAATATAGTCTGACCAGACCAGACCAGATTGTCAAGGTTTTTATCGCCCACCTTCAAGCCAACTCCCAGTTAACTATTTTTCCTCCAACCGCCTCAGGCCCTTATCAAAAGCCAATGTAGGTCAGGTTGCGAGCGAAGGGAGCTACCTGACTCCTTTTGTTAGAGGGCTTCGCACCCTTTGGCAATGAAAAATGAGGCTGAACCGGATCGGATAGAATTATGCGCTATATAGTAAAGGCCATTCCCTGCCGGCTTCATCAGATTTTATTCTTCCATCTTCCATCTTCTATCTTCCATCTGCCATATCCCCCCGGTGAATTATCCCATTACAAAGGGCAGATACACCCGATACCCGGCCAGTTCGCTGGTCCCGTTAAAAATCAGTGGCTCGTTTGGGCAGGCCGAATTGACGAAGGCGGCTTAGAGGACCTGGCTATTGATCAAAAATTCGATACAGTTCGAACCAAGGCAGGGCGATGATGTTTTGATCGATCTGTCTGGCCCGATCTCCGGCAAAAATAATATAGCCGACCGAGGCCTTCCTGGGATTTTCCTGGATGAATTGACTTAACGCTTTGGTGTGTCTGGGTTGGGGATTATCGGAGAACTTCACCTCCACCGGGATCCACCGGTTATTCATTTCTACAATCCAATCGATCTCCGGGCCGTTGTGATCTCGCCAGTAATACACCGAACCTCTCAAATTCCGACTCCGGAAATACCGAATCAAAGAGAGCCCGACCCACTGCTTAAAACGGTTTCCCCACTCCTCCGGGGTAATCCCTTCCCGTTGCAACATTCCTGCTGTAGCGTTTCGCACTCCCAAGTCAAAAAAAATAAACTTAGTGGCTTTGGACAACCTGCGCCGACTGGTAGCCGGCAACAGGGGAGGAACGGGTTCTACCACCAGACAGTCGTTCAGGATACCGTAGAAAGAAGAAATGGTTTGGTGGCTGACGCCAATGTCTTGCGACAATGCCCGAAAACTCAGTAGCTTTCCGGACATCTCCGCCGCCAGGCGCAGGAAGTTACCGAACAGCCCTATCTTCCTGACCAGGGCTTCCATCCGAACCTCTTCTTCCAAAAATGTTTCCACATAAGAACGCAACAGGTTATCTACCAGTTTCAATTTACCCTGCTGGACCAGAAGCCCGATCTCGGGCAAATCCCCGTAAGTCAAAATTTTTTCCAGCCAATCCCTTCCTCTCAAATCCGGAACAACCCGCTGCCTTTCAGAAATATCGAAGGGATCCAGTCGAAAGGTTATGGCCCGGCCGGCCAGTAAATTGACTCCCTTTCTTTTCAATTTTCTGGCCGAAGAACCGGTAACGGCGAAAACGGTCTTGGTCTTATCGACCATCCATTGAACTTCATCGAGAATCTGGGGGACCTTTTGGACTTCATCAATGATTCACCAGATCCGGCCGGGCGGCTTCAATTTCTTGACGAATAAACTGGGGCTGTTGTTCTGCTTTTAACTTTAAGGCAATGTTTCAAAAAGGAATATTCCAGCACTTTCCTGTACTGGGAGCTTATCGCCTCCAG
The DNA here is from genome assembly GCA_963716045.1 of uncultured delta proteobacterium. Classification (GTDB taxonomy): domain Bacteria; phylum Desulfobacterota; class RBG-13-43-22; order RBG-13-43-22; family RBG-13-43-22; genus CAVQSS01. The sequence continues at coordinate 27,834 of CAVQSS010000028.1, read as the reverse complement.
AAGGGTAGTCTTGCCGGTCTGTCTCGGACCAAACAAAAAGATGGCCCGCTTTTGGGCAATTAGGTCTTTAATTTCAGCATGCAGATTTCGGTTTATCATAGAGACCATTTTCTTATCCCAAGGGAGGAACCGGGAGAAATGTCGGAGCCGCCGGGCGGAGCGCCGGGGATTACGGAGAATAGCCAATGTAGGTCAGGTTGCGAGCGAAGGCAGCTACCTGACCCCCTTTTTGTCTGACCGGAATCGATTTTTCTCAAGTTATCGATAAAATCGATAGAAACTTGTCGTTTGCAGGAAATCCAAAAGGATTGAGAAAGGCGGAAACCTAAATATTGGTATCGATGACCGCCTTAACGGCCATATTTATCTTCCCTGGTTTCTCTTAGCGCTTGGGTAATGTCGGATTCGATTTCCCCCGGAGAAAATCGTGAGGTTTTCTGCTGGATTTTTTTCAATAATCTGAGCAAATCGTTTCCCCCAGTCATCCGAGAGGATCACCTTTAAGGTAACCTTCTCATGTTCCTTTACCTGGACTTCCCCAAGGGGCTTAAAAACCCCGTTTTCATAAACGGCGTCAATAATATTATTCATTTGCCTCCCCCTTTTTGGGTCATCTCCGGCATCTATACCCGGTAACCGGATCTAATTGTAATCCATATCCAGGAGTAAAGTCAAACCGTACCAGTGGCAGGCTTGTTCATCTCTCTGCGCTAAACAGTAAGGGCCATTCTCTTCCCACTTGGCTAGTTTTTTTCTTCCATCTTCCATCTTCTATCTTCCATCTGCCAAATCCCCTCTTCCATCTTCATTTCAAAACCATCGGCAGATAAACACGATACCCGGCCGGTTCACCGGTCCCGTTGAAAATCAGCGGGTCATTGGAATCGGTTGGGTTGAAAAAGGTGGCGGTGAAAGGGACAGGCCGATCCGGGTGTCGAACTGAAAAAGGAAGCCGGACAGGGTGGAACCGGGAGGGATGTCGGTGCCGCTGAATAGGTTCCGTAGTGAATGAAAAAAATTCCAGGAATAACTCATGCGTTTTTTAGTAGCTCAAAGTATTCCTCACGGCTCAGCCCGGGAAGAAGGACTCGCAACCTTTCTAAAAACCGAAGAACATTCGGTGTCAGGTAACTCGCTTTGCTCGCAACCTGACCTACAGTTTTTTGTCTCGAGGATTTTCCTTATTGATTTGCTTGAAATGCTCATGTTATCATTCATCTGTGGAAAAAATGGTTGGCCTTTTAGGTACGCCGCATGGTTAATTTCGAGTGGGACGATCAGAAAGCAGCGCGCAACCGGCAGAAGCATGGCGTATCGTTCGACGAGGCTGTCAGTGTGTTTGCGGACGTTCTGGCGCTGACCTTCGCAGACACGGATCACTTCGAGTCCGAAGATCGAAGCCGAACCTACGGCATCTCAAACAAGGAGCGGCTGCTCGTAGTGGTTCACACGGAGCGCCGCAACAATGTTCGAATCATCAGTGCGCGAAAGGCGACTCGATATGAAAAAGGCATTTACGGCCAATTCTGATCAAGAGATACCCGAACTGACGCGCGAACAACTTGGGGTTGGCGTGCGCGGCAAATATTTCAAGCACTTTACGCAAGGGAGCAATGTCGTTGTTTTGCACCCCGAAATACAGAAGGCCTTTCCCACGTCTGAAGCGGTCAACAAGGCCTTGGCAACCATGTTAGCCTTTGTGCAGGCGACCCAGGGCCTAACAGGTCGCTCAAAGCGGACGTCCCGCAAGCGGGCCGCCGTTAAGCCTTAACGTTAGTCGCCCAATCAGAAGGACTCTTTAAAATGGATTGACTTGGGGATTGCTTCGTCGCTTCACTCCTCGCAATGACCGATTGAGGGAATTTTTGACAGATCAATTGGTGTCAGGTAACTCGCTTTGCTCGCAACCTGACCTACGGCTGAATATTTGGAAAGTCGGCCTTAATTTTCAGCCGGATTTGATCCTTCACAGCCTCCGGCACTTCCAGACTTTCTATACGTTGTTGTAATATTTCCCGGAAAGCTAACCCCAGCCCGATAACCTGGGTGTTAAACCAAAGGTCCTTTTCTCGCCCTGAGACATATTTTCCCAGGACCAAGTCATGGATCTCCACCCCCCAACCGGTAATCCCTCTCGTGTTTTCATTGCGTAAGGCGATCAGCCGCTGATCCCATCCAGCGGGAAGATTCCGGGCGGTTTCCGGCCCAACACCATGGGCATAATACCCATAGGTATTATGAAAGGGTGAAAGTTCCCCGATGCACCCGTCGATCACCGTAGCCATTTCCGGTTTATTCTTGGGAAAGATATCCGCTTCGACGGAATGAATTATCTTATCCGGCACATCCGGGAACTGAGACAAAACAGCCGTACTGCCCAGGATGACGATCTCATCATCCCCGGCAATATCGCCAGCGGCCCGGATGATATGTTCAAGCTGTAAACGATTCATAGATTTTCCACCGTTCCTGCGGGGTCAGGATACCGCAAAACGGGCTGGACTGGCGGAGCCGGCGGGCTCTCTCCGTCGGTGAAACCATAAAAGCGAGAATTTCCTCCAACGGATCTTCCAGTATTTTTTCCCATTCGATCCAGTAAAGGCGTTCCCCTTGCTGACCGATCCAGCGCCGGAGATTGTGACGGGCTACCTCCAGAACTGCCGGATCCTCGCGGATCCTTTGGGACACGGCCCGGTGGAGCAAGATGCTTCTTTCTTCGATTTGTTGATGCGTCAGGCCCATAGGGAATCAGTGTATTAAAACCGGCGGAAGGTGTCAATTCCTTAAATATTGGGACGTTTCCTCCCCTGGGCAGAGTTAAGAGAGGGTAATGCAAGCGGGGTCGGCGATTGGGGCTTCACCCACCCCAACCCCTTCCCGTCTATAATTGTGTTATATGGCACAATTATAGACGGGAGGGGGAGATTTTCCAGTGAATAGTCAGGTAGCTCCCGTTGGTCGCAACCTGACCTACGTCTCCCCTCATCCCTCTTCCATCTTCCTTCGGTCCCCTAACCCTTCCGGGCTTCATATAAATAGGTAATCCCTCCGGTCAAGGGAAACTTCCGCACTTCCAGGAAAGAGGCCTCCCGGATCTCCCGAACAAAATCCTCCGGATAGGGGAAGCGCATGATTGATTCGGCCAGGTACTGGTAGGCTTCCGGGTTTTGGGTAAACCAGCGGGCCAGGCGAGGGAGTAGCCGGTTTAAATAGAAGAGATAGAACCTTCGGAATAACCGACCCTGGGGAGTGGTGAACTCCAGGATAGACAAGCCGCCGCCGGGGACCAGGACTCGTTTAATTTCCTGAAGCACCCGGGCCCGGGCCGGCATGTTGCGGATGCCGAAGGCCACCGTGACGGCGTCAAAGTGGTCATCGGAAAAGGGCAGGTTCAGGGCGTCTCCCTGCAGGTTGCTGATGCGCTCCGACAGACCCTGGCGCCGGATTTTAGGTCGGGCCGCCTCCAGCATGGGGGCGGCAAAGTCCAGGCCGAAAACCTGAATATGGGGATGGATTCGTGCGGCCTCAATGGCCACGTCCCCGGTACCAGTGGCCAGATCCAGGAGCCGCTGGGTCCGGAAAAAGCGGAGACGCCGGGCCATAAACCTCCGCCAGACAATATCCCGCCCGGCGCTCAGGAAATGATTGAGAAAATCGTAACGGTCGGTGATGGTGGAAAAAATACGGCGGACCTGGAGGACACGGGCTTCATCCGGGGCATCGGGTGCGGGTTCCATTGGAAGAGGTTAATGAAAAGAATAAACGTCCAACATCGAACGTCGAACATCGAACATCGAATGAGGGATAGAAAAGAAGGAAGAAGTCCCGCCGGAGCGGGACTGAGTTTTCGGTCTTGGATTTATTGCCTTTTCATTCAATGTTGGACGTTCGATGTTCGATGTTCATTTATTACTCGGATTTTTCGGCCTCGGCCTTGGGTTCTTTGTCTTTGGAGATCAGTCCTTTAACCTTGTCCAGGGCTTCCTGGGCCTTGCCTTTTTTCTTTTTGGCCTGTTTCTCCACTCGGCCTACCAGTTCGATGACCGAGATAGGAGCGGCGTCCCCCCGACGATAGCGCAGTTTGCTGATTTTGGTGTAGCCGCCGTTACGATCCAAATAACGATTTTTAATCTCTTCAAAAAGTTTGTAAACCACGTCCTTATCCCGGATAAAGGCTAAAGCCTGGCGCCGGGCGTGGAGATCCCCTTTTTTGGCCAAGGTGATCATTTTTTCCGTTTCCAGGCGAAGTTCTTTGGCCTTGGCCGAGGTGGTTTCTATGCGCTCATGCTCAATGAGAGAGGTGACCATATTACGCATCATGGCCAACCGGTGACTGCTGGTTCGACCCAATTTTCTTCCGGCACAATTATGTCGCATGTTCTTCTTCCTTGATCTCTTCAACGGATGTAGGCATAAAGCCGTCAATTTTTATGCCCAGATTCAGCCCCATTTCTTCCAAGATGGCTTTGATCTCATTTAAGGATTTGCGTCCGAAATTCTTGGTCTTCAGCATCTCGGATTCCGTTTTCTGGACCAGTTCCCAGATAAACCGAATATGGGCATTTTTTAAGCAGTTCGCCGACCGAACCGAAAGCTCCAGTTCCTCGACGCTTTTATACAAATTGGAGTTAACCTGCTCCTCCGCGGGCTTTTCATCCTCGCCGGTCGGTTCTTCTTTTTCCTCTTCAAAATTGAGAAAAATACTCAATTGTTCCTTTAGAATCTTAGCGGCCACGGCGATAGCGTCATCCGGGGTGATACTGCCATCGGTCCAGATTTCCATGGTCAGTTTATCATAATCGGTTATCTGGCCGACACGGGCGTTACTGACCACATAATTCACTTTGACGATCGGTGAAAAGGCGGCGTCCAGGAAAATCGTCCCCACCGGAGCGTCTTCCGTTTTATTCCGCTCGGAGGGAACGTAGCCCTTACCCGGTCGAACCTGCATCTCGGCCTTGAACTGTCCGTCGATCGACAGGGTAGCGATATGCTGCTCCGGATTTAAAATCTCCACCTGGGGATCGGTCAGGATATCCTTGGCTTTGACCAGGCCCTCGCCGCTCTTATTGATTTTAATCGCCCGCGGTTCTTCGCCCCGCAGCTTGCAACGCACCTCTTTAAGATTTAAAATGAATATCGGTTACATCCTCCACCACCCCGGGGATGGTGGAAAACTCATGCAATACGCCTTCGATTTTAACCGAGACGATGGCCGCCCCCTGGAGTGACGAGATCAACACCCGCCGCAGGGAATTCCCGATGGTCACCCCGAAACCCCGTTCCAGGGGTTCGCAGACAAACTTGCCATAGAACCGGCTATGGTCGTCGGGATCCACTTCCAGCTTTTTTGGCCTTATCAGTTCTCTCCAGTTACGCTGCATTGCTTCTCCTTATTCCCTTTCGGGTAAGGTTAGATTCTTACATCCATAGCCAAAAATATTTCAAATACTTTTTGGCTAAAACTACTTGGAATAGAGTTCGACAATCAATTGCTCTTGGATGGGGGAAGTCAACTCTTCCCGTTCCGGGTACGATTTAACCGTGCCGGCAAAACCGGCCTTATCCAATTCCAGCCACTGAGGAACCCCTCGTCGGGCCACCGCTTCCATGGATTCCAGGATCGAAGCGATCGCCCGGCTTTTTTCCCTGATCGTAATCGGTATCCCCCACCCGGATTTGGAAAGAAGGAATATCGGTCTTTCGACCGTTGACCAGGAAATGCTGGTGTCGAACCAATTGGCGGGCTTGATTTCGGGAATTACTGAACCCTAAGCGGTAAATCGCATTGTCCAGTCTGCGTTCCAAGAGGACCAGCAGGTTGGTTCCGGTAATGCCCTTCATCCGCTCCGCGTGTTTAAAGGTTCCCCGGAATTGATTTTCCAGGAGACCGTACATCCATTTGACCTTTTGTTTTTCCCGCAACTGAACGGCATATTCGGAGTGTTTGCTCCGGCCCTGCCCGTGCTGCCCGGGCGGATAATTCCGTCGATCGATGGCGCACTTATCGGAATAACAACGGTCCCCTTTCAGAAACATCTTCAATTTTCTCTGCGGCATAACCGACAGACCGAATCCCTATATCTGGCCAACCTTTTCCTCCTTAAGGCTTATTCGATTCATAGAACTGGTTACACCCGCCGGCGTTTGGGCGGACGGCATCCGTTATGGGGGATAGGGGTCACATCCCGAATCAGTTGAACCGTGAACCCGGCGGCCTGCAGGGCCCGCAAAGCCGCTTCCCGGCCCGCACCCGGTCCCTTCACAAAAACGTCGATGGTTCGCATCCCATGCTCCATGGCCCTTTTGGCCGCCTCTTCCGCCGCCAACTGCGCCGCAAAGGGGGTGCTTTTGCGGGAACCCTTGAAGCCCTTGGTCCCGGCGCTGGCCCAAGACACCACGTTTCCTATCGGATCGGTAATGGTCACGATGGTATTATTAAAGGTGGATTGGATATGGGCGATGCCCATGGGGATGTTCTTCTTCTCTTTTTTCTTTTTGATGGTCTTTTTGACTTCCTTGGCCATGCGATTCCCCCGATCGTTATTTCTTCTTTTTGCCCGCTAAGGTTCGGCGCGGGCCCTTGCGGGTCCGGGCGTTGGTATGGGTCCTTTGTCCGTTCACGGGCAGGGACTTCCGGTGCCTCAGCCCCCGATAGGTCCCCAAATCCATAAGCCGCTTGATGCTCATGGAGATTTCCCGGCGCAAATCGCCCTCCACTTGATAGTCCGCATCCACCACCTTGCGGATACTGGTAACCTGGGCTTCCGATAGCCGGTCGGTTTTGATATCCGGCGCCACCTGCGCTTCGGTTAATATTTTTCGTGATACGGATCGGCCTATTCCGTAGATATAGGTCAAGGCTATTTCGATCCTTTTATTTTTAGGCAAATCAATTCCGGCTATTCTGGCCAATTGGCTTTCCCCCCTTATCCTTGGCGCTGCTTATGCTTGGGATTGTCGCAAATCACCCGGACCACGCCTTTACGCTGGATGATTTTGCATTTGGAACAGATTTTTTTAACGGACGCTTTAACCTTCATGTTCTCCTCGTGGGTAGTTGGGTTAGGTTATTTGGAACGGTAGATAATCCGACCCCGGTTGAAATCATACGGGGAAACTCCGACAGTGACTTTGTCCCCCGGCAGAATCTTGATAAAGTGCATGCGCATCTTCCCGGAGATATGGGCCAGGAGCCGGTGCCCGTTGGGCAATTCCACCCGGAACATGGCATTGGGCAGCGTTTCGACTACCGTACCCTCGACTTCAATAGCCTCTTCTTTCGCCATAATTCCCTTTCAAAAAAGTCGGTTCTGGGAACCGGACTCACTTAAGATCCGGCAGCCGTTTTCGGTTACGGCCACCGTATGCTCAAAATGAGCCGATAAGCTGCGATCTTGGGTCACCGCGGTCCAACCGTCGGACAGGATCTCCACCTCGATACCCGCCGGCATTGACCATGGGTTCAATAGCCAGAGACCATTCCCGGCTTTAAAACCGGCCCTCGACCGGCGGTGCCGAAATTCGGAATCTGGGGATCTTCGTGCAGGGCCTTTCCGATCCCGTGCCCCACAAAATGACGGACCACGGAAAACCCCTGGTTTTCCGCGTGGGTCTGAATGGCCGCCGAGACATCCCCCAACCGGTTGCCGGCCTTAACCCGCTCCAGGCCCAGGAACAAGGCCTCTCGCGTGACGCGAATAAGCTTCTCGGCCACCGGGGGAACCGCCCCGATGGCCACGGTCAAAGCCGCATCCCCGTAATAGCCTTCACAACAGACCCCGAAATCGATGCTGACGATATCCCCGTCCGCCAATTTGCGGCCCGAGGGAAAGCCATGAACCACCTCTTCGTTTACGGAAACACATAAACTGTAAGGATATCCGTGATACCCTTTAAAGGCCGGCAGCACTTTTTTTTTCAGACAGTGCCGGAGCGCCAACTCGTCCAATTCCTGGGTGCTCACCCCCGGAACCAGTCGTTCCTTGACGGCCTGCAGTATTTCGGCCACCACCCTCCCCGAGACGGCCAATCGTTCCAGTTCCCAGGGAGATCGGATTACAATCATCCCGCTCCTCTAAGACAAGGTCTGGACGATCCGTTCAAAAATCTGCTGAATGCTCCCGATGCCCTTCGATCTTGCGAACCAATCCCTTTTGCTGATAATACTGGATCAGCGGAAAGGTCTGGGAATCATAGACTTCCAGCCGATTGCGTACCGTGTCCTCATTGTCATCGTCCCGCAGGTAGAGTTCGCCCTGGCACTTGTCACAGAGATCTTTGTTCAGTGAAGGGTTAAAAATGACATGGTACATGGCGCCGCATTGCCGACAGGTCCGGCGTCCAGTCAGCCGTTTAAGCAATTCGCTCTGTTCCACTTCCACGGAAATCACATGATCGATCTGGGAATTCATGCCCGCCAGCACCTTATCCAGGGCCTGGGCCTGGGCTACGGTTCGAGGGAAAGCCGTCCAGGATATAGCCCTTTTGGCAGTCCGCTTGTTTGAGCCTCTCCCGGGTGATCTCAATGACGACTTCATCGGGAACCAAGAGTCCCTTGTCCATATATTCTTTGGCCTTTAATCCCAGGGGCGTCCGTTCCTTCAAATTCGCCCGAAGGATGTCCCCGGTGGAAATTTGAGGAACCTTATACTTCTCGATCAACATCTTGGCCTGGGTCCCTTTGCCGGCACCCGGCGGTCCTAAGAGAATCATATTCATACGCTGATTTTCCTCCTTTAGTGGATAGAAGTTACCGCTTAACGCGACCCAACCCCTTTTTCATAAACCCTTCGTAATGGCGGGTCAACATATGCGATTCGATCTGGGCCATGGTATCGATGGCCACCCCGATAACGATCAACAAGGCGGTCCCGCCGAAATAAAATGGGACTTTGAAGCGATAAATCAACACCGTGGGCAGCACACAGACGATGGAAACGTATAGGGCCCCGCCGAAGGTGATGCGGGTCAGCACATGGTCGATATAATCGGCCGTCCATTTCCCCGGGCGAATCCCGGGGATATACCCGCCGTATTTCTTCATATTCTCGGCCACATCCACCGGGTTGAAGGTGACGGCCGTATAAAAATAGCAAAAGAAAAAAATGAGTCCCACATAAATCAGGGAGTACAGCAAACCGCCCACCTCCATATAATTCCGCACAAACCCGCTCAACCATTGAATCTGAATGAACTGGGTTATAGTGGCCGGAAACATGAGAATCGAGGAGGCAAAAATGGGCGGAATGACGCCCGAGGTGTTTATTTTTAAGGGCAAATGGGTACTTTGCCCCCCATAGACCCGCCGGCCCACTACCCGCTTGGCATACTGCACCGGAATTCTCCGCTGGCCGCGCTCGACAAACACAATAAAACCTACTACGGCCACCATCAGCAGGATCAACAGGATGATAAAAATAAAATTCAATTCCCCCGTTCGCACCAACTGTCCGGTGTTGGCCAGGGCCGTGGGCATGCGGGCTACAATGCCGGCAAAAATGATCAAGGAAATGCCGTTGCCGATACCCCGCTCGGTGATCTGCTCTCCCAGCCACATAATAAAAGCCGTCCCCGAGGTCAGGGTGATCATGGTCATTAATCGAAAGGACCAGCCCGGGTCGAGAACCACACTGCCCCCGCCGGGACTGCCCATGCTTTCCATGCCGATGGCAATGCCCAGGCCCTGGAAGATCGATAAGACTACGGTGCCATACCGGGCGTACTGGGTGATCTTCTTCCGTCCGGCTTCCCCCTCTTTCTTGAGTTTCTCCAAGTAGGGGACCACCACCGTCAGCAGATCCAGGATAATGGAGGCGCTGATATAGGGCATGATCCCCAGGGCAAAAACCGACATATTTTCCAGGGCGCCGCCGGAAAACATGTCGAACAAACCGAAAAGGGTCCCCTGGGCTCGTTTGAAAAAAGCGGCCAGGGCCACTGTGTCGATCCCGGGGGTGGGGATATGGACCCCGATACGGTAAACGGCCAGCATAGCCAAAGAAAACCAAATCTTCTTTTTTAGTTCCGGGATCTTGGTGATGTTCTGAAAACCGGTAAGCACTTAGATCTCCTCTACCGTGCCTCCGGCGGCCTCAATTTTTTGACGGGCCCCCTGACTGCATTTGGTCACCTTGATAAACAGGGGGGATTGAATTTCGCCATGGCCGAGCAATTTCACTCCGTCTTTCAGACGCCGGATGACCCCTTCCTTCAACAGGATGGGGATATCGACCGTGGCTCCCCCGGCGAAGGGTTTTAAATCCCGTATATTGACCAGGCAATAATCCTTTTTATCCAACGGTTTGAAGCCCCGTTTGGGTAGACGACGCTGCAGGGGCATCTGCCCGCCTTCAAAGCCGGGTCTAATGTGGGGTCCGGACCGTGATTTCTGGCCCTTCATCCCCCGGGTGGCCGTTTGTCCATGCCCCGATCCCGGCCCCCGACCGACCCGCTTGGGTTTCTTTTTTGAACCCGGGGCCGGGGATAAATGGTCTAAGCCTATTACCTTGCCTTGCTGTCCCGATTCCATGCTTTCTCCGTTTCCGTTCCTTGATTACTCTTTCACTTCCACCAAGTGGGAGATTTGGCGGACCATTCCCCGAATTTCCGGGGTGTCCCGGCGGAGAATGACCTGGTTTATTTTCCGCAACCCCAAACTCATCAGGGTGCGCCGGTGTTTGGGGGGCCGACCACTCCCACTCTTGCGCAAGATAATTTGAATCTCTTTCTCTTCCATGATGCTTACCTGATCTCCGCTACGGATTTGCCCCGCTTCTGGGCGATCATCTCCGGGCTGTATAGGTTCTTCAAGGCTTCTAAGGCGGCCTTGATGACATTATGGGGGTTGTGAGACCCCAGGCATTTAGTCAGGATGTTCTGGACCCCTCCGGCCTCCATAACCGCCCGGACCGCCCCCCCGGCAATAATACCGGTCCCTTTGGAAGCCGGTTTCAATAATACTCGGCCGGCGCCAAAGCGCCCGATCACTTCATGGGGGATGGTCTGGTCCACCAAGGGAAAATCCTTCATATCTCTTTTGGCCTTTTCCATGGCCTTACGGATGGCCTCCGGCACTTCATTGGCCTTTCCCAAGCCGCTGCCCACTTTCCCGTTGCCGTCGCCGACCACGGCTAAGGCGCTGAAACTGAAGCGGCGTCCGCCCTTGACCACCTTGGCGACCCGGTTGATATGCACCACCTTATTGATCAAAAGTTTTTCGGTCGTATTGAAGTCTGACAAGCGTCCCTCCCCCCTAAAATTCTAATCCGGCTTCTCGGGCGGCCTCGGAAACGGCCTTTACCCGTCCGTGATAGAGAAAACCGTTCCGATCAAAAACAACTTTTTTAATCCCCTGAGCTATGGCTTTCTGGGCCAGCAGGGTCCCCACCTTCTTGGCCGCATCTACCTTGTTCTCTGCCGGCAACCCCTTGAGCTCCGGGCTTAAGCTGGATACCTGCAGCAGAGTTTGTCCGGAGAGGTCCACAATGATTTGGAGGTAAATATGACGAGCGCTTCGAAACACCGATAGCCGGGGACGGTCCTCTATCCCCCGGATCTTCTTCCGCACCCTTTTTTTACGCTTCAAATGGGCCAATTTTTTCTTTTCAGACGTTTCCATAAGCACTTGTTCCCTTATTTGGAGCCGGTCTTTCCCACCTTACGGCGGACGGTTTCTTCGGCATAGCGAATCCCTTTACCCTTATAGGGTTCCGGTGGTCTGAACTTTCGTATTTGGGCCGCGGTCAATCCCAAGAGGTCACGATCGATCCCCCGGATGACAATCCGAGTCTGTTTTTCCACTTGGGCCGATACCCCCTCCGGAAGCGGATAGGTCACGGGATGGGAGTAGCCCAAATTCAGCACCAGTTGCTCACCCTGCAGCTCAGCCCGGTAGCCGACCCCCTGGATGTCCAGGATCCTCTCGAAACCGTCGGAAACTCCCTTAACCATATTTGCCAGCAGGGAACGGATCAGACCAAATTGTGCTTGGATTTTTTTCGTTTCGGCCAAGGTCTTGACCGTCATTTGATCCCCCTGAATCGAAATCTCCAACTCCGGTGGGATCGATCGATTCAGGGATCCCTTGGGCCCCTGGACATTAACCTCCCCATCCTGGATGGTGACCGTTACTTCTTTTGGAACAGGAATGGGCTTTTTACCTACCCTGGACATATGGACTTCCTCCTCTACCTTCTTTCCAGGCTACCAAAGGGAACACATTATTTCGCCGCCGACGCCTTGTTTGCGGGCTTCCCGATCGGTTAAGACACCTTTGGACGTCGAGAGAATGGAAATCCCCAGCCCGTTTAAGGTTTTGGGAATGGCTTCGTGACCGGCATAAACCCGTCGGCTCGGCCGGCTGACGCGTACCAACCGTTGGATAACACCACGATTTTTATCATCATACCGCAAATAGATCCGCAGGATTCCCTGGCGATTGTCTTTGATCACTTTAAAATTCTTGATATAGCCCTCGTCCTTAAAAATCTTGGCGATTTGGACTTTCAGTTTCGACGAGGGAATGTCGACTTTGGCGAATTTAGCGCCACTGGCATTCCGGACGCGGGTCAGCATATCGGCCACGGGATCGGTCATACCCATTTGTGCATCTCCTTTAGTTCTTCGATTAAGACCGGACTACCAACTGGACTTGATAACCCCGGGAATATTTCCCTGGAGGGCCATATTCCGGAAACAGATTCGACAAATGCCGAACTTACGGATAAAAGCCCGTGGCCGGCCGCAGAAAGGGCAGCGGTTATAGGTGCGCACCTTAAACTTAGGTGTCCGCTGCGCTTTTAACAACATGGATTTTTTCGCCAACGAATCTTCCTCCTTCTCCCGCCGGGAGCATTGAACCTCCGAACGGAAAATAAATCCTGAACCGTTAATTTCGGAAGGGCATTCCCAATAATTTTAGGAGGATACGCCCTTCTTCGTCGGTCCGAGCGGTGGTTACCAGGGTTATATTCAGCCCTTTAATTTTATCGATTCTATCGTAGTTTATTTCCGGAAAGATAATATGCTCTTTGATCCCCAGGGTGTAATTCCCTCTCCCATCAAAGGCTTTGGGGGAGACCCCGCGAAAGTCGCGGACCCGGGGCAGGGTAATATGCATTAATTTATCCAAAAAGTCATACATCCGCTCCTGGCGTAAGGTGACTCGGCAGCCGATGGGCATGTTCTCCCGAAGCTTGAAGGAAGCAATGGATTTTTTAGCCCGCGTAATGACCGGTTTCTGCCCGGCGATCAAAGTCAATTCCTCTGAGGCGGTATCGAGGATTTTAATATTTTGGATCGCTTCCCCCAGGCCCATATTTAAAACGACTTTTTCCAGCCGGGGGACCTGCATGACATTTTTATAACTGAACTGCTTCTGCAGCGCGGGCCGCACTTCTTCTTGATAGATTTTCCGTAATCTGGACATGAGGTTACTTCCTTTTGGCTATTTATTCTCCAAAATCTCCCCGCATTTTTTACAGACCCGGACGGTTTTCCCGTCATCCAACCGCCGGTGCCCGACCCGGACAGGATCGGTGCACTTGGCGCAGATCAGCATCAGGTTGGAGACGTGAATCGGGGCTTCCTTCTCGATAATTCCCCCTTTGCTGGTTTTCCCTCCCGGACGGGTATGTTTTTTGATATAGTTCACCTTTTCGACTACGGCCCGGTCTTTTTCCGGAAAGACCTTCAAAATCTTGCCCACTTTTCCCTTTTCTTTTCCGGCCATGACCATCACCTTGTCGTTTTTCTTGAACCCTATCTTTTGCCCCTTCATGAACGCTTTCCTTTCCCGCCCTAGAGGACTTCCGGGGCCAAGGAGATGATCTTCATAAAATTCTTCCCCCGCAACTCCCGGGCCACCGGACCAAAAATACGAGTGCCGATCGGTTCCCGTTGCTGGTTGATTAAAACGGCCGAATTATCATCAAACTTAATATAGGATCCATCGGGCCGGGAGATCTCCTTCTTGGTCCGGACCACCACGGCCTTGACCACGTCCCCCTTTTTGACTTTGGCATTGGGTATGGCCTCCTTGACCGAGACCACGATAATATCCCCCACTCGGGCATAGCGGCGCCGAGTGCCGCCCAGGACCCGGATACAAAAAAGCCTTTTAGCCCCTGAATTGTCGGCCACTTCCAGTTGTGTCTGTGTCTGAATCATAAGCCCACCCTAATTTTAGCTTGTTTTTTCTAAAATTTTATTTACCGCGAACCGTTTCAGACGGCTCAAGGGCCGAGTCTCTTTGATCAGCACCCGGTCCCCGATCCGGCATTGGTTGCCTTCATCGTGGGCCAAATATTTGGTCTTGCGGTGAATATATTTCTGATATACCGGATGGCGGATCAACCGTTCCACGGCCACCACCACCGTTTTCTCCATCTTGTTGGAAACCACCGTACCGGTCAAATTCCTGCGAATGCCCCTGGTCTTCATCTTGTCGCCTCTTAACGATTCTGTTGGGCTGCGATTTTTTCCCGGAGGATTGTTTTGATCCGGGCCAAATCTCTTTTAGTGGTTGAAAGCCGCATGCTGTTCTCCAATAAACCCGTGGCCTGCTGGAACCGAAGGTTGAACAGGGCCTCCTGGGTTTCCTTTTCTTTGGACCGCAATTCCTCCAAGGGTAAATCCCGTAATTCGGTTGGTTTCACACTGCACTCCTGAATATGATCTTGGTCTTGATCGGAAGTTTGTGAGCGGCTAAACGGAGGGCCTCGTCCGCCGTTTCCTTGGAAACCCCTTCCATCTCGTAAATAATCCGCCCGGGGCGGATAACCGCCACCCAGCCCTCCGGGGCCCCCTTCCCTTTCCCCATCCGAGTTTCGGCCGGTTTCTTGGTTACGGGTTTATCTGGAAAAACCCGAATCCAGATCTTCCCACCCCTTTTGATCGACCGGGTCATGGCAATTCGAGCGGCCTCGATCTGCTGGGCCGTGAGTCGTCCGCATTCCAGCGCTTGTAACCCGAAGTCCCCGAAGGAGAGGTCCGACCCTCGATAGGCCGCCCCTCGCATCCGGCCCTTAAATTGTTTGCGGTATTTGACTTTTTTTGGACTAAGCATGGTCTCTATTTCCTTTTAAAGGTTCCGACCTTTTTTTTCAGGCAGGCTTTCCCCTTTGAACATAATCACTTTTATTCCGATGAGTCCGTAGGTCGTGGCCGCCTCGGCAAATCCGTAATCGATGTCGGCCCGCAGGGTGTGCAGCGGGACACGTCCCTCCCGGTACCATTCGGAGCGGGCCATTTCCGCTCCCCCCAATCGACCGGCACAGGAAATTTTTATGCCTTTGGCGCCGAATTTCAGTGCCGAGTTTACCGCTTTTTTCATGGCCCGCCGGAAGGCAACCCGCCTTTCCAACTGCTGGGCTACGTTTTCGGCCACCAACTGCGCCTCGGTCTCCGGTTTTCGGACTTCCTGGATATCAATAATCACCTCGCGCTTAATAATTACTTCCAGCTCCTTTTTCAAGCTTTCGATTTGGGCGCCCTTTTTGCCGATGACAATTCCGGGCCGCGCGGTAAATATGATAATCTTGACCTTATTGGCGGCCCTTTCAATATCGAGGCGGGCAATACCGGCCTCATAGAGTCGCTTCTTAAGAAATTCCCGGATGGTCTTATCTTCCCGAAGGAAAATCGAAAAATCTTTATCGGCAAACCACCTGGAATTCCAAGCCTTGTTATACCCTAAGCGAAACCCGATCGGATGTACTTTTTGTCCCAAGCTATCCTCCTTGGCTTAAATTTCGTCTAAAATGACCGTAATGTGGCTGGTACGTTTCAAAATAGGTGTGGCCCTGCCCATGGCCCGGGGCATAAATCGCTTCAACGTCGGGCCCTGGTCCACCAATATTTTTTTCACCACCAAGGTATCGATATCCACCTTGTTCTGCCCGGCATTGGCTACCGCGGAGTGCAGCACCCGGTTCAGTATCCGGGCTCCTTTCCGGGGAATAAATCCCAGCAAGGCAATGGCGTCCTCCACTTTCTTCCCTTTAATGGCCGGAATGATGACCTGGATCTTTCGGGAAGCAATCCGGATATATTTGGCTTGAGCTTTCGTCTCCATGCGCTGTTCCTTTATTATTTCCCTTTCCCCTTCACCGCCGTTTTTTTACTCCCCGCGTGGGCATAAAAAATACGGGTCGGGGAAAATTCTCCCAATTTGTGACCGACCATGTTCTCGCTGACGAAAACTGGAATAAATTTCTTCCCGTTATGCACGGCAAAGGTGGCGCCGACGAATTCCGGAAGGATCGTTGAACGGCGAGACCACGTTTTTATGACTTTTCGGCTTTTGTTATCCTGGGCCTCTTGCACTTTTCGAACGAGATGATCATCAACAAAGGGTCCTTTTTTTATTGAACGCGCCACGTCTTCCCCCTATCCTTCTCCTTTAAGATTTCCGGCGTTTAACAATCAGCCGATCGCTGGCCTTGTTTTTACGGGTCCGATAGCCCTTGGTCGGAACACCCCAGGGAGTCACCGGGTGGCGCCCACCCGAACTCTTCCCTTCCCCGCCGCCGTGCGGGTGATCCACCGGATTCATGGCCACCCCCCGGGATTGGGGCCGTTTTCCCAGCCAGCGGCTCCGTCCGGCCTTGCCGATGGTGATATTCTCCTGTTCTATATTGCCGTTCTGTCCGATAGTAGCCTTACAGGTCAAAAGGACCTTGCGCACTTCCCCGGAAGGCATTTTGATCTGGGCGTATTTTCCTTCCTTGGCCATCAACTGGGCGTAGGTCCCGGCGCTGCGGACCATTTGTCCCCCTTTGCCGGGCTGAAGTTCGAGATTATGCACCTGCGTTCCCATAGGGATATTGGCCAGGGGCAAGGTGTTTCCCGGCTTGATATCCGCGTGGGGGCTGCTGACGACCAGATCACCGACCTTGAGCTTGGCCGGAGCCAGAATGTATCTTTTCTCCCCGTCGGCATAGGCCAGCAGGGCAATGCGCGTGGTCCGGTTGGGGTCGTATTCGATCCGGGCCACCCGGGCGGGAATCTCCAATTTGTCCCGTTTAAAGTCGATCAAGCGATACAGACGTTTATGTCCCCCACCGCGATGCCGGCTGGTAATCCGCCCGTAGGCGTTTCGCCCGCCGGTCTTGTGAAGCGGTTCCACCAATCCGCGAACCGGTCGTTCGGTGCTGATTCCTTCAAAGGTATCGAAGGTTTGCCACCGACGGCCGGCGGAGGTGGGGGTACAGGTTTTGATGGCCATAAATTTTTCTCCTGCTTAATGGATCGCGAACGATCCCAGCCTATAAGTTTTCAATCATTTCCCCGGGCGCCAAGCGAACCAAGGCTTTCTTCCAATCGGACTTCTGACCGAGGAAGCGTCCGACTTTTTTCTTCTTGCCCTCCATCTGCATCAGGTTTACCCGTAACACCTTGACTTTAAATAATTTTTCTACAGCCTCTTTTACCTCCGACCGGTTGGCCCGCCGGTCCACTTCAAAGGAGAGCTGGTTGAAGGCTTCCTTTTGGCGGGTGTTTTTTTCCGTGACCAAAGGGCGCTTGATGACTTGATAGATATCTTTCATTGGCTTAAGGTCTCCTCGAGACGCAGCAGGCTGGGCTGGTTCAGTACCAGATGTTCGAATTTAAGAATATCGTAGACGTTGAGGCCTTCCACCCGTAACGTCTTGACGAAGGGCAGATTGTGGGCGGATTTCTCAAAATTCAAATGGTCCTGATCCATAACGAATAGGGTCTTTTTTAAGTCAAAGCGATCCAGAAGCTGGCAGAATTTCTTGGTTTTGATTTCGTCCAGGTTGAAATCTTCCAGAACCAGGAGACGGTCGCTCTGCCACTTGGAGGAGAGGGCCATACGCAAGGCCAGTTTCTTCATTTTTTTAGGCACCCTCACCTTGTACTCCCGGGGTTGAGGGCCAAATACCACCCCGCCTTTGCGCATCAAGGGTGAGTTAATCGCACCGGCCCTGGCCCGACCGCCGCCTTTCTGGCGAAAAGGTTTTTTACCGCCCCCCCTAACCTCGGACCGACCTTTCGTAGCCGAAGTACCTGACCGACGGTTGGTCAGTTGCATGGTCACTACTCGGTGGAGCAGATGCGGATCAACCGGGCGATTAAAAATGGCTTCGTTGAGGGTCAACTCCCCCACTTTTTCCTTGTTTATATTATATACACTAACCGTTGGCATAACGAATTCCTTGTCTTTCATGGGTCCCGAGCGGTTCGGCCTGTTCCGACCCCGGCGGCTATTCGCTTACTGTTTGTAAACGGCGACCATGGAGTTGCGAGCCCCGGGAATGGCCCCTTTGATTATAATCAAATTCAATTCCGGCCGAATATCGACCACCGACAGGTTCTTTACGGTGACTTGGCGATGGCCCAAATGGCCTGGCATTTTCTTGCCTTTGATTACCCGGGACGGATAGGCGCTGGACCCGATAGAACCGGGGACCGCGTGGGAGGTACAGCCATGGGTGGCTTTCCCGCCGGCAAACCCCCAGCGCTTGACCACCCCGGCAAACCCCTTCCCCTTGGACACTCCTTGGACTTTGACTCGTTCTCCGATTGCAAAAATATCCACCCTGATTTCGTCGCCGATCTGATAGGGCGGCTCGGAATCGGCTGAAAATTCCTTCAAATGAACGAAGGGTTCCAGGCCCTGCTTCTTAAAATAGCCGGCCCGGGGTTTGTTGACGGCCTTTTTTTTGCTTAGCTGGTACCCTAACTGCAGGGCGCCCCGCTGGCCGGCCGTTTCCGGCTTAACTTGAACCACCTGACACGGTCCGACCTCGATCAGCGTGACGGGTACAGACCTTCCTTCCTCGACAAACAGGCGGGTCATCCCGATTTTTTTACCCAGTATTCCTTGTACCATCTGCTCTCGCCCCTTCCCTGCCCCTTTACAATTTAATCTCCACATCCACACCGGCGGAGAGGTCTAACTTCATTAAGGCATCCACTGTGGCTTGGGTGGGTTCCAGGATATCCAGTATCCGTTTATGCGTCCGAATCTCAAACTGCTCACGAGATTTCTTATCCACATGAGGGGACCGAAGAACGCAGAACTTCTTGATACGGGTCGGTAAAGGGATCGGTCCGGCGATGCGCGCCCCGGTCCGTTTGGCCGTCTCGACGATTTCGGCCGCCGACTGGTCCAGGAGTCTATGATCAAAGGCCCTGAGTTGAATTCGGATCTTCTGACTGGTCATCATAATCTAATCCTTTGGCAATTCCGTTATTCCAAGATTTCAGAGATCACGCCGGCGCCTACGGTCCGGCCCCCCTCCCGAATGGCAAAGCGGAGCTCCTTCTCCATGGCGATGGGCATGATTAAGGACACCGTCATCGACACATTGTCTCCCGGCATCACCATCTCCACCCCTTCCGGCAGGGTCACCACCCCCGTTACGTCCGTGGTCCGAAAATAAAACTGCGGCCGGTACCCGTTGAAAAACGGCGTGTGCCGCCCGCCTTCCTCCTTCGAAAGGATATACGACTCCGCCTTGAACTTGGTGTGCGGCGTGATCGAGCCCGTCTTGGCTACCACCTGTCCCCGCTCCACATCGTCCCGCTTGGTCCCCCGCAGCAGCAACCCCACGTTGTCTCCCGCCTGGCCCTGGTCCAGGGTCTTCCGGAACATCTCCACCCCGGTACAGATCGTCTTGACCGTCGGCCGAATCCCCACGATCTCCACTTCTTCCCCGACCTTGACCATCCCTCGTTCCACCCGGCCCGTGACCACCGTCCCCCGGCCCGAGATGCTGAACACGTCCTCCACCGGCATCAAAAACGGCTTCTCAATGTCCCGCACCGGTTCCGGTATATAGGTGTCGATCGCTTCCATCAGCTCCAGAATGGGCTGGCAAGCCGGACAGTCCCCTTTCCCGCAGCCGCACTCCAGCGCCTTCAGCGCCGATCCTTTGACGATCGGCAGATCGTCCCCCGGATACTCATACTTGCTTAACAGCTCCCGCAGCTCCAGCTCCACCAGTTCGATCAGCTCCGGATCGTCCACCATGTCCACTTTGTTCAAAAAAACCACTATATACGGCACCCCGACCTGACGACCCAGCAAGATATGCTCCCGCGTCTGCGGCATCGGTCCGTCATCCGCCCCCACCACCAGAATCGCCCCGTCCATCTGGGCCGCCCCGGTGATCATGTTCTTGATATAGTCCGCGTGCCCCGGACAGTCCACGTGCGCATAATGTCGCTTCTTGGTCTCGTACTCCACGTGGGCCGTGGCGATCGTGATCCCACGCTCCTTCTCCTCCGGCGCTTTGTCGATCTCGTCAAAGGGTATGAAATTCGCAAACCCGCTCTTCGATAGACAAAGCGTGATCGCCGCCGTCAAGGTCGTCTTCCCATGATCAATATGCCCGATCGTCCCCACATTCACATGCGGCTTCGTCCGTTCAAATTTCTTCTTGGCCATCAGTCTCGTCCCCCTTATTTCTTTTTCCGGCCGGCTAACAGGCCTTCCAATATGGACTGTGGAACTTTTTCGTAATGGGAGAATTGAAGGGTAAAAGTCGCCCGACCCTGAGTCGACGAGCGAATGGAGGTGGAATAACCGAACATCTCCGCCATGGGGGCCTGGGCCTCAATGATGCGGGCCTGACCCCGAGCCTCCAGTCCCAAAATCTTGCCCCGGCGGCCGGTGATGTCTCCCATGACATCGCCGACAAACTCCTCCGGAGTGACGATCTCCAGCCCCATGACCGGTTCCAGCAAGACCAGCCGGGCCTTAACCACCGCTTCCTTGAGGGCGATGGAAGCGGCAAAATGGAAGGCCCGTTCCGAAGAATCCACTTCATGGTATGAACCGTCCAGCAACCGGACCCCCAAATCAATAAGGGGATATCCGGCCAGAACCCCTCCGGCCATGGCCTCGCGAACCCCCTTTTCGATAGCCGGGATATATTCCTTGGGCACTACACCGCCGAAAATCTTATTCTCAAACAGAAACCCGCTGCCGGCTTCCCGGGGGTAGACCTCCAGCACCACATGGCCATATTGCCCTCGGCCCCCGCTCTGCCGAATATATTTCCCCTCCTGCTTCACTACCTGGGTGATGGTTTCCTTATAGGCCACTTGGGGTTGGCCGATATTGGCGTCCACCTTGAATTCCCGCGTCAAGCGATCGACAATAATCTCTAAATGGAGTTCTCCCATTCCGGATAACAGCGTTTGGCCGGTTTCTTCATCGGTATGCACCAGGAAGGAAGGGTCCTCGGCCACGATCCGCTGCAGGGAGAGGCCCAGTTTGTCCATATCGGCCTTGGTCCGAGGTTCCACGGCAATGGAAATGACCGGAATAGGAACCTGAAGCGATTCCAACAGGAGCGGGGCTTCCGGAGAACAGAGGCTGTCCCCGGTGGTGGTGTTTTTCAGGCCCACCACCGCCACGATATCCCCCGCCTGAATCTCCTTAATATCTTCCCGCTGGTTGGCGTGCATTTTCAACAGACGCCCGATCTTCTCCTTTTTCCCCTTATTGACATTGACCACGGTCCCGCCGGAAACCACCCGGCCCGAATAGACCCTCAGGAAGGTCAGGTGTCCCACGTAAGGATCAGACATGATTTTAAAGGCCAAGGCCGTAAACGGGCCCTTTTCATCGGCCGGTCGGGGTTCGGCCTGTCCCTGAGGATTGAGTCCGGTGATGGGCGGCACGTCGGTGGGCGAAGGCAGGTAGTCCACAATGGCGTCCAATAAGGGTTGTATCCCCTTATTCTTGAAGGCCGAGCCGCACAGGACGGGTACAACGTCCTGGCTCAAGGTGGCCCGGCGCAAGGCCCCTTGGATCTCCACCAGGGTAATGGGCCGCCCCTCCACGTACTTTTCCATCAGGTCGTCGTCGTGTTCGGCCAAGACCTCGATCAGCCGTTGCCGCTGTTCGAGGGCCGCGGGGCGCTGGGCTTCCGGCACCGGTCCGCGAACCAGCTCCCGTCCCAAAGAGGCTTCATCGAAGAGCACCGCTTCCTCCCGGATCAAATCAATCAGCCCGCTGAATTTATCTTCCCGACCCATCGGCCATTGGATAAAAACCGGCTTGGCCCCTAATCGTTCTTCCATCATCCGCAGGCAGCGCTCCGGATCGGCCCCCACGCGGTCCATCTTATTGATAAAAGCCAGCCGCGGGATCCCATAGCGGTCGGCCTGTCGCCAAACCGTTTCAGACTGAGGTTCCACGCCAGCCACGGCGTCAAAGACGGCTATGGCCCCATCCAGGACCCTCAGGGCGCGTTCCACTTCCATGGTAAAATCCACATGCCCGGGGGTATCGATAATGTTGATGCGGTGATCCTGCCAATAACAGGTGGTTGCGGCTGAGGTGATGGTGATGCCTCTTTCCTGTTCCTGTTCCATCCAGTCCATGACCGCAGAGCCCTCGTGAACCTCACCCATTTTATAGGATACCCCGGTATAATAGAGGATGCGCTCGGTAGTCGTGGTTTTTCCGGCATCGATATGGGCCATAATACCAATGTTCCGAATTCGTGAAAGCGCTTGTTTTTCGGCCAATTTCAAATTCTCCATTATGCATCGGCTTCTGGCCCGGCCTGCTCCGACTACCAGCGGTAATGGGCGAAGGCCTTGTTGGCCTCTGCCATTTTATGGGTATCCTCTTTTTTCTTGATGGCCGCCCCGCGGTTATTGGCGGCATCCAGGAACTCCCCGGCCAACTTGGCCTCCATGGTCTTTTCCGAACGGGCCTGGGAATAAGCAATCAGCCAGCGGATACTTAGCGAAAGCCGGCGATTGGCCCTAACCTCCACCGGAACCTGATAGGTGGACCCCCCGACCCGACGGGATTTCACTTCGATGACCGGTTTCACGTTGTCCAGGGCCTTCTCAAAAACCTTAAGCGGTTCCTCTTCACTTTTCTTCTGAATGATCTCCAGTGCCCGATAGAGGATGGATTCGGCGGTGCTTTTTTTCCCGCGGCCCATCAGGCTGTTGACAAATTTGGCCGCCAAAGGGCTATGATATTTAGGATCGGGCAGGATCTCCCTTTTCTGTACTTCTCTCTTGCGCGGCATGTTGACCTCTATGTGAGTGACGTTTGTTTTTAGGGCTGGGGGGCGCGGTCTTTCCAGTGCTCCGCTTTTCCGGACCCGAGCTACTTCGGCCTTTTGGCCCCGTATTTGGATCGACTTTTTTTGCGATCGGCTACCCCGATGGAGTCCAAGGTGCCGCGGATAATATGATAACGGACCCCGGGCAGGTCTTTCACCCGCCCCCCCCGGATCAGAACTACGGAGTGTTCCTGGAGGTTATGCCCGACCCCGGGAATATAGGTGGTCACCTCCATACCGTTCGTCAAACGAACCCGGGCGACCTTCCGCAGGGCGGAATTAGGCTTCTTGGGCGTTGAGGTATAAACCCGGATACAGACGCCCCGTTTCTGAGGGCAAGCCTTTAAAGCCGGGGTGGATACTTTCCCTTTAATCTTGGTTCTGCCCTGACGAATTAATTGATTGATGGTGGCCATACCGCTCCTTTTTTAAAACACCCCGTTGGCCGACCTTACTCGAAGGTCGTCGGTCGCAAATATTTGACTATTTTTAAAAAATTTATATTATTATATTATTTTTTTTTACTTGTCAACCTTTTTTTGGCCCCGTTTCCGGGAATTACGGTTCGATCCGTTCCACCGCACCCTTGCCCGGTTGGGGCAAAATGATCTTCCGGTAAACACCCATCCCGGTGCCGGCCGGAATGATGCGCCCCAGGATGACATTTTCCTTTAATCCCCGCAAATAATCCTTTTCCCCTCCGATGCTGGCATCGGTCAGGACCTTGGTCGTCTCTTGAAAGGAGGCCGCGGAAATGAAACTGTCGGTCGACAGGGAGGCCTTGGTAATCCCCTGGAGGAGCGGCTCGGCTTGGGCCGGTCTTCCTCCCTGGGCCAGGACTTCCTGGTTCCTCTGATTGAAGAGCTGCCACTCCACCTGATCGCCCACCAAGTACTCGCTGTCCCCGGGATCCTTGATCTTGACCTTGCGGAGCATCTGCCGGACAATGACCTCGATGTGCTTGTCGTTGATCTTCACCCCCTGGAGGCGGTAGACTTCCTGGACTTCATTGACCAAGTATTTGGCTAACTCCTTGATCCCGCTGACACTCAGGATATCGTGGGGGTTGGCCGACCCATCCATCAAGGCCTCTCCGGCCAGGATGACGTCTCCCTCCTGCACGCTCACATGCTTGCCTTTGGGAATGAGGTACTCCCGGGGCTCGCCCACTTCCGGGGTGACGACCACCTTTCGTTTCCCCTTGCTGTGCTTTCCAAAAGTCACCATCCCGTCGATTTCGGTGATCACGGCGTGCTCTTTCGGTTTGCGGACTTCAAATAACTCCGCCACCCGCGGCAGACCGCCGGTGATGTCTTTGGTCTTGGTGGTCTCCCGAGGGATCTTGGCAATGACGTCGCCGGCTGAAATCGCGTCGCCCTCGGTGACCAGGATAATCGCCCCCAGGGGAAGCAGATAGCGGGCCCAGGCATTGGACTGGGGGAACTTGGCCGTCCGGCCCAGCTCATCCTTAATGGAAATCCGAGGACGCATTTCCGCATCCCGGTATTCCACGATAACCTTACTGGATTTTCCGGTTACCACGTCCCGCCGCTCTTCCATGGTCATCCCTTCATTGACATCTCCGAATTTAACCTTCCCGGAAACGGCGGTAATAATGGGAATGGTAAAGGGGTCCCAATTGGCCAGCAAGGCCCCGGCCTTAACCGGTTGCCCCTCCTTGATTTTCAACTGGGTCCCGTAAATCAGGGGATAGCGCTCCCGTTCCCGGCCTTTATCGTCCTCAATCGCCATCTGACCGTTACGGTTCATCACCACCAGATCGCCGTCGCGGTTTTCCACCGTATTTAATTGAAGAAACCGCGCCCGGCCGTCGGTCCGGGCATGGAGCGTCGATTGTTCACTGCGCTGTTTGGCCACGCCGCCGATATGAAAGGTCCGCATGGTGAGCTGGGTTCCCGGTTCACCAATGGATTGGGCGGCAATGATACCGATGGCCTCACCGATATTGACCGGTTTCCCGTAGGCCAAATCACGGCCGTAGCAGCGGGCGCAAACCCCCCGAACGCTCTGGCAGGTCAACACCGATCGGATGGAGACCCGTTCAATCCCCGCCTCCTCCAGTCGGTCCACCGCCGACTCGTCGATTTCGGTATTGGCCTGGACGAGCACTTCATCACTGTAAGGATCTTTGATATCCGTCAGGGCCACCCGGCCCAAAACCCGTTCCCCAATGGGCTGGATCACCTCTCCGGCTTCCCGCAGGGCCTCCACGATAATCCCGTCGATGGTGCCGCAATCTTCTTCGTGGATGATCATATCCTGGGAAACATCCACCAAGCGTCGGGTTAAATAGCCGGAGTTGGCGGTTTTCAAGGCCGTATCGGCCAGCCCTTTCCGGGCCCCGTGGGTGGAAATGAAATATTCCAGCACGCTCAACCCTTCTCGAAAATTGGCCCGAATCGGCGTCTCGATGATTTCTCCGGAAGGTTTGGCCATCAGTCCCCGCATGCCGGCCAACTGGCGCATCTGGTCTTTGCTGCCTCGGGAACCGGAATCGGACATCATAAAAATGGGGTTGAAGCTGGGCACCATAACCTGTTTCTGTTCGGACCGGCCACCATTTCGGTGCCCATCGCTTCCATCATCTCCTGGGCCACGTCCTCACTGGCCTTGGCCCAGATATCCACCAGTTTGTTGTATTTTTCTCCGTCGGTAATCAGACCGTCGACGTACTGCTTCTCCACCCGCCGGACTTCATCTTCGGCCTTGCGCAAAATCTCTTTTTTCTGCGAGGGAACCTTCATGTCGGCCACTGAAATGGAAATCCCGGATAAGGTGGCAAAGTGAAATCCCACATCCTTTAATCGGTCGGCTAAAATGACCGTCTCCTTGATGCCGGCCTTCCGGTAGCAATCGTCGATCAGCTTACGTATTTCTTTCTTGTTCATGACCCGGTTGACCCGCTCGAAGGGGATCATGGGCGGGATCACTTCGAACAGCAAAACCCGTCCCACGGTGGTGTCCACTATCTGGCCGTTCAGGCGCAGCCGGATACGGGCATGAAGTTCCGCCTCTTTGGCGTCATAGGCCCGGCGGACTTCCTCCGGCCCGGAAAAAATCTTTCCTTCCCCTTTTTTAAAGAGACGGTCCCGGGTCAGGTAATACAGCCCCAGCACGATATCCTGGGAAGGCACGATAATCGGTTCCCCGTTGGCCGGAGAAAGGATATTGTTGGTAGACATCATCAGCACCCGGGCCTCGATTTGGGCCTGGATGGAAAGGGGGACATGGACGGCCATCTGGTCCCCGTCAAAGTCGGCGTTAAAAGCCGCGCAGACCAAGGGGTGAAGCTGAATGGCCTTGCCTTCGACTAAGATGGGTTCAAAGGCCTGGATACCCAAACGGTGCAAGGTAGGCGCCCGGTTGAGCAGAATAGGGTATTCCCGGACCACCTCGTCCAGGGTATCCCAGACTTCGGGGGTTTCTTTTTCCACCATCCGTTTGGCGGTTTTGATGGTGCTGACGAACCCTTTTTCCTCCAACTTGTTATAGATAAAGGGCTTAAAAAGCTCCAAGGCCATCTTTTTGGGCAGGCCGCACTGGTGCAAGCGCAGATTAGGGCCGATGACGATAACCGTACGACCGGAATAGTCTACCCGTTTGCCCAATAGATTTTGACGGAACCGTCCCTGTTTTCCTTTGAGCATGTCGCTCAGGGATTTCAGGGGGCGCTTGTTGTCCGGTAATGACCTTGCCCCTTCGGCCGTTGTCGAACAGGACGTCCACCGCCTCCTGGAGCATCCGTTTCTCGTTACGAATAATGATATCCGGGGCGTTGAGTTCCAGGAGCCTTTTGAGTCGGTTATTGCGGTTGATTACCCGGCGGTAGAGATCGTTGAGGTCCGAAGTGGCGAACCGTCCCCCGTCCAACGGCACCAGGGGCCTCAAATCCGGAGGCAGGACCGGGATAACATCCATGACCATCCACTCGGGGCGGTTTCCGGAATCCTTGAAGGCCTCGATGACCTTCAGGCGTTTGATGTATTTTTTCTTTTTGGCCTCGGAATGAGTGGTGCGAACCTCCTCCCGCAAAGTCTTGGATTCCCCCTCCAGGTCCTGGGCCTGGAGCAGGATTTGGATGGCCTCGGCGCCGATCCCGGCCTTAAACTTATCGCCGAATTCCTCCCGTGCCTGCCGATACCGTTCCTCTGGAAGCAGGGTTTTGGGAGGCAATGAGGCTTCCTCGGATTCCAGGACGATATAGGACTCAAAATAAAGTATTTTTTCCAATTCCTTTAGGGTCAGGTCCAGCAGATTACCGATTTTGCTGGGCAAACTTTTCAAAAACCAGATGTGCGCCACCGGGGTGGCCAGCTCGATGTGACCCATCCGTTCCCGCCGGACCTTGGACTGAATGACTTCCACCCCGCATTTTTCACAGACCACCCCGCGGTGTTTCATCCGCTTGTACTTCCCGCAGTTACACTCGTAATCCTTGGTGGGGCCAAAAATTTTGGCGCAGAAAAGGCCTTCCCGTTCGGGTTTAAAGGTCCGATAGTTGATGGTCTCCGGCTTCTTAACCTCCCCAAACGACCACTCCCGGATCTTTTGCGGGGAGGCCAAGGAAATCCTGACGGCATAATAGTTCAGCGGGTCTTTCGGTTTGGCAAAATAACTGAATAGATCTTCCACGGCAACACTCCTCTGAAAAAGGCTTCGGGCTTAGGCGTTCGGCGACGGGTCCGGTGACCCACCCTCCAGGAGCTCGATATTCAAACCCAGACTCTGCAATTCCTTCATCAGGACATTG
>CAVQSS010000027.1:0-167557 GCA_963716045.1 uncultured delta proteobacterium | reverse complement strand
CAATCGGAAACGGTCAATTACCAGCGCCTGTATACCGGGGCCGGGAACGGACCCTGAACGCCGAGGAACTCAACCGCTTCTACCGGGAAGGCCAGGTGAAGGCCCCCGATCCCGGCACCGCCCTGCCCCACCAGTTTTTCGTACTCCGTAGTCAGGAAAGCCCCTCCCAATCCGCCCTGGCCCGGCACTTCCGGAGCACGCTCTTCCCCCTGTCCCACGGAGAGACTACCAATTGGGGGTATCAAGGCCCTGAACAAGGAACAGAAATTCGCCTTGGAACTCTTGCTGAACGATGCGGTCAGGGTGGTACCCTGGTGGGCAAGGCCGGCACCGGAAAAACGTTGATGGCCCTGGCCGCAGGGTTGAAGAAGTGCTCGAACAGAACATTTCTCGCGGGTGCTGGTGGCCCGGCCGGTCATCCCCATGGGGCGCGACATCGGCTACCTGCCCGGGGCCAAGGAGGAGAAGCTCTCGCACCTGGATGCAGCCGGTCTTCGACAATCTGGAGTATCATCCTGAGCGCGGACAAGCTCGGCGGTGGTGGGCGACCAGCTCGAACGCGGCCTGATCGAAATCGAGGCCCTGACCTACATCCGCGGCCGCATTCCCCCGACAGTTCATCATCATCGACGAAGCCCAGAACCTGTCCCCCCACGTGGTCAAGACCCTGGTCACCCGGGTCGGCACGCGGAACCAAGATCGTCTTTACCGGCGACCCGGAGCAGATCGACCATCCCTACCTGGACGCCAACAGCAACGGCTTGAGCTACCTGGTGGAAAAGCTGAAAGGCGAGGAGATCACCGGTCACGTGACGTTGGTCAAAGGAGAACGGTCCCAGGTGGCCGAACTGGGGGCCCGGTTGTTATAAATGCCTTATCACCGGAATCATGCACGTCCCCGGAAAAACCTGGAAACAGAAAATTCTCCTAAACCCATCGCGCGGAATTCGGTCTCCTTTCCAGGAATTTTATTGTTTCCTCACTGATTATGCTAAAATTAACACAAAATTAACGCAACCCCGCTACAGTTTCCCCGATTCAAGACCGACTATTCCGGATAGAGGCCTTAACCTTAGGGCGATCCAGCCGGAGAAAGGCCTCCCAAATTCACATCCGGGAGGACCCTTTATGAGCAACATGTAACCCCATGGTATCAATGTGCCCTCCGACGACTTGGACCCGCTGAAAAAAATCGAAACCTCGGGTCAATATCCCCAGGACCTCATACCCGGCATTATTAATGGATTACCGATGGCCATCCGGAACCTGGTCCCGAATCTCCAGGAAAACATGGCCGAATTGATCAGGGAACGAGCCGTACGGGACGAGTTAGAAGACATCATCGAAAAGAGGGGGGTTTCGACTCTCTACCAGCCCATCGTCAACCTGAAGAACGGGGCGATCATAGGCTACGAGGCCCTGTCCCGGGGACCAGAGAACAGCTCTCTGCACAGTCCCCTCCAGTTAATGGCTGCCGCCGTCAAATATCAGCTCATCTTTGTCCTCGAACAATTGTGCCGGGAATCGGCTTTGAAACCTGGTCAATTTCTATCCTCCGGGCAGAAGCTATTTATCAATACCATTCCCGACGTGATTAGAGACCCCAAGTTCCTGGCCGGTAAGACAAGGCAGTTGCTCCTGGATTACGGTTATCAGCCGGACCAGATCATTTTCGAAATCACCGAAAGGACGGCCATCCTGGATTTCGATAGCTTTAACCAATCCCTGAACCACTACCGGCAGCAGGGCTTCGGGGTGGCCATCGACGATGCCGCTGCCGGGTATTCCAGCCTCCAAGCCATCGCGGAATTGCACCCTGACTACATCAAGCTGGACATGTCCATCGTCCGCAACCTGGACCGCAATCCGATCAAACAGACCATTCTGGAATCCATCGCCCGGCTGGCCCAGGGGATCAACAGCAAAGTCGTGGCCGAGGGAGTGGAGACGGCGGAAGAATTGGCCATGCTCATCAAGCTGGACATCGATTACGCCCAGGGCTATTTTCTGGCCCGTCCCGCCTATCCGCCGTCCGGGTTGCCACCCGAGATCACCGATTTGATCGAAAACCTAAATAACCAGAAAAACCTGAATCGGGCCCGGTTCAAGGAACTGGGCTTCGGCGTCACTATCGGTGAAATCGTTCAGCAGGTGCCCATAGTGGACAAGGGCAATTTCGTCAGCGAAGTGGAGATGTTACTGGCCACACGTCCGGTCGACGGCGTGGTGGTCCTGGATGGGAAATTACCGGTGGGAATCGTGATGAAGCACAAGCTTTATTATCAATTGGGCACCAACTATGGGTTTTCCCTCTACCACACCCGCCCGGTGAAACTGGTGATGGATCCCAATCCGCTGATCGTCGATGCCAATCTATTTCTAGAGTCCGTTTCTCAGATCGCCATGAGCCGGGAGGACAACCTCTATGACTATATCATCGTCGTTAAGGAAGGGGTCTATCAGGGCGTGGTTTCCATTATGAACCTGTTGAACAATATCACCCAGCAGCAGATCCGCTGCGCGCACAATGCCAACCCCTTGACCGGTCTCCCGGGAAACCTTTTTATCTCCGATCGATTAAAAGACCTGGTGGACCGCCGGCAATTCTTTGCCGTCCTCTATCTGGACCTCGACAATTTCAAGGCCTACAACGACAAGTACGGATTTGAACGGGGCGATCGGGTAATCCTTCTGACAGCCCAACTGCTCAGCAGTTGCCTGGCCATCAACGAGAGCAAGGGTCAGTTCCTGGGTCATATCGGCGGCGACGATTTTATCATCATTGCCCAGTCGGATGCCGCCCCGGGCCTGGCGCAACAAATCATCGCGGAATTTGACCGGGAAATACGAAATTATTATGAACCGGAAGACCTGAAAGAGGAGTTCATCGAGGTGAAAAACCGTCGGGGCGAGCTGGAAAAATTCCCGATTATGAGCATTTCCATCGCCTTGGTGTCCACCGAAGCCATCCAATTTGAAAATTATCTACAGGTGGGTGAAGCGGCCGCCGAGTTAAAAAAGCGGGCCAAGCAGATTCCCGGCTCCTGCTTTGTCGTTGATCGCCGTAATCAGCCAAGCCGGGCGTGATATCCTGTGCCTTCCTTTGAAAGAACGAAGGGGTGAAAGCGGGGCACTGCCCGATGGTTCAAGCGCCGACGAACTGGGAGGGGAGATCAGCCGGATCGGGTGTCTGGTGGTAGCCCAAGAAAAAGTCGGCGCCCTCTTTTCCCAAGTATTTTTCCAGCACCACCGGGTTGGTCTTGGCCAGGTCCACCAAAATCAATCCGTCCACCACCCGGCTGAATTGGGCATCGATATTGAAACCCAACAACTTGCCCCCCAGTTTCAAGTACTGCTTCAATAAAATGGGGATGCCTTTCTGATCCGCTTCCAGTTCGGCGATCCAATCCGATACTTCGGCGGCGTCCCCGATCATGGAAACCACCGCCTGGTCCATCCAGCCCTGGCGGAGGTCCTGCCGGTAGGGGCGTTTGGCCTTGACCCAGCGGGCCAGCTCCGGCCGATAGTTCTGCTCCCGCAAAAATTTTATCAGCAGGGTTTTGGAAACGCGCCGGTAGTCGTTGCTGATGCTTACCGGCCCGAAGAGATAGCGGTAGCGGGGGTATCGGACCACATACTGCCCGATGCCTTTCCAGAGCAGCATCAGGGTACTAAAGGCTTTTTGGTATTCCCGGCGGATGAAGGATCGCCCCAACTCCAGGGCGGGATGAACCTGCAGGAAGAAATCGTTATGAAACCTAAACAGGGAGGTGGTGTAAAGCCCTTTCTTCCCGTAGCGGCTCAAAATCAGGTCCGTGGGCCCCAGACGGTAAGCCCCCACCACTTCAAGGGTCTTCTTCTGCCAAAGAACCAGGTGGTGGTAATGCGAGTCAAATAGGTCCAGATCAATGGATTCCCCGGTCCCCTCCCCGGCTTCCCGGAAAGTGATTTCCCGCAACCGGCCCACTTCCCTCAAAACATAAGGAACCTGGGAGGCCCGGGCCCAGAAAACCTCAAAATCTTCCTGTTCCAGGAGTACCTGGGAATCGGGCAGGTTGCGGACCTCCTCCAGCAGAAAATTCTTTACGGTGGGAACGACCAGGGGCTTCCAGGTCCGTCTCCGCTTCACCTGCTGCCTTTCCACGGTGTTTTGTATCAGGGATGGACGCTTTCCCAGCAGGTAGGTTCGCTGCCGGAGGTAGTCGATCAGCTCCCGGTCGTTTGGAAAGCGCTCGATTTTCTTGAAAGGGATCGGCTGACCGATCTTGATTTCAATCCGGGAATCCATTTTGTTCAGCAATTCATGGGACAGCATGGCCGTCCGGATCATCGGATGGATCAATCCCAGCAGATGAAACCAGGCGCTGTTTCTTCCCTGAAAGTAAACCGGAATTACCGAAGCCCTGGTTTTCCTGAATCAGCCGGCCACCAGCTCGCTCCACTCGGGGTCGGTGATGGACCCCTTTTTCAAATGCCAGTGGGACACTTCACCGGCCGGGAAAATCCCCAGCAGGTTTCCGTTTTTCAACCAGTCGATGGACTCCCGCAGCCCTTTGAGATTTTTCAGGGCCGATTCTTTCCCCAAAGGGGTCCACGAAAATCAGGTGGTCCCGCACTTCCGGGATCCGTCCCAGGAGATAGTTGGCCATGATTTTTACATCCGGCCGGACCTTGAGGAGTAGATCGGCCAGGATAAGCCCTTCAATCCCCCCAAAAGGGTGGTTGGCGACCACCACGGCCGGGCCCTGTCGGGGCAGACGGGCCGATCCAGCTCGGACACCCGGTAGCCGATGCGCAGCCGGGCCAGCGACCTCTCAAAAAAGGACCGTCATCCGTCCGCCGGCCACCTGAAAATACATGCTGTTCAAGCGAGGAAAGGCCAGTGCCCGTTCCAGTGGGGCTCCGATCAAGGGGAAAATTTACGGGGCCAGGGATGATTAAACCGAAAATCGAATTTAAATGGCAGGACTGCGGACCCCGTTCCTTCCATAATCTACCTCCTTCTTTTTTGTTTTTAGGCTGTGATTCTGGAGAAGTAATTACCCGAATTACGTGGCGATTTGATGGTCCGGAGGTGAAAATTCGATAACTTATTAATTTTTCGATATTTTTTATTTACTTTTTAACAAAATTGATAGATTCCCTTCATCAAACTGTCACATTTCTACCATATCTTGGGGTCATGTTGATAATGACACCACCGTAATTCGATGTCCCCACTGCGATCCGAGGCCACCTATCGGTACGGCAAGACCTGGAACAAGAAGCAGCGGTATGTTTGCCTGGTCTGCGGCAGGCAATTCGTATTGGATCCGGAAAGGGTTTCAATACAGGGAAAACCCATCTGCCCGGCCTGCGGCAAACCTATGCACATTTACCGCCGTTATCCCCAGCTGATCCGTTTCCGGTGTTCCGGCTATCCCGACTGCCGCCAATATCTCAAAATGTCCCTCAAGGGAGGAATGTGCCACAATGAGCTACTACGTTCATCAGGTTCCTGGCCGGTTGCGTATCAAATCGCCCTCGATTAAAGGCAATCAGAAGGAAGCTGTTGTCGTGGAAGACCTCCTGAAACGGATGGAAGGAATCAAGTCGTCCGCGGTCAACACCCTGACCGGCAGCGTGGTGGTGAACTATGACTCCCGGTGGTACCGACCAGAAATCATCTCCCGGCTGACCGACCTGGGGCATTTCAACCCGGCCCAGGCCAAAACCAGCGACGAATACATCCAGGGGGCCTTCTCCGCCGCCGGGGAGATCGTCTGGAAGGCTTTTTTCGGTTCCTTTGTGGACGCGGCCCTGGCCGGCACGCCGATATCATTTGTCTCCGTTTTGATGTAATAACCCCCAAAGCCCTTTTCTTGTCGCTCTCGCGTCTTTCCCCCCTACAGCCCCGGTAACCGGGGCTTTTTTTTTGCGGGGATCCTTCTCTGGATCTTGTTCAATCGGCCCTCTGCTGACCGGGCCGCCCTCTTTCTTAAAATAATTATGGGGATTTCCCTCCCGTCCTTGGAAGTCGCCCAGGGATAATAGACCGGCGGGGTTGGTGATTTGGACAATTCCCGGATAATCCGGTTGATATCACGGTCCGATTCTTTTCCTGTCTTAACCTCCAACATCTGGGGGCAATCACGGCAAACTTCATAATCCAAATCACGAAGGGCCTTTTCCTGCCGCTTCAGGCAGGTGCCGACTTTCATCGTGGCTTTTAAGCGCTTACAAAACATTGGGGCTGTATCCTCTTGGAGATTGATGAATTCCTGAAACCTTTTGCGGGGAACCGATCTTTCGATCCTACATATTAAACCGCCATGCTCGGGGCAAGCACCCGCGAAGCATGAAAAAGCTTGGTTGGGCTAAAGGCCATGGGCGATGGGTCCGTTGTATTGGCCTATCGCCCGTTTATTTTCGTACCTCATCTATAATCCGAATTTATCGCAACGGGTTACAGGAATATGAAGGTAAGGTTTTTTTTAGGTTTTCTAAACCTTCTGGGGGAAGAAAGCGGCGGGTTTCATTGAGAGGAAAGGGAAAGGATAGGATAGGGAACCCGCGAATCACTCAGGTTCCCGATTATTGGGTTGAAGGCTCTTTTCCATCTATGTGGACCGCGGACTTTATCCGCAAGGCGAGCCACCACTCCATCCGCGACCAAGATCTTTCGTTGCCTGCCAACCGGCCCACGGCAAAATCACCTTTGTGATTGATAACCGCCCATGCCGTATTGGTTTTCCGTATGGATGCCGTAGGTCCCAACCGGTACCGGCTTTCCACGGCCCGGCGACGAATTTCTTGAACCGGCTCCCGACATTGAAATCCACGGCATTGACCCACTTTGCCTCACTCATCCTTGGCCACGAGGCCGAAACCCCCTCTACCGCTTTTTTCCCGGCATAGGTCATCGAAAGGGCGTAGGGGTCGGTCTGAGCTCTCCCCAGGTCGGTCATACCCCAGAGGGTGAAGACGTTGCTTGCGGGACGAATCGGTTTTCCCTCACCCGGCCAGGGGGCCTCGCCTCCTCCAGGCCTGTGCCTCGGTCCAGCCGGTGTTGACGGCCTTGGTCAGCGGATGGCCGACGCCCCCAGCGGTGTTGAGGCTGCCGTCCCGGGCCGTGCTGTTGTTGGCGCCGCCGAGAATCCGGGCGGTGGTTGTTCTGAAGCTGTCGACGACGCTCGTATAGGTCTGTCCCTGCGGGATCAGGAATTCTTTGCCGTTCAAGCTGTAACCCCAGGTCTCCTTCTTGACGAAGGTGAACGTGGGAGTGATCCCGGTATCGGGCAGCGGGCCCTTCCGGTATGCTGTTTCCGACTGCCAGTTGCCATGGTCGTCGGCGTAGTAATCGACAGTCACGCGCGGCCCGTCGACGGTGAAGATGTAGAAGCCGACGCTGTAGATTTCTTGGGACACGGAGGTCTCACG
Organism: uncultured delta proteobacterium; assembly: GCA_963716045.1. Lineage (GTDB taxonomy): Bacteria > Desulfobacterota > RBG-13-43-22 > RBG-13-43-22 > RBG-13-43-22 > CAVQSS01. The sequence goes on along the minus strand of CAVQSS010000027.1, from coordinate 160,138 downwards.
GACCCTTCTGGCCAAACCAGTTGGACTGGTCCAGGGCCTTGGGGGTGTAGAACTTGCTGCTGTTAGAGGCGCAGATTAGTTGCTGGACCTTGGAGGCGCCGTCCGGGCTGACGATGATGGAGCGCTGGTGGATATGGTCGTGGCCGCTGATGTAGTACTTGGCATCGTTGTCCTGCAGGCTGGCGAAGAAGGCGTTCTGCATGCCGGGTTCGCGTTTGCGTAGCCGTTGAAGAGCGAATCCTGGTGGTTTTCGCCGATGAGGTTCTGGTGGGAGAAGACGAAGGCGTGTTTCGTACCGCGGGTGTTCTTGTCGAGCCGGCCGCTGATCCAGGGCTGCTGATCGTCGACGGAGTAACCATAATGTAATGGGTCGCAGCGGGAAAGAGGTTCAGCTTTTGCTGGGCGTCGCCCAGTTGTCAATGATGACGAAACGGGCGTTATTGCCCGGTTGCCGTAGTCAAAGGAGTAGCTCATGCCTTTCAGGTCGGCGCTGACCGAGGTCGGGCTGTTGAAGTTCGTGGCGCCGAAAATGTTGCCGAGGCCCTGGGTCTGCGGGAAGCTGTTCCTGAACTGGGTGATGCCGTAGTTGTTGCCCGCCGGGCTGGCATACGTCTCATGGTTGCCGCGCATAGGGAAGAAGCCGATGCCCTTGGCAATACAACGGCTGGGCGGCGGCGGCGCGGGTGGTGATGTCCGCGTCGTTGCCGTTCTCCGTTAGGTCGCCGACCTGGATGACGAACTTCACGCCGTGCTGGATGAACTGCTGCTGATCTGGTTGATGATCGACACCGAGACCCCGTTGGGGTTTTTTCCGGCCGGGTCGGTGGGCGCCGTCCACTGCGTGTCGGCCATGACCCCGAATTTCCAGGGCTCCGCCCCTGCGGACCCTGTTCCGACCAGCAGCCCGGCGATTAAGACTAATAGGGTGCTTAAAGCAATGATTCTTTTAATCTTCCATCTCCTTTCAGAATTCCAAATCTGCCTTAATTTTGGCTGGCTGTGGTCCAGTTTGAGGCCTATTGGGTGATTTAAAATTCTCCCCCATTTTAAACCCTCACGGGAAATGTTTCGGAGAAGTGGGACCGGTTCATTTCTTGGAAAATTGTTGTACATCCCGGTCCGAAAAAAAAAGAACGTCGTGACTGTCTTTCCCCATCAAAAAGGCCCGGCGGGAATACCGCCGGGCCTATCCGAGAAGCCCCGGGGGGGAGCAACTTAAAAAGATTTATTTTTGAATTCTGACCCGCGGCGTCACCTGCGGGTAAGTTGACAAAAGTAACGGCCTGGGACAAATAGTTAGGATACGTGCAGTCTTAAATGTCTCGCCCACTCTTCCTGGGAGGCCACCTTTATAAAAGACTTCGCGGCCTTGGCGCTCATCGCGGGGTTGGTAAATTTGACGTTGAAAAACTTACAATTTGGTTAAATAGGTGACCTTGTCAATAAAGGCCGTCAATCCCAATTCATGGACCCGATGGCCGTGGACCATCACGATCTGGTTTTCCGCCTGTGTGGTTGTTGGAGGTGAACCCGACGTTTTCCCTCCTGATCTTAGGGGTCGAGGTGTAATCGCTATGGGATAAGATCCGGCCGAGGGCTGTCTCGGCCAGGTAGCTGAAGTCGCCCGGGTAATGCTTAAAGCCGGGCTGCAAGGAATCATAGATCATCTGGTTTGGGGGCATCCGTGAGATCGTTAAAGGTCGTGTATTGATTGACGATCCCTTTTATCTCGGCGCGGATTTCTCTTTATGAATTGCAGGATCACCTCGATGGTCAGGTCCATCTCGATGGTATCCATAATCGCCCCCCAGGCAGCGTTGGCGTGGCTGGCATGATCTATCCGGCCTGCCTCGACCTACAGAATAAACCCCTTCCTGTTCAGCGTAGAGCTTGGTGAGGGCGACAGCCGTCATCTCGGCGAGTGTTGGCTTGGCGCGCTTCCCAGCGCCGGGTTATTTACGCGGTCCACATAGTAACTCACGTGCGACGCGTTGAAGATACCGAGGATTTTTCCCTGTAGTAAACGCCAAAGCGTAACTTTCCAGACCGGCGCGGTTCCTCAGGACGTCGTACCCCAGTGCGGCGAATTCACCGAAGAGGTCTCTCTTGTCCGCTCTTTTGGTTTTGTCGAAATGCTTGCTGCCGCCGCCGAAAAGCACATCCCACGAGTTAGAACTTGAGGTAATCCAACGCGATGTTGTCTTCGTCGTCCCGATTTAAATTGTGAGAGACCCAGGCCGCCGGCGTCGCGTGGGTAACCCGCGTGGTGGTCACCAGCCCTGAGGATAAACCCCGTCCTTGAAGTATTGCCATGATGGTCGTAAGCCGGGTTCCGTCAGGGAGCGTTGCCAACATGCCGTTGTTGGTATGCGAGCCTGTCGACCAGGCGGCCGACTGACCAGCCTTGCAGGCGGGAAGTCCAGCACGTTAAAAAAATGGGGGTCGGATAAACCCATTCGGCCCCCTCTTTTTTTATTTCCCCGAACCGGAACAACGAATCTTTATCTGCCGGTCATCTTCCCGTAACATTTCTCCTCCATGTTTAGGGAAGGGTCGCATAGGACAGAAAATAATCTCAAACATCTAAGGAGGAAAGTTTCTAATGAGAAGGATGAGGCTTTTAACTGTTGCCGGGATCATCCCGCTGGTCTTTTCATTGGCCAGTCTTTGTCTGGCCTTTGATAAAGTGAAATTTGTGGCGATTTCCGATCCGCATATTTCCATTCCCCAGCAAAAAGGGGTTTCAGACGGCTATCGGCTCGGCTTAAAGACCCAGATGCTCACGGAAAATACGGTAGCGGAAATCAATAAAATTCCCGGGTTGAATTTTGTTCTCGTGGCCGGGGACCTGACCCAGGATGCGGAGCCCTGGAATATGGACGAACTGAGAAGGATTCTCGACGGATTAAAGGTCCCCTATTACGTTGTTTTGGGAAACCATGATTTAAGCCTGGTTCCTCACGAAAAGAAGGACCAGCCGGTCAGTCTGTCCAAATACACCGTGGCCGGGGCCTTCACCGGAACTTCCGGCGGCATGACGCCGGGAATGACCTATTACGCCCACGAAGTCGCCCCGGGCCTGGTTTTGGTGGGCCTGGACACGACGAGGCCCCAGACCTATGTGCCGGAAGCGGGACTCAACGACTTCGGCGGCCGGGTGGACGCCGGGCAGATGCGCTGGCTGGAATCCGTTCTAACACAAAATCAGGGGAAGACCATCGTGGTCCTGATGCACCACAATCTGGTTCCCTGGTCGGAGGGAGACAAGACGAACCATAACGCTTGGAGATGGTTCTGGATAGATAATGCGGAGGAGGTTAAGGCCCTGTTCAAGAGATACGGGGTAAAACTTGTAATTTCAGGGCATCGGCACATTTCAACCAATTACCAGAAGGTAGACAATATCTTCTGTTTCAGCACACCGCCTCTTTCCACCTATCCCATGCGCTATACCGTTTATGAGATGACGCCCAAGGAACTGAGCTGGGAAGTGAAGGATGTCCCGCTTCTCCGGAGGTCTGGGCGCTGGCCAAGAAGAACTTTCTGGAAAACAAATGGTGGAGGGGACCGGACCATCCCATGACCCCCGAAGGGGACCGGAAATATCTGGAGCTCTATGAAAGTCCATCAACGCTGAAAGGGAAGATAAGCTACAATTGATGATCTCGCAAAAAGTCCTAAAAGCCGTCATTGCGAGGAGGGAAGCGACGAAGCAATCCTCAGGAATCAGCTAGTTGCGCCGGGGGATTGCTTCGCTTCGCTCGCAATGACGACTTTTTGCGAAACCATCACAATTGACGGACGCGCAAAAAAGTCCGTCAAAATTGATTTCCATCATTTTCTTTAACTGGGACCGGATAAATTTATCCGGTCCCTTTTTACTTCCATTCCCCGGTTACGGAGATGATTATTTCACCAAATTGTAATATCGGGAGGATGTCCTTTTCGGCGTTTTCCTTTAACCCATTAATAAATGGGTTGAAACCGGTGGGGGTCTTTTATCTCTGTTTTCCGGCCCCTGCCACCATTTTTTTATTTTCCGGTCATCATACTGCTACATTCCTCCGTTATAGTATTCCCCATTGTTCGGGTCACCCCGGTGATCCCGAGCCCAGCCAACAAACACTAAAACTATATCATCAATAAATAAAAACAAAGCGCAGGGACGCGTTGAGGGGGTGGTGCTTATAGAGGGACGAAAGCAGTCATGAGTAAAGATCACCAATTTCCTATCGTATAAGGAAGAATTTGAACAGCTTGAAAACAACTATTTTAAATGAATTAAGGAGGATAAAAATGAGGAGGAGTAAACATTTTTGGAAAGCGGCCACGGTTGGATGCCTGGCCTTGATGATGGCGATCCCGACCCTGTCGGCAGGGGAATCGGTTTCGTTTCAAAGCAAGTTGAGCAAAGGTTCTCCCAATCTCGAATGCCGGTCTGAAAATGGCAAATGGCTGTCCGGTGATTTTCACCAGCACACCTACTACACCGACGGCAGCACCACCTTTGATTTTGTCATGGAAAAAAACAATGAGTACGGTCTGGACTGGTGGGCCAATTCGGAGCATGGCGGGAGCCGGAACCGGGACGGAGAGGGTGTCAGTTGGCTCGACACCTCAAAGTACCCAACCAACCCGATCAAGGGCGACAACGCCGCCTCAGGTAATATGTGGCGTTGGCAGAGCCTGAGTGAATACGCCTACATGGATATTCTCGACACAAGAAGCCTTTATCCTCACAAAAGGATTTTTTCCGGTCTGGAATGGAACGTCCCCGGCCATGAGCATTGCAGCACCGCCATCGTGGCCAAAGATGCGAGCGCCATCAGCGCTTTCGAGTACCAGTTTGACAAATCGGATAGGGATACGTCCCGGACTGGTGAGGTGACCCCTTACGGCACATTGACCAAAATGAATGGAAGAACTCTCGATCAATTGACTGGCAAACCCCTTGCATTGGATCGTCACGCCGATGCCGTCGAAGCCTGCCGCTGGATGCAGAAGCAGTATAAGGACGGAACCATTGACAACGGCTGGATCATTTTTGCGCATATCGAACGGGCCGGCGTCTTCAAAACTGGTTCCAGTGACGGCGGCTACAACATCGAGCATTTCCGGGATTTCAACAACGCCGGGCCGGCTGTCTGCTACGGCTTTGAAGGCGCGCCGGGCCACCAGGTGAACGAATACCGCGGGTTAGGCAATACAGTTACTTGTGTGGACGGTATTGCACTTCCAGGCGATTTCGGCGGAACCTACGGCGGCGTCGGGTATTATACCGCCAAAGTCGGCGGCCTCTGGGACGCCCTGCTGGGTGAAGGCCGACGCTGGTTCAACTTCGCCAATTCTGATTATCACTCCCACTACACCGCCGGCGGCGACGACTTCTATCCCGGCGAATACCAGAAAACCATGGTCTATGCCAAGAACAAGGACTGGAATTGGAAATACTCCCTGGACGAGATTGCCGACGGGCTCCGCTCCGGAAATTCCTACTTTGTGCATGGCGATTTGATCAACCACCTGGAGTTCGAGGCCCAGGACGGCTGGAAGCAGGCGACCATGGGTGAGGAGCTGAAATCCCACGGCAAGATTAAAAACCTGAAGCTGACCATCAAATTCAAAAGCCCCATGACCAACAACTGCGGCACCTCCGATGCGAGCCTGGAATGCACCCGCCCGATGGTGGATCATATCGATCTGATCGCCGGCGAGATCACCGGAAAGGTTTCGCCCACTCTACCCGATGGTACTGCCAATCCTGATTACACCAAAGCGACCAACGAAACCACCAAAGTCATCGCCAGCTTCACCGACTATGACTGGAAGGTTGGCCGTGACGGCACTCACACCATCGTCTACCATATTAAAGACGTGAAAAAGGACATGTACTTTCGGCTTCGGGGCACCAACCTGGCCTGCGGTACCCCCAATGAAACCGGGCCGGCCACCGGTCTGGGCACGGCGGATTACTGCAGCCCGCTCCCCGATGCCTTGACGGCTCCCAATACCGCCCAGAAGGCCTGGGATGACCTCTGGTTTTATTCCAACCCGATTTTTGTGTATGTAAATAAGTAAAGACTCATTTTCTTTTAACCTTAACCAAAGGGAGGGGGCGGGTTATGCCGCCCCCTCCTGTTTCTTGAAAAATCGTTCATCCAAAGTCTCCCCCTCCAACTATCCTGGGACGAACTAAGCCGAACCGTAGCGGGGGGCAAAGCTTTAGATTTTTTTACAGGAACCGGGTATATGCCGAGTCCGGTGCGGGTGGGGATAAACCCCACCCCTACATTTAAAACTTCGAAATTCGAAATTCAGGGTTCGATATTCGTCATTCGATTTTATTTTTGTACTAAACGTGGACAATCCTGACCATGACCACCCACATACCCTTACTTTATGTAATCCTCTTTCTTTCCGGCTTCGCCGGACTGGGCTACGAACTGGTCTGGACCCGCATGCTGGCCGTCGGCTTGGGGCACGAGATTTCGGCGGTCCTGGCCGTGGTAGCGGCTTTTTTCTTGGGGCTGGCCCTGGGGGCCTGGGCGTTGGATCGGGCGAAGGTCTCCCAAACCCATCCGGGCCATGTCTACGGCGCCCTCGAGGCTGTGATCGGGTTGTGGGCCCTGGCCCTTATTTTTCTCATCCCCCGGGCCAACCGGCTGGTCGCCGCGTTCCTGGGCCCGGAACCCTCCGCCGGATTTCAATGGCTGGTCTCTTTCGTCTTGCCTTTTCTGTTGCTCCTACCGGCGACCTTCGCCATGGGCGCCACCCTGCCGGTTATGCACCGCTTTTTAAACAGGGTGGAGAAAAAGGAAAAGATCATCGGCGGTCTTTACGCCGTCAACACCTTCGGCGCTGTGGCCGGCACCGTCGCGGTGGTACTGGTCCTGATACCCCGGTTTGGACACACTGCCAGCTTGTCGATCTTCGCGACCGTCAACTTCGGCTGTGCCCTGGGAGCGGCCATCCTGGCCCGAAAGAACGCCAAGACCCAACCCGCTTTATCTCCGCCGATAATGATCGAAAGGCTGCCCTCCCTCACCCTGTCCCTGCTCCTATTCGCCACCGGCCTCCTGGGTATCGGTTACGAAGTGCTGGTCGTCCGGCTGATCAGCCAGGTCCTGGAAAATACAGTCTACAGTTTTGCCGCCGTCCTGGCGGTCTATCTCCTGGGGACCGCCGGCGGTGCCGCGATCTACCAGCGCCTGGCCTCCCGGCGCCCAACTCCGGATCCCCTCCCCTGGCTGCTGACCTCCCTGGCAGGGTCCTGTTTACTGGGCGCCATTCTGCTCTGGCATTCCGGTGCCCTCCATCGGTCGGTGAGCGACGTCTTTGGAAAAGGACCGATTTCCTCCCTCTTCGGCGAAATCACCCTTTCCGCTACCATCCTCTTCCTGCCCACCCTGATCATGGGGGCGACCTTCAGCCACCTGGCCCAAAGGGCCAATGATGAAGGCATCGGGTTCGGAAAGGCCCTGGGGATCAACACCCTGGGTGCTTCCCTGGCTCCTTTCCTCTTCGGCGTGGTCCTGCTTCCCCAGGGTGGGTCCAACCTGGCCCTGGCCGCCGTAACATTGGGCTACCTGGCGCTGGTCCCCTTGACCGGCCGCCGGTTTTATATACCCGCCTTGGTCCCCTTCCTGGCCGCCCTATTCATAATCTTTTACCCGGTCCCGCTGCGGCTGGTGGCCCTCGAACCGGGGGATAAGATTATCGCGCACCGGGAAGGGGTCATGGCGGCCGTAACGGTGGTCCAGGATGACCGTTTCGAAACCCATCTCAAAGTAAACAACCGCTTCCAGATGGGCGGCACTTCCTCGGTTTTCTCCGACCGGAGGCAGGGCCACCTTCCCCTGCTGCTGCATCCCCACCCCCAACGGGCCCTTTTCCTGGGCCTGGGCACCGGGTCCACCTTGGCCGCCGCCGCCGATCATCCCGGCCTCCAGGCGGAAGGGGTCGAGCTCCTCCCGGAAGTGATTTCAGTGCTTCCCCATTTCGAAAAAGCCACTGGAAATCTGGGCGGAAACCCTTCCTTACGCCTGGTCACGGCCGACGCCCGCCGTTATGTGAATGCCCGGCCCGGGACCTACGACGTTATCGTGGCCGATCTGTTTCATCCGGCCCGGGATGGGGCCGGCTCGTTGTACACCCTGGAGCACTTCCGGGCCATTCGCGCCCTGCTCCGTCCCGAAGGGGTATTTTTCCAATGGCTGCCGCTGTATCAACTGGACCTGGACACCCTGCGCCTGATCACCCGGACCTTCCTGAAAGCCTTCCCGGAAGGAACCGCCTTTCTCGCCCATTTCAGTTTAAAAGCGCCTATTCTGGGATTGGCCGCCCGGATAGGGGGTTCCGGTTATCCGGATGATTGGTTTCGGCAGCGGGTACAGGACCCGGCCCTGGCCGAGGCCTTACGCCGGGTGCGTATCTACGACGATTTCAGCCTCTTTGGGACCTTCCTGGCCGGCAATGAGGAACTGAAACGTTTTGCCGGGGCAGGTCCGCTGAACACCGACGACCGCCCCCTGGTCACTTTCCAGGCCCCCCGATTCGTCTACGGGAACCAGGAACCGGCCGACCGGAGGCTGCTCCAGTTAATCCAGACCTTTCATCCCCAACCCGGAGAGGTGTTTACCCAACCGACCGATGGGGTACAGGAGGATTACCGGCGCCGTCTGGCCGATTATTGGACGGCCCGGAACCGATTTATTCTAGCCGGGGTGGGGGTCAAGGAAACCAGAGATCTCCGGGAATTGCTGGCTACGGTGAAAGAGCCGCTGCTGTCCATCGTCAGGCAGAGCCGGGATTTTGAAGCGGCCTACAATCCCCTCCTGGGGATGGCCCAGGGGCTGTATCGAATTGATCCCCCAGCTGGGGAAAGACTCCTGCTGGACCTGGAAAAGGCCAATCCTTACCGGGAAGAAGCCCGCCGTTTGCGCCAGCGCCTGTCCTTCCTGATACCCGGTGCGATCCGATCAGGAGGGTGAGAATCCCGACGTTGCTTGCCGCTGGGTCTTTTTTCCCACCATTCTTTTTGACTTCAACGGTCAAGCAACTTATAATTCGCCACAATCAACGATACCCATCCTGAGCACCCGATCCGCTTCAGGGTTGGTTGGCTGTTCCATATTTTCAGGCATCGCAGGAGCCGCCCAGAGCATAGGGATTTTACACCTAACGACCGAGAACAGGAGGCTTTATCATGATTGAGCAATGGCTGAATGAGGTGAAGTCGAAAGCGGACCCCGAAGGTCTGGGGATGATCCTGGTCCATAACGGGATCGTTCGGGCCACCTCCAAACAGGGCAATCCGGTGAGCGGGATGAAGCTCTCCTATGATGAGGAGAAGCTCAGAACCGTCATCTCCGAACAAAAAAAGAAAGACGGCATCTTGGATATCAAGGTCTGGATCAACCGGGGAGACCTGAAGGTGGGGGACGACATCATGCTGCTCCTGGTCGCCGGCCGGTTCCGGACGGACGTGCTCCCGGTTTTTGAATCGCTGCTCTCTATTATCAAGCAGGAAATCGTCAGCGAGCGTGAGTCCGTGTAATCGAATTTTTATTTGCCGGTCATCCTCCCGCCACATTCTTCCTCTATAGTCTTCTCAAAACTCCGGGTGACCGCGGTGATCCGGATTTATAAACGGGCCCATAACCGGAACGACATAATAGATTATTCATTAGGATAACACCCGGACCCCGGCTTTCGCCAGGGTGACGAGTCCCAGCCGATTTCTCCCCATCGTCATTCCGGCGAAAGCCGAAATCCAGACCTCATATGTTGTTTCTATAATGAGACCCTCAATAATCCACCCAGCCTTAATTTCATTATCTCAATAAATAATAAACCGCAGGGGAGCGTGAAGATGGAAAAGAAACTTCTTGATTTAAGAAGGTACGGGATGGTCTTTTGCCCTCGCTGTTACGGCCAAGGGATATATTGAAGATCCGGGACCTCAATGTTGTCCGGTGTGCCAAGGGTTTGGGTTGATAAAGAAATCTACACACGCCGATACCCAGAGTCCTATCGCTTCTACCGGGACCTGGATTCCCTTGGATTCCTTGCGATAAGGATTTCAGCTTATTTGGCTTATAATTCCTCGCGGGTAACCCATCCCAGGTCTACGTCTCTTTTAATATAGGCCTCATAATTTTTTATGTCCGGATTATACCTTTCATTCATCAACGGCGACGACATGATAAAATCAGCGGTGGCCCGGTTACAGGCGATCGGGACGTTGTAAAGGACCGCAATCCGCAACAAGGCCTTCACGTCCACATCATGCGGATGAGGTTGCATCGGATCCCACAGGAATATGACCAGATCGATTTGGCCTTCCGTAATCAATGCGCCCAATTGCTGGTCGCCGCCTAAAGGTCCTGATTTTAATCTCAAAATCTGAAAATCGACTTTTTCGTCGCCTAATTTCAAATTGAAGCGCCTCCTCAATCAACCTCCCCGTCGTTCCGGTACAAATCAGTTTGTGTTTTACTAATGACCAGTAATTGTATTCGAACCATTCGATCAAATCCTTTTTGCGGTTATCGTGCGCCACCAGCGCGATATTTTTGAGTTTCTCCATGGGTTCTCCTTCGCTGTAAGATTTTTTTGCGAAACCATCAAGAATGATGTCCGGCTATATTTAAGATAACGGGGGTGTGTTACAGTTTAGAGGCGGATTGCAACCGGTTTGGTTTAAAAACTGTGTATAAGAAGAATAAAGGGAGGTTGGTAGGAATTTATTTTAGATCTAAGGGGGGCTGTTTTAAGACGAAAATAGTCTTTGGAGCACGAAAGGCTCAGACCGTCTCGGTCTCTGCTTACGTCATTGAATGTAGGGGTAGGGTTCATCCCCACCCGCACCGGACTCGGCCTATTCAAGGATCCGGAAAAAATTTGAAACCTTGACTACCAGGCTCGGGAGGGGATAAACCCCACCCCTACGAATAAAACGGATCACTGCCTTATTTTCACGCTTCGCGGGTACCCTGCGGGACCTAAGGTTTATTGCGAAAATAAAAAGGATTGTTCACCCTTTCAGCAACTGGGCCTTGTCGGTCAGTTCCCAGGGCAGGCCGATGTCCATGCGGCCCATATGACCGTAAGCCGCCAGCTTGCGGTAAAACCCCCCTTTGACGATGGCCGGCTGGTAGCGGAGATTGAATTGTTTGATGATGCCGGCCAGGCGGAAATCAAAATGCTTTTTGATCAAGCCGGAAATCTTCTTGTTCGGAATGGTGCCGGTGCCAAAGGTTTCCACCTCGATGCTGGCCGGCCGCGGTAGGCCGATGGTATAGGTGAGCTGCACTTCACACTCCCGGGCCAGTCCGGCGGCCACCACGTTTTTGGCCGCGTAGCGGGCCGCATAGGCCCCGATACGGTCGATCCGCAAGGGGTCCTTGCCGCTTAAAGCCGCTCCGCTGTGACGGGCATATTCCCCGTAGGTGTCGATGGCCGTCTTGCGGCCGGTCAAACCGGAATGGACGGCGGGACCGCCGATCAGGAAAGGACCGTCCGGGTTGATGAAAATGCGGGTTTTTTCGTCCGGCTTGATTTCTTCGTCGTGGAAGACCAGCTCCACCACCGACTCCCGCATGTCGGCGGTCAGTTTATTCAAGTCGGGCCCTCCGGCCTGGGATCCCATTCTCTGGCTGGCTATCACGGTCACGCTGTGAATACGGAAGGGGCGCCCACTTCGGTATTCCACCCCCACCTGGGTCTTTCCATCCGGGGCCAGGTAGGGAAGCACTTTCTGTAAACGGGCCGAGGTCAACCTCCGGGCCAGTTTATGGGCCAGCCAGAGGGGCAGGGGGATCAGTGCCGCGGTCTGGTTGCAGGCAAAACCAAAAATATTCACCTGGTTCCTGATCAGGATGCGGTCCATCTCCTCTTCCGTAAGTTTGGCTTCATTAAAAAAAGTCTGGTCTTGCGGCGGCAACTCCTTCAGGCTGGTGATGATGCTGCAGGTCTTGGCGTTGAAGGCCTGGTGCTCATAGCCGATCTGGTTCAACACCTTCCGGGCCACCCCGGGGAAATCCACGGTGGCGCTGGACTCGAACCGCGCGGCGATAAAGAGGATGGCCGTGGCCACGGCGCACTCGGCGATCACCCTGGAAAAAGGGTCCTGCTGCAGAAAATGGTCCACCAGGGCATCGCTGATCTGGTCGCAGAGTTTGTCGGGATGCCCTTCGGTGACCGACTCGGACATAAAGACAAAATCCTCTTTCATGGAGCCTCCTTGTTCATTTTGTGGTCTTCATTGATCAGCAGCGGGGCCACGGCCGTGCCGCCGATGACCAGAACGTCGGTGATCCCGACCGGGGAGAGTTGCAGCAGGGACCTCAACCCGGGTATGAAGAGGGTGGAGACCTGAAGCAGCAATGAACCGGCCAGGGCCTGGGTCAGCAGACGGTTGGGCGGCAGCTTTTCTCTGGAAAAGATACTGATATGATCGGACCGGCAACTGAAAGCATGGAGTAACTGGCCGATGCTCAGGCTCATGAAAGCCAGGGTGTTGGCCTGAGGACCCCGGCCGTAACGGACCAGGCCGTAGCCATAGGCCGTCATGGCCCCAGCCGACAGCACCCCGGATTCGATCAGGATCTTTTTAAAATCCTGAGAGCGGACGATCGGCTCTTTCGGGTCCCGGGGCGGTCTGGTGAGCACATCCGGCTCCGGCAGTTCCATGGCCAGGGCCAGTCCGGGGAAGATGTCCGAAATCAGGTTAATCCAGAGAAGCTGCATAGCATTGAGCGGCTCGCCCAACCCGGCCGCCAGGGAGGTGAAAACCACGATGATCTCGCTCATGTTGGTTGCCAGCAGGAAATGAATGGATTTGCGGATATTGTTGTAAATGGTCCGGCCCTGCTTGACGGCGATGATCATGGTCTCCAAGCGGTCGTCTTCCAAGACCACGTCGGCCACCTCCCGGGCCACGTCGGTCCCGGATTTTCCCATGGCCACCCCGATGTCAGCCACCTTCAGAGCCGGGCTCGTCGTTGATCCCGTCCCCGGTCATGGCTACCACCCGGCCGGCCCGCTGCAGGGCCTGGACGATCTGCAGCTTGTGGGCCGGGCTGACCCGGGCAAAGACCTGAACTTTTTCGGCCAGGGCCTCCAGCAATTCCGGCTCCATGTTGGCCAGGTTGCTGGAGTCCAGAATTTCCAGATCCTCCCCGCGGTTCAGTTTCAGAGACCGGCCGATGGCGTAGGCGGTAGCCGATTGGTCGCCGGTAATCATCACCGTGTCGATCCCCGCCGTGTGAAATTGGCCGATCAACTCCTTCACCCCGTCCCGGACCGGATCGCCCATGCCCACCAGGCCGAGCCAGGTCAGGCTTCCAACCGCATCGGGATCCTCCAAAAAATCCGCCCCGTCCGGAAGCTGCGCATAGGCCGCGGCCAGGACCCGCAGGCCCTTACCGGCCAGACGCTCATTTTCCATTTCGAGCTCCAGGCGGTCCTCTTCGGTGAGAGGCAACCGTTCCCCGTCGCGCATCCAGAAATCACAGAGGGCCATGACTTCCGGGGGGCTCCCCTTGACCGCTGCCACCCGCTCCTCTTCATGGGCGGTCCGGTGTAAGGTGATCATGTAGTTTTGGGTTTCCGTGCGCAGGGCTATTTTTTCAAGGGGGAACTGCTCCCGAAGGCTGGGAATATTGACGCCGGCGGCCAGGGCCATATGAATCAAAGCGTTCTCCGTGGGAGAGCCGCTGACCAACACGTTGCCGTTCTGAAAGACCGCCAACCCTTTGCCCTGGACTTCCCGGGTTTTTTGCTGGTAAAAGTCGGCGTCGGGGATGAGGGGACTGACCTCACTTTCGTTGCAGAGGACCGAGATATGGACGAGCTGCAGCAACTCCGGCCAGACATACGGATTGAGGACCTCCTCCCCCTGTTTGAACTGTTCCTTTTCCAGGCGGATTCGCCGCATCCCCACATTGACCATAACCACGGACATGCGGTTCATGGTCAGGGTGCCGGTTTTGTCCATGCAGATGGTCTGGACCGAACCCAGAGTTTCCACTGCCTCCAGATGGCGGATGAGCACATTGTATTTCCGCATACGCCGCAGGCCCAACCCCAGCGTGGTGGTGGCCACCGTGGGCAATCCTTCCGGGACGGCCGCCACAGCCAGGGAAATGGAGCTTTTCAGCATCTGGAGGAACCCGTACCCCCGGAGGAGACCGATGACAAAAACCAGCCCGCAGACCGCCCCGGAAATCAGGACCAGTTGGCTGCCCATGGTATTGAGTTGCTTTTCCATGGGCGTTTCCGGGGTCTGGGACTCTCCGACCAGGGTCTGGATTTGGCCGATTTCAGTAAACCGGCCCGTGGCCACCACCAGGGCCAGCCCCTGCCCCCCGGTCACCAGTGTGCCCATGTAAACCATGTTGGTCCGATCCGCCAGCGCTACCTGCATCTGAGGCAGCGCCCCGTTTACTACCTGTTCATAGACCAGCAGCCTTTCCGTGGTTTTGGATACGGGCAGGCTTTCACCGGTCAACGCGGATTCGTCTATGGTCAGATGGGACGCCTCGATCAGCCGGGAATCGGCGGTTACATACGTTCCCGGACGCAACACCAGGATATCCCCCGGGACCACCTCTTCGGCCCTGATTTCTACTGCAGCCCCGTCCCGGACCACCAGGGCCTGGGGCCGGACCAGGGTCTTCAGAGAGTGAATGGTCTTCTCGGACTGACTTTCGGTGACATAGCCTATGACGGCATTGATCAACACCACCGAAGCTATGACCACGGCATCGGCGATCCCGGCGGTGGCTACGGAAATGCCGGCCGCCACCCCCAGCAGGGCCACCGGGAGGGATTTGAACTGGTCGATGAAGATGCTGAAGCCCGAGCGGGGGACGGATTCGGGAAGGACATTGGGCCCGAATTTCTTCAACCGGGACAAGAACTCCGCTTGGGGGAGCCCCAGGGCCGAATGGGAACCGAGCTGTTCCAGCAGATCATGAGCCTCTAGAAGATGCCAGGGCTGGACCGGCTGGTCTTCGGAGTGGACGACCAGTTTCCGGACTTTCCGGCCGCTGGAGGTCGTTTTTTGACCGAAGACGGGGGCCAGGGGATGGCGGGATTTCGCCTCGGCCGGTTTGGTCTGGCGGTTTCCAGACTGTCTTTCCGGAAAAAAAAGGGGATAAAGACCGGCCTCTCTTTCCCGGCCTTCCTTTATCCCTTTATTTTGGTGAAAATTAAGGACCAGCGTTTGAAGCAGCTCCCCCAGATCCTCGGGGGTCCGGTGGCCGTTGAACCGGATGAGGACATGCCCGGTCAGAATGTTGGCGGAAAAAGAATAAACCTCTCCGTCCCGGGTCAAACGATCTGACAGGTACTCCTTGAGACCTTCCGAGCGGTAGAGGCCCTGGACCCGGTACCGGGCCCGGCCCCGGACCGCCGTATGGATGGCTTCAACCACGAGCGGCTATTCGGTTTTCTTGCCCCGTCCCCGGGTGATCTCCGGCGCGGAATGAGTTTCGCCCTCGTGGGAGGCGGAAGTCCCCCCGCTGCCCTTGGGGAGAAGAGAAGAGGCCACTTCCTTGACCCCTTCCACCACGCCGACCAGCATCTCCCTGACGGACCGCACAGCGGTGTTGCCGATGGACCCAGCGGCTTCGATGGCCCCGCCTACGGCCACTTTGGCTACTTCCTCGACGTTGCCTCCAACTTCTTTGGTGGCCTCGATCACGCCGTCCACGGCCCGCCGGGCGACCAGGCCCACGTCGGCCCCGATTTCCGCGGCGCCTTTTACGGCCCCTTTGACCGTCTGGCTGGCCACCGACACCACGTCGCCGCCCACATCGCTGATGCCCATGATGATCCCCTTGGCCACGCTCTTGGTGCTGAGGATCAGGCCCGTGCCGACTTCCTCCGTGGCCTGGATGGTGCCCATGACCACGTCCTTGGCTACACTCAGGCTTTCGGTGACTACCTCGCCGCCGGCCCGCAGGGTTGTAGAAACCGTATTGCGCACCAGGCTGACGATCTCGGATTCGATTTCATTGATGCCTTTCAAGCTGCTGACCACGCCTTCCTTCACGGAAGTGCCGGCCTTCCCGATGGGTTCACCAGCAGCCACGCCATGTTTTTCCTGTTCTTTTAGCCATGATTTACCTCCCCACCCCTATCAATAAGTTTAAAATATAAATTAAAAACAACTATTCAAGCGATCTTTCCGCTTGATTCTCTTTTTCTTTGGGTTTGGACTTTAAAAAAATATTCATCGCATACCAAAAAGCCGTGTACCAGGCCGGGGCCATGAAGTTGCCGCGACTGATCTGATAGATGCCCAGGATCAGCAGAGTCCCGAAGGACAGGGTCCCCACATCCATTTCCCCGCCGGTAAATTTTTTGATCTTATTGTCAACCTGAAAATACGTTTCCGCCACCTGCCGGTGAATGTTAGAAGAAGGCGAACCAATCTGTTTGGCCTGCTTGGGGAAATAGGTTCGAGCCAACTCTTCCATGATCGCCGGTTCCAGGGAATGCTTAATCAGGATACTGCCGGTGATGGGATTAGCCGCCACCTCATGAATATTAGGAACTGACCCGCCAGGTCCTTAAGGGACTGGAAGAAAGCCGGCGTCCCCTTTTTTCGAGGGGATCCTGATTCGAAACCGCCCGGAGGTGGTATGGCTGATATAGGCATCAGAAGGCAAGTTGTTGAACATGACGGTTCCCTCCGTAAAACGCCGGACTAAATTCTTACCTTTAATCTTTTGCTTCAATGGTACCGTCCACACCTGTCGCCGCCATGGCGCCCGATGCGGCCTCTTCCAGCTCGGCCCTGGTCTCGGCCACCAGGTCCTCTACCACCTCCTGGGCCTCGGCCGCCACTTCCCGGCCTTTCTGGTAAAGCAGAAATCCACCCTTGATCGCCGCCTTGGCCATAGGCTTGACAACACTGGCCAAAACAGGTATTACCACAGGTGCCAGAATGGAAGAACCGATACCGATGGCCAAACCGGTGACGATATTGCCTTTCAGACCGTTATCAAATAGACCCATGCTGCCTGCTCCTTTCTCTTTAAAAATATAAATGATAGCATCATGCTTTTTATTATTATAACAAATATCTCATTATTTACCTACCTAAATCAAATTGTAAGGTTTTTTCATGAAACAGATCCCCTTGAATAAACGAATCATCTTTGCCCTGGACGTGGAAACCCCGGAGGAGGCCCGAGCCTGGGTGGAAAAGCTGGAAAGCCGGGTAAAGTTCTTTAAGGTCGGACTCCAGCTTTTTCTGGCCGGCGGCTTCGACATCGTCGACTGGATCCTGAAACGGGACTGCGAGGTCATGCTGGACCTCAAGTTCTTCGATGTGCCCCAGACCGTGGCCTCGGCGGTAAAGCAGGTCGGCGGCCGGGGGGTGTCCTTTACCACCGTGCACGGCAACGACGCCATCCTGCGGGCCGCGGCCGAGGCCAAACAGGGGGTGAAAATCCTGGCTGTGACCGTGTTGACCAGTCTGGACCAGGGCGACCTGAACGACCTGGGTTTTCAATGCTCCCCGGAAGAGCTGGTCCTGTCCCGGGCCCGCCGGGCCCTGCAGGTGGGCTGTGACGGCGTGGTCTCCTCGGGGCTGGAGGCCCCGAAGCTGCGCCACGAACTGGGAGAGAATTTCTTAGTGGTGGTGCCGGGGGTCCGGCCCGTGGAAAACCGGGTTGATGACCAGAAACGGATTGTCACCGTCCAAGACGCCTTCCTGAACGGCGCCGACTACGTGGTCATCGGCCGCCCCCTGAAACAGGCCGCCGATCCCCTGGCCCTGGCCGCGGAGATGCAGGGGCAGATCCGGGAAGCCTTAAACGATCTGGAGCCTGAATAAAAAACCTCCTCACCCAACTGATTGGGTCGCCTTAAGATAGGGGTCGTTAGATTAAAATGGTCATTGCGAGGAGAGGACAGACGAAGCAATCCCTTCAGAGGCCTCACGGCATTCACTATCGTTTCGGATTTAAAATCGGTTTGCCTTCCAAAGTATCCAGGATGCCCATCAGCGAACTTTTTCGAGCGTGGATTTGCCGAAGTTCTTTAAGATACCCTTCCCATTCTTTCCCTTTTTTTCGTTCTTTAAGGAGGCGGGCGATTTTTTTCAGGTGCGCGGCGGCCGCCTGGTAGGCCCGGGGCTTGACCTGGGCAATCTCACCTTCCGCAATTTTCTTCCAAATCGCCACAGCCCGATTAGGATAGTCTTTCTTAACGGCCTTGGCCACCCGATCATCATTCCCCCCGAAACCTCCACGATCTTGCTTAACCAATTGATCGTACCAACGGATGACCTGGTCAGCGGTCTTTTCATAAATGGCGACGGCGACCAAATGACTGAGCAGGGGAAAACGATCATGCCGATTTCTTTCGGGAGGATTTAGTTTAGTGGACGGCAAGGGCCATTTCGGATAATCCCAGGGCAGGGTGCCGGTTTCCAGATAAACCATTAATCGGGATCGCACCACCGGCCAAAGCTTGATTTTTTCCGCCGCCTTTTCAGCGGCTGCGAAGGTGCTTTCGGAAGGTCCGGCAATAAATTCATAAACCTGAAGGGCGGCCACGGCCGGCCAGTTCTTTTCTTTTTTACGTATATCCAGAAGTTGGCCGCGAAGATGCGAAGTAATCCCCAGCCGCTTGTTCCCTAAATCTTTGATTCCCCGGAAGACCCATTTTTCGGCCTCCGCCAGGCGGTTGGCATCTGAAAGAAACTGGACCAACCGTTCATAACTGCCGGTAATCGGGGCTTCGGCCTCCAAGAGGGAAATGATTTCTTTTTGGCGGCCAGCCCGCTCCAGGGCATGAATAACCCATTTGCTGAGTTGATCCCGGTCGGACTTCCATGAAAATTCATATTCCCTATCCGGAACGGGTTTGAAGCGACGCAAGCGTTCCAGCAGCCGATCGGCCAGGGTATTCCAGGCGGCGGCGGATGTTTACGGTGGAGATATTCGGCCAAGTCATCAAAAAGGGAATATTCGTCCTGGAGCACGGTCTCCAGCGCCCAGGAAAGCTTGTCCACCGGTTCCACAGAAGATTGGTCCAGGGCCTTGACGATCACCGGCAGGCAACTGCCGATCTCCATGGCCGTTTCGCCATCGTCATGGCTCATCCCGACCTGTTGGGTTCCGGCCTTCATCAGGGCCTTCCCCAGTGTAAGCACCTGGTCGGCCTGCCCGGCAGCCAGCAGCGTTTCCAAATTTTTCCGGATAATCGAATAATCCGGAGTGTAGCCGTCATTATCCCAGTGGTTCCGCCAACCCGGTTCGGAGCTGATTTCCAGGATCTCCCGCTTTATACGGTCTATCAAAGGTTTGGTCCGACCGGCCTTCAGTTGAATCTCGTCGGAAAGGGCAGTGGAAATTTCCGGAAATCGATGGCGCAGATCGCCGACCAGCTTTATTAAATCATCCTTCGATTTTCCGTTCAGGTAACTCTCGATCTCCTGGTTCCGTTGGCGTTGAACTGCGTCCCCGGGTTTTTTCCTCTTCCGAGTCCATTTCCAGGATATCTTCTTCATTGACCCACTCCTCCAGGATATCCAACCGCTCATCTTCTTTGTCAACCAGGGGCACGGTTTTCCCGGCTTTTTGGAAAGCCAGGTATTCCAGGACAACCGCCACGGCGTGTTTGCAGTTCCCGTCGAAAGGGCAGGTGCATTCGCAATCCATGCGGCCAGATTTACCCATCTTTACTTGAGTAGCGTATCTTCTCGCACCCTTTACCCAGGCCACCAAACCCCCCTCCGGAGTCAAGGCCAGATCACGAACGTTCCCCTCCCGCTGGTAGTTTTTCCCCCTACTGACGATCCGGTTTCCGGCCCAGGCCTCCAGATCGGCCCAGATGAGATTGACAAATGGCTCTGGGGGAGTGGTCTTTCGGGGTTTATGGGTTTGTCTGGACTTTTTAAGGGAGATAGGCAACCTTGACTCCTTGATATCGAAGGTTGGGGCAAAAGGACCGAATAGGACCCGTGATTAAGAAACGATATTCATATTATTAAGGATCTTGCGGGCTAAAATTCTGAAATCATTGTAAGCATCTTGGACGGCAGCGGCGTGACTCCCGATAGCCCCATCAGCGGAGTTGAGTGCGAAGACCGGTTTACGTGCCTCCTGGGCCATGGGGACTAAACTCCTAAAGTGTTTCACTGTAGCCAAGCAGTAAGGATCTTTATCGGGAGTTAATCCGGATTCGGGCTCTTTCAAAACCTGAGTACGGTACATATCCGGCATTCTTTTAACCCAACGATCATAGGCTTTTACCGGACGGCTCAACCGCACACTATGCTGCTGAATCAGATAACCTATTGCCTTCATGTTCCCTTGCGGTAGATCGAATTCCGGGTTTGTCCAGTTCTCCAGCCTTTTCCTCCAAAGACTCCGCCAGGACCTGAGGGTTGGGCCAAGATTCTTTAGCCCCTGTAATGAAAAAAGGTCTGCGCCGAGCGGTATGACTACGTAATCGGAGGCGATTAAAGCCGATCTGTTGATGGCCCCCAGGTTTGGCCCGACATCCGCCAGGATTAAATCCGCCTGAACGCGTTGGGCCGCCATCTGGGCAATTTGCCAAAAGGCCGAAAGGATTCGAAAAGACCGATAAAGGTTGCTGTCTCCCATACTCTCAGGCCAGACATTGGACAAGGTTTCCTCGAATCCAGCCAGAGCCACATCGCCAGGGACCAGATGCAGGTTGGCGGCCATGGGCTCAAGAATGGGCTCCACTAAATCTCCTACCTCTGTAAGCGGCCGCAAACAGCGGTAGATGGTCTGGGGCCCGGAAGATTGATCCCAGAGATATTCCAATTTGTCCTCTTCCAAAAACGCCGCCGTCAGGTTGGCCTGGGGATCCAGGTCCAAGGCCAGGATGCGTTTTCCCTGCTCCGACATCATCCATGAAAGATGGTAGACCAGGGAAGTCTTGCCGACTCCCCCCTTATTATTAAAAAAAGTCAGGATGGGTTTGTTCATCCCTTTCTCCTTAAAACTGCCAGGACATTATTGGACTTCACCTGAAATTCGGCCGGTGGATTTCCGTTTTCTTCCAACGATTTTTGGGCCAGTGGTATGCCGATGCCGAACCTTTGGACAAATCCCAATACTTTCATGGCCTCGGATAGATTCGGATTTCGATAATCCGTGGCGCCCGGCTGGCCAAAATTTTCTCGTGTAACAATACCAAAAGGACCACCGGGGCTGTGAATCTCAATCCGGTCATTGAACCAATATATGCGAACCGGGCTGTTCGTCCCTTCATATGTTCGATGCATAATTGCGTTTCGGGTAAGCTGCTGCAGGGCTGAAACCGGATACATAAACGTCCGCTTTTCTTTTGATCCGCCAGTCAGGTCGACCGAAACGCGGTTATGGGCCTGCAGCTTTTCATCCAGACGGCGGATAACCTGTCCCAGTGTGCCTGTTATCACCAACTCATCCACTACCGGGTCTGATAACGTTTGGCCATCCAAACGTAAAAATTGGACATATGCCCCCGGGACCCAATCCTGGGGACCCTTACCCAGAACCAATACTCCCAGGACGGTAGGCGTGGTGTCATCGAAAGCCGAGATCATTTTACATGCAGCCAGACGTTGCTCATAACTGCGATCATTCAATTCCAGAACGTCCCGCGCGAAGGCTTGGGGGAGGTATTCCTGTTCAAAAGCTGCTCGATCCAAAGCATCCAGGAAGCATGAGGGCAAGGGCTGCACATCAAATGGAAGATCTCGGGATCGGCGTTTTTCATTCAAGATGCGTTCATCTTGGGCGGTGGCGATCCCCCTTCGGGGTCCGATCCTGATCCAGATTCGTCCTTTAAATCTTACCGGCGGCGCATCGGCGGGAAGGACCGTGACCACAGCCAAATCTTTTTTTTGAAGGATCCTTTTTTCCACCAAAATCGTGGGTGGGGGTAGTATGTTTCCATCGGTTTTAATATCCGATAACGTTTGGAGCAGTCGATCTGAGACCTCGATACCGGATGGCGTTCCATCGTCTTGGGCGCCGACAAACAAGACCCCCGGCATCCGGTGATCCGAGAGGTCGTTGGCAAAGGCACAGACGGCTTGACGCCCTTTTTCCGGGGCATCGCCTGACCAGGTTTCTTTTCGTTCAGCCAGGTCCGATTCGATATTCTCCAACAATCGTTCCAGCTCGGTGTCGTCATACCGTATAATCATAAACTTTTCCCGTCTCTAAAAAGGACCCCATCATACCATAAGGGGTTTAAAATATCTCCCCGGCAAACAGGGCCTTCACAAAATCCCCATAGGGCCAGACCTCGACCTTATCAAATCGGTAACTTCGCTGGCCGCAGTACACCCCGATGAAGCGATCGACCTGAATGCCGGAGTTTTCGGCCAGACCGCGCAGGGCCTTATCCCAGGTCCGATCCCACCGTTCCGCCCTTTTAACCTCTATCGCCACCAAATGAGGGGGGCTCTCGGGGCGTCGGACCGCCGTCTCGATGATAAAGTCCACCTCCACCCCGGAAGCCGTTCGATAATAAAAGATCGGTCTATGCTTACGGCTGATCTCATTATAAACCCGCAACTCATGGTAGATCAGGGTTTCCAGGGAAATTCCCTGCCAGGGCCTATCCGCCGGATCCCGCAACAGGCCGGAAGCGGCCCGAGCCACTCCGGGGTCAAACCAGTAGAACTTGGGTTGAGCTTTCTCCCGGACTTTGAGACCCGGTCGCCAGGCCGGGAGGAAGTGGCCGATCAGCGTATCGGTTAAAATGGAGAAGTAGGTCTCCACCGTGCTGCGCGCCACCGCGGCTCCACGGGCAATATTCTGGACATTAAGGGTCTGGCCGTTCATTTGCCCGGCCACCGCCAGAAATCGCAGAAAAGGCGGTACGCTGCGGATTAACCCCTCGGCCTGTAATTCCTCCTTCAGGTAGGTATTCACGTAGGCGGAAAGAATATCCGCGGCATCTTTTGAATCTTGCCCCACAACAAATGGCAATAGACCCCAATCCAGGGCGAACTCCAAATCGAAATTATTTTCCAGTTCAGCGGCGGAGAAACTCTCCATGGAGAGCGTCAAGGCCCGGCCGGCCAGAAGGTTGGCGCCCCCCTTTTTCACCTTGCGGGCAGAGGAACCGCAAAGGGCGAAACGCCAACGACGTGAACCCATCAGTCGATGGACTTCGTCCAAGAGGGCCGGCACCTTCTGAATTTCATCCAGCACCACCCAGGTTTCCTCGCCCCGGCCGCCTGCCAGTGCTTCCAGCCGGTGGGGATCACGGGACAGCTCAAGATAGAGGGAGGTATCCAATAGATCGAGCCGAAAGGCCTCGGGAAGAACCTGTTCCAGCCAGGTACTTTTTCCGGTCCCTCTCGGGCCGAACAAAAAAAACGACCGATCGGGAATTTGAAGCAGGCGGGGAATAATTTTCAGAGTCATAGCTGATATTATGTAGTATATAATGTAATTTTACAATGCAATTTTACAGTATAGTTAGCATAAATAATTAAGATAAGGCTCTTCAGGAAACCACCGAGATTGAATCAGGCTGAAATATGTGTTTATTTTTTATACAACATGATAATTTTCTATACAACAAATAAGTTGTGTATTTTCAAAACTTTATAGTACAATTGAATTAATGTGTATATTTTTAATACAATTTCTGCCGGGTTAGGATAGGGGCATCACTTAGCCAAATTAAATAATTAATTAATTAAATCAATTAGTTAAATTATTTGCTCCCTCTTTGGCACAGCCTTTGCTTTATAAATAGTCAAAACAAATCGCAACGGAGGGTCATCATGGCTGAAAAATTAAACTTCGCACCGGCTGAAAGTCGCTGCATCTGGATGGATGCGGGCGTGGTCTCCTTTAAATTATGCAATAACCATTTCAACTGCCTGAACTGCAACTTCGATAAGGGCATGTATAAGAAGGCCCAGGACGAAAGCTCCGGCAAGGTCCAGGTCAAACAGGATAAGCAACCCACCGAGGTGTGGATGAAAAAGTTCCTGGCCCTGCCGGCCTCGCAGCGCAAATGCCGCTACATGCTGAACGGCGCCGTGGCCCATAAAATCTGCCCCAACGCCTTTCAATGCGGCGAATGCACCTATGACCAGATGATGCAGGACCGGATCCCGCCGGCCGGCGCCTCTAAAATCCAGAACATCCCTATGGTGGGCGGGTTTGGCCAGCCGGAAGGGTACTACTACCACCGGGGCCATAGCTGGGCGGTCACCGAATTCGGCGGCCGGGTGCGGGTCGGACTGGACGACTTCGCCCAAAGGGTGGTGGGGGACATTGAAGAAATCAATCTCCCCAAAGTCGGACAGAAAGTAAGCCCGGGCGTGCCGGGGTTATCCCTGAAACGGAAAAAACAGGAGGTTCAGGTCCTGGCCCCGATTGAAGGCACGATCACCCATATCAACAGTAAAGTGTTCAGCCATCCGGAACTGCTCAACCGGGAACCGTACCAGGACGGGTGGTTGTTCGTCGTCGAACCCAACGCCCTGAAGAACGATTTGAAGGGCCTGTTATACGGAAAAGAGGCCCACCAATGGCTGTTGGAGGAAAAAGACCGTCTTGTCACCCATATCCAGAGCGATATCGGGGCCACGGCCCTGGACGGGGGAATGCCGGCCCAGGACTTCGCCGGTCACCTGAAGGGCAAAAAATGGGCCCACTTCGTCCGCCAGTTCCTCTTGTCCTAACCCGTTCCATTTGATCACTCATCTGACCCTCCAAAAGGGCAGGGGTTTTAGACCCCCTGCCCTTTTTTTTACTTTCTATTTGACTCCCTTCCCTAAAATGTTTAAAAATTTACAGACAACAGGATTCCAAGGAGTGCTCTATGTCGCAAATCACACTGACCATCAACGGACGCACCGTACATTCCGAATCCGGAAAAACGATTTTGGAAGTCGCCAGACAGGAAGGGATATTCATTCCCACCTTATGCCATTTCCCGCTGCTGAAGCCGGAGGAGGCCTGTCGGATCTGCGTGGTCGAAGTCCGGGGATCGGATAGATTGATCGCCTCCTGCGCCACGCCGGCCACGGAAGGAATGTCCGTCCGGACCGACTCGGCGGCGGTGATCGAAACCCGTCGGCAGATTCTGGAGCTCCTGCTGGAACAGCACTACGGCGATTGCCTGGCCCCTTGCCAGTTGACCTGTCCGGCCCGGATCGATATCCAGGGCTACCTGGCCCATATCGCCCAGGGGGACTACCTGGAGGCGGTCAAATTAATCAAGGAAAGAAACCCTTTTCCCCTGGTGGTGGGGCGGGTCTGCCCCCATCCCTGCGAGGACGTCTGCCGACGGAACCGGGTGGAGGAACCCCTGG
Organism: uncultured delta proteobacterium; assembly: GCA_963716045.1. GTDB lineage: Bacteria > Desulfobacterota > RBG-13-43-22 > RBG-13-43-22 > RBG-13-43-22 > CAVQSS01. The sequence continues at coordinate 134,811 of CAVQSS010000027.1, read as the reverse complement.
CCATTAATCCCCTGAAACGATTTGCCGCCGATTACGCCTTCGCCCAGGGCGTCTATGTGAAACCGGAAATCGCGCCGGCCAGCGGACATAAGGTGGCCGTCATCGGCAGCGGACCGGGGGGGCTCTCGGCGGCCTACTACCTCCGCCGCCATGGCCACCAGGTGACTCTATTTGAATCCAAGGATAAGCCGGGCGGCATGCTGCGCTATTGCATACCGGAATACCGACTGCCCAACGATCTATTGGACCAGGAAATAAAAGGCGTTACCGATCTGGGGGTAGACCTCCGCTGCAACCAGGCCTTGGGCCAGAATTTTACGCTGGCCCAACTTCGCGGCCGGGGATATGAAGCCGTCTTTCTGGGGATCGGGGCCTGGAAATCCACCCGTTTGGGACTTCCCGGGGAAGAACTGCCCGGCATCATCACCGGCCTGGATTTCCTGACCCTTACCGCCGCCGGCAACCCCCCGGAATTGGGGAAAAAGGTGCTGGTCATCGGCGGCGGGAATGCCGCCATGGACGCAGCCCGAACGGCCGTCCGTCTCGGAGTGGAAACCGTGACCCTTCTTTACCGGCGCTCCCGCAAGGAAATGCCGGCCCATCCGGAAGAGGTGGCCGCCACTGAGGAAGAAGGCACCGGGATGGATTTCCTGGTTTCCCCCACCCGGCTCTTGATCCGTAACGACCGGATTTACGGGCTGGAATTCATCCGCAACGAACTCCGGGAAGCGGACGGCAGCGGACGAGCCCGGCCTTTTCCCCTGCCGGGTTCCGAGACCGAAGTCGAAGCCGATACGATCATCGTAGCCATCGGACAATCGGTGGACCTGTCCTTTATGGAGCATGACCCGGAAATCAAGGGCCTGGCCCTGACCAAGTGGGGAACCCCCCAGGCCGAGGCCTCGACCCTGCAATCTTCCCTGCCTTATCTGTTTGTCGGGGGCGATTTTTACCGCGGTCCGCAGACCGTTATTCAGGCCATTGCCGACGGACGCCGGGCCGCTCTTTCCATCCACCAGTATCTTAACGGGCAGACCCTCCAACCGGAGCCCGTCCCCTTCAACATCAGTAAAGGGCGGCTGAGGGATGTGGATCCGGCCAATTTCGAGGGTCTCCCCACGTCCCCCCGGCAAAAAGGCTTTCACCGGCCCTTGGCCGATCGGCATCAAAACTTTAAAGAGGTGGAATATACCCTGAACGAAAGCCAGGTCCAGGCCGAGGCCGCCCGCTGCCTCTCCTGCGGCTGCCTGGATGCCTTCACCTGCCGACTGCGGGCCTATGCCCAGCTCTACCGGGTGGAAATCGACAACCTGCCGATCTGGACCAAACGGGTGCACCCCCTTAAAGAAGACCATTTCCATATCGCCGTCGATCCCAACAAGTGCATCACCTGCCGACAGTGTGTCCATGGTTGTTCGGAATACCAGGTCCAACAGGCCTTTGAACTGAACGAGCTGCCCGCCTTGTCCGAGGGGGGACCTCCCATTTATTCCCCGGCCATCAATGACCGGTGCGTCCATTGCGGATTATGCGTTGCCCATTGCCCGACCGGCGCCTTGGAAGAGAAAGCACCCCCGCCGCCCGGTCCCTGGAAATTAGAGAAGATCAAAACCACCTGCGCCTACTGCGGGGTGGGCTGCCAATTGTTTCTGGAAAAAACCGGAAACCGGCTGATCAAGGTAGACGGGGTAGCGGGGATCCCTCCCGGTTACGGCCATCTTTGCCAGAAGGGACGCTTCGGGTTTGACTTCGTCCAGTCCTCCGAACGGTTAACCCATCCCCTGATTCGGGAAGCCGATCGCTTCCGGGAGGCCTCCTGGGAAGAGGCCCTGAATCTGGTGGCCCGCCGTTTCACCGAAATTCGCGATCAGCAGGGAACTCGGTCATTGGCCGCCCTGACCTCCGGCCGGATGACCAATGAAGAAAATTATCTCCTCCAGAAGCTCGTGCGCGTCCTGTTTCGAAACAACGCCATCGACCAGACCACTCGGATGAAACCCGGCCCTTTCCAGGAGGGTTTGGAAACGGCCTTTGGACTGGGCGCCATGACCAACTCCATCGGGGAAATCGAGCGGGCCCGGGTCCTGCTGGTTATCGGGGCCAATCCCGAACACGAGCATCCGGTAATCGGAGCCGCCATGAAGCGGGCCGTTATCAAAGGTGCCCGTCTCATCCTGGCCGACCCCGGAAATAATGCCCTGGCGGATAAGGCGCACCTCCGGTTGAAGCCCCGCCCCGGTACCGACATCGCCTGGATCAACGGGCTGATGCGTATCCTCCTGGATGAAGGGCTTTACGACCGGGATTATGTGAAGGAACGCACCGAAGGATTTGAGGAATGGGCCGCCTCCCTGACTTCGTTCGCCCCGGCCATCGTAGCCGAGATCACCGGGATCCCCGAAAAGGAACTGACGGCGGCCGCCCGGATGGTAGTCGCGGACAAGGCCGGGATCTTTCTGAGCCGGGAAACCACCCGAAACGCCAGAGGATCGGATCTGGTCAAGGCCCTGGCCAATCTGGCCCTGCTCTGTGGCAGTGTGGGTTTTCCCGGAGCCGGGCTGAATCCCCTGCGCACGGAGAGCAACAGCCAGGGGGCCTGCGATCTGGGCTGCCTGCCCCAGGTCTTTCCCGGTTATCAGCCGGTCGGCGATCTTGAGGCTCGGAAAAAAATGGAAATCACCTGGGGGGTGCGCGGGCTTTCCGGCGAAACGGGGCCTTCCCCCGAGGAGATGCTGGCGGGGTTTACTAAAAAGGAAGTCCGGGGACTGTACCTCTTAAACGGGAATCCCCTCGACTCCGAAACGCCAGAACCCCGACTGCTTGAGGCCTTGAAGTCCCTGGAGTTCCTGGTGGTCCAGGATATTTTTCTCAGCGAGGCGGCCCAATTGGCCCAGGTGGTTTTGCCGGGGGCCTCTTTCGCCGAAAAAGACGGCACCTTTACCAACACCGAGCGGCGCGTTCAACGGATACGTCGGGCCCTCCGCCCGCCGGGTAAAGCTAAACCCGATTGGCAGATTATCGGTGACATCGGAACGCGCCTGGGCTATCCCCTGTCCTATCCCGACACGCGATCCATTTTTTATGAAATTCGGATGGTGACGCCCATTTATTCCGGGATCACTTACGACCGCCTGGAAAAAGTCGGCCTCCAGTGGCCCTGCCCGACCCTGGACCATCCCGGAACGCCCATCCTGCACCAGGAACAATTTGCCCGAGGCCTGGGAAAGTTCCAGCCGGTGTTATAGGGAGGTTATTCCGGTAATCTTTTCTTTTTCAAAATCAAATAATACCTGGTTCTCGCCGCAGAAGGCGAGAACCACTTTACGCTCCGAAGTCACCTGACCGATGATTTCAGCCGTGATGTTCCGTTCCCTGAAAATCGTCAGGACATCCCCGGTCCGGGAAGGGGCTACGGCCAGAATGAAACTGAAACTCTGGAAGCAGACCAGCCAGTCGAACCATGCCAGACCGGCCGGAGCTGGGATGGCGGTCAGGTCCACCAGGGCACCCTTTCCCGAGTTTTCCATCAGGATCGACAGGGTCCCCAGAATCCCGGCATTGCTGATATCCTTGGCGGCCAAGGCCAGTCCCCTTTCGGCGATCAGCGGCATGCTTTCCAGGCGAAACAGAAGCGCCTCCGTGGTCTTGCCCGAATTCGCATCCCAGCTTACCACCGAGTGGCAGCCGCGCTGTCCTTCGAGGTCCACGGCCAGGATCAGATTGTCCCCTGAGCGGGCCAGGTGACTCCGGAGGACCCGGTTGGCCCAGCCCAGGATGGCCACCGAAAGGGAGGGGACGGCAATCGAAGGATCGGGATGCAGATGGCCGCCCACCATGGGCACCCGGAGTTTCTCGCACCCGTGACGGATCCCCTCCACCACCAGGGCCCGGCCCTCTTCTTCGCCGTGGGACAACACATTGACCAAGGCGATCGGACGACCGCCCATGGAATAGATATCGTTGACCGTCACCATGATGGAGGCCTTGCCGGCGGCGTAGGGTTCCTGCATCAAGAGTTGCGGCATGATCCCGTCCGCCGCCAAGAGCAGGAATCCGTCCCCCCAGGGGATCACGGCGGCATCGTCTCCATAGTTGGGCAACTGAGACCCGTATGGGGTGCCGGCCACCAGTCTTTCAAAGACCGCTTCAATCGGCTGTTTGCGAAGCAGTCCGGGATATTTTTTAATTTTCTCGACCAGGATGGATAGATCTTTGGCAGATTGCAGCTTATTCATGATTAAACCTTAAAAAAAATAGCGGACTCGCAATTCGATTCGATAGTCATTCTGCTTTTCCCCGAATTCAGTCAACCGAGCCCCGGATAAAACGGTCCCTTTCAGACGCAATTCCAGGTTGGTCAGGCCGGTGTACACGAGTTCCGGCGAAACGGAAAAGCTTTGATCGTCCAGGTTGTATATCCCGGTCAAGGCCGGGGTGAAGTAGAGAATATCGAAGGGTTCTTTCTGGCTAAGTCGTAGATAGAGGTAATCCTGCATAGGAGTGAACCGGCCGTAGAGCCCCTGCGACAAATTTGCCGCTCTTTGGATGGGGCCGTCGTTCCCGGTCCGGTTATAGAGATCATAGGCAGCGTGGACAAAGGAAAAATACGCCTCCGTTTCCCTGGTCGTGAAACCCGCTTCGTTCCGGTAGTACTCAAAAATAAGGGTAGTATCCCGGGAGGTCAGATAGCGAAGCCCCAGCAAATAGCTCTGAGCGTTCACTTCCGACAGAGACGGCTTCCCGTTTTCGTCCACCGCCGTTTTCTTGGCCTGGGAGGTCCAGGCCCATTCCCCGTGCACTTCAAAATTTGGGGTAATATTTCTGGAAAAATCAAACCCGACTCGGGGTGTTTTACTCCCACCGGATAAAAAAAGGAAATCCACATCGGTATCGTAAAGCAGTAAATACAGTTTTCCGGCGAAATTCAGGTAATACCGGTCCCCGAAATCTTCATTGATCGAATCGCCGACCGGGACCAGGACCGGAGTAAAGGATAACGTCTTGAGCGGGCCGGCAAAGCTTTTCGTATAATCGGCCGAAAAAACGGCATAGCCTTCCAGGGCCAGGTCCGGATCATCCGGATTTTTAGGGCGGTCCAGAAAGGCCACCGGATTCCAGGCATAGCCTTTCCCCCACTTCATCGTTTTTTTCCCGGCCTCCAGGACCAGGGCGCTGGAAGGCTTTACCGACAGAAAGCCTTCGTACAGGGTCGTCTTTTCCGTCCAGCCCTGATAACTATTCTGGACGTCGGTGTTGACCCGGGCAAAAAACCGGGAAATCCCCTTCTCCAGGCTGCCCTCCAATTGCAGTTTTTCATTGGTTACCCCCAGGGGGTTCCCCACATTCTGATTATAGAATTGAACCTGGTACAGGGCGCCGCCCCTATTCAGGCCGTTCAGAACCGGCCGGAATTCGACATAGCCGGCTAAGTGGTATCCTTTTTTTTCGATCTCCGATAGATCGACCGGATACTCTTCCGCCTTGCCGGTCGCCCCCCCGAACAACGTAAAAACCAGAAAAGCAATGAGCAAATAACGGTGGAGAAACATTGGGAGGATTATTACCGGAGGGAATCGATATTCCCCATATTCGTCAAAGTAAAGGCCTCGTCTTTGAAGTCCCTTTTTTTCATCTTGGCAAAGACCATGACCGATTTATATCCTTTGTAAAGCGGGCTGTCGGTCTCGATCACCGCCGGACGGACCAGTCCGGCGCCGAAGTCCTTGACCTCCTTGAAATAGATGGTCTTGATCAGCATAGAGCCCTCGGTCAGACACTCGAGCTTGGTGGGCAATTTTTTACTTTTGTCCACCCACATTTTCACCCGGTCATAGGCCACGCTTTTCGTCTTGGCCTTCAACTGCAGCAGCATTTCCGCCCCGGCCTCCTCGATTTTTTCCACAGTATATTCTTCCGTATAGTCCAGGTTCAGGATATCGGCATTGTTAAAGACCCCGCCCACCACCGACTGGAGGCTGGTGATCCGGATCGGCTTACCCACGTTGGGGATGAACAGCCACATGTTTTCACCGACCCGCAGGGTGGTCCGCCCTTTCTCGCTGGCCGGGGCCAGAAACAAGCCGGCGATTTTGTCGGCCCCCTTTTTTACCGTGAAATAGGTGAACTCTTTCTGCCTGCCGTCCGGCTCGATATTGATAATCTTTCGATAGGCCTCGTAAGACTCCGGCGCCAGGTTGCGGTCCACCTGTTTCAACAGTTGGTTTCCATCCAGGCCATAGGCCGGAAAGGCCAGCAGCCAGACCGACAGGAAAACAAAAAATTTATTCATGGGGCCTCCTCAAATTCTTTATAGTTGGTCATTCGTGTTTGTTTCGGCCTGCGACGAGACCTGTCGGCGAGCCCTTCGACAGGCTCAGGGCCTTGAGCTTGCCGAAAAGGCTCAGGTCGAGCCGCTCAGCCGAGTCGATTTCGTGCTTCGTATTTCGGATTTGCTTTTTTCATACATGCCGCAGGGCCTTGATCGGCTCCATCCGGGAAGCCTTGAACGCCGGCTGCAGGCTGGCTAAAACCGAAACCAGGATCACAATCAGGGAAATGACGATGAGGTCCCGGGGGTTGAACTGCACGGAAAGGATCAACCCTTTCTGCTGCCCGAAATCAAAACTGATCCGGGAAAGGTTGACGATATACAGGATGATCCCGCCCACCAGGTTGCCTACCACTGTTCCGAAAACACCAAGGCAGAATCCTTCCAGAACGAACATGGAAAGGATCTTCCCCGGCAGGGTGCCGATGGCCGCCATGGTTCCGATCTCCCGAATCCGTTCATAGACGGCCATGATCATCACGTTCATGATGCTGATCAGCACGATGGCGATCAGCATGAGTTTGATAAAAAAGGTCAGGAGATCGATCATTTTGGCGATGTTGAAAAAAGGAGAAAGTTTCTCCCAGGAATGGACCTCATAACGGACCGGGGCTTTGGGCCCGCCCATCGATTTCACCAGCCGCTCCATTTTACCGGTGAAAGGGTGGAGTTGATCGAAATCCTTCAGGCGAATGGCCACTTCACTGACTTCCAGTTCCTCCAACCGCAGGATTTCCATGGCATCCAGTATGTGGACATAGCCGTCCCGGCCGCCCGGGCCGGTGGCGCTCTCCAGGACCCCGGCCACCTTGAACTGCTTGCCATTGACCGACCCGTCCTGGTTGGTGGCCACGATCACCACCGTATCTCCCACTTTAGCCCCCATGCCCTTGTGGAGCAACTCCGGGAGGTATATTTCCCCTCGGTCCAAGGTCCTTTTCCCCTGGGAAACCCGTCCCGGAAGCAGGGGGACCGTCTTGAATTCCTGATCCGGATAAATGCCGTTCAGGCGGATATTGGTGGTTTCCACAAAGGTGCTGAACATGCCTCCAAACTTGAGACGCGGCGAATAAGCGGCGACCTCCGGCTGCTGTTTCAGCAGGGCCTCCAATTGCCGGACCCCCGACCCTTTGATATTCAGGTTTAAGGGCAGGTTGTCGATGGAGGCCACATAACCCTGGCGGTGAATCTGGACATGGCCCAGCATCGAATCGGTAATCTGGCCGACCATCATATTTTTAAAGGACCCCGACACGGAGATAAAAACCAGAACAAAAACCACCCCTATGGTAATCAGGGAGGCGGTTAACAGGGTCCGCCGCTTGTAGCGCCACAGGTTCCGGACCGCGATCTTGAAGAGATTACCCATGAATCCCTCCTTTCCCGGCTTCGCGTCCCTGAAGCTCCCCGTCTTCCAGGGTATAGATGACCTCCGCTTCCCCCACGATTTTCTGGTCATGGGTGGAAAAAATAAAGGTGGTCTGAAATTGGTCACGCATGCGTTTCATCAGGTCGATGATCCGGTAGGCTGTCTGGCTGTCGAGGTTGGCGGTGGGTTCGTCGGCCAAAACCAGCCGGGGGTTGGAGACCAGGGCCCGGGCCACGGCCACCCGCTGTTTCTGGCCCCCGGAGATCTGATCCGGAAATTTTTGCCCCTGTTCGCTCATGCCGATGGCTTCCAGCAGGACCTTAACCCGCTGCGCCCTTTCTCCGGCCGGGACGTTTTGGACCATCATCAGGGGATACTCGATATTTTCGTATACCGAGAGGACCGGGATCAGGTTGAAGTCCTGAAAAATAAAGCCCAGGTTTTCCCCTCTGAAAATCGCGCCCTCCTTGCGATTGAAACGGGAGATATCCATCCCGGCCACTTTTATAAGGCCGCCGGTGGGCTTATCCAGGCAGCCGATCAGGTTCAGCAGTGTGGTTTTCCCGCTGCCCGACGGGCCGACGAAAGAAACAAAAGAAGCCGGCTCAATTTCAAAGTTCAGGCCCTTAAGGGCCGTCACCTTGATCTCGCCCGCCTCGTATTCCTTACTAAGATCAATGGCTTCAATTAAGGCCATGGAATCTCCTTGCGGCGCTGCCGCTGATTGATTTGTTTCTGGAAAAAATCGCTTGACAGTCTGCCCATCTTTGCTTTTATTACTATAAGAACGGAACCAGATTAGTCCAATAAATTTTTTTCTTATTTATTTCAAATCGCCGGGGAATCGGTTTTTCCTGGCGATTCCGCGGTTGGGGTAAACCAAGAAATGACCCGAAAAATCATCTCCCTTATCATAACCTTTTGCTTTCTCTTCATTGGGGGTTGCGCCTCCACCTTTTCTCAAAAACCAAGCGGAGAGGACTGTTTGGAAAAAGACCAATACTTAAATCCATCCCTGACAATCCCGGACAAATCCAAAGAGGATTGATCTTAAGGGATGTCCTCCGGGGGAGGCATTGGTTCAAATCCAAATTTACAGGTCTTTAAGTTAACAACTCCCCCCCGAATTACCAATAATTATAAAAACCTTGACAAATTCTACCCCGCTTGTTATATCTAAGTTCAACCTCTGAACATTTTATTTACTTAATCAATACAATTTGTTATGATAAACTGGTATTGCTTGTACACGAAGGCGAAGCAGGAGGATATCGTCACCTTTAAATTATCAAAGCATGACGGTATTCAAATTTTTAACCCCAAATTGAAACTGAAAAAATTTGTCAGGGGAAACTTGAAAGAGGTTATCGAAGAACTATTTCCCTGTTATATTTTCTCCCGGTTCGACCCCTTCCAGTATTACCATATGATCAAGTATACCCGGGGGGTTAAACGGATCGTCGGGAATAAGGAAGGATACCCCTTTATTATTGACGAAGGACTGCTGGAAGGGCTTCGTCAGCGGATGCAGGATGGATACCTGCACCTCGAGGCCACGGATTTCCCTTTAGGAGGGCCGGTATTGATCAAGGAAGGTCCGTTTAAGGGTCTCGAAGGGATACTGATAAAAGAAATGAAGGCCAGCGATCGGGTCCTGGTTTTGCTCAATACCATTCATTACAGTGCCAAGGTCCAGGTGGACAAGGTCTTTTTGTCAAAACCTTAGGCGAAAATTTCAATACGGGGTTTCTAACAGACCAACGGCCCGGACCTGACCGGGGATGGCGGTAGCCTGCCTTTTTTTCACTCGATTCTTTAGAATGGACGAAAACTACCTTAAAACCCTCCGGGTTTTGGAGGAAACTCCATCGCTATCCCAGCGGATGCTGGCCGAAAGGCTCAAGCTCAGCCTGGGAAAGGCCAATTACTTGCTTAACGCCCTGATCAGTCAAGGATTGGTCAAGGCCGTTCATTTCAAGAACTCCGCCAATAAGCGATCGTATATATATTATTTGACCCCGGAAGGGATGCAGCGCAAGCTGGAATTGACCTACCAGTTTATCCAGCTTAAATCCAGGGAATACGAACACCTGCAACAAGAAATTGAAACCCTTAAACTGGAAATCGAGAATTCCCAACAACCAGGGGCCCTTCCCCAGAGACGGATCCCGGTATAGGAGTCAGTACCCATCAGGCGACTCATTATTTTAATCTGTATTTTACAAATAATGCTCGGTCCGGGCTGTAGTAAAAAAACTTCGAGTGACCGCCCTCTACCACCGGAAGGCTTTCAGGCCCAATTAAGCATAAAAAATCAGCCGGCCGTTTTGAAGACCTACCAGCTTTTTAAAGCGGAGATGGCAATCAAAAATAACAGCCCGGTGAATTGGCCCTCCCAGCGCGGAAAAGAGGGGGACCTGAACTGGATTCGCCTGGCCTATCGATGGTATGACTTATCCGGGAACCCGGTGAGCACTCCTATCGAACGAACCAACTTGCCCCATGATCTGGAACCCCGGCAGCAGGTGGAAGTCATAGCCAAAGTGGTTCCTCCGGAAAAACCGGGCGACTATCTCCTTGAATTGGATATGGTCCAGGAAGGGGTGGAGTGGTTCAAGAGTGAAAAATCTCCGGCCTGTATCTTTAAAGTGAAAGTTGAAGAAAATTAACCAAACCACTTTACTTTTATTTGGGATCTGCCTCGCTTCCTGGCTGACGGGATGGGCACTTCAGGGAGCTTCGTTCCCCTTTGGAGGGCAGCCAATAGGATCTTTATCCCTTTGGGCCAAAGGGGTATTGTTTTTGGGGTTAGCCTCCCTTTATTGCAGCCTGGCTCTTTTCCTCCGGTGGGGCGGCCAAGACGCTCATCGGCTTTACCAGGCCTCGGGGGTTCGATTAAACCTGGTTTCCGTTTCCTGGTACCGATTCCTGAACCCCCTGGGGCCCCTTTACAGCCTCTATCGCCACCGGAATCTGTTGAGCCAGTTCACCCGGCGGGAGATCGAGGGACGCTATAAAGGGTCCTACCTGGGGATGATTTGGCCTCTGATTATTCCCTTGTTATTACTTGGAATTTATACATTTATCTTTTCCTTGGTTTTTAAGGTGAAGTGGCTGGGCGGCGGGGAGATCAACCAGGGGGAGTTTGCCCTGACCCTATTTGCCGGATTGATTGCCTTCACCATTTTTTCGGAGACCATAACCCGCTCCCCTTCCCTGATCGTTTCCAACCCCAACTATGTTAAAAAGGTAATTTTCCCCCTGGAGATCCTGCCGGTGAGCGTATTGGGGGCCGCGCTTTTTCAAGGGCTCATCAGTGTGGCCATCCTGATAGCCGGTGAATTGGTCCTCCTGGGAACCGTCTCGGCCAAGGTTTTTCTCCTCCCCTTGTTTATTGTCCCCCTGGCCGGTTTCTCCCTGGGCCTGGCCTGGTTTTTGTCCTCCTTAGGCGTTTATCTCCGAGACATCAATTATGCCGTCGGAATAGTCGTCCAGATTCTTTTTTTCCTCTCGCCGATTTTTTATCCGATTGAGGCCGTCCCGGAAAGATTCCGGATTTATATCAAGCTGAATCCCTTGACCGGGATCCTGGAGGGATTCCGGCAAGTGCTGGTCTGGAATCAGTGGCCCGACTTCGGTTTCTGGTTCCTTCAGACGGCCGGCGCCGTACTTGTTTTTGTCTGCGGATATATGTGGTTTATGAAAACCCGATCCGGCTTCGCCGATGTCCTGTAACCCCAAGCAAAAAATATTCCATTTTTTGCTTAGAAATACAAAATCCGAATATCGAAACTCGAAACAATTTCAAATGACCAAAATTCTAAATTCAAAACACCCTGCAGCGCAGCGGTCCACCAAGGTGGGGGGATCCAATTTTCACGCCCTCCCGAGCAGGGAGGGAAGGCTGTTTCGGTCATTTGAATTTTGGACATTGCTGTTTGTTTCGAATTTCGTGCTTCGGATTTCGAATTTAAAGATATTGTTATTTGACAATGATAGATAAATTCTCGGAATTCACTTTGCAAGACTCTCCCCATTGAAACCATGCCCGAAATTTCTAAAAACGCTCGTATTTTTGTGGCCGGCCACCAAGGTCTGGTGGGCGCATCCATCCTCCGCCTTTTACAACGGAAGGGTTATACCAACCTGCTGACTGCCACCCGCCATCAGCTTGACCTGCGTGATCAGGCCGCGGTCAATTACTGGTTTCGGGCCAACCGGCCCGAGTACGTTTTCCTGGTGGCCGGGACCGTGGGGGGCATCTGGGCTAACGCCACCCGCCCCGCTGAATTCATCTACGACAACATGATGATCCATGCCACCGTGGTTCATGCCGCCCACATCTTCCAAACCGAAAAGCTCCTTTACCTGGGCAGTTCCTGCATCTATCCCCGGGAATGCCCGCAGCCCATGGTCGAGGAATACCTTCTGACCGGCCTGCTGGAGCCCACCAATGAGCCCTATGCCATCGCCAAGATTGCCGGGATCAAACTCTGCCAGGCCTATCGGAAGCAGTACGGCTCCAACTTCATTTCCGCCATGCCCACCAATCTTTATGGTCCCCACGATAATTTCGATTTGCTGAGTTCCCACGTCCTCCCGGCCCTGATCCGTAAATTTCATCTGGCCAAATTGGCCGCGCGAGGCGACCTGGAAGGGCTTGATCGAGACGAAACCCTATTCGGTCCCATCCCGCCGGAATTAAAAGATTCCCTGGACATCCCCGGTGATAAATCGGCAATCCCAACCGATTCGCCTCACGCCTCACGCCTCACCCCCTCACGATCCGTAGTCATTTGGGGCTCCGGTTCACCCCGCCGGGAATTTCTCTATGTGGATGATCTGGCGGATGCCTGTCTCTATTTAATGGAGCATTATTCAGAGGATCCCCATATCAACATCGGCGCCGGGGAAGACTGTACTATCCGGGAACTGGCCGAATTGGTGAGAGCGGTAGTCTATCCTGAGGCGGCATTGGTGTTTGACGCCGCCAAACCGGATGGGACTCCCCAAAAACTCCTGGATGTCCATCGGCTTCAGCAGATGGGTTGGAAGTATAAAACCAACCTAAAAGAGGGGATATCCTCCACCTACGGCTGGTACCTGAACCAAGAAGAAGGAAACCAAACCCCATGAACCCCGAACAAGCCCCCAGACCCCTTTACGAGGACGAAATTAGCCTGGCTCCTATTTTTCAAATACTTTACCGAAGGAGAAAATTTATTCTATACGGCACCCTATTAGCCGCCCTTTTGTCGCTCCTCATTGCCCTGCTGCTTCCCCGTGTCTATCGTAGTGAAGGCTTTTATGCCTTTACCACCCAGCGTATCGGCTCGGAAAGGGATAAGGATAAGGATAAGGATAAGGATAATTATAAAGACCGGACCCTTCGGGTTTCAACCGTGGGGATACCCGAATTCAAAAAATACCAAAAGCGTTTCACCAACCCTCTGCTTTTTCAGAATTTCATTAAGAGGAAAGGGCTCTTAAATGAGGAAGATTTATCCATGGTTTCCAAGTCCATCCAATCTTCCGAGGATCTTAACAAGCTCATATCCCCGGCCTATGCCTACGCCAAGGAAGACTTAAAAGTGTTGGCCGGCATCCCTCCCGACGCACAGAATTATGTGGTCGGGGTCCAGTTGAACTGGGAGGCCAAAGGTCCGGATAAAGCCCGGGCACTGGTAATCATTCTCGGGGTATTTCTCCGGAATACGATCATGTATAACCTCCTTTATGATTACATCAACGCCAACTATACCGTTTTCTCTAATGATATTCGTAAGTTTGAAAATGAGAACCTGACCACCAAATTTAACCTGGAACAGCTTACCCTAAAAGCGGACCGCATGAAGAGTATCTTAAAGCGTTACCCGTCGGGCGGCTCCGCCGAAAATCGCCAGGTCGTGTCGGTTGGGGAGGGGGGCTACAATTATTTGTCTCCGGCCACGCAGTTGGTGGGCGTGGAATCGCAGGTGGCCGATCTAATGGAAAAATCGGCCAAGGAAAATAGAAACAAGGAAATTTCCCAGGTAAATTACAACTTTTTTAATGATGCCCGAAAATTTTTCGGGAAAGATGAAAACGGGGATTTGGTTTACAACAACCTGGTCGAACTTCAAAATCAGTTTTTCAAGAACTTGGACTTAAGCAAAGACACCAACCGCGAAGTATACAATTCCCTGTTAAATGATATGGAAATATTTCGTTACACCTTCTATGAATCGTATCGCTTCGTCTCTGAGCCCAACCTCCCTTTGAGGCACGTTAAACCCAAAAAGGCAACGATCGTAATTATCGCTACCCTGCTGGCTTTCTTTGTCTTTATATTTTTAGCCTTTATTATCGAATGGTGGAAAAATAATAGATCCCTTATCAGGGAAAACGGTTCTTCGGGTCCTCAACCCGGGAATGCGAAGCCTCAGAAGGACCCCACCGGCTATAGCACAGACCATGGCGCTTCATGACCCTTTGGTTAAACACGGAAAAAGCTTTAGTACGAAAATGGCTTTCCGAGCCGATCGGCACTCACATTTAGGCGGCCTCAGTCTTCTTTGTCATTCTGAAGGAGCAGAGCGACTGAAGAATCCCTTGGGCAGGACCTGAGGTAATAGACGAGATTCTTCGTGGAGTTTACCCTGAGCCGAAAAACGAGATCCTTCACAGAGTTTACCCTGAGCCGATAACCGAGATCCTTCGCGTTGCTCAGGATGACAGGCAGGCGAAGGGCTCAGGATGACAAACCCGCGAAGTGCTCAGAATGACAACCTGACCAACTGGAGATTATGTATGTCGGAGACGGCAAAAAAAGAAGCGGTTTACGATGATCTCCTCGAAATTCCGGAAAATATGATCGGGGAAATCATTGCCGGGGAATTGGTTGTTACTCCCAGACCTTCGCCGAGACATAGCCATGCGGTATCGGTTCTGGATGGTCGGATCGGCCCACCGTATCGGTTCGCGGAGGGAGGCCCCGGAGGCTGGATATTTCTGTTTGAACCGGAAATCGCTCTTGGCGAACACCTCCTGGTTCCTGACCTCACCGGCTGGAATAAAGAAAGGCTTACCACCCCTCCGGATACCAACTTTATTGCCACGCCTCCGGACTGGATCTGCGAAGTCCTCTCTCCTGCAACTTTTCGGATAGATCGAATCAAGAAGATGCCTCTTTACGCTCAATATGCGGTCCCCTTCCTTTGGCTGTTGGACCCTATTGCCCGGACGCTTGAAGTGTTTCGGTTGGAATCAGGCCGATGGTCGCTCCTATCCACCCATGCCGACGACGATCGGGTTCGGGCCGAACCCTTTCCGGAGATCGAAATCCTGCTTGCCCATCTCTGGTGGTAGTGGTGACACGATGAACTCTATTTCTCCGGAAGGATTGACCGAAGTCGTTCAGCGCTGGGCACTCTCTTACACGACCATTCTGTCGGTCTACCTCTTCGGCTCCCAAAGCACAGGAAAAGCGAAACCGGGGAGTGATCTGGACCTGGCCATCCTCCTCCTTCCCGGGAAGGAAGACGATTTTCCCCTGTTGGAGTTGGCGGTCTCTCTGGAAAAGGCCTTGGGGTTGAGGGTTGACCTGGTCATCCTCAATCGGGCCGGGGAGCTGTTAAAATACCAGGTGCGCCGGCACGGGCGTCTCCTCTATGACCGGGATCCCCTGCTCAGGAAACAATTTGAGGTTCGGGGAAGAAAGTCCTTCGAAGATTTCCTTTATCTTCACCGTCGATACCGCAGTCGGACTTTTCACCATCCGGCCTAAAAGAGGATAATTTATGGTAGATCGTCTCCTGCTGGAAAAGATTTTGGGAGATATTCAGACCAACGTCCGCGAATTGGAAAAAGCCAGGGATATCACCTGGGAGGTGTATCGAACCGATGTCCGGACCCCGATTTTTTAGACTTTGCCGAAAGCATATCTGCTTTCCTCAAAAGGTCGGGGGAGGTCCTTGATCACAAATCTTAGTCAAGAGGGCCTATCCCCAATATCAGGAAAGATGGGAATCGGTGAAAAGTTACAGCCGGTACTGGAACGGCATCGAGACAAGGTTGCGTTTGCCTATCTTTTCGGTTCAACCCTGTCTCATCAAGGCCGTCCCTTGAGTGATATTGACATTGCCGTCTATACTTCGAACAAGAAGAAATCCGACTTCTTGGAAATTAAATTTGCCCTTTATGCCGATTTTTGCAGGGCATTAAAAAGAAATGATGTTGATGTGGTTTTGCTCAACACGGCAAAGAATATCATTCTCCTCGAAAGCATCGTTAATGAAGGCCTTGTTATTTTCGAAACACCGGGGGGGTTAATCACAAGAAGGGACTTTGAACTCAAGGTTCGGCATCAGGTCATCGATTTCAAAACCCAGCGAAAAAGAATCATGGGAATTTGATGGAAAGGATAGCGAATAAAATCGCCCGGATCAGAGAGTTTCTTTTGTTGATCCGATCTCTCAAAGACGATTGCCTGAACCGATTTAACTCCGATCCTCTCTATCGCGGGGCCTTGCTTCATTACCTCTATTTAATGGCCGATACCTGTATTGCATTGGCAGAATTGGTGATTAGTCAAAAAAACCTTAGAACTCCTCAATCCTATTCCGAGGCCTTTGACATCCTAGGCGAAAACGGCATTTTAGATCCCGCCTTCGCCTATTCCTTTGCCAAAATCGCCGGTTTTAGAAATTTTTTGGCCCATGACTACGAAAAAGTGGACGCCGAACAGATATGTCAGGCAGTCCTAAATGAATTGGAGGACGTGGAATCTTTTATTCAGCAGGTCGCTAATCACTTTGCCTAGTTGCGGGGACTATTTGAAAACCGTAACCGAAATGGAGAGCCTGTTGAACCGGTCAGTCGACCTCATCGAAGGAGAGCGTTGTCGATTCCTTATATCCCTTCAGCAAAAGGGAAGGCGGATTATATGAAGAAAGAACGGTTGGCCGTGCTTTTGGGTTATTTTGAGAGCCAAATGGAGTTGATTGAGCGCATATGGAAAGAGGCTGAATCCACCCAACCTACGGACAGGGAAAAAATAAGTCACTTGAGCTACCTCCTGCATAACCTCTATTCTGCGTTGGAAGAACTTTTCCGAGAGGTGGCCAAAACCTTTGAAAACCGTATTGAGGACTTATCCCGGTACCATCGGGAACTCCTTCAGCGCATGCGATTGACTATTCCCGGCATCCGGACGAATTTATTGTCTGAAACGAGTTTCCTGATCCTTGATGAATTAAGGGCCTTCCGACATATCTTTCGGCATGCCTACTCGTATGAGCTGGACCCTGAAAGGGTACGAAATCTCAAAACTAAGGTGAAACGTCACTGGCGGTTGATCCGTAGGGACCTTGACGAGTTCGCTCGTTTTATCCGGAACGACCCCGCCTATTAATGCGCATAACCACGGCCGAACATCAGGCCATACGGCAAGCCATTACGGAAGTTGATCCGGAAGCGAACATCTACCTGTTTGGCTCGAGGGCCAACAACAATACCAGGGGCGGCGATATCGAACTATTGGTCATCTCCAGAAAAATCTGCTTAATGGACAAGCTGACTGTGCTGGCAAGATTGCATCAGATAATGGGCGAACAAAAAATTGACTTGGCTATCTACCCCGATCTTTCTAGGCCTTTTACACGGCTTGCCATGGCAAGTGGAGTGCCCCTATGAACACGGACAAGCTCCTCCTGCTGCAGGAAGGGCTGGCGCATCTGGAACAGGCCGCCTCACATTTGGCGCTTTCACAGGAGCGGACCCTGGACATCATCCGGCAAGATAACTGGACATCCAGAAGAACTGGAGCGTCTGGAGTCACTTAGCAGCCGTTTCGCACGCCTCTCCGACCTCTTGACACAGAAAATCATGCGCCTGATTGACGAGTTGGAACTGACACCGGATGGCACTTTACTGGATCGTATCCAACGGGCAGAAAAGCGCGGCTGGGTTGAATCGGCCAGTGATCTGGTCCATATTCGCGAACTCAGAAATCTGATCGCCCATGAATATGCGGCAGATCGCCTGCCGGAAATTTATCAGTCTGTGGCATTACTTACGCCAAGGTTGCTGGCTGTGGTCCCTAAAGTTCTGGCCTATGCATCGAAGCTTGCACAGCATTATGCCTTGACAACACAGGAAAAATGAGCGTGAGATGGAAAAATAAAATCTTCGCTTCTCTGCACTCCCTTCTCTAAGTATGATAGTAACTTACGAAGATGCAAAGAAGGCGGCCGCATCGATTAGAAAGGCCGTCGATCCCTGTTCGGTTGTTCTTTTTGGGTCCGTGGCCCGGGAAGGGTCAGGAAATGATCTGGATTTATTGATTTTAATTGATGATCGGGAGAGAAATATTGAAGATGCCGGATCTCTCGTTCAGAATTCTCTCAAGCCGTTCTACAAAAAATTCTCCATCGATCCCTTTATCGTTTCTTTGTCCAAGTGGCGGGAATATCAGAAAAAGGGAAGCCCTTTTTTGCACCTCATATCCAAGGAGGGGAGGTCGCTATTCATGAAGGATGCCGTAACGGAATGGGTAAAGCAGGCCCAGGACGAGCTGGATATGGCCGTCCATCTCTTCCAGGGTGGTTTTTTCAAAGGAGCCTGCTTTCATGCGCAGCAATCCGTTGAAAAAGCCATGAAAGCGGCCTTATTCAAAAAAGGATGGGACCTGGAAAAGACCCATAGCGCGGCCCGCCTGGCCGCGATTGGAAAAGACCTTCGGGTAAAATTCCCCATTTCTGAAGATGAGATCGTGTTCGTCGACAGTATTTACCGGGGACGCTATCCCGCGGAAGCAGGCCTGCTGCCCCTGGGATCCCCGACACGGGAAGAAGCAGAAAAGGCAGTAAATTTGGCCGGCAAATTGATTAAGAGCGTCGCCATAAAAAAGAAAAGGATTATATCGATCATGCCGTTAAAAGCGGCGCAATAGAACAAGCTATTGATCCGGATGCCGAGCATCTTTTCATTTGCCGGTATCTCCCGGCAAATGGAAAAAAAGGTTCTCGGTGCTCTCTGTGGTGAAATGTCGCTCGTCTTTCTTTGCTTCCTTTGCGCCTTTGCGGTGAGATCACCCTTTCATCCGCCTTACTATGCCTGGGTCCGAGGATAGGAATCAATTTTAACAATAAGTCAACTAATTCAAGAACGTCCCGCAAATCCGCACAGGAATCATGAAAAGGGATTTTATGGAAACAATATCGGAAAAAATTATTAAGCACTTCAAATATCTCGGTTGTTACGGTGAAAAAGCAGAGGAAAACATACTGGGAGTGTTGGAATCTGAATATAGACGCAGACTTACCAACTATGAACATATTGACAGGCTTTTGAGAAGAAAGTATGGGATGACCTTTGAGGAATTTGAGCAAACCGAGACGGTTAAAAAGAAAGGATATAGCTGGGAGGTTGAATCCGATTCTGATGAATGGGAAATGGCCCTTGATGGAATTCAGAGTATGAGGCGGGGGCTTCAAGAACTTCTCAAAGAGCGTTTTGATGCTTGATGACTTACTATATGAAGCTCAATTGCTGGTCAAGACGTGCGCATTTATCAGAGACCTTGTCGATCTGGATCGAACGGATAATGCCTTAAGATTTCGAATGGTTATAAACGATACTATTTTCATTCAGGTGTATGCCAACACTAAAAAAGAAAAGGCAAACTTCGCATTAATCAGCCTTGGACAGCGCATATATGGGAGAGATAGCGAAGGAGGAATTTGGCATAAACATCCTTTTGGATCACCCGAAGACCACCAGTTTGAAGATGATGCCGGACAGCTTGTCACTTTAACGGAGTTTGTCATGGAGGTGGAAGACCTCCTACTGAAAGAAATGATTCTTTGAATTAAATGGACCCGTTCTCTCGGGATGGCCGGATGGTCGTCGAACCCATGCACCGCCGAGAGCCCACCGCCGGAGGCCGAGCATCTTTTCATTTGCCGGTATCTCCCGGCAAAAGAAAAAAAATGGTTCTCTGTGCCCTCTGTGGCTCTGTGGTGAAATGTCGTTCGTCTTTCTTTGCGCCCTTCGCGCCTTTGCGGTGATTTGACCTATTATGGCTATCCCCCCTGAGGTCGTCGACCTCCTCATCTGCTGCGCCGGCGTGGACCCGGACAATGGACCCAAGCTGCAGGCGCTGATTTCCAAAGGAGTAGACTGGAACCTGGTCGTCGAAAAGGGGCATCGTCACGATATTCTCCCCCTCCTCTACTGGTCCCTCAAGACCCAATGCCCGGATAAAGTCCCTGATCCGATTATGAAGGATCTTAGGGAATTTTTTCAAGCCAACGCCCGGAAGAACCTCTTTGCCGTCAGCAAACTGCTCCGTATCCTCAGCCTAATTGAAGAGAAGGGCATCAAGGCTTTTCCTTTTAAAGGCCCGGTGCTGGCTTCCATCCTGTATGGGAATCCGGCCCTAAGCTGTTATGGTGAATTATGATTCCTGATCTCCAAAACGGATTTTTTTGGCAAAAGTAACTAAGATTGGGGGGCATATGGCAGAAAGAGTCTATGTGGAGACATCGGTGATTGGCGCATATTTTGATGAGAGGGCCGACATCGTTTCATCTGCACAACGTTATTGGAGTCGCCTATGGTGGGATGAGGTACGGGACCGATACGAAGTGGTTATCAGCCGGGCTGTCGTTGATGAATTGTCTCATCCCAATTTTCCCCACTCGCAAGAGGCACTCGATCTTGTTCGTGTTCTTCCGGAAGTTCCTATCGAAGATGCAGTCAGGCAGATTGTCCAAACCTATATTCAGAACCGGGTGATGCCTGTAAATCCTGTTGGAGATGCGTTGCATCTTGCATTGGCATCCCTTCACAAGTGTGACTATCTGCTGACCTGGAACTGCAAACACATTGCTAACCCAAATAAATTTAGACGGATTAGGATGTCCAATCTCTTAATGGGACTTTATGTTCCATTTTTGGTCACTCCGAATCAGCTTATGGGAGGCTGAAATGGTTGAGGATTCTGGGATAGTAAAAGAAACGCGTAAGGTTCGTTGCTCCATTTCCGAACGTTTTGGTAATGATCCGGACCGCTATATTGATTACTTGATGGACCAGGAAGACAAGGCCAAACCCGTGCTGAAACCAAATGAGGAGAGCGTAAACATCGATCGACGTATAGGGACAACCAGTTAGTGTAGAAGCCTTCCGAAAGTTGCTATGGGTTATCCCGCGTCGTCTCCTCCGTTCCCTCGAGGTGGCAGGATGGACCCAAGATACACACACCACCGAGTGACCACCGCCGGGAGCCAAGCATGTTTTCTTTTGCTTCCATCTCCCATCTTCCCTCTTCCATCTTGACCTAAAATGGCTATCCCCCCCGAAGTGCACTGGTCGAAAGCTTTTTTCATACTTTAAAAACCGAAGAGGTTGGAGATCAAGCCTATGCTACCCGGGAAGTGTCCCGATGTGCGGTGATCGACTACATCGAGATGTTTTATAACAGCCGCCGTCTCCATTCCTTCCTGGGGTATGTCTCCCCCAGTGATTTTGAAAAGCAGTTAACCTTGTCTAAGGTTGCTTAACCGGGTGTCTATTTTTGCTTGACCAGATCAAAGAGACCAGAGATTATCTTGGATCAAAATTTAGATGATAAAGAATAAGGGATTATAAAAAGACGGGGGGGGGCAGCCAAAATGAGACCATTAAGGGGTGTCCAGGCTTTGATAAAGGATTTTCCAAATTTTCATCTTCATGTTCTTTTGACAGAAGAAGATGGGGTTATTGTCGCCCGTTGTTTGGACTTTTCCATATCAAGTCATGGGGAAACGGAAACAGAAGCTCTTGAATCGCTGGGTGATTGCATAAAGGATTATATCGATCATGCCGTTAAAAGCGGGGCGATAGAACAAGCCATTGATCCAGATATTGATGAATTTTGGAATATCTATCGGAAGTTGGAGCTTGAGAAAGAAACGATATCAATAAAACAATTGTCCAATCGTTTCAAGTCTCATCCGATCTATGAAGTAGTCTATGCCTAAGCCCATCGAGTTAAGAAAACTTGTTGAAATACTGAAGAAACATGAGATTGTTTTTGATACAAAAACCGGTGGCCGCCATTCTGGCAAATTTATCAAGGGTTCGAAATCATTTCCTGTGAAGGCCCATGGTATGAAAACCATAATTTTACCCTATGCACTAAAGGGCTTGATCAAAAAGTTTGAGTTACCGGACGACATTTTTAATCGATAATTGAAAATGGACCCAGAAAACACATACTACCGAGGGACCACCGCCGCAGGCCGAGCCTGTTTTCTTTTGCTTCCCTCTTCCATCTTCCATCTTCTATCTTGACCTATTATGGCTATCCCCCCCGAAGTCACTGACCTCCTTATCTGCTGCGCCGGCGTGGACCCGGGAAAGGGCCCCAAGCTGGAGGCCCTGATTTCCAAAGGAGTGGATTGGAATCTGGTCATCGAACAGGGACATCGCCACGGTATTCTCCCCCTCCTCTATTGGTCCACTCAAGACCCATTGCCCGGATAAGGCTCCTGCTCCAATCATGAAAGAGCTTGGGAATTTTTTTCAAGCAAACGCCCGGAAGAATCTTTATGCCATCAGCGAACTGCTCCGTATCCTCACCCTTTTAGAAGAGAAGGGTATCAAGGCCATTCCCTTTAAAGGCCCTGTTCTGACCTCGATTCTTTATGGAAATCCGGGCTTAAGGTGTTATGCAGACTTGGATATCCTCATTGCACCCAGAGATTTTCACCGAGCAACCCAGATTCTGGAAGATCTGCATTATGCACCGATTACACCTTTAAATTCCCCCTTTCAAGAAGCGATCCTTCTCAAATCAGCCTATGAATATAGTTTCTACAGTAAAACCCGGGAAACGCAGATCGATCTCCACTGGGGGATTTACCTGGATTGGATATATTCCCCCAGGCAAAATGATACCTGGTGGCAGCGAACCGAGGAAACATTCCTGGGCAATAAATCCCTCCCCACCTTATCCCCGGAGGACTTATTATTGGTGTTGGCGATCCACGGGTCCCTCCATGGGTGGTCCAGCTTGAAATGGATCAGCGATCTGGCAAAGTTAATGGAAACTCGGGAAATGGACTGGTCGTATGTCTTTCGAAAAGCCGCGCAAAAACGATGTCGACGGATGACCTTAACCTCTATCCTGCTGGCTAATAAACTGTTATTGACCCCAGTCCCCGACCAAATTCGGGACCAGGTCGAAAAAGATAAAACAGCGGTCTATTTAGCCAAAAAGACTTCCGATCGGATTTATTCCAATATTACTCTTGGACTGATTGCCAATCTATTTCCCATGCTCCTAAGCAACGACCACTTCCTGGACCGGCTTCGCTATGCTTTTTGGGTCACGCTGACTCCCCGCCTCAAGGACGGGCAGGCTCTCCGCCTGTCGGATCGCTGGCAGTCGTTGTATTACCTGGTAAGACCCTTTCGGCTTTTTATTGTCTACATTCTGGGCGGCCTCAGAAAAAAGCCGGACCCAATTCGTGAATCCCAAACGTCTCGCCTTCCTGGTGCAAAGGTGCCACACCATCCCTAAAATACATAAAGGAGAAAGATGCAAACAACCATAACCAACCCCAAAAAAGTGGCGGTGATCGGCGCCGGGTACTGGGGGAAAAACCTGGTTCGGAATTTTCACGGCTTGGGCGTCCTGGGCTTGATCGTCGATCCCAACCCAACCATTCAGGAACGGATGACTCAGGACTATCCCGGTATTAGAATAAGCGATTCCTACACCGAGGCCTTGAACGACCCGGATATATGGGGAGTGGCTATTGCCACTCCGGCGGAAACTCACGGCGTCATGATCCAAGAGGCCGTTCTAGCCGGCAAAGATGTCTACGTTGAAAAACCCCTGTGCCTTTCTGAAAGCGAGGGCCGGGCGTTGATACAACTTGCCGCTGAGAAAAAGCAGATCCTTATGGTCGGTCACCTCCTCTGGTACCATCCCCTGCTTCTGAAGCTTAAGGAACTGGTTAAACGGGGAGAACTCGGCCGTATCCGCTACATCTATTCTAACCGCCTTAATATGGGTAAGCTGCGCCGTGAGGAAAACGTCCTCTGGTCCTTTGCCCCTCACGACGTCTCGGTCATTCTCGGTTTGCTCGAAGAGATGCCCGAAACGGCCCAGGCCCAGGGTGGAAATTACCTGCACCGGCAGATCGCCGATGTCACCGTCTCTCTGCTTTCTTTTGCCAGCGGGGTAAAGGCCCACATCTTCGTTTCCTGGCTCCATCCCTTCAAGGAGCAGAAACTCGTGGTTGTCGGGGATCGCAAAATGGCAGTATTCAACGATACCGCTCCCTGGGAAGAAAAACTCCTTCTCTATGCCCACCATGTGGAATGGCGCAATTACCTGCCCCAAGCGGTTAAAGGCGAAGGGGAAGCTGTAACCGTGCCCCAGGAAGAGCCGCTGCGGGCCGAATGCGCCCATTTTCTCGAATGCCTGGAAACCCGGAACGCGCCCCGTACCGACGGAGCCGAAGGTTTGAGAGTACTCCAGGTGCTCAAGGTCTGCCAGCATTCCCTTGAAACCGGCCAAACCCAGTCCTTCCGTCCGGTCCCACAGGACAGGTCCTTTTTCCTCCATTCCACAGCAGTGGTCGACAAGGGCGTAGAAATCGGCACCGGCACAAAAATTTGGCATTTTTCCCATATTTTATCTGGTTCAACAATCGGTGAAAACGGCAACATCGGCCAGAACGTGGTAATCGGACCGGATACTATTATCGGTAAGGGGTGCAAGATTCAGAACAACGTCTCCGTATTTAAAGGGGTAACGTTGGAAGACGGCGTCTTCTGCGGACCCTCCATGGTTTTTACCAACATATACAATCCCCGGGCCGAAATCCGCAAGATGGACCAGGTAAGACCCACGCTCGTAAAACACGGGGCCACCCTGGGGGCCAATTGTACCATCGTCTGCGGAGTGACCATCGGCAGTTACGCCTTCGTGGGTGCAGGAGCGGTGGTCACCCGGAGCGTCCCGGATCATGCCCTGGTGGTAGGCAATCCGGCCCGCCGGATCGGGTGGGCGTGCGAATGCGGCGAACGGCTCACCGACGATTTGGATTGCCTGACCTGCGGAAAACGCTATAGTCAAGACACACAAGGGTTAAAGGAGCAATTATGAAAACGCAGGCAATGTTTTATGAGGATGGTCGGGTAGTTCTAAAAAACCCCTTACGGTTGAAAACCTACCCGGTAAAGGTCGAACTAATCATACCTGATGAATACACAGAATCCTTTCCAGAAAAACCCAAGGGAGAAATCCTGATGCCTGACGTTGATATTACAAATTCACATCTTCGAAAAATGCTGGGCGAGATCCAAGCTGTGCTTGGGCCGCTATACGGATGGGCAAATGATGGAAAAACGGATGCGGAAAAATTCGCATCAGAATTGGAGACTACCTACCGATGATCAGCGACCTGTTGTTGGATGTTAACGTGACAATAGACATTTGCGCCGGGCGGTTTCCATTTTTAACGGATTCCATTAAGGCGATTGATAAGGCCAACCGGGAGAATGTGCGTTTGTGGTTGTACACCGGTTGTGTTCAGACGCTGGAATATGTGATGGCCCATGAAATCAGGAGGATTGCCTGGGATAAGCTTCATCAGGAGATCGGGACTGCTGATTCCCACACCCAAGCCAAGGCCGCCCTCGGAATATTTTCGCGGGATAAGCAATGGATGGCCGCTCTTTCTGAGGATGGTGATGTATGGTCAGCCGAAAATCCGGAAGATATGCAGCTTTGCAAAGCTGTCAGTCGATTAGGAAAGAATGCGCGTCTTTTAACCCGGGACGAGGATCTGGCCACGCGTTTTCCACAGGCGATTACTCCTCAGAGTTACCTTCACGAGGAAACATCCAAAACCCCTCTGCAGTTTATTGATCTGGCAGGGCAGCAAGACCTCATTCGGCCAACCCTTGAAAATCGAATGCACACGGTGCTTCGCCACGGTCAGTACATCATGGGGCCGGAAATAAAAGAGCTTGAGCAAAAGCTTGCTTCTTATGTCGGTACAAAACATGGCATCGGCTGCGCCTCCGGGACGGATGCCCTCCTCATGGCTCTCATGGCCTACGATGTTGGCCCGGGCGATGCCATTTTCACCACACCCTTTACGTTTATTGCCACGGCGGAGGTAATCAGTCTGCTCGGGGCCACGCCGGTCTTCGTAGACATCGATCCCCTGACATACAATATCGACCCATCCAAACTAGATTTAGCCATAAGTGCTTTAATAGACAGAGATAAAAGCATCTACCCTCTGCCTGGTTCATCAAACATCGACCTTTCAGCTTTGAGGCCAAGAGGTGTTATCGCCGTAGACTTGTTTGGTCTCCCTGCTGACTACGATTCTATAAATTCAATTTCAAAGAAATTTAATCTATTCGTCGTCGAGGATGCCGCCCAATCCTTCGGGGCGGAATATAGAGGCAAAAAAGCCTGTTCCCTGACCGATATCGCCTGTACCTCCTTCTTTCCCGCCAAGCCATTGGGATGCTATGGCGATGGGGGGATGTGTTTCACCGCTGATGACCATCTGGCCGAAAGCCTGCGGTCCATCCGAGTCCACGGTAAAGGAAATCATAAGTACGATAATGTCCGAATTGGGATCAACGGCCGTCTGGATACCTTCCAGGCAGCGATCCTCCTATCCAAGTTCAATGTCTTCCCGGAAGAGGTGATTCTTAGGCATGAAGTTGCCAGTCGCTATACGGCACTCCTCACTCCTAACTCCTCATTCCTAACTCCTCGAATTCCTGATGGCTACCAAAGCGTCTGGGCGCAGTATTCCCTTCTTGCCGAAGACCGAAATCACCGGATCGTTATTCAAAAGAGACTCCAGGACAATGGATTTCCAACGGCTATTTATTATCCCAAGCCCCTTCATCTGCAGACGGCCTTCGCATCCTTAGGTTATGGGCCGGGCGCTTTCCCGGTCAGTGAAGATGCCGCGGACAAGATTTTCAGTATTCCCATGGATCCTTACCTGAATGCTCAATCTCAGGAGGAGGTTATTAAAGTGATGAGCGATGTCCATTAAACTTCTTCACTCTCTCGGCTGTTTCGGTCATCAGTCCGAACCAGAAACAAAGAGTAAATCAAGGAAAAAGGGAATTCCGAGATTCAGTACAATATTGAGCATTACTTTACCTTCTATCTTCCATCCATTACACTTTTCAGTCATTAATTATCTCGAAATGTCTTAAATAAGTTCAACTATTGTTTTTTTATTACGGTATCTTCTAATCTTGAAGGATAATAAGGGGGACTATGAAAGCTGTAATTCTGGCGGGGGGATTGGGAACCCGCATCGCCGAAGAAACATCCGTTAGACCGAAACCAATGGTCGAAATAGGAGGGATGCCAATATTATGGCATATTCTTAAAATCTATTTTAGCCATGGTATCAATGATTTTGTCGTATGTCTTGGCTATAAAGGTTACGTGATTAAGGAGTATTTCGCTAATTACTTCTTACACATGTCAGACGTTACATTCGATATGTGTGGCAATAAGATGGAAATCCACAAGAATGATGTAGAACCTTGGAAGGTGACGCTAATCGATACAGGTGAATATACCATGACTGGAGGACGAGTCAAGCGAGTTAAAAAGTATTTAGGGGACGAAGATTTTTGTTTAACATACGGGGACGGAGTGGGAAACATAAACATTTCCGAACTAGTATCATTCCATAGGCAGCAGGGTACCTTAGCGACCTTAACGGCGACGCAACCACCCGGACGTTTTGGGGCGTTGGATTTATTTGAAAATAAGATTACGAATTTTTTAGAAAAACCACTTGGAGATGGTGAATGGGTGAATGGGGGTTTTTTTGTCTTATCTCCAAAAGTTATCGATTATATAGAAGGCGATTCAACAATTTGGGAGAGGACACCATTAGAAAGGCTGGCTAAAGAAGGTCAATTAGCTGCTTACAAACATACCGGCTTTTGGTATCCAATGGATTCTTTACGTGACAGGAATCATCTCGAAGAGCTTTGGGCTAGCGGCAAAGCCCCATGGAAAATATGGTCTTGAAAGCTGATTTCTGGAAAGGGAAAAAAGTCCTGATTACAGGGCATACTGGCTTCAAAGGTGCCTGGTTATCACTATTGTTACAATTCCTCAACGCAAAAGTGACGGGATATGCACTACAACCGCCAACTAATCCTAGCCTCTTTGAGATTGGTAACGTAGCCGAAGGCATGACAAGCATAATCGGAGATATTCGGAATTTTGAATATTTAAATTCGGTTTTTTCCGAAATCAATCCGGAAATTGTTATTCATATGGCAGCACAGGCCTTAGTGAGATATTCCTATGCTAATCCAGTGGAGACCTATGCCACCAACTTGATGGGAACGGTACATGTTTTGGAGTGCATACGTCGGGCTGTCGGAGTAAAAGCTGTTGTTATCGTTTCGAGCGATAAATGTTACGAAAACCAGGAGTGGTTTTGGGGCTACCGGGAAAACGAGCCCATGGGCGGCTTCGACCCTTACAGTAACAGCAAGGGCTGCGCTGAGTTAGCCACCAATTCTTATCGCCGTTCTTATTTTCACCCAGATCGCCATGCCGAACATGGTGTAGCGGTTGCCAGTGCACGTGCTGGAAACGTCATCGGCGGGGGGGACTGGGCATTAGATCGGTTAGTCCCTGATATTATGCGCGCTATCCAGTCTGGGGAAATTATTAGAATTCGCAACCCCTCTGCTATTCGTCCGTGGCAACATGTTCTTGAACCATTAAACGGTTATTTACATTTGGCAAAAAAGTTGTTTGAAGAAGGACCGTCATATGCTGAAGGGTGGAATTTTGGGCCTAATGAACAAGACGCCAAATCGGTGTATTGGATTGTTGAACGGTTGACCGGATTGTGGGGCAAGAATGCGGGTTGGGTGCATGATCTCCAGCCACAGCCCCACGAAGCCCATTACTTGAAGCTTGATTGCTCCAAGGCCCGCCAGAGGTTAGGTTGGGAGCCACGATGGAATTTAAACGAGGCATTGAAACGACTTATAGATTGGCATAAGGCGATGTTGAGCGGTTACGACATGAAACGTATCTCGCTAGAACAAATCGCTAATTATCTGACGAAATGTCGGTCTCTAGACAATGTTTAGGTAATCTTATTTATCCCGTTATTGAGGAAAATAATGTTAGTTACCCAATTTGTATTGACAGTTTCAACTGTAGTTTACCGGTGGGAAATATCATGTTTAGCAGAATCATAGCGGGGGGCCCTTTAGTAGAAATGGGGAAATACTTTGCCTAAGATTTTGATAACAGGAGCATCCGGATTTATTGGTTCGGCTTTAACACGTCATTTAGTGGCACAGGGTCGAGATATTGCATTGCTTTTACGTAAAACGAGTGATACCCGAAGAATTGCCGATATTTTGAAAAATGTTAAAATAATTGAAGGTGATCTAAACAATCTTAATGAGGTTGGCGAACAAATAATAACTTTTGCACCTAACTCCGTTGTGCATTTAGCATGGAACGGCCTAAAGGGCCTGGATCGTAACAATTCTTCCCAAATTCAAAATGTATTCTCTTCTATAGAGCTATACCGCTTGGCGGCAAAAGCAGGAGTTCGCCGATTTATAGGGCTTGGGTCTCAAGCCGAGTACGGGCCGTGCCTGAACAGAAGCGATGAGAATTTGCCGACGCATCCTACCTCTTTATATGGTGCCGCTAAACTTTCTACATTTTGGCTCCTGGACCGCATGGCAGCCGCTGAGGGCGTCTCGTTCGCTTGGCTGCGCCTGTTCTCCTCTTATGGTCCCGGAGATAATCCTAGTTGGCTTATACCATACGTAATCCAGCAGCTACTAAAGGGCAAGCGGCCTTCCTTGACAAAGGGTGAGCAAATGTGGGATTATATCTTTGTTGACGATGTGGCTACTGCAATTAAAACAATAATCGATTGCGATGCTGTGGGGGTATTTAATTTAGGCTCAGGAACAGCTTTCCCACTTTACGATATTGTCACCCGTATCCGTGATTTGATCGATCGTTCGCTACCACTAGGTTTTGGAGAACTTCCTTATAGTTCAGATCAAGTCTTCCATCTTGAAGCTAATGTTGAGCGATTAAGAAATGCTACTGGATGGAAACCACAAATTTCATTAGAAGAAGGGCTCCGCAGGACAGTGGAATGGTACAGTAAATGGATATAATTCCTAAAAAACTAAACAAAATAAAGGTTTCCAGATATATCGCCCAATTTTTAAAGAGTAGGGGTGTTAGCTGCGTTTTCGAGTTGTCTGGGGGTATGATCATGGACCTGATCGATTCGTTGTATATCGAGGGTGGGATTGATATCATAAATGTCCATCATGAGCAAAGCGCTGCATTTGCGGCTGATGCTGTTGGCCGCCTTTCCGGGATTCCAGGGCTTGCAATCGCTACAAGTGGGCCTGGTGCAATTAATCTTCTAACGGGTATTGGTAGTTGTTTCTTCGATTCATCACCGGCTGTTTTTATTACAGGGCAGGTAAACAGAAGTGAGCAAAAAGGCAGCAAACATTTGAGACAACTTGGTTTTCAAGAAACTGATATTGTTAGTATGGCAGCACCAATAACCAAATACGCGTACCAGGTAAGTACTCCTGAAGAGATACCTTCGGTTCTTGATAAAGCTTTTCATATTGCGACTGAGGGTAGGCCGGGATCGGTCTTATTAGATATTCCCATGGACATATTTCGGGCTACATTAGAATATGAAATCATCCACAATGGTCAAATCAACGATATTAAAGCTTTTGAAGTCGACAGCGGTCTGTTAGAACAAATACTTTATGATCTGGATAAGGCGAAGAAACCTTTGATTTTAGTCGGTGGCGGAGTTCGCGCCAGCGGAGCTTTTTCAGAATTTAGACAACTCGTTAGATCTCTGAATGTCCCGGTTGTTTCCTCACTATTGGCTCGTGATTGTATCCCCTGGGACGACCCAAACAGCATAGGGATGATTGGAACTTATGGGAACCGTTGGGCCAACCTGGCGTTGGCCGAAGCTGATTTTTTAATGATTTTGGGTAGCAGGCTCGATATAAGGCAAACGGGGTCCGATACCCGTTCATTTAAGGGAAATCGTCCAGTTTACCATGTTGCTATAGAACCAGAAGAAATAAATAGTAGAGTGCAAGGATGTGTAGGAATCGTTGCTGACCTTAAAATATTCATCTGTTCGCTGATTAAACTATTGAAAAATAGGGAATTCCCGAATAATCAATCATGGAGGCAAGATATAGCTGCGTTGAAAAGGAAATGGCCGGACATAGAGGAACTCAGAGATATCCGAGGAATTAATCCAAATTACTTAATGCATAGACTTTCTCGAACAAAAGAAGCTATCGTCTATGCGGTTGATGTCGGTCAACATCAAATGTGGGCGGCTCAATCTATTGAATTATACGATGGGCAACGCTTTCTAACTTCCGGAGGAATGGGGGCAATGGGCTTCGCCTTACCAGCGGCGATTGGTGCTGCTATTCACACAAACAAATCGAAACCAATAGTAGCAGTGGCTGGTGATGCAGGATTTCAACTTAGCATCCATGAATTACAAACTGTTGTTAGAAACCAACTCCCAATAAAAATTGTAATCATTAACAATCACTGTCATGGAATGACTAGGCAATTCCAGGAAACTTATTTTGACGGCAGATACCAGGGAACGTTATGGGGGTATGATACTCCTGACTTTGCCAAGGTCGCTCAAGCACATGGAATTAACGCAAACACGATTGATGAAACTACAGAAATCGATTTAGCGATAAAGTCTCTATGGAAAGAGCCTTTGAAACCTTACCTACTTCAGGTAATGGTGGATTCATATTCCAATGTTTATCCAAAGATCGCATTTGGGAAACCAATTTCTGAGATGGAACCTGAAGCAAAGCCGATAGGAATGGAAGGAACATGATTTACGACCCCCTCATCATAAGACCCATTTTCTTCCGGCCGCAGATTGTTTATCCGAAAATAAATATTATCTTCACAAGAATTTGGTTCTATTTTATCGTTTCCTCAAGTAATCCTTTTGCAATCATGAGAACTAAACCTAAACGTTGCATTAAAAAATGATCTTCTGGGATAAAGACGGTTTAGGCCGCTTCTTTGAAGGCGCATCCGGAAAACCTAGGAAATCATTTTAACTCCTAGCCAAAGCCATAATTTCCACTTCTATATTAATCAAAGCGAGACCTTTGCACAAGTCTGAGACAAAAATGTAGGCAGTCGGGCCTAAAAAGTTTGATAACAGTATAAAATCACTTGATAAATAACCCGAATGGCCGTATAATACACGGCAAAATCAACCCATTCGGGGGAGAAATGGCCTTCAAGAGATTTGATAGGAATTTAAGTTTTGCTGACCTGGAAATGGCCGGGATTTTGGAGAAGAGTCGGACGCAGGGATACTTGATGGAGGTCAATCAGATCATGGATTGGGCACCCATTGAGGAGTTACTCCAGAAGGATTACCCTGTAGGGCAGTCCCCACTGGGCAATAAGGCCTATCAACCGGTGGTCTTATTAAAAGCGGTGTTACTGCAGAAATGGTATGGGATCGATTCGGACCCGGAGTTGGAGAATCAGATCAATGACCGTTTATCCTTCAAACGCTTTATTGGGATACCTTTACGTCAGTCTGCGCCGGATCACTCCTTAATCTCACGATTTCGAAAGCGCATCAGTCCGACGGTAATGGAAAAGATCCATAGCGAGCTGCTACAACAGTTTTCCCGGAAGGGGTATTCGATTGAAGGTGGGATGGCGATCGATGCCCGATTGGTCAAGTCATCAGCGCGGCCCAAAGGTAATGAGAAGATAAACGAAGAGAGGCAAAAGCGGGAGACCGTTGAAGGGAATTTGGATCGGACAGGGAAGGCGCTGAAATTTAAAAGTGATGTGGACTCGAATTGGACGGTTCGGGACGAGGTTCCCTTTTACGGAATGAAGGAACATGCCGCCATCGATGTGGAAAGCGGGCTGATTTTATCGACCTATATATCCAAAGCTTCTGAGCATGATACGAACTATTTCCAGTCAATAGCCGTACGGGGGATGCAAGGGAAACAGAAGCCGCCTAAAGTTTATGCGGATAAGGGGTATTGTAGCCAGGATAACCGTGACTTTCTGCATATGAATGAGATGGCGGATGGGATTATGCGGAAAGATTATCGGAATGCCAAATTAACGGAACTGGAGCACCAGCGAAATAAAGGGATTTCCAAAATACGATATAAGATTGAGCAGTATTTTGGTTTAACAGAAAGGCAGATGGGGGCGGGGCAGGCACGTTTCACCACCCTCTTCAAAGAGCAGTGGAATCGGTTATGTCAGGCGATGGCTTTTAACACCAAGCGAGTTTTATTAGCAGAAAGGAAAAGAGCCCAAGAAGCGATGGCTTAAGAGGGTCCCCCGGACAGGTAAAGGGCCAATCGGCCCTCGGGGACCAGGGAAATCAACCGGCAATAGGTAGAATTTCCCAACCTCCAACCCGATTTTTTAAATTTTGACCCCGGTCCAAACCCATAATTTTCACTTCTGAATTAATCAAAGCCCTCATTGATTTTTGAGTTTTGAGCCATTATGAGTCGTTGGTGAAATGTACGTTGTTGGGTCCTATAGTTAATATAATCAAACGATTAGACTTTGATCAAGCTGTCGCTTTTTCAATGGCAAGTCGCGCATGGTCGGCGTTGGCTGGTTTAATAACCTTGATTGCGATTGGCCGGTTCCTTTCCGATGCGGAGCAAGGTTATTACTACACCTTCGCAAGTGTTTTGGGGTTCCAGGTTTTTTTAGAGTTAGGACTTACTTATGTCATCATGCAATTCGCAAGTCATGAGCGCGCAAAACTTCGGATTAGCAATGCTGGTACAATTGATGGGGATATGGAATCCAAGGCAAGATTGGCTTCTTTATTGCGAATCGCCTTACGTTGGTATATTTTAGCTTCAATCTTGTTTGTATGCCTTATTCTGCCATCCGGTTTCCTTATTTTAGCCCAGAATGCCACAGTTCAGATAGCCTGGCAAATACCTTGGATGCTAGTCGTATTTCTAACGGCGTTTACTTTTTTTCTTAGTCCTATTTCAGCCATTATCGAAGGTTGTGGGTTAGTAGCATCCGTAGCAAGGTTTAGGTTTCTACAGTCAGTTATAGCTAACATTGTACTATGGGGTTCACTTTTAGCATCCGCGAGGCTTTTTTCCCTATTTTTCTATGCCGCAACCAATTTATTGTGTCAGATAATCTGGTTGGCTTTATTGTATCGTCACTTTCTTATAGACTTACTAAAATCAACAAAAGCAACTTTCCCTATTCTCTGGAAAGACGAAATTTGGCCGTTCCAGTGGCGTATCGCATTGAGTTGGCTATCGGGATACTTTATTGTTCAGGCGTTTACGCCACTCCTTTTCATTTTTCGAGGAGCAGTAGAGGCCGGCCGCATGGGTATGAGCTTGTCTCTAATGAGTGTTGTTTCATCTACATCATTAACCTGGGTATACACAAAAGCTCCTCGTTTTGGCATATTGGCGGCGAGGGGAAATATCAATGAACTGGATAATCTTTTCTTTTCCTCTCTTAGAAATGCTATTGCAACAGCCTTATTAACCTCCGCGATCCTTCTTTCATCATTGGCTTTATTCAATTATTTCGAGTTTCAACTAGTAAATCGTGTTTTGCCGCTAACACCTCTCTTGTTTCTAACATTTTCCACACTCCTTGCAGTTATTGTCTCGGCAGAGGCCACCTATCTTCGCGCCTTTAAAAAAGAGCCTTTTTTGATAATCTCACTAACTGGCGGTTTATTAACATTTGTGATCAGCCTTTCAATTGTTCGGACTTTCGGAGTTTCAGGGATGGTGATCATATATTTTCTTGTAAATTTATTTCTAGGATTGGGATTGGGAACGTTTATATTTAATAGACAGCGCGCAATGCGTGCCATGGGAAAGTAAATGGTCAAACTAACTGTGGCAATTCCTTCATATAATAGAATTAATATTCTGTTCAATTCATTAAGTTTCCTCCTTCCTCAACTGACTCAGGAATGTGAATTACTAATCATAGATAATCATTCAGAACCCTCGGTAGGGGATGGCCTTGAATTATTGTTGACTAATTTTAAGGGACTTACTTATAACTACATATACAATTCAGTTAATATTGGAAGTGGGGCAAACATTTTACGATGTTTTGAATTGTGCAAAACGAAATGGATATGGTTGTTAGGAGATGACGATATAGTAACACCCGATTCAATAAAAACAATATTTACGACCATACAAGAAAATCCAGATGTTCTATTTTTCAACTTTGCTAGCCATAACTTTAGACGCCATAATAGTTTTACAACAATAGGACAATATGATTTCGTGAATCGATTGGAAAGTTGGGGACATACAAACTTTATGTCCGTGAGTGTATTCAACTCTACAATTTTACGGGATTATATTAAATTTGGCTATTTTCATACATTTTCTATGTCCCCACAAATCGCCATGTTATTAGCATCTATGAGCGACAATACAAAATGCTATTTTAGTAATCTACCTATTATAGGTGACCAATCGTTGGCTGAAGACAAATGGGCAACCGTTTTACCAGCATTAGGGAAATATACTCTTTTGAATTTGATTAAAGACCACAAAACCCGCAAGATTTTATCCAGAAAATTAGCTTATAGACCAAGTTTAGAGGAAATTGCCCTTTTGCTTCATATTAGCGCACAGAATCCATTACGCAAGAAAATGGCAATTTATCAATATGATCAGTATTGTCTTAACGCTTTTTACTATGATCACAGTTTCAAAAGGAGATTCCAAATATGGTTATTTGGTTTATTGGTTAAACACCCATTTCTTACTAAATCAATTATTAACGCCTTTTTTCCTTTAATTAAATTATTATATGGCAAAAATAACATTAGCAGAAAAGATATTCAATGGGTTGACCTATATCAGCGCATGTGAAATTAATTTACTTTTTTAGGATTTAATAATATGAAATGTAGAGTATGTGGTACAAACTGTTCTAATTTGAAAACTATAATTCTTAAAACTCCAATTGGAACTCAGTTTTTTGTTTCTCCAGAAAATTTTATTCCAAATCTTTCGACGAATATTAAATTAGTATCTTGTGATATATGTGGTTTATTGCAATCGGAAGCAAGACAAATTGTTTATGAAAATGAAGTTACCTCCTCATCATTCATTTCCACCAATTTGACGAACCATAGATTAAATCAAGCTATCACTACCTTTGAGATGCTTGCAACCGATAAACCTAAGGTTTTGGAAGTAGGATGCGGAGACGGCCATTTCTTAAGTTTGATTAAAAACTTAACAACTGAATGCGTAGGAGTTGAGCCTTCTGCTAAAAGCGCTGAACTTGCTCTTAAAAATGGTTTAAAAGTCTATGAAATGTTAATAACTGATGAAAGCATAATTGATAATAGAGATTTTGATTGTTTTTTTGCCTTTCATGTTTTGGAACATGTCATTGAAGTGGTAACTTTTCTTAGAGGAATACGAAATAATTTGATTGATGGAGGAGTAGGCTGTATCGAAGTCCCTTGTACTGAGGCAGCTTTCGAAAACAAGAGATTTGGAGACTTCATGCCAGACCATTTGTCGTATTTCACCACTGATACCTTATCATACGCAATAGATTTGGCAGGATTTGAGTTAATAAAAATGGAAAGAAATTGGTTGGGTGAGCATCTAGTAGCTTACGTTAAGAAGAGAAATAGATCCTTTGATGTTGGTGTGATATATAGGTATATCATTGAAACGCAAAGCAAAATAGAGAATATGATTACCTTGTTAAAGGCCGATTTTATAATAGCTTTTTGGGGTGCTAGTCATCAAATTTTACCTGTTATTATGCATATTGATAATACTAATAGAATTCGCCTTTTTGATAGTTCTGCACACAAAATTCATAAATTAACCCCGGGATCAGGGTTCCTTGTCCACCCGGCTATTGATATCATTAAACACAACATACAATTCATCGTGATTACAGCCCCCAGGTTTGCGCAGGAAATAGATCGAATCATATTGGAATTATATCCTAAGGCTAAGTTGAGAGAAGATTTGAAACTTTGTGGATCTGATACAGTTTATGAAGTATCTTAGCGAGGAATTTTGATTGGATAGTTTTGAAAGTTATTTACGTCACATACGGCATATTGGAAATAGATATTAATTAACTCGTGCCTCTTATCTGCGTTTATTCTATTCCTGATGAATAATCCTGCCTTAGATATATTCACTTCGACTTCATAATGGGATAGTAGTTTGTTTTCGATAAACAGCATAATCAATTTGATTATAGTTTTCGTCATTTTTTGTCTGCTTATTATTAGACCAAAAATTGGTGCTTTAACTTATTTAGGCGCAACCTTACTTTCACCTGTCTGTTATATTGATAATATGTCATTTCGAGTAGAGATGTTACTAGTCCCCCTCGCTTTATTATCTAGAATAATGCATGT
Organism: uncultured delta proteobacterium; assembly: GCA_963716045.1. GTDB lineage: Bacteria > Desulfobacterota > RBG-13-43-22 > RBG-13-43-22 > RBG-13-43-22 > CAVQSS01. The sequence continues at coordinate 97,568 of CAVQSS010000027.1, read as the reverse complement.
TGGCAAACAGACAATTCACCGATTACGAATATCTACATGGCTGATTTTCTTATTTATATGGCTGAGCTGGATAATTTTACTAACTATTTCATCAAGTAATAATGTAAATTGGATTGGAATTTATGGTGTCACAAGATTAGTTGCCCTGAGTTTGATTTTCTTCTCTATTCGTTGGACCGAAAAGGATATCATAAATTCACAATGGATCTTTGTAATTTCGGCAATTCCTGTCGGACTTTTATCTATTGGTCAATTGTTAGGTTTGAAATGGGCAATGTATATAACTAGATTAGCTTATTTGCCTTATTCTTCGGTTGTATTTGAAGAACAAGAATGGTTTTCAGTTACTCGAGAAGACATATTTAGGGGTCTAGGCGTTTTTGGCAACGTTTCTCCGGCAGGTACATTTTTTGGTTTGGTAATCGGGATAAACTTATTTTTAATAACAATAAATAGAGACATTTCATTTAAGAGATCTATCCTCTATTCTACTTTGTTTTTTGCTTTTTTTGGAGGCTTTTCTACGTTATCAGGAACATTTATAGGGATTGCCCTTATAGTTCCATTTTTAACATTTTTGACCGTCCCCAATATTAATAGGAGATCATTAATAAAGCCTATATCTTTTTATATCATTTTCTTCCTTTTTTTAGGTAGTTTTCTGGTATTTCAAAATGAAAATGTAATGTCTCATGTCCAATACCAAATTAAGGGACTATTAACAGGCGAAAGGTTTCAAAGTCGTTATGGAATTGAAGGAGTTACACACGATGCATGGCAATATGTATTGAAGAACCCGGTTCAAGGAGCAGGGATCATTGAGACTGACATTTTTTCAGGTGATTCCCTCTATACATTCCTTCTATTTACAGGAGGTTTCTTAGGTTTTTTACTTTTCATGATTCCCCTTATTGGTATTTTAAAGATAGGTCTATACAACAACATAATAGCTCGAATTGCTACATTATGGACTTTGTGTATCTTAATTACTGGGGTTAGTTCTAATGGAATGTTTATAGTGAGACTAGGAGATTGGTGGTGGGCGATGCAGGGTATGTTCCTAAGTTTTTACGGTTCTTCCGCAGAATTTAAAGGTAATATAAAGGCAGCAATAGAGCATAAAGATTCTTTTAAGATAGGAGATCACCCCATTCGAAAACCTTGCAAGATGGAAGTTGTGCAAAGAGAGATCATCCTTCGAGGAGGAACGGAATGGAGATCAAGTATATCCTAAATCACAATCAAAGAAATGAGGATATTATTTTCAGTTAAGCTCGCTAATTTTTAGGTTGACTCGATGGATCTTGGAGATTGACATTCATCCTTAAAAGCGGCAACAACTCGATAAAGCAAATATTAATGGTTGGGCTTTCAGATTAAGCCCATGGCCGGCATTTCCAATCCTAATAACCTCATCCGCAGCTTGAACGTTTTTACTTCAAACTAATAGAAAAGGAGTATTTACTAGCCATGATGGCTGTCATTCTTGCTGGAGGCAAAGGTGCAAGGCTAAAGCCTTTTACCATGAGCATTCCGAAACCGCTTTTACCGCTGGGCGATGTCCCAATTCTCGAAATTATTCTACAACAACTTGCAGACACTGGCTTCAAACGAGTTATAATCACACTCGGCCATATGGCCCATCTCTTTGCCGCAATAATTGGATACGGCGATAGGTGGAACATGCGGATCGAATACTGCCGGGAAGAAGAGCCATTGGGTACTGCAGGACCGTTGAGACGCATATCGGAACTGGACGACAATTTCCTGGTGATGAATGGAGATCTTTTAACTACGCTGGATTATCGAGAGCTCTTTGATATCACTGTCTCACGCGGTGCGTGGGGCACCATTTCCCTGCACCGTCGGTAAGTCCACATTGACTATGGTGTTGTTTGGGAGAATGAAAAGGGTATTTAAAGGAATATGACGAAAAGCCGACGATAACTTATACTGTCAGTATGGGCATTAATGTTCTTAACAGGTATGCGTTAGCTTCATCCCAGAGGCAGGTAAATTTGACATGCCGCAAACTGATGATGGCCATGCAACGTGCTGGCAAGCCCGTTTTAAGTCATATAACAGACTGCTACTGGCAGGATATTGGACGTTTTGACGATTACCAGCAGGCCAGTACGGATTTTGGCGAAGATCCAAGCCGATTCATCCCGTGTGTAAAACCAATATGAGGGATAGTGTCTTGATTACGGGTGTTCATGGATTTTGCGCCGGACATCTCGTCAAACGTTTGATTACTGAGGGGGTGGACAATATCTATGGGACGGATATTCACACAGCGCCACCAAAAAAACTTGACCTTAAGGGCTACTCAAGGCTGGACATCACGGATAAGTCCCAGGCTGAATTGCGTTGTTAGTGCAGTAAAGCCAGATATGGTGTTTCATCTGGCGGGTATAGCGCAAGGTGGTGCGTCGCATATTGTATAACATCTAATTTTTTGGGAAGTGTTTATCTGTTAGAAGCGATACGGAGATGGGCGCCCAGCGCCAGTGTGCTGCTGGTGGGTTCCGCCGCGGAATATGGATTATGTTCCATGAGGGCGAGATGCCGATTTATGAAACGCGCCATTGTAATCCCTATACCCCCTATGGCATCAGTAAATATCAGTCACCCTTGCAGCCATGAGTTACTGGAAAGATCACGAGGTAAAGGTTGTAATGGCCAGGCCCTTTAATATTATCGGCGCGGGCGTGCCTCCATCGCTTGTCATCGGCGCGGTCTTGGCACGGATCAGAGAACGCTTTTGAAAGATCGCAATAACTGCTCCGGTAGTTTCTGTCGGAAATCTTGAGACTGAAAGAGATTTTATTGCGGTTGAGGATGTGGCTGATGCCTATATCGCCATGCTTCGCGGCAATTGCTGGGGTGAAATATTCAACATCTGCAGTGGCGTCCCCCGTAAATTCCTGTCGGTCATGGAGGAATTACTATCGTTCTCGCCCCATTCCATACGGCTGCAGAAAGATACCGGACTTTTACGCCCAACTGATGTCCAAGATGTATACGGGGCCTGGAAAAAGGCTTATAATTCTTTTGGGTTCGAACCAAGGAAGTCATCTTACTGAGAGTCTGCGAGACGCTTGGGAATCTATCAGTGGTCGGGTTTACCAGCTCAAAATAAATTGATACGTATTGGCGTTTTTATGGCACTGGATTCGCCTTGGGCGCGAGAGGCCGCACTTCGCATGGCAGAATGCGGTCTACAGGTTCATGTCATTGCTTTTTCATCCCAGCATAAGGCTAGCTATCTGGACGCTTTGAATGGATATGCAGAGAAGTCGGCTTCATCGTTGTGTGAACACTCGGTGGCCGTGCACCTCCTTAAAACGAAGCTACGTAATGACTTTCGATATGTGACCTGCGGGCGCGGACTCTATTCTATTTGCAAACACTATGACATAGACGTGTTACTGCTTCTTGGCGGAGGTGGGTTCGCGACGACGGCGTTTCTTAGCCAATTCAGACCCTATGCGCTCTACACGGTCGGCAGTGATGTCTTGTTAGCTCGCGGTCTGCGTCAGATAATTAATCGCATCACTTATCGCGCAGCGAAGTTAATTTTTGCTAATGGTCATTACCTGGGCGAACGAACGAAGGCTCTCACTTGGCGAAGCGACGTATATTCTCTCTGTTTGGGGTTAGATACAAACCGCTTCACCCCCCCGAAAACTTCTCCAGGTTGCGTTAACATACTCTGCACCCGCGGGTTTAGTGCAATTTACAACAATGAGTATCTCTTGGAAGGTCTGGCTGAACTTGGTGACCACGTGCCCTATGGTGATGTTGTATACACTTCTGGAGGATTACACCTTGCGCTAGCCCGCGCCAAAGCAGCAGCTCTGCCTCCTGATATCGCCCAGCGAGTACGCTTCTTAGGAGGGGTGTCCGATGACGAGATGTTGGCATATCTCCATCGTGCATCTGTGTATGTATCACTCTCCCGATCAGATGGCACATCGATTTCACTTTTAGAAGCGCTTGCATGCGGTCTATTCCCTGTGGTGTCGGATATTCCGCAGAACAGGGAATGGATCGATTCAAAGCTCCAGAATGGTTTCCTCGTTCCACTTGACCGACCGAAAGAATTGGCCAAAGCACTGGAGCGGGCTTTACTCGACAGGGATTTACGCGAGCACGCAGCCGCAATAAATCGGCAGATCATATTGGACCGTGCTGATGCACGAAACAACATGGCTAATTTAGCTTACCATTTGAAGAAGATAGCTGGTTTAAAACACACTTAACTGAGAGGGTTGAAACTGTGCGCTTGGATTCATTGAGCAGATGGGCAACGGGACGTAAACATGATATGTTTACCGAAGATGTTGAAAGCTGCCGCAAGCAGATCGCGGATTCCATCAACGGAAAACGGATATTAGTCATCGGTGGTGCAGGAAGCATCGGATGCGCTACGGTACTCCAAATTGCTCGTTTTGTTCCTCGCTCATTACATGTGGTTGATCATAATGAAAATAGTCTCGCCGAACTCGTTCGAGACCTGCGTAGCCAACAGGAAGGTTGCCCTGTGGCTGATTTTCAGGTACTGCCTATAGATTTTGGCTCTCCTGTAATGCACCGTCTAATCAAAGAACAACCATGTTATGACTTGGTACTTAACTTTGCAGCGTTAAAGCATGTCCGTTCTGAGAAGGATACCAATTCAATTCTGCAGATGCTGGACACAAACGTGATTAAGCCCGCTCGTCTTCTCGGCTGGCTGGCGGAAAAAAATGGTACTGTGAGATACTTCTGCGTTTCGACTGACAAAGCGGCAAATCCCGTCAACTTGATGGGCGCCAGCAAGCGTTTGATGGAGCATGTCATACTTTCTGGTGAAGCTGGGGAACAAATTGACGCCGTGATCGCCTCTGCTCGTTTCGCGAACGTCGCTTTCTCAGATGGGAGCCTCCTCTATAGTTGGCTCCGCCGCCTTGAAAAGTGCCAACCGATAGTAGCGCCCCGTAACACCAAAAGATTCTTTATTTCCCTTCAGGAAGCAGGTCAAATATGTTTAGTTGCCGGAGCATATGCCCCGGATAGAACGATTGTCATCCCCCGCCTTCAACCGGAGAAGGACTTGCTAGAATTATCCGAAATTGCGTTTGCGTTTCTTCGGCTGCATGGATTCGAACCACACGAATGTCAAACTGAGGAAGAGGCCAAGAAAAGCCTCGGTTCGGATATGGAACGAGGGCGATACCCTTTACTCATCACCCCGCTCGATACCAGTGGAGAGAAGCCTTATGAAGAGTTCATTGGTCAAGGAGAGACCGACAAAGAAATCGGGCTTCCAAATTTGTTGGCGGTTAACTACCAAAGTTGCAAAACGGGATCAGTAAAGAATTTCTTGTCTTTGCTCAAACAGCATCTTAATGATTCGGATATGGAAATTAAGAAGGATGAGATTGTTAAATGGATTATATCCGTCGTCCCGGAGTTTAACCATGTTGAAACCGGAAAGAACCTTGACAGCCGAATGTAGGCACCTTGAACCTTACTTCAAGGTGCTTTCCATTTGTTAGAATTCGATTTGTCGATCATAAAATATAACTGGAGATTCTGGCACTTGAAAATTATTACCTGAATTTTGCATGAAAAACGGCATTTTCAATTTATGCAGCTTTTTTGGTGCAAAGATTTTTTTGCATGAGTGGTTGACACTGATAATCCCAAGACTGGGGCCTATTCAATAATTCCGGATGACCGCGGAGAGTATCCAAGTTACCTATGAGAAGATCCAAACGGTCTTTTCCGCTGAACTGAGATGAATAGAGGATTTTCAGTCGATTGCCTCCTCGGATAATTTTTGAAGCCAGAAACAACAACTTGAGGCGGGCCACATGGATCGTCGGCTGATGCGTGATTTCCCGATCCTTGGCCTGGGCAAATCCCACGATATACCGCCATAAATTATAGGAGAGCATGACGATCTGAAAATAAGCTTTGTTGCTTTGGAACTTTTTAGTGGGAATGGCTGCCAATCCTTCCCGTTTCGCCTCACCAACCAGATTTTCCGCTCCAGCCCGGCCATCATACCGGCGAATCACCTTATGGGCCGGGGCGGTCAAACTGGTCACAAAAATGCGATACCGGTACCGGTCGTCTTCGAATAATTCACACTGCACTTCGCTGGAACCGGTCTCCATCTTTTCTTTGAAAATCCGTTGGACTACAAACCGACAGGGATGGTCCCAGCCGATGGGTTGAAACCCACAGGAATTGTATTGAATATCCGAATTACGCCGTAAGGAATACCAACCCTGGGAGTCAAAGTCCGGATGGGTCCTTTTGGCCGAAATAATATAATCATAGTGGCGTCGTTCACAGGCCTTGATGGCGATCCCACTGTAAAATTCCGCATCCGCTCGAATAATCACTTGTCGGACACACCCCGGCAACAACGGACGGAAGGATAAAATAAATCGAGCCACCTCCTGCCCGGAAATCGTTTCCCCCCGACGGAAATTCCCGGTCAGATATTCCCGGGTCTCGGCCAGAAAGGCCAAAACCGGCCGCAGTCCCTTCTTGCCCCGGTGTTGGCTATTATGGCCTTTTCGGGCTCCTTCAATAGCTCCATAGACCGTTTCCACCGTCGTGTCGATATCAATATGCACCCGGTGATAGACCCGATTCAGACTATTCCAGGCCCGGAGACCTTTGCACAAGTCTGAGACAAAAATGTAGGCAGTCGGGCCTAAAAAGTTTGATAACAGTATAAAATCACTTGATAAATAACCCGAATGGCCGTATAATACACGGCAAAATCAACCCATTCGGGGGGGAGAAATGGCCTTCAAGAGATTTGATAGGAATTTAAGTTTTGCTGACCTGGAAATGGCCGGGATTTTGGAGAAGAGTCGGACGCAGGGATACTTGATGGAGGTCAATCAGATCATGGATTGGGCACCCATTGAGGAGTTACTCCAGAAGGATTACCCTGTAGGGCAGTCCCCACTGGGCAATAAGGCCTATCAACCGGTGGTCTTATTAAAAGCGGTGTTACTGCAGAAATGGTATGGGATCGATTCGGACCCGGAGTTGGAGAATCAGATCAATGACCGTTTATCCTTCAAACGCTTTATTGGGATACCTTTACGTCAGTCTGCGCCGGATCACTCCTTAATCTCACGATTTCGAAAGCGCATCAGTCCGACGGTAATGGAAAAGATCCATAGCGAGCTGCTACAACAGTTTTCCCGGAAGGGGTATTCGATTGAAGGTGGGATGGCGATCGATGCCCGATTGGTCAAGTCATCAGCGCGGCCCAAAGGTAATGAGAAGATAAACGAAGAGAGGCAAAAGCGGGAGACCGTTGAAGGGAATTTGGATCGGACAGGGAAGGCGCTGAAATTTAAAAGTGATGTGGACTCGAATTGGACGGTTCGGGACGAGGTTCCCTTTTACGGAATGAAGGAACATGCCGCCATCGATGTGGAAAGCGGGCTGATTTTATCGACCTATATATCCAAAGCTTCTGAGCATGATACGAACTATTTCCAGTCAATAGCCGTACGGGGGATGCAAGGGAAACAGAAGCCGCCTAAAGTTTATGCGGATAAGGGGTATTGTAGCCAGGATAACCGTGACTTTCTGCATATGAATGAGATGGCGGATGGGATTATGCGGAAAGATTATCGGAATGCCAAATTAACGGAACTGGAGCACCAGCGAAATAAAGGGATTTCCAAAATACGATATAAGATTGAGCAGTATTTTGGTTTAACAGAAAGGCAGATGGGGGCGGGGCAGGCACGTTTCACCACCCTCTTCAAAGAGCAGTGGAATCGGTTGTGTCAGGCGATGGCTTTTAACACCAAGCGAGTTTTATTAGCAGAAAGGAAAAGAGCCCAAGAAGCGATGGCTTAAGAGGGTCCCCCGGACAGGTAAAGGGCCAATCGGCCCTCGGGGACCAGGGAAATCAACCGGCAATAGGTAGAATTTCCCAACCTCCAACCCGATTTTTTAAATTTTGACCCCGGTCCAAACCCATAATTTTCACTTCTGAATTAATCAAAGCCCTCATAGGTTTGGGAAAATAACGAGTCAAACTGTAAGGCCTCCCACAACTTCACCAATGGCAATAGCCCGCCATAAGGGCTTAATAGCTCTTCGGTGTAGCCGTGTCGCGTGGAACCCTTGATTTTCCTGGCCCTTCCGAACCACTGATTTTCCCCTTGTTTTTGGCCTCTTCGAGCGGTATCCTTCTTCTTGGATCTAACCATTTAAGTGACCTCCTTATCGCTCCCAGGTTTTTGGATTGGCGTCTTGAAACCCAAGAATAATAAGGGTCCTTTGAATGGTTAGTCCATATTTTTTTACCGGTTACTCTTTACCGACGCATTATTCAGGTATTAACAATACGAGGGAAAATAGATCAATTGAGTGAAAGATGCGACAATCAAGCGCAATATATAATAAGTTGAGATACTTCAACATCTAGAAGAGAATTTGGAAATTCAATTACCACATAAGCTTATATATGTTCCTTTATTGAGTAACGTCAAAATCCGAACAACGATCGGCTTTTTTCTTCTTTTTTTAGCTGTATTATCAGTAGACTATGTTCTTGGCAACAATCAAATAAAGATTATATTGCCACTTACCACAATTCCCTGGATTTTATCCGTATTGGTCACCGATAAGTATGTTCATAAGTATCCACAGAGATATTGTACCTACCTTTTGGCCGCGCACTTAAAAGCCGCGACCGTTATGGCATTTATCTTATGGATACTGGGCATGCTTGCGGGCCCCCTCACAGCTCCACCTCATGTCTTATGGGCGGGATACGTCCTATTTGTTTTTCTGGATATCCTTCCATCTACCCCTTATCGCCAAAATACTCATAACAAATCATCCCAAGCATCTCCTCCTGCTCCTCATGGGGGAGATGCTGCCAATAATCTATCAACCGATGGAAATTATCTTAAACTAGCTGCATCTTTAATCGATAAGCAAACGCTTCTGACAAAAATCAATCCCCATTTGGATAAGCCGTTCTTCGATTTCATTGAAATTAATTTGCCCGATATTCAGGGAGGTACCGGTGAAGTATTGATTTTAGATGATAAGAACACAACAGATAATCATTCTTCCACTGCTTCTGTTGGAATACTCATCGGCCGCACCCGAATAAATGATGTGCTTCGCCTAAATCAGTATATGCAGTTTTGCACGGAGCGTATTAGTATGGGAGGATATTTCATTATCCGGTACCTGCCATTTGAAAACTTACTAAAGAATATGAAGGCTCATTATAAAGGACTTTTCTATTGGACGGCATTTATTCTTCATTTTATATGGTATCGCGCTATTCCAAAACTTCCATGGTTGGAAAAGCTATATTTCACGCCTATTCTTTCATGGCTGGATATTATTCATCTTTCATTCGTAAAGAAAAGAAACCGAGCTCTATCTAAAGCTGAAGTTTGGGGTCGCTTATCCTTCTATGGCATGACTGTGCTTGCAGAATCGGAAGGGGATGGTGAATTATTTATTATTGCTCAACGGATTACATCACCCGTTCAAAATAAAACCCCTTCCTTCTATTTTATTGCCTCTTTAGAAAAAGTTGGTCTTGATGGCAAGAGCATTCATACTCACAAAATCAGAACTATGTATCCATTCAGCGAATTTCTTCAAAAGCGGATATTCGAGGATCATGGTTTGGCCACAACAGGGAAATTTGCCAATGATTTTCGACTTACAGGTTATGGGCGTTTTTTGCGAAAATATTGGCTCGATGAATTACCCCAGATATTTGACTGGTTGCGCGGGGATGTTAAATTGGTTGGAATGCGGGCGACGAGCCGACATTTTCTAAGCTTATATCCGAAGGAACTTTACGATCTTTATATCCAAATAAAACCTGGACTTATTCCACCAATATTTGATGAATCGACGAATGGTTTCGCTGATATTGTTGCAATTGAACTGACATATCTTCGGAGCTATTTCAAGAACCCTATATGTACAGATATTCGATATCTAACAAAAACCTTTACCGATATCGTATTCAAAGGCGTCCGAAGCAAATAAAAGCGCGTTTATTAGAGGATAATCATGTGCGGCATATTTGGTTTAATCGTTCGTCAAAATGAGGGTTATGAGCCAGCATTTATCAAGAAGTCTTTGATGACACTCGCCCAGCTCTCCGAGTCTCGAGGAAAAGATTCCTCGGGACTCGTATTTAGAAATGAGTTTGAGAGAGAACTGCACGTATGCAAAGGTGCTGTTTTTCTCAACGATCTACTAAAACGAACGGAAGTCGCGCATCAAATAGATCGCCTGATTTGCTCATCACCCGATAATCCGACGAATGGAAACCAAAGAACCTTTGCAGTTATGGGGCATTCAAGACTAGTCACAAACGGATCACAACTCAATGAATCAAATAATCAACCTGTTGTAAAAGCCGGTATTATCGGAATACATAACGGTATTATCGTTAACGAAAACGAACTCTGGTCACGCCACCCGGAGATTCATAGGACTTCCGAAATTGACACAGAGGTAATGCTTGCCTTGGTCCGGAAATACCTCAGAGATAACTGGGATGTTGCTACTGCAGTTTCTAAAACGGTAAATGAAATATTTGGCACAGTCGCCGCGGCATTTTTTATAGATGACATCAACGTACTTGCTTTAGCTACAAACAATGGTTCTCTTTATGTTTTCACTAATGAGATCGGACTGTTCGCCTTTGCTTCGGAAGAATATTTCTTGAAGAGATTGTCTAAAACAATGCATTTGGATACGAATGGAAACTATTGGATACGGCAGGTCGTTTCGGGTAAAGGTGTTTTACTCGATTTAGAACACTTCCGGCTGTCGGAATTTTCTTTTTCATCCGAACCCAATAGATCTTCACTCGATACGACTTCAAACATCGCCTTACAGGATTCTGGTGCAATCTTTTTCAGATGGAAGACCTCAAAGAGAATTGATTTTGGACCCCTCCACGATAGCAGCTCATCCAAAATCGCTATCAGAATCTGCTCTTTTAGAGTTCAATATCGATCGAATTCAGGCCCTTCGCAGATGTTCCAATTGTCTTCTTCCGGAGACATTCCCATTTATCGAATATGATGAACGCGGCATCTGTAATTATTGCAACCACTACATCGTTAAGAATAAGCCCAAGCCGATCGAAGAACTTTTTGACCTTGTAAAACCCTATCGCCGCTCCGATGGGGGTCACGATTGTATCATTCCTTACAGCGGGGGACGCGATAGTACACACACCCTGCATATTGCAAAAAATGTTTTGAAACTTAATCCAATAGCTTTCACGTATGATTGGGGCATGGTAAACGACCTTGCCAGGCGTAATATTGCCCGGGTTTGTGGTAAACTGGGTGTGGAAAACATCCTTGTTTCTGCTGATATTTCCTGGAAACGCGAAAACATTCGAAAAAATATTCTGGCGTGGCTAAAAAAACCACATCTCGGGATGGTACCTTTGTTCATGGCAGGGGATAAATATTTCTTCTATTACACAGATCGAGTCAAGAAACAGACTGGCTTACGCCTCAATATCTGGGGAATCAATCCCTTGGAAAATACCGATTTTAAGGTCGGTTTTCTTGGCGTTCCCCCTGATCACTATAAAAAGAGGATTTATTCTCTCTCCGCGAAAAGGCAAGTGAAGTTGTTGCTAAAGATGGGGAATGAATATCTTGGACAACCCTCAATACTTGAATCGATCCGTATGGGACACGTTAGGCTCGTTTGTCTCTCGATCTGTTGTTCCACATCGCGATTACTACCATATGTACGATTATTTCCGCTGGGACGAAAAAGAGATCGAGAAACTAGTTCTTGAAGAATATCAATGGGAAACCGCTATAGACACACAAACGACTTGGCGAATCGGCGATGGAACAGCTCCCTTCTATAATTACATCTATTATACAGTAGCCGGGTTTTCAGAATATGATACATTTCGCAGCAATCAAATTAGGGAAGGAATGTTAAGTCGAGATGAGGGATTGCGCCTTGTTACAATAGAAAACCAGCCTAGGTACCCTTCCATTAAATGGTATACTGAAATATTGAATTTGGATTTCCCATCAACAATAAAACGTATTAATAATATTCCTAAATTGTATCCATAAGATAATGAATATCTAATTAATGGATTTGTTGAAATAGCATAAAAATAGTTATGGAAAGAATTATTTGGTATATTTCAAAATATGCATCTCCTTTAAAATATGGGTTTGCGTCACGGCATTTTTATCTCGCTAGTGAATTTAATCAGTTGGGCAATAGGACTATCGTGATTTCATCAAACTCAAATCATTTAGCTCAGATTCCAGATTTTCAGGATATCTTTACAAAGGAAGAAATTGATGGGGTCGAAACATTATGGATCAAATCAATGAAGTATGATGGATCAGCTTCAATTAGACGCATTATCAGCTGGATTGATTTTGAATTAAAACTTTTGTTGATGCCTAAGAAGTTAATTCCAAAACCGGATGTTATTATTGTCTCTTCTTTGTCCCTATTGACAGTATTAAATGGATATCGCTTAAAAAGGCGGTACGGCTGCAAACTCATATTTGAAGTCCGCGATATTTGGCCGTTAACAATTATCGAGGAAGGTAATTTTAATCGATGGAATCCTTTTGTTATGGTTCTATCATGGATAGAGAAGTTTGGATATCGACATTCAGATGTCATTGTAGGGACCATGCCAAATTTGGCTGAGCATGTCAAAATCGTGACAAAGAATAACTTAAATTGCTATTGCATCCCGTTTGGATTTGATCCAAGTCAGTATATTAGACCCGAACCTCTGCCAGAGGGTTACGAGGAACGGTATATTCCAAAAAATAAATTTATTATAGGGTACGCGGGAAGCATAGGTTTAACTAATGCCTTGGATCCTCTCATAAAATGCTCCGAAATTTTAAAAGATGATCCTGACATCCATTTTCTTCTTGTTGGAGAAGGCGACATGCTAAACAAATATACAAAAGAGGTTAAAGAATTAAAAAACATTACCTTCGCTCCGAAAGTAAGCAAATTACAAGTTCAATCGATACTTAGTCATTGTGACGTTCTTTATTTTAGCGTTAAGAATTCAAAAGTCTGGAGTTATGGCCTATCCCTTAATAAACTGATAGATTATATGTTTGCCGGTAAACCTATAATCGCTTCATATAGCGGGTATCCCTCTATGGTAAATGAAGCCGAATGTGGCAGTTTTGTTCCCGCTGGAGATGTATCGGCACTCATTAATACCTTATACACTTATAAGGAATTGGCGAATAACCAATTAGAATCTATTGGGAAAAAAGGGAAAGAATGGCTTTTATTAAACCGATCTTATAAGAAAATAGCGTTAGATTATTCTAAACTTTTCTAACTTGCTGAACTTCCACAGGAAACTTTGTTATCATAAATATAAACTCGCAAATTTTTCATGATAAAAAGATTGTTTGATCTGACTATTTCGATGTTATCGCTATTTGTTTTAGCACCCTTTTTCTTATTTATGTTTATCCTGATCCGCATATTGTTAGGTTCACCCGGGATATTTATCCAGTTTAGACCAGGTTTATACGGTAAGCCTTTCAAATTGTATAAATTTCGGACAATGTTAGATATCCGAGATGAACATGGACAACTGTTACCAGACAAGGAACGTTTAGTATTTTTTGGCCTTTTTCTGCGCAAAAACAGTTTGGACGAACTTCCGGAATTTTGGAATGTCATCAAGGGCGACATGAGTATGGTTGGACCCAGACCATTGCTGATGGAATATTTGGAGCGCTATACCCCCGAACAGGCCCGGCGCCATGAAGTTGAAGCCGGGTATCACCGGCTGGGCGCAGGTTAACGGGCGGAATGCCATCACTTGGGAAGAAAAATTTAAAATGGATGTTTGGTATGTGGACAACTGCTCCATTTGGCTTGATATCAAGATTATCGGGATGACGTTCTTGAAGATCCTCAAACGAGAAGGGATCAGTCATCCCGACGAGGCGACGATGCATGAATTCATGGGGACCAAAAGTGATGGCTAAGGATGATCGTTTCGATAAATGGCAATATCCTGAGATCGAAGAGGGCAAGCCGACAAAGTTCAACTGGGTGGTTCAAAACAAAGACGGCTTGCGGTTAGGATATAGGACAGACATTGGGGCGTTCACATACATCAACGCCAAGCATGGTGTCGTGATAGAGGATTTTGTGCAGATCGGATCGCACTGCTCTATTTACTCTATCTCTACGATCGATGATAAAATAGGGGAGGTGCGGCTGAAGAAAAACTGCCGGGTGGGAAGCCACAGCGTTGTCATGCCTGGGGTTACCATCGGAAACAATTCAATTGTCGGAGCCTGCAGTTTTGTAAATATTGATATCCCTGACAATGTCGTTGCAGTAGGAGTGCCTGTAAGAATAATTAAGGTAATTGATTGATCTTGGACCATACTGATAATATTAAGAAATCAAAGTCCCCGGGAGAACAATTGGATAGAATATATCTTTCACCTCCCCATATGGGAGGACACGAATTGCGGTTTATTGAGGAGGCATTTAAATCCAACTATATCGCTCCATTAGGCCCGATGGTCGACGCTTTTGAACAGGAATTTGCCGATAAAGTGGGTATTCCTTATGCCCTTGCCCTTTCCAGTGGAACCGCGGCAATGCATCTTGCCTTGAGAGTTTTAGGGGTATCACCTGGAGACGAGGTCCTGGCTTCATCGCTAACCTTCATCGGTAGCGTAAGCCCTGTTTTGTTTCAGGGCGCAACTCCGGTATTTATTGATTCAGAGTTAAAATCCTGGAATATGGATCCTGTCCTCTTAGAAGAGGAATTAAATTCCCTCCGGAAAATTGGACGTTTGCCAAAAGCCGTAATTCCAACGGACCTTTATGGGCAATGTTGCGATTATGACAAGATACTAACGAGTTGCAGGAAATTCAACATTCCCGTTGTAGTTGATGCCGCGGAAGCGCTAGGGGCTAGATTTCGGGCAAATTCGGATTTAGAAGCAATGAACTCCACTGAAACTCCGCAGACATGTTCCTGGAAGCATGCCGGAACTGGAGCCAAATGTGCGGTTTTTTCTTTTAACGGGAACAAAATCATAACCACTTCCGGGGGTGGGATGTTGGTTTCCGAAGAAAAGGGCTTCATTGAGGAAGCTCGTTTTTTATCTCAGCAGGCCCGCGATCCATTTCCTCATTATGAGCATTCCACCCTTGGATATAACTATCGGATGAGCAACATATTAGCGGCTCTGGGCCGAGGGCAACTCTTGGTGCTTGAGGAGCACATTAATAAGAAGAGATGGATTTTTAACTATTACTATGAGGCCTTAAAAAATTTACCCGGGATAGAATTCATCCCTGAACCTTCATTCAGTTTAGGGACACGCTGGCTGACTGTTCTACAGATTAACCCAAAAGAATTTGGGGTAGACCGCGAAATCATACGCTTAGCCCTTGAAAAACTAAACATCGAATCTCGCCCTGTATGGAAACCCATGCACTTGCAACCCATTTTTGATATCAATAGTAAATTCAACAAATTAAAATTAAATAGCAATACCGCCAAAAAATCCGATTACTTTGACTCCCGAATTGTTGGCGGAGAAACAAGCGAAAGAATTTTCAAACAAGGTCTTTGCCTCCCTTCCGGAACACATATGTCCAAAAATGACTTAGATCGAGTAATTGACCCAATAATTAAATTGCATGGCGGGGTTAAATAGAATGTTTTTTAAAACTTCAGTGTCTTCTCACCGGATCTTAGTTTTTTTTTTAATAGTTGGTTTTTTATATACTTTCTCGCTGGACCGTACGAGAAATGCTCGAATTGTCGCTGATTCAAGTGGAATTGATTTAGGCGCAAATAAATCTTTTTATCAAATATTTAGAAAACAATTAGTTGACGGATCGTACCATCTTACCTATACCGATAATTATTACAGACATATTCGAACAACGATTTTTGACAATCTTGATGCAAACCTCGCTACCCTTGAAAAAGAATGGGAAACATCAAAGTCATATAAAGATTATGACGCTATCTGTTTCAGGTTACGCTTTTATTTTGATCCTCTCATTCCATATTTAATTCCCCAAGACAAGTACCAACAGAGTATTCTGAGAAATTACGACTCCGCAAAATCGACCAATAGGCAGAGTTACAAGGTCGGCTATGTCGAAGGGGACTATTACCCGGAAAAAGGCTCTATCGGTTTTACGGGAGGGGGGGGCATCGCCCTTGATTACAATAACCGCAGCATCGGCGCCGATTTAGAGGAAGCCAAAAACATCGTAGCGCTTCGTTTAAATAGTTGGACGGACAAATACCGTATTGTCTCTTCCAATTTGTCATTATGGCTTAGCAATGACAATAAGATATTTTTTAAATATCCGGGCAATTTAAATATTTATTTTAATGCTAAATCTATTTTGATCGATGAGCTAGATATTAACAGCAGATACATCAAAATAAACTGCAATTTGAGAGATAAGAACTATACTTTTGCGGAAGATTTCAAATCCATTTTAACAATATTTGCTCCCCCACAATTTCGACAATGAACCTGTTTTATTCGAAAATAGACGCCAACCTTATCTTAAAGGTCAGCATTGATGTCTCTTTAATTATCGTAGCATATTTAGTTTCTTATTTAGTACGATTTGAATTCAAAATTTCTCAACCTGATTTGATATCTATCCGGAATACGTTGCCCTTTATAATTGGGATTAAAGTATTTCTATTTTTTTATTTCCGGTTATACCGGGCGATATGGCGTTATGTCAGCATTCTGGATATTATCAATCTGGCTAAGGCCGTTTTCGTTGCCAATCTATTAATTATTTTAGCCATTTTTATTTATAACCGCTTTGAAGGATATCCCCGTTCGGTTTTTTTGTTGGACGGAATTCTTTCTTTTCTTTTCATGGGTGGTGCCCGCCTGGCTATTCGTATCCATTTTTCCAGCAAGTCCCCTAAAGATTTTTTCCCTTTTTTGGGAAAAACGTTTCAGGGCAAACCCCTCCTAATTATTGGGCGCTGGGCAGGCAGGAGAAAAAGTGATCCGGGAAATTAATGATAACCCTAAAATTGGTTTTTACCCCATGGGTTTTCTTGATGATGACCAGACCAAAATCGGCAGGACCCTCCAAGGTATTCCCATATTAGGAAAAATTGACGATATTTCTAAAGTTTCATTGGATTTCGAAGAAATCCTGATTGCTATTCCTTCGGCTAAAGGCGAACAAATGCGCCGGATAGTTGAGGTATGCGACAAAAGTGGAAAAAAATACCGGACCTTGCCTGCCATAGGGGAATTGATCGACGGTTCGGTTTCCCTAAAGGCCATACGGGAAGTGACCTTGGGGGATTTGCTTGGGCGGGAGGAAGTCCTTTTAGATCGAAAAGAAATCGGAAACTACCTCAAAAATAAACGAATCCTGGTCACCGGGGCGGGGGGTTCCATCGGTTCGGAATTGGTCAGGCAGATTTCTAAATTTTACCCTCATTCGTTGGCCTTATTGGAGATGAGTGAGCACAACCTGTTCCAGATTGAAATGGAGAGTAGGCAGCGATTTGGATTTATTCCGATCCGGTCTTTTTTGGTTAATATTCAAGACCGGAAGGCCTTACAACGCGTATTTAATGAATTTTCTCCCCAGGTGGTTTTTCACGCGGCGGCCTACAAGCATGTGCCTATCCAGGAAATGCACCCCTGGGAAGCCGTCTTTAATAATATCCTGGGCAGTCGCAACCTCTTTGAGGCATCCGTTGCCGGAAACGTCGAAAAATTCGTCTTGATCTCCACGGACAAGGCCGTTCGTCCCACCAATGTGATGGGCGCCAGCAAACGGGTGACCGAAATGCTGATGGAATGGTATAGCCTTAACCATCAAGCCAACTTTTTATGGCCGTCCGCTTCGGAAACGTGCTGGGCAGTTCCGGTTCGGCGGTTCCTTTGTTTCAGGAACAGATAGCCCGCGGAGGGCCGGTGACGGTAACCCACCCGGAAATAACCCGCTACTTCATGAGCATTCCCGAGGCGGCCCAATTGATTCTTCAGGCCGGGGCTTTCGGCAAGGGGGGGGAAATATTTATTTTGGATATGGGGAAGCCGGTGAAAATCATCGATCTGGTCCGGGATTTAATAAAGCTCCATGGTTTGGAACCGGAGAAGGATATTCCCATTCAATATGTCGGACTCCGTCCGGGAGAAAAACTTTATGAGGAATTAATAACCGTTGGAGAAAATATTTTGCCTACTCCCCACAAAAAAATATTGGTTCTTAAAAACAGCGATGCCGACCATTCCCAACTCATGAAGCAGATCGACAATCTTATTGAAATCAGTCGTAAATTTAATTCCCATGAAATAAAAATTAAATTAAAGGAATTAGTCCCCGAATATATACCATTTTTTGAAGGTCAGGCGTAGGGCAGTGGCAGCCGAAGCAGGGCCAGGGGCAATGGTTCCGTGGGTACCCCCAACAGGGAGATGCGCTGCCTGGACTTGGTTAATATGCGGCCACCGGGATAGCGGGCAATCTGCTTGAGGTCCTTGGCCCTCGATTGACGGGTCCGGATCTTAACTTTTTCTACTTGACTTGGTTTATTAGTTAGTTTAGTCTAACCCCATGATTAAACTTAATATCCATGAAGCCAAAACACATCTGTCTCATTATCTTGAAGAAGTGGAGCAGGGAGAAACCATCATTCTCTGCAGAAGAAACCAACCCGTGGCTGAAATCCGGCCTCTTTCTGCTCGTCGGCATAAGAAGCGGCCAATAGGCTTGGCCAAAGGAAAATTCAGCGTCCCTGTCTCCTTTTTCGATGAGCTTCCGTTTGACATAACTGCTCCATTTAATGGTAACGAATAAGCTTGAAGCTTCTTCTCGATACCTGCACCTTCCTGTGGATTGTTTCCGGCAGTGCCGACCTATCGGATAAAGCCCGCCATCTTTTTACGGATCCTAAAAATGAAGTTTATTTGAGTGCTGCCTCTGCCTGGGAGATCATTGTTAAAAACCACATTGGAAAACTGCCATTACCAGGACCACCGAATGACTTTATCCTTAAGTGGCGCCTTCGTCACCATATAAGATCAATAGCCATAGATGAATTGTCCGTGATTCAGCTCGTCCATTTGCCGGAGTATCATAAAGATCCATTTGATCGGATGCTTATCTGCCAGTCAATTGCCCATAGTCTGATCATACTTACACCCGATCCGCTTATAACAAAATATCCAGTAAGAGTTGAGTGGTAAAGATCCCCTCGAACTTCCATAGTTGGGATTCTGATCAAAGCCAAGCGAGCAGGTTTGATTCAGTCGGTGCGCGCACAGTTGGATGCATTGCAGGCTGCAGGCTTTCGTCTTAGTTCAGCCGTCTATGACGAAGCGATTACTCTGGGAGATGGACCGCGACAGGATAGCCTCACAAATGCATAAAAAGCAGGACGAATCGAAATTTAGATCCCCCATTAATTTATTGGGTTCCTTAAGGGCCTTACTCTTCATTATTTTCTATTTCTTATGCCTCCGCCAATTGATTGTTTTTTATAATATTATTCCCCAGGAAGATCATGTCTGGTTTTTTTTACTATTTTTTTTATTTCTCCTCCTTGCCATTTACAATAAAGTCTGGGCCTTGTACGGAATCTTTGTCACGATTCCTCTTTTCACCGGCCTGCAAATCCTTCATCTATTCTATCCGCCCATCCCGATTTATTCCCTGCTTTTTTCCTCTTTTTTTTTGATCTGGCTTCCCTTTCGCCTTTTAACGCGCCCAACGGGTTTGTCCCCGGAAACGGAAATCGGAAACCTAACGGATCTCCTGGCCGGAATTGTTATTTGTTCTTTAACCGTCACCCTGGCCCCTTTTTATCGGGATACTATCGAATATTATCTGTGGATTTATCCCTGGGAGGAGTATAACCAGGTCTTATATACCCTGGAAGGGGCTTTTTATCTCCTTCAAGGGCTCTTTTTTTATCGCGTTGTGGAGAAGGAATTTACCCTACAAGCCAATTTTCAAAATATTATTCCGATAGTTATCCTTCAAGGTCTGATCCTATTGGTCTTCTCCCTGATTCAGATCATCTTTGATTGGCCACGAAAAGAATATGGATTCGCAGTTTTTTCACCTTTTTATGATATTCATTCCTATGGAAGCTACCTGGCCCCGGTTTTCTTTATTTTATTTTCCCTTTCACTATTAAAAAAAAACTTCTTTATAATATTGCTGTGCTTATCTTTCCTGATCTTATCCGTTTTATCCTTCTCCCGGACCACCTGGGCGGCCATACTCATAAGCGGGATAGCCTTCCTGGCTTATTCAGTTCGTAAAAAAAAATATCTGGCCATTCCTGTATTTATTGGGGCTGTCTTTCTAATCGGATCAGTTATTATTAGATATATTCCCCTCCAATTCACCAACAGCTATCTTAATCGTTTTTTCCAATTGTTAACTCTTCAGGAACTGGATGTCCGAACAGCCTTATGGATGCGGGCCGTCAATATCATCCTGGATTTCCCGATCACCGGATCGGGGATCGGGACCTTCTACCGCTACTCCGTGCTGTATCAGGATTGGGACACCGCCTTTTTGAGAAATATTCAAGAAAATGTCCATAATTATTTCCTCCAATTCGCGGCCGACCTGGGATTGCCGGCACTGATTATCCTTTTTAGTATTTTTTTTTACTCTTTCAAAATCGGTTTTTGGGTTATACCCCGGGATCAACAAAACGGCCCTCTGGTTAAAGGGATTCTCTTTGGGCTATTGGCCTATCTGATTACCTGTCTGGCCGGACACCCCCTAATTTTACCCCACCAGCAACTCCTATTTTGGTTTCTTCTCGCCCTGTTGGTCGTCCCCTATCGCTTTGTAGCGGACAAACTTGACTTCTCCGGGGCCTACTATAAAACCAAAACCTGGAAGATCGGGTTGACGGTCCTGCTGGTGATCGGCTATGCGCCCTGGATTTGGGGACTCAATCAAAGGAAACCGCTGGCGGAATTGGGTTTTTATTCGGATGAATTCAGCGGCGGGACCCGCTACCATTGGACCACCAGAAGAACAACCACCAATATTCTTTCCCGGGGGACCGTACTCGAGTATGAATTGAGTGCCGATCCTCAATTCACCAGACAGAAACCGCAGCAATTTCTATTGACCGTGAACGGCCAACCGTTCGATCAGCGGAACTTTTACTATAAAGACTCGCAGAAATATCGTTTTTACCTGCCTCCGCCTAAGGATGGACTGCTGCAGATCAAGACCGAAGTGGATCAGATCGTGAATTTTAACCGGGTGGGCCTGAACGAAGATACACGGGATCTGGGAGTCCTTTTGAGTGAATTCCGTTTTTCGGATACCTTCCCCCAAGACGGGATCGGTTTCTATGAAAAGATCCCTTGGGCGGGAAACCTTCCCGAGGGATGGCCTAATGCCACCCCTCTGCGATACCGATGGACCGCCTTGCGGGCCTCGCTCAAAATCCCTCCGCCCACCAACGCCGACTTAGATTTATTTTTGTACGCCGGCAACCCGGATATCTCCCGGAACCCGGTTAAAGTGAAAATATTTGGGGAGGAGAAATTATTGAGGGAAGAGTCCTTCAGCGTTCAAGGTTGGAGAAAAATCGTTCTTCCGGTCCACCAACTCCAGAACGTTAAAATACTGACCTTCCAGACGGATCGGGTCTGGAACCCGAAAATGGCCGGGCTTTCGGACGACACCCGCGATTTGGGGATCGCCGTAGCCATCCCCTAATGGAACCGGTTTTAAAAGTGGAAAACATCAGCAAGGTCTACCGTCTTTTCGACCGGCGGCGGGATCGCTTGAAAGAGATGCTCTTTAAAGGGTTCGGGGGGCAATTCGGAAAGGATTTTTGGGCCTTAAAGAACATTTCCTTTGACCTGCATCCGGGAGAGGCCCTGGGGATTATCGGACGCAACGGCAGCGGGAAAAGCACCCTGCTCCAGATCCTGGCCGGGACCCTGACGCCCACCGGCGGCCGGTTGGAGGTTCGGGGCCGGGTGGCCGCCTTGCTGGAGTTAGGCAGCGGCTTCAACCCGGAATTCACCGGGAAGGACAACATCTATCTCAACGGGGCTATTTTAGGGCTCAACCGCCGGGAAATAGATTCCCATTATGAGGCCATTCTGGCCTTTGCCGACATTGGCGCCTTTATCGACCAACCGATCAAGTTTTATTCCAGCGGCATGTTTGTCCGCTTGGCCTTCGCCGTTCAGGCTTGCGTGGAACCGGACATTTTGATTATCGATGAAGCGCTGGGCGTGGGGGATATTTTCTTCCAACAGAAATGTTACGCCCGTTTGGAAAAATTGCTGGAAGAAGGCAAAGTCATTGTCTTTGTCTCCCATGATATGACGGCCGTGGAACGCTTCTGCACCAGGGTCCTCCTGCTGAATCAAGGGGAACCCGTTTATTTTGGGGACCCGAACGAAGCCGTGCAGCGTTATTATTTTCTGGAACGCGGGTTTCACCCCCCAGCCGATCAGGAAAAGGTCCAGACGGGATTCGCCATCCCCCCCTCGACTTCCGTGACCGGCCTGAACACGCTGTCCTTTTGGCCCTCCCCTGAAGATTTCACTCATTCGGAAAATGCCGCCATCATCGGCGGGCAGAGTGTCCGCTTTTCAGGGACGGCCCTTTGCAACCTTTCGGGAAGGCCCCAGACCATTTTTGAAATGGGGGAGACCGCCCAATTCTATTACGAACTCGAACTGCTGGAAGATATCGAGGTCCCTATCGGAGGCCTGGTCATCACCAACCATCATAACATCACTATCCATGGAAAAAATTCGGCCCAGGCCCTGCTGCCGGCCCCCCCGGCCGTCTCTCGGAATCAAAGGGTGCGGTTTTGTCAAACCATCCGGCTGTCTTTGGCCCCAGGTCAATACACCTATTCTCTGGGATTTTCCACCTTGGGGGCCGAAGATTATGCCAGATTGCCCCATCTATCCTACGCGCACTTCGATCGATTGGAAAAACGATTACTGGTCGTTCAACAGGCCGGCAGTTTTCAAGTCGCCCGCCGTCGTGATCCGGCAACCATCGATTTTCCCTTCCATGGGGTGGCCGACCTGGAGGAATCGTTTCAAATAGCGCTTGTCTAACCTACCCCATTCCCGAGCAATCGAAAACCTCGACCCTGAACCACTGGAACACCGAAATGCCGGATCGGCCGATAAACTTCAGTATTGTCACCCCCTCCTTGAACCAGGGTCCCTATATCCGGGAGACGATGGAGAGCGTTCTCTCCCAGGAGGGCGACTTTGAAATCGAGTATTTCGTTATCGACGGAGGATCATCCGACGGTTCGGTGGAACTCATCAGGCACTGCGCCGAAAAGGTTTCTTCCGGAAACTGGCCGACCCGCTGTCGAAAGATCACCATGGAGTGGATCAGCGAAAAGGACCATGGCCAGTCCGAAGCCATTAATAAAGGCCTTCGGCGGGCCACAGGGGATTTCGTCAGTTATTTAAATTCCGATGACCTCTATTCCCCGGGGGCGCTGACCGAAGCGGCTGAAGCCTTTACGAGCCACCCCGCAGCCGATTTCGTTCACGGGGACGGGATCTTCATCGATGAAAACAGCCGACTGAAATGGGCCTGGCAGTCCCGTCCCTATGATTACCAACTCCTGTCGACCTTCGACTTCCTCCACAATCGTTTCACCAACTTCATCGTCCAGCAGGCGACCTTCTGGCGAAAGGCCGTCCTGGCTAAAATCGGCCTCCTGGATGAATCCTTTCATTTCGCCATGGATGTGGAATACTGGGTGCGGGCCGGCCATCACGGTTTAAAGTTCCACTACCTCCCGGTCCCTTTGGGAAAACACCGTTACATTCCCGGGATTAAAACCCTTTCCAGCCCGACGGTTTTCTGGGAAGACTATATGGAAATTTTCCGCCGATATCGGGGGGCCGAACGTCTGGACCGCTACTTTGCCCATTATTACTACAGCCTGGCCTTGGAGAGGGGTTTTGACCTGGAAGCGGTTCGTCGGGAAGGGAGGTCGCTTTTTGCCCGCTGGAAAGATCTTCCCACGTCGGACCTTCGCCTCCTTCAGGAGCAGTCGAATCGGGGGTTCAACCTTACCCGGCTGCTGTCGGCCCGCATCCTGAACGCTCACCAGCGGAAACCGGAGGCCCGGCGCTTTTTTAAACAGGCCCTCCGGGAAAGACCCGGACTCCTTTTCAGTCCTTACGCGCTCCCTTATTTATTGAGCAGCTTGATCGGCAATTCCCGGACGCAATCTCTGGAAAAATGGGTTAAGGCGCTGCGGAAGCCGCAAAAGCGGCGCGGATCCACCGCTACATGCGTGTCGGCGTAAACTGTTTCTCTTTGAAACCCCATATCGGGGGCATGAAATATTATTTTCTCCGCCTGTTTCAAGAACTGCTGACTTACGACCGGGTCACGGATTATGTCTTTTTTTATTCCCAAGAAAATCTGACGGAACTGCGGAAGCTGGAAGGGACGCATTGGGATCAGACGGCCATCCTCCTGGAAGACGAAAGTGAGATCAAAAATCATCTGCGGGGGGTGGACCTCTACTTTTGCCCCCTTTTTATTTTGTGGCCGCGCCCCCTGCCCTGCCCCACACTGGTTACCATTCCGGATATCCAGGAGGTATTCTACCCCCAGTTTTTTTCCGCCGCCGAACGCTCGATCCGGGCCCATCATTATCCGGAATCCATGCGCCTCGCGGATCGGGTAGTCACCATCTCCTCTTTTTCGAAAAAAACTTTCGTTGACCGACACCACATCCCGCCGGAAAAAATAACGGTGGCCTATCCCAGTCCGGATCAACGCTATTTTGAGGCCGACCGAATTGCCCAGAACCCCGGCCTTCCGCTGGACCCCAAGGGCTTTTTACTCTATCCGGCCAACAACTGGCCGCACAAGAACCATGAAGCCCTGCTGCGCGCCCTGGTCTGGCTTAAGAAGGAACGAAACCTGGAAGTGCCTTTGGTCTTTACCGGGACTCAGTTGGCGGACGGGTACCCGCTCCAACAAAGAATTGCTGAACTCGGCCTTTCGGCGCAATGCAGCCACTTTGGCTATCTGACCACGGAAGAAATGGCCTATCTGTATCTCCAGGCCATGGGGCTGATCTTCCCCTCCCTGTTTGAAGGTTTCGGCCTTCCCCTGGTGGAAGCCATGGCGGCCGGATGCCCGGTGTTGTCCTCCGACGCCGCTTCTCTGCCGGAAATCGGGGGGACGCCGTGGCATATTTTGCACCCGGCTCCCCGGAGGCCATCGGGAAAGCGGTGGCGGCCTTCTGGCAGGACGAGGACCAACGGAAGGCCCTGGCCGTCCAAGGCTGGGAACGCGCCCGTCTCTTTTCGGCGGCAGGTTTTGCCCGGTCGCACCTCGAGGCCTTTGCCGCAGCCGAAAAGGCATTCCGGAAGACCCGCTACCGGAAACAGGCCCTGCGCTATTCCAAGTCCGGACGGCGGATCGCATCCCTATGGTCCCGGTTTTCAAGAGAGATGTAAGCCCTACGGAATTCTATTGCAATTAATCAGACAAATCCAGATGAGGAGGTCTTTAAACCATGAAGTCTGTCCATAAACCGATTATTGAAAACCACCGCCGCTTTTTGTTTCTTTTCGGTCTTGTCTCGGTCATTCTGCTGCTTGTCCCGGTGACTTTTCAGCCGGCCTCGGCCCAGAGCTCGCCGAATGGAATTTCTCTTTATCTCCCCTTACTTTCGCGCGATTCCATTGCCACCCCCTATCCCGTCTTCGGGGTGCATATCGAAGGGGCCATCAATAACGGCTCCGGGCTGCCGGAAGCGGTTCAGGGAGGCGGTTATTGGGTCCGCTTCGAGGCCTTCGACTGGGACCGGATCGAGCCGGTACCCAGCACACCCCCTGCCTACCGCTGGGAAACGGTCGATGAAGCCAGCCTCTTCAACGCTTCCCAGAACGGATTAAACCTGATAGCCGTGGTAAAATATACCCCGGGCTGGGCCCAAAAATATCCGGGCTCGACCTGCGGTCCGATAAAGAGCGAGGCCTTCGGCCGGTGGGCGGATTTCTTGTCCTCCCTCGTAAATCGTTATAAAAATCCCCCCTACAACATCAAATTCTGGGAACTGGGAAACGAGCCGGATACACCGGTTTGGTACTCAAAAAGCGTCTTCGGCTGCTGGGGGGAGGTCAACGACCCCTATTTCGGTGGGGAATTCTACGCGCAGATGCTCAAAGCGGCCTACCCGGCCATCAAAGCGGCCGATCCGCAGGCCCAGGTTCTGGTCGGCGGCCTGCTGTTGGACAATCCGGATGTAGCCACGAACAACACCGCCCGTTTCCTCGAAGGAATTCTGCGCGGCGGCGGGGGCCCTTTTTTCGATACCGTCAGTTTCCACTGCTATTCCTATCCCGGTGGCGCTGCCGGCCAGATGGGCAACTCGAATTGGCCCGGTTCGGTTACCACTATCCCGGAAAAAACCTTATTCATCAAAGACGTCCTGAACCGTTATGGTCAGGGGCATAAAACCTTGATGAATACCGAGGCGGCCATGTATTGCGACATTGAATCTCCTGAATGCCTGAAGACGCAGGCGGTCTTTGCCGCCCGGGCCTTGGTCGAAGGCCTGGCCCTGCGCCTTCAGAGTGTGGTCTATTATGCCATGAAGAATGACTTTCGCGGTTTGGGCCTGCTCCGGGATGACGGCACTCCCCGGCCTTCCTACCGGGCGTTCAAAACCGCTTCCTCTTTTCTGTCGAAAGCCCGCCATCTCCGGCCGATCGCCGGCTATCCGGCAGGGATAGCAGGGCATTCCTTCCTTACTTCTGAGAACAATCCTCTGGATGTCATTTGGTCGGCGGACGGGACCGGGATAACGGTCCTCCTCCCTCCGGGATCGTCGGCCTTTGACTTCAACGGAAATCCACTTGCCCCGAACGCCGGGGCCGTCACCGTCGATTACGGACCGGTTTACATCCAAAGGTCATAATCCTATGGCGGGCGAAAAATACGCTTTCCTGAAAATCATAAGCCAAAGGAGCGCTTAAGGATGACGGACTTGCCGAGGAATATAGTCCTCCTCCGCGGATGGAGGTTATTAATCTTGCTGACCTGCTTCTTTTTGATCCATACCGCCGGGATATCCGATTCAGAGGCCGGGAAGCCGCCAAAAAAACCAACCCCTTCTTATACCCAGTCATCACCCCCCCCAAAATCCCCCGACCCCATCTCTATTTTCGGGGTTCAAATTGACGGTCCCATCGGCGAGGCCCAGGGGTTGCAGCAGGCCGTCTCCGGGGGGGCCCATTGGCTGCGCTTCGATGCGTTTGACTGGGACCGTATCGAACCGCTGCCGACTTCCCCGGCGACCTTTCATTGGGAAGCGGTCGACGAGGCCAGTCTTTTGAATGCCGTTCGGAACGGGCTGGAAATAATCGCCGTAGTCAAATATCTACCCGGATGGGCCCAGAAATATCCGGGCTCGGCCTGCGGGCCTATTCACAGCGAAGCCCTGTCCCGGTTCGCCAAGTTCTTATCTTCCCTGGTGCACCGCTATAAAAATCCGCCGTTTAACATCAAGTACTGGGAACTGGGCAACGAACCGGACGCCCCGGTCTGGCCCGGGCGCTCGCCTTTCGGCTGCTGGGGCGAAAAGGACGATCCCTATTTCGGAGGGGAATACTACGCCAAGATGCTGAAGGCCGCCTATCCGGCCATCAAGGCCGCGGACCCCAAGGCCCGCGTGCTTCTTGGAGGCCTGCTGCTCGACAATCCCAATGAGACCGCCAACAACACCGCCCGTTTTCTGGAGGGGATCCTCAAGGGCGGAGGCGGTCCCTTTTTTGACCTGATCAGCTTTCATGGGTATTCCTATCCTTACGGGACGGAGGGCCGGATGGGCAATCCCAACTGGCCCGGTTCCGGCACTTCCGTTACGGAGAAAGTGACCTTCATTAAAAAGATTTTGAAGCGTTACGGTTTCCACAACAAACCCCTGTTGAATACCGAGGCGGCCCTTTATTGCGACTCCGAAAGCCCCCAGTGTCTGGAGACCCAATCCATGTTCGTTCCCCGGGCCTATGCGGAGGGCATCGCCGCCGGCTTGCAGGGACTCGTGTACTATGCCCTGGTCTGCGATTTCCGCTCCCTCGGCCTGCTTCGGCCGGACCTTTCGCCTCGGCCCTCCTATCGGGCTTATCAAACAGCCGCCTCCTTTCTGGCCCAGGCCCGTTACCGGGGCCTCCCGGCCGGTTATCCAGCCGGGATCACCGCCTATTCCTTCGTTCCTCCCACGGGCGGGGAACTTGACCTGATCTGGTCGGATGACGGCGACAGCCGGACGGTGCCCCTGACTCCGGGGTCCAGGGTCTACGATCGCTATGGAAGTTTGATAAATCCGGAGGATGGAACGATCACGGTGGGATCCGGACCGGTCTACATTCAAAGGCCCTGAGCCATGAAAACCATCCAACCGCTCATCAGCGTCGTCATACCGACCTTCAATCGGGCGGAATTATTACGGCAGTCATTGAGCAGCCTTACCCGGCAGACGCTTGCCCGAAAGGACTTCGAAATCATTGTGGCTGACGACGGGTCGACCGATTCCACCCGCGAGACGGTGGAGTCCTTTTCCTCCGCGCTGCCGGTCACGTATTTTTATCAGACCAATTCAGGGATTGCCGCCGCAAAAAATCAGGGTCTCTTGGCCGCCGCCGGAAAGATCGTCCTTTTTTTTGACGACGACGACCTGGCCGCTAAAGATCTGCTGAAGCAACATGTAAGGACCCATCAGGAACATCCGGAGGATTCGGTCGCCGTATTAAACTACACCCGGTGGCACCCGGAACTTCAACCCACGCCGCTCATGGATTTTATCACCGGGGAAGGGGGGCTGCTTTTCAGTTACCCCCTGATACGCCACGGCCAATGGTTGGATTTTACTTTTTTCTGGGGGGGGCGGGCTTCCTGCAAACGGAGCTTTCTGGTCCGCCGGGGAATCTTCAATCCGATTTTTCGATTTGGAGACGAGGACACGGAACTGGGGTTCAGGCTGGCTCCGCACGGTTTTAAAGTAATTTTCAACCGAAAGGCCGTCAGTTATATGAATCGCCCGGTGGGCTTCGATGAATTCGTTAACCGCTGCCGGCGACAGGGCCAGGCCCATGCCCTCTGGAGTTCCATAACCGCTGATCCCTGGGTTCGACAATGGTGTCTGGTCGATCGGTTTCCCCACGAATGGCCCAAAGTCAAGAACACCTATGCCGCCCGCCTCGATTATGCCCGGAAGCTCGACCGGGCGGCCACGCAAAAATCGGAAATCGGTTTTCCGTTTAGCGCCCTTTTCCGCACCCATCTCCATGACGTCTACGGAAACATTTTTTTCGCCGCCAAGATCAAAGGGATCCAAGAAGCCTGGGAAGACCAACCATCCCTGAACCCGGCCAGGCCGCTGGGGTACCGAACAAACGGGGTTAAGGAGCCCTCCTTCACCGTGGTGGCCGTTATTTGCGCCTACAATGAAGGCGATATCATTTTTCATGTCCTTAAACACCTGATCGAAAACGGCATCCTGGTGTATCTCTTGGACCATCACTCCTCGGACAACACGGTTGAAGAGGCCGCGAAATGGCTGGACAGGGGTCTTCTGTACATTGAGAGGTTTCCGAAAGAGAGCGGCTGCCGGGAAGCGGACAAGGATATCTTTTCCCTCCGTCGGATCACCCGCCGGGTGGAGCAGCTCCATCGGACCCTGGCGGCGGACTGGTTTATCCATTACGATGCCGATGAATTCCGGGAACCGCCCTGGCCGGGGATGAGCCTGAAGGAGGCCATTCATCTGGTCGACGTCCTGGGATTCAACGCCATCAATTTCGAACATCTGAATTTTTGGCCCACCGATAACTCCTTTGTCCCGGGGGAGGATGTGCGGAAATTCATTCACTACTATGAACCGGCCGAGGCCTGGGACAAGCCCCGGGTAAATGCCTGGAAAAATTTCGGCCAGGAGATCGACCTGACCGGCTTCATGGGCCATAAGGTCTGTTTCCCCGGATTAAAGGTCTTTCCCCTGCAGTTCATCAACCGGCATTATCGAATCCGGACCCAGGAACACGGATGCCGGAAGGTCTTCCGGGAAAGGATCGGCCGTTTCGACCCTCAGGAAAAGGCGGGGGGCAGCCATTCCCATTACGATGACCTGACGGCGGACTGCAAATTTATCAAGGACCCCGCAACGCTGACGCTTTATCATGCCGGACGGATCCGGGAACGTCTGGCCTTCAATGCCGCTTTCAACGCCGGAAAGTTCTAGCCGAAAACATTTGAAGATAGCCTTTCGACAGGAGGGTTTGGATTGACAAAGCCGGAAAAGGGAGATACATACACACCATTATGGGGCGAGTGAACTATTATGACTCCGCGGCCGTCGGCACTCCGATGGTCTCGGAAATGAAAGAGATTTTTCAATATCGGGACCTGCTGTCCCTCTTGATCACCAACAGTCTCAAGACGCGCTACAAAAGGTCGGTGCTGGGAGTCTTCTGGACCCTGCTCAATCCCATTTTAACGATGACCGTATTGTCCATCGCCTTTTCCACCCTTTTCCGGTTTGCCATCAAAGATTATCCGATCTATCTTCTTACCGGTCTGATCTTCTGGAACTTTTTTGCTAACGCCACCATGGGAGGCATGAAATCCACCATCGTGGGGGGAGGACTGGTAAAACGGATTTATTTGCCCCGGTCGATCTTTTCGATGTCCGCCATCGGTTCGGAATTGATGAACATGGCCTTGTCTCTAATCCCCTTGACCCTGCTGATCCTGGTCTTCGGCCACCCGATAACTCCGGCCGTCCTGTTCTTGCCGATTGCGGTCTTGATTACCTGTCTATTCACTTTGGGAATTTCCCTGCTCATCTCCACCATCGGGATTTTTTTCAATGATTGGGTTCATATCTACCAGGTGCTGGTAATGGCCTGGTTTTACCTGACCCCGATTTTTTACCCCGAAGAAATTATTCCATCCCATTTATCTTATATACTTCACTGGAACCCCTTGCGCTATCCGCTGGGACTGTTCCGGGATCCCATTTTTTTAGGCCGAGTCCCGAATAGCGAGACGATACTCATCTCCCTGGTCGTCGCTCTGATTTCGTTTCTGGTCGGTTGGTGGCTGTTTGCGCGGAAAGCCAAAGAATTTGCCTACCTCGTTTAATCCGCCCATTGCCTCCGCCTTTGAGCCTGCCATCCAGATAGAAAACCTGTCGGTCCGGTTTCGGGTGCCCATGGAACGAATCCCTTCGCTGAAGGAATACACCATACGCCGGCTGAAAAGGAACCTGGCCTTTCAGGACTTCTGGGCCCTTCATGAGGTCACCTTTCAGGTGGCCCATGGGGAATTTTTCGGGATTATTGGTCCCAACGGAGCGGGGAAAAGCACCCTCCTGAAGGTAATCGCCCGGGTCCTTCACCCGACCACCGGCAGGGTTAGGGTCCGGGGCCGAGTTTGTCCTCTGTTGGAATTGGGGGCCGGGTTTGACCCGGAATTAACCGGCCGGGAAAATATACTCCTCAACGGAACCATTTTGGGTTTCACCCGCCGGGACCTGGAATCCCGCCAGAACCGGATTATTGAATTCGCCGGACTGCGGGATTTCATCGACGCCCCGCTGCGCACCTATTCCTCGGGGATGATCGCCCGCCTCGGGTTCGCCATAGTCACCGATCAAAACCCGGATATCCTCATCATCGATGAAATCCTTTCCGTAGGGGATGCCGAATTTCAGGAAAAATCGACCAAGCGGATGTCCGAGTTTCTGAATTCGGGCACTACCATTATACTGGTCTCCCACAGGCTCGAAGATATCCACCGGTTTTGCCAGCGGGTCATTTGGCTGCAACGAGGCCGTCTGGAGGCCGAAGGCGACCCGGATTCGGTTATTCAAAAATACAAAGATCGGGTTTCCGGGAAACATCCATCTTAATCAAACCAGGGACTCTATACTGCTGAAGGCCGGGACACTTCCATGAACGACCCAGAAAACATGCCCCTCGAAGATCGGATTGCGGAATTGCAGGAAACCGTTCTAACCCTCAAGGGCATTATAGAAAACCTGCAGGAGGTCATCAAAGCGCGGGACATGGAACTTATTTTATTGGAGAATTCCGTTAAAGTGAAAGAAATCGCTCTCCAGAATTTTTATGATTCGAGGTCCTGGAAGGCATTGTCCGGTTTTTTTCAGAAGGTCAATCGACTGCTGCCTCCGGATTCCAGAAGACGGAAAATGGCCGCCAAGGTCTTTCCCAAGTCGGTAATCTCCTGATTTATCCGAATCACCGGTACCGACCGTCATGCCCTCCTTTCTGCCGCTAATTCTCCCCCGCCTTTTTCCAGCGATCCTTCCTTCCCGGAATCCATTCTAATGCTCCACTACCAAAAAGGGGAAGGGGTGAGCGTCACTTCCCTCGGGAGGCGTCCTGTCTTCGTTACCCCCCAGGACGGTCGGATCGCCACCGATCCGAGACTGATCGCCCTCTGGAAAGGGGCCGACGGCCGCAGTCTAGAGGAGATTTTAATTCAGGGCCGTGAGTCCGGGGAATCCCGACCGGAGATCCTGGGCGCCTTGGCCTGCCTGGCCGAGGCCGGTCTGATCCGGCGGATGCCTCAGGAAAGCCGGAATCAGGAACCGCCTCCCGTTTCGGGGCCCCTGGTTTCCGTGGTCATTGTCGGCTTCAACAGCCGCGAGTGGCTGGTTGATTGCCTCCCTTCACTGGCCCGGCAGAATTATTCTCCCCTGGAAATCATCGTGGTGGACAACGGATCGAGCGATGACACCTGTCCCTGGCTTCAAAACCATCATCCGGAGGTTAAAGCCCACCGCCTGGAAAAATCCGGGGCCCTGTCGCAGGCGATTAATTTCGGGGCAGCCCGGGCACAGGGGGATTATTTCCTCCTCTTAAATCCCGACGTCCTCCTCGATCCTCTGGCAATTCATCACCTGGTGGAAATTGCCCGGCAGGATACAACCTGCGCCGCCGTTGCCGCCAAATTGAAATTATGGTGGGCACCGGCTTTTTTGAACGGTTTGGGCAATTACGTGGGTCCTTTTTCCTGGGGAACGGATATCGGCCTCGGGCATCTGGACCTTGGGCAGTTTGACCGTTGGGAAGAAATCCCCTCGGCCTGCTTTGCCGCCACCCTGATCCCCCGTTCGGCCTGGGATAAAGTCGGCCCCCTGGATGAAGGGTTCCCTCTTTATTACGAGGACGCCGAATGGTGCTACCGGGCCCGTTCTTTGGGCTTGTCTATCCGTCCAGCCCCCCGGGCCGTGGTTTTTCATGCCTTCGGGGGACGCCGACCTTCCGGTCAGGCCGACCCTTTAACCCCGCGCAAGCTGGAGCGGGTGGCCTACGGTCGGCTGCGCTTTGCCTATAAGCTGGCCGATAAATCCCTGCCCCGTTTTCTGCGCAATTACGCTCTGGAGGACCTGCTGAACGGCGCCCGGGCTTTCTTTCGCTTAAAGTGGCCCATGATCCGAGCCTACGGGGCCGCCTGGTTAAAATTTTCCCGGGAATGGCCCGGACTTCGATCGGTGCGCGCCCAGGCTCTGTCCGGGCGAATAATTCCCGACGAGGTTCTTTTCAAGACCCCGGCGGAGCTGCCGCCGACCCTGGTCTGGAACGGTCTGCCGGAACTTTCCTGGGACCGGATCCGAACCATCTATTTGCCTTTGATCCAATCCAAAAGGACACGCCCTATGCCCGAATTTTCCCCTTCGTATAATCAACCCCGTTTGCTGATTGTCAGCCATGACCTGGTGGACACCAAAATGGCCGGTCCCGGCATGCGCTACCTGGAGATGGCCAGGGCGCTGCAGCGACTGGGTCTGGAAGTCACCCTGGCCATCCCCGGGATAACCAGCCTGGAACAGTCGGAGGTCCCCCTGGTCTCCTACGATGAGACCCGACCGGACGGTCTTAGAGTCCTGGTGGAGAACAACGAGATCACGTTGATTTCCGGATACCTGATCAAGAAATTTCCTTTTTTGGAACAAAGCCGTTCCAGCCTGGTGGTGGACTTATACGATCCGATCGTCCTGGAAAACCTGCATTATTATTTGAAGGAACCCCTTAAGAGTCAGGAAGTCATGAATAACCAGGCCGTTTCCGTGACCAATGCCTTAGCCCGGGTGGGCGATTTTTTTATCTGCGGCAACGAAAGGCAGCGGGACTATTGGATCGGGCTGCTGACCGCCAACCGGCGGGTCAATCCCCGGAACTTCGCCGAAGATTCCAGCCTGCGCCGGCTGATCGACGTGGTCGGGGTGGGGCTGCCCGATCGGGAACCCCGGCATTATCCCCTGCTTCGCGGCCGCCATCCGGCCGTACCCCCGAACGCCCGCCTGGTCCTCTGGGGGGGAGGGATCTGGAACTGGCTGGATCCCCTGACGCTGGTTCAGGCCTGGCCCGAGGTTCTGAAAAGGCATCCGGAGGCCCGGCTGATCTTTTTAGGCACCCGGCATCCCAACCCCCAGGTCCCGCTCCATGAGATGGCCGAAAAAACCGAGCGGCTGGCCGCCGAAGTGGGGGAAAAAGAAAAAACCATCCTGTTTTTCGAATGGCTGTCCTATGAAGACCGGGAAGCCCTGCTCTGCGAAGCCGATATCGGCGTAACCCTGCACCCGGTGCACCTGGAAACCCGCTATTCCATCCGTACCCGGGTGCTGGATTATATCTGGGCCCGTTTGCCCATCCTGATCACGGAAGGGGATGTGACCAGCGAATGGGTCAGGCAGGAGGATTTAGGGGCCGTGGTCCCGCCCTTTGATCCCCAGGAAGTAACCCGGGGCCTGATTCGCATCCTCGATCAACCGAAGGACTATTGGGCGTCCCGGTTTGACGCCCTCCGGGAAACCCTGTCCTGGTCTTCGGTGGTCCGGCCCCTCCACCGGTATTGCCTGGAAGGCGGCTACGCCCCGGATCGTCTGGAACGCTCCGCCGGCGAGAGCGATGCCGAAGAAGACATCAACTATCTGCGGCACGCCCTGACCCTTTGGCGTCAAGAAGGTTTTGCGACCCTGGTCCACCGCACCTGGCGCTATCTCCAGTGGCGCCTGGCCCGGACCTAAGCCCCTCCCTTTGGACTGATGAAAATTCTCCATGTGGTTCAAGGGTACTACCCGGCCATTGGCGGGACCGAATGGCTGATCCAGCGGCTGTCCGAAGAGTTGGTCCGGCAGTTTCGGGATGACGTAACCGTTTTCACCACCGACTGCCTAAACGGAGAAGGGTTCTTCAAACCCGGGGCGCCGCGGTTGAAAGCCGGCTGGGAAGAACGCCAGGGGGTCAAGATACGGCGCTTTCCCGTACAACGGAGGCTAAGCGGTCTCTTGCGGAAAGTTCAATTCCTACCGTATCACCTGTCCCTGCCCGGAAATCAATACCTGCGCCTGCTGGCCAGCGGCCCCTTGATACCCGAATTAAAAAAGGCCATTCAAGAACATCCGGCGGAAATCATTACCTCCGCCTCCTTTCCTCTGAGGCATATGTTTACCGCCCAGCAGGCGGCCCTCCAAACGCGCCGCCCCTGCATCCTGGTTGGTTGCCTCCACCCGGCCGACCGCTGGGGTTTTCAGCGTCCCATGATTTATAAGGCCATCCGTAAGGCGAATTGCTATGTGGCCAATACCGAGTTTGAGGCGAACTATGTTATTTCCAGGGGGGCCGATGCCGATAAAGTCGTGGTGATCGGCGCCGGGGTGGACCTGGATCTTTTCAGGGAGATTTCTCCCAGGGAAGCCAAGGACCGATTAGGAATCAGAGACCAACCTTTGATCGGCTTTATCGGCCAGGTGGCTGCGGCCAAAGGGATCCACGTCCTCTTGAAAGCCATGCAGGAGGTTTGGCGTTTGTTCCCGGAGGCCCACCTCCTGATTGCCGGAGCGTCGACCCTTTTTGTGGAAACGCTGGAAAAAATGATCGGCCGACTCCCCGAGAGTCAACAGAAACAGATTATCCGCCGGTATGATTTCTCCCCCGAAGAAAAACCCTGGCTTTTTGCAGCCATAGACCTGTTGGCCTATCCTTCGGGCTATGAATCTTTTGGCATTTCATTCGTGGAAGCCTGGGCTTGCAAGAAGCCGGTCATTGGAGGCCGACGGGGGGCCGTGGCCTCCCTGACTACCGGAGGCCGGGACAGCCTATTGATCAAACATCAGGTCCACCAGGATCTCGCCGAGGCGATTATACTCCTGCTGTCCAATCCCGATTGGGCTAAACAATTGGGAGCGGCCGGATTTCAAAAAGCCGCCGACCGCTATAACTGGCCCGAAATCGCCCGGCGATACCGACTAATCTACCAGCGGGTCTGTGCAAGCCCCCTGGCTCCTTAGAGCCAATCATATACCTTTCCGAACCAACATTTTCTGTCGGTTTTTGACAATTTTTGTCTTCTTTTCCATGCACCCTTTGGGTAGATCAAAGCAATTACCTGAATTTTATTGTTTTTTTTAAACCGAGGTTTGGCCTTCATATTGCAAAATACCTTTTATCGTAATTGTCTTACTCTCTAATGAAGGTCGCCCCTCTATGATAAAGATTTTGTTAACCGTAATTTTCTTATTCGGATTTATCTGCGATTTCATTCCCGGGAATGGAGCCGTGGGCCTCTCCAACCACTGCCAGGCGCAAACCACTCTCCTGTTTGCGGAAGGAAACGACTTTGCTACCCAGGTACTGCGCGATCCCTGGGATATGGAGGAATACTCGGATATTTCTCAGTACCTCAACCAGTCCGGCCAGGCGAATACTCTCCAGGATATTAAAGTTGAAAACGGCATCTTTTCAGCTCGGTCGTCGGTCGATAGAGCCCATTTTTTTCCGTTATTTCCCGGGTATTATACCGCTATGTTGATCGGCAAAATCGGACACAATTACCCGATCGTCTCCTCCAAATATAAGGCTCTGTATATCGCTATGAAAGTGGATTCGGGGGCGCCGGCCCCTTCGAATACGTTTCAAATCATGTGGTTCGCCGACGAACGACTGAACGGACCGGGAGGAATTTGGGGATATTCCAAAGATTTTTCCCTTTACCCTGAAGCCGGAATGGCCACCCCTAATCCCACCTGGAAATTATTTAAAATTGACCTTTCCGCCGGCGACTCTTTCGGAGGGGGCACCCCCTGGACCGGCAGCACCTTCTGGCAAGGGTTGCGGATCGATCCCACCAGCCAAAAGCAGGTAAATTTCCAGGTGGACTGGATACGGTTGACCGACTCCCAGCCGATCAATTTTCCCATTACCTTTAGCGGCGGCGGGGCGAGCTTTTCGGTTTGGATTGTCCCGGCCGGGACCAACCGGGAAATCCTGGTCCAGACCGGGATCTCCAGCCCCTTTAATTTGGACCTGCAAGGGATCGCTCCGGGAGCGTATACCTATCTGATTAAGAACGGAATCACGGTGATTAAATCCGGAAGCTTTGAAATCAACCAGGCGCCGATCGTGAATTTTACCCGCCCCTCCCCCACCGGCAGCGAAGATTACGCCACCCTGGCGGGTAACCCTTGGGACATGAGCGATGGATCCGGGGTCAGTATGGAGTGCGCCGATCATAATTTTCAAGACGGCAAGCTAAACCTAACCACCTCAACGGCCGCCGCTCAGCCCCCCCATTGTAATGGGGGCGGGGTTTCCGACCCGCGATTGAATCTCAACGTCCCTTTCCCTTTTAACCCGGCAGAATACCGATATTTATCTTTCCGGATGTTCACGGCCGGGGCCTGGCAAAACGTTCCCTTCGGGATGATGGCCCGTTGGATCTGGACGGTTCCCGGAAGCGGGGGCAACTGCTATCTGGTAAGTCAGGATATCCCTTTTGACGTAGGCTGGCAGACGTATACCATCGATTTATTCGACTCCTTCAACGGAACCCCTGAAGTGGTGGTCGGCCCCTGCCCCCAGTATTCCTGGAAGAATACCCCTGCAGTGACCGGGTTGCGCTTTGACCCGAATGAAAACATATTGGGCTATCCCCTGTTTCAATCCATCGACTGGATCAAACTCTACAAAGGGGATCAAGTTCCCAGAGGGGTTCCCTTTCCGGTAAAGATGGTTCTAAATAAACCTCCGGAAGAAACAGGGCTCAGTTATTTCTACACCACCGACCCCAAGAACCACCCCCAGCAGCAGGTGGCCCGGGTATATTTGTCCAGCCCCCCCTTATCCTCAAATGGAAAATATCGGCTCTATCTGCCGATAATAAATTCAAAATTCGACCCCACCGATGTGCCCCCGCCCAATAGTGTGACTTACAATTGGGATACCAGTCAGGTAACTCCCGGGAATTACTATATTTGCGTATCGGCGGCGGACTCCCACAACCAGACCACCATTTGCAGCGACGTTCCCATCCAGGTAATTTGATACTGGCCAGGCATTCTTTTCATCCTTTAGGGTCGGGGTGGCTTTAGTTACCCAACCAGGGAGGCTGAAACCTCCCCTACCCGATATTTTCGTGCCATACGGGTTACCGACCCGGACGTATGGATTCCCTTCCCTTATAGTAAGCCCGAACCGCCTTCCCTGCTAAAGTGAAAAACCTTAACAACGACCTTCAATCGATTGGATTCAGGGAATACCAGGAAACCCGGGTTGCCCATTGGGATGCCCTGGCCTCGGAGGAGTCTCTTCATAAAGGCTGGGGTGGGTATTACCATCGAAGGCTGCAGCAGATCTACCAAAATATTATTCCCTCCGGTCGGCAGGTTCTGGAATTAGGCTGCGCGGAAGGGGATCTCCTGGCAGCCGTTAAACCGACGAAAGGGGTGGGAGTTGATTTTTCCGGCAAGATGCTCCGGCAGGCCGGTAACCGCCACCCGGAAATCCATTTCCTGCAGGCCGACGCCCACGAAATGGATTTGAAGGAACGCTTTGAGGCCATCCTTCTTTCCGACCTGGTGAATGATCTTTGGGACGTCCAGGTGGTTTTGGAAAAAGCCGCCATCTGTTCTTCCTCCCGGACCCGTTTGGTCATCAACAGCTACAGCCGACTTTGGGAAATCCCTCTTTCCCTGGGCGGCCGCCTGGGCCTGGCCCGCACCCGGCTTTATCAGAACTGGCTCACCGTGGAAGACATCCAAAATTTGTTGGCCCTAAGCGGTTGGGAGTTGATTCGCTCCTGGGAAGAGGTCCTCTGGCCCCTGTCCTTCCCGATCCTGGGGGGTTTCTGTAATAAATTTCTGGTGAAGTGGTGGCCGTTTAAATACCTGGCCTTGACCAACTTCTTCCTGGCCAGGCCCTCTCCCGCTGCAACCCCGGTTCTTGGCCCGCCGGTTGTATCCGTCATCGTTCCGGCCCGGAATGAAGCCGGAAATGTACCGGAGATCTTTAGAAGGGTGCCGGAAATGGGCGGGGGAACCGAACTGGTGCTGGTGGAAGGACATTCCACGGACGGCACCTATGAAGCCATGGCGCGGGAGGCGGAAAAGTTCCCGGAACGTTCCTGCCAGTTGCTTCGCCAGAGCGGAAGCGGCAAGGGGGATGCGGTCCGTTTAGGCTTTTCCCAGGCCAAGGGGGAAATCCTGATGATCCTGGACGCCGACTTAACCGTTCCCCCGGAGGACCTGCCCCGTTTTTATCAGGCGCTGGTTTCCGGGAAAGGGGAAATGATCAACGGGGTCCGCTTAATCTATCCCTTGGAGGATCAGGCCATGCGGTTTTTTAATTTCCTGGGCAATAAGTTCTTCAGCCTGGCCTTTTCCTGGTTGCTCGGGCAACCCATCAAGGATACGCTTTGCGGCACCAA
Source organism: uncultured delta proteobacterium (assembly GCA_963716045.1). GTDB lineage: Bacteria > Desulfobacterota > RBG-13-43-22 > RBG-13-43-22 > RBG-13-43-22 > CAVQSS01. Next base: position 57,728 of record CAVQSS010000027.1, on the reverse strand, counting down.
GGTAATGTGGCAGGAGGATTACCGGCATCTGGCGGCCAACCGGAAATACTTCGGGGACTTTGACCCTTTCGGGGATTTCGACCTGCTTTTTGGAGCCGCCAAGCTGGGGCTCAAGATCATTGATCTGCCGATCCGGTACCGCCAGCGGGTTTACGGGACGACCAACATTCAACGCTGGAAGCACGGTTGGCTGTTGCTCAGGATGGTCGCCTTTGCCGCCGGAAAAATAAAATTCATTTAGAACCATAGGTAATTACAAAGGCAGCAAAGAGAATCAATATGATAATTCGAAAATTGAAACTCCTTAAGAAAGAACAATACCCAAAACCAAAAAAGGGCGACCCCCTTCCTTTTTATTATTGGCCGGTCATCGGAAAGCTGTACCGGGAACGGGTAGAGATTTGTCTAAACGCTTTGCCCAGCGGAGGCCGGGTTCTGGAGGTTGGCTTTGGTTCGGGTCTTCTTTTTCCCAGTCTCAAGGAGAAGTTTGATGAAATCCACGGCATAGACCTGAATGCGGACATATCCGGAACCCAGTCGATTTTCGACCGGATGGGGATACCGACGTATTTAAAGAAAGGCGATATACTGGATCTTCCCTACGAAAACCGCTTTTTTGATGCGGTTCTTTGTGTCAGTATCCTGGAACATCTCCAACCTGATTCTTTGCCCCGGGCTATGGATGAAATCAAAAGGGTTCTGAAGCCCTCAGGGAACTTGGTCTATGGGGTGCCGGTGGAACGCCCCTTGATGGTCATGATGTTTCATCTAATGGGATATGCCATTCGAAGACATCATTTTTCCACGGAAAAAGATGTGGCTCGGGCGGCCGAGACCCGTTTTGAAAACATCAAAACCCACACCTACACTCCTTTCGGCGGCTTCCTGGGAGTATTGTACGAGGTTGGGGTTTATGAGAGATCCAACCTTCCTGAACGCTAAACCGATGGTTTTCAAACAGGTTATTCCCCAAAAGATTTTTCTATTTTTGGGAGGATTTTTTGGGATTATTTTTCTACTGGTTACCCCACCCTTCCAAGTCCCGGATGAATTTCAACATTTTCTACAGGCATATAACCTCTCGGAAGGAAGATTTAAAGCCAGACTGATTGGAGGACGCGGAGGAGATAACCTTCCGGCCAGCCTGTCCCATTTTGATAATACGCTCAATCACGCCGTCGCCACCCATCCCGAAAATAAACAGGATCTAAAAAACCTTTTTATTCAATTTAAGCGGCCCCTCCAACCCGACCAACGGCAGATCCTCCTCTTCCCCGATACCGCCCGTTATGCCCCCCTGGTTTACCTTCCCCAGGCCCTGGGCATTTTGCCTGGAAGATTGCTGGAGGCCTCCCCGCCGACAATATTTTACCTTGGCCGTCTGACTAACCTGCTGGTTTGGTTGATTCTGGTTTTTATAACCATTAGATTAATTCCCTTTTTTAAATGGGTAATCGTCTTTCTGGTTTTGACCCCCATGTCATTATTCCAGGCCGCTTCTCTATCCGCGGATGGACTGGTTAATGGGATCGCCCTGTTGACTATTGCTTTTTTTCTTCATTTGGCCTTCGGTCCGGTGGCCCAAATGGAACTGCGGCACCTGGGATTACTATTAGTGCTTGGCCTTTTGCTGGCCTTTGCCAAACAGGTTTATGTTCTACTGTTAGGCCTTTTCTTCCTTATCCCTCGGACTAAGTTTAAAGACCTGAGGCATTGGGCATTGGCCGGTTCAAGCACTTTCATTTTTGGTGGGCTGGCCCTTTTAGCCTGGTACTTTCTCTATATGGGGCTATACCCCCCCGAGGCCGGCGACGGATCGGTTCACTTTGCCCCCCGAGAACAACTCTTTTTCATCTTGGAACACCCCTGGACTTATTCCAAAATCTTATGGGCTACATTAAGAAAGTGGGTACTCCTATGGATGGCTATGTTCGTTGGTATTTTAGGCTGGATTGACACCCCGTTGCCTCGCTTGGTCTATTATACCTACTATCCTGTGCTCAGCGCCGTAGTTTGGGGGGACAACCAGCCGACGGTTTCAATGTCCTTATCCTCTCGATTGACGGCTTTAGTAGTTTTTCTGATCTCTTTGCTGGGAATTTTGACCAGCCTCTATCTCACTTGGAACCGTCTGCAAGCTCCTATCATTTCAGGTCTTCAGGGAAGATACCTGATTCCGATCGCTCCCTTGGCTGTGATTCCTTTTTACCGCCTAAAATCCCGATGGAATACCGAACAAGGAATTGGAAAATTCACATTCTATTATTTAATAGCTATTCTATCCATAACGGTTTGGACTTTGGTCAACCGGTATTATATTGGATAGTACTTAAAACGCTAAAGTCCAAACCACCGCCTCTTTTGCATAGCTCCCCGTGAAAATCGCCGTCAACACCCTGCCTTTGCTGGATAATCGCGCCGGGGCGGAGCGCTACACTCAGAATATCATTCGACACCTGATTGCCGCCGATCCCCGCAACGTCTATTATCTGGTCTTGAGCAAGGTCAACCAGGCCTTCTATGGCAGTGATCAGGAAAACGCCCATAACCTGGTTTGGGGGGGCAACACCCGCAATAAATTGATTCGCATCCTGGGCGAACAGGCCTATTTGCCGCGGTTGGTCCGGAAAAAAGGGCTCGATCTCCTTTTTTCCCCCTGTAATATCGGGCCCCGGAGGGTCTCTGTCCCCATGGTCATCACCCTCTTCGACCTCCACTGGCTTCGCTTTCCGGAATTATTCAGCCCCCTTCGTCTGGCCTATCTTCGCCGGGCGCTGACCTGGTCGGCTCGTAAGGCCGAGGCCATACTGACCATTTCCGAAAATTCCAAAAAGGATCTGATCAAACTATTAGGCATTCCCGAGGAAAAAATTACCGTCACCTATCCCGGGCTGGACCCCATTTTCGATAAAGCGCCCTCCCCGGAGGAACACGCCGCCCTCAGAAAAACCTTCGGTTTAGGAGAGAGATTTATCCTCTTTGTCGGCCAGTTGCACCGACGTAAAAATGCCCTGGGCCTGATCCGAGCCTTTCAACGCCTGAAGGAACAAGGCCCGCTGGAGCACCAGTTGGTGTTGGCCGGGGGAGAGGGAGACGGTTCGACGGAGATCCGGGATTATATCCGCCAACAGCCTCAGGGGGAAATCATCGTGACCGGCTGCATCCCGGACGAAGCGATACGCACCCTGTACCATCAAGCGGCCTGCCTGGTTTATCCGTCCTTGTATGAAGGGTTCGGGCTGCCCGTCCTGGAAGCCATGGCCTGCGGCTGCCCGGTCATTACTTCCAATGTCTCGTCCCTGCCCGAAGTCGCCGGGGAGGCCGCTCTCCTGATCGATCCCCGGCGGATTGAGACGATTACCACCGCCCTGGCTTCGCTGTTAACCAACCCGGGCTTGTCCCAAAGCCTGATCCGGAAAGGCTTTGAGCAGGCCCGCCGGTTTACCTGGGAAGCCGCGGCTCGGAAAACCCTGGAGGTTTTCGAAAAGGTTAAGGCCGCTCATGGCTGAACCGATCGAACCCCTGATTACCCTTTCGATCGTCAGTCATCTCCAGGGCGAAATGGCAAACCACCTGCTGAAAGATCTGCAACGGATTGGTCCTGACCTTGCCCTGCGGGTGATCCTGACCCTGAACCTTCCGGAAAAACTTCCTTTTCATCCTGACGAGTTCCCCTTCCCGGTCGCTATTCTTCAAAATCCCCGGCCCTTGGGGTTCGGGGCCAATCATAACCAGGCCTTTCGACAGGCCTCGGGAACGTTTTTCGGGGTGTTGAACCCCGACCTTCGCCTTCCCCGCAATCCTTTCCCCCTATTATGTTCCGCCTTGGAGTCGGGGAGACAGATCGGGGTGATCGCCCCCAAGGTGGAGGATGAGGCCAACAATATCGCCGACAATGCCCGTCGCTTCCCTACCCCCTTTCGGATTCTGAAAAGGATCCTGGGCGGATCCCTGAAACCCGATTATCCCCCTGCCGGCCGGCCCATTCCGGTGGATTGGATTGCCGGTCTTTTTTTGTTGTTTCCCTTCCGGCTGTTTACTGCTATCAATGGGTTCGATGAACGGTACTTCATGTATTGTGAAGACGTGGATATCTGCGCCCGATTCCGCCTGGCCGGGCATGAGGTCTTTTGGGATCCCAGGATCTCCGTCATCCACCAGGCCCAGCGCCACAGCCACCGCCGCCTGAACCACTTGAAATGGCACGTGGTCAGTTTGATTCGTTTTTTCAATTCCGATGTTTTTGCGGCGCTTAGGCAGCGCTTGCTATGAAGACCTACTTTTCCTTCTTTTTTATCTCCTTGATCGCGGCCCTGATCGTTACCCCCTGGACTCGCAACCTGGGGATCCGCTTCGGCGTCTTGGACCGGCCCAACCTGCGGAAGATTCACCAGGGTGAAATACCCCGACTGGGGGGAGTGGCCATATTGGCCGCCACCGTTCTACCCTTTATCGGATTTTTATTCTACGGCAACCTGCTCTGGGAACAGATCCGATTATTCTGGCAGCCCCTGTCGGGTTTGGCGCTCGGCAGCTTGCTGGTTTTCAGCGTCGGTCTGCTGGACGACCGCTACCGCTTATCGCCCTGGCCTAAATTGGCTGCCGAAATCCTGGCCGCCTCGGTAGCAGTCGCCTTTGGCCTCCGGATCGAGTTTCTTGCTCAGCCCTTCGGCTGGGAGATGGACTTGCGCTGGTTGAGTCTTCCCCTGTCCGTCTTTTGGCTGGTGGGCATTACCAATGCCTTCAACCTGGCGGATGGCCTGGACGGCCTGGCCACCGGGATCGCCACCTTCGCGGCGCTGATCCTCTTTTTTATGACCTATACCGGCGGCTATTCCGTGGCGGCCCTCCTGGCGATCGCCCTGGCCGGGGCCGCCCTGGGCTTCCTGCGCTATAACTTCTATCCGGCCACCATTTTTTTAGGCGATTCCGGAAGCCTCTTTCTGGGTTTTTACCTGGGCGGCCTCTCCCTCTGGGCCTCCGAAAAAAGCACCATCACCTTCGCCCTGCTGATCCCTATCGTGGCCCTGGGACTTCCCCTGGCCGATATGCTCTACGCCGTCCTGCGACGCTGGATTCGGGGGGTTCCCCTCAAACTGGCCGATCGGGAACATATCCATCATAAATTGCTGGACATGGGTTTTGCCCAGAGGCCAACGGTACTGATCCTTTACGGGGTCAATATTTTATTGGTCATTCTGGCCGGGGTACTGTTGATTACCCGCAATTCCCTGGCCGCGTATATCCTGGTTCTGTTGGGCGCGGCCCTGGTGATCGGCTCCCGGGTTTTAGGGTATTTCCGCTTTTCCAGGTTTATGCGCCACCTGATTCATCGGTGGAAAGACCTGCAGCAATCCAAGTATGTGACCTTCCGGGCCCACTGGCTGCGAAAAGCCTTTGAGAAAGAACGGTCTTTGGCCGGCCGCTGGGATTTGGCGGGGGACCTCTGGTCCGATCTGGGCTTTCGACAGGTCCGGTTTATTCCCGGCAGTTCCCAATTTCCGTCCCTCGATTGGTTGACGACGGACCCCGCCGAACCGGAAGGAAAAGAAAGCGAGTTAATCCTGACCCTTTCCATACTGGGAAAACAGGGTACTGTCGGTTCCATTGAGATCACCTGGCTTTCCAATACCCCCCCGTTGCCGGCCGGGTTGGATAAAATCTTATCCGTCATGGCTAACGATTTCGCTCGGGATATCTCTTTGATGCCCTTGACTCCTTAGCCTCCCGAGGCCTCCTTGTCCCCTTCCGAAGCGGTCAATAAATTACGGCCTGTAAACCCCGCCTGGATAATCGGTTTCTTCTTCCTGATGGCTTTGGGGGTGTTCTTCTTCCACCTGCCGGAAAAATGGACCGCCGGACTGGTGGTCGGTTTCTTTCTTTCCCTGGCGGCCCTGCATCCACTCAACGGGATCTCCTTCTTATTGCTGGTGATCCCTTTTTTTTAGGAAATCCTTTCAAGCCATATATCTTCCTGCTGGAGATCTTTATTTATGGAACTCTGGTTTCCGCAGGTTTTCATTGGCAATCCCGGGAACGGCGGGGTGCCTCTCCCTTAAAACTCCCTCTGGGACTATGGCTTCTGCTGGCGGTCTTGAGCCTTCCGCTGGACGCCAGAGAACTCTATTACACCCTCTGGGCCTTACCCGGCCGGGACCTTTTTTTTCAATGGCTCAGCGGGAATCCCGGCTACCCGGTTCACTTCTTCCGAATCCTCTTCAACGTAGTAAGCGCGGTCGGCCTATTTTTTGTTGCCCTCCACTGGCTCAAGGAGGACTGCGAACCCTTTCTGATCAATACAATTCAAGCCCTGGTCGGAATGGGGGCACTGATCGCCGTCGTGGGCCTGTGCTTTTTGTTTCAGTGGATTCCCCGGGGTCGAAGCTACCTGAGCCTTTCCCTGGCCGGTGTGCATGAAGGCGCCATTTCGGCCTTCGCTTTTAATCGTCAGTTTCTGGCCCAATATTTATTGCTCTGTCTGCCGTTAGCCGTTTTTTTGCTTCACCGGTATGCCGGCCGACGAAATTATGGCGCCCTCCTCCTGACTTCAGGGTCTCTGGCCCTTTTCATCCTGGCTTTAGGGGCCAGCATGCAGCGTTCGGCCTTTTTGGTCCTGTTCCTGCAGATCGGTTTTTTTCTCCTGGGAATGGCCTGCTTCATTCGCCTCCCTCTAAGCCAAATCGTGCTACTCGGAATAATCCCGCTGCTGATAGCCGCGGGATTATTTCTTTTGGATTGGACCGTTCTCGATCAACGGTTTATCCTCCGTCTTCAATATCTCGAGCAACGAGAGAATATCCGTCTTCAACTCTGGCGCACGACCTGGGAAATGTTTTCCTATTCTCCTTTATTGGGGGTAGGCCTGGGGCGGTATTACGCCCTTTTCCCTGCTTTTTACCCCGGCCTCCCGGAGGCCTGGAGACAATTCAATGTCAATCGGGGCAACGCCCACTCCATCTATATCCAGCCGTTGGCCGAGCAGGGCATTTTGGGATTCCTATGCTTCCTGCTGCTGATAGGCGTTATCCTAACCATCGCCCGGAAGATGCTCAAAGAGGAAACCGAAAAAGAGCGGCTCTGGTTAGGCCTGTCGATATCCATTGTCCTGCTTACCTGGCTGATCTTAGGGTTTTTTCACCATATCGCTAACGACCTCCGGTCCCTGGAAATCTTTTTCTGGATCTTTTCGGCCTTTCTGTTGGTCCTGGCCCGGAGAACCGCCGGGTCTTTCCGACCCGGGAAAAAAATTATTGTCGGGCTGATCATCGGATTGACCGCCGCCCTGGCCTATCAGGTAAAACTGATTGCCTCCTACCCGATGGGAGAAAATTTTCAAGTCGGTTTTTATCACTGGGAAAAACAAGCGGACGGCCGCCGGTTCCGCTGGATGGGCCAACGGGCCGCGGCGATCCTCCCCGAAGGGCCGGAAGAATTGCTTTTAGAGCTTCGCGCCCCACTTCCGGATGTAGAACAGAGACCTCAACGAGTTCAAATCCGTCTCGATCAGCGAACCTATGCCTTGACCCTGACTGACCGGGAGTGGAAGAGGCTGACCCTCCCCTTATCGGCCCAGGAGACCCGTCGGCACCTGATTTCCTTGGAAACGGCGTATACGTTTAATCCTGCTCAGTCCTCAGGCAGCCAGGACTCGAGAAAGCTGGGAATACAACTCAGGGACTTTGAACGGCCAGCCACCGGTGGCTTTAAGTAATCCCTTACAGGGCATCTAAATACTGCGATCCAAATCGATCTAGATGATTTTTGGATGATTTTTGAATTGACTTTTGTTCCTCATACCTCTTAACGTTATATAATATACTTTGGGGGATATCATGGGCAAAACCATTGCTGAAATAAACGAAAAGATCAAAAAAGGGAAGGCCGTGGTGGTTACGGCCGAGGAGATCATTGATTTAGTCAAAACCAAGGGATCCAAGAAAGCGTCCCAGGAAGTGGACGTAGTGACCACCGGGACCTTCAGCCCCATGTGCTCCTCGGGGGCCTACTTCAATATTAAACAGCCTATTCCCCGGATGAAAATCGGGGGCGGCCGCGCCTATTTCAATAACGTCCCGGTCTATACCGGCTTTGCCGCCGCCGACGTCCTGTTGGGTGCCAACGCCCTGCCTGACGATGATCCCCGCAATGCGGTCTATCCCGGACAATTTCTTTACGGCGGGGCCCACGTCCTGGAAGCGTTGGTAGCGGGAAAAAATATCGTTTATACCGCTTTTGCCTACGGAACGGACTGCTACCCCCTGAAAAAAAGGGAAGAGAGTCTGGCCCTGAAGGATTTCAATGATGCCGTGCTCTTTAATCCCCGTAACGGCTATCAAAACTATAACGTGGCCGTCAACCTCTCGGACAAGATAATCTACACCTATATGGGGGTCTTGAGACCTCGGGCCGGCAACGCCAACTACTGCAGCGCCGGTCAGCTCTCTCCCCTGCTGAACGATCCTCTATATCGGACGATTGGAATCGGGACCCGCCTCTTTCTGGGGGGGGGAGTGGGCTATGTCTGCTGGCCGGGTACCCAACATAACCCGGCTGTCCCCCGGGGAAAGAACAAGGTGCCCCGAGGCGCCGCAGGCACCCTGGGCGTCATAGGCGACTTGAAGGGCATGAGCAGTCAATGGCTGCGCGGCGTTTCCTTCACCGGGTACGGCACCACCCTGGCCGTCGGCCTCGGGATACCCATCCCCATCCTGGACGAAGAAATGGTCGCCTTCACTTCCGTCCGGGATGAAGATATCTGGACCCGGGTGCTGGATTACAGCAACGATTACCCGCAAGGGACCGGGAAGGTCCTGGGCGAGGTCAATTACGGGGAATTGAAATCCGGAAAAATTCATTTCTTGAATAAGGACATTCCCACCGGCGGTCTTTCCAGTTACCTTAAGGCCCGGGAGGTGGCCGAGACCTTGAAAAAATGGATCCTCAAGGGGAAGTTTTACCTGACCGATCCAGTGGCCCCGCTGCCATCCTCTTAACAATTTGGGGTTTATCATTTTGTGGCCCACTGAATCAAGGAGAGCACTATGGCGAAGAAAAAAGTAATCTTGACCTTTCCGCCGGCTCTGATTGAAGAACCGGTAACCTATAACCTGATAAAAAACTATGACTGTAAAATCAATATCCTCAAGGCGACCGTGCGCCCGAAGGAAAAAGGCCGTTTGGTGATTGAATTGAACGGCAGCAAGGAGGCGGTAAGCCGCGGCTTGAATTACCTGAAGGAGATCGGGATCCAGGTGGAACCCCTGGCCCAGGAAGTGCGCTATTTAAAAGACCGCTGTGCCCATTGCACGGCCTGTATCCCCCACTGCCCCACGGATGCGCTCTCTCTTGACCGGGAGGAAATGAAAGTTTCCTTTCATGGCGAGCGCTGTATCATCTGTGAGGCCTGTTTGCCCGTCTGCTCCTATAAAGCCATGGAGATCCAGTTTTAGCCAGGTAATTCCAAGCGGATGGAACGTCCTAAAAAATCCCGGGCAATTTGTTCCGAGTTCGGGGTCAGGTCCGAGACAAAAAAGCGATGTCCCCCCCCGGCTTCCGCGGCCGACAGGGTCGAGGAAATTTCCGGGTTTTCCGCCAGATAGCTTTTCACCCAGAGGGCCACCTCCTGGGAGGAATCGATGACCCGAACGCGGCGTCCGATCTTGATCTGGATAATCGGTTTGAGCAGGGGGTAATGGGTGCATCCCAGCACCAGGGTGTCGAGCTGCTTCAGCTTCAGGGGGAAGAGGTATTTCCGGACGATCTGCTTGGTCTCCGGGCGCCTCAGCCAGCCCTCCTCCACCAAAGGCACCAGCAGCGGGCAGGCCTGGGAAAATACCTGGATATCGGCCCGCAAGGTCTTCAGGGAGCGTTCATAAACACCGCTGCCGATAGTCGCCCGGGTGCCGATGACCCCCACCCGCAAATTGCGAGTCACCTCCAGGGTCTTTTTTACCGCCGGGGCGATGACTTCGAAAATCGGGACATTGAATTTTTCTCGCAGAATATCCGCGGCCACCGACGAAACGGAATTACAGGCGATGATAATAATCTTCGCTCCCTGGGCCAAAAGAAATTCCATATCCTCGATGGCATATTCGGCGATGGTCTTGGGACTTTTGGTGCCGTAGGGGGTCCGGGCCGTATCCCCGAAATAGACGATCCGATATTCTGGAAGCTGCTCCAATATTTCGCGAACTACAGTTAATCCGCCAATGCCGGAATCAAAAATGCCGATCATGTGTAACCACTTCCTTTTTTTTTAACAGCTAAACAGATATTGAGGTGACTGTCAAGACGATAGCCGTCAGGATTCGATTTCCCCCTTGACAGGCTCTAAACCTCCTTGATATTTTATAACCCTATGTTTTTCAAGACCGCCTTATGAAAACCGGCATTGTTCGAGAGCCCATCTACCTGGAGCATCTGCGGGGATTCGCGCATGTGGAGAGTCCGCGCCGCTTGGAAGTACTCTATGATATGCTGGACCGGAATTTTGCCGGGCAGCTTTATCCGGTGCCGTCCCGGGCGGCCGCTCCGGAGGAACTCACGGCCATCCATACCCCGGATCACCTCCGCCGAGTGGCGGCCACGGCCGGCAGGGTCCACGGTTCTTTAGACCCGGACACCCAAACTACGGCCCAATCCTATGAGGCCGCCCTCCACGCCGCCGGTGGGGTGACGGCCTTGATCGACGCCTTGCTGGACGGAAAAATCGAAAACGGATTTGCCCTGGTGCGGCCCCCGGGTCATCATGCCGAAGCCCACCGGGCCATGGGTTTCTGTCTGTTCAACAATGTGGCCATAGGAGCCGCCTACGCCCGACAGCGGCGCGGACTGGAGCGTATCCTGATCATCGATTGGGACCTCCATCATGGCAACGGCACCCAGCATTCCTTCTGGAACAGTCCGGAAGTCCTTTATTTCTCGACTCACCAGTACCCTTATTATCCGGGTACCGGCGGACTGGATGAAGTGGGCGGAAAAGAGGCCCCGGGGTTTACCGTCAACGTTCCCCTCGAGAGCGGCTGTCTGGATGAAGACTTTGCCCAGATTTTTGAACGGATACTGGTCCCCATCGGGAGGCAATTCAAACCCGAATTGATCTTAATCTCCGCCGGCTTTGACACCTACTATGAAGATCCCCTGGGGGCCATGATGGTCACCCCCAAGGGTTTCGCCCGCCTGACCCGCATCGTCCAGGGGTTGGCGGGAGAGATTTGTCGGGGGCGGCTGTTAATGGTCCTGGAAGGCGGTTATCACCTTGACGGCTTACGCCAATCCGTCCTGGCGGTCTTAAGGGAACTTCAAGGGGACTCCGTCCTGACCTCTGAAGAAACCGAAGCGGACCACAGGACCGACTTAGCCATCGTGCGGCAGGTCTGGAATGTCCAACAGCATTATTGGAAAAGAGGACATCAAATATGATTCTTTCAAACGAAGAAGTCCGGCACATTGCCCATCTGGCTCGGCTGCAATTGAACCCGGAGGAAGTCGGCCCGATCGCCCGACAGATGAACGACATTCTTATTTATATGGAAAAATTAAATAAACTGGACACCCGCGGTGTGGAGCCCACCTCCCACGCCCTCCATTTAGCCAATGCCTTCCGTGAAGATCTGGTCCAATCCTCCCTGCCCTTGGAGGAATCCCTGGCCATCGCCCCGGAACAGGGTCGATCCGCCTTCGTCGTGCCGAAGGTTATTTAATGACGCTTCCCTTTGAACTGACTATCGCCCAAGCCCACGCGCTTCTGACCAAACGGGAAATCAGCTCCGTCGAGCTGACCCGGGCGGTCCTGGACCGGATAACCCAGGTGGAACCTCGGGTCGGCGCATTTATCACCGTGACCCCGGAAGCGGCCCTGAAGCAGGCTGAAGCAGCCGATAGGCGCATTGCCGCCGGACAAATCCTTCCTCTGACCGGTATTCCTTTGGCCATCAAGGATTTGATCTCCACCCAGGGGACACGGACCACCTGTGCCTCGCGGATACTGGAACACTACGTCCCGCCCTACGATGCTACGGTCATCACCCGTCTCCGGGAGCTGAACGCGGTGATGGTCGGAAAAGTGAACCTGGATGAATTCGCCATGGGCTCTTCAACAGAGAATTCCGCCCTGCAGGTGACCCGGAACCCCTGGAACCCGGATTATGTCCCCGGCGGGTCCAGCGGAGGTTCGGCAGCGGCAGTGGCCGCCGGGGAATGCTTAGGGGCCTTAGGTTCGGACACGGGGGGCTCCATCCGCCAACCGGCGGCCCATTGCGGGGTAGTGGGGCTAAAACCCACCTACGGCCGGGTTTCACGCTACGGTTTGGTGGCCTACGCCTCCTCTCTGGACCAGATCGGCCCTTTAGCCAAAAACGTGGCCGACAGTGCGCTGCTCCTTCAGGCACTGGCCGGACATGATCCCCGGGACTCCACCTCCGTACCGCGGGAAGTTCCCGACTATCCCTCTTCTTTGAATCAGGGAATTCAGAACCGTATTATCGGCATTCCCAAGGAATATTTCGTCCGCGGGCTGGACCCGGAAGTGGAACGGGCCATCCGACAAGCCATCGAGGTTTTTGAGCATAAGGGGGCCCGCTGCCTGGAAATAGCCCTCCCCCATACCGAGTACGCCATCGCCGTCTACTACATCATCGCCATGGCCGAAGCCAGCTCCAACCTGGCCCGCTACGATGGAGTTAAGTACGGTTTCAGGGAAAGGGAGAGCCGGGTATTAATGGAAATGGTACAGAAAACCCGTTCCCTGGGATTTGGTCCCGAGGTGATCAGGCGGATCATGTTGGGGACCTACGTGCTTTCAGCGGGATATTATGACGCTTATTTTCGGAAGGCCTCTCAGGTCAGGACCCTGATCATCCAGGACTTTCGTCAGGCCTTTGAGCGGGTGGATCTGATACTCACTCCCGTGGCCCCCACCACGGCCTTCCGGCGAGGAGAAAAAACCGACGATCCCCTGCAAATGTATCTGACGGACATCTTCACCATTTCGGCCAACCTGGCCGGCATTCCCGGTCTGGCCCTGCCCTGCGGTTTCAGTTCTCAGGGATTGCCCATCGGCCTGCAAATCTTAGGCAACCACTTTGAGGAAGAAAAAATTCTCCAGGCCGGTTCGGCCTTTGAACAGGACACGGACTTTCACCTCCGACGCCCGCCCCTGTAGAGACGCCGGGCGCAGAGCGCGGAGCGCAATTCAAAAAACGGCCGAACCCTTAAACCCTCACCTCATTCCCTTCTTCCATTGCGCCAGTATTCCTGCGCCCAGCGTTCTTAGGGTTGATCCGCTTGCTCCAGGATCTCTCCCATCGCCCAAGCCGTGTCTCCCACCAGTTTTTGGCAGAGCGGGCGCCGCCCATCAGGGCCGGAATAAAAAGCCTTGACCGCTTCCCGGTCCGACCAGTTCACCCGAGCGATATCCCGGCAATCCACTCCACCGTATTCTTTAGTCAGGTCCTCAAACCGTTTAGCCAATTTATAGCCTAGACGCCACATGCGGGGATGGTCCTTTCCTTCCGGGCGGTCCTTGCCATAGAGACTGGAGAGAAAGGCTATGCCTCCCGTCAGGCAACCGCAGACCCGTCCGGTGCTGGCGACCCCGCCGCCAAAGGCGCCCACGGCCTTAATTAAGATCTCATCCTGTTGGTTCATTTTTTCTTGGCCCACGGCCAGAACGGCCTGGCTTCAGTGAAATCCTTTCGAAAAAAGGTCTTCCGCTTTTTGACGCATCTCCTCAGGGGTCATTCTCTTTTCCTCCAACTTTTTTTTCGCTTCTTTTAGGAGCGATTACGCTCGTAGATAATCCGCAGGCCCTCCAGGGTCAAATAACTGTCCACCGCCTCGATGGTCCTGGATTCCGAAGCGATCAGCGGGGCCAGCCCCCCGGTGGCGATTACTTTAGGTCGCTGGGGTACGGCCGCCATGATCCGCTCGACCAGGCCATCCACCAGGCCGGTATAGCCATAAATAATGCCCACATTCATGCTGCTGATGGTGTCTTTGGCCAGGACGGTTTTGGGTTTGGAGAAAATTTCCACCCGGGGGAGCTTGGAGGCCTTCTGGAAAAGAGCCTCACAGGAAATCAGGATGCCGGGGGCAATCGCGCCCCCTAAATACTCCCCTTTTTCGGAAACATAATCAAAGGTGGTGGCCGTCCCAAAATCCACTACGATCAGGTTCGTCCGGTATTTTTCGTAGGCCGCCACGGCATTAACGATCCGGTCCGCCCCCACCTCCTTGGGATTGTCGTAATAGATAGGCATGCCGGTTTTTATTCCCGGACCCACGAAGAGCGGACGAAGGCTGAAATACCGCAGTCCGAATTCCTCCAGGGTGTTCAGCATGGGAGGCACCACGCAGGAAATGATCAGGTCATTCACCTGGGAAAGACTTAAGGTTCGGCTGGCGAACAGGTTGCCGATCAGGATGCCCATTTCATCCAAGGTGCCGTCTCGTTCGGTGCGAATTCGCCAGTCACACATCCGGTCTTTCTGCCGATAGACCCCCAGGACCGTGTTGGTATTCCCCACGTCCATGACCAGTAACAGGTCTTTGGGCGACGTTTTAGGCATTGAATTCCCTTTCAATGACCTGGGCCGTTTCCTCGGCCAGCAAGTCAATTAAAGCCGCATTCTCCCCTTCCAGCATCACCCGCACTAATGGTTCCGTCCCTGAAAAGCGGACCAGTATCCGGCCCTTTTCCCCTAATTTCTTTTCCACTTTTTGAATCTGCTGGGTAACGGCGGGAAAGCGCTCCAGGCCTTTCCGTTCCCTGATCCGGACGTTGATCAGTTTCTGGGGATACTTTTCCATAATGTCGGAAAGATCCGAGAGACTTTTTCCCTCCTGCTGGATGATAGCCAAAACCTGCAAGGCGCTGAGGATCCCGTCACCGGTGGTATTATGGTCCAAAAAAACCAGGTGGCCGGATTGTTCTCCTCCCAGATTGCACCCTCTCCGGACCATCTCCTCCACCACGTAGCGGTCCCCCACCTGAGTCCTTAACAGTCGAATGCCCCGCTGCCGCATGGCCACTTCCAATCCCAGATTGCTCATCACCGTGGCGACCAGGGTATTTTTTTTCAGGCGTTTCTCTTTAAACATCCGGTCCGCGCAAATGGCCATTATCTGGTCCCCGTCAATCACTTCCCCGTTCTCATCCACCAGGATCATCCGGTCCCCATCCCCGTCAAAGCTGATACCCAGGTCGGCCTTCTTTTTCCGGACCATGGCCCCCACCAGGCCGGGGTAAAGGGCCCCGCAATTTTTATTGATATTTTCGCCATTGGGTCTGGCCCCCAACAGCGTGATCCGGGCCCCCAGTTCCTCAAAAACGGTGGGGGCCACTCGATAGGTCGCCCCGTTAGCGCAATCCAAAACCAGATGCAGCCCATCCAGGGTTAATTCCTGGGGAAAGGTATTTTTCAAAAAAACAATATACCGTCCGATGGCATCTTCAATCCGAAAGGCCTTGCCCACCTGGCCGGCGGTGATCCCGGGAGAAGTCAGGACCTCGGAGAACATCAAGGATTCTATCTTTTCCTCCACTTCATCCGGAAGCTTAAATCCGTTGCGGGAAAATATCTTTATCCCATTATCCTGATAGGAATTATGGGAGGCTGAGATGACAATCCCGGCATCGGCCCGCATGCTCCGGGTTAAGAAAGCGATCCCTGGCGTCGGTAACGGCCCGATCAGAAGGACGTCCCCCCCCAGGGAACAGATCCCGGCCGTAATGGCATTTTCCAGCATATAGCCTGAAAGCCGGGTATCTTTCCCCACCACGATCTTATGCCGCCGGGTTTTGTCCTTAAATATATAAGCGACGCCCTTGCCTAATTGCAGGGCCACTTCCGTGGTCATGGGATGGACATTGGCCACCCCGCGAATCCCGTCGGTTCCAAAGAGTTTTCGCATCACTCCTCCTTATGGGGCACCGGTTCTTTTGATTTTAACTTCCGCCTCAATGGTGAGGTTCCGAACCAAATGGATCTGCAGGGAGCGGAAGTCCAACTGGACTTCCTGAACCAAAGGATCCCGCCGGCCGCTGATATCCACGGGTTTGGTGAAAAGATTTTCCAATTCCTTCATGACCTCCTCCGGTCCGGCCACCTCCACCTCTTCCGGCCGAATCTTTACCGAATCCACTTCATAGCCGTTGGCCGGGCGGCCGATGATCCGAACCTTGACCGGGATCGTTTTCTTTATTTGTTTTTGAAGGACCGCCACCACCTGGGTGGGGTGGATGCGGGTGACGGCCACCCCCCGGGGAAGCCGAATCCCTTCTGAGGAGATGGGAAAGGTCACCGTTCCGGCCTTGGAATTGGAAAGATCGAGGCTTTTACTCAAGTTGCGCGTGGTCAGGGAACGGATCAAACTGCGCGGTCCGTTGACCCGGATGTCGATCCCTTGGGTAAGGTTATTCACCACGATCAGGTCTCGGGGCATGTTCACCAGTTCCAAGGGGATCGTCAATCCCACTTCAGCCCGTTCCTCCCCCACCACTAAAAACCAGAGAATGACCGCCAGGACCAGCGCTAAAATTTTAAAAAGAATATTCCTCACGGTTTATCCGGACCTCGACCGGTCTTTCGGGGACCAAACAGCCAGTAGGTGCGGGGGCTCTTTTCCTGGGTAAACAGCGTCTGCAGGACCCGTTTCAGGGTGGTGGAGTCCAGACCCCGGGTGAAACGCCCGTTAATGGCCACGGAGATCCGGCCGGTCTCTTCCGAAACCACGATCACGGCCGCGTCCGTTTTTTCGGTCAGGCCTAAAGCGGCCCGATGACGGGTTCCGTAGCTCCGACTGACTTTGGCGCTGCGGGTCAGCGGGAGATAGCAGGCGGCAGCGGCAATCTGGTTATTGCGGATGATTACGGCCCCGTCATGCAAGGGGGATTGGGAGTGAAAGATACTGACCAACAATTCCCACCCGGGCCGGGCCTCTAGGCCGGTCCCGGTCTGAACGACCTCTCCCAGGCCGGTTTGCCTTTCCAAAACGATCAGGGCCCCGGTGGAATGGCTGGAAAGATAGACCGCGGCTCGAATAACCTCTTCAATCGTTTGAAGGGTCTCGGCCGTTGTTTTGACAAAGGGGCTTCGCCCCACCTGGGCCAACACCCGACGAATCTCCGATTTGAAGAGGATAATGATTACCAAAATGATGGAGCTCAAAAAACTGCTTAGTATCCAGTTTAAGGTCAATAATTCGAGCTGGCGGGCCGCTAAAAAAGCGATAAAAATGACTAACAGACCGATGATAATCTGAACGGCCCGGGTGCCTTTAATAAACAGAAAAAGTTGGTAAATCAGGATGGCCACCAGGAGGATATCCAGTCCATCCTGCCAGCGGATATTGGTCAGGGTCAGCCAGAGGTTGTTCATGAGATCGGTGCCTCCCGGAAGGCATCTATCATCTGAAGGACCTGTCGGTTGGAGTCCACCCGATGAACCCGGATCATATGGGCCCCCAGCCAGGCTGCCAGAGCCGTAGTGGCTGCCGTACCCCATTCCCGGTCTTCGGGAAGAAGCTGACCGGTGAGCTTACCGATAAATGATTTCCTTGATGTTCCAATCAAAATGGGGCAGTCCAAGTCCGAAAAAAAATCCAATCGTTTGATTAAGAGTAAATTATGCTCCCAGGTCTTGCCGAAACCGATGCCCGGATCGATCATCACCCGGTCCCGGTCGAGGCCCTGTTGCCGCGCCCAGATCAACCTTTCCTCAAAGAAGGAATGGATTTCTGTTAAAAGATCCCCATAGTTCGGCTGAGATTGCATATCCTGCGGAGTCCCCTGCATATGCATCAGGATAACCGGCGCTCCATGCTTCCGCAACACGGCGGTCATGGCCGGATCCAGGCGCAGCGCGCTGATATCGTTGACCAGAGCCGCCCCGGCGTCCAAGGCGGCCTCTGCCACCTCGGCCTTATAGGTATCCACCGAAATGGGGATCCGAATTTTTTTGGCCAGCTCCCGGATAACCGGGACGATGCGGTTCCGCTCCTCCTCCGCACCCAAGGGCTGGGCAAAAGGCCGGGTCGACTCTCCCCCGATATCCAGGATATCCGCTCCCTCGGCTGCCAGGGCCTCCCCCTGGGCAATGGCCTGTTCCCGCCTATAAAAAAGACCGCCGTCGGAAAAAGAATCCGGGGTGACATTGATCACTCCCATAATCAGGGTTCTGCCCCCGAACGCCAGATAATGACGGTCCCACGACCATTTATATCTCTTTCGGATGACCATTATTCTGGGGAAAGAATCGGGACTTGAGCAGTAGCCAAAGTGGCCCCCGGGTCCGGTCCCTGGATCAGACGATCAATGGTGTCTCCATCCAGGGATTCCTTTTCCAGGAGGCTTTGAGCTAAACGATGCAAGACCTCCAAATTTTCCGCCAGAATTTTTTTCGCTTTTTCGTAACTCTCTAAAATCAACTTCTTGACTTCCAGATCTATTTTCCGGGCGGTCTCCTCGCTATAATCCCGGTGTTTGGCAATTTCCCGGCCCAGGAAAATCTGTTCTTCCTTTTTTCCAAAAGTCAGAGGGCCGAGTTCGTCGCTCATTCCCCATTCGCAGACCATTTTTCGCGCCAATTCAGTGGCCCGCTCCAGA
Organism: uncultured delta proteobacterium; assembly: GCA_963716045.1. Taxonomy (GTDB): domain Bacteria; phylum Desulfobacterota; class RBG-13-43-22; order RBG-13-43-22; family RBG-13-43-22; genus CAVQSS01. Next base: position 39,121 of record CAVQSS010000027.1, on the reverse strand, counting down.
TCATTACCCGCACCGGTGGTCAGTTGCTCCAGGACCAATTCTTCGGCCACCCGTCCGCCTAAAAAGATCACCAGGTTTTTCATCAGAAAATCTTTGGGATAGGTGTGTTTTTCATCGATGGGTAACTGCTGGGTCAAGCCCAAAGCGCGTCCCCTGGGAATAATGGTCACCTTATGAATGGGGTCCGTTCCGGGCAACATCTTGGCTACCAGGGTATGGCCGGCCTCGTGATAGGCGGTGTTTCTTTTTTCCTCCTCGCTGATGATCATGCTCCGCCGCTCGGCCCCCATCAGGACTTTATCCTTGGACGTTTCGAAGTCATTCATGTCCACTTTTTCTTTCCCATACCGGGCGGCCAGGAGGGCCGCTTCATTGACCAGATTTTCCAGATCCGCCCCCGTAAAACCGGGTGTGCCCCGGGCTAAAATGCTTAAATTCACCCCTTCAGCCAGGGGAGTTTTCCGGGTATGAACTTTGAAGATCTCTTCCCGCCCCTTGACATCCGGAACCGGGACCACTACCTGCCGGTCGAATCGGCCGGAACGCAAAAGGGCCGGATCCAGAACATCCGGTCGATTGGTGGCGGAAATCAGGATGACTCCCTCACTGGATTCAAAGCCGTCCATCTCCACCAGCAACTGATTCAGGGTCTGCTCCCGTTCATCGTGACCGCCGCCCAAACCGGCGCCGCGATGACGACCCACGGCGTCGATCTCATCAATGAAAATAATGCAGGGTGCATTCCGCTTGCCTTGGATAAAAAGGTCCCGGACCCGGGAGGCCCCTACCCCCACGAACATCTCCACAAAATCGGATCCGCTGATACTAAAAAAAGGGACTCCGGCCTCCCCGGCTATGGCCTTGGCCAGCAAGGTTTTGCCCGTGCCGGGCGAGCCCATGAGCAGGACCCCCTTGGGGATCCGCCCGCCCAAACGGGTAAATTTCTTAGGGTCTTTTAAAAAATCGATGATCTCCCGTAACTCTTCTTTGGCTTCTTCGATTCCCGCCACGTCACTAAAAGTGACTTTGGGGCCCTGATCCGACTGGAGCCTGGCCCGGCTCTTGCCGAAGGCCATGGCTTTCCCCCCTCCGGCCTGCATCTGCCGCATGAAAAAAATCCACACCCCGATCAGAAGCAGCATGGGAAACCAGGAGATCAGAATAGTCATATACCAGGGGGACTCATCCAGGGGTCGGGCGGTGATTCGAATCCCCTTGTCACGCAATGTTTTTATCAGTTCGGGATCCCTGGGGGCATAGGTCTTGAATTTTTTCCCTCCCACCAGAAAGCCCTGAATGTCATCCCCCTGGATGGTGACACTCAAGACCTCCCCTTTTTCCACTGAAACCAAAAAATCCGTGTAACTGACCGGTTCTTTGGCAGTCTGGGGTTTATTAAACAGATTGAACAGGGCAATCATGACCAGGCTGATCACCAGCCACAAGGCCAAATTTTTATAAAAAGGGGTCAAGTTCCTTCTCCTCCAACACTATTTCCTGTAATCATTTAATATACCACAAAAACCCCTTGATCTCAAACCCTTTTTACGCCATTGCGGAGCTTCAGGCGAAGGGCCTGTCGAGATCGATCCTGCAAGGCAAAGAGGTCCCCGATTTCCAGACCGGCGATCCAGACAATCTCCCCTCCGGAAATGATGAGCGGGATACGGTCACGTTGGGAACGGGGGATCTTCTTGTCCATAAAAAACCGGTTGACCTTTTTGGCGCCCCTTAACCCCAGCGGCCGAAAACGATCACCGGCTTGAATGTTGCGTATCACTATAGGCCACTGGATTTTTTCCCAATCCACCAAAGCTTGCTGTCTATCGAAGGTCTTTCTGGCCGTTTGGGGATCGATCCGCACCCTTTCGAAGGATATCTCCGCGCCAATTTCCCGGATATATATCTTTCCCGGCCCATCGACCTGCCCGGAAAAAAGTATCGGGTGGGGAGAAACGGAGACGGCCGGTTGAAGGATTATCCGGTTCCGGTCCCAGGAGGCTTGCACCCCTCCGGGCAGATCCAATCTGCCCTGGTTAGCTGGCCCGCAAACCGCGTTTACTAAAGAAAGCAAGTGCACCGAGCCGATTAACCTCAAATCCCCCTTAACCTGAAACATCGCCTTCTGAAACAGGCGGGAAAGGATAGCCTGGGGAAGTTTAATCAAGTCCTTTCGAGAGAATTGAACCCCCTCCTCCAGCGGCACCAGGACTCGGGCCATAATCCGCTTGGTTTTTTCCTGCAGGAAAGCCTCATCTTTCCCTAACAGACCGGCCGTTCGATTCAATTGGGTGATGATATTGGGGGAGAACTTCCCCAATTCAGGCAACAATTGGTGACGAACCCGAACCCGAAGAAAACGGCGGTCCTTATTGGATTCATCCTCCAGATAGGGGATGTTCCGTTCGGCTAAATAGGTCAGGATTTCGGACCGATAGGTAGCCAGCAGAGGACGGATAAAGCGCTCGCGCTGTACGGGAATCCCGGCCAACCCACCCAGTCCCGCCCCCCGGATCAACCCGATCAGCACCTCTTCGGCCTGATCATTGGCGGTATGGGCCAGGGCCACTCTGTCGGCCTTCTGTTTTACCAAAAAAGACCGAAATACTCCGTATCGAAGCTCCCGGGCCGCTTCCTGGAGGGACATCTTATTCTCTTGCTGGAAGGACTGGACGTCCACTTTGGAGGTGGAGAAAGAACAACCCCATACCCCGGCCCAATGGCGAACAAAATCCACTTCCCGGTCCGCTGCTCGGCGCAACCCGTGATGGCAGTAAAGAGCAATTATTTTCAAACTCCAGGACCGGCTCAATTCATTTAAGATGGAGAAAAGGGCCATGGAATCCGGCCCGCCGGAAACCCCGACGATAATCCTGGATCCCGGCCCGAAAAGCCTGTTGTTTTCAATAAAACGCTTCACCGATACGGTCAATGATGGCTTGCTGCTCATAGGTACCTTGGCCCTTTGGGATTCTTTTCGAGATATCCGAACTGCGGGATAACCACCAGGGGATTATACCCCATTTAAAAATGCTTGACCATTTGATCCGGTCCCTCTACAATTTTTTACAGTACTTTCTCATTATTCTTGGAGATAGACTGGAAAGGTTAGATCATGGGGTTGGAATACCAAGTAATGGGTAAAATTATTGAAATTAGAGGTTCCGGGAAATGCTCCTATGGACACCGGGTAGGCGAGACCTTCGAATTCAAGGAAATGGGTTCAGCCATCTGCCAGTGGGCACAGAACAGTATCTTCCCTTTTTATACCGTACTCAAGTTCGGGGGAAAGTTCCCCTGGCTGAAGGACCCGGACCGTCTGCAGGTGTCTTGTCCGGATCCGGCTAACGTGGTCGTCTTTGAGCTGTGGAGGGAAAAGAAATAAATGAAAATCGTAGCGGTCTCCATCAGCGATCAAAAAGGAGTGCCCAAAAAAAATATCCCTCAGGGGTTGCTCCTGGAAAACTTCGGTTTGGAGGGTGATGCCCATGGGGGCGAATGGCACCGTCAAGTCAGCTTGCTGGCCATGGAAAGCATACAAAAGATGAAGGATCTGGGCCTGAAGGTTCGCCCCGGTTCCTTTGCCGAAAATCTCACCACCGAAGGACTGGATTTACCGGCCCTGCCCATCGGGACCCGGATGCGGATCGGCCCCGAATCCTTGGCGGAGGTTACCCAGATCGGCAAGGTCTGCCATGACCGGTGCGCCATTTATCGCCTGGCCGGCGACTGCGTCATGCCCCGGGAAGGGATCTTTGTTCGAATTCTTAAGGGCGGTCCCGTGAAGCCCGGAGACCCGATAACCATCCTCGAGAGAGAAACCTGACCGAAAATATTCTCATTTTCGGATTTCGTGCTTCGGATTTTAATGGCTCAGGTCCACCGGCTTACCGCTAAAAACTGCCTTTATTATCAGCGCGGACACTGCACCAAACCCCAGAACTCCCAACCGCCGGAGGAGGGAACCTGTCTACTGATTGTGGAGCGAAAAAAAATCGGCCGTCAGGCCCTGGACCGTTTGAAGCGCCTGGAGCGTTTTGACCTTTCCCGACCGGGATCGGACCGTACCATCGCTGAGAAGTATATCGTGGATCGGAATCTAAAGGAAATGGCCAAAATCCAGTGCAAAAATTTTATCGACTCCGGGGTCAATTTCCCGCCCTGTCTGCACCAGGTCAGCACCGGATGCGCGCTGAAGATGATGCGCTGTCACGGACGATGTCCGGAATACGAAATCAAACCAAAGAAACCATAAAAACTCCTCAAAAAGTTCATCACCCATGACGGCTCTCCATTATCGAAATCCGGTTCCCACCGTAGATATCATTATATGAATGACCTTGAAATTATTCGGCGCGGCGACTCGAACGGCAACCAGTGGATCATCCGCCTTTCCCTGCCTTCGGGAAGAACGCTTTGGGGGCTGGCCACCGAGAACATTTATGGCGGTGATTGGGACCTGGGTCCCACCTGGAACTATATCGTTCAGGGAGATTCCTCTTTTTTGATTGACACGGGCCGCTTCGGTATGGGCGGCCGGTTGTTGGAAATGATGAAGCAGACCAACCTTCACCCGGGAGATCTAAAAGGGATTTTCCTCACCCATGGCCATGAGGATCATGACGGGGGATTACCGGAGCTGGCCCGGAATACCAACGCTTCGGTTTGGGTCCATCCCCTTTATGACCTCCTCCGCTGCTCCTATCCCAACCAGGCCCCCCTGGCGACTAAAGAGGACTTCTCGGCCTCCTGCTGGCATTGCTTCATGCCCGAGACCTTTACCCGGTCCCACTGTCTGGAATACCACCGGCAGAGAGGCGGATTGAAAACAAACCGGCTGGAAGGGTTGCACTTTCCGCTGGACGGGACGGTTAAGCTGCATCATCTGCCAGGACACTGTCCGGACGCCCTGGCCTATCAAATCGGGTCGGAAGCCCTGATTGTGGGGGATACCCTGCTGCCGGACATCACTCCCCATCCATCCCAGGAGGCCTTTTACCCCCTCATCCAACCTCTCCTGCCTCCCGAATTCCCTCCTTTGTCGGGCTGGTATGGTCTGCGGGCCTATATCCGGTCATTAAAACGGCTGGCAGCCATAGGACGGGAATTCCCCCGGATGCAGGTCCTGCCGGCCCACCGGTTTTTTTATAATGACCGCTGGGGGCCCATCGAACTGGAGAAGAGAAGCGAAGAAATTATCGAGCACCATATCCAGCGCTGTGCCTCGATCCTGGAGGTCCTGAAGAATGGCCCGAAGACAGCGGAGGAAATCGCCCGCGCCTATTACGAGTCAAGGCTGCTAAAGGGGTTCGGAATCAGGATGGCGGAAAATGAAATCAAAAGCCACCTGGAGCTACTGGAGCATAGCGGGGATGTTCATTTAACGGCTGAAGGACGGGCCATGACCACTGGGAAGACTGATTTTGAAGACTATATTCGACGGATCGAAGCGGATTGATTCCAGGGGTAATAGGATCGACGCTTACCAAAATGTTTTTGCCTGGCCTTGATGTTTTCATTTACCGGGAACGGTGAAACCGTTCCATTTCCATTTTCAGCCAGTCGGGCCAGAAGGCCTCGCCGATCGGATAGCTGGCATCCAGGGCCTGGAAGGACCCCCCGCCCGCGACCTTTTCAATCCTATCTTTGAGGTTATACCGAACCTCGTCCACCCCGATCATCTTGGCCACGGTCCGGTTAATCTCATCCAAAGACTTATCGTATGGGTTGCCGCCCCGGAAAGCCCGTTGGACCGCCAGTTCCTCCAGGCAGACCAGTCCCCGATGCCATTCCTTGAAGGACGGAAAAAACATGGGGCCGTAGGAGACCCAGAATTCAATATATTTGGCTCCTGAGTTATAGACCACCCAGACCGAACCCCCTTCGCTGACGCTGCCCCGGACGATGCTGTCGTCTCCCATGGCCACGTTTTTCCCCTGCAACAAAGAAACGATCCCGCCAAATTTGAGACCCACTTCCTGGGTCCGGGTCTGCCGTTCCCCTTCCTGAAAGGTCCGGACCGCCTGAGGAAGCTTGATCAGCGCCGGATAGATCAGCTTTCCCAAACCTTCGGCGATGCCCACCGAGACCCCCCACCCGGATTCGGGATTGGGAATCACCAAGTCGGCCCGAGAATTTTTGTAGTGGTCGGTCAGTTCCAAGCCCAGTTCCCGCCTTAACTGAAATATTTCCTTCCCCCGAAAATGGGAGGCCACGTTGCCGAAATAAACTCCCTGGAAGATATCGGGCATCATGGTTTCCTGTTTCAAGCGTTTGGTTTGCCTTCCCTTGTAAGAACAAATGGTCATTTCGGCCCCTTCGTATTCCTTTCCCGTTTCCCCTCCCAGTCGTTTCTGGGAACAGGACTCCGAACTGGCCACGAAGGTGCCGTCGACGGTTGCCCGGCAAAAGGGTTCGAATGCCTTGGAATCATTCAGAGTGATCAGTAAGGTCTCCTTCCCGTCATAGACCAGGGCCACCAGTGCGAAGGTAGCCCGTCCGATCAATTTGGCGATTAACCTCTCTCCCGCGGTAAAGGAAACCCCTTCTTCCTCGATGTATTTATGCAAAAGGGCCCCGATAATTTCGGTTTTGTTGCTGGTCTGGAATCGGTACTCTTTTTCCAACTCGGTCCGTAGATCGTCCTCTTTGATCAGATAGCCGTCCATAGACAGGACCACTTGGTAGCTCGAGGGTTTGGCCGGACGGATTTCAAGCGGCTCCGCGTTGACTTTCTCGGCGACCTTCCGTTTCGTATAGCCGATATTGCCGATGGTCGCCACCGGCGAAAGATCCTGAAAAATACGGATGATGCTGTAATCAATGACCTCGGCGATCCGGCCCAGTCCCTTGTAGATATAGATCCCGCGCTCGTTGCCCACAGCGATCCCGGTGCTGGCCTTGCCCCGGTGCTGGCAGGCCCCGGTGGCCAGATAGGTCTTGTTCACCAGTTCCTTGTCGTTTATTCCGTATAATCCAACGATCCCATCCATTATTGAGCTCCTTTTATGGAAAAGAAATCAGGGGGGATCATCCAACTCGGGACCCTTGCAGTCCGGTGATTTGTGCCATCAGCCGATCTTGACGATCCAACCGAAGAGATCCTTTTTCAACCCATACTGAATGCCGGTTATTTCGTCGTAAAGCCGTTGGGCCAGCGGTCCGGTTTTTCCGTCGGCCACGGGAATAACCTGCTCCTGGAAGCCGATTTCGCCCACAGGGGAAATTACCGCCGCCGTGCCGGTGGCAAACATCTCCTTCAGACTGCCGTCCCGGGCGGTCTTAAGTACCTCATCGATGGTGATAGCCCGCTCGGTCACTTTGATTCCCCAGCTTTCCGCCAGATGAATGACGGAGTCCCGGGTCACGCCGGGAAGGATCGTCCCGGCCAATGGCGGGGTAATCAGTTCGTTCTGAATCAGGAAAAAGATATTGCTTGTTCCCACCTCCTCCACGTACTTATGCTCAGCCGCGTCGAGCCAGAGCACCTGGGTATAACCCAGCTCCTGGGCCTTGGTGGCGGCAAATAAGCTGGCGGCGTAATTCCCCCCGGTCTTGGTCTCCCCCACCCCGCCTTTGGCGGCTCGAACATAAGACTTGGTGACGTAAATCCTGGTGGGGCTGAAACCCTCCGGGTAGTAGGGTCCCACTGGCCCAAGGATGATGAAAAACAGATATCGGCTGGAGGGTTTGACTCCCAGAGCGGCCTCGGTGGCGATCATTGTGGGACGGATATACAGGGAAGTGCCGGGTGAAGAGGGGATCCAGTCCCGGTCCAACAGGATCAGCGTTTTCATCCCCTGCATGAAAATATCCGGATCCGTTTCCGCCATGCACAGGCGCCGGGCCGAGCGGTTCCAACGCTCAATATTCTTATCCGGGCGAAAAAGGGCGATCGTTCCATCGGTCCAGCGGTAGGCCTTTAACCCCTCAAAGATCTCCTGGCCGTAATGGAGTACCATGGCCGAAGGGTCCAGGGAGATGGGCCCATACGGGACGATCCGGGGGTTGATCCAGTTCTTTCCCTTTTCGTAATCCATCATGAACATATGGTCGGTGAAATATTTCCCAAAACCCAGTTCGGTCTCGCTTTTCGGCCTTGGCCGCTGGCCGATAGTAGCAGATTTAATGATAGGGATTTCCATGATTCAACACTCCTCCCAAAAAATATTTTTCTTCGAAATCTGAAGGGACATACTCCGTTTATTCTATTTACCATTTTTCCATTCGAATATCCAGCCTTTCAGGGATGTTGAAATTTTCAATTATATGTATTATAATTTAAAAAAAAGGGCCTAGGTAGCCCCTCATTCATATATAAAGGGAGAAAGCAAAATGACGCATCATGAATCTTCCCCGTCGCCGGACGAAAAAGCTGATTTTTTTACCGCTGAAATGGAAGAAGGCGAACTGGTGATGAAACCTTTCTGTAAATGCGGCAACATCCTGGATGAAAAGTATTTTTGTGAAAAATGCGGGCGTCAGTGCCTGTGCACCGATATCATCTGCGCCGACGAAACCACCTTCCGCTTTGTCCAGGATAACCCCCCGTTTAAGAAGTTCCGGTTCTTTCTGGCCTCTAAGTAACTATTTAAATTACTGTTTTAAGTTGCCGCCGTTTCGCCTGGTAGGCCGGGGATGAGGCCGAAGTCTCACCCCTTTTCCAATCAACCCCTCGTCTCTGATTTTGAGATTTATCTTGAAAGGAAACCCAACTATGGAAGACCATAAACCGGCTATTAAACCCGCTGACCGGGGCGAATCGATCATGCCCATCCACGGCACCTTCAATTTCCAGTGCGGCCCCGGGGTCACCTGCTTCACGAATTGCTGCCGCGATGTGACCATATTCCTGACCCCTTATGACATTCTGCGGATGAAAAATAAACTGGGGATCTCCTCCGAGGATTTTATCGCCCAATACGCCCTGCCTATGACCGGGACCGACTCCGGTCTTCCTATTTTCGTCCTGAAAATGGGCGAGGGCCCCGAGAAACGCTGCGCTTTTGTCGATCCCCAGGAAGGTTGCCGGGTCTATGAAGAGCGCCCCTGGGCCTGCCGGATGTACCCCCTGGACAGTCGGGAAGGCGAAGAAGGGGAGGAAGAGTTTTTCGTCACCGCCGACCCCCAAAAATGCCGGGGCCTGTTGGCCGAACATTCCTTGACACCGGCGGAATGGGAAAAGAGCCAGGGACTGGATATCTATAAGGAAGTAGAGGAGCTATTCAATCAGGTGACCTCAGCCCAGCGAATCTGGGGAGACCATAAATTGGACGGCAAAGTCCAGAGCATGGTCATCCTGGCCTGTTACGATACCGAACGGTTTCGAAAATTCGTCTTTGGAAGCAACTTTTTAAAACTCTTCGATCTCTCCCCGGAAGAAATAGAAACCCTGAAGACCGATGACCTGGCCCTGCTCAAACTTGGATTTAAATGGCTGCAATTCGGCCTCCTGGGAAAATCCACCCTGCCGGTACGAGAAGAAGTCATCAAGGCCAAAGAGAAAGAGTTGGGGGTCACTCTGCCCAAGGACGACGGGCTTCGAAAAAACCCGGAGATGAAGAAACCCCAGGGACCCGGCCGTTAGAAAAAAATGATGAACTCCCCAGAACCCTTTCAGTTTCTGGAAAAAGAGGCCTTCACCTTTGCCTGTCATCCCGGGGTGCCCTGTTTTACGGAATGTTGCCGGGACCTGCGGTTGATCCTGACACCCTATGATATCTTGAGACTGAAAAAACGTCTGGGGCTCTCCTCCGGCGACTTTCTGGATGAATTCACCGAACTCAAATTGGGCGAAACCAACGGCTTTCCAGGGGTCTTCTTGAAAATGGAGGCCAATGAACGCCGGACCTGTCCCTTCGTGACCCCTCAGGGCTGCCGGGTCTATGAAGACCGGCCCGGGGCCTGCCGGATTTATCCGGTGGGCCGAGGCGCTTCCAAGAACGAGAGCCAGGGTCCGGCCCGGGAGATTTTTTTCGTGGTCCGGGAACCCCATTGCTTGGGTTTTCAGGAAGACACCGACTGGACGGTTGAGGGCTGGTCCAGGGATCAGGGCCTGGAGCGCTATAACTATTTTAACGACCTCTGGATGGAGATCATTACCCATAGGGGTTCCTTGGGAGCAGGAGAAGTTATCCCCAGGAAGATGCAAATGTTCACCATGGCCAGTTACAACCTGGATCAGTTCCGGGATTTTGTTTTGGGGAGTAGATTTCTCACCCTTTTTGAACTTCCTGAAGAAACCGTGGAACGGATTAAAAACGAGGATGAGGAACTCTTAGGATTAGCCTGTCAATGGCTGAAATTTGCCCTTTTTAGTGAAAAAACCCTTACTATGAGGAAAAGCAATGAGTGAATCCTGCCCCGGCGATAAATACAAATCCGGCCTGGTGGCCCCCTCCGAATGTGAAAGCTTAAAAGAAGAGGTCATCCGGGATAAAATCGTCCGTCTTTTATTAAGCGAAAAAGGATATCAGGAAGAGGACTTGGAACTGGATGCGCCTTTCAGTTTGGTTATGGGTCCGGAAACCTTTTCGCTGAAGGCCTCCATCCTCATCCAGATAGGCGGAAAAAAGGTGGTGCTGATCAAGTGCGGTGCCGGCTCCATTATGGCCCGGGAGCGGGCCGCCCTGGCACTGGCCCGCATGTTCACCGACTATCAAATCCCCCTCACCGTCGTGACCAACAGCGAGGACGCCACCCTGTTGAATACGTTAAACGGGGAAACCCTGGATTGCGGCCTGGGGGCCATTCTGGAAAAGAGGCAACTCCTCGATCGTCTGGAGGGACGATCGTATGTGCCTCTTCCGGAAAAACGCCTGCAGATGGAAAAGAGAATCTTATCGGCCTTTGAGGCCTTGGGCATGCATGGGGAATGCCACTAACTCGTCATTGTTTTCCAATATATCCTGCCCTATCCCGGATAAGTCCGTCGATTTCCTTCCGGTTCTTGATCATGAAATCCAGCATCTGCTTGGAAAGGAAGGCCAACTGAGGAATGTCCCGGGCCTGGATATCCTCGATTTTGAGCAGGACCTCGTTCCGATAAAGATAAGCGACGATCGTGTCCTCTGCGTCCAGTTGAACCCCGAATCGCTCTCTTAGATACTCCAGCCAGCGTCCATACTCCTGGGAATGATCCAGGTGGTCTGCCGGAACCCCGCTCTCTAAGCTCAGTTGCTTGAAGGTCCCCGGCTCGGTCCCCGACCCTTTGAGGTAATCGAGCACATGGGCTAATTGATGGATCAGCGTGGAATCCTGAATACTGGGGGTAATGGCCAGATAGAGGTGGTCCGGGTCGTCTTGCCGGGTCTTCCGGGTATTGACCAAAATAGCGGCGCTGCCCTTTAGACCCTCAAGGGGGATTTCCTGACCGGAAACCCCTAAATTCCGGTAAGCCTCCAGATCGATACACTTGATTCCAACCGATCCATCCAGGATCCCATCCTGGACCAGGGTATTAATCATTTCTTTGGAACGGCCGTATTGGACCTCGGGCAGCCGGCAGATCTTACGGCCGGCCTCCGGATCTAAGATTTCCTTTTTCCTCAGGACCAGTTCCCCTTCCCGTCCCATATGGCACTTCTTAAATTTTTTTCCGCTTCCACAGGGGCAGGGGTCGTTTCGTCCTGTTTTAAGCTGCTGTTCCACTTCGGTTAATCCTCAATAATATCGCACTTCAAGGCATCGTAGGACCAGACCGGGAGCGGTCCGGTTTCGCCGTTTTCCGGATTGTAACGGTGTCGATACGAGGCCTTGGCCTTCATAGTCTTCATGGTCCAGTCCCAGCCTCGGACGAAGTAGGGACATTCGTCGTTAAAGCAGATGTACTGAAATTCCGACCCCCAGGTAGAGGCAGCCGGCGTTTTCCATTTCTTCATTTTTTGCCCGCAATGAGGGCACAAGGTTTTTTCATCTTCCATCGGTTCTATTTCCTTCCTCCGTAGTAAGTTACTCCATTTTTAAAGTAATCGGCTTCAGAATCCCAGATAAGCCTTGCAGACCTGGTCGTCCTGGAGCAAATCCTGAGACGGGCCTTCCCTGACCAGTTCACCGTTCTCCAGGACATAGGCCCTTTGGGCGAGTTTGAGGGAATGGTGGACGTTTTGTTCAACCAGGAGGATGGTCATACCGTCCTGATTGATCTGGCGGAGGATGGCAAAGATACTGTTTACCAGCAGGGGAGACAGGCCCAGGGAGGGTTCATCCAGCATGAGGATCTTGGGGTTGGACATGAGTCCCCGTCCGATGGCCAGCATCTGCTGCTCACCGCCGGAAAGGGTCCCGGCCGTCTGGCTTTTCCGTTCCTCCAGTCGCGGGAAAAGGCTGAAAATCTTTTTAAGATTGTCGACTTTAAACTTATGGGCCTTGGGGTTCAGGGCCCCCAGCTCCAGGTTTTCCAGGACGGTCATGTTCGGAAAAAGCTGACGTCCCTCCGGGATCTGGACAATTCCGAGTTCCACGATAGCCGCCGTACTCATTTCCTGGATCGGTTGATCCCCCCAGCGAATGGTCCCTTTCCTGGGCCGCAGGATGCCGGAGATGCTGCGGATGGTCGTGGACTTGCCGGCCCCGTTGGAGCCGATAATGGTCACCACCTCTCCCTCCCGCACCTCCAGGGAAACGCCCCGCAGGGCCTGGAGGTCCCCGTAAAAAACGTCTATGGCCTCAACTTTGAGCAACGCAGTATTCCTCTCCCAGGTAGGCCTCGACCACCAGTGGATTTTTAATGACTTCCTCCGGGACCCCCTCGGCGATCTTCTCCCCGAAGTTCAGCACCAGGATCCGCTGCGACAGGGCCATAACCCCCCGCATGACATGTTCGATCAGTAGAATGGTAGTCCCGCCCCGGTGGATCTCTCGGATCAGGCCGATCAGGTTGTCGGTTTCGGTGGGGTTGATCCCGGCCATGACTTCGTCCAGCATCAGCAGGGTCGGGCCCGTTGCCAGGGCCCGGGCCAGTTCCAGCCGTTTCCGGTTGGGGAGATTGAGTTCATTGGCTAAGGCCCGGCGTTTGTCCGCCAGTCCGACGAAGGCTATGACCTCTTCGGCTTTTTGGGCGGCTTCTTTCGGGTCCCTCAACCGGTTGAAGGCGGCCACGATAACATTTTCCAAAACCGATAATTCCAAAAAGGGCTTGACGATTTGAAAGGTTCGGACCAGGCCCCGCTGACAGATCCGGTGCGGTTTAAGCCCCAGCAAAGACTGGTTTTGAAAAAGTGCGGCGCCATCGTCCGGCTTAATAAAACCGGTCAGAATATTAAACAGGGTGGTTTTCCCGGCCCCGTTCGGGCCGATCACGGCCAGGATTTCCCCGGACTGGAGGTCGAAAGAAACGTTATCCAGGGCCCGAAGACCGCCGAAATTCTTTCCGATTTTGTCAATCCTGAGCAGGCTCACGGGTTTATTCCTTGATGAAAAAAGGCCTGAGCTTTCGGGTCAAGAAGGGCATGATCCCCCGGGGAAAGAAGAAGACCGCCAGGATCAGGACGAAGCCGTAAATCACCATGTGCAGGCCGGGCCTTCCCATTTCCGAAAAAAAGGCCCGGGTCCACTCGGCCGGCAGGGTGATTAAAAAGGACCCGACCACCGGCCCCAGAACAGTTCCCATGCCGCCGATAATCGGCCGCAGAATAATCTCGATGGACAGGCCCATGCTCATGACCCGATCCGGGCTCAAGTGAAAAATCCGGTTAGCGTCAAACGTGCCGCCCAGGGCGGTCATAAAGGCGCTTAATCCGATAGCCACCATCTTGTACTTGAAGGTGTTGACCCCCAGGCTTTCCGCAGCCTCTTCGTCTTCCCGGATAGCCACCAGGTAACGGCCGGTCTTGGATAGCTCCAGGGTTCGAACCACGATCAGGGAAAAAACCAGGAGGCCGAGGGAAATATAATAATAGGGCAGATTCCCCCGGAACTGCATATTCATGAAGCCGGGATTAAAATCGATGAACAACCCCATGAAAGAGCCGAGGCTCTCCATATGGAGTGCGATCAGGCGGCCGATTTCGGCGAACGAGATGGTGATCAACACGAAATAGACTCCCCGCAGCCCGAAACGAAAACCCAGGAACCCGATCACCAGCCCCACCCCGGTGGCGAAAAGCCCTCCGACCAGCATGCCCACCCAGGGGCTCAGACCGAAGACCATGGCTAGACGGGTGGCCGTATAGGCCCCGATACCCAGATAAAGGGCATGGCCCAGGGAGATGTTGCCCGTATAGCCGGTCAGGATGTTCCAACACTGGCCCAGGTAGGCATAAAAAAAGATCAGGATGAAGATCTCCATCCAGTAATTGTTCAGTACCCCGGGCAGGGCCAGCAAAACGGCTAAAATGAGCCCCAGGATCAGGTAAAGGCGCTTCATCAGCCCTTGCCTCCGAAAAGACCCTGGGGTTTGAACAGCAGGATGACGATCATAATGGTGAAACTGACCACCTGTTTCATGGAACTGGGTAGAAACACCGTGCCCAGGGATTCGGCTACCCCGATGATCAGACCGCCGATCAGGGCGCCGATCAAACTGCCCATCCCCCCCAGGATGACAATGACGAAGGAAATCATCGTATAGGGGGCCCCCATGGTGGCTTTGGCCGGCATGAGCGGGACCAGCAGGGCCCCGGCCGCGCCGACACAGGCCGCGCCGATACCGAAACAGATCCCGTAAAGACGGTTGATATGGGCCCCGATGATCAAGGCCCCGTAGCGGTTGTCTGCGGCGGCCCGGATGGATTTACCGATATTGGTCTTTTTAAGAAAAAGCAGGACCAGCAGGGTAATGACAATGGCCAGGATAAAGGCGATCAGCCGGGGGACGTCTACGGTCACCGGACCCCAGCGGAAGGAAGACAGGGCCAGGCTGGTCTTGGGGCTGAGGTCGCTCCCCCCCCAGACCATGAGCGTACCGTTCTCGAAGATGATACCCAGGCCCACTAAAACGAGCACCTGCATGGCCTCCGGCAGATCCAGGATGCGGTTGACAAATACCCGTTGGACCGCATATCCGACGCCGAACATGACGGCCGCCACGATCACCAGGGAAAGATAGGGATCGAGACCGCCCCAGAGCAACAGGGTAATGGAGAGAAACATGGCAAAAACCATCATCTCCCCATGTGCAAAATTGATGACCTTCATTACCCCGAAGATCAGGGAGAGGCCTAAGGCGATCAGGCCGTAGACCCCTCCCATTAAAAACCCCTGCAGGGCTAACTGCAGGACCAAAAAAGGGTCCATCAACTATCCCCGGTCCCAGAGCTGCTTCCAGGGGAAGACATAGGGGGCCACGGCAAATTCCTTGGGTAAAACCACCTTGACTCTATCATCCAGGTCTTTATCCGGCAGCACTTGGATCAAGGCCGTGGTGGCGTTGACATTGTCGCCCTTTTCGTCGAACACCACCGGACCGCCGACCATGGGGTGGTCTTTGAAGTTGGTTTTGCGCAGGGCTTCCCGCAGGGCGGCAGGATCCGTGGACTTGGCCCGCTCCAGGGCATCGGCGATGACCTGGACACCCACATATCCCCAACCGGTATTGGTATCGATATATTGTCCGGGGTACATTTTCTCGAAACGCTTGTTCACATCCTGGAAGACGGGACTCTTGGGATTTACCCAGGGGACATTGTCAAGGACATAATACGCCAGTTTATCCAGGTCTCGAATATGTTCCGGCTCGTACCAGCCAGGACTTCCCGGGGATATAATTCCCATTAATTCCACTCGCTGCTTATAGAGCTCCCGAAGAAGCAATTTGGAATCACCGGTTCGGGTAACCGGGAAAAGCACATCCGGTTTGGCGGCTTTAATCTTGGCCACTTCGGCGGAAAGGTCTTTGACCCCCAGCGGATATTCAATGTGATCAACAATCTCAAAAGGATACTTTTTGTCTTTGATCAGCTTGATAAAGGCCGCTCCCTGGCTGCGGCCAAAGGCATCGCCCACGTTTGAAACCACAATTTTCTTGATGGTAACTTTTTTTTCTTGGATAATTTGATCGAGAAATTTTCCAATGCTTACCATAAAGAGTTCCGTCTTAGGAAAACAACGAAAAACGTTTTTATACCCTTTGGCCGTTATGGCATCCATGGCCGCCACGTCAATAACAAAGGGTATATTCCGCTGTTCGGCCAAGGTGGCGATCGCCATGGCCGGCCCGCTCAAAAAGGGCCCCACCAGGCACACCGCCCCATCCTTGATAAATCTTTCCGCCTCAGCCCTGGCCACTTCTTCCTTCGCTCCATGATCTCCCAGTAATAATTTTATCTTGGCCCCGCCCAGGGATTTAATACCACCGCGAGCGTTAATATCCTCGACCGCCATTTTATTCGTCCGCTGCATTCCAATTCCAATGTCCGGGATTGGGCCGGTTACCGGCTGGATGGAACCGATGATGATCTCCTTGGGCTGGCTCCGGACAATGGCCGGAAAACCGGTGATGGCCGTGACTGCGCCTACGGCCGCTGAAGTCTTCAGGAAGGTCCTCCGGTCAATACCTTGGGGTTTAACTTGTTGCTCGTTCATGGCTTCCTCCTTTTGAATTAAGTTTATATTTTTATCATACCTATAGGACTTTTTTCAATATTTTTAGGTGGCTTATGCCCACAGGCCGAAAAAACCGCCTTTACGGGGCTTCGATCTCCGGCAGGATCACCCCCCCCGAGGGGATCACATGAACTTCAGGTGAAGGGCAGTAGTGGGCGCTTAAGGCTATTGCCTGTTCCAGGTCCTCGGCATAAACATACCCCATGCGCTCCACCGTCGTCCGGGTGATGTCTCTGGAGACTAAGATAATCTTGAATTGGTGCTGGGCCGCCAGGGCGAAGGCCAAAGCCATATTGTAGTCCACGGCCCCGCCCTCCATGATCAAACGCCTTTCCGAAAAATGGGCCAGGACCCCCCCGAACAGATCCCCTTCATGCCGGGACCGGAACCTTTCAAAACTGGCGATGAAGGGCTCCGGCAAATTACCCGAGCAGTCCGCGGCCAAGATGATACACCCCCCCGGCTTGGTCACCAGGGAGGCGGGGACCAGAGGTTTGACGATCTGGGGACCCTCCTTATAGGGGAAGGAGGTGGTAACCGTGAGGTCGGCCTGTCTGGGAAAACGCCTGGTGGTCAGGGCGCGGCAAATCCGGACCCCGGCCCGATGGGCCTCGATCGGGTCTCCGGCCACCAGGTCGGCCAATACATCCTTTTGGTCCAGGACCCCGTTAACGACAAAGTGCAAAGGCACCGACCGGGCCAGGGCGCAGACTTCCTCATAGAAAGGGTTTCCGTCTAATTTCCCCAGGCCGGTCCCGGACTGAAAGGTATAATGGAAATGGTGATCGGTGATCGATTCCAGATCGGCCACACCGGGAAAGAGGATTTTCCCGCCGCCGCCGAAGCCGTTCATGGGATGGGGGAAGATGGAGCCCACCCCGAGGCGGAAAGACGCCTCCATAACCCGGCGGTTGATCCGGACCGGCTGTCCGGTCTTCAACCGTCCGGCCGGTACCAGATCGGCGGCCCGGCAGTCGTGGTTTATAAATTCATAGCGGCCTACCAGATCCCGGCCAAAGGCCTCTTCCATTTCCTCCCGGTCCAGGCCCCGGTGGGTGCCTAAGGAAAAAACGATCACGATTTGCCGGTCCGGGACTCCATTTTGTCCCAGTAGCTCCAGGATCGCTTCCAGGATGATTTTCTTGGGGGAAGGCCGGGTCAAGTCTTCGATCAGCACCGCCACCCGGTCCTTTTCGGTAACCAATTCCAATAATGGACCTGTCCCGATGGGGTTGTTAAGGACCGTCCGGGTCCTTTCCCGGATATTTTTCACCCCTGGAGAATCCCCGAAGTCTGCAAAGGAGATTATTTTCCAGGCTGGCGGGACCGACAGAGAAGTTTTCCGGTTTTGGTAGTGGATAAAAAGATCACTCATGGTCTACGGCCCTTAAGTCGCCCCCTTCAAGCAGGACTTGATTCGTTCCCTGTTCCGACGGAAGGCCTGCTTCACCAAGGCGCGTAGGGATTCTTTAATCTGGCTCAACTTAGGCAGGGGGTTGACTTCGGAAAGCCCCAAGCCCGAGGGATCCAGGGATTTCAACATCAGTTTTTTTTCCAGTTCCGGCACGGCCCGGGGGTCGGTGTTTTCTCCCAGGACCCCCTTCAATTCACTGCTGCCTTCTATGGCCTTGATAAAGGCCAGAATTTCCTGAAGGCTGTACGAGAGTGAAAACTTGGCCAAATCCTCATTATAAAGACGGACCTTTCCCCCCAGGGTCCGGGCTTTTTCCAAGAGCGGTTGACTTCGCCCCCAGGCCAGGCCGTACAATTGAGCGATTAGGGCCTGGTATTTGGCCTGCGAAGTTAAGGCAAAGGGCAACGAACAGACCGCCACCGCTTGGGCAAAGGTCCGCTCCGGACGGTCCGGGACCCCCAGGGACAGATGGTCCTGGCCGAGGAGCGATAGAAAAGATTTCACCGTTTCCGGGTCCAGCAGTAATTCCCCAATCAGGACCAGCGGGGCCTGCACCTCCTGGACCCAGGCCTTTTGAATTTTCTTCGCCTGGCGGATCAGGTCCTCCCTCTCCTCCTCTAACTCCCGTCGGGTTCCGAAGTAGTTTTCGGCGATCTCCTTTTTGACCTGGTAGGCCAGGGCCGCCGCGATGTCACCGACCTGCGAAGACAATGGTCTCCATCCTCCATTAAAAAATTTGACGCTTTTCCCTTTTGGGTGGGTACCCTCCGTATCTGGCACGGCCGCGGGGTCTCAGCGAAAGGGTTTTCCAAAGGTACTCCGGATTTCGAATCCGGGCCTAAATTATTAACTTTATTTAAAGCAGGCCCATACTCCGAGTCCTTTGATGCCTTCCAGGCCGGCCCTGCCTCCTGGAAGATTTGACAACACGGGGGCCGGGTTAGAACCTATAGAGCAATGTGGAAAACCCTTTCGCCGAGACCCCGCGGCCACGGAGGCCCGATTTCGGGCTGCGTCACTATATATTGTGTGTACCAACCCAAAAGGGCGAACAACCAAAAGTTTAAACCCGCTCGCCCTGGATAGACCGCAAAGACAGCCCTTCCTGCCAGAGCAGAACAATACCCAGCAAGGTGATGGGAATAAAATAAGAGAGCCAAAGGATAATCGAAAAGGTCTTGGCCAGGTTGGGCTCAATCCCAAAAAAAGCCAGACCGGCGGCACAGGCCCAATGAAAAGTCCCGATATAACCCGGGGCCGACGGAATAGTTACCCCGAAAATCAATATGATCTCAACAAAAAAAGCCTGCAGAAGGGTTAGGTGAAGCCCAAAGCCTAAAAAAAGCAAGTAAACGCAAAGAGTTAAGGAGATCCACAGAAGCAGCGAATACCCTTTAATAATTAGAATATCCTTTTTTTGACGCAGGATCTCCAGGCCGAAAACGAAGGAGTTGATGATTTCCAGTATTCGATTGGATATCCGGGGAGGAAAAGGTCTAAGCACCTGCCCGATCAGTCGATTTAGGCGATGGTTATGAAAACGCATTAAAATCAGGATAACCAATACCAGGAAGTAGAAAAGGAAACTGAACCACCCAATCATTTTTATTCGGTTCGGCGTCAAAAACGATGTGGCGGTTTCCGGAAAAGGCATGAAAAGAAGAACCCCTAAGAACAAAAGCAATATGGAAAAACCGTCAAATAGCCTCTCGACCACCAGTGTCGCCAGGCAAGCGGTCTTGCTTATTTTTTCCCGATCCCCCAAAATAAAGGCCCGCACCAATTCCCCGATACGGGCCGGGAGGATATTGTTGGCCATAAACCCGATCGCCGTGGCCTTGAACAATTCCGGGAGTCCGACCCTCTTGATCGGGCTTAGCAAATAGCGCCACCGTACGGCCCGAATCCAGAGGCTCAACAGGTTGATCAGCATAATCGGAATGGTATAAATATAATTCACGCTTTGAAAGGCGATCCATATTTCCCGGAAATCGACATTTCTAAAAAACAAGTAGGCAAACAAAATCGAGACGGCGAAACCAAACCAGTATTTCTTTTTGGTCATTTACCCTTCTTCCCGCGGGAAAACCGAAGGGCCAGTACCGCCCGGGTATAATTGATCAGTTGTCTGCTGAACTGGGTTTTACTTTCTCCTCCCAGGCGAAATTCATAGACCACCGGGACTTCCCGAAGAACAAAGCCCTCCCGCAGGGCGTAATAAATCAACCGAATGGCATAATCGCCGTAGCCAAAGTAAATAGGCCTATCCCGCAGCCGTAAAAAGAGAGCTCGTTTGCCCACCAAGAAGCCGCTCAGGTTATCTTTAATCGGGGAACCCAAACCCCAGCGAATAAAAACGTTAAAGAACCAACTTCCCCAGTACCGAAAACGAGACGTCTTCATTCCCCCTCCCGGCAAATAGCGGGAACCGATGACCAGGTCAGCCCCGTTCACCTTCCTGATCATTTCGGGGAGATACCGGGGATGGTGGTTAAAATCCGTATCCATAACCCCGATCAGTTCCGTATCGGCCATGGAAATACCCTTGGCGATGGCCGTGGCCAACCCCCGCTCTTTTTCTCGAACGACCAGACGGACGGCCTTCGAACCGCCAAAGGCCTCTCGAATCGCCTCGGCGGTCCCATCCGGGCTGTTATCATCCACCACGATGACCTGCCCCTTCAAGGGCAGGCCCGCCAAGGCCTCCAAAATAGCCTGAATCAAGGCGACTATATTGGTCCGTTCATTATAGGTAGGCAGGACGATGGAGATTTCGATATTCCTAACCCCCTTGAAAACTTACCCAAAAAATTGAAATTTTTTGGCTGTAATAAAAACCACTTGAAAAAATTTCTTGCATTAGATTCTTACCTCCGTTGTTAGAGACAAATTCTCAGAACAACGGAGGTAAGAATCTAATGGCCGATAAATTCCTGAACCAGGGCCACAACGGTGTCGATCTGCCCCCAAGTCAATCCGGCCCCCGAAGGCAAGGAGATCCCCCGGGCCGAAATTTTTTCGGCAATCGGAAAGGATCCAGCCCCCAAATAGGGCGGCATGGTGTGAATTGGATAAAACAGGGGTCTGGATTCCACCCCGGCCCGGGCCAGGAAGTGAATCAATTCATCCCGGCTCTTACTGACCTCCGGCTTCAATAAAATCGAATAAAGCCAGAAAACATTTTTGGCCCAGGAAGCCTCCGGAGGCTGGATTACCCCCGCCACCTCTTCAAACTTCTTATGGTAATAATGGGCGATTTGCCTCTTTTTCTCCAAAATGACCTCCAGTTTGGTCATCTGGCCCAGCCCGATGGCGGCCTGAACATTGGTCAGGCGATAATTGTACCCCACCAGAGGATGCCAGTATTTCCGCTCCCTGGACATCCCGTGGTCGCGCAAAATCCGGGCCCGGTCAGCCCAATCCTGATCGTTCGTGACGATCATGCCCCCTTCCCCGGTAGAAATGATCTTGTTGCCGTAAAAACTGAAACAGCCCAAATGGCCGAGACCCCCTACTTTTTTACCGTTATATTCGGCGCCATGGGCTTCAGCGGCATCCTCCACCACCCAGAAAGAATTTCTCCCTGCCAACTCCAGAAGGGGACCCATATCGGCAGGATGTCCGTAGAGATGAACCGGGATGACGGCCTTGGTCCGCCCGGTGATTCGTGATTTTACCTGCTCCGGGTCTAACGTCCAGGTCTCCTCACTGACATCGGCAAAAACCGGTTTGGCCCCGGCATGAACCACCACGTTGGCCGTGGCAATAAAACTTAAGGCCGGGACGATGACTTCATCCCCCGGACCGATACCTAAGGTGACCAAGGAAAGATGCAGGGCCGTGGTCCCGTTGGAGGTGGCCACTCCAAAGCGCGTCCGGCAAAATTCCGCAAAGGCATTTTCAAAGGAAACAATATATTTCCCTTGAGACGAAATCCAACCCGTATTCAGACAATCCATGACCCGTTCGATCTCCTGATGATCGATCAAGGGTCCCATGATAGGGATCATTAGGTACCTCGCTATGGGATTAACAGTTAAATTTACCCGAGCACTTGAAACTTTTCAAGCAAATTAAAAAACCTGTTTTGTGGACTGGCATTGGAAAAGGAAAAAACTTCGAGGCAAAAGGAACTTGAGAACCGGGTTGCCCTTGAAGCGGCCTACCCGGTTCCGATGGAGTGTTTTTTGGGGATCCGGATGGATTTAAAAGGTGATGACTTTCCCCGCCACTTGCAGACTGGTGACGATATCCAGCATATTGGTAGTTTCACCCACCTTTTTCTTCTCCAACAAGCCGAAATGGTTCAGGCAGGTGCCGCAGACCAAAACCGAAACGCCCTGCCCGGCCAGCTCCTGGATAGGCGGAAGGGATTCCGCTCCCTCAATGGTCAGTTTCACCCCGGAATTCAAAAAAACCAGGCGCCAGAGCTGGCTGCCCATCTCCTTCAGGGTCTTCAAAAAATTGAGCATGAGCAGGCCGCCCAAGTAATCATCTCCAGTGCCCAATTTATCCCGGGAGATCACGAGGATCGTTTTCTGACCGCCCTGAATCAATTCCTGAACAACGGTTTCGCAGCCCGGTCCGCCCGCCCTTTCGGCGTTGAGCTGAAAATCCGATCCGGAGGTCTCCACGCTGACCCCGAAGCCCCGGCTTTCCAGAAATCTCTTGACATTTTCCGCTGAAGCAGGGTTGTCCACCAGGACTTGAAAGCGGTTCAATTGGGGGTGCTTCTCAATATAATCCCGAGCTTCAGTGACCGGGAGCGGACAAGACAGGCCGCGACAATTCAAAATTTCCATTTATCCCTCTCCATTGTTCTATTATAACTTAGATAATAGTATTATTGAGCGGACCGCGAGGAGTCAAATAGGAAATATCGAAAAGAAACACGCCAACTTATAGATAATACCTATTAACCTCTCCTTAAACGGCGTTAAGGGGAGGACTCTCCGTTTTCGGGTCCGGGGATGAGGCAGGGAGCGGTTCCCCTTTTTTGGCGGGTAATATGCACCCCTTGCAGCGGGCCAGTTCCTCCATGACGGCAAAGGCGATGTTCCTGGTCGTTTCACTGATCTGCTGGTAACTGTTCAGCAGTTCCAGGTGCAGGTTACTGGTTTCTTCACTTTCTTTGATCCCCTCGGTCAATCGATGAATGTGGTTTTGGCGATACTCTCTAATCATGGCGGTAATCCGCGGGTAGACGGTCACCGCCCCCTCGGCCAGGTCAAAGTCGTTCTGAACCAACCCCTTGTGGGTTTGGCGGAGCTGGTCAATCACCCGATGAATCGTGTTGGCCAGTTCTTTTTGACCCTGAACAGAAAAAATGGCCCTCTCCGCCAACTGGGTCTCCATCCGGTATTTAATATCCCGTTCAACAATATCGCTGATCTTCTCCAGATTATCCAGAACATGGATCAGGCCGATGGCGTATTGGTGTTCATCGCTGCTCAGGGGCTGGCGCAAGACCCTGGTCAGGTATTCCACAGCGGCTTTGAAGAGGATGTCCATGACTTTCTCTTGATGGGCGATGCGGTCCAGGAAACGCCTTTTCCCCTGAGTGAGTGTCCTTTCCGTATACCAGAGCATCCGCAGAGTCCCGGCGGAGAGGCGCACCGTTTCCTTCTGGGCCAGGCCGATGGCCACCGCCGGAAGGTTGATGACCTCCTCGCGCAAAAATTTGGGCTCCAGTTCCGGAATTTTCTTGTCCGGCAGCAGCCACTCCAGGAATTGGCTTCCCCAGCGACTGAAGGGCAGGAAGATCACCGCCAATCCCAGATTAAAAAAAGTATGGGCATTGGACACCTGGAACGAATGATTTGAAGTCAGGGAGGCCAAGAAGGACGCGTACCAGGAAACCAAGGGGAAGAAAAGAACCGTACCTCCCAGCTTGGAAAAAAAGTGGGCCAGGGCCACCCGCTGCGCCTCCCGTCGGGAGCCGATACTCGACAGAAGGGCGGTGAAAGAAGTCCCCACATTACAGCCCAACAGGAGATAGATGGCCCCGGGGAGATCGATGAGGTGGTAGCCGGACAGAACCATAATGATTCCCAGGACCGCGGCACTGCTGTGGATCAGGAAGGTGATGACGGATGAAACCACCACGGCCGCCAGCGGATATTGGCTGGCTAAGAGCAGAAACCTGGTAAACTCCGGGACCTTTTGAAGGGGCTGGAGACTGTCTCCTACGATTTTCAGACCGAGGAACAGCAGGCCGAAACCCATAATCGCCTGGCCGATTCGACGGTGCCGCTCCTGCTTGGCGAAAAAGACGATAGGGGCACCGATCCCCACGATCAGCAGCGACAACTCCGTGAACTTCAGGGCGATCAGTTGGGCGGTGACCGAGGTGCCGATATCGGCCCCCAGAATCACCGGCATGCATTGGCGCAGGGTGATGACCGCCGCATTGGACAGCCCCACCAGGATAACGGTGGTAGCGGTGCTGCTTTGAAAAAGGATGGTCAGGACGACCCCGGCCAAGACCCCTAAGAGGGGCCTCCGGGTCACGGACTCCAGCAGGCTCCGGAGCTGCTTCCCCAGGATTTTCTGCAGCCCGTCCCCCATGACCTGGATACCGTAAAGCAGGACCCCGATGCCGCCGAACAGGCCGAATAGAATGGTCGTCCAGGGGATAGGCACCGGTCAGCAGGTCCCTTCTATTTGACGGACTTGCAGAAGGTCCGGCAACAGACCGAGGGCGATTAAGCCCCGGTCTGGGGTAGGGGTGGCACCATTTGAATTCACTTCAAATGGCGGGGGAGGGCGGCCCCTCCCCCGCCGAGCAGAAAGTCGCTTTTTGACTTTTTGCGAGGTCATCCTACTTGACGATCAGCACCGGGCATTGGGTGCGGTGCAGCACTTTCTGGCTGACGCTGCCGATAATGACCCCGCGCAAAGGCCCGATTCCGCGGCAACCGAGGATAACCAGATCGCAGGACCTCTTCTCGGCGAAATCAATGATCTGTTCCGCCGGGTCTCCATAGTGGACCACCGTTTCCACCTGGACCGGCCTGTCATTTAGCAACTCCTCACAGGATAACCGGGCCTCCTTCAGTACCTCCTGCCCCTCCTTGAAGGTTTTTTCCAGGGCTGTCCGTTCTTCGGCGGCAACCTGATTCAGGTCGCTCAAAGGGCCCTGAAAACGGAACCAGTCGAGGTCGCCGGCCCGCCTTGGCCACATAAATCAGGGTCAAGGTCCCCAGGCTCTCCCGGTTCAGGATATGGGCTCCCAAGAGCGCCGCCCGCAACGAAAACGGGGAGCCGTCCACGGCCACGAGTATTCGGGATAACACTTCGCCTCCTGTCCACCGGAAAAACGAATCGCTTAGGCATCTGAAAAAGCTGGAGGACCCGCTGGGGACCCTCCCGGTTTTGGGACCGATTTTAGCAAAAGTCCCGGGCTAAAGATAGACTTAACGGAAAGCCCGTTTGACCTCTTTTCCCTGGCTGTCAACCACCCTGAGTTGAATCGGCATGGATCCGATTAGATGGGTGGAACAGGACAGGCAGGGATCGTAGGCCCGGATGGCCGCCTCCACCCGGTTCAACATTCCTTCGGTCAAATTATTTCCATCCACAAACGTCTTGGCCACCATCTCCACGGCTTTGCTCATGGCCCAGTTATTGTGTCCGGTGGCGACAATCATATTGACCTTGGTCAGCATCCCGTGCGCATCGGTTTGGTAATCATGGAACAGGGTCCCCCGAGGCGCCTCCAGACAGCCCACCCCCCGGCCGGTAAACCCGTCGGGTTCGGCCCGCAGATTATTGGAAAGCACTTCGGGATCCAGGAGGATTTCCTTGGCCCGCTCTATGGCATACAAGGCTTCGATCATTCGGGCATAATGATACCATAAGGATCCCTCCACCGGCTGTCCCCCGTTGAGGGATTTGAAATGCGTGAATTCCTCCTGGGCCAGAGGGGTGGCAATCTTTTCGGCCACATTCAACCGGGCCAGGGGCCCCACCCGGTAGGTGCCTTCCGGCCAGCCCAGGCGCCGCAGAAAGGGGAACTTCAGGTAGGACCAATCTTCTACATGCTCGCCGATGTGTTCCAGATAGTCCTGAGGCCTCGAATTCATCCGTCACCTGGCCGGCCTGATCGATCAGCCGCAGTTTCCCGGAAAAAAACTGGAGCGCCCCCTCCTCGTCCACCAGGCCCAGGTAGCCCGAGGGGAAGACGGCGAATTGTTCCACCAGTTCCTTATTTCCCTCAAACCATCCCCGAGCCAATTGGACGGCCGCGCGCACCACCTCCGTCGCCTCATCGATCCGGCTCAGGAGATCTTCCCGGTCCGCTTCCGAAAGGGGGGCATTGACCCCTCCGGGGATGGAATGGTTGGGATGAATCCGACGGCCGGAGATCCGTTTGATGATGTCCTGTCCGAAGGCCCGCAGGCGGACGGCCTTCAGGGCCAGGTCGGGATTGGCCTCGATCAAACCGACCACATTCCGGACGGCCGGGTCGGCATCAAATCCCAGGAGCAAATCCGGTCCGGCCAATTCAAAGAAATGCATGGAGTGGGATTGAATGAACTGCCCCATATGCATCAGTTCCCTCAAGAGTTGGGCCGGCCGGGGCGGAACCGCCCCGATGATCTGATCGCAGGCCATGGCCGAGGTCAAGTGATGGCTCACCGGGCAGATACCGCAGATTCTGGGAGTAATTTGGGGCATCTCGAAAAAGGGCCGTCCCTCGGTAAATTTCTCAAATCCCCGCCATTCGTTTACATGAAGATACGCCCGGTCCACTTTCCCCTGGTCGTTCAGATGAATGGTCACTTTGGCGTGGCCCTCAATGCGGGTCACCGGTTCAATCGTAATTTTTTCCATAATGCCTCCCGATTAATCATATTTTAAATACTCCCCTCCGGCCACCGGCAGGCGTCCGATCAGCAGTTCGCCGATCAGGTGGTAAATGGCCTCCGGCGAAGGCGGGCATCCCGGGAGATAGGCATCCACCTTGACCACCTGATCGACCGGGCGGGCGGGGATAGGCCGGCTCAATTCTTCCGATCGGGGGACGAAACCGTCGACCGTACTTTCCGTATCCACATAGGCCCGTTTAAGGGCCTCCTCCATATCAAAAAAATTGCGCAGGGTCACAATCCCGCCCAGGACGGCGCAGTCTCCCATGGCTACCAGGACTTTGCACCGCTCCCGCATCATCTTGGCCACTTCCAGGTTGGTGGTATTATTGACCGCGCCACTCAGAATTCCGACCACCACCCCGTCTTTGGGGGGATGTTTCAAATCGGTGATCGGGGACGAAGTGATCTTCACCAGATCCAGCAGTTGAACCAGTTTTTCATCCATGTCCAGGAGGGACATATGACATCCGGCGCAATCGGCCAGCCAGTCGGTCGCCAAGGTAACCTGGGCGGTAAAAAGTCCATTATTAGCCATGCCCTGATACTCCTTATTTTAGGCCGTGGATTATCCTCATTATTATAACAAGGCGGCCAACTGGATCAACACTTCGCTTTCGGGAACCATTCCTCTCGGAATCGGCACCGCCCGCCTGACCGCCACCTTTTTCCCCTCCAGGTTATAGAGGGAGCCTTCCTGTTCAACCCAGATCAGGGCCGGCAGCACCACATCGGCGGCCTGGACCACCGGACCGTAGTAGCTGGCCTGAACCACCAGAAATTCCGCCTTTCGGGCCTCTCGGGCCATCTCTTCCGAGGTTTGAATATCCCCCAGCATCAGGAAAACCGCGTTCAGGTCTTTCACTTCCAGACCGGGGCCGGAACGCAGGCCCAGCACCTTGGCGTGGTACCCGTTGCTGGCCGGAAACAAAGGGATGAATTGGGCCTTGCGTTTGAGGGCGGCCAACGCCTCGGCCTCCCGCGGGCCGGTGCCGGCTCCGTACACGATCACCGGCGCCGCGCTGGCCTGAACCATTTTGACCGCCCGGTCGATCTCACCCGAAGCCAGGGCATTTCGGGCCAGGGTTCGAAGCCGGGTCCCGTTATCGGAGACCAGGATCAACGAAGCCCCCCGTTGGCAGGCCCGCTTGATATGATAACCCAGGACCGGGTGGTCGGTCAGGGGGTCGCCCCCGATAACCAGGATACAATCCGAACCCAGAAGGTCATTCAAGGTACCTCCGACCGGCAACCCCAGCTTGGCCAGGGTGGGTTCCAGGACGTGCACCCGGGTCCCGATTTTAACCTGAAAAACCGCCGCGAACTCACTCAAAGTCAGGTTCAGGGTCCGCGTGGTGCTCCAGGCCCCGATCCGGTCGGGAGGGGTCATTCTGATTTTATCCGCCACCCTCTCCAAGGCCTCCTCCCAGGAAACCGGCACCAGAACGCCATTTTCCCGCCAGAGGGGTGTTTCCACCCGGCGGCGTTGTTCATAAAAAGGGGCAAACCGCCCGATTTCACAGAGGACCCCGTGGTTGTGTTCCTCCCATTCCCCTTCCACCCGCAGCACCTGGCCGGCCCGGGTGATGATCTCCGTCCCGCAGCCCACGCTGCAGAAGAGGCAGACACTTTTCGTCCGCTCCACCTGGGTCTCACTGCCCGTATAAGCGCTCAACCGGTCCACCAGGGCCCCGGTGGGGCAGATCTGCAGACAGGTCCCGCAGGAGACGCAGGTGGATTCCCCGAAAGAATCGTCGATATCGGCGCAGATCATGGACTTGGCCCCCCGGAACTTCACGCCCAGGGTGTGATTGGCGGCCAGTTCGGCGCAGGCCCGGACACACCGACGGCAGAGGATGCAGCGGCTGCGGTCCATGAAAAAATATTTCCGGGTGCCGTCCACCGGTTTCGGCTGGTAGGGATTGGCGTAGGTCCAGTGATCCAGTCCGTAGCGATAGGCCAGGGCCTGCAGTTCGCAGTCACCGCTTCGTTCGCAGAACATGCAATAGTGGTTCCCTTCGGAAAAAAGCATCTGCAGGATAAACTTTCGCTCCGCCACCACGGGGGGAGACTCGGTTTCAACCCGCATACCCTCCATGACCGGGAAGGTGCAGGCCGGCTGAAGCCTGCGCTGCCTTTCGATTTCCACCAGGCAGATCCGGCAGGCCCCCAGGGGGGTAACGG
This sequence comes from uncultured delta proteobacterium, assembly GCA_963716045.1. Lineage (GTDB taxonomy): Bacteria > Desulfobacterota > RBG-13-43-22 > RBG-13-43-22 > RBG-13-43-22 > CAVQSS01. The sequence continues at coordinate 10,111 of CAVQSS010000027.1, read as the reverse complement.
CCGGATGATGGCACAGGCTGGGAATATCGATCCCGACCGACCGGGCCGCCTCCATGACCGTCTGCCCGGCCCTGGCCCGCACCGGCCGCCCGTTGATTCGGATGGTGACTATTTTATCCATGACGAGTTTTCCTCCTTAACCGGTTAGGCCGCGGTGGCTTTCACTTCTTCTCAGAGAGTCCGGAGTCCCGTCCTCGAGAGTGCAGCCATTCCAGGTCGCAGCGCAGACAGCGTTTGGCTTCCTCACGGGCGGCCCATTCATCCAGACCCGCCTCCACTTCCAGGAAATTCCCGATCCGTTCTTCCTTGGAAAGTCGCCGAATGACCGGCGGTCTGGCCTCGGCATAGTCTTCCAGATTAACGGCCTGCTCCACCTCGTGGTAGGGGGCGATGAACTTGGGTCGTTCCACCGGGTCCCCTTCAGATAGGCATCCACGGCGGCCGCCACTTGGTTTCCCTGGGCCACCGCCTCGATCACCGTGGCCGGCCCCAGGGCCAAATCCCCGGCCGCAAAGACCCCGGCCCGGGTGGTGGCACAGGTTGTCCCCCACCGTGAGCGCGCCCCGCTGGTCAAAAGACAGTTCTTCCTCCCCTTTAAGCCCTTCCAGGTCGGAGGCCTGCCCGATGGCCGCAATCAAGATGTCGGCATCCAGGACGAATTGGGATTCTTCAAATTCGCTTTCCTCGATGGGCACCGGTCGCCGCCGGCCGGAGAGATCAAACTCACCCAGCCGCTGCAGCTGGCATTCGATCCCGGTCACGTCTCCGGGCCCAGCACCCCGACCGGATGGGTCAGGAAATGAAACTGGATCCCCTCCCGGAAGGCCTCGTGGATCTCCTCCTTCCAGGCGGGCATATCCTCCCGGGTCCGGCGGTAGAGGATATGCACGGTTGCCGCCCCCAGGCGGAAGGCCGTCCGGGCCGCATCGATGGCCACCGCCCCCCCGCCGACCACGGCCACCCTCTTCCCTCTGATCGCCGGAGGTTTGCCCAGGGCCACGTCCTTCAGAAACTCGGTCCCCTGATAAACCCCGGGCAATTCCTCGCCCGGGATGCCCAACCGCCGGCTCCGGTGGGCGCCCATGGCCATAATGACCGCGCTATAGCCGATTCCCCCAACAGGTCGATCCAGGGTAAAATCCTGGCCCATTTCCTGGTTTAACCGGATCTCCACCCCGGCGCTTTGAATGTGCTCGATCTCTTTGTTCAGGATGTTCCGGGGAAGCCGATATTCCGGGATCCCGACCGCCATCATCCCGCCGGCCACCGGCAGCTTTTCGAAGACGGTCACCGGATAGCCCATTTCGACCAGCCGGAGCGCGGCGGTCAGACCGGCCGGGCCGGCGCCGATCACGGCCACCTTTTTATTTTTCGATTCCACCGGTTTCTTGGAACTCCAGGGTCTTTCGATTTCATGATCGGCCATGAACCGTTTCACTCCGCGGATGGCGATCGGTTCGTCCATGTCCCCGCGCCGGCATTTGGCTTCACAGAAGGCCGGACAAACCCGGCCGCAGATCAGGGCGAAGGGGTTCCGTTCCCGATGGATCTCCAGGGCCTCGGCATATTTCCCCTGGGCAATCAGGGAGATATAGGAAGGGATATCAATTTCCGCCGGACAGGCATTGATGCAGCGGGCCCGGACCAGGTCTTTGCAGGTCCCGGCCGGACATTCCTGGTCCAGGATATGGGCCAGAAATTCGGCTTCAAAATACTGCAGGGCCGACATGACCGGCCCGGGGGTCAATTGTCCCAGGGCGCAGAGAGAGCCGGTTTGCATCCCTTGGGCGATTTCCCGAATGGTCTCCAGATCCTCCATTTTTCCCTGCCCTTCGGTGATCCGGGTCAGGATCTCCAGCATGCGCCTTCCGCCGACCCGGCAGGGAATGCACTTGCCGCAGGATTCGGCCTGGGCAAAATTCAAGAAGAATTTGGAAAATTCCACCATGCAGGTGTCTTCATCCACGACGATCATACCCCCGGAGCCCATGACCGCCCCCACTTCCTGCAGGGAATCGAAATCGACCTCTACATTCAGGTGCTGGGCCGGGATGCACCCGCCCAGAGGGCCCCCGGTCTGGACGGCCTTGAATTTCTTTCCTTTAGGGATTCCCCCGCCGATATCGAAAATGATCTCCCCCAGGGTGATGCCCATGGGGACCTCCACCAGTCCGGTGTTGTTGACTTTTCCGGTCAGGGCGAAGATGGCCGTTCCGGGGCTTCGTTTGGTCCCGATGGTGTTGAACCAGCTGGCCCCGTTGACGATGATCTGGGGAACGTTGGCATAACTCTTGACATTGTTGAGATTGGTCGGTTTTCCCCAGAGGCCGGAAACGGCCGGAAAGGGGGGGCGGGGCCGGGGTTCACCGCGACGGCCTTCGATGGAGGCCAGCAGGGCCGTTTCTTCCCCGCAGACAAAGGCCCCGGCCCCTTCCTTGATTTGGAGATGAAAGCTGAAATCCGTATCCAGGATATTGTCCCCCAGCAGGCCGTATTCCTCGGCCTGGGCGATGGCCGTTTGCAGCCGGTTGATGGCCAGGGGATATTCGGCCCGGCAATAGATGTATCCTTCCTTGGCCCCGATGGCATAGCCGCAGATGGTCATCCCCTCGATCAGACTGTGCGGGTCCCCTTCCAGGATCGACCGGTCCATAAAGGCCCCGGGGTCCCCTTCGTCGGCATTGCAGACCACATACTTGATCTCGCCCGGGGCCTTGGAGGTAAATTCCCATTTGGTCCCGGTGGAAAACCCGGCCCCTCCCCGTCCCCGCAATCCGGACCGTTTCACCTCCTCGATGACCTCTTCCGGGGTCATGTCGAAAAGCGCCCGGGACAAGGCCTCATATCCGCCCTGGGCAATGTATTCGTCGATCTTTTCCGGATCGATCAGCCCGCAATTACGCAGGGTGATCCGCACCTGTTTGTTGTAAAAAGGAATATCCTGGTACCGGGGAAGTTCCTTATAGGTATCGGGAATTTTATAGGTCAGACGGCCGATGACCCGGCCCTTGACCAGGGTTTCCTCAACGATGCTCTGGACATCCCGGGGCTGTACCTGGCAGTAAAAAATCCCTTCGGGGTAGATGATCATGACCGGCCCCATGGCACAAAAGCCGCGGCATCCGGTTTGGACCACCCGGATCTCCCGACTCAGGTTTCGCCGGGCGATTTCCTTATTCATGGCGCCAAGCACCTCCGCCGATCCGGAAGCCTGACATCCCGTCCCGCCGCAGACCAGAACATTGGCCCGGTATAAAGGTTCAGCCATTTCTGCCTCCTCATTCTATGGTGATCTAGAGATTGCCTTGAATTCTTTTTGGTCCCTGCGGTCAGAAGCCCCGGGGTTCCAGACGGCCGACGGCCCATTCCCGGACCACTCTCCCGTTTATCAGGTGCTCTTCCATCAGCCGGGATACTTTTTCGGGAGTGATGTTGGCATATCGCACCCGGGACTTACCGGCCTGTTCGATATCCACCAAAGGTTCTTGGGCGCACATGCCTGCGCAACCCACGGTTTCCAGGTGGGCGTCGATTTTTCGGTCGGACAGTTCCTTTAAGAAAAGCCTGCATGACCTCCCGCGCCCCGGCCGCAATCCCGCAAGTCCCCATGCCGATAATGATCCGGGTCCCGGTCTGCCGCCTCACCCCCAGTTCCCGTTGGGCTTCCTCGCGAATTTTTTTAAGTTCTTCGATATTTTTCAGCCTGGCCATTGAAGTTCCTCCTGCTGCCGGATTTCCACCTTACTTTTGCTTTTTCATTTTAGCTCTTGGCTCAAACGGTCCATAGAGTCCTTCCTGACCATCCTTAAGAAACTGCGCCATTCGCTCCCACACCCGAGGATGCCTCAAGGGCACTCCGTCCAGTTCCCGCGGGCTTACTCCACGGACTTGAGGACCTGAATCATCTTTTCCGACACCAGCCTCCCCATTACCCGATCATTCACCACGGCCACCGGGGACAACCCGCAGGAACCCAGGCAGTAGACCACTTCAAAAGTAAATTTATAATCCGGGGTGGTCTCCCCGTCCTTGATCCCCAATTCCTGTTCGATGGCCTCCACGATTTTTCCGGCCCCCCGCACGTGGCAGGCGGTCCCGTCACACTGGCGAACGATGCATTTCCCCCGTCGCTGAAGGTAAAACTGGGCGTAAAAAGTGGCGACCCCATAAATCTGACTGCGGGGGATCCCGGTCTTCTCCGAGATATGGAGCAACACTTCCCTGGGAAGAAATCCGTACAGCCCCTGGGCCTGCTGCAATAGAGGGATCAGGGCCCCCGGTTCCTCCCGGTATTCATCAATGATCCGATCCAGGGCCTCCCAGGCCCAACCTTCTTCCATCATGATCACCTCCTCATCGGTCTTCCCGGCCTTTAGGCCGACGGCCACTCCACTACCACTTCACGCCCCCTCTCCCTCCTTAAGACGAGATGGATTTCCTCAATCCGGGAGATCGACCGGGCAAGATAATTACTTTCTAAAAATAGGATGAGCAATTCACATGCCATCGAACGACATCCCCCCTTTAAAATAAAAATACTATCTGTTTCAATATCTTATACAATTGGCCGCATGATAATTTTTCCCTTGTTCCTGGAATCTATAAGGAATTATTGACAGGGGTGTAACCTGACAAAGTGAATTGTTAGAAAAAAACATGGCCCTTCATCGCCCCTTTCCAGGGGTTAGCCCGGAAGCCGGACGTTATCATTTGATTGACCCTGGATAGTAAATTTGGTATTTGAAGGGTATGGAAGAGAAAAACATGTCCGAAGAAAAATGGGTATCGGCCGATGAGGCCTTGAGTCGGATAAGAAAGGGTAGCCGGGTCTTTATCGGCTCCGGCTGCGGGGAACCCCAATACTTGGTGGAACGGCTGGTCAAACAGGCCGAGCGTTTCTTTGACGTGGAGATCATCCACGTCCTGAGTATTCGGGATCCCGGCTACTCCTCCACCGGGTTAAGCGAGCACTTCCGGGTCCAGACTTTTTTCGTAGCCGGTCGCGGAGCCCGGGAGGCGGTTTGGGAGGGGACGGGCGGAGTACATCCCTATTTTCATCTCGGATATCCCCCGGCTGTTCAACGAACGGCGCCTGGAGATCGACACCGCTTTGATCCAGGTTTCCCCGCCGGACAAGAACGGCTATATGAGCCTCGGCATCGCCGTCGACGTGGCCAAGGAAGCGGTGGAAGCCGCCGGGACGGTCATCGCCCAGGTCAACCCGGCCATGCCGGTCACCCTGGGCGACGGCTTTATCCATGTCCGTGATGTCGATTTTCTGGTCGAAAAAGAGGAACCGCTGCTGGAAGTGGGGAAACCCCCGTTGAGCGAAACCGATTGGGCCATCGGGCGCAACGTAGCCCGTTTGGTGGAAAACGGGTCCACCCTCCATGCCGGTCTGGGACATCTCCCGGCCACGGCCCTTATGTGTCTAAAGGACAAAAAAGATCTGGGTATCCATACCGACATGCTCACCGACGCCTACCTGGAATTGATCCGGGCCGGGGCCGTCACCAACCAAAAAAAAGAAATCAACCGCAAAAAAGCCATCGCCTCCTATTGTCTGGGCGGTCGCGAGCTGTTTGATTTCGTGCACCTGAATCCCTTTATTGAATTCCACCCGGTGGCCTACACCAACGACCCCAACGTCATCAGCCGACACGACTCGATGGTTTCCATTCATGAGGCCATGGAGGTCGATTTTTCCGGGTTGGTCTGCGCCTCCAGTGGCCGGAACCGAATTTACAGCGGCATCGGCGGCCTGGTCGATTTCATGCGCGGCACCTCCCGGGCCCGGCAGGGAAAATTTATCATCGTGCTGCACTCCCTGACCCGGGACGGCCAAGCCTCCTGCATCGTCCCCGGCATCCCCTCCGGTTCGGGGCTGATAGCCAGTCGGGCGGCCGTCCAGTACGTGGTGACCGAATTCGGGTGGACGAATCTGCACGGCAAATCCCTTCGGGACCGGACCATTGCCCTGCTGGAGATATCCCACCCCAAGTTTCGCCAGGAATTGCTCAACCGGGCACAGATGGATGGACTGCTGGCCCACGGGGAGCCGATCACCTTCTCCACCGCCGGTATTTATCCCACCGGAAATGGAAAAGGAAAATCACCCGTCGCGACCAGACCTTACTGCTACGGCCGGCCAAACCTACCGACCTCCGGTCCATCCAGGAATTTTTTTACGGGTTGAGCGATCAGGATGTCTACTACCGCTTTCTCCGCTCCAAGCAAGCCTTTCCCCGGGAAGAAATGGCCGCCATCGTGGATATCGACTACCATTACCGGATGACCATCCTGGCCCTCTCCGGCGAATCGGGTTTTGATAACATCGTGGCCCTCGGTCGCTATATCGCCGAATCCGCCGAAGGCTTAGCCGAAATCGATATCGCCGTGGGCCAGGATTTTCGCCGTCTGGGCCTGGGCCAGGCGGTGCTGGAGATTCTTTTCGAAGTGGCCCGGAACAAAGGGTTCCCGGGGCATCAAGGCCCTGGTGGATTACGACAATCCCCGGATGATCATGCTGCTCAAGAAAATGGGCTATAACATGCGGGCCACCCTGGACCACGGGGTCTACGAGGTCGAAATTCTGTTCGAGGAAAAATCCGAAGAGCCCTCCTTTGTGGTGACCTATGCCTGACCCCCGAGCGCCCCGCGTAGGCCCCCGGAACCTCTGGTCCTAGCTTTTCTCTCAACTGGAGCCCCCTTTCATGCCCCGCACCAGCCTTTATATCTTTCTGACCGTTTTTCTGACCGGCTACGGTTTAATCAACGCCTATATTTTCCTTCGGGGTTGGCCGGCCACGGGCTGGATGAGCCGTTTTTGGCGAATAGCCGTCCTGCTGATCTTTTGGCTTTCTGTCCTCTCCTACCCCCTGGGCCGTTTTTTGAGCAGGCTGGTGCCTCTCCCGGGAGAAGACGGTTTGGTCCTGATCGGATCTTTTTATCTGGCCGTCATGATCTACCTGTTTTTGGTTTTGCTTTTTCTGGACACCCTCCGTCTATTCCGCACCTTCTTCCCGCCGGTCCTGAAAAAGCGCTTTCAGCCCTCCGGGATACCCCCCGAACAAAATTTCTGATGGTGATCGGCATCGTACTCATCACGGTCTTCCTCGGGCACTGGAATTCCTTACACCCTCGTATTCGAAATCTGGAAATAAATCTCCCTCCATCCGCCGGTTCCCGGCAACGATTGAGGGTTGTCTTGGCCTCGGACCTGCATTTGGGCCGGATTATCCGTAACTCCCGCCTGGAAAAAATCGTGGGGCTGATTAACGGATTGAAACCGGACCTGGTCCTGCTGGCCGGAGACTTGACCGACGAGGACATTGCCTTCCTGGCGGATCAGAACACGGCCGCCATTCTGCGGCGGATCCAGGCCCCTTTGGGCGTTTATTCGGTTACCGGCAATCACGAGTATTACAGCGGGAGAGAAAAGGCGGTATCCTTTATCCGACAGGGTGGCATCCGGGTTCTGGAAGACGAGGTCGTCAAGGTGGGGGAGGCCCTTTACTTAGTCGGACGGAAAGACCGGACGGCGGAGCGGTTTGGAGAACCAAGAAAACCGTTGGCGGAACTGATGAAGAAAGTGCCTCCGGATCACCCGGTGATCCTGATGGACCACCAACCTTTCCAGTTGGCGGAGGCCCAGCGGCAGGGCGTCGGTTTGCAGTTATCGGGGCATACCCATAACGGGCAGCTCTTCCCGATCAATTTCATTGTGGGAAAGATTTATGAAAATCCCTGGGGCTACCTGAAAAAGGGGGCCACCCAGTATTATGTCTCCTGCGGCTTAGGCACCTGGGGTCCGCCGGTGCGCACCTGCAGTATCCCCGAAATCGTCCATATTCGGCTGACCCTCCAACCGGGTCCCTGAAAAATTAGGCCGTACCTATTGAGGAGGACCCGCCGTTTTGGAGGATTTTACCGGATTCAGACGAATGATTAAACCCTCCAGGCTGATCCGGTCAAAATGGGGAACGGTCCGATGAAAGGAAAACAAATAGGAACCTTCCACCAGTTCCGGCTTGAGGAAGGGGAGGCAGTGTTGACGGAAATCGTCATAGGCCAGGGTATTCATCAGATCGAAGCCTTTCAAGGTTTCGGGGTATGGTTTTTTCCATTTCCGGCCCTGGCAGTCGAAATCATGGGGAAGAACGCGATCCAGTAAAGGAAGGAGGTCCACCTGCTCCTTATCCACGGTTCCCAGAAGCCTGATAAAATTGACCGGGATGAACCTTTTTCTGTTGGGGAGCTTATAAAACATGCGTCCTTCCGGATCGATTTTTATTTCCTTGTAATTGGTGCCCAGGTTCCAATTCGAGGAACGCACGTTATGGTTGATGGCCAAATCCTGAAGTCCGAGGCGCCAGTTCTTGAGGTTGTAAAGGGTGGCCCGATCATCTGGGTCGGTTTGAGGCCGGGGAAAGCAGGGTGCCAGCAGAAAGCGAAGGTAATTCTGGGATAGAGACTGGTTAAACCGGGTCAACTCCTGGATTTCTCGATTCAACTTACGGGCGGTCTTCTGCCAGCCTTCACCCAGCCGCCTGACGTATAATTCCTTAAAGTGCTGCAGCGATTCGGGGTGGCGATCGTGATTCAGCTTTTCAAAGGCCAGGTTGAGCTCGGCCACCTTCTTGTTTCTCAGCATCTTTAACGGTTCACCCCAGAGGGCGCACGGTCGGGATGGTAAATCATGATCAAGGCCCGGTACGAGGTCCGGATCAGGGCAAACAATTCCTTTCCCTCCAATGAACGCACAATTTCAGGGGACAGTCCTAGTTGTTCAAAGGGATTCTTCATGATGGAAAGATTTTGCCGGGATTGAGTATTTGGTTGGGATCGAAAAGGTCCTTGATTTTTTTCATCACCCGCAGAGAGAGGGATCGAGTTCCCAGGACAGGTAGGAGGCTTTGGCCAGACCGATCCCGTGTTCCCCGGAAAGGGTGCCCCCTATTCGATAACGGTTTTGAAGATTTCTTCGACCGCCTGGTAGGCTATGGATCGTCCTCGTTGGGTTTTCTTGTCGAACATGACATTGACGTGGATGTTTCCGTCTCCGGCATGGCCGAAACTGACGACCACCACGTCCCGTTTGCCCGCCGATCGTCTGGAACCGGGCAATGGCTTCCGGAATCCGGGACCTGGACACAACGATGTCTTCATTGATTTTGTTGGGTCGGATTCGAAAAAGGGCCGGGGAAATGACCGGCGGGCCTTCCAGAGTTCTTCGGCCTCCTGCGCAGGAGGCGGTTCGGACCCTCACGGCCCCCAGTTTTTCGCAGGCCTGGGCGACCCGGCGGCTCTGCCGGTTCACCAGTTCCCGATCTCCATCCACCTCGATAGCAGGTAGGGCCTCCGCCTCCCGGGGGAAACCGAAATGTAAAAATTCGTCCACTGCCTGAAGGGACGGTTGATCCATGAATTCCAGGCTGGAGGGCACGATGCCCGGCTGAAATATGTCGACTACCGCCTGGATAGCTAAGTCCAACCGGTCGAAATAGACCAATACCGGTAGGCGGGATTCGGGTTTGGGCAGGAGCTTCAACCTGATTCCGTAAAGACCCCCAGGGTTCCTTCCGAACCCACCAACAAACGGGTTAAATCGTATCCCACCACCCCTTTGGCGGTCTGAATGCCCGTTTTCAGGATTTCCCCGGTGGGCAGGACGGCGGTCAAACCCAGGACGTAATCGCGGGTCACCCGTCCTTTGACGGCCCGGGCACCTCCGGCACACTCGGCCACATTGCCCCCCAAAGTGGAGAAAGTTAAGGAAGCGGGATCAGGGGGATCGAAAAGGCCCTTCGCTTCCACCGCCGGATTGCAGGTCCCGGTTAACGACCCCCGGCTCGACCACGGCCAGAAAATTCCGAGTGTCGATCCTTCTAATCCGGTTGAACCGGCTCATGACCAGTACCACACCCCCTTGAATGGGGACGGACCCCCCGCTCATACCTGACCCGGCCCCCCGGGGGACGACCGGGAAGCGGTATTCATTCGCCAATTTTAGAATTGCACTGATTTCTTCCGCGTCCCCGGGGAAGGCTACGACCTTCGGGCATGGCCTGAAAGAACGGTGGCGTCATAGGCATAGCACTTCCGTCGGTTT
>CAVQSS010000026.1:0-318521 GCA_963716045.1 uncultured delta proteobacterium | reverse complement strand
GATGGATTAGGAACTGCCGGATTACGGTCTCCCCCGGGAGACCTGCTTAAAGTCAATAAAACCCCGATCAACGTCCGTTTGGATCAGTTCGACGCGAACCCGGTCTCCCACATCAAGGCCTTCGAAACCCGAGGACCAGTCTTCCCTCCAAAGGCGGTTGAAGAAGTCGCACCCAGGTCCCTTTTGGGGGGCCGCTCCGGTGACCAGAGCCTCAAAGCGCTCCCCGATCCTCGATTCGAGAAGCAGGGCGGCTTCGCCGATTTCCCGACCTGGCGCTCCACCTTCCTGGCGGCATCCTCCGACTCGGTGCAGTGCCGGGCCAATTCCTCCAGTTCATCCGGGCCATAGGGACAAGGGGCTCCGACCAGGGCCGCCTTGACCAGCCGCTGAGTGATCAGATCAGGATAACGGCGGTTAGGGGCGGTGGAATGGGCATAATCCCGGACCGCCAACCCGAAGTGGCCGGGGGCGGTCTCCCCCGGAAGCTCGGAAACGTATTCCCCGGCTCCCAGCAGTTTGATAATGGAGAGTGAGAGGTCGGGGAATCGAACCGGATCATCGACTTTGGCCTTCATCAGGAATCCTTCCAGGGCCTTCGAATCCGGCTCCTCCGGGAGCCTGAATCCATGCGCCTGGGCGATGGCGACGATCCGATCCCAGCGTTTCGGGATCCGGACCACCCGGCGCAGGGAGGGGAATTTCTTCTCAAAGAGAATCCTGGCCGTCACCCCATTGGCCGCGATCATGAAATCCTCGATGAGGCTCCTGGCGCGGTTCTTTTGTTCCACGGATAATTCGCTGATCCGGTCGCCGTCGAATAAGGGGCGCGCTTCGATCGTCTCAAAATTCAGGGCCCCATGTATTTGCCGGAAGTTCTTCAGGCTCTGGGCCGCCCGGTCCTGCAGGCGGAGGTTTTCATCCAGCCGGCGAATGGCGGCAATCCCTTCAGGTTGAGGTCCACTCCCCTCCAGCCAGGCGGCCACGCTGTTGTAGGCGAGTTTGGCTTGGCTGCGGACCAGGGCCCGGAAGACCTCCCAGCTCTGGAGGGATCCCTCGCGGTCGATGACTATTTCGATGACCAGGGTTAGACGATCTTCCTGGCTGTTGAGGGAAGTGAGGTTGGTGGAGAGTTTCTCAGGCAGCATGGGGAATTCTTCGCGGCCGTGTAAACCGAGGTCGTATTATGCCCGGCCTGGCGGTCCAGGGCCGAGCCCTTCACGACCAGGGCATCCACATCGGCTACCGCCACCATTAGTTTGAATTCGCCGTTGGGCAGGGCCTCGGCCACCGTCAATTGATCCAGATCCCGGGTAATCATCGTTGTCGATGGAAGCCCAAAGCAGAGCCCTCAGATCGCGGACCTGGTCCGGGTTTGCCAGGGCGGGGGAATGAATCCGGTCCAGTTCGGCCAGGGACTCGGCAGAGAAATCCGGGAAGCAACCCCCGCTCGAGCATCGCTCGGCGGGCAATCTGCTCAAGGATATGGCGATGAGATTTGTCCGTTGTCATTTATAATCTCGATATAGTTACGCAATAATCTCGTTTAGTCCTTCAATTACCTGGATCATTTCTTCCTGAGAAGCTTTTCCAACAAGCTTTCCCATCCTCTCCACGGAGAGGGTTCGGATTTGACTAATCTTCACCCAGGACTGTTTTGGTAGATTGTCTGTTATCAGCTCAAGCGTTAGAGGAAATCCAGCTTTTTGGGGACTGGCTCGTGATTGCGACGGCTATGACAGTTCCCGAACGCTCGTTAAAGATATCGTGACTGAGGATCAACACAGGACGAAGTCCAGCCTGCTCCCGGCCTCGCGTGGGGTTTAAGTCCGCCCATCGAATCTCCCCCCTCAGTATTCGGGCCATTGACCCACATCCTCCATCATTCCTTCCTCGGCCATGGCTTTTTCAGCTACCCGGTCGAGCTTGGCGCATTCGGTCGTCAGTCGGCTTCGTTTTAGTCGCAGCAACTTTTCGCTAACCGCTTCTCGAATAGCCTGGCTGCGGCTTTGAAAAACATGTCTCTTGACCAACCTATCCAATTCGCCAATGAATTCCTCGTCCAGTGTAATCGCGATCTTTTCTTTGCCCATCATATGGCCCTCCTCACCAGAGTATAACATTATATCATACCCATAACCAGACAAGCAAATACTCTATCTATTTGATGCGGCACCTAAAGTTCACCCGCATGACGCCGTTTTGCCGTGTCGGGTGGATCGACTTGTTATAGCGAAAATGGACTCGTCGCCACCTGTGGTCCTATTCTTCTTCCTATGACAATGTAATAAAGAGGTTTTCCCGGAATCTACCATCTAAATTGAGTAAAAGAGCAAAAAGAGGCACAGGCGAGCGGAGGACCTCATCCATTTTAAAAACATAGGATTTCCCCTTTTGGTGGTCTAGAAATGATAAACCGTCTTTCAATCCGAGCCTCGATAATATATGATACTTTCTTGGCAGGAATAGCGAAATCTTTCGCCTTCGCTCAGTACGACAAACACTTTATGAAGGATTACCGGCCAAAGAGGAAAACACTTTGTTAGTTTCAAGATTCAAACCGGCGGTTTCTAAATACTGGCTGGCAACGACGGCGGGTCTGATGTGGACCGCCGTGGGTCTCATGCTTTGTGGGTTGGCCTATGAATGGCTCGTTATGCTCCCATTACGCTGGGCCGCGTCCCTTTAGGCTGGTAGGGATTATTTTGGCCTGTGCGTTTTATCACCTTTCTTTTTCGAAAATTGCCCTGAAAAACATCGATCGGCTCCGCCAATTTCCGGATAGAGTGTGTTTTTTTGCCTTCCAGGCCTGGAAAAGCTATCTGGTAATTGCCTTTATGGTCATGCTCGGTTTCATTCTTCGGCACTCCACCATTCCCAAATACTGTCTTTCCGTTCCTTATACCGCCATGGGTGGGGCGTTGATTTTATCCAGCTTTCATTACTATGCCTATCTTTGGCAGCCCGGCTAAGAAAAAGCCGACCGACCAACGAAGTTTTAGATTTAGTTCTTCGAATATTCAAATTTTATGGATTTCCTCTGCTCCAGAATCGGATCGCTTAGCGCTAAGCGCCCCTGCGCCTGGCGTTTCTACCGGTACGTGATCAGGGACGGATCCCGCTGCAGTTCCAGATAAGCCACCGAGTTGTACGAAGAGAGAGTAAAACGTTCTTCGGAAAATTTAAAGGTGGACACCGAGGCATTGCGTATCTGCCAGGCCAGGTCCACCGCGTCCAGATCCGGCAGGGAAAGTGCCTTCTGGAGCAGAGCGGCCAGGGGACCGCCGGAGGTGACCAGGGCGACGGTCTTCCCCTTTCCGGATTCCCGGATTATCCGGGCCAAACCCTCCCGCACCCGCCGGGTAAAAGCCGGCCAGGTTTCCACGCCTTCCAGGCCTTCCGGGTTGTTGATCCAGCGGGAAAGAGAGAGGTTCAGCACCTGGTACAGAATATGGGGATCGGTAAAAAGTTTTTCCAGGTCCGCTTCCAGGGACGGCTTTTCCCGAATCAGCAGGGGAAGCTGCCTATTGACCACCGTGGCCATGTCAAACTCATTGAACTCGGACAGGAGGCGCGGAGCCGGGTTACCCGAAAACAAAGCCGGTTTTTGACTTAAGGCCGCGGCCGTATCCCGATGCCGTTTCATCTCGCCGCAATACAGGGCGTCAAACGTCCTGCCCGTCCGTTCAAAAAAATCCGCCAGCAGCCGGGCCTGGGGCAAACCCAACTCCGACAGTTCATCGTAATCGGGTTTGCCGAAGGAGGCCTGAGCGTGACGAATGAGGTATAAATCCCCCATGGTCGTAACCTGCCTCGTTGGTTTTTGAGTGATTATTATCCACCTCTATCCCACTAATGTCAAATTTCTTTTATCAGTCCGTTACGAAAGGAAATGGTTTTTTCTTGAAACCGGCCCGCTTCTCTTCTACCATGGGAAAATGGACAGACCGCTAAAAATCCTGGTTTGCGTCAAGCAGGTCCTTTCTCAGGACGGCCCGATCGAAATCGATCCCTCTGATCCCTCCGGAAGATCCCTTTTTGCCGGAAATCCTCCTTTGTATGCCCTTAATCGTTTCGATGAATTTGCCCTGGAGGAGGCCCTGCGGGTGAAAGACGCCTTTCCCGGCACGAACCTTCACGCCCTGACCGTCGGCCCCGCCCGGGCCGAAGCGGTGATCCGCCGCGCCCTGGGTATGGGAGCCGATCACGGGGTCCATCTGCTCACCGAGGAAGGCGGAGAGCCGACGCCTTTCCAAATATCCTCCTGGATAGCGGCCCGGTCCGACGCCCGCGCTTACGACCTGATCTTAACCGGGGTCATGGCCGAGGATGACCTGGAAGGACTGGTGGGGCCCCTGATCGCCGAACGACTGGGTCTGCCCTGCGTCGCCTCCGTGGTTTCCTTCCGGGTTTCCCCGGAACAAAACCGGGTCGAAGCGGAGAAAGAGGTGGAGGGCGGCCGGCGGGAGAAGTGGCGGCTGCTGCTCCCGGCGGTGTTGACGATTCAAAGCGGGATCAACAAGCCCCGCTATCCTTCCCTCTCCCATGTACTGCGGGCCCGAAAGCAGGCCCTGGAAATCATTGCCACCGCCTCCCTGCCGGGCGACGAACCCCGGCAGTCCCTGGTGCGCTATGCCCTCCCCGAAAAAGTCCGCACCGGCCTGGTGCTGACCGGGACCCCGAAGAAAAGGCCGGCCGGCTCACCCGGATCTTAGGCGAAAAAGGCCTCCTGACCTGAATGGCCCCCATCGAGCCCACATCTTTGTCCTGGGCGATCACGACCAGGGACAAATCAGCCCGTCCACCTGGGAGGGACTGGGTCTGGCCGAGGAAATTCGGCGGCACCATCCCGCCCCGGTCAAAATCATCCTGCTGGGGGAGGCCGTGGAGGGGCCTGCGGCCCAGGCGGCCGAGGAGACCGGGGTGGATGTCCTGGCCGTTAAGGTCCCCGGTTTAAGAAACTTTCAGGCGGAGATCGCCCTGCAGGTGTTGCAGGAATTGTTTTTCGAATCCCCGCCGGCCTGCCTGATCCTGCCCCACAATTCCCGCAGTTGGGAACTCGCCCCCCGGATCGCCCTGCGGTTGGGGCTGGCCTGCATTCCCGGGGTGACAAAAATCCTTCAGGAAAACGACCGGCTTCTTTTCAGGCGGTCCCTCTTCCAGGGCAAGATCCTGGCCGACCTTGCGGTGGAAAACCGGGGAGTGGTCCTTACCTTTGAATCCGGCTATTTCAAATTTTCAGGATCACCGCTTGCGGGCAAAAGGGTCTTGTGACCTGAAAACCATGTCCCCCAAGGAATCCCGGGCCGAACTGCTGGAAATCACCCCGGCCGTGGAGACCGAAGCGGCCCTGCGCGAGGCGGAGGTGATCGTGGCCGCCGGCCGGGGCATCGGCTCGGAAGAAACCCTCGACCTGATCCATCGCCTGGCGGCCTTGTTTCCCCGATCGGCCGTGGCCGGGTCCCGTCCCTTATGCGACCTGGGCTGGTTGGCTTACAACCGGCAGGTGGGCCAGACCGGGTCCACCGTCCGCCCCCGGCTTTATCTGGCCTGCGGCATTTCCGGCGCCTATCAGCATATCGCCGGCATGAAGGATTCCGGTTTCATCGTCTCCATCAATCGGGACCCCCAGGCGGCGATCGGCCAATGGTCGGACCTGCGCATCGAAGAGGACTTAAAAACTTTTTTACCCCTGCTCATCGAAGCGGTGCGAAAGTACCGGGAGGGCGGGGCATGATGAGCTACGGACTCGAAGGATCAAAGATGAACAGGAGGCTTTAGTGAAAAAACCGGCCCGATGTCCGGAAACTGGATCAAAGGATTGATCGCTGACTTCATCGCCACCTCCCCCGCCAACACCATGGGAACCGAAGCCGGGGAGCCTGCCTGGGAGGGCGCGTTGGTGGGCTTCGCCTCCGGCGCGGACCCGATCTGGCAGCAATACAAGGAATACATCGGGGCTTTCCACTGGACCCCCTGGGAGGTCTTCACCCAGCACCACCCGGAGGAACCCGCGCGCCCGGAGGAACTGACCGTGGTTTCCTGGGTCCTGCCCCAACGTCAAGTGGTGCGCCGGGCCAACCGCCGGGCCAAAAAATATCCTTCCGAGGAATGGGCCCGGATCAGAGTCTATGGCGAGGAGTTCAATGTGGCTTTGCGTCGCCACCTGGTCCAGAGCCTGGAACAGGCCGGCAAGGCGGCCATCGCCCCGATGCTGGTTCCCAACTGGACCATCGTCAAGTCGCAACGGTTTTCCTATGCCTCTTCCTGGTCGGAACGCCATGCGGCCCATGCGGCCGGCTTAGGCACTTTTGGGCTGTGCGACGGGCTCATCACCGCCGCGGGCAAAGCCATGCGGGCGGGCTCGGTAGTGGCCCGGATAGCCGTTGACCCGACCCCCCGGCCCTATGCCCACCACCGGGCCTATTGCCTCTATTTCGCCGAGGGAACTTGCGGCCGATGCATGGACCGTTGCCCGGTCGGGGCGATTACCGAGGCCGGCCACGACAAAGAGAAGTGTCGGGAACATCTGGTCCGGTCCAGAGTCTATGTCGAAAAGACCTATAAATTCGTGGGCTATGGTTGCGGCCTCTGCCAGGTGGGCGTGCCTTGCGAGGCGGGTATCCCGGTCAAGGCCGCCCGGGAAGCCTTGGAGCGCGGCGAGTTGCCGCCCCCCCGCCGCCCCTGGCCTGAAGACCCCCGCCTGACGCCGGGGTTGATTCTCCTCCTTTTCGGGAAACAATAATGAGCACTGAAACCCCATTTCTCCCTTTGAGATTGGGGTTTCTATATTTATTAGATGGGCTCCTCCGGTGAGAATAAAATACCCTGATTTTTAATGAAAAATACTGCCTTTCCCCTATTACGAAACCAAATTTAAAGGATAGAATATAAAATGGATATAAAATTATCAAATGAACTTAACCATCAGAAAAAAAGGGGAGCATCGCCAACCGGCTCCCGGGAGGAGAAAAGATTATGGAAAAGTATCTACCAAAAAGAAGTAGGGTTTTCCGATGGGCAGTCGGGGGTCTTTTTTTAATGTTGGGCGGCCTTCCCTGGATGGCTCCGCTCCAGGCTGCCGGCGTGGTGGGCACCGGAACGCCGGGCAGTTGCACCCAAGCGGCGCTCACGACTGCTTTAGTCGGCGGGGGAACCGTAACCTTTAACTGCGGCGCAGCGGCGACAACCATTCCCGTCAGTACCCAGATCCCCATCACCCAGGACACGGTCATTAAAGGCGGAGGTTTGATTACGATCACGGGCGGGTTTGCCACCCGTCTATTTGACGTTACCGCTTCACTGACCTTGAACGACATTATCCTCGACAGGTTCGCCAGCCAGGGAAGCGGGGACGGTAACGGCGGGGCGATCACGAGCACGGGCACGCTGGTCCTCGATAACGTTACCATCCAGATCAGTAAGACGAACTTCTGCGGTGGAGCCATCTATTCGGATGGGACATTGATTATCTCCAACAGCACCTTTGACAATAACACCGCCGGCCGTGACGGCGGGGCGATCTGCACCGGAGTGTCTGGCACCAACCGATTGCAGGTTACCAACAGCGGCTTTACCAATAACCTAGCCAACGATCCCGTCTTCAATCTCGCCTCCGGCGGCGCCATCGTAGTGGGCGGCCTGATAGCGGAGGCGACCATCATTGACAGTTTTTTCTTCAACAATTCCGCCACATATGGTGGCGGGCTGAATGTTAAAGCCGGTGGAACGGCCACGCTCCGCACCCAGAATCCCGCCAACCCGGTTACCTTCCTGGGCAACTTCGCCAACATAGACGGCGGCGCCATTTATAACGGGGGAATCCTGGCCATTTATGGAGCCGGTCTGAATGCCAACACGGTGCCGCGAAACACCTCCGGGTTAGGCCACGGCGGTGCCATCGCCAATACCGGCAGCCTGACCCTTCACGACAGTCTCCTGACCTTGAACAAGGGACGTTATGGCGGCGGGTTGTTTGTCGGCTATATTCCCACCGCCCAGGCGGATGTGCGGCGAACAACATTCGGTGGCAACGAGGCGAGTGAATTCGGCGGCGGTCTCTGTACCGGCGATGCCTTATCCAATACCGGCGCCAAGGTTACCGTGACCGACAGCGTGTTTCGCAACAATACGGCGGCGGTCAGCGGCGGGGGAGCTTACCGCTACAACGCGAGCCTGGATATTTCCAATTCGTCGTTCACCGACAATACCGCATTAGGGGTCGGCGCCACAGGGAACGGTGGCGGCTTGTTTAGCGGGGCCAGGATCCCGGACCCGACCTCGGTTAACGCCACGAGCGTGACCTTCAGCGGAAACACGGCGGGCAGCGGCCAGGGCGGCGGGATCTATACCTCGGGCTCAAGTGTATTTAAAAACCTCACTATCAAAGACAACACCAACGGCCTGTTCAACGCTGGAATCGTCGTGGCGACCCATTTGGGAAATAGTGTACTGGAAAATCCGGGGCACCTCAATTGTGACGGCGGTGGGGTGGCGATCCTGTCCGACGGGCACAATCTGTCAACGGATACCAGTTGCCCGGTGGAAACAAATGGGACACCCGCCCAGCTTGGTCCTCGGGAGATCAATGCCAACGGCATCAATCAAACCCGTTTTCACCTGCCGCTGGCCGGCAGTCCCCTGATCAATGGGGCGGCCAATTGTCCGACCCTGGATCAGCGCGGCGCCACACGTCCTAACGTCTGCGACATCGGCGCGGTCGAGTATGGCGGGCTGGCCTTGCGACACTTTTTGCCCTTCATCGAAAAATAAAAAAGCCGAAAGCGGCTAAGCGGCCACCATTTCATTCTAAATCAAAGAAATGAGCAAGGAAAGATGAAGCCCAATCACCTGGCCTCCCAAAGAATGATGCCCCTCGTTTTCCTGTTGGGAATTTCTCTTTCCTCCAATCCCTTAGTGGCAGCTTCTAGCATCAATTTAAGCGGCAACATGCCGTCCTTCGGGAATGTTGCCAATTTCCGGATTAGTCCGATGGAAGATACGCCGTCTATCGGGCGGATCAGGACACGGATGGGGTTATTGAGCTTTACTGTGTTTTATTGGGAGGAGGGACCCCGGTTCGTCTCAATCCCCCCCTGTCCACTGGAAGAAATGAAGCCAGTTTCGTGATCAGCCCGGACAGCTCGAGGGTACTCTATCGGGCCAATCAGGACAACCTCGGTGTCTACTATGAATTATACAGTGTCCCCATCCGGGGGCCGGCCGTGGGACTTATACTAAACGACACCCTTCAGGGGGACAAATATACGGTTGGAAGATCAGCCCGGACAGCACCCGGGTCGTTTATACGGCCGATCAGGACACTCTGAGCATCCTTGAAATTTATTCTGTCTCTATTGGGGGATCGGCAACGGCTGGTTTCAAGTTGAACGGCACCCTGGCCGCCGGTGGAGTGGTATGGAGTTATCAAATCAGCCCGGACAGCAGCCGGGTTGTCTATGTGGCCGATCAGCAAACCAAAGGAGTCTATGAGTTGTATAGTGTACCCTTAGGGGGCCCGGCGACAACCGGGATCAAGTTGAATGGCCCCCTGACGACGGGGGGAGATGGAGGAGATGTAACCACTTTTCAAATCAGTCCAGACAGCGGCCGGGTGGTTTATATCGCCGACCAGGACACCAACGCGGTATTGGAGCTCTATATGACCTCCAATTATTTCCGATACTTACCTTTGATGTTGCGGTAAAAATATCGGTCCAGTCTGTGCAAAAGATGGTCCTAGCCTCATTTAGGATTGATGGCCCCGGATGTCCTGGGAGCGGAAGCGGCGGCTCTGCAGCGCGCCCGACTCTATATCCGCGGGGGAAGGAGAAGATTGCGCCAGTGGTAATCACGGAGAGGATTGGCCTACCTCGACTCTAAAAATGAATAAATCTCCCGGAAGGAAAATGTTCCCGGGAGATTAAGAGACAAATTCTCAGAACAATGGATGTAAGAATCTAACGCGGCCCCTATTCAATAGCTCTTGAGAATGATGGGCAGATAATTTTTTATAGAATTAAACACGTAGGCTGCCCCGGCACTAACGGCCGAATTGTCCCCCTGATTGCCGTTCACCCCCGTGGCATTGCTGGCCTCATTACGGGCCCCGACGACCACCAAGTCCCCGGATACCGCCACAGAAGAGCCGAATAAGTCCCCGGCGCCGGTATTGGAGGCCTTGAGGTAGGCCTGCTGGACCCAGACCCCACTGCTGCGGACAAACACGTAGACCGCCCCGGCATTAAAGGCCGAATTGTCCCCCTGATTGCCGTTCACCCCCGTGGCATTGCTGGTCTCAGCATAAGCCCCGACCACCACCGTGTCCCCGGATATCGCCACGGAATAGCCGAAGTTATCCCCGGCGCCGGTATTGGAGGCCTTGAGGTAGGCCTGCTGGACCCAGACCCCATTGGTGCGGACAAACACGTAGACCGCCCCGGCATCGGCGGTCGAATTGTCCAACTGATTGCCGTTCACTCCCGTGGCGTTGCTGGCCTCATAAGAAGCCCCGACGACCACCGTGTCCCCGGATATCGCCACGGACCAACCGAATAAGTCCCGGGCGCCGGTATTGGAGGCCTTGAGGTAAGCCTGCTGGACCCAGACCCCACTGGTGCGGACAAACACATAGGCCGCCCCGGCACTAACGGCCGAATTGTCCGCCTGGTTGCCGTTCACCCCCGTGGAGTTGCTGGTCTCCTCAGAAGCCCCGACGACCACTGTGTCCCCGGATATCGCCACGGACAAGCCGAAGTAGTCCCCGGTGCCGGTATTGGAGGCCTTAAGGTAAGCCTGCTGGACCCAGACCCCACTGGTGCGGATAAACACGTAGGCCGCCCCGGCATTAGCGGCCGAATTGTCACCCTGAATACCGTTCACCCCCGTGGCGTTGCTGTCCTCACCATCGGCCCCGACCACCACCGTGTCCCCGGATATCGCCACTGAATAGCCGAAGTTATCCCCGGCGCCGGTATTGGAGGCCTTGAGGTAGGCCTGCTGGACCCAGACCCCACCGGTGCGGACAAACACGTAGACCGCCCCGGCATAAAGGGCCGAATTGTCTCCCTCATTGCCGTTCACCCCAGTGGCGTTGCTGTCCTCACCATAAGCCCCGACCACCACCGTGTCCCCGGATATCGCCACGGACAAGCCGAAGTAGTCCCCGACGCCGGTATTGGAGGCCTTGAGGTAGGCCTGCTGGACCCAGACCCCATTGGTGCGGACAAACACGTAGGCCGCCCCGGCACTAACGGCCGAATTGTCCCCCTGATTGCCGTTCACCCCCGTGGCGTTGCTGGTCTCACCATAAGCCCCGACCACCACCGTGTCCCCCGATATCGCCACGGATCGACCGAATGAGTCATCGGCGCCGGTATTGGAGGCCTTGAGGTAGGCCTGCTGGACCAGCGGGTCAATGGTCAGGGGGTAGACTGCCTGCCGGTCGTCCACTACGATCTTCACTCGGCTTCCCGCCCTTTCCAGTCGGGCCGGCACCCGGGTGCCTCCGGCATCGATCACCGCCAATTCCCCATAGGTCAGCCGAACCCGGCCTTCCCGGTCTCGGAAGCTGACCTGTTGCCCCCCGGGATCCACCTTCGGGGAAAGACCCCCTTGGGTCACCAGGGTCAGGGCCAGGGGCTGTCCGTCTTTAAGGCCCGGAGGCCGTTCCTTCAAGGTAAAACCCTGCTCCAGTCCCCGTTCCCCATTTTCATACCATTCGGTCAGGGACCCGTCCCAACGGTAATAGACCCGATTGTTCTCAGCCCAGACCTGGCGTGGCTGCCCGGTCACCTCGACCGATCCATACCGGACCAGGCGCAGGCCCCATTTCCAGCTTCCCTCCCAGGGTTGTATTTGCATCCCCCCTTCGGCAAAGTTCGCTTGGAATTGCTGGGCCGGGTTGATCGCCTGGTAGACATCACCCGAGGCCGGTTGTACCCGATGCCGGTGAAGAACCATTTGCTTCTTAATGGCCTGCCACTCTCCAGCCTCCAGGCCGGAAGGAACTTCATCCGGCCCAACCAGGCGACTCGATGATGTGGAGAGAAGGATTTCGGCCGGACCGGGAGGATTCT
Organism: uncultured delta proteobacterium; assembly: GCA_963716045.1. Classification (GTDB taxonomy): domain Bacteria; phylum Desulfobacterota; class RBG-13-43-22; order RBG-13-43-22; family RBG-13-43-22; genus CAVQSS01. The sequence goes on along the minus strand of CAVQSS010000026.1, from coordinate 306,447 downwards.
GGATCGTGGTCAGGGTTGGTGTTGCTTTGGCCGTTAGCGGTAGAAACAGCCAGGGTGCGATCACCAGCAGTAAAAGACCAAAAAGACGGACTGTTCTCATATTGTCTCCAGGAGTTAAAGGGTAGGCGTTCAAATTACGGGTTGGGAGAAACCAGTCACATGACTTTTATTCTATCATCTTATTTTTCAAGATATAACAAAAAAGAAAACCAGGAACGGAGTGGATATGACCCAAAGCATCCCAAGAGAAGATCCCCAAAGGGCAAGGGTTATGAACCAGACGGGGAATTAGAGTGCACCAGCCCGGGCAAACAAAAAGATATTTAAATAGTTCTTTACTGTCAGATACCTACACGCTAAAAAGGACCCTATGCCTCATTTTGGTTTGATGGACCCGGATGCCTTGGGAGCGGAAGCGGCGGCGCTGCAGCGCGCCAGACTGCATATCCGCGGGGGACGGAGGAGACTTCGCCAGGGAAAAATATCCGCCGGGCTGGGAACGCTCTACGACGCCCTCCTCTTCGCCCTGGACTGGTATGTGACTTCTCCCGATCGACGGAAGAACTTGCCGATACAGGCGGACGATGATCTCCGAGATGACCGGACGGTCTTCGCCCTACTGATCAATGCCGGCGTGATCGACGGCCGGTTCGATTATGGAGCCTTCAAAGACCGCGTAGAGGCGGCGCCTTACGAGTCTTCCGTCTATGATTATACGGAAATCCTGAATCAAGTGGAGTCTGTCATGTCACGGCTCGGCGTCATGCCCTTCGAAGAGAGTGAATTGCCCGCTGAGGACCCTTCCACGTATTGATTGACTTGCTTTCCAACCATCCATAGATTATACTATTTAAAAAAATAGGGGGGAGCTGGGAGGCGCCCGGCTGAGAAGGCGAACGGACCGTTGCCGACCCTTTTAACCTGCTCTGGGTAATGCCAGCGAAGGAAACGCAAAAAAAAGCCGGCCTTTCGTGGACCGGCTTTTTTCTTAAATTCGAAATTCAAAGCACGAAATCCGAAACAAGCACGAATCTCCAAAATCCAAATGATCAGAACAAAAGCATTTCGAATATAACCTGAAAGTGATTTCTAAACCTTGAACGAACTCAAAGGAAAGGTTGCGACTCTTTTAGAGACAGTCCGTATTCGGCGGCCGGTGGTTCACGCCATAACCAATTGGGTGACCGGAGGGGATGTGGCCAATGCCCTGCAGGCCCTGGGGGCGAGGCCGGTGCTGGCCTTTTCGACGGCCGAGGTGGCCGAGATCACCGCCCGGGCGGACGCGCTGTATCTGAATCTGGGGACCCCAACCCCTGACCGGATTGCAGCCATGCTGCTCGCGGGACGCCGAGCCAATGAAATCGACCTGCCCGTGATCTTTGATCCGGTGGGGGCCGGCGCATCCCATTTTCGGGAAGAGGCTTGCCGCCAAATTCTATCGGAATTAAACCTGACTATTATCCGGGGAAACCGGGCCGAGATCGGGGCTCTGGCGGGTCAAGGAGGCCAACTGCGGGGGATCGACGCCGTTTCCGGTCCCGACGATATCCAAACGGCGGTTCGGGTTCTTTCCCGGCAAACGGGAGCCGTGGTCATCGCCAGCGGAGAGAAGGATCTTATTTTCTATGATGACCAAATGATGACGGTCGGAAACGGCCATCCGCTGATGCTCCGGGTTACCGGGACCGGCTGTATGCTCTCGGCGGTCATTGCCGCCTTTGCCGCCGTGGGCGACGACCCCCTGGAAACCGCCGTTGCCGGGGTCTCCTGCTTCAAACTGGCCGGGAAACTGGCCGGACAGACCGCCGGCGGTCCGGGGGCCTTTAAAACCGGCCTGATGGATTTTCTTTACGCCATAACTCCGGACGATCTGCGAAGGTCCGCTGACCTTCGCTGACGGGCTTGCAAAAAGTCCGTCAGCAGCCCGAGCGCGATTAAGCGCCGGGCTGGGGTGGGGGTGGTACCATTTGAATCCATTTCAAATGGCGGGGGAGGGGAAGCCCTCCCCCGCCGAGCAGAAAGTCGTTTTTTGACTTTTTGCGAGGTTATTGAGGCTGAAAGATGGAACCAACCGGCACCAACTCTCGTACCGTGGCCCGGGCCATCATCCTGGTCGCCATCGGGGTGGCCCTTTCCCCTTTCACCAGCATTCCCATAGGCATCGCCAAAATCAATCCGACCCAGCATTTCGTCAACGTGGTCGCCGCCGTTTTGCTGGGACCCTGGTGGGCCGCCGGTGTGGCCGGGATCATTGCCCTGCTCCGAAACGCCCTCGGCACCGGGACGCTGCTGGCCTTTCCCGGCGGGATGATCGGCGCCTTCCTGGCGGGTATTTTTTTTCGGTTAACCCGAAATATTTATTTCGGGGCCCTGGGCGAAGTTCTCGGGACGGGATTACTGGGCGCCTTGGCCAGCGCCCTGATCGTGGCCCCGGCCCTGATGGGCAAATCCATGGCCCTGGGAGCGCTGATCATCGCCTTCTCGGGCAGCGCCGTCGTAGGGGCCGTTTTGGGTATCCTGGGACTGAAGCTCCTGGAAAAAGCGGGATACGCCGTGATCAAGAAACCCAGATTCTAAAGGGTGATATTAACAGTCTCATAGTAGAACCGACTACCCCCTGGCCTTCATATCGTCATTCCCGCGGCGATTTTTGGCGGGAATCCAGTCCCTGCCTTGTGCGATGCTGGATCCCCGATTAAAACACTCGGGGATGACGGTCGGTGTATGTACAGACTATTGTGAGACCGGTGATAAAGCGTCATTCCCGCAACGCTTCTGAGCGGGAATCCAGTTTTTTCTTAAGGAACATTGGATCCCCGATAAAGGCATTCGGGGATGACGAGTATTTGCCTTTAAATACGGCAAAGAGATCTTTAATAACCTTAAACAAGGCTCGATACGTTGGTCCTGACTTTCGAAAATGTCTCTTATCGTTATAACGGAATGGAGGACTGGGCTCTCAGCGAGGTCAACCTAACCATCTCCCAAGGGGAATATGTCCTGGTTGCCGGGGCCAGCGGCAGCGGCAAATCCACCTTCTGTCGTCTGGCCACCGGGCTGGCCCCCCATTTCCATGGAGGCGATCTGAAAGGCCGGGTGCTGGTGGGTGGCCGGGACACCCGGGATGTACCGGTCAGCCGGCTCTTCGGTGAAGTAGGGCTGGTCTTTCAAAACACCGAGGCCCAGTTGTTCAACCGGACGGTTGAGGAGGAACTGGAGTTCGGCCTGGAAGGCCTCGGGTTGGAACCCGGGGAGATTGAAAAACGGCTGCAATGGGTAAGCGGCGTACTGCAGCTCGGCCCCTTATTAGAACGCTCCCCCCACCAACTTTCCGGCGGCGAGAAACAGCGGGTGGTGCTGGGGGCCATTCTGGCCCTCCGTCCGCGCCTGCTCCTGTTGGACGAACCCTTTGCCCACCTTGATCCTGATGGAAGCGAAAGCCTCCGTTGTATCCTTAAGACCCTCCACGGAAAAGGGCCGGCCATAGTGGTGGTTGAACATCGGCTCCAGGAAGTGGTGGCGGATGTGGACCGATTGGTCCTCTTTCATCAGGGGCGTCTGACCGCGGACGGTTTCCCGCGCCGGATAATGGAACGGGAGCTGACGGGTTACGGCCTAAACCTGCCCGCGCTGGTTGGCCTTTTTCGCCAGTGGGGGCTGGGCGGTCCTCCCCCCCTTACTCCTCAGGAGGCGATACAACTTCTCGCTTCCGGATCTCCCAGGCGGTCTTCCCAAACCAAAACGGCGCAATCCCGAACAAATGAACCCCGTCCATTTTCCCGGGATTCAAACGACGTCCCGCTAGTGGAAATCAAGGACCTCTGGTTCGGGTTTCCCGACCAACCCGTCTTAAAAGGAGTGGAATTTTCCCTTGGTCCGGGAGAGTGCGCGGCGATTCTCGGCCGGAACGGTTCCGGCAAAACCACCCTGATCAAGCATCTGAACGGATTGTTAAAACCTTCCCGCGGCACGGTATTGGTCCTGGGCAGGGACACTCGGGTGACCGAAACCCATGAACTGGCCCGCCGGGTGGGATTCGCCTGGCAAAATCCAAACGACCAGCTTTTTCAAACCTCGGTGCGGGAGGAGGTGCTGATCGGCCCCCGAATCCTGAACGCCTACGACCCCCCCTGGTGCGAACGGCTTTTCGAACGATTCGGGCTTGGTCCTCTTTTAGACCGGTCGCCCTTCCGAATGAGCGAGGGCGAAAAAAAAAGAGTGTCCTTTGCCACGGCCTTGGCCGCCCAGCCGGAACTCGTCATTCTCGATGAACCGACCGCCGGTCAGGATGAACCCTTTCGCCGGGAACTGGGTGGTCTGATTCGGGAGCTCCGGGAAGAAGGCAAGACCGTGCTGCTCGTAACCCATGATCTCGAGTTCGCGGAGGAACAAGCCCCGCGCTGGCTGATCCTGGCCGATGGCCGGATCCTGGCCGACGGGACGCCGGAGAGGATCATGTCCGATGGTTCGGTCCTGGCGGCGGCCGGGCTGCGTCCTACCCAACGCTTCGAGTTTTTTCAAAGGCTTCGGGAAACACCCTTAGGGAAGGGCCATGAAGACTTCCTGGCTTGATCCCCGCAGCAAGCTGGTTTTGGCCTTCACCGCCGCTGTGGTCCTGGTGTCGCTCGATCAATGGCCAGTCCTGCTGGTTACCGCCGTGCTGATCTGGGGAGTGGCTCTCCCCCTGAACTTAATGACCTCCTGGTTTAAATTTTTCAGGGGGTTGGGCCCGGCGGTTTTCGGCTTCTTCGCCATCGCCTGGCTGGCCCTCGATCTTTCCACGGCCCTGGTTTCCGGTCTGCGTTTACTGGCCCTCGGAACGGTTTTCTTTCTTTTTTTTCAGACCACTTCCCCAAAAGCCCTTTCCAAGGCCCTGGTCCGGATGGGGCTGCCCTACGCCTTCAGTTTTGTGCTGACGGTCTCCATGGAATTCATCCCGGTCCTGACCCGACGGGCGGCCAACATCCGGGACGCACAAAGGGCTCGTGGGATCCCCCTTCAAGGAGGGCTGCGAACAATCCGCTATTTACCTGCCCTGCTGGGGCCTTTGCTGATTCAATCCTTCAAACTGGCGGACGAAATGGCCGAAGCCCTCGAGGCCAGGGGCTTTGGGGCCGCCAGTCGCCGCCACCGTCAGGAATTAGGCCTCCGGCCATTGGATTGGGGGATCATCTTGCTGAGTTTTATCGGCCTCTCAACCTTGCTATTCTTGAAATATAAGTAAACAACTCACTTTTTTGCTTTTCAACTTGACTTATTACGTAACGCGTCATACCCTGTCGATATGATCAAGACCTTTGCCTGCCGAGATACGGAAGATTTGTTTAATGATATCCGAGTTCGACGCTTCCAGTCTTTCGAACGACAAGCAAGGAAAAGGTTGATGGTCCTCCATGCCGCTCCCAATCTTGAGGCCCTGATGTTAAACCCGGCCAATATATTCCATGCCTTAGGAGGGGACTTAAAGGGCCGATATGCCATCAGCATCAACCTCCAGTGGAAAATTTCTTTTTCCTGGCTGGAGGGGAATGCCTATGAAGTAAAAATTGTGGATTATCACTAAGGATCAAGATTATGGATACGAGAACCCTGTTGGATCCGATCGCTCCGGGAGAGATCTTGAAAGAAGATTTCCTGGGGCCTTTGAAGATTAGCCTCAACCGGCTGGCCCGCAACATTGGGGTACCCCCCAATCGAATCAGCGAAATCGTCAACGGGAAGCGAATGATTACCGCCGACACCGCCCTGCGGTTACAGCGTTTTTTCGGGGTAGATGCCCAGTTCTGGCTCAACCTTCAATTGGAGTATGATCTTCGCTTGGCCAAACGGCAACGATGGACGGATATTAAAAAACAGATCACACCAATTCAACCTGCGCTGAAAACCATCCCGGAAAACTTGAAATCAATATAGAAAAAGGGTTCTATTTCGACGGAAGGGATTTGGCGAAGGCCAGGCCGAGGTCCAGCCACTTCCTATAATCTCCGACATCCGCCAGTCTGGTCTTGGGAACCATAACCCACCCCTTCATGGCCTTTCCGGTGATGTCAAAGGGCAAGGCCCGCCCGGAGTCGATCTCCTCTTGTGCCCGCTCCGGGGATCCGAGGCGAATGATAAGATTGTCTTTGTAAATCCCGAAGGCCATATTTCCGCCGACCAGATAGCACACCCCGCCGAACATGGCTTTGGCTGTCAGTCCTTGCTCCCCGACATAAAGTTCATGAATGATGGCTTCGATTGCTTGGTCATAGGCCATGGTATGATCTCCCTCAATTATTTTTTCCGGTGGAAAATCAAGACGGAACTTTCCAATTCCGGGGGAAGAACGTAGCCGCTCAACCGCGGGTCCGCCTGCCATTCGAACCTTTGCTGCCCGGCATAGGCCTCCCAGTTTCCGCCGGCAAAACGGTAGCGACTGCCGATGACCACGTAGAGTTCCACGCTCGGCGTCAAAAAAACCTCTTTTTCAAAGAGGTTCCCCGGCGGCGGCCAGGAGCAGAGGACGACCCGGGGTTGATATTTTTCCAGGGCCTCTTTGGCGGCCAGTTTTTCCACCCGGCCGGGGTACTGAATGGCATGCGTCCAACTGAAGTCGTCGGTGGCCGTGACGGGGACACCGGCCTCGGTCAGCAGCGCGGCCAGCGTGCCGTCCCCGGCGGCGATCTCCAGGCAGGAACGACGGTCGATCAGGCCGGCCAGAGCCTCAATCAGGGCGGTTGTGTAAAAGCAGTAGATACCCCGGGACTGGACCAGCGGCATCAAAAAACGCTTCTGGGAGATCAGCGGCCACCAGAACTTGAACCAGCCCAGGGAAACCGGTTTGCGTTCCAGGCCCTTTCTGAAAAGCAGCCGTTGGATGATCAATCCGTTAACCAGATTGAACCGGATCTTCCCCGAGGCTTTTCCGCTGGCGGCGGCCAGGTAGCATTTTTCCAGCCCCTGCAGGAGCATCCGGTTTCTTATCAGGTGCGGCAGGGCGCCGGCGATGACCTGGGGATTCTGGCCGCTCTTTTCAATGCGCCGCTGCCAGATTTCCATGTCCGACCGGGCCTTGGTGGCGGCCTCGTCCGTAGTCAACGCCCCGGAGTTTTCCAGTGCAGCCACCAGCGTTTTCCCCGCCTCCTCCCATTCCCCGGGATACCGGTCCATGAGTTCCTGAAGGGAGGGATAACTATTGTTCAACCACCGCAGGGTGGCTTTTGCCTCGGATTGGTTCATCGATTCCCTTATTTTTTCAAAAGCCGTCTGTCGAACTCGAAATCTTTCACTTCCAAAACGGTCACCCTGACTAAATCCGAATGTTCCGGGTTGATCAGGATATTATACTCTTGCTCGACGACCGCTGACGGCACCCGGAGCAGAAGGCTCCGTTTGGAATGGATCCAAGCGCTCCCCAAGTCCGCCAACCCGGGAGGGGCGGGATAAAGTCGCCAGCCCTCAGGCAGATCCGCGGGTGAGAGACTCTCCGGTTGAACCTGGTCCGCTATCTCCAGGGTCGCCAGGCCCATTCCGCCGGGTGCCTGCATCCAGGAAACGTGGACCAGGAATTCGAGCATAGCCAAGGACCGGGTTTCCGAGGCATAGAGAAGCGCCGTTCCCCGGTGATTCCAACGGCCTCCATAGGTTTTCGCACCGGCGCCGCTCAGATCGTTCAAATGTCTTTTCCTGGCGATAACGTCTTTTGTCGTAATTGTCAAGGCCAACAATTAGTACTTTCTAAAAAGAGGGCTTCCTCATATAATATTAAATGGAAATCGGAGTGAGGGAGTGACGGAGTACTGGAGTATAGGAGTGATGGCCTTCAAAGATCGTCACAAATCAAAGACAAGCAGGCCTCCTTCTTTTAACCCAAATCTCCAGTACTCCATGACTCCAGTATCAATCTTTCCGGCAGAGCCCACTGTCTCTGACCTGGCCCACAGGACCAGGGTTTCTACGGCAAACTAAAGGAGCCTCCCCTTCCTTGAACATGTCCCAGCGTCTGGCCCAATGGGCGGGTTTCTTCCTTATCCTGACCATCGCCCTGTATGGCGTTGATCGGCTCCTGCTGTTTGCCAGGGCTCCCCAAACCGGCGTCTATGGGGTCTTTCGTTCCGGAGGCTATGCCATCCAGACCGTCGCCGACGCCCGGTCTATCCCTCCTCTGGAATCCGGGCAGCGGATCATAGCCGTTGATGGAATCCCCGTCTCCGCCTGGTTTCAATCGCTGTTTCGTATCGCTCCGAGACCGGGACCTTCGTGGTCCCTGGACCGGCCGGTGGCCATCACCGTAACGGACCAAAAAGGCGTGAGCCGGGCCGCCATCTTGTCTTTGAGGTCTTTTTCGGCAAATGACCTCTGGGGCCCTTTCCGGATCTGGTTTCTGGCCTGGTTTATTTTTTTCAGCGGGACGTACTTTTTTTTTCGTTATCCCGATCAGCTCCGGGTCCGTCTTCTCTCCCTGCTGCTGCTGGTGGCGGCTTTGAGTGTTTTCAATCACTCCGGCCGTCACCTGGCCATTGAAATGAACCCCCGCCTGCCCTTGCTGATAACCGTCCGTTTCGGCGCCCTGTCGTTCATCTTCTCTTCCTGGCTGCACCTCATTATCATTTTCTTAAATATCCGTGAGCATCTCCGAATCCGTTCCTGGGTTCCCTGGGCGATCTATTTTTTACCTCCCGCTTCCGCTCTCGGCGCCGCCTTCTTTTCCGGCGGGGATACCCTCTTCGCCTACGAGCGGTCTCTTCGTTTGCTCCACCTGACCGCCGGGATTGTCGTCGCTTTAACCTTCACCATCCTCCTCCATTCTTTTTACACCACCAGGGATGCCCTCCTGAAGGCCCAGCTCAAGTGGCTTATCTGGGGACACCTGCTCGGCATGTCTCCCTATATTCTGCTTTATTCCCTGCCGATCGCCCTGACCGGCGCCCCACTGATCAGTTACGGTTTCAGCCTGGCCCCGCTGCCCTTAATCGTTTTTTCCTATTTTTTTGCCTTTTACCGCTACCGGGTCATGGATGTGGATCGGGTTTTGGAAGGGAGCCTGGTGTACGGCGTCTCCGCCGCCCTTCTTTCGCTGGTCTATCTGGCCGTCTTATGGCTGGTAAAAGAAAAATTCCTGGGCGAAATGGCCATGGGATCCTGGTTTCGCCCGGACTTTTTGATCCTCATCGGGCTGGCCTTCGGCTTCAATCCCCTGAAGAATCAGATCCAACGGGGAATTGAAAAGGCCCTCTTTCCGGAACGTATCGCCCTGCCGGCGCTGCTGCTGGAAGAGAGCGATCAATTATCCCGATCGTTCAACCTGAATGATCTGGCCGCGGTGCTGCTCGGCAGCCTGCCCCAGAAATTGGCGATCGATCAGGCCGCCCTGTATCTGCGCAGGCCCTTTTCGGAAGACTGGGAACTCCGGACAAACCCCGGACGATGGCTGGCGGCAACTCCTCAGGTCATACCCAGTCTGGAGCGCCTGGCCAAAAGAGAACCGCTGAAAACGTTTTGGGATATCATCAGCTCCGAAGAGAATCCCCCGGCCCCGGAGAAGGCCGTCGACTTTTTAAAAAAGAGCGGGGTGGCCTATGTTTTTCCCTTTATGAGCGGCGACGAGCTGTGGGGCTTTTATCTGCTGGGCGGGAAGCGGACCAACCGCCTGCTGAACTCTGAAGAGGTCCACGTGATCCGCACCCTGGCTACCCAGGCCGCCCACCAGGTGGGCAACGCCCGGCTGCTGGAAGGACTTCAGCAGACCAACCTCTCCCTGAGCGAGGTGACCAGCCGGCTCATGCAGGCCGAACAACTGGCCAATCTCGGGGAAGGCTCCGCCGTTCTGGCCCATGAGCTCAAAAACCCGCTGGGGATCATCCGGGGTTCCGCCGAAATACTCCTTAAAAATCAAGACCCTTCCAGCAATGCCGAAGTGCTCCATTTCATACTCGCTGAAACCGACCGCCTGACAGCCCTGGTGGACGAATTCATGCAATTCGCCCGCATAGCCCCGCCCCAGAAGACCGATACCGACTTGAACGCCCTGATCCAGTCCGTCGCCTTTCTTTGGGAATCCCGGCGGAAAAGCCCGGTGCCGTTGACTGTCCGTTTTCAATTGGACCTCCAAGCGGACAAAGTCCCGCTCGATTCCCGGCAGGTCTATCAAGTCTTATTGAACCTCTTCTCCAATGCCGAAGCGGCCATGCCCGGGGGAGGCGAATTGCTTCTGGCCACCGGACAGGATCAGGCTTCCGGGATGGCCTGGGCCTCCGTCCAGGACACCGGCAAGGGAATCCCGGAAAAAGATCTCCCCCGGGTGTTCGACCGATTTTTCACCACCAAGGAGTCCGGACTTGGCCTGGGTCTTGCTTTAGCGAAAAAAGTAATGGAGGCCCACGGGGGTTCGATCCGGGTAAAATCCTCTGAAGGGGAGGGAACCCGGGTCACCTTGTTTTTCCCCCGGCAGGAGGATGTCGGGCAATCCCTGCCGATTTCCGACTCTGTTTCTAAGCGCCAATAGGGGTAGGGGCGACTTCAGTCGCCCTTGGGGAGGCTGAAGCCTCCCCTACCCAAAGTATCTATGACGGTCCACTTTTGCCGTCTTGTCTCGTTTTCATAAAATCGCCGAAAGGAGTCCTTTGATGCCCCGTCTCCTGGTCGTGGATGACGAAAGCCGGTATTGTCAGATCTTGAATCTGATGCTGCGGTCCGAACAGTATGAAATTGTTACGACAACGGAGGGAAAAGAAGCCGCCCGCCTGCTGGACGAACAGCCCTTCGACCTGATACTTTCCGATTTGTTCATGGAGCCCTTCAGCGGTCTCGACCTCCTGCGGCACCGAAACGCCGTTTCTCCGGAGGTCCCTTTTATCGCCCTGACCGCCTTCGGGTCCATCCCCTCGGCCGTGGAGCTGATCAAGGAGGGGGCCTTTGACTACCTGGCCAAGCCCTTTCAGGAAGAAACCCTCCTGGCCGCCGTGCGCAGCGCCCTGAAGGTCCGGGCCCTGGCCGAAGAAAACCGCAACCTCCGGCAACTGCTTCGGGAAAGCCTGGGCGACCCCCAGTTTATCGGGAAATCTCCGGCCATCCAAGCGCTGCTGGAGCGGGTGAAGACCGTAGCCCGGACCGATTACACCGTCTTGCTCCTGGGGGAAACCGGCACCGGGAAGGACCTGATCGCCCAAATCATTCACCGCCTGGGACCCTGCAAGGACGGCCCCTTTGTCAAGATCAATTGCGCCGCCATCCCTTCCACGCTCCTGGAAAGCGAGCTCTTCGGGCACGAGAAAGGGGCCTTCACCGGCGCCGTCGCCCGGGCCAAGGGGAAATTCCAGTTGGCCCAGGGCGGGACCCTTTTTCTGGATGAAATCAGCGAGCTGGATCTCCCCCTGCAGGCCAAGACCCTGCAGGCCATCGAGGACAAACGCTTCTATCCGGTCGGATCCACCAAACTGGCCGAAGTCAACTGCCGGATCGTGGCCTCCAGCAACCAGCCCCTCAAGGAATTGTCCGAGCGGGGAAAATTCCGGGCGGACCTCCTGCACCGGCTCATGGCCTTTCCCCTTCAGCTTCCTCCGCTGCGCGAGCGGAAAGAAGATATCCTGCCCCTGGCCGAACACTATCTTCAAGTATTCGGAAAGGAGCTGGGTCTGGCCGGTCTGCGCCTCGGTGAACGAGCCGCGGCGCTGCTGACGGCCTACCCCTGGCCGGGCAACGTGCGGGAGCTGATGAACGTCCTTCGGTCAGCGGCCCTGTTGAACCAAGGGGGAACCATCGGCCTGGAGGCCCTGGCCGCTTACCCCGGGATTTGGGAAGAAACCGACGCGGAGGACCCCCCCGCCAAATCCGGTCCGGCCGGGTCCATCCCCTCCCTGGCCGAGGCCGAGCGGGACCTGATCCGCCGGGCACTGGAGCACTGCAAAGCCAACAAGAGCCAGGCCGCCCGCATCCTCGGCATCAGCCGCAGCCATTTGCGCTACCGGATGATGCTGCATGACCTGTGATATCCTATGCGGTTGAAATCAAACAACCTTTTTTTATTTGGTTGATTTCAACCTCCCTACCCTCTATTAATTCCAGGAAACAAGGCATCAAAATTTAAACTTACCAGATGGGATAACTTAGGTGCTTTTTTGTTCGGGCATTCAGACTTCGAAGTCTGACGCCCCCTGACACGTCTCAAAGAAGAAAACAACCTGAACCCCAAATACACGGAGGAAAACAGCATGAAGCCTAAACACCTGATACCCGCAATGCTCATTCGATCTATCGGCGAAATCGGAGGGGCGCCCCGGTGTGGTCGCCCGATTGGGGCAGATAGGGGGAGCCAGGCAGGGCTGCTCCGACGGAATCCCAATTCGCCAACTAAATCATGGCATTCGATGGCGTGCCTGCTCGCCGCGTTCATCTTCGCCTTCCTCCTGGCGCTCCCCGCGCCATTCGCACACGCCCAATCCGCTGACGACGGCTTCAACCCCGGGGCGAACGATATTGTCTACACCCTGGCGGCGCAAGCGGACGGCAAGATCGTGGTAGGGGGCCTCTTCACCACGCTGGGGGGGCAGTCGCGTGACCGCATCGCGCGGCTGAACGCCGACGGCACGCTGGACACGACCTTTATCAACCCAGGGGCGAACGGCGGGGTGGTTTACGCCCTGGCGGTGCAGTCCGATGGGAAGATTGTGGTGGGGGGCTACTTTACCACGCTGGGCGGGGAAACGCGCAATTACATCGGGCGGCTGAACGCCAACGGTACGCGGGACACGGACTTCAACCCAGTAGCGAACAACGGTGTCGACGCACTGGCGGTGCAGCCGGACGGCAAGATCGTCGTAGTGGGCAGCTTTACCACGCTGGGCGGGGAGACGCGCAATTACATCGGGCGGCTGAACGCCGACGGCACGCTGGACATGACCTTCAACCCAGGGGCGAACGGTAGGGTTTGGGCCCTGGCAATGCAGGCGGATGGCAAGATCGTCGTGGTGGGCGACTTCTCCCAGCTGGGCGGGCAGGCGCGCAATTACATCGGGCGGCTGAACGCCGACGGCACGCTGGACACAACCTTCAACCCAGGGGCGGACTATTGGGTCGACGCCCTGGCAATGCAGGCGGATGGCAAGATCGTCGTGGTGGGCAGATTCACCCAGCTGGGCGGGCAGGCGCGTGACCGCATCGGGCGGCTGAACGCCGACGGCCAGATAGACACGACCTTCAACCCAGGGGCGAGCTTTGATGTTCACGCCCTGGCGGTGCAGGCGGACGGCAAGATCGTTGTGGGGGGCGAGTTCACCACGCTGGGCGGGCAGCCGCGTGACCGCATCGGGCGGCTGAACGCCGATGGCACGCCGGACACGACCTTCAACCCCGGGGCGGACACCGAAGTCTACGCCCTGGCGGTGCAGGCGGACGGCAAGATCGTCGTCGGGGGCGACTTCACCGCGCTGGGCGGGCAGTCGCGCAATCACATCGGGCGGCTGAACGTCGACGGCACGCTGGACACAACCTTCAATCCCGGAGCGAACGACCAGGTTTTAGCCCTAGCGGTGCAGCCCGATGGCAAGGTCTTGGTGGGGGGCAACTTCACCACGCTGGGCGGGCAGTCGCGCAATCACATCGGGCGGCTGAACGCCGACGGCACGCCGGACACGACCTTTAACCCCGGGGCGAACGGCGTTGTCTACGCCCTGGCGGTGCAGGTCGATGGAAAGATTGTGGTGGGGGGCACCTTCACCACGCTGGGCGGAGAGACGCGTAATTACATCGGGCGGCTAAACGCCAACGGCACGCTGGACACAACCTTTATCAACCCAGAGGCGGACAACATTGTCCGCGTCCTGGCGGTGCAGGCGGATGGCAAGATCGTGGTGGGGGGTTTCTTCACCCAACTGGGCGGGGTGACGCGCAATCACATCGGGCGGCTGAACGCCGACGGCACGCTGGACACGTCCTTCAACCCCGGGGCGGACGATTTGGTCTTAACCCTGGCGGTGCAGGCGGACGGCAAGATCGTGGTAGGGGGCTACTTTCACACGTTGGGCGGGGGGACGCGCAATCACATCGGGCGGCTGACCGCCGAAGGCACACTGGACACGACCTTCAACCCCGGGGCGAACGATATTGTCTACACCCTGGCGGCGCAAGCGGACGGCAAGATCGTGGTAGGGGGCCTCTTCACCACGCTGGACGGGGTGACGCGCAATCACATCGGGCGGCTGACCGCCGAAGGCACACTGGACACGACCTTCAACCCCGGGGCGAACGATATTGTCTACACCCTGGCGGCGCAAGCGGACGGCAAGATCGTGGTAGGGGGCCTCTTCACCACGCTGGGCGGGGAGACGCGTAATTACATCGGGCGGCTAAACGCCAACGGCACACTGGACACAACCTTCAACCCCGGGGCGGACACCGATGTCTACGCCCTGGCGGTGCAAGCGGACGGCAAGATCGTGGTGGGGGGTAACTTCACCGCGCTGGGCGGCCTGGCGCGCAGTTATATCGGACGGCTGTCAAGCAACACGGCGGCGCTACAGAACCTGACCGTCAACACAAGCGGCACGACCATCACCTGGACTCGCAGCGGCGCGGCTCCCGAAGTCTGGCGCGTCACCTTCGAGTCGTCCAGCAATGGCCAGAACTATACGCCGCTGGGCGCGGGGACACGCACCGCGAACGGCTGGGAACTGACGGGCTTGGCGCTCCCCCGCGCCCAAAACCTCTTCATCCGCGCGCAGGGCTATTATGCCACGGGGTACTTCACTAGCTCGAATTCAATCGTCGAGTCGGTGCGGAATGCTTTTTCGAAGGGAGACGCGACGACGACCATTACCTCAGATATTCCCGACCCGTCAGTGGTGGGGCAAACCGTCGTCGTCAACTACACCGTGACCTCGGCCAGCGGCACGCCGACGGGTAACGTCACCGTGAGCGATGGGGTTGACTCGTGCACCGGCACCGCAGCAGCAGGCGCCTGTACCATCACGCTGACGACGCTGGGCGCGCGCACGCTGACTGCGAATTACGCAGGCGACGGCAACTTCAACGGCTCAAGCGATACCGAACCGCATCAGGTCAAAGCGAACACGACGACGACCATCACCTCGGATAATCCCGACCCGTCGGTCGTAGGGCAAGCCGTCGTCGTCCACTACACCGTGACCTCGGCTGGCGGCACGCCGACGGGTAACGTCACCGTGAGTGATGGGACTGTCAATTGCACGGGCACCGTGGCAGCAGGCGCCTGCACGCTGACGCCGACTACGGCGGGCGCCAAGACCTTGACCGCGACCTACGCGGGCGACGCCACCTTCATCAGCAGTTCGAGCACCACAGCACATCAGGTCAACAAGGCGGATACGACGACAACCATCACCTTAGACAATCCTGACCCGTCGGTCGTAGGGCAAGCCGTTGTGGTCAACTACACCTTGACCTCGGCCAATGGCACGCCGACGGGTAACGTCACCGTGAGCGATGGGGTTGACTCATGCACCGGCACCGTGGCAGCAGGCGCCTGCACGCTGACGCCGACAACGGCGGGCGCCAAGACTTTGACCGCGACCTACGCGGGCGACGCCACCTTCAACGGCAGTTTAGGCGCCACAGCGCATCAGGTCAACAAGGCGGATACGACGACGACCATCACCTCGGATAATCCCGACCCTTCGGTCGTAGGGCAAGCCGTCGTCGTCACCTACACCGTCACCTCGGCCGGCGGCACGCCGACCGGTAACGTCACTGTGAGCGATGGGGTTGACTCATGCGCGGACACCGTGGCAGCAGGCGCCTGTACCATCACGCTGGCGCCGCTGGGCGCACGCACGCTGACCGCGACCTACGCGGACGACGCCAACTTCAATAGCAGCAGCGCCACCGAGCCACACCAGGTCAACGTCGGACTGTTCTTGCCGCTCATTTTGCGCTGACGTACAACACAAAACCCGATCAGGGCTTGGTAATCCCAAACCCTTTGACTTTGAGACGTTTTTTGGGATTTGCTTATATTTTAGATGGTTAAAAGAAATTATAGGGCCGGCCGTTCCGGGGACCGGTCGGCCCTTCTCCCCTCCCCACCCTGGCCGAGGCCGAGCGGTACCTGATCCGCCGGTCCTTGGACCACTGCAAAGCCAACAAAAGCCAGGCCGCCCGCATTCTGGGCATCAGCCGCAGCCATTTGCGCTACCGGATGATGCCGCATGACCTGTGATATCCTGTAGCGGTTGAAATCAACCGGCAGTAATTTCTTATTGGTTGATTTCAACCAGTCTACCCTCTCCTTCCTCCATACTCACCCGGAATCAATCCGCCTTTCCTCGTATAATGCTTTGATTCTTTTCATTTAATAAGAATCATTCATAAATTCTTAATTTTTTGCCGTCCGGGTATGGGATTTGCTTATATTTCAGAATGTTAAAAGAAATTATCCCCTGTCCCTTCTCTTGATTCGTCAAAACAATTTTTAGGTAACCCATTTTTTGAAAGGTTCGGTTTATGAAAGCTAAAAACGGGTCTGTTGCTGCTTTTGATTTTTGCGGGTTTGAATTTTCTGGGGGCATCTCCCGGGTACTGCCAGGACATCATCGCCCTGGCATCCGGCGGTGACCATACCGTGGCGCTGAGAGTCGATAAAACGGTGTGGACGTGGGGCAGGAATGCCAACGGACAGTTGGGAGACGGGTCCTGGGCCGCCAAAGACGTTCCGACCCGGGTGGCCATGCTGCGCGATATCGTTTCCGTTGCCGCGGGCGGTACCTATAATTTTTCAACGGGAACATCTCTGGCCGTCCGGGCGGACGGTACCGTGTGGGCGTGGGGCTGGAATGATAAGGGCCAACTGGGGAATGGAACCACCACGGACCAACCGACGCCGGTGCAGGTGAAAGACCCATCGGATCCCACAGGTTTTTTAGCGGGTGTCATTGCGGTTGCGGCGGGAGAGCGGCATAGCCTCGCGCTCAAGGCCAATGGGTCGGTCTGGGCCTGGGGGTACAATGCGAGTGGCCAATTGGGAGATAATCAGTGGACGGATACACTGACCCCGGTACGCGTGAGGGACCCGTTGGATGCCACGGGATTTCTGACCGGGGTAAAAGCCATCGCCGCCGGAGCGCTTCATTCGATCGCTCTCAAAAACGACAAGACCGTGTGGACATGGGGAAGCCAGGGGTATAATCAGCTCGGACGGCCTTCCCACACGGGCTTCACACCCCAGAATGTGGCCGGCCAGGTAGCAGGGATGACGAATGTCAAGGCCATTGCAGAGGGATGGGAACATACGGCTGTCCTAAAGGAAGATGGCACGGTTTGGGCCGCCGGCCGCAACCTGGAGGGTCAGCTTGGAGATGGCACAACGATAGGATCCTCCTTTTCGCCCCTGAAATACTTTGTCCAAGTCATCGATCCAGCCGATTCCACCGGATACCTTACCGGGATCGTTGCCATCGATGCGGATGACCGGCATACGGTGGCGGTGAAACAGAATGGATCAGCGTACGGATGGGGCTGGAATTACGGGGGTAAACTGTGCGACAGTATTACCGATAACAAGCTCACCCCCATTAAAATGAAAGATCCTTCCGACCCAACGACCTTCCTCTCGGGGGTTGCCTCCGTGGCAGCCGGGGGGGTATTCAACCTGATGCTCAAGGGGGACAGCACGATCTGGGGCTGCGGGTATAACTACTCGGGCCAGCTTGGCGACGGAACATGGATTTCTCCAAGGACGACCCCGGTGAAAGCCCTCCTTCCTCAGTACAGTCTAATTTATGCCTGGGGGGCCGGTAACATTACTCCTGGGGAGGAGGCGACGTATCTGATTGAGTATAATAATGTCACCACCGGGACCTTGCAGGATGTGGTTGTCATTTTCGACCTCCCGCCAGGGTTTGACTACGCGTCCAGCACGGACAATGGCATCTACAGGGACGACCGGAATCAGGTCTTCTGGAAGCTGGGAAACCTCAATCCGGGCGCTAAGGGTTTGCTCTCTTTAAAGGTGGGGATCCCGTGGGGTCTGCCTCTTCATCTAAAAATAACCATGTTCGTTAATCTCATTGCCAGAAGCATTCAATCGAGCATCGATGTGGACGACTATCTGAACTACGTTCCGGTCGAGGTCATTTCCGAAAAGGACTATACCGCGGGCGAGATCAACGGCCTTTTGGCCTCCGATCTAAAGCTGAAGGAACTTTTCGACTATGCCTTGAGCCTCGGTTATGTATTTGACCAGGTGGCGCAGCGGTACGATTTGTCGGATGGCTCCTCTTCTCTGGTCTTGGCATTATTAAATCCCGGACAATCAGGTCCCGTCTTCCTGAAGAAGGTTGGGGACACGGTGTTTATGGAGAGATATGAGGGCACTGCTTATTCCCTTTTCGACAAGAACGGGGGGTTCAGTGTAGATTCCAATGACGAATCATTTAAGAGCTGGGGAACATGGGCGGTGACCCATAGCCAGTCGCAAGACCGGTGCACTTCGAACTGTTTAGTCCAAAATCCAGCCTGGAATAATTATATCAAGGAAAAAGAATTTAAGAAAACCAGTTTGAAATGTATTGCCTGCCAGAAAGCTTTAGGTTCAGGGAAAAGGGATCCAATAAGTTGTATGCCTTGTGCTCGCCGATACGTTAACGTCAACGTGGAAAAATACCCAGGGTTTCCTTCGGATATAGGGACATGCATTAAAGACTGCCAGGCCAATTCCAATAAATGGCAATGTCACAGCGGAGAAACACAAACCTATTGCGGTTACTCGGTAGGATATTATTTTATGGCTGTTGATCCTCCCCAGGTCTTTCACGTAGGCTGTAGGATAGAAGGGGGAGGATCAAGATGGGTACAGGTGAAACAAGAAGACTGTTTCTCACATCAGATCTGTATCGATACTCCTTCCCCCCATTGCGCAGCTCCATGTGAACTGGAAGTCCAAAGAACCCAAAGCGCCTCCCTCGCAGCTCCTCCACTCGCTTGTGAGACTTATTTAATGCCCGTAGTATCTACGACCAGCGTTTCCCATGATCCGAATGCCAAATCTGTTAATTTTATGGGGAATGTTATACCGGGGCAGAAACTCACCTATACCATCGATTATGAGAATGTGGGTGAAGCGACCGCTTACGGGGTCTTTATCCTGGATGAACTTGACCCCAATCTCGATGAAAGCACCCGTGTGGTTAATAACGGAGGCACCTATTCGAGCGCCTCCAGACTGCTGGGCTGGGATATCGGCACAGTTGCCGCCAAGGGCAAGGGCTCGGTCACCTTCAGTGTGAATGTGAAGAGCGGACTTCCCAGCGGGACCGCAATCAAGAACATGGCCGAAGTCTATTTCCCGAGCGCCAATGAGATAACACCCACCAACCCCGTGGTGAATAAGGTTAAGTCGATTGCGGCCGATCCCAAGACCGTGGAGACCACCGCTGAGGTAGTAACTCCCATCACCCTCTCGGGCCGGGACAGCGGATCCAAATCCCTGACGTACCGGATCACCCGGCCCCCCTTATTTGGAACTATCGCCGGGACACCTCCCAATGTAACCTATACCTCTATGAGGGACTTCGGCGGCCCGGATGAATACTACTATGTGGTCAACAACGGGCTGATCGATAGCGACCCGGCCCGGGTGCTGCTCAAGGTCAACCCCAGTTCCGCAGATACGAACCCTCCTATCATAGTCAGCACCTACCCGAAAGTCAATGCGACCGATGTCCATGTAGATCCTAACCCCCTTTCAACCACTCCGAGTATTTACCGGCCGAGTTTCTGGGCCACGTTTTCGGAACCCCTGGATGCAACAACCGTTACGACTTCGACCTTTACCGTAAGCGGAGGGATGACGGGAAGCGTAACCTATGACGAAATGGCTTGGACAGCCTATTTCTTCCCCTCCAAGGCTTTATCCCCTTCCACCACCTACACGGCGCAGCTCGCCAAAGGAATAAAGGACAAGGCGGGCAATGCCCTGGCCGGGGACTATTCCTGGGAGTTTAGGACGGAGGGCCCCCCCTGGTTCATTTGGCTTCCGCTCTTAATGCGGCCTTAGGGAAAAACCTGAGCCGGGGTTTCGGGTTATTTTAGACAACCGCCAGCCGTTAGGGAACCAAGGCCCTCGTTTCTGATATTCTTAAAATCCCAAAAGGTTGCCGCCGGTGATTATATGCCCGATAACTTGACACCTGCCATTGATCCTGAAAATACACGACGCTGGAAGGGCCGGCCGTTCCGGGGACCGGTCGGCCCTTCTCCCCTCCCTACCCTGGCCGAGGCCGAGCGGGACCTGATCCGCCGGGCACTGGAGCACTGCAAAGCCAACAAGAGCCAGACCGCCCGCATCCCGGGCATCAGCCGCAGCCATTTGCGCTACCGGATGATGCTGCATAATTTGCCCTGAAATTCCCATCGATCAAGCGGTTCAAATCAGCCACAACAAATGATTAACTGGTTGATATCAACCGATTTGAAAATCGGCCCTCCCTTTATTAACATTTCATATTGGATTTTATTAAATTTTCCAACTGCCGCCGCTTCCCTGATTCCGGCGCAGAAATTGCATCATAAAGGGTTGCGGGCTATGGCTTAGAGCAGCCGTCAAGTTGTTTTTAGCCATCCTTTTTAAAAGTTAAAAAGCCAGTTTATAAGACAACTCATCTGAACGGGGAGGGATTGCTATGAATTCTAATCGATCCGCGGCAGGACGGTTTCTTTGTTTCGCGGTACTGGGTATGGTTCTTCTATTCACTCTTACCATAAACGGTGACGCGGGAAATTTACAAAACAATTCTCCCAGGAAAACTTTCCTCCCTCTCCTGAGCAACCAATTCCTTTCCCCTGCTCAGTTGGCTTTCATTGGGCAAATTGGCTATCCACAGCAATTTATTAAAAATTTTTCATATGAAGGAGCAAGAGAGCGAGTCGATGAAATTTGGGTTTACACCCAAAAAAAATTATTGGAGTGTTTCATCAACGGAGTATTTGTAAAAGAATCGACCTTTTCCGGCGACTATGCCACCAGCGCCCCCTCCGTTCATAAACCCCAAGATTTCCAGCATCGCACAACGACCCAACATATCATTGCCCGATTCGGTCAACCTTCCTCTCAAAAACAAGAGACCATCTGGAACGGTACCCTGAAAACCTATGTGTATCCATCCATTATTTTTGTTTTTAATAACGACCTGTTAGTCTCTTTAACCGCTCTGCGATAAGTTTTTATTTATGGAGGACCGGCCATCATGAAAATTACCCGTACCATTTTAGGACAAAAAGGTGAACTTACAATCATCGCCGTGCTCACCCTCTCCATAATCGGCACCTTGGGACTACTGGTCGTGAAAGGTCCGGATGCCGTCAATAAATACAATAACTCCTTAAACCGTATCCGGAACGAAAACCCAACCAATGAAGATATGCAATACGTGGCCGAAAATCTCGCCAGCCTTACCGATGCCGCCGGGGGAGTACCAATACCAACGGGGGCGGATGATGTCCTCGTCGCAGCGCTGCAAGCACTAACAAGTGTCTCGACGGAAATCGGCAGCAAACCCATTCCACAACCCGGCCACCCTGGCCAGGTGAGTCCTTGTGGTATAACGGTCGATCCCATACTCGCCGCATACGGAGAGCATGTTACGGCCACGATTACCATCCCCATTGCCTTTCAAAGTGGAATAAAGAGTATCACTGCGACAGCCGGTGCGGAGGGTTTTAATGTACCCCCCACCGGGGGAACGTTCACTTTTGGTATACCTTGCTCAGCGGCTGAGCATTTCCAGGTCAGTTTTGAGGCCTATGATAGTCAGAATGGTAAAGTCTGCTCAGGATCCGCCACGGTGAATATTAAACCACCCCTTGCAACCACGCTGATATCTCCCACGCTCTCGACCACGCTGATATCTCCCACGGGGACAATCAATTCTTCCCAGCCGACTTACAAATGGAACGCGGAGTGCGTCGCCACCTTGTATTATTTACTGGTGGATGATTCCACGGGAAGGGGCAAGATCTTCACGCCTTATAGCGCTTCGGCAGCCGGCTGTCCTTTAGGAATCGGCACCTGCTCCGTTACGCCCTCTGTCAGTTTGGCCGACGGGAATGCGACCTGGTGGGTAGAACCCTGCACTTCCGGAGGCTGCGGGGCCTGGAGCAATGCCCTGGGATTCATTGTTAATACGAAGGATCCCATCGTGGGTCTATGGACTCCTTGGGATGGCGGACAGTTAAGAATCGAGCAGCGAACAACAGGTTCATACGACTACGTTGGCAAAGTAACAATACAGAACACTTTCTGGAAAGAGCACGACATGAAAATAGGGGATGAGGTCTGGTGGTTGGATAAACAAGCGGATGGCCACTACAAGGGGGAACAACTGTGGAAGGGAAATTTTTATTGGACGGGGCCATTGGAGGTTTGGATTACCGGGAACACCATGAAAGACTCCACAGGCAAAGTTATTGCGACCAAGGTACAATAATATCCGCCCAGGCTCCCCAAAGGAGGAGGAAGACTGACAGGGAAGGTGAACGTCGTTAGGGGGGCGGTCGACTTTCTGACTGGGTGTGGCGAGAAGGCGCAACGGTCAACGAGACAGCGGAAGGAATGCCATCCCGATAACTCGCCTGAGGTGAGAACCGTTTCCGGCGGAGATTCATGGAAGGGAATACCTGTTCGGGGGAAACCTTAACGCCTTCTCAGGACTGTACGATGCAGGTGGCCTTCCAATCCTTTTCCGCCGGGAAGAGGACGGGGTCCCTTTCCATCCCCTCCAATGACCCGGATCTTCCTTCGGCGACTATACTTTTAAAAGGACAGGGGATTGGTTCAGGCCCCCCCTGGTTCATTTGGCTGCCTCTCATGCTAAGGCCTTGAGCAAAAGCCTGAGCCGGGGCCTCGGGTAATTTTAAACAACCGCTGGCCGTTGACGATATAAGATCTCTAAGGAACCAAAGCCCTCGTTTCTGATATTCATTAATTTCTAAACGGTTATCGCCGGTGATTATATGCCCGATCATTTGACACCTGCCATTGATCCTGAAAATACACGACGCTGGAAGGTCAGGCCGATCCGGGGACCGGTCGGCCCTTCTGCCCTCCCTACCCTGGCCGAGGCCGAGCGGGACCTGATCTGCCGGGCGCTGGACCACTGCAAAGCCAACAAAAGCCAGGCCGCCCGCATCCTCGGCATCAGCCGCAGCCACTTGCGCTACCGGATGATGCTGCATGACCTGACCTGATTTCCCGACAAAATCATTGGTTGATTTCAACCACCGGGTAGGCCAATCTGGTTGATTTCAACCACCCCCCCTCTCCTCCATCCCATGCTGAACCGGAATCAATAAGCCTTTCCACTATAATGCATTGATTTTTTTCATTTAATGCTAATCATTCCCAACTTCTAAATTGCTTGTCGTCCAGGTATGGGATTTGCTTATTTTTCAGGCATATTAACATAAATATGCTCCATCTTTTTTTTGATCAGTTTATGAAAACAAAAATAGGTCTACTGTTGCTTTTGGTTTTTACGGGCTTGCATTTTTTTGAGGCCTTTCCCGGTTACGGCCTGGATATCATCGCTCAGGATGCCGGTGCGGATCATGGCGGTGTACTTATACAGTCATCTTAAGGAGGTAACTATGGGCATTCTAAAGCTTCCCAGCATCATTTCCTTTTTTCTTGTGGCGGCCTTGCTGTTTGCAGGAGGCCCCAACCTGGTCCTGGCCCAGGAGTTCACACCGTTAATCGGTGGAGATGGTGGATTCGGCATTAGCAACGCCACTAATCAATCTATATCCGTTAAGATGCCGGCCGTCCAGGCGGGCCCTCCCTTCAAATCGTTCCTTCCGTCAATTCGGAAAAAGCTTAACCCGGAGGCACCGCCCGATCCCTCTCCTCCCCCTCGGCCTTCCCCCCCTCCGGAACCCCTTCCTCCTCCGCTGCTCGCCACTGATGGGAATACGGATATAACCGGAGTTATTTATGGTTCTGGCGACAGCGGGCGGGTGGGCCCAACCTCAAAATCAGACCAGTATCCCGGTTTAAATCTGCCTCCTGTTCAAGAACTGCTGTTATCTCCCTTTGGAGCGACATTTAACAATACCCCAACATTCAGATGGGATCATGCCTCAGACGCAATGTGGTATTGCTTATGGATAAAGGATAGCAAGCAAAGAGGGTGGCTTTGGGTTAAAGCTTCGGAAGTTTGTAGTTCTTTGATTTGTTCAGTACAGCTTGATGAATCCCTCCCCGATGGGGATGCGACCTGGTGGGTCATTGGCTATAACAAAGATGGATTTGGTCCCTGGAGCTCCGGCATGAACTTTTCGATAAATGGTCATACCCCCGGGGCGGTAACCCTTATAACTCCCTCAGGGCCGACTTTTACTTCTACTCCGACTTTTAAGTGGCATAGGGCAGAGTATGCGACTTGGTATAAATTCTGGATAGATGATTCTACGACTTTGGGTTCTCATAAGGGCAAGATCGTTTCCTGGGCCACATCAGATGAAGTCGGATGTGATCCTTATCGGTCTGAAGAACCAAATGATACCTGCGGAGTTGACGTCATCAGCCTTGCCGATGGGCCAGCCAAATGGTGGGTCAAAGCTTGTAGTCATACGAACGATTGTGGTCCTTGGAGCAGTCCCCTGAGTTTCAATGTCAGCGTGGGGCCGCTGGATCCAATAGTCGGCCTCTGGAATACGGGGGAAGGGGGACAGGCCCTGATGGAGGAACGCGACTCCGGGGCCTATAAATTTGTCGCCAAGGTAACCAAAGTGGGGACCTGGTGGAGTTCACGGGGTATAATCATGGGAGAAGAGGTCTGGATGTTGAATAAAGACCCCGATGGCCGTTACCGGGGCCAGGTGCTGGTAAAGGGAAATTTCTACTGGTACATGCCTTTTGATGTAAAAATCCAAGGGAACCAAATGATCGATAATACCGGCAAGCTGATCGCGACCAAGGTGCAATAATATCCGCCCAGGCACTCCCTTGGCGGCGGAAGACTGACTGGGAAGGGGAACATCGTTTTGGGGGCGGTTGACTTTCTGACTGAGCGTGTCAAGGAGACTCCACGGTCGACGGGGCAGCGGGAGGAGGTCATCCCATTAAGTCTCCTGAGGTGACAACCGCTTCCGGCGGGGAGACACGAAAAGGCGCCAGCGTAGGGTTGATAGAAAATCATCGCTAAAAGGAAATTCATATCAAATGGTAGGTTTTTCGAGGGGGAGATATTGAAAAAGAAATCCTTTCTTCTTTTATTTTTGATGTTGCTGGCTTTTCCTGATTCAATCGTGCACGGTAACTCCCTGTTGTACCTCCCATCAATCCTCAAAGATAGTAATCCAAATCCACCGGCGGGCGGGGGATGGAAGTGGCAAAATCCATTACCTCAGGGGAATTCCTTGCGGGGGGTTTGGGGCAGTTCGGGAGCGAACGTTTTCGCCGTGGGAGAAAGCGGCACCATCCTCCGTTACAACGGCAACGCCTGGTCCTCTCCCATGACCAGCGGAACGACTAAAACCCTTAACAGCATCTGGGGGAGTTCCGGCAACGATGTCTTCGCCGCGGGAGAAGGCGGCACCATCCTCCATTACAACGGGAGCGCCTGGTCCCCTATGACCAGCGGAACGACTGAGAACCTAAAAGGGATCTGGGGGAGTTCCGGAAGCGATGTCTTCGCCGTGGGCGCTAACGGCGTCATCCTGCATTACAACGGCAGCGCCTGGTCCCCCATGACCAGCGGAACGATTCGAGGCCTGAACGGCATCTGGGGGAGTTCCGGTAACAATGTCTTTGCCGTGGGGAATACGGACCCGTCATTCACCAACGGCACCATCCTTCATTACAACGGCAGCGTCTGGTCCCCCATGAACAGCGGAACGGGACTATCCCTGAATGGCATCTGGGGGAATTCCGGTAACGATATCTTCGCCGTGGGTGTCAACGTCATCCTTCATTATAACGGCAGCGCCTGGTCTCCCATGACCAGCGGAACGACACATGAAGACCTTACGGGAGGTATCTGGGGGAGTTCCGGAAATGATGTCTTCGCCGTGGGGAAGGCCTTTCCGTCATTTCCCTCGCCTGGCGTGATCCTCCATTTCAACGGCAGTGCCTGGTCTCCCATGACCAGCGGAACAACTTTCAACCTTAATGGCGTCTGGGGGAGTTCCGAAAACGATGTCTTCGCCGTGGGTGACGGCGGCGCCATCCTCCACTACAACGGCAGCACCTGGTCCCCCATGACCAGCGGAATGACCAACTCCCTTAATGGCATCTGGGGGAGTTCCGAAAACGATGTCTTCGCCGTGGGATTTGGCGGCACCATCCTCCGCTACAACGGCAGTTCCTGGTTCCCCATGACCAGCGGAACGACTAACTCCCTTTATGGTATCTGGGGGAGCGCCGGAAACAATGTCTTCGCCGTGGGTGGCGGCGGCAAAATCCTCCATTACAACGGCAGTTCCTGGTCCTCTATGACCAGCGGAACCATTGTAAACCTGGTTGGTATCTGGGGAAGTTCCGGAAACGATGTCTTCGCCGTGGGTTTAGGCGGCACCATCCTCCATTACAACGGCAGCGACTGGTCCCCCATGGAAAGCGGCACGACCTTTGTCCTTAATGGCATCTGGGGGAGCGCCGGAAACAATGTCTTTGCCGTGGGAGAAGGCGGCAAAATCCTCCATTACAATGGCAGCTCCTGGTCCTCCATGACCGGCGCAGCGACTGGATACATCCTTTGGAGCATCTGGGGGAGTTCCGGAAGCGATATCTTCGCCGTGGGCTCGAACGGCACCATCCTCCATTACGACGGCAGCGCCTGGTCGTCCCCCATGATCAGCGGAACGACTTTCTACCTCAGCGGCATCTGGGGGAGTTCCGGAAGCGATATCTTCGCCGCGGGTGGCGGCGGCACCATACTCCATTACAACGGCAGCGCCTGGTCCCCCATGACCAGCGGAACGACTAATGGGCTTGGAAGCCTCTGGGGGAGTTCCGGCAACGATGTCTTCGCCGTGGGTGGCGACGGCACCATTCTTCATTATTCCAATATCGCATGCTTTAGTCCATAGATCTCGGCGGTAACGGGATTTTAGTCTCCGGTAAAAATCCTTTTCCAAATTTTTTGGGTTAGGGCGGTTATGGATTTAGAAAACGGTATCCTTGATCCCTGACGAGCCGTTTTTTTTTAGTAAATACGTCGGGATACTTTACAGAATTTCAATCCCACCCAGATCTGGTCCCATTTAACTATTTCTTGCAGAAAATAGTTTTATCATGCGCAAACCCTTATCCATAATGGCACTGCGAAGATCATTAATGAGTTACATATAGGTAAAGATTTTTTTGGAATGGATTTTGCTCATATATACTAGATAAAATAAAAGGAAATTCTGAATGAAAGGGGGTATTCTGATGAAAAAGAAAATATTATTGTTATGCTTCATCGGTTTATGCGGCTTTATCATGGTTCAATCAGCATCCGCTGATTTAATCGGAAAAGTAAACCAAACTGGCTGGTCGGGTACCTTTGCTGGTGCTTGGCCGTCTTATCCCGATGGGACGTGGGCGGCAAAAGATAGCAACCTTGGTTTACCCAATGTACCCAGCGAAATCTATTATAATCCTGAGATGGTGAGTACCAACGTTTATTCCGCGGTGCAACCCTATCAATTCAATGGCTACAATTACGCATATAATGGTTCCGACCCCTATGCATGCGGGTGGTTTCTTCAGGGACGAAATTTACTTTCAGACCTACAATAACTCGCCAGGCTACTTGGAATTCCAATTCGGTATCAGTTTTTCTCTTGAACTTGCAACCACGGATGTGGTCTCCCAGAGTCTTTTCAGAATGACGCTATTGGGTTATACGGGAGATGATGTGGTCATCAACGACCCGAATGCCCTCCCGAATAGTTTTGCGTTGCTCGACTTCTTTAACAGGAACTTGAAAGGAGACGAGAATGGGAACATAACTCTCAATGATGTGCCTTACGCATCTGATTCCCTATCCTTCGACGGCACCGTTACCCTTGCTACCAACGCCAATGGCCATTTGCTTGCCAGCAGCAGCTATATTCCTCTCTCTTTTACCCTCTGGACGGACACGAATGAAGGATATGCGGACTGGCCCCACACAGTCGTTCTTCAAGGTGTGAAAGCCTACGACGAGAATGGGATTTTACTTAATCCAACCCAATATACCCTGCTTAGTGAAAATAATGAATACTTCAATTTCGCAAACCAGATGCCTTCTAACTCCGTCCCTGAACCCGCCACCATGCTTCTTCTTGGCTCCGGCCTGCTTGGGATGGTGGGGTTGAGGAGGAAGTTTAAGAAGTAATAACCAAATATTTGAAATAGAGAAAGGCAGGGTCATTCGTCCCTGCCTTTCTCTATTTCAATCACTAGGGGTATCTGTCCACCCCTGCCCGTCCTAATACACCTTATAGTGGCTTTCTGTCCTCTGAAGGACCCTTCTCCTCCGGACCCACATGCCCTTATACCTTTGGTCCTCGATCCCCAACAAAAGCCTGAAGCCCGCTCGGTCTGAACGGCCTTCAGGCTTTCCATATTGTCCCAGGTTCGACGTTCGGCCCAGCCCCCCCCTGTAGCCATTCGAATAAAATCATCGTTCCTGAAAACGTAACAATTTAGCCCCTATCTCACCTCTTCGCCTCATCCTCTTGGATCAGACCGCTCTGTTTCGCGCATTTCGTCACCTCCATGCGCCAGTGCGCAGCTAATTGGTGAATGAGCAATTACCAATTCCAGCTCCTTTCAGTTGGATAGGCCCACCGGCCATCACCGGCTTAACCTGAGAACACAGAGAAGAAATATTTTTCTATTCGGAAGGGCAGGAACCAAGGTCGTTCGAGATCTATTTCACCCCCGCCAAACGAAGAGTTTCAAGGGGCAGGAATATTTGCAACGCCTGCCCCGGAAGTGATACAAAGCCATATCTTTCGTAGAATTTATGGGCCCGTTCGTCTTTGGCATCGGCAAACAGTCCGATCAGGCCGGCTTGTTCGGCGACTAAGACAGTCCGGTGAATCGCTTCGGCGAGCAACAGGCCGCCATAACCCTTTCTCTGGTATTTTTTCGAGACCGCAAGTCTCGCCAGGCGAACGGCAGGAAGTCCATGATGAGGGTATTTCTTGGCATAGGCCGAGGGAAGATGGTCCGTCATGACTTCACACAGCGTGAGCGTGAAATAGCCAAAAATGGTGGCCGGTCTTGCCGGGTCAGAGAGCACGAAGGTGCGAGAAATACCTTTATCGCCGTGCTGCCGGGCCGTCGCCTTGAGAAAGGAATTCAATTCCGGAACACCGCAATCAAAACCGGATCGGTCGTGATGGCGCGTAAGGGAAACTATTTCGGGCACAAAACCGTCTCTCTCCGGCGCATAGCCTCTTTCAAACGGTCATTGGGATCGGGGGGATTCTCGATAAGTTCAAAAAGAGCCTCCGCAGCCTTGGTGGAAAGAGTAATAACCCGCTCCCTTTCAAGGATATCGTTGGCCCTGTCCAAAGCAGATTGGACAAGAAACTGGTTCAGGGTCGCCCCGACGGTTCGGGCCGCTGCGGCTATTCGCTCGTACACCTCGGGAGGCATTCGAGCGGGAATTCTCTCTTCTATTTTGTTAAGCGCCATGATACACCCCCTTTATCGTCACATAATTAGCACAGTGGCGCCAAAATGGCAACTATTCTGTAGCAGGAAGGTCTCAGTGGGTTTGAAACGAAGCGGTTATTTACAGAGGGCGGCGCGGGAGCGCGGTTGGGGTCAATTCTTTAATATTGACAGAAAAATGACCAGGGGACTGGCTCGACTATTGCTTTTGAAAACGACATTTGTCGGCGCAGGTTTGCGGCAATTTCTATAGGGTAATAGCGCTCAACAAACGTGGCCGGTCTCACATTAAATTTCTTGGCCAATATTCTTATATGGATATAATTATTTTGAAAAGTCTTTTTTGCGGGCTAACGGCATTTTGGATCTCCTTAGATATGGGCGGCCTTATTAAGGACCTCCTCGGCCCATTGATTCAGGCTTTTTCCTGAGGTTTTTGCTGTCGCCAGCGCTCTGGCGTGTATCTCGGGAGAAACACGAAGCATCAGCTTCCCGGAAGCTGCTTTCAATGGCGTGCGACCGGTGGCCGCACAATCTGCCAGGTAGTGATCGATCGCCGCTTGAAAATCGGCCCTGAGTTCTTTCACGGTCTCCCCCTGGAAGGTAATGCCATCCGCGATTCCTATAATTTTTCCCATAAAAATATTATCCCTTGGATCAAATTCGATCCGGGCCATATACCCCTTATAGGTCATTACGTTTTTCATGGCATTACCCCCAATTGTCTGAACCATTCGCGTATTTCTTCGACTTGATATTTTTTTGCTTCCTTGCACGGGTGGGGTCGATGAAAGTATCTTCGGCTTCCCTTTAGTTCAAAAACGATACGAGAGCCTTCCCCTTCTCGTACCTCACCGCCGCTGGCGATCACCAGGGTTTCAATGTCAGAAAACACAATTCCCCCTCGCGTAGGAATTGCAGAGATTGCTTCAAGAATGCGACGGTGTTTTGCCTTCATGCCTAATGATAGCATTATGTGCTATCATTAGCAAGCAATTTCTGTAACAGTTTTGTCCCTATCTCACCTGCCGAACATCAAGCGCTCCGCTTGAAGCCCAGTTGGGGTCAATGAAGCCCAGTTGGGGTCAATTCTTTAATATTGACAAAAAGTAAATGATAAAAGGGCGGGCTTGGCGGCGGCAGGCTATTCCCCCTGAAAAGCATTAACCCTTTTAGAAAAAAGGGCTTTAGCTTATAATTACAGGCGAATCAAAAGAGGCTGTATCCTTTGAACCTTTAACGTCTCAACAAAGGAGAAGAAAAAATGAAGACCCAATCTTATAGATTCCAGGCGCTTTTGACGATTGGATTGATCACGGCCATGCTTTGGGATCCTCTTCCCCTCCAGGCCGCCACCAATATCAAATTGAGCGGCGTCATGCCCGCCTTCGGGGATGTAGAGAGCTTTCAGATCAGCCGGGATGGCCGGTATGCCGTTTATCTCGCGGATCAGGTTACGGACGGAGTCCGTGAACTTTACAGCGTCCTCTTAGGCGGCGGTCCCCCCGTTCGACTGAATCCCATTCTTCCCCCCGGAAGAGCCGTAGCTTCGTTCCAAATCAGCCCGGACAGCCGTCAGGTGGTTTATCGGGCCGACCAGGACTCAGTTAATGTGGTCGAGCTTTATAGCGTCCCCATAGGGGGTCTGGCCGCCAGTATCAAACTAAACGGGACCCTGGGTGTCAACGACGATGTTCTTGAATTTCAAATTAGCCCGGACAGCAGCCGGGTGGTTTATCTGGCCGATCACGACACGATATTTTTTAATGTGGTCGAGCTTTACAGCGTCCCCATAGAGGGCCCGGTCACCGCCGTCAAGAAGCTCAATAAGACACTCGTGGCCAACGGGAATGTGGCCGGCTTCCGAATCAGCCCGGACAGCAATTGGGTAGTCTACGGGGCCGATCAGGACAAGGATGGCGCCACCGAGCTTTACAGCGTCCCCATCGGGGGTCCGGATTCGGACGGCCTCAAACTAAATAAGGGACTGGTGCTCAATGGGAGTGTGAAGGAGGGCCTGATCAGCCCGGACAGCAGCCGGGTGGTTTATCTGGCTGACCAGGACACTGTCGGGGTCCAAGAGCTCTATAGCGTTCCCATCAGGGGTTTGCCTTCAGCCGGTATCAAGCTCAATAAGACGCTCGTGGCCAACGGGAATGTGGCCGGCTTTCAAATCAGCCCGGACAGCAAATGGGTGGTCTATGGGGCCGACCAGGACAAGGATGGCGCCACCGAGGTTTACAGCGTCCCCATCGGGGGTCCGGATTCGGACGGCCTCAAACTAAATAAGGGACTGGTGCTCAATGGGAGTGTGGAGGAGGGCCTGATCAGCCCGGACAGCAGCCGGGTGGTTTATCTGGCTGACCAGGACACTGTCGGGGTCCAAGAGCTCTATAGCGTTCCCATCAGGGGTTTGCCTTCAGCCGGTCTTAGGCTCAATGAAGCACTGGTACCCGGCCGGAATGTGGATGTTTTTAAGATCAGCCCGAACGGCGGTCGAGTGGTCTATATCGCCGACCAAGAGACGGTTAGTGTCCACGAGCTTTACAGCGTCCCCGTCGGGGGTCCGGCGGATGCCGGAATCAAGCTCAATAAAGCACTGCCGCCCAATGGGGATGTTAGTGGCTTTCAGATCAGCCCGGACAGCAGCCGGGTGGTTTATCGGGCCGACCAGGACAATGTCGGGGTCCGAGAGCTCTATAGCGTCTCTCTGGCGGGTCCGAACGCGTCCGGGGTCAAGATCAACGGGACCCTGGTGGCCCTCGGCAGTGTTTCTCTTGAATTCCAGATCAGCCCGGATAGCGGCCGGGTGCTTTATATCGCCGATCAGGATATTGATGGGGTCATAGAGCTCTATATGACCTCTGATTATTTTCTTTATCTCCCGCTGATTTTAAGCCAGGAGTAAGGGGAAGAGGGATCAGATACGGGTGCAAGCTTCTACAGGCCTTGTTACCATCAATTAATATCCGGCAAAAGGATTTTCGCGAAAGGAGGCTGCCAGTTCGATAACCCGCATTTCCTTGGATGCCAGAGCAGACCGTAAGGCCTGTTTAAGCCCCTGAGGGGTATCGACCCGCTCGGCGGCGATGCCGAAGGAGGCGGCCAGGGCCGGCAAATCGGGATTAACCAGGTCCGTTTCGAATTCCCCCCGGCCGTAGATTTGACGCTGCAGGAGATCGATCATCCCGTAGGCCTGGTCATTGACCACGACCACGGGAAAGGCGATGCCGTGCCGGCGGCAGGTGGCCATTTCCTGGGCACCGTAAAAGAAACCGCCGTCTCCGCTCACGGCGACCACCGGCCGTTCGGGACAGGCGATTTTCAGGCCAAGGGCCGCGGGAAAACTGAAGCCGATAATCGACGACCCCTTGGCGGTCACCAGTCCGCCGGGCATAAAAGAATGATAAGAAATATTCGGCCCAGTATCCCAGCAGGGTGTTGTCGATCACCAGACTGCCGTCACGGGGAATGACCCGGCGCAGGGCATCGAGATACTCGATTTCCCGGCATTTTTTTGGCGATGGTTTCCCGCTCTTCCCTGATCCTGTCCCGCAGGGCTGAGAACCGCCCCCCCCTGTTTCCGCTTCCGTGGGCCTTGGCTCGGACCATTTCCGAAAGCCCGCGGGCGATGGTTCGGATATCACCAGTGATCCTCATCTCGGCGGGATAATTTTTGTCGATCCAGGTATCGTTCCAATCCACATGGATCAGTCGGGGCAGAGACACGCCTCTCCGGCGAAAATCCACAGCCCGCAGACGGGTCCCGATGGCCAAAGCGATGGTACTGGACTTAAGGTACTCCCGAACCGCCCCGCGTCGGGCGGCGTTGCCCCAGGCCAGGTCATGATCTTCGGGGATCAGGCCCTTCCCTTCCGCATTGGTGACCAGCGGCGCCTGGATCGCCTCGGCCAGGGCCCGGATCGCGTCGCCGATCCCGGCGCGGACGGCGCCCGTGCCGGCAACGATCACGGGACGTTCGGCCTCCCAGAGTAGCTTCGCGGCCTGAGCGAGATCCCCAGACCACTGTCCCGGACTTTGGGCCGGAGCAGGGACAGGCCCGGCCTCCCCCTCACTGGAAACGTCCCGGTCCCAAAGGTCCGTCGGGACCTCACAATAGACCGGACCGGGGCGCCCGGAAAGGGCCGTTTGAACCGCCTGGGGAACCATCGTCCGAACCTCATCCCCTGTCCGAAGGCAAAATCGCTCCTTGGTCATATTCTTAAAAATAAGGTCCTGATCTACCAGTTCGTGGAGAGTCCCCGTGCCCCGTCCGATCTGGTCGGTGGCAATATTCGTCGTGACGGCCAGAACCGGAGACGAGCTCCCCCAGGCCTCGACCAGGGGGGCCGCCATATAACCGGCGCCGGGACCGGTGGAGGTAATGACCACCCCCACCCCTTTTCCGGCCCGGGCATAACCATCGGCCATGTGGGTGGCGCTGGATTCATGCCGACCGAGGATGTGCTTAATCGACGGTTCCTCCCGCAGGGCATCGTAGAGGCCGATATTGTGAATGCTGGGAATGCCGAAGACGTGGGCTACCCCGGCCTCTTTTAGGGCCCGGACAAAAAGCTCTGAAACCTTAGTCATCGAAGGGAATCCTTTGAGTTGCGGTGAGCCAAGGAGAATCCGGCTCAAGACGACCCAAAAAAAACCGGAAAGCTGCCTTGGACCGGGTCGGTCGCGAGGGGGAGCCGCCGATTACCAGGGGGCCTGGCGCAGGCGGTCGAGTTCCCGCTCGGCGGTAAACAGTTCATCGCGCAGCGATTCTCGCCGGCGGTCCAGGTCGCGTATCTCGCTGCGCAATTGGTTGCGCTTCGAATCGGAGGGTTTTTGATCGCGCAGTTCGGTTTCCTTGCGCGAGACCTCGTCCAGATTGTTGCCGATGCGCTTCTTCAGCGAGGCGACCGCATAGGCAGCCTGGTGGAGGCGCTTGAAGGCCGGATTACAGACGTCCGCGTAGGATCGGCCCGCCAGACCTTCCCGCACGGCGTTCTCGGGCCGGCAATACTCGACGAGTCCCTCCTGACGCCCCTGCAGATAGCGCTTCTCGTCCGGGACGATGTTCACCCCGGCGCAAGCCTCACGGTGCCGAAGGAGTCGATCCGCCGCCTGGCCGACGCGGCCGTCATTAAACCCTAAATCGTACCAGTCGACCTTCGCGCACTGTTCCTCGGGAATCGTGGCGCACCCGGTCAGCAACCCAACACAAACCGCCATTACCATGAGGCAACGCATGGACACTCCTTTTCTCAGGGCATCAAGTATTTGGCAACGGCCATATAGGCTGGAAGCGTATAAGGATCATTGGCGACATTGCCGGCAATCGGGTTGGAGGCATAGCGCACAATGACCATCTCCGCCTGGGGATCGATATAGATGTTCTGGCCGTGAATGCCTCGGGCCATGAAGGCCCCGTGTTCGTTGTGGGATACCCACCACATCGTGCGATAGGACCATCCCGGCAGGGTGGAATACCCGGCCTTGGCAAAATGGGCCTTGTCCGCACCCCGGCGGATATCTTCGATCACGGCCGGAGCGATGATCTGCCTGCCCTGGTAATAGCCGTTCAGTCGGATCATCTCTCCGAAGCGGGCCAGATCACGCAACCCGGTGTTCAAACCGCCGCCGCCGGATTCGCTGCCGACGCTGTCCACTTGAAAATAAGCGTCGTTTTCGGCACCCAGTTTAGACCAGATCAAATCCGAGAACAGCTCCGCCAGGGATTTGCCGGAGACCCGTTTAACCATCCAGGCCAGGATTTCGGCATTGACGGTCTTATAGGCAAAGGCCTCCCCGTGGCTGCCCTCTTTTTTGAGCTTGACCAGAAATTCGTAAAAGGTCCTGGGGCCCTGATAATTCGGGCCATAGGGCAGCATACCGCCGGAACGGGCGTAGTCCCAAACCTCGGCCTGGGGGTCGGCATAATTCTCCGAGTATTGTACCCCCACGGTCATATCCATCACCTGGCGGACCGTGGCATCCTCATAGGCCGTGCCCTGGAGTTCGGGGATATATTTCGTAACCAAGGCCGCGGGATCCAATTTTCCCTCGACTACCTGGATGGCTGCCAGGGTTCCGACAATGGATTTGGTTATAGAAAAAGCGCTATGGGCTAATCGAGGTTCGAGGGCGCCGAAATACTTCTCATACACCACCCGGCCCTTCTGGAGGACCAGGATACCATCGGTATAGTTGCGCGCCAGGGATTGAGCCCAGGTCATGGGCTTCCCGTTCATATCGGAAAAGGTGATATCATCCAAAGGGCGCTCGGCTCTGGGCAATCCTGCCACCGGACCATCGCCGCGCCAGACATTTTTAGTGGGCCCCAATTCGCGAATGTGGCTGAAGGCCCAGCGCAGCGCCGGAAAGCGGTAAGCGCTGCCGTTGTCAAACCGAATCGTCTTGTCCGGGGCCGGCGGAAAGCCCTGCATCCAGCCCAGAGCCTTGGGGTCTGAAGCCGCCGCATCGGGAAGAGCCGGCGGTTGGGTTTGGGCCCGGGCCGACAGACTCAAGGCCAGCACGATTATCATAGCCAGCATTACTTTCTTAACCGAGTTCATTTAAGATCTCCTTCAACCTTCCAGGGCCTCCTGGACCATCCCTCGCAAACAGTTCGGCAACCGCTTTAAAACGGGGTTCTGGGTCTGGTTCTTGTGAAACAGGACACACTCACAACAGATCCCGTGCCGGGGGCAGTCCTCCTTGGGGCAGGGGCAATAGGAATTGATCCGATCGCTGACCGGGCATTCGCTGGGTTTATTCGGGTCCATCGTTCTCCTCGAATGGGTTCTATTCTTTCGGGGGATGGGTGTGGCGGATTAGCTTGCCTTCCACCATATAGATCACCATCTCGGCAATGTTGGTGGCGTGGTCGGCCATGCGCTCCAGGTGTTTGGCCACGTAGCTGATTTTGACCGCCCGGGAAACCGTGCTGGTATCCTTGATCATGAAAAAAAGGAGTTCGTTGAAGATCTGGATCGCCAGGTTATCCATCTGCTCGTCCCGTTGGATGACATCGTAGGCGATAGCCGGATCCGGTTTGGTGAAGGCCTCCAGCACATCGACCACCATGCCCTGGACGATCTTGGCCATGAGGGGGATATCGATATAGGGCTTCAACTGGGGCTCCTTATTCAACTCCAGGGCCAGCTTGCTGATATTTTCCGCGAAGTCGCCGATACGCTCCAGATCGGTGGTGATCTTCATGGCCGTGGTGATAAACCGCAGGTCCCCTCCCACGGGCTGTCGGAGGGCCAAAACGCGGATGCATTCTTCATCAATCTCCACGTCGTAGGTATTGATCACCCGGTCCCCTTCGATAACCTCTTCGGCTAAACGGTTGTTCCGCTCCACCAACGACCGGATAGCCCGTCCGATGGACTCCTCCACCAAGGAACCCATTTTCAGTATTTTGACCTTCACTTCCCTCAGTTCATCCTCAACCGGTTTCATCCTTAGGACCTCCTTTCTTTCTTTTCTTGGGCCGCAGGTATACCCATAAGGGACCTTTCAATCCCAACCGATGCATCTTGGCGGCCTCGTCGGGAAGCCGGTCTATCCCCAAGCCCGGGAAGATCCAGCTCGAATGGACCTTGGAAAAGTCCAGCAGTCGCCCTTCCAAATGATCCCGGACCTTCGGGGACAGATAAAAAAACGGCTCCAGGGGATTCCAATCTCCGGGCAGCAGCCCTTCCTCCCGGGCGATTCCAGCCAGCCGCGTCTTCAGGGAAGACGCGGATGCCGGTCATACAGATCACCGCGGTGGGGTTCAGGTCCTCTACCTGGGAAAGCGTTTCCTCCAGAGTGGCCATGGTCTCCCCGGGACCGCCCACCAGCAGGCTGAAACAAAAAGGGATATCCCGCTCCCGGCAGACCCGGGCCGCCTCCCGGATTTGAAGCAATGAAAAATTTTTTCCCAGGGCCTCCAGTTGCGCCGGTGCCGCCGCGTCCAGACCGAATTCCAGGGCGGCGCAGCCAGAGGCCTTCATGGCCTCACCCAGGCGGTCGTTCAGGAAGCCGGGGTTGGCATAGGCCGTCCAGCGGACCGGCACCTTTTGTCGAACGATTTCCCGGCAGATGCCTTCGGCCTGCTCCTCCGGAAAATTGAAATTGTTGTCCACGAAAAAAATATAGTCCAGCCCGCGGTCCACCAGGGCCTGGATTTCCCGGACCACCCCGATGGGTTCCCGCACGCGGACCATTCGGCCTTCGATCAACGGATAGGTGCAGTAAATGCAGTGGAAGGGGCAGCCGCGTTTGGATTGAATATTGGCCAGCCCGCCCTGCTCCCGGTAGGCCCCGGCATCAAACGCCTCCCGGTCCGGCCAGGGAAGGGCGTTCAATTCCTTTATGGGTTCACCGGTAAGAATACGGTCATTGGAAAGCCTCGGGGAAAAACCCCGGGCCGAAAGCCGCGAAAAACGGCCCGCCGCCATTTTTTTTAAAAGGTCGAGGAAAGCTCGCTCCCCTTCCCCGACCACCCCGTAGTCCGCCCCTAAAAAGTTCAAAACCTCTTCCGGCAGAAGGGTGAAGCCCGAACCGCCGACCACGATCGGGGCCGCGGTCTTATCCCGGCAGAGATCAACCACCCCCTTGATAAACGGCAGATAGGCGGTGGAAAGGGGGTAGGTGACATTATCGATGTTGCGGATTGACAGGCCGATGCAGTCGGGCCGGAACGATTCCAGGTCCTGTTCCAGAACCTTTCCCCAGTCGGAATGGAAACAGAGATCACTGCCCTTGACGGTCATCCCCCCGGACTTCAAAACAGCCGCCAGGCTCGCCAGCCCCAATGGATACACCGGGTCAGGGCTGACCTCTCGGTTGGGAGAAATCAACAAAACGCGCATGCTCAAGCCGTCGACGAAGGCTTGGCCGACACATCCATGATTTTTACCGGCCCCGCCTCGGCCGACCAGCCGTGGGGAATTCCGGCGGGAACAAAATAGCCCTGTCCCGGTCCCAGGGTCCGTATTTCCCCATCGATAGTCAAGGAGAAGACCCCTTCCAGCACCATTCCGCACTGGTCGAGGGGATGGGCGTGGCCCTCGTCCCGCATACCGGATTCAATGGTTAGGACCGCCAGGATCAACTGTTCCCCAACCTGGGCGAAACTTTTGATGCCGGGCCTGAAATCCTTGAGCGGCAGTTGACCAAAATCAAAAAAAGACATTGAGGACTCCTGAGAAATAGTTTTATAATGGTCTCAAAGACGGCTCACCGGAATCCAGGCCAGCAGCTCTTCCAACTCATCGCCCATATACGGATAGAGCTCCTCCAGGTTATAATCCACCCCGCAACCGGGGCAGGAAAAATACACCTTCTTTCAGGTCCGGCAAAACCGTAAAGGTTTTTGACATTTCGGGCAGACTATCCCTGGCATGAATATTATTTTATTCGTCTTTCGAGGAGCTTGTCAATCTTATTCCCCTAGCCCGAACCGTTCCGAAACAACACCTTTACTATTGATTTAAACGGGTTTTTTAGCTACATTATTATGAAAATAATCAAAAACAGGGTTCGAGGGGGCCAGGATTCAAGGGTCGAGTGCAGGGGAGGGGACTTCGGCGAGCTCAGTCGAGCCGTTAATCCCCTCCCGCACCCAACCGGGCACAGTTCAAGCTCATAGAAGACATTTGAATCCTCGATCCCCAAGCTCGGGAGGGGGTTAACGGCTCGACTGAGCTCGCCGAAGTCCCCTCCCCTGGTTTATTGGTGTCAAGAGTTTTTTATAGTTTTTCTTTTGTAATTCAACCTGGCGTCCCACACCATGCCCAACCCTGGTAATTAGAGGGTCTCCACAGAGCCCTAACCTTGCTTAATCGGGGCTATGGTGTGTAAGTGGGGGGCTATGACGCTACAAACGAAGGTCGACAAGTCGCCTTAAAGGGGAGGGTGATAGTCCCCCCCACCTACACGCCCAGGTTTCAAGCGGCTAAAGGTAAAGCCACCGGGTTTCCATAATTAACGTGATAAGTACTATGATTACGCACCAAAGCAAACACCAGGCCCAAAACCTTTCGTGCGATAGCGATCAGCGCTTTCGGCTTAGCCATGCCTTTTTCCAGATGCCGCTGATAGGTATCGTGCATGAGGCCTTTTTTCCGCACCATACCCAAGGCGGCAAAATACAACAGCTTGCGGAGAAAAGCCCGTCCTCTTTTGGATATATGCCTTTTCCCTTGATGCTGCCCCGAACTGACCTCAAACAGATCCAACCCCGCCAGCTTCAACACCTCGGCGATGGTCCGGAATTTTCTGAAATCACCCACTTCGCCAATCAAACCGGCAGCGGTCACCTTCCCGATCCCCTTGATCGACAAAATCGAACCACTATACGGAATTTGATCCAGGGGCTGGTTCATTTTCCCTTCCACCTGCTGGATAAAAGTCTGGGTAGTTTCCAAACCCCTCAACAGTCCCCGTACTTCCAAAAGCATACTCTCTTGCCCCTCCTGAAGCCCCACCGACTGCCGGGCCGCTTCCAGCAAGTCTCCGGCCCGTTCCCGCGGCAATCGCCCGTTGCTGGCCTTTTTCAACTCGGCCGTCAGGGCCGGCAAACCCCGTTTAACCAGATGCTGAGGAAGCGGATACCGGTCCAACAGATAGCGAGCGCTTTTCGTCTTCAGTCCCTTCATGACCTGCAAAAACTCCGGAAAAAGGAGAAACACCAGGCCATGCAGTTGGTTCAGCAACACCCCTTGCCGCTCCACCGCCCGTTCCCGGGCCTGGCTCAAACGCCGCAGCTCCGCCGCCGGCCCTTCCGGCACCACTACCGTCAGAAAATGGCCCAGCTCGATAATATCGGCAATCACTTTCGGGTCTTTCTTGTCCGTCTTGTTGGGCGAGTTCCCCTGGAGTTCTTTCATCTTCTTCGTATGCATCGGATTCACTTGCACCAACTCTACCGGACGATCCTTCAGATAATGAACCAACGGTTCACCATACGCGGCGGTCGATTCAAAACCCAAAACTACTCTTTCCAGCTTATGTTTGGCCTGGGTTTCTTGAATCCGGTTCCACAATTTTTCAAACCCCGGTCGATCATTGGAAAACTCAAAGGGCTTTATCTCCGCCCGATTCGGACATCGGCCATATCCCACATTGACCCTTTTCCCGATGTCCACCGTGATCAGCAATGTTTTTTCGTTGATCCGTTTCTCGCTTTTTGGTTTAATGAGTTCCATGGCTATGCTCCTTTCGGGGATTCGGAGTTAACCAACTTGCCCGTCGGAACTCCAATCTTAAAAGAGTATAGCCTTTTTTTTCGGCCTCAACTACTCTTTGCTGGAATATAGCAAGCTACGAGACAAGGAAAAGTTACAATATCTTCATGCTTCGTGGGTGCCCTGCGGGGCATGGGGGAATCGGCATGAACGCTTCCAGAAGAATAAAAAATCCAGGCGATCGGACCTTAAACCCGGCAGATCTGGCCCAGTTGAAGGCCGCGGGAATCACCCCGGCCCAGGTCCGGCGCCAGATCGCCCTGTTCCGGAAGGCCGGCCACCACCGGGAACTCTATCGGCCCTGCACGATCGGGGACGGTATCCACCGGATCTCCCGGACCGAAGCCCGATCCCTGATCCCCCTGCAGGAAGAAGCCGCCGGGGTCGGGCGATTTCTGAAATTCGTGCCCGCCTCGGGGGCCGCCAGCCGAATGTTTGAAGCCCTTCATCATTATCACCGTCAGTCGGAGATGACTCAAGTAGGCCAGATCCTGGAGCGGGCCGCTCAAGGCGGGCCGAGGGCCAAGATCCTCATCCGCTTCCTGGAGGAATGGGAGCGTTTCCCTTTTTCGGAGGCCTTGAAAGAAAAAATCCTGGACGAGGGGCTGAAGCTCGGTCATCTGACCAAAGGGGACCGCTGGCGAAGAGTTTTGAACTTGCTTTTGACCGACCGAGGCTTGAATTACCAGACCTTGCCCAAGGCGCTGATGACCTTTCATCGTTATCCCGACGAATGCCGCTCCGCCCTGGAAGAACACCTGGTTGAAGCCGCCGCCACCATTCGGGATAAAAAGGGCAGCGCCCGTCTCCACTTTACTCTCTCCCCGGAACACAAGACCCTCTTCCTGGAGCACCTTTCCGCCGTGAGACCCAAACACGAAGAACGGCTGAATGCCCGCTTCGAAATCGGCTATTCGCACCAGCACCGCTCGACGGACACCATCGCCGTGGATCTGGAAGGGCGGCCACTGCGGGAACCCGACGGCCGCCTGCACCTGCGGCCAGGGGGACACGGTGCCCTGCTGATCAATCTGCACCGCCTGGGCGGCGACCTGGTCTACCTGAAGAATATCGACAACGTGGTGCCGGATCACTTGAAGGGCGTCACCATCGAATGGAAAAAAATTTTAGGGGGCTACCTGATTCAGGCCCAGCAGCAGGTGTGCCGGCACCTGGATAAACTTAAAAGGAAACCCGGGGACAAAAGGGGGCAGGAGGCGGCTCTGGATTTTCTACGGCAGGCCCTGTCCGTCTCCGAACCGGAAGGTTTTTGGAAATGGCCGACGGAGAACCGCGGGGAATTCATCCTGAAGAAATTAAACCGCCCGCTGCGGGTCTGCGGCGTGGTGAAAAATCAGGGCGAACCGGGAGGGGGTCCCTTCTGGGTCAAGGGGCCTGACGGCAGCCAGACCCTGCAGATCGTGGAAAGCGCCCAGGTGGACCTGGAATCCGACGAACAGCATGAAATCTGGTTTCGGGCCACCCATTTCAATCCGGTCGACCTGGTCTGTTCGCTGCGGGACCATGAGGGAAAACCATTCGATTTGAGGCGCTACGTCGATCCCGAGGCCGTCTTCATCACCCGGAAATCCAAAGACGGCCGGGCCCTGCAGGCACTGGAACTGCCCGGCCTGTGGAACGGGGCCATGGCCGACTGGATCACCCTGTTCGTGGAAGTCCCCCTCGAAACCTTCAACCCGGTCAAGACCCTGCTGGATCTCCTTCGCCCCGAACACCAACCCGAATTCTAACCAAAAAATACTGCCTTTTTGGTTAGAATTCGATATTTTCAGCGCCGATCGACGCGGCAGCAGCTCCCCTGGACCGTCTTGGCGTATTTCTTCAGTTCCGAGGCCACTTCGGCCATCTGCCCGTAGTGAGTAAATTTCTTGGTCCGATTTTCGGTCACCCCGATGGACAG
Source organism: uncultured delta proteobacterium (assembly GCA_963716045.1). Lineage (GTDB taxonomy): Bacteria > Desulfobacterota > RBG-13-43-22 > RBG-13-43-22 > RBG-13-43-22 > CAVQSS01. Next base: position 263,702 of record CAVQSS010000026.1, on the reverse strand, counting down.
GCTGATCAAAGGGAAGGTCCGTTCCCGGCCCCGTCGGTCCCGGGCCAGAATCGCTCCCCTCTCCCGGTCCTCGGGATCATAAAAGGTGGGGATTATTTGTTCCAGATGTTCGATAATCTCCCCGGCGATCTCCTCCGCCAGGGCCGGTTCGACGATAAAAACAAAATCGTCTCCCCCGATATGGCCCACAAAACTCTTTTGGGACTGCCTTTGCTTGACGATGTTTAGAATGAGGCGGCCCAACATCTTCAGGACCTCATCCCCCCGGCTGAACCCGTACTTGTCGTTAAAAGGCTTGAAATAATCGATATCCGCATAGGCCAGGGCGAATATGTCGCCCCGGTCCAGCCGGCTTTGAATCTGTTTGATAATGGTGATATTGCCGGGCAGGCGGGTCAAGGGGCTGACTTCCATGTTGCGTTCCGCCCGGAGGATGCAGAGCCCCACCCGCGCGGCCAAATCCGTCTCCAGGAGCGACCGGCGCAGGTAATCGTCGCATTTCAATTCTTCCCACCCTGAGATGAGGTAATCATCCGCCAGCACGGCCAGGACCGGGACCTGCCCGAAGATAGGATCCTCTTTCAGGTCGGAAAGCAGTCGGGCCACCAGGGGATCTCCGGGGCGCAGGTCGATCAGAATCAGGTCCGGCAGGGAATGATAGATATAATCCAGGGAGGACTGGATCTGGTAAAATAGAACCAGTTTATAGGCCTCGCTCAGGTGCTTCTCAACCAGGCCGGCCAGGGTTTGATCCCCGGTAATATGCACGATGGACTGCATGGGGGTCTATTCCAAGGCTAAAAAGTCACCGGCCACATCCAAAGAGTCGTCCAGTTCCCTCAGAATGGCCTCGAGATCCTCTTCCGAGAGCTGTAGCAATTCCCAGGCCTGGGGGTGGATGGCCGGGACAAAGGGGTCGCCGGCAAAGCCAAATCCGCGGGCCCGCACCAGGATGTCTGCCAAATGTACCACGGCCGTGGGCACCGGGACCTGCCGGGCCAGATGGGGTTTATGGTGGTACTCGATGATCTCGGTCAGGGCCGGTGGAAAATGCCATTTCTGAGCAATCCAGCCGCCGGCATCGGCGTGGTTGATCTCGAAAAATTCTTTTTCTCCCTGAAAGACGAACAACTCCCGTCGGGCTACGTCTTCCAGGACCCGTTCATAGTCCCCCGGGAATTTCAGGCTGAAAATGACCTTGCCGATATCGTGCAACAGGGCGGCTACCGCCACCTCATCGGGTTCCTTCAGGCCGATTTTCTGGCCGATAATCCGGGCGGCCGTGGCGCAGCCCACCGAATGCTCCCAGAGTCCGGCCATGGCCTTCTTCATGGCTTCAAACACCGAAACCCCCAGCAGCAGTCCGCGGATCAGATTCACTCCCAACAGGACCAGGGACTGGTTGATCGTAGCGATCCGACCCGGGAAACCGTAGATGGGGGAATTTACCGCCCGCAAAACCCGGGTGGTGAGTACCGGATCGTTGGAGATAACGTTACCGATTTCCTTCAAGGAGACCTTGGGGTTTTCGATGACCCGGAGCAGCTTGTGGAGGACGCTGGGCAGAGTGGGCAGGGTCTCGATATTTTCAATTTCCCGGCGTAAGGTCTTATAGTCCAGCATCTTCGTACAATCCGGCGATATGGTCGGCCAGGATCCTTTTCAGGACCGCCATCTGGGGTTCTGTTTCGGTTTTTTTAAAACGATAATCCAGTTCGGACAGAAGGACATCCTTCGGCCGGGTGGGTCTATTGCCCCCCCGAACAAAAACGCTTTCTATCTCCATTCTATGAAGCCGCTCGATCAGCTCCTCGGTCAATTCCAGCCCTTCGGTCAGCAAAACCATGCCGCTGGGGTTGGTCACCGGTTTCAAGAGCCGCATACCGGGCTTAAGATCACTTATTATCAGCTTGGGCAAAGGATCTGCTCCTTAATACGAAAATAAAGACGAACGTCGAACATCGAACGTCCAACATCGAACATTGAATGGGGAAGAAATTTTCATGCTTCGCGGGTGCCTCGCGAGGCATGGGGGTTTAATACAAAAAGTAAAAACGTTGCTGGTTTCCGGTCAAAAATCCTCCGCAAAGCGCGTGTCATCCCGTTAATAATTAATAATTATATCTTTTTTTGTAATAAAATGAAACGTCTTTCCAACGGTAATTTGCTATAATGGCCGATCTTTCCAGACAGGAAACCTTCATGCCCCTTCAATATTATCATCAAGTCTGGCTGGTCCTGATCTTCGGTTGGATCAGCAGTTATATGGTCCGGGTGGCCCTTTCGCCGGTGCTCCTGCCGCTGATGAAGGAATTTTCGTTGAGTTACGCCCAGGCCGGCTTGCTGGCCAGCGCGGTGTTTTACTCCTACGCCTTGATGCAGTTCCCGGCCGGCTATCTGGGCGACCGCTTCGGAAAAAAACGCATCCTGATCCTCTGCATCCTGGGGTGGGGGCTCTCCTCCCTGGCTATGGCGGCGGCGGCCTCCTTCGCCGCGCTGGTCCTGGTCCGTTTCCTGACCGGACTGGCCCAGGGGACCTACTTCAGCAACGACCGCCCGATTATCGCTTACTACACCCCCAGGGAGAAGGCCGGGATCGGTCAGGGTATCTCTTTCATGGGATTGGGTCTGGGCATGTGCCTCGGGATCCTGCTGGCCGGCTGGATTTCCGACCATTGGGGCTGGCGGACCGTCTTTCTTATTTTTTCCCTGCCGTCTCTGGGGGCCGCTTTCCTGATTTACCGGGTGATCCGGGAACCGCCCCGGGAGGCGATTGTTTCCGGAAAGCCCGAAGGGCCGCCCCTTTCCTGGATCTTTAAACATCGGGACCTGTGGCTCCTTTACCTGGGCGGCATCCCGGGCGTCTATGCCCTGTGGATGATCGGGGCCTGGGCCCCGGCCATGCTCAAGGAGATCGGCGTCCGGACCGTGACCGGCGCCTCCCTCTACGCCAGCCTCTTGGGCCTGTCCGCCGTCCCGGGTCTGGTCCTGACCGGCTGGCTCAGCGACCGCCTGGTCCGCCGCGGAAAGGGCCGAAAAGGGCTGATCGCTTCGGAGTTCCTGGTAATTGCCCTGCTGCTCCTGGTCTTCGGCCTGGGGATCCAGAGGCACTGGGAGGCCTGGATCATGGGCGGGCTTATTTTTATTCTCGGAATGTTCCTTTGGGGACACTGGGCGGCCTATTATTCCCTGATCCCGGAAATGGTCCCCCAATCTATCTTAGGAACGGTTTTCGGCTTCACCAATTCCATCCATTTCATCGGCGGCCTGCTGGCCCCCTGGCTGACTGGAATAATCAAAGATGCCACGGCCTCTTTTGCCTTCGCCTGCTATGGGGCCGCTGTCTTCGCCGCTATAGGGTCGCTGGTCCTTTTTTCGGTCGGACCCGCTTTTCGCTGGCAACCGGAGATTCCGGTCAGATATCGGTCAAAGGACATTTAGCGAACACAAAACAGGTCCATTATAGTTCCATCACTAAAGAGCGTCATTCCCGCTGCGCTTCTGGGCGGGAACCCAGTTTTTTCTCGGGGAACATTGGGTCAAGACGGCCCGCGGAAGCTTTTTTGGGGGGGAGCTTTCTCAAACGCAATTTTTTGATTGACATTTTTCTACGGCCCGGTAACATATCAATCGGCAATCTGGGGTAGTTCGATAGAACTTTAATAGGGAAGATGGTGCGAATCCATCACGGACCCGCCGCTGTGACCGGGGACGAAAGCCGCAAGAGCCACTGTTCCATTGGGACGGGAAGGCGCGGCCGGTAGATCGATCCGGGAGTCAGAAGACCTGCCCAGCAGAATTTGGAATTTCACCCTCGCGGACATAGGGTTGCCTTTTGGGAGGATAGAAAACGGTATCCCCGAAACCATTGAAATGGGTTCGGGGATTTTTATTTTATTTTCTTCGAAAATAAAATATGGACGTCGGGCAATAAAGACGGACTCGCAAAAAGTCCCAAACTGTCATCCTGAACCCTTAGCCTGCTGTCATCCTGAGTGAAGCGAAGGATCTCGGTTTTCGGCTCAGGTAAACTCCGCGAAGGATCCCTCAAGTAGCTTAAAAGACGAGATTCTTCGCTTGCGCTCAGAATGACAAGCTCTCCCCGTGAGACTTTTTACGAGGTTATCAATAATGACCAACAACGACTTTGGACACGGCGGAAATCTAACCCGGTTGGCCCGGGAAGCAGGGCTGGAACCGAATCGGATTTTGGATTTCTCAGCGAATATCAATCCGCTGGGACCGCCGGAATGGTTCCGCTCGCTCATCAGTTCCCAGTTGAGCTCCCTGGTCCATTACCCGGACCCGGAATGCTCCCCTTTGGTGGAAGCCATCGCCGAACACTACCGGACCGACCCCCGGGAGATCGTGGTGGGAAACGGTTCCACCGAATTGCTCTATCTCCTGCCCCAGGCTCTGCCTTTTACCAAGGCCCTGATTGCGGTTCCCGCCTATATCGATTATGCCCGGGCCGCTCAAATCGCCGGCCTGCCCATTGAATGGCATTCCTTAACAAAATCCGAGGGGTTCAGACTGGACCCGGATCGATTGGAGGACCGACTCTCCGGGGGCGAAATGGTCATTCTCGGCCAGCCCAACAACCCGACCGGCCTGACTTTCGATCCTCAGACCTTACGGGCCCTGGCCGCTCGGCATCCCAAGACCTGCTTTCTGATCGATGAGGCCTTTGCCGACTTCGTGGAGGGTCTGGACAGTCTGGCCCGGAATCGCCCTTCCAATATAATCGTCCTGCTCTCTTTCACCAAATTCTACGCCGTACCGGGCTTGCGCCTGGGCAGCGCCCTCCTGGCGCCGTGTTTGGGCCCGAAAGATTCAGGAACTGCGCCCTCCCTGGACCGTCAATACCCTGGCCCAGCAATTCGGTGCGGCCGCCCTCCGGGACCTCGAATATGAACGGACCAGCCGGGCCTATGTCGGGGAACAGCGCCTTTTTCTAAGCCGGGCACTCACGGCCATCCCTCATTTGACCGTTTATCCCGGAGAGGCCAACTTTCTTTTTCTGCGCTCGGACCACCCGGTTTTGAACGCCGCCGAACTGGCCCGTAAGCTGCTGATCCAGGGGATAGCTATACGGGTTTGCGGCAATTACCAGGGTCTGGATGACCGCTATTTCCGCGTAGCCGTGCGAACGGAGGCCGAAAACCTCCGGCTGGTGGAGGCCCTGAAGGCCGTCCTGGCCGATAAAAAAATCGTCCCGGTCAAACGCCCCAAAACCCCGGCGCTCATGTTCCAGGGGACCAGTTCCAATGCCGGCAAGAGTGTCCTGACGGCGGCCTTCTGCCGGATCCTGCTTCAGGACGGCTACCGGGTAGCCCCCTTCAAGTCCCAAAACATGTCCCTGAATTCGTTCGTCACCCTTGACGGCGGGGAGATGGGCCGGGCCCAGGTGGTCCAGGCCCAGGCCAGCCGGCTGGACCCGGACGTGCGCATGAATCCGGTGCTGCTCAAACCGAGCAGCGACACCGGCGCCCAGGTCATCGTCCACGGCCGGCCGGTGGGTAACATGGACGTGAACCAATACATCGCTTATAAGCCCCAGGCTATGGCCCGGGTCAAGGAGGCCTACGATTCCCTGGCCGGCGAATTCGAGGTCATCGTCCTGGAGGGCGCCGGGAGTCCGGCCGAAGTCAACTTGAAACACCACGATATCGTCAATATGCGCATGGCCGAATACGCCGATGCCCCGGTCCTGCTGGTGGGCGACATCGACCGGGGCGGGGTCTTTGCCTCCTTTATCGGCACCATGGAAGTCCTGGCGGAATGGGAACGCCGGCTGGTGGCCGGATTTATCGTCAATCGTTTCCGGGGCCAGGAAAAGCTGCTGGAGCCGGCTTTTCAGTACACGGAGCGCCATACCGGCCGGCCGGTCCTGGGTACCGTACCTTATTTGAAAAATCACGGCCTGCCGGAGGAGGATTCAGTCAGCTTCAAAAGCGGCCAATGGGACCAGGCGCGCGGGTCGGAAGAAGGGGTGGAGATCGCCCTGATCGATCTGCCTCACATCTCCAATTTCACGGATTTTGACTCCCTGCGGCTTGAACCGGATGTAAACCTGCGCATCGTCCGCCGCGCCCAGGACTTGAATTGTCCGGACGCGGTGATCATCCCGGGCAGCAAGAACGTCATCGGCGATCTGATCTACTTGAAGGAAAGCGGTCTGGAACAGCGACTGAGTCAAATGGCCCGGGAAGGCCGAACGGAGATGGTGGGTGTTTGCGGCGGTTTTCAGATTTTAGGCCGGGAGATCTCCGATCCCTACGGAATCGAATCCGAGGGAAGGTCCCTCCAGGGATTGGGACTGCTGCCGGTGACCACCGTCCTCGAACAGGAGAAAACCCTGGTTCGGGTCCAGGCCAAACACCTGCCCTCCGGGAATGACCTGTACGGCTATGAAATCCATCACGGCCGGACCGACGGCCACGGGCTGCAAGCCGTCGTCTGCCGGGATGACGGTGAAGTGATCGGGATCGGCCGGGACCAGGAACGGATTTGGGGAACGTATCTCCACGGCCTTTTCGATGCCGACGCCTTCCGCCGCTGGTTTATCGACCGGCTGCGGGCTCGCCGAGGCCTCCCGGTGGACGGACGGATACGGGCCGTCTATAACCTGGAATCGGCCCTGGACCGGCTGGCCGAGACGGTCCGCCGGAGCCTGCGGATGGATACGATCTATAAGCTGATGGGACTCAGGTAAAGGCGCAGGGCGCAGATGGGAAAGAGTAAGGAGTAAGGAGCGAGGAGTAAGGAGCGAGGAGTAAAAAAGGCAATCTCCTTACTCCTCACTCCTCACTATTAACGCCGAACGGTATCAAAATGGAAAATACTCGGGGACGCACACTGATCTTCACGGGTGACGGCAAGGGCAAGACTACGGCCGCTTTGGGGATGGCCTTGCGGGCCGTCGGCCACGGACAGCGGGTTTTGATCCTGCAGTTTATCAAGGCCAATGCCCATAGCGGCGAACTGGCGGCCCTGAAAAACTTTCCCGGCGTGGAACTCCTGCAAATGGGCCGGGGTTTTCTGGTCCCGCCGGAAGACCCCCGGTTTGAAGAACACCGACGGGCCGCAGAAGAGGCCCTGGAAAAAGCGGTGGAAATTTTAGAAGCCGGGAGGCATCCGTTGATTATTCTGGATGAGGTTTGCACGGCAGTTAAGAAGAACCTGCTCACCGAAGCCCAGGTGATCGAGGCGGTCTCCCGTAGAAATGGAAACGCGGTTTTGGTCCTCACCGGGCGAGGGGCCGGTCCCGGCTTAACGGCCCTGGCCGATACCGTGACCGAAATGCGCAGTCTGAAACACGGGCTTACCGCCGGCTGGAAGGCCCAGGAAGGGGTTGAATTTTGACCGGTTCCGTCCCCCGGATCGTTGTGGCCGGCACCCAGAGCGGGGTAGGCAAGACTTCCGTTACTCTGGCCCTGGTGGCCGCCCTCAGAAAGCGGGGGCTGCGGGTTCAGACCTTCAAAGTCGGTCCCGACTTTCTGGATCCCACTTATCTGACCCTCGCCTCGGGAAGACCCTGCTACAACCTGGACGGCTGGATGGCCGATCAAGCCTATCTCCTCCGGCTTTTCGAGCGGACCACCCGAGACGCCGATCTGGCCGTGGTGGAAGGGGTCATGGGCCTCTTTGACGGGGCCGACCCGGCCACCTTCGAGGGCAGCACCGCCGAGATCGCCCGCTGGCTGCAAGCCCCGGTGTTGCTGGTGGTCAATGCCCACGGCATGGCCCGCAGCATCGCCGCCCTGGTCAAAGGTTACGGAGAGTTCGATCCCGGACTCCAGGTTGCTGGGGTGCTGGCCAACTATTCCGGCACCGACCGCCACCGCGAATGGATCAGTGCCTCCTTGGCCTCGGCCTCGCTGCCCCCCCTGCTGGGGGCCATTCCCCGGGGGGCCTTTCCAAATCTTCCCAGCCGTCATTTGGGGCTGGTGACGGCCGACCGGCACAACCTGTCCGGAAACATCCTGGATGAACTGGCGGCCGTCGTGGACCGGCAGGCGAAATTGGAGCAAATCCTGGACGCGGCCCGGAAGGCGCCTTCCCTGTCTTTCCCGGCTCCGCCGCCTGAAATCCCGCCCCTCTCCGAAGCGATACCCATAGGAGTGGCCCGGGACCAGGCCTTTCACTTTTACTATCAGGATAATCTGGATGAACTTGCCCGGCAGGGAGCCCTCCTGGTCCCCTTCTCTCCCCTGACCGACGGCCACTTGCCTTCCGATTTAAAAGCCTTATATTTTGGAGGCGGCTATCCAGAAGAGCAAGCACCAGCCCTGTCCGCCAACCGCCCTTTTCTGGAAGATGTGTGCCGGTTTGCCGAATCCGGACGCCCCGTTTATGCCGAATGCGGCGGTTTGATGTATCTCACCCGGGGGATAGAAACCCGGGATGGGAAGAAATACCCCCTGGCAGGGCTTCTGCCGGCCTGGACCCGGATGCTGGACCGTTTGAAGACGTTGGGTTATGTGGAAGTCCGTCTGACCCGGGACACCCTGTGGGGCGAAAAGGGCGCTATCCTCAGGGGTCACGAGTTTCATTATTCGGAACTTTTAGAAGACCCGATCCGTGACGGAAACTGGGTCTCGGCCTATCACCTGACGCGGCGGCGTTCGAAGACCGGGGAACAGGAAGGCTACCAGCACCGAAAAACTTTAGCCAGTTATGTCCACCTTCACTGGGCCTCCCGACCCGAAGCCGCCAGGGCCATAATCCACCATTGCGGAGCTGCCTTATGACTTTAATCCCACCCGCCCAAGATTCCAAAGCCCGGGATCAACGGTTCCCGATTATCCGAGATTTTTTGGCCGCGCCCTTCGATGGAGAAGAAATCGAGGCCCGGTCCTTTGCCGTGATCGACCGGGAAGCCCCCGAACACCCCTTCAGCCCGGCCGAATGGGAGGTGGTGCGGCGCATGATCCACACCGTCGGCGACTTTTCCATCATTCCCGACATCCGCTTTTCGCCGGGAGCCCTGGAGGCGGCCGCGTCGGCCCTGCGGGAAGGCCGCCTGATCTACTGCGATTCCAATATGATCCGATCCGGTCTGTCCCTGGCCAGGCTGCGCCGGGTCAATCCTGATTATGGACCGGAAAAAATTGTCTGCCATGTGGCGGATGAAGCGGTGGCCCGCGATTCCAAAGCGTTGGGATTGCCCCGTTCCCTGTTGGGCATTCGGAAGGCCCGCCCCCTGCTGGAAGGGGCCATCGTCGTATTCGGCAACGCCCCCATCGCCCTGCTGGAATTGAATCGGATGATGGTGGAGGAAGGATTGAAACCGGCCATAGTAATCGGAATGCCGGTGGGTTTTGTTCATGTGGTGGAGAGCAAGCAGGAATTAATGACGCTTCCGGTGCCGTTCATCGCCCTGACCGGGAGGCGCGGAGGAAGTCCGCTGGCGGTCAGCGTCGTGCATGCCCTCTGCACCCTGGCGTTCAAGGAAGCCATTGAGGGATAGATTTCTTCTTTAGTAGGGCTTATGATTTGTTTCAAATACTGGAACCGGCGGGATCTTCAAATTCGAAATCCGAATATCGAAATCGACTCGGCTGAGCTCGTCGCAGGCCGAAACAAGCACGAAGGTCCAAAATTCAAATGATCAAAACAAAAATGTTATTATTTCTGGAATAATATTAAGCAAGGGGTGTTTTATGGAAGCCATTATTCTGCTGGGTCACGGCAGCCGGGTCCCGGAAGCCGGCCAGGCTATGACCCGGGTGGCCAAACGTTTGAAGGAAAAATTCGGTTACCCCCTGGTGGAAGTATGTTTTATGTCCCGCCTGGGGCCCCATTTCCCGGAAACCTTTGCGCAATGCGTGCGCCGAGGGGCCTCCCGGGTGGTAGTGATCCCCTACTTTCTGCACGCCGGACTGCATATCCTCCTCGACATTCCGGAAATGATGCAGGAAGAGGCCAAGAAATACCCACAGGTGCAGTTGATCTTCGGTCGAAGCCTGGGTTTCGACGAATCCCTGGTGGACCTGGTCAACCATTGTATCCGGGCCTCCGCGGATTGTTCCGATGTGCGGGAGATCCCCCTCCCACCGAAGGAGAATTTTCCCATCCCTCCGGGCCAGGCGGTATTCGTGCCCATGGACCCCGAGGAAGCGGCGGTTTATCGCAAAAACGGTAACGGATCTTTTCCTTCGGGTGGGCATTAGTTGCTTGCCTTCTTCAAAGGCCGAAAGAATCGCGGGGGTGGGAACCCGCTTTGCAGGGCAGTTTCGTAGCTTGCTATATTCCAGCAAAGAGTAGTTGAGGCCGAAAAAAAAGGCTATACTCTTTTAAGATTGGAGTTCCGACGGGCAAGTTGGTTAACTCCGAATCCCCGAAAGGAGCATAGCCATGGAACTCATTAAACCAAAAAGCGAGAAACGGATCAACGAAAAAACATTGCTGATCACGGTGGACATCGGGAAAAGGGTCAATGTGGGATATGGCCGATGTCCGAATCGGGCGGAGATAAAGCCCTTTGAGTTTTCCAATGATCGACCGGGGTTTGAAAAATTGTGGAACCGGATTCAAGAAACCCAGGCCAAACATAAGCTGGAAAGAGTAGTTTTGGGTTTTGAATCGACCGCCGCGTATGGTGAACCGTTGGTTCATTATCTGAAGGATCGTCCGGTAGAGTTGGTGCAAGTGAATCCGATGCATACGAAGAAGATGAAAGAACTCCAGGGGAACTCGCCCAACAAGACGGACAAGAAAGACCCGAAAGTGATTGCCGATATTATCGAGCTGGGCCATTTTCTGACGGTAGTGGTGCCGGAAGGGCCGGCGGCGGAGCTGCGGCGTTTGAGCCAGGCCCGGGAACGGGCGGTGGAGCGGCAAGGGGTGTTGCTGAACCAACTGCATGGCCTGGTGTTTCTCCTTTTTCCGGAGTTTTTGCAGGTCATGAAGGGACTGAAGACGAAAAGCGCTCGCTATCTGTTGGACCGGTATCCGCTTCCTCAGCATCTGGTTAAACGGGGTTTGCCGGCCCTGACGGCCGAGTTGAAAAAGGCCAGCAACGGGCGATTGCCGCGGGAACGGGCCGGAGACTTGCTGGAAGCGGCCCGGCAGTCGGTGGGGCTTCAGGAGGGGCAAGAGAGTATGCTTTTGGAAGTACGGGGACTGTTGAGGGGTTTGGAAACTACCCAGACTTTTATCCAGCAGGTGGAAGGGAAAATGAACCAGCCCCTGGATCAAATTCCGTATAGTGGTTCGATTTTGTCGATCAAGGGGATCGGGAAGGTGACCGCTGCCGGTTTGATTGGCGAAGTGGGTGATTTCAGAAAATTCCGGACCATCGCCGAGGTGTTGAAGCTGGCGGGGTTGGATCTGTTTGAGGTCAGTTCGGGGCAGCATCAAGGGAAAAGGCATATATCCAAAAGAGGACGGGCTTTTCTCCGCAAGCTGTTGTATTTTGCCGCCTTGGGTATGGTGCGGAAAAAAGGCCTCATGCACGATACCTATCAGCGGCATCTGGAAAAAGGCATGGCTAAGCCGAAAGCGCTGATCGCTATCGCACGAAAGGTTTTGGGCCTGGTGTTTGCTTTGGTGCGTAATCATAGTACTTATCACGTTAATTATGGAAACCCGGTGGCTTTACCTTTAGCCGCTTGAAACCTGGGCGTGTAGGTGGGGGGACTATCACCCTCCCCTTTAAGGCGACTTGTCGACCTTCGTTTGTAGCGTCATAGCCCCCCACTTACACACCATAGCCCCGATTAAGCAAGGTTAGGGCTCTGTGGAGACCCTCTAATTACCAGGGTTGGGCATGGTGTGGGACGCTAGGTTGATTTACAAAAGAAAAACTATAAAAAACTCTTGACACCAATAAACCAGGGGAGGGGTTCATGCCCTCCCGAGCTTGGGAATTAAGGATTCAGATTTCGGGTTGCCCGCCTGACTGGGGGCGGGAGGGGATGAACCCCTCCCCTGCACTCGAACTTATATAAATTCAAAATGGGACGGACCGTGAAAAAACAAAAACTATTCGGTTGCCTTTTAGGTCTGCTGCTTTTCGATTTGACGGTTCCCTTATCCAGCGCGCGGGCCATGCACGTTTCCGAAGGAATACTGCCCTTTTCCTGGGCCGTTTTCTGGTATCTGGCGGTTATCCCTTTTGTGGGCTACGGCCTTTACCGATTGAAAAAAATTTCCCGGGACGACCTGTCCTTCAAGCCCCTGGTAGGGCTTTTGGCCGCCTTTGTTTTTATCATTTCCTGCCTGCCGGTTCCCGTGCCTTCGGCCGGAACCTGCTCCCATCCCTGCGGTACCGGTCTTTCGGCGATCCTGGTCGGTCCGGGAATCAGCATCCTGATCGCGGGCGTGGCGCTGTTGATCCAAGCCCTTTTCTTAGCTCATGGGGGGTTAAGTACCCTGGGCGCTAATGTCATGGCCATGGGAGTTATGGGCTCCATCGCCGGTTTTGTCACCTTTAAATTGTTGCGCGGGCTGAGACTCAACCTGGCCGTGGCCGGTTTCGCCGCCGGCCTGCTGGCCGACTGGGCCACCTATTTAACGACTTCGGTGGTCCTGGCCTCCGGCATCCGGGGGGAATCCGCCTTTCTGCCCCTGTTCTGGAAAATCGTGATCGCCTTCATTCCCACCCAACTTCCCCTGGGCATTTTGGAAGGGGCCATGACGGCCGGAATGGTGATTCTGCTTTCCAAAAAACGCCCGGACCTGTTGGTCAAGATGCGGATCTTAAAATCGGCGGAGGTTTTGATCCCATGAAAGCCTTCCGGTATGCCCTGATGGTCTGTCTGGTCTGTGCCTGGTTCTTGGGGATCGCGTTCTCTGTGCGGGCCGAGGAGAAAACCGGGAAATGGCCCGGTCTCGATGAATCGGTGGTTAAAAAAATTGCTAAGGAGCATGGGCGGGAGGCCCGGGAGCCGATCATTAATACCGATCAAGGCGACCTGCTCCTGTTCGTCTTCCTTCTGGCCGGGGCTGTGGGGGGATTTGTGGCCGGCTATTACTGGAGAAGATTGATCACCGAAAAAGCCGCTCACCCCAACCGGACCGAGGGCCCGGGATCCCAGAGGACACTTCATTAAATGGAACTTTTCCCCGAATCCTTTCATCCGAATCACTGGCTTTCAAGAATGGACTCCCGGGTTAAACTGCCGGCCGCGGTCTTGATCCTGATCATGATCTTAACCCACCAGGGTTTTGCCTTCCCCTGGATAGTTGCCGCAGCCTCCCTTTTTCTCCTGAACCGGCTGAGAATACCCCTTAAGGTTTACCTGATTAGAGTCGGGGAACCGCTGTTCATTATTCTCATGGTGATTTTTTTGAAAACCTTCTTCACCGGCCAGGAAGTCTTTTTTTCTCTGGATCTCTGGGGTTGGACCTTGGCGGCCCATCAGGACGGCTTGCTGGAAGGACTCCGGATCGGCAGCCGGATCATCGGGGCCGTTTCCCTGGTGGTGTTGCTCAGCTTTTGCACATCATTCACGGACTTCATGGCCGGCCTCTCCTGGTTTAAGGTCCCCAAGAGCCTGATTGAGATCCTCCTCTTCGCTTACCGCTACATCTTTGTCCTTTTGGAGGAGGCCCAGGTGATCTACCAGGCCCAGAAAATCCGCTTTGGCTACTCCAGCCTGGCCCGGGGACTGAATTCCTTCGGGACTCTGACCGGGTCCCTGATCCTCCGGGTCTTTGAGCACAGCCAGAATGTCTCGATCTCCATGATCCAACGGGGCTATGACGGGCACCTGCCCTTGATGAAACATAAATCGTTCAAAACGGCTGAAGTCCTTTATTCCTGCCTGGTGCTGCTGGCCTTTGGAATCCTATGGCAGATAACCCGGTAAGACTCCAGGCCCGGGAGGTTTCCTACCATTACCCGGACGGGACGGCGGCCCTGGGTCAGATTAACCTATCGATCCACGACGGGGAATTTATCGGTCTGCTGGGGGCCAACGGGTCCGGAAAAACCACGCTGCTTAAGGTTCTGGACGGCCTGATCCGGGATTTCAAGGGCACTGTAACCCTGGACGGGTCGAATATCAAAGCGCTGACCGCCAAAGAAATCTACGGCAAGATGGGCATGGTCTTCCAAAATCCGGACGATCAGCTTTTCGCTTCCACGGTCTTTGAAGACGTGGCCTTTGGACCCATCAACATGGGCTTCCCGGACCGGGAGGTCAAGGAGCGGGTGACCCGGGCCATGGCCGACGTGGAAATGGAAGGGTTCGCCAAAAAATCGATCCACCACTTGAGTTTCGGGCAAAAAAAAGAATCTGTATCGCCGGCCTGCTGGCCATGGGGCATCAGGTCCTGCTGCTGGATGAACCGACCGCCGGCCTGGATCCCATGGGTGAATACAAGATGATGAACCTGCTGACCAAGCTGAACAAAGAATGCCGGGTCACCATCGTCATGGCCACCCACAGCGTGGACCTGGTGCCGATTTTCCTGGACCGGCTGTATATTCTGGTGCAGGGCCGGATCGTCCGAAGCGGGACCCCGGAAGAGGTCCTGACGGCCCCGGAAGAGATGACCCAGGTGAAACTCCGCCTGCCTCAGATCGCGGAGCTGATCTATCGCCTGAAACACGAAGATCGTCTGCCCTTTAAAAAGATTCCCCTGACCATCGGCGAGGCCCGCCGGGAACTGCTGAGGCTGTTGGAAGACAAGGAGAAAGACCTAACCAAAAATTCAAATATTTTTGGTTGAAATTCGAAACTCGAAATCCGAAATCCGAAACAAATTCAAATGATCAAATTTCAAAATCGAAAAGTTTTTGTTTTGAACATTTGAATTTTGGACCTTCGTGCTTGTTTCGGATTTCGTGCTTCGGATTTCGAATTTATAGGTCCTCTTGTTCAAATGTTGGTGATGAATTCTCAGATTGAAACCTATACGGATCTAATCAAGGCATGAGCACCCTTCGTTCAGGCTTTACCACCGGAACCTGCGCGGCCGCGGCCGCCAAGGCGGCGACGCTTCTCCTTAGGGGAGAAGTCTCGGTCACCAATGTGGAAATCGGTCTTCCCGACGGCGAAAGGGTGCGGTTCCCCGTGGTCTGGAGCAAGATCGGTCCTGGGAACGCCCAGGCCGCCGTGCGCAAAGACGCCGGAGACGACCCGGACATTACCCATCAGGCGGTGGTCAAGGCCCGAGTAGATTGGAAAGAAGGGACGGAAATCGAATTTCAGGCCGGGGAAGGGGTCGGGACCGTTACCAAGCCGGGATTAGCCATTCCCCCCGGGGAGGCGGCCATCAATCCGGTCCCCCGGCAGATGATCCGGGATTCCGTTCGCGAAGTCACGGACCGGGCCGTCCGCGTTACGGTTTCCATCCCCGACGGGGAAGCCCTGGCCGCCAAAACCTTTAACCCCAAATTGGGGGTGCAGGGCGGGCTATCCATCCTGGGAACGACCGGGAGGGTCCGGCCCTTCAGTTGTCCGGCCCTGCAGGAATCGCTGCGCTGCTCCCTGCAAGTGGCCCTGGCCCTGGGCCTGAAGGACCTGGCTTTTGTGCCCGGTCATATCGGGGAAAAGGCGGCCCACCGGCATTTTGCTCTGCGCCCGGAGCAGGTGATCGAGGTCAGCAACGAGTGGGGCTACATGCTGAGGCAGGCCGTCCGGGAAAAAGTCCCCCGGCTGCTGGCCCTGGGCCATCCCGGGAAACTGGTCAAACTGGCCGAAGGGATGTGGGACACCCATTCGGGCCGATCCGGGAGCGCCCTGCCTTTGGTGGAAGAGATCGCTGCCGCACATTTTTCCAGTCCCCTTCCGGAGGCCAACACGGTCGAGGGTTTTTTGGCCGCCTGGCCGGAGGAAACCCGGGGGGAACTGGCCGATACGTTGGCCCGGCGGGTACGGCAGGCGGTGAATGAGTTTACCGGTCATCAAATCCATATGGCCGTGGTCTTAGTCAACCTCAAAGGAGACCGACTGGGCAGCGCGGGAGATTTAACCCCATGGGAAGCGAACTCCACCCCATCACTATCGTAGGCTGCGGTCCGGGTTCTCCGGAATACCTGACGGCGGCAGCCATCCGAGCCGTCCAGGATTCGGAAGTGCTGGTGGGCGCCCGGCGGCTGCTGGATCTGTTTCCCGAACATCCGGGTGAACGAATCATGATGGCAGCCCACACCGAAAAGGTGTTGGCCGCCATCGCCGACCGGCCGAATAAAAAGATCGCTGTACTGGTTACCGGAGATCCCGGGTTGGCCAGCCTGGCCCAACCGATCCTGAAACGCTTCGGCCGGAGACGCTGCCGGCTGATTCCCGGGATCAGCTCCCTCCAGGCGGCCTTCGCCCGCTTGGGACTGGATTGGCTGGGTGTCCGGATCATCGATGCCCATGGAAAGGACCCCTCGATTCACCTGAAGACATTGGAGGGCATCGACAAGATCGCTGTTTTGGGGGGCCGGAAGGAGTCCCTCTCCTGGCTGCTTCAGGAGGCCTTGGCGATGCGTGACGATTTTAATCTTTGGGCCTGCGAGGACCTGACCTTGGAGACCGAACGGATTCGGGAGTTGGATCCCCGGACCGCCGACGGCCTGGAGTTGTCCTCGCGAACAATCTTTATCTTAATACGAAAATAACCGGCAACGGTCATTCTGAAGGAGCGAAGCGACTGAAGAATCCCTCTATCAAACTTCGGGCTCGAAAGACGAGATCCTTCGTTTCACTCAGGATGACAGGAGGCGAAGGGCTCCGGATGACAAGCTGGGATATCTGACGGTTGGATTTTCATGCTTCGCGGGTGGCCTTCGGGCCATGGGGGTTTAGTACGGAAACAAGAAAACAAGGACGGGTACCATGAAATTAGGAACAATTTACGGCATCGGGGTCGGCCCCGGCGACCCCGAACTGATTACCCTGAAGGGGGCCAAGGTACTGGGGATGTGCCGGCAGGTCTTCGTCCCCAAGGCCCGCGGGGAGGGAGACAGCGCGGCCCTGTCCATTGCCGCGGCCTATCTGCGGGCCGACGCGGAAATCCATGAGCTGGTTTTCCCCATGATCACAGACCGAAAGGAACTGGCCCGCCGCTGGGAGGATTCAGCCGGGCAGGTGGCCGCCGTGCTTCAAGCCGGGGAAGACGCCTGTTTTCTAACCCTGGGGGACCCCCTGCTCTATTCCACTTATATTTATCTCCTCCGGGCCCTGCGGAAGATCCTGCCCGAGGCCCCGGCGGTGACCGTTCCGGGGGTCACGGCCTTCAGCGCCGCCGCCGCCCTGACCGATTTTCCCATCGGAGAGGCCAAGGAACAGGTTACCATCGTCCCCACGGCGGATGACCTGCAGGCCCTGGAAGAGGCCCTTGATCGGGGAGGTACGGTGGTCCTGATGAAGATCGGCAAACGGCTGGGGAAAATCCTGGACCTGCTGGAGAAAAAAAAGCTGACGGATCAAGCCGTCTTTGTTTCCCGGGTCGGGCATGCCGAACAGTGGTTAGAAACGGACCTGGGAAAATTGCGGGCCGAAGGGCCGGAAGCAGGCTACCTGTCCATTATTCTGGTTCATGCCGGAAAAGGAAAATTCGAATGAAAGTATATTTTGTCGGCGCCGGGCCCGGAGATCCGGAACTGTTGACCCTTAAGGCGGACCGGATACTCCGTGGCTGCTGGTGCTGCATCTATGCCGGTTCCCTCATCAACCCCGAAATACTCAAGCGCCTGCCGGAAGATGCCGAGCGCTATGATTCGGCCAAAATGGACCTCCCGGAAATCATTAAAATCATCGAACAAGCCCGGAGTCAGGAAATCGACGTGGTCCGGCTCCATTCCGGAGATCCCTCGATTTACGGCGCCATCCGGGAGCAGATGAACGAACTAGACCTGCTGGATATTCCCTACGAGGTGGTCCCGGGGGTCAGTTCCTTTCAGGCGGCGGCCGCGGCCCTGCCCACGGAATTGACCGCGCCGGAGGTCTCCCAGACCATCATCCTGACCCGTACCTCCGGCCGCACCCCGGTTCCCGCAGAACAGCAGCTCAAAGAATTGGCCCGTTCCAAGGCCACCCTCTGCATCTTTCTGTCCGTGGATCGTTTAAATGAGATCAGTGCCGAACTGATCCCCCATTATGGCGCCGATGGCCCGGCGGCCGTGGTCTACCGGGCCTCCTGGCCGGATCAAAAGGTGATCCGGGGGACCCTGGCCGATATCGCCGGTCAGGTTGAAAAGGCCGGCATAAAGAAGACTGCTTTGATTTTAGTGGGCCCGGCCCTCTCTCGCCGTATCCCGGCCTCCAAGTTGTACAACCAGGCCTTTTCCCACGGCTACCGAAAGGCCCGGCCGGAATGAGGCTGGCCCTGATCAGCCTCTCCAATGAGGGGGCGCTGCTACTGACCCGACTAGTCCGTCATTTCCCCGAGGCCCGGATTTTTCTTCATGAAAAATGCCGACCGGACCTTCCCGGGGAACGGTTCGGACAGATCACCGAATTGACCCGAACAATATTCTGGGAGTACCAAGGCTTGGTCTTCGCCGTCCCCACGGGGGTGGCGGTCCGAGCCATCGCCCCCCTGATCAAACACAAAAAGGAAGACCCGGCCGTGGTGGTCCTGGACGCGGTCGGCCGATTCGCCATCAGCCTGCTCTCCGGGCACGAAGGCGGGGCCAATGATTTAGCTCTGGCCGCGGGGAATATCCTCGGGGCCGAGCCGGTCATCACCACCACCACCGAGGCCCTCAAGACGGTGATCGTCGGCGTGGGCTGCCGTCGGGGCGCCTCGGCGCAAAAAATCCAGGAGGCGGTCGAGGCGGCTCTTCAGGAAACCGGTATCGGCAAGGAAGAAGTACGCTGGCTGGCCTCGGCGGATATCAAGGCCGACGAGGCCGGGCTCATCCAGGCGGCCCGGACCCTGGGGATTCCTTACCGCCTGGTGGACTCGGAGGAAATACGTCTGTCCACCCGACCTTTCCAGCATTCCGAATTTGTGCGCAAAAAAGTGAACTTGCCGGCCGTGGCCGAGGCCTCGGCCCTGTTGGCAGGAAGGAGGACCCGATTAATACTGCCCAAGAAAATCTTCAACGGGGTGACCGTGGCCCTGGCCCGGGAAAACTTTTTGTTGTCGGCATCGGCCCCGGGGGACCGTTGGACCGAACCCGGCGAGCAGAACGGGCCATCGCCGAGAGTCAGGTAATCACCGGTTATTCCCGTTATCTGGAACTGATTACCGATCTGACCAAAGGGAAAAAAATAGTATCTTCCGGAATGCGTCAAGAGACCGAACGCTGCCGGAAGGCCCTGGAACTGGCCCGTTCCGGCGAGACCGTGGCCCTCATTTCCTCCGGGGACTCGGGGGTCTACGGCATGGCCGGTCTGGCCCTGGAGTTGAATGCCTCCGAAAATTTTTCTGTACCCATTGAGATTGTCCCCGGACTGACGGCCGCCGGGGCCGCCGCGGCCCGGATGGGGGCGCCCCTGATGCTGGACTACGCCACCATCAGCCTGAGCGATCTGCTGGTGCCCTGGGAGACGATCCGGATGCGCATAGAAGCCGTGGCGGCCGCCGACCTGGTCACGGTCCTCTATAATCCCCGAAGCAAGAAGCGGGTGAAGCAACTGGAAGAGGCCGTGGCCATCTTCGCCCGCCACCGGCAGGGAACGACCCCCGTGGGAATCGGAACCGCGGTGGGCACAGAGGAGGAGCAGATCGTCCTGACTGACCTGGCTCAAGTCCTGAAGAAGGAAATCGGCATGCGCAGTCTCGTCATCATCGGGAACCGCTCCTCCAGGAAGGTCCTGGACTGGTTCATCACGCCGAGGGGGTATAAAGTCTGAAGCCGTTTATTTCGTTTATTTCGTTGATTTGGTTTATTTCGTTCGTTTCGTTTTAACCAGACAACCAAATAAACCAAAAAAACCAAACCAACGGGTATGATTTTATTATTAGGCGGCACCAGTGAAACTGCACCCCTGGCCAAGGCCCTGGTCGAACAGGGCTTTTCGGTGCTGGTCTCCACCGCTACCGACATTCCCCTGGACATCGGGAACCATCCTGCCATTCGGAGACGGACCGGTCTGCTCGATGAACCGCAACTCGCCCGACTCCTTCTGGATGAAAAAATTCGCGGGGTGGTAGACGCCACCCACCCTTATGCCGAAGCCATCGGTCCCCTGGCCCGAAAAGTCGCCGGGCAACTGCACCTCCCCTATTTCCGCTGGCTTCGCCCGGCGGCCCTTTCCGGATCAAGCGAAATCCTGACCGCCGCCGACCACACGGAAGCGGCCGTCCTGGCATTTTCCTTCGGCGCCCCTGCTCTGCTGACCATCGGCTCCAAAAACCTGGAGCCTTATATCCGGGAAAGCCGAAGGACCGGCCTCCCGGTTATCGCCCGCGTCCTGGACCACCCCGACTCCCGGACCGCCTGCCAAAGACTTGGCCTCCCCCCGGAGTTGGTCATCACCGGCAAGGGCCCTTTTTCGGTCGACGAAAATCGGTCAACTATCCGGGATTATCAAATTGGGGTCTTGGTGACCAAGGACAGCGGAAAGGCCGGGGGCGTGCCGGAAAAGCTGGAAGCGGCCCGACTGGAAGGATGCCGGGTAGTGGTTGTCCGCCGCCCGGAACCGCTGGGAAAATATTTCGATCGAGTGGAAACCCTCATAAAAATGCTACTGGTTAGCCTAACACCTTAACCCGGTGGGAATGTCCCCTTCTTAATAAACTTTAGTACGTATAGCTTCCTGAAGTCCGCAAATCTTTATTTCGAATAAAACGGAAGAGTTCAAACGCCAATCTTTGACGGACCCTCCTATTTAATGGACCCAGTCCAAAGGAAAATCTTCCTATTTACTATTCCCAAAAACGTGTATAATGACGTCCATTCAAAGGCCAGATCAATAAATTAACCTGTCTTCCAGTTTCGCCATTTTACACTAAAGGGGAGAATGCAAATGGAGGAATTTAGGAAACCCCGTTTCTCAACCGAGAGGTGGGGTTTTTATTTCGGCTTCGGCTTAAGGAGATGAACTCATGAGCCCGGATCAAGGGAAACGAAAGCTCGCTGCCATCCTCAGTGCGGATGTCCAGGGGTACAGCCGTCTGATGGAGGAGGATGAGGAAGGGACCATCCGGATCCTGAAGGCTTATATGGAAGTCATTAACGGGGTTATTCAGCAGCATCGAGGACGCCTTGTCGCCACCGGTGGAGATAGCGTCCTGGCCGAATTTGCCAGCGTGGTGGATGCCGTTCGCTGTGGGGTGGGGATTCAAGAGGAGCTCAAGGAGAGAAATAAGAACGTAGTAGAAAATCGGCGGATGGAGTTTCGGATAGGGGTCAACCTGGGGGATGTGGTCCAAGAAGATAAAACTATTTTAGGGGATGGCGTCAATATTGCGGCCCGGGTTCAGAGCCTGGCCGAAGCAGGTGGAATATGTATTACCGGAACGGCTTATGACCAGGTCAAGAATAAGCTGGCCGTTGGGTATGAGTATATTGGAGAGCAGACCGTTAAGAATATTAAGGAACCGGTAAGGGTTTACCGAGTCTTGATGGAACCAGAAGTTAAAGTCCCCGAAGGGGCCTTAGAGAAAAAAGCTAAACCAAGACAATGGCAGAGGAAGGCCCTCTCTTTAGGAGTTGTACTGATTGTTGTAGCCGTTTCTATTGCGACCTGGCGTTTATACTTCCGTCCTACCCCTTCTCCCAGGGAGGTTGCCTCTAAAGAAAAGATGGCTTACCCCTTGCCTGACAAGCCCTCCATTGCCGTGCTACCCTTTGCCTACACCAGCGGCGATCCCAAACACGAATATCTGAGCGACGGGATCACTGACGAAGTCATCACTGCGCTCTCCAAGTCCTCGCAGCTCTTCGTCATCGGGCGGAACTCGACCTTCACCTATAAAGGGAAACCAGTAAAGTTTCAACAGGTGAGCGAGGAGATGGGGGTGCGGTATGTGTTAGAAGGGAGCGTTCAGTTTTCAGGCGAACGGGTTCGAATTACCGCACAATTGATCGATGCCCTCACGGGTTATCACTTGTTCTCCGAACGGTATGATCGGGACTTGAAGGACATCTTTGCCACCCAAGATGAGATCAGCATGAAGATCCTCACGGCCACGCGGGTAACTTTGACGCAGGGAGAGGAAGCCCGGATGTTCGCCAAAGGGACGAAAAATCTTGAGGCCTACTTGAAACTGATGCAGGCACGGGAGCACCATGAGGTATTCACGAAAGAAAGCCAGGCTCTGGCCCGGCAACTGGCCGAAGAAGCCATTGCGCTGGACCCTGGATACCCATTGGCTTACAGTTATGCGGCGCTGGCCCTTGCGCATGAGGTTCTCTTGGGCTCATACACGAATCATCGGGAAGCATTAGAGCGAGGGATGAAGCTAGTCCAAAAGGCTATCGCCCTCGACGATTCCTTGGCCCATCCTCATGAGATATTGGGCAAATATTACATATGGTTGAACAAGGATTATGAGAAGGGTATCGCTGAGGCAGAGCGTGCCGTGGCCCTCGAGCCCAATTCGGTAGACGCCTATACCCAGTTGGGTGCAAATCTTAGATGGGCGGGTCGATGCGCAGAAGCCATTCCTATCCTTCAAAAGGCCATGCGTCTCAGTCCTATTCCTCCAACTGTCTGCATGTCAGCTCTGGCTCAGTGCTATCGGACTACAAGGCGATATGAGGAAGCGATTGCACTCTTTAGAAGAATTCTCCAAAAAGAGCCAAATCAGTTGCCTGCCCAAGTCCAATTAGTTGTTGCTTTAATGCAAGCGGGCAAGGAAGACGAAGCCCGTGCAGAAGCTGCAAAGGTTCTCAAGATCGATCCGAAGTTCTCCGTGGAATCTTTTGCCAGGAGGCTTCCGGCAAAAGACCCGAAGGTAATCGATGATCTCGTATCCGCCTTGCGCAAGGCGGGTCTGAGATGAGTGCAAGGAACTTTCAACAAAGTCCTTCTTCATAAAATCGTGCACATTTCTAACGATAATTAATGATTCACAAGAATTTCGAGTTAAAGGACTTGTAGGTGCATTCAATGATGACAGAAATGCTATTTAATATTAGGTAGTTATGGATTAGTCTCCGGAGAAACTTCCCCTTTTCTTGGTTTATTTTCCGGGTCTTTTTTCACCCGGCCCTGAGCCGCCCTATTTCCAATCGAAGTCTTCGGGATGGGTGAGAGCGTTATTTGCTGTAACTACCCAATACGATTGATTTTATTCACAGGATATAGGCAGATTGGCCAATTTATTACCGTTACAAATCTGGGGGTTTTTAGGGGGTTAATAGAGGGAAATAGACTATATTTTTAATGGCTTAGGTGGTCATTTGAAGAAGTGCTTCCTGTAGTCTTGTAAGTTCCATTTGTGAAAAATCCAAAGACTTCAAATACAAATCAATTTGCAAGGTCCATTCCTGCAAAGTCCCTTTTTCTTCAGAAGCCCCCTCTGTACCCTTTCCTTTGGCTCCTTTTTTCGCCTTGACCGCGTTCTTTTCCTTGTTATAATCAGACCATCAAAAAGCAACTTTTATCACACTCTTGAGACATATCATCCCTCCCTTTGTTGGATCATATACTTCATATTGACATGATATTTTTAGACCGTTAAACCATTTTTTTGAGGCATAGTATCCCGGGAGGTGCCCAATTAGGGATGCTATTTTTGAGGCATAATACAATGTTAGGCGGCAGTGCGCGCTTGCACAGACCAACACCAACTAAACCAACAGAGAAAGGAAAAGGACCATGCAACGATTCCACATCGAAGACACCGCAGTTATTCTCATTGACCATCAGGTCGGCACCAACAAGTGGGCGAGCACAACGCCGCTGGCACTCTTGCAGCGCAACGTCATTATCCTCGCCCGCTTCGCCAAGGGCACCGCGATGCCAGTGGTGCTTACTTCGAGCCAGGAAACCAACGTGAACGCCCAAGGGCCTTTGATGCCAGAGTTGCAGGCGGCTGTCCCCGAGGCGTTCGCCGCGCGCATCAAGCGCGAGGGGGTCGTCAACGCTTGGGACGACGAGGCGTTCGCCTCCGCCTGCCGCAAGACCGGCCGCCGCAATTTTGTCATGGCCGGAGTGACCACGGACGTTTGCATGGTGGGGCCAGCCATCAGCGCCTTGGAGGAGGGCTACAATGTCCAAGTGGTTTGCGACGCCTGCGGCTCGACGAATTCCATCGCTGAGGAGATGGCTTGGCGCAGGATGGAGCGCGCAGGGGTGCGGCTTACCAGCACAAATGCCATCGTCGCAGAGTTGGTCCACAACTGGGCGACGCCCGCAGGAGCAGTTGCCTTTCCCTTGTTGTTGTCATGACCTTGCCGCCTAACCATGCGCTGCAGCGAACGGCGGAGGGCCTTCGCGGTTGCAATCCGCGCGCCTCGTGGCCGCCGTCGCTGAGCTTGGTCGTTAGCGAAAACCCTAAGGATAGTAAATGGCAAGAATTATAACAAATATAGCATTTTGGTCTTTTCAGATCATTAATACAATAACCGCATGTCTAATGACGTTCATACCGAAGCAGTTTCATGAAAGCTTGTTTAAGAATCCTGAAGCGGTATATGAAAAACTTGGCTTCTCTGCTATTGCTGTTGAAATGGTTCATAACATCATAAGAGGCCACGGCGCAATTCTTCTCGCAGTTTCTATTTTCATTTGGATCGAGAGAATGAAATCACGATCTGTCTATCTGCTTATCTCAATAGTTTGCGCTCTTTCTGTTTATGCACACATCATGACATTGCATCAGCATTTGAAAACGGCAGAAATTGTAAACGCAATCGGATACTTTGGAAGCATGTATATTACTATCATCATTACGGCTGTTGTCGGCATTTTAAATCTTGTTGTATATCTCAAGTGGGGCAAATGGTCTCTGTGTGTTGACAAAAAACGCTAACAAAATCAATCCAGCCGATCGCTACTCTCCGGCTGATCCTTCCGTTACCCTCTCTTTCAATTGGAAATTATTAACCTTTTGCGTTATCTATTCACCACATTTGTAGGTGAAAGCGGGAGATTGAGGGATACATTGGAGAAATTTTTTTGATCTTACCAATTCCTTTTTGGTATCGACTACGAACATCAGGATTGATCCATCAGGTCCTACAGCGCCTCCCGGTTGGCGATGTTCACCATCGGCGTCCCCCCTCAAAGTAAGGAAGGCCCAGCAGGGTCTTTCTGGATTTCTGTTGCCGGAGCAGCCGTAGGGCGCTTTCCACTAATTCGGCAATGGACTTTTTGGATTTTAAATGAAGGCTATTTTTTTAAGCACCTCATGAAAGAATTCTTTGGACCAGACCGTTAAGGCTTCAGGGTCTTTCTCCCTTTATCGGCCAGCGAAGCCGCCACCTTTTACATGCTGCCGAAAATCGGCCATGAAGATCCCTTTGACCGTTGGATTATCTGGCTCCTTCTTCGCCAAGTTGCCATCATCTCTCAGGCGCCGGCCTTATGGAATGCTGTTGACACCCGTTATCGTCTATTTTATAATCTTTTCATCCCAAAAATAATTGTAACCCAATTAAGCCTATCAAAGAAAGAAGCCGTTTAGGATTAAGAAGTTGTCCTTAATTTTTTAGAGGAAAGGAGGTGATAGGTGTTATGAAAAAAGTTTTAGTATTGATGCTTTGCCTGCTCTTGGCTCTTCCTCTGACTCTGTCTTTAGGTTGCCAAAAAGCTTCCGATAAGGCCAGTGAAGTCAAGGACAAGGCGGTGGAAAAGGCCGGAGAAGTCAAAGACAAAGCCGTAGAGAAGGCTGGGGAAGTGAAAGACCAAGCGGTAAAAACGGCCGGGGACGTGAAGGACCAGGCGGTAAAGACGGCCGGGGACGTGAAGGACCAGGCGGTAAAGACGGCTGGGGAAGTAAAGGATCAAGCGGTAAAAACGGCCGGGGAAGTGAAAGACCAGGCCGTTGGAAAGGCCCCCGAACCTGCCAAGAAATAGGTGGAGCTCTTCAAAACCTGTAACGATCATAAATAGTGGTTTAAAAAGACTTGTCGGTAACGGAACACGGTGCGAATCCGTGGCGGTCCCGCCGCTGTAACCCCGCCTCTCTTCTTTGAGGGAGGCAGCCCTTTTAGTCAGGAAGCGCCACTGTTCCCCTTAAGGGGAATGGGAAGGCGGTTAAAAGGGCGGGGAAGCCAGAAGACGACCGACGGGCAATAACCCTTAAGGGCCTGATGGTAAAGGGTTCCTTTCTTCTTCGGAAGAAGGGAACCCTTTTTTTATTTTGTCAAAAAACATAAATAAACAACGGAGAAGGATAAAAAACTATGATTTCATTAGAACAAACCCTTCAAGTAATTACCCCGGTGGATCAAAGCCTGGAGCCTGCCGTTCGGGCCCATCTGGACCAGTTGACCAAACCCCCAAAAAGTCTGGGACGACTGGAAGACATGGCCGCCCAGTATTGCCTGGCCACCAACACCGCCACCCCGAAAATGGGCCAAAAGAGAATTTTTACTTTTGCCGGGGATCACGGCGTGGCCGCCGAGGGGGTCTCGGCCTACCCGGCGGCGGTAACGCCTCAGATGGTGCGCAACATGCTCGCCGGCGGGGCGGCCGTCAACGTGCTGGCACGCCACGCGGCAGCGGAGGTGCGGGTAATCGATATCGGGGTGAATGATCCTTTAGCCGAGGCCCCCGGGCTCATCCAAAAAAAAATAAAATCGGGAACGGATAATATCGCCCGGGGACCGGCCATGAGTTTGGACGAGGCCGTCCGGGCCGTTGAAGTCGGTATTGAATTGGCCCAAGCCGCCGCCCGGGAGGGCGTGACCCTGATCGGCACCGGGGAAATGGGCATTGCCAACACCACCCCGTCCTCGGCCGTTTTCGCGGCCCTGCTCCCCTGCCCGGTGGAAGTGATTACCGGCCGCGGCACGGGCATCGATGATCCCACCCTGACCCACAAGATAAAAGTTATTCAGCAGTCCTTGGAGGTGAATCGGGCGAGACTGACCGATCCCTTGAATGTCTTAGCGGCCTTGGGGGGTTTGGAGATTGCCGGTATTTGCGGGATCTGCCTGGGCGCCGCCGCGGCGCGGATACCGGTGGTCGTGGACGGATTCATTTCCTCGGCCGGAGCTCTGGTGGCCTGTCGCCTGTCGCCTGCAGTTCGAGACTACCTGTTCTTCAGCCACCTTTCCGAAGAGGCCGGCCACCGCACCTTCTGCACCCTCTTTGGGGTGAAGCCCTTATTTGACCTGCAGCTTCGTTTGGGTGAAGGGACCGGCGCCGCCCTGGCCATGTCCTTAATCGAGGCAGCGGTCAAGATCTACAATGAGATGGCCACGTTTGCTTCCGCGGGGGTCAGCGATAAGGAGTAAAGCGCAGAAGATAGAGGGAAGATGGAAGATGGAAGAAAAAGCAGATGCGGCACAGCCGCCCTCGGCTGTGTCCATAACGGGTTGATAACCCGCTCCGTTACCGATTTTCATGCTTCGCGGGTGCCCGCCTCGGGCATGGGGGTTTTGTATGAAACGAAGTGGTCTTTCGTAGGGGCGGCGACCCCGCCGCCCAAACCGGGGCCGGATTTGGCCACCGCCGCAGTAGCCTCACCTTGGATGTGCGGGGAAACTTATCCCCCACCCAACCGGCCGGCGGGGTCGCCGGCTCAACTTAAATAAGGGCGGCCACGGGGGGCCGCCCTTACGAAACAACGAATCGGTGCATTATTTTTATGCTTCGGGGTGCCCGCCCCGGCATGGGGGTCCAAAACAAAATGCTGGGATTGTTTTTTTGCTTCCATCTCCCCTCTTCCATCTTCCCTCTCTTAATCGGAGGCCAGCAGGCCCAGCAGGCCGTGAATCGTGGCCAGGATAAACAGGAGGATGCCGGCTTTTCGGTGAACTCCGAACTTAACCTTGATCCAGTGAAAGCCACTGAAGAGTTGAAAAAGCAGCAAGAAAAAATTGATGATGCCCAGAATAAGGATAATGGAAACTCCGGCGATGGTCATAGAAAAAACCTCACTCTCGCGAAAAAGAATAATTTATTCCTTCAGGCTGATCTTCTTTTTTGCCGGACCCGCGCTGCCGTGCATGTTGCAGTTGGCCTCGGCCACGATATCCAGGGGCTCATTGACCATCAGTTTTACTTCTTTTGTAAAGACGGCCCCTTCCGGACGATTACCCATGGAATACTCCCAGAGTGCCGCGTCCTTGCCATTCACTTTGACCTGCACCCAATTCGTGTAATGGAAGAAGCTGTTGGCGCTGTGAGTGACATGAAGTCTGACCACGACTTCCGTCCCCTTGGCCGCCTGGTCGGGGGCCTCAATGGTCACCGCGGTTTTATCGGCAAAGCAGACTCCGTTATAAGCGCCCACCAATAGAACCATCAAAAAAAGCATGAATCCCCAATTATTTCTCTTCATCTGTTTCCTCCTTAATCCTTTTATGGTTTAGAAACCCCAGCCCATCATGCCCCCGCGTCCATGACCGAACAGAGCGCCTGAGACGGTACCGACCAGGATGGAAACTACAATACTCACTAAAATAGTCACGATCACATATCCTATGGCTTTGTCCTGAGGAGTTTCCATCAGGATCGGTAAGCCCACATAAAAAAGGTACAACCCGTATAAGGATGCCAGCATGGTGAGTGGCGCCAGGGAAGGAATAATCAGAAAAATTCCGGCCACCCAGCCCGGCGTCCAGGAATAGACCGCCACCTTCATGGCATTAAGTTGATTTTTTGAGGACCCGAAGTTGGGCGCCAAGGCATCAATGATCATTCCCACTAAATAAATCCCCACCAGGGAAAAGACATAAGAGACGACTAAATGACCGAGGCCTGATAACAAAGGCATGCGATAATGAAACCCCAAAACGGACATGCCGATCAGGGAAAACCCGATAAAGGAGGCGATGGGCGGGATGGCGGCCAGGATGGCCGCATAGGATGTAAAAAGGTCCTTCACCGTGGCCGGTTCATTTTTGATCTCCGACCACGTTTCGTTGGGTTTCAGTAGAATGCCCTTAACTCGGCTGACCAGATCCATGGGTGCCTCCTTTGAACAATGGATGTAAGAATCTAAAACTATAGGCTAACGAAAATACCGAGTCAACTTCAAAAAGAAACTTGAGACGGATAATCACCAATCTTCCGACCCCGCGACCGGACGACGCCGATTTTTAAGCCCGGAACGGGTCCGTTTGCCTTCCAGGCGTTTTTTCTTCGAGGCCAGGGTGGGCTTGGTGGGCCGCCGGACCCTGGGCACGACCGCGGCCTGGGCAATCAGCCGCTCCAGGCGTTCGATGGCCGCCTGCCGGTTGGCCTCCTGGGTGCGGAAGCGCCGGGACTCGATCAGGAGTTCCCCTCCCTCGGTCACCTTGTGGCCGGCCAGCCGGATAAGGCGTGTTCGTTCGGGTTCGGTCAGGGAGGGGGACCGCACGACATCAAACCGAAGCCGGACGGCGGTGGCCACTTTGTTGACGTTTTGCCCTCCCGGGCCCGAGGCCCTAAAGAATTCGAAGCTCAGTTCAGCGGCGGGGATTCGCGGCCGGCTATCATTGTCTGAATAAAGTTTCATTCCTTCTTTCGAAGGTAGAGGAATCCCTTCAAAAGTTCAATAATAATATGCTGCGGATTTATCTTTGAAACAAACCATGTCCCCAAGAATGAAAGGCGGCCGAGAAGTCCTCTCAGGACTTCTCGGCCGCCTTTCATTTTCGTTCCCCTCCTTAAAGTAGGAAGGGTCTTAGTGGACCTGCTCTAACCGGGGTGAATGGTAATTACCTTCGGGATTTAGGGCTAATCATCCTCCTCCTGATTGTTGCCTAAAACCATAACCGTTCCATACCGGGAGGCTGAGGAGACATTTCCCGCTGCATCTTTGGCCCAGGCGTAAAGCCTTTTTCTCCCTGTGGAGGTAAAGGTAAAGCTGGTGGGAGGGGTGGACCTCCAGTTGGGATTCGACGCACCGGGTTTGGTTGAGCTGGTGGTCACCAGATAGCCGGTAACGGCGGTATTGTCCGTAGCGGTGAATCGCCGAATCAACACGGCAAAAGTCCTGGAGGTACTGGGGATACTGAAGGACGTCACCATCGGGGGTGTCTGGTCAGTGGCAGCAGCTATGTCCACATTATCCCATAAACTTTCCGAGATGTTCCCGGCCGCGTCCTTGGCCCAGCCATAGAGTGTTTTTGAGCCCCCGGAAGGAAAGGTGTAGTTGGTGTGGGGGGTGGCTCTCCAACCCGCTGCGTTGGCAGCAGGCGCCGCGGGGGTGGTGGTGATCAGATACGTGATTAGATGCTCGGTGGCTTCGACGTTGTCGATGGCCCGGAAGGCCACGATCGGCACGGTGAGCGAAGCGCTGGTCAGGGGCAGGGTAAATTCCATTACCTCGGGGGATTCGACGTCGACTTCGCCGCCGCCCGTGGTAATCGTGACGCCGGCGCTCCGGCCGGTGGAAACGTTGTTGGCCCCATCCTTGGCCCAGGCATATAGGGTTTGGGCGCCGGAGGTGCCGGTCGGGAAGGAAAAGGTGGTCGGGGCATTAGTTGACCAGCCTGCAGCCGTGGCAGCAGGGGGCGTATTAGTGGTTGTCACCATATAGCCGTTTACCCCGGAGCCTCCCGTGTCCGTGGCCGTCAAGGTTGAAATCGGTACGGTCAGCGAAGTAGCGGTAGCTGGAATAGTGAAGGCTGTGACTGTGGGCCGGGTGTTGTCAGTGGTGGTCGTTGGACGGCTGTTGGCATTACCGGGGAAGGTCCCAGCGGTAATCTCGGCTGAATTGCTGAAACCATCCCCGTCCGAATCGTTCGATGCGATGCTGAGCAAGGCGTTATTATTGCGCCCGTTACTAGAATACGCACTTCCGTAAGGATTGAGGCTGCTCCCACTAGTATGGCAAACGGTACAGCTATTATCTAGGACTGGGTTTAAAGTGTTGTAAGAGTTAAAAATACTCATATCGCTGTTGTTTCCCAATACGTAGCCGGAGATCAGCAGCACGGCTGCCAGACTAATCAAGGGGATGGTTATTTTGGAATTTCTCATATTGGTTCTCCTTAACAGGGTGTTCATAATTGTTCCAGGTGGATGGGACGGTCAACTTTGGCTGAAACCAGGCCCATAAGGTTATATGCAGAGGGGGATTTTCCCGGATCCAGGGCTTGATAAACCCGGATCCAGTCCTCGACGATTTGGCGACCGGTCTCCCAGATCAGAGGGAGGGAGGCGGCCACTGTTTCCGAAAGCTCCAGACCGAAATCGATGCTCTCCGGTTCGACACCGATGATCGTTACGGCCGGCTTCGGATTTTTTTGGATCATTTCCAGGGCCTGGATCACCGAAAACTCATGGAGGGAGGCCGGGTTGGTTCCCAGATCCATATCCTTCAGGCTGTCGATCCGGTACACGGTCCCGGGCGGGCTGCCGGCCTGCATGGCATCGATGAGCAGGATCCTTTCCGCCCAGTCGAAAAGGTGCAGGGCATCAAACACCGCGCACCCTACCTCGACGGCCCGATAATCAGGCCCGTCGTCCTGTTGAAACCGTTTCACGGCGTGCACTCCGACGCCGTCGTCCCGCAGCAGGACATTGCCCATGCCGGCGATCAGGATCCTCGGTCTCCGTTCGGCGATTAACCCGGGTCTTTTCGATAGCATTTTCATTTTGGTTTCCTCAAAACAACTTCCTTCCCGGTCTTTCAGCACCCGGTAATGACCTGGACCGTTGCCTTTTCATTCGGCCGAGAGACATGGACGGCGCAGGAAAGGCAGGGATCGAAAGAATGAATGACCCTCAGGACCTCGATAGGCTCTTTCACGTCTTTGACCGGCGTGTCCATCAGGGCCTTTTCGAGGGGGCCCATCTGGCTGGCGTCGTCCAGGGGAGAGGCGTTCCAGCAGGTCGGGGTAATGATCTGATAGCTCGAGACCTGGCCCGAAGCAGTCCGGAGCCAATGCCCCAGGGCGCCCCGGGGGGCCTCGGTGAGTCCTATGCCCGAGGCCGTGGACGGAATCGAAGGTTTGGTATATACCGCCCCACTCGGCTGGAGCTGGTTCACCCAGGCTTGGAGGGCCTGGGCTATTTTCAAGGTTTCCTGGGCCCGGGCCTTGTGCCGGTCCATGACGGAAATCCCTTGCCGGTAATCCCCGTTGACCCACATCCGGGCCAGAGCGCCAACTTCATAAGGCGTACCGGAATACCGCGGTGCTTTAAGCCAGGAATAGGCCTTGGCTTTGGGATTCTGCGGCAGGGTTTTCCCGGCAGCGGGATTCAGATTGGTAGTGGAATCTTCGTACCAAGAGTAGCGGACCGACTCGCTGATCTGGTTCAGGTCGATCGAATTCACGGAGGTGGTGCCATTCACGGATCGGCCCCGTCTGAGGAGTTTACTTTCGCCGTCTGAGTCGAGGTCGAAGACCCCGAAGGCCAGCAGGTTGCCGTATCCCCTTCCGATATTGTTATAATCCGAGTAAACCGATCCCAGGGCGGCCACGTCCGGCAAATAGACATTTTGGATAAAGGGGAGCAATTCATTGAGGTAGGCCTTATACTTGGAGATCCGGTCGGCTCGGGGCGTTGTGGTAAACCCCCCGGCGATATAAGCGGCCGGGTCCGGCATGCGCCCTCCGAAAAGGGCGCCCATTTCATGGGCCTTGCGGGTCATGTCAATGGCGGCCACATAATGGCCCACCAGAGTGTCGGTCGTCGCCTTGTCGAGGCGTTTATCCGCCTTCCAGGAGGGCTGCCAGGGCGGCATGGCCGGCCCGTCGATATAGTCCAGGGCGGTCAAATGATAAAAATGAAGAATGTGGGACTGCACAAAATTGGCGCCTAAGACCAGGTTGCGCATGATCCGGGCATTGGTGGGCGCCGTCACCCTGAAAGCCGCGTCCTGGGCCATGACCGAGGCCATTCCGTGGGGCACGGGACACACGCCGCAGATCCGCTGGGTAAGATGCTGGGCATCCCTTGGATCGCGGCCGACCAACAACTGCTCAAAACCGCGGAACAGGGTCCCCGTGGCCCGGGCATCGACGACCTGCTGTTGCCCTCCCACTTCATTTACCGTGATCGCGATCTTGAGATGTCCTTCCAGGCGGGTTACGGGATCTATAAATATCTTGGTCGACATTGAGTTACCTCCTTAATTATATTACACACCGGGAGCGTAAAAAGGATTCGTACCCGGAAACCCGGGCTCGGTACAGCCGATGCAGGGTGCATTGGCATCCACACACCAGTTGACCTGGTTGTTCCATTTCTGTTGAGGACAATTGGACATGGTCATCGGACCCCGGCAGCCCAAATTTATAAGACAAGTATTGTCCACACCGATGGTTGTTGCCTGGGTGCGTCCGTTTCGGGGACACTGGTCATGCACTGTGGCGCTGAAAAACTGGGTTGGCCGACCGTAGCTGTCCAGAGCGATCGGCTTGTTTGTCAGCAGTTGCACCACCGCCCAGACGATCCAGTCGGGATGAGTGGGGCAGCCGGGGATGTTGATGGTGGTCTTGCCGGTCAGCTCCTTGACTCCCATGACCCCGGTGGGGTTCGGTGGCGCGGCCGGGATGCCTCCCCAGGCGGCGCAGGTCCCGATGCACAGGATTCCGGCCGCCTTGTCGGCCAGGGTCCGCACGGCCTTCTCGAAGGTGACTTCCTGCTCATTATAGGTCCAGGCATAGCAGGCCCTTCCGCCGAAGGCGGTCGGAATCCCGCCTTCCACTGCCAGAAGATACCCGCCTTTATTGTAAGCCGCCTCGGCTTGGGCCACAGCATCCTGACCCGCCAGGGCCATGAGGTTCGGGTGATAGACCAGGTTGATGGCATCGACTAGTACATTGGCAGCCGTCTGCGGGCCGGAGGTGGATATGCGGTTGAGAAAGGATTCGGAACATCCGGTACAACCGCTGCCCTGCAGCCAGATGACCGAAGGTCCGTTCGGACTGGCCAAGGCCTTTTCAAGCAAGCCCAGTTCACTGGTGGACAATCCCACGGCCGCCGCCGAAATACCACAAAATTTCATAAAATCGCGTCTTGATACGTTCATAAAAAACCTCCTGAAAGGGCGAGTTAATTAATTGATTGACACCGGTATTAGGTTTAAGCATAGAGAGCATCAGCTCCTTTTTAGCGGAGGCAGAAAGATGGGTGCCGGGCCAATGAAAATCCGGGTTGTTCCTGAAAGCCCAAATCTAAAATGGGCTTTTATTAGGCGTTGTTTGGAATCACCTCCCTTATCACGGGACTGAGAAAAAATGATTTATTGTTATTTTTATTATTCTATTTGTTTTTTTAAGCAAAAAATATACCAAATTAATTAATTATTAACTTATTGATTTTATTATTACTTTAAAATAATATTTTCTTAATTGATAATTATTTTTGTTAATGTTAATTAACATTAACGTTTAATAGGCAACAAGCGGGACAATATTTGAGAGGACCAATTTACGACAAACACAAGACAACATCCTTTCCAATTCGGACAGAAACCCAAAATACTCAATAAGGATTTTCCACAGAGAATCTGTTACCGATATTTATTAGCAATAACAGTGCCGAAAACACCGGAGTAATTTTTCCAAATATAACTAATCGAAATTCAATAATAAAAAATAATAGACCCCGGTTAGCCTTTCTGTTGGGAAAATATTAGAAGGAATTATTTTCCGCTTGATCCGCTATTCTGTATGGTTTTGCATTTAGGTCCCCGTCACGGAAAAAATTGCGAAATCCGTTATGGAACATACCGTCAGCAATAACGCGGGGGCGTGATTAAAAAGGCTCCAAAAAAACTGAACTGTTACCTGGTCGTTGATAAAGGTGGGGACTATTTACACGGGCCCCACTGATCTTCAGTGTGGGCAGGGAAATGCTTGGAGGGGAGACCGGAAACAGGAAAGAGCTTTGTCCGTCGGGTGGAGCAATTAACCAAATAGACAAAAGGGGATAAGTTTAAAGATCCGGGGCCAGAGGGCCAGGCTTTGGCTGACCCCCGAGAGGTCCGGGACACAAAGATTTACGGAAATCGGAGTGTTGGAGTGACGGAGTACTGGAGTAGTGGAGTGATGGCCTTCAAAAATCGTCACAAATCAAAGACGGGCAGGACTCCTTCTTTTAACCCAATACTCCAGTGCTCCATGACTCCAGTACTCCCTATCGTCCTTACTCCAGTATCAGGCTTTACTGGGTCTTAATTAAAATGTTTGCGGCTTGAGCAATATGCTGGCTATTGGAGACCAGGAAGACCGTATCCCATTTATGGAGTTTGTTCTCCCCGCGCGGTATGGAGAAGGTTTCTTTGTCTTCATGGTAGATACCTACAAAGACGCAATCCTGGGGGAACTTCTTCTCCTGGGTGATTTCCCGGATGGTCATCCCCACGCAGCGGGACTCCGGGGGTATCTCTACCGCATAAATCTCCGCCTTTCCCCCGCCGATGGACAGTATCTTCTTGACCTTGGGCTGTTCGATTTCCATCATTATCTGATGGGAGAGGATATCGGTGGTGCTGATGATATGATTGATTCCGGCTGAACGATAGGCCTCTTCGTAATCGGGTTTACGAAGCAGGGCGATGACCGAGGGGATCCCGAGACTCTTGGCCAGAATGGCCGTAGCGATATTATCGGCGTCGTTCCGAACAAGGCAGACGATCACCTCGGAATGTTTGACCCCTGCCTGTTCCAGAAGGCGGATATCGGTGGCGCTGCCGTGGAGGATCACCGCCCCTGTTTCCTGATATACCAGTTCACAGGTCTCACGATCCCTGTCAATCACCACCACGTCGTGCTTGTTTTCCACCAACATCTTAACAATCTGGAAGCCGATTACCCCGGCGCCGGCCACGATTATTCTCATGAAATAAACTCCTCCTGTATCCTTTACGATTTCCAGGCCCGATAATTCAGAAATAGAAATAAGGGAATGATTTCCAGCCGTCCGGCCAGCATCCCCAGAATATAAACGGTCTTGATCACCGGATGCAAACGGCTGATTTCTTCCACGGAAATATAACAGGGTCCCACGTTGCCCAGGGCGCTGAACATGCCCGAAAAGGCGGCATAACCGGTTAGATTAGAAAATAATTCCGTTACTACTCCGCCGAAGACCAACAGGACCATCCAGGCAAAGAACAGCCCCGTAACCCTTTGGATCTCGTTTGAATCCAGAGGTTGTCCGTCCACCATGATCAAGGTAATCGCCTGGGTCGGTAGACGGAGCCGGTACACTTCCCGTCGAAAAATCTTGGTTAGCAGGGCCACCCTCAGCACCTTGATCCCTCCCCCGGTGGAACCCACGCAGCCGCCGATAACCATGAGCACCAGGAAAAGCTGACGGGCCAATTCCCCGAAAAAGGAATCACCGATGTCGCGGGTGAGAAAACCGGTGGTGGTAACAATCGAGACTACCTGGAAAAGGGTCAGGCGAAAATTTTCTTCCATGCGCCAAAACACGTCTCCATCAAAAACCGGAAATGGCGGTGGAGCAAACCGGATCAACCTTTCCAATAATATCAGCGCGGAAAAGACCCCGATGATGATCCACCAATAACGCGATTCCGTATTATCCCAGAGGGCCTTCCAGCTCCCGGTAATAACCCGATAATGGACCACAAAGCTGGACCCTCCTAAAATCATGCCCAGGATCAGGAGGTATTCAAACCAGATATAATTGGGATGGCCGGCAAGCCGGTAGTATTCGATGCTGGCATCGTAGGGGGAGAATCCGCCGGTCGCCAGGGCGGCGAAGCTGTGGCAGAGGCTGTCGAAAAAGGACATGCCGAGGGCAAAAAGGCCAAAGGCGATGAACAGGGTAAACCCAATGTAGATGCTTAACAGAATTTCAATGGTATGGGTCACCCCCGGAACCGGGCGGGAGACCTCGATCTTGTGCCCTTCGGCGCCAAAAAGATGATGAGTCCCGCCTTTCCGGGAATTAACCGCCAGAAACATGGTCAGGATGCCCAGTCCTCCGATCCAGTGGGTCCAGGCCCTCCAAAAGATAATGCTTTTGGGCATTTTATCCAGGCCGGTGAAGACCGTAATACCGGTGGTCGTGAATCCGCTCATGGCTTCAAAATAACCGTCCAGAAAGCTGCTTTGAATACCCAAGACAAAAGGAAGGGCCCCTACGGCGGAGAAGACCAGCCAGCCCAGGGTACAGATAAACATGGATTGAAGCATGGTCGGTTTTTCCGCTCGGAAAAGCCGGGTTAACCCGATTCCCGTCGTTAGGGATAGGATCGAGGGAATCAAAAAGGCCTTTAAGGTAATGTAGCCTTGATTGAATTCGCCGAATACCAATACCGGGATAAGGGGCACCAGCAGAAAAAACCCTAAGGCGATCAGCAAAGAACCGGAAAAATGCAGGACAACCTGCAGATTGTGACGAAGTGGGGACATCAAGTGACGAGACTACCTACATCCCCAAAATGGACCGGGCCACGATCGATTTTTCGATCTCCTTGGTGCCTTCGTAGATCTCCAGGATCTTGCAGTCCCGGTAGAGGCGCTGCACTTTGTATTCGTCGATATAGCCATAGCCCCCGTGCATTTGCAGGGCCTCGTCGGCGGCGCGCACGGCCATCTCCCCGGCAAACCACTTGGCCATGGCGATCAGGGCGTGATCCACCACCCCGTTATCCATCAGCCAGGCGGCCTCGTAATACATGTTGCGGGCGGCCCGGATCCGGGTGGCCATTTCGGCCAGCTTGAATTGGGTGGCCTGGAATGAAGCCAGGGGAACCCCGTACTGGTGGCGCTTCTTGGTATAGCGGATACTCTCCTCCAGGGCCGCCCGGGCCAGCCCCACGGCCTGGGCGCAGATGTGCAGACGGGTCCGGTTGAAGAAGGCCATCAATTGATGAAACCCTTCTCCCTCTTCCCCGATCAAATTGGAAAGGGGCGCCTTGGCGTCACAAAAAACCAACTCCGCCGTATCCGAGGCCCGGATGCCCAGCTTTCCGTGAATTTTATTGGCCTGGAAACCGGGCTGATCGGTAGGCACGATGATAAAGCTGTGCCGGGTATGCCGTGAGGGATGGTCCGGGTTGGTCAGGGCATAGACGATCACATACCTGGCCAGATCCCCGTTGGTGATGAACATCTTGGAGCCGTTGATCACCCACTGGTCCCCTTGCTGCACCGCGGCCGTGGAAGCCCCGGTCACATCCGATCCGGCATCCGGTTCGGTGATGGCCGTAGCCAGAAGGGCCTCCCCGGAAACCAGCTCCGGAAGGATCCATTCCTTCTGGTCCTCCTGGGCAAACAGCAGGAGCAGTTCGGCCCCGAAGGTGGCGGAAAGGATGGCCTGGCCGATCCCCGGGTCCACGGCCCAGAATTCCTCGGTGATCAGGCAGTGCTCCAGATAGCCGTACCCGGCCCCGTCATATTTTTCGTCGATGAAGACGCCTACGAAACCCAGTTCACAGGCCTTTTTCCATAGGGCCAGATCAAAGGTCTCGGTGCGGTCAAACTCCAGGGCCCTTTCCGGAAACTCCTTGCGGGCGAACTCCCGGGCGGCCTTGATGATATCCTGTTGTTCTTTGCTTAAGGTAAAATCCATGGGTTCCTTTGCGTCCTTTGCGTCTTGGCGATGAATACTATTTGTTTATTTGTTCCATCAACGCCGGGATGACCTTGAAAATATCCTGGGCCACCCCGTACTGGGCCGCTCTAAAAATCGGGGCCTTGGGGTCCTTGTTGACGGCGATAACGGTCCCGGCGCCGCCGATCCCGGCCAGGTGCTGAAAGGCCCCGCTGATACCCAGGGCCAGGTAGACCTTTGGCTTGACCGCTTTTCCCGAGGTACCCACCTGGTGGTATTTCGGCAGCCATTTCTTGTCCACAATCGGACGGGAACACGACAACACGGCCCCCAGCGACCGGGCCAGGTCCCGAACCAGAGCCAGGTTTTCTTCTTCGCCCACACCCCGCCCCACCGAAACCAGAAACTCGGCCTGCGCGATATCCACTTCCCCGGCTTCCGACTCGACCAATTCCAGGACCTGCTTTTTAGATTCAGGCAGTCCCGGCGGGAAATCCTTTTTGACCACTTCGGTTGGACTGTCCCCTGGCAGGTCGGGTGAAAAAACGCCCGGCCGAATGGTGGCCAAATAACCGGGGGAATCTTTAAGAGAGACCCGGGCGAAGACTTTGCCTCCGTATATCTGTCGCAGGGCCGCAGGCTTCCCGGCTTCGATCTTGATATCCAGGCAATCCGTGACCAGGGGGAAACCTAATTGGACCGCCAGGCAGGGGGCCAGGTCCAGACCCCAGGAGGTCTGGCCGATCAAAGTCAGGGACGGGTGAGACTCTTGAATCAGTTGCTGAATGACTAATTTGTAAACCTCGGCCTCAAAGATTTTTACCCGCTCGTCCTCGATCACCAGGATCCTGTCGGCCCTCCCCTTTAAGGCCTCAATCAGCGACCCGGTCTCCCAACCCAGCAGGACCGCCGTCAGATCGCCGCCCAGGTCATTCTTCAATTCGCCGGCCTTGGCCAGCATCTCCAGGGTGATGTCCCGGACCTTCCCCTGGCGGTGTTCCACCACTACGAAGATTCCTCCCATCAGGACCTCACCCCCTTTTCTTTGAGTATTTGCAGGATCTTTTCCGCCGCCTGCGTCGGGTCGCCGGTGATCATTTCGGCGCCGCCGGTCTCCGGCGGGAGAAAGACTTCTTCAATAAGGACTCGCGGGGCCAGGTCGTCCGGGGAAAAATTCAGGTCGGCCAGGGGGATCACCTCCAGCGGTTTCTTGGCTGCTTTTTTGATCCCCATGATGGAAACATAACGGGGTTCGTTGATGCCGGTCTGTACGGTCAAAAGGGCCGGGAGCCTTATCCGGGAACGCTCGTCCATCCCGCCTTCCAACTCGCTTTGAACGATCAACTTCCCTTCCTGAGGTTCGATGCCGGTCACCACTGCCGCGTGGGCCAGGCCGAGGTACTCGGCTATCATGATCCCCACCATCCCCTGGTTGTCGTCTTCCGCCTGGACGCCGCACAAGATCAGATCAAAGGGAATATCGGCCAGGCCCCGGGCCAAAACCTGGGCCGTTCCGTGGCCGTCCAGGGTTTGCTCCCCGGGGTCGATGCGCCGGGCCCGATCCGCCCCCATAGCCAGGCACCGCCGGAGGACCTCTTCATCCTCTTCCCGGCCGATGGTAATGGCCGTAACCGTTCCCTCCCCCTGCTCTTTCAATAGAACGGCCTCTTCAATGGCATAGTTGTCCCAGTCATTGACGACATAAGCCAGGGATTCCCGGTCCACTTCTTTTTTTCCGGCCTCGATTTCCAGGTCCACTTCCTGGGTGAACGGGACCCGTTTTACACAAACAATAATATTCAAGAGTCTACCTCCTGCCTTGCCGGTTTAATTATTAACGGCCTCTTTATTGTATTTGCAGATAATTTCTCGTCATCCCCGAAGGCCTTTATCGGGGATCCAATGTTCTTTGAAAAAAGCCTGGATTCCCGCTCAGAAGCGCTGCGGGAATGACGCTTCATTCGGATTCCGTGCTTCGAATTTCGGATTTAAAGAATCTACAGGGTCGACACCAGCAATTCCATCAGGTCAACCACCTTCATTTCTTCTTCCAGGCCTGCGGTCTTAACCGCATCCTCCAGGTTCAAGAGACAGAAGGGGCAGGCCGTAACAATCCCCCCGACCCCCGCTTCCCGGGCCATCTCCAGGCGCCGGGCGGCCGGACGCATCGTTTCCCCTTCGATTTCGTGCCAAAGATTGACATCCCCGCCCCCGCAGCAAAAACTGCGGTCCCGGCAGCGCGCCATTTCCACCCACTTCAGCCCCGGCAGGCGGTTGAGGATCTCCCGGGGGGCTTCGTAAACTTCATTGTGCCGACCCAGGTAGCAGGGATCATGATACGTATAAAGCGGTTGCCCGTCGACCATTTTTTTCGGCTTTAAGCGGCCGGAAGCCAGCAAATCCCGAAAAAACACAGTGTAATGCACCACCGGCAGGTTTCCCGGATAGTCGTTTTTCAGCGTATTGAAGGAGTGGGGATCCGTGGTGACTATTTGCTTGAACCGGCAGGACCGAAGGACTTCCAGGTTCTCTTCCAACAGCACCTGAAAAAGCCCTTCTTCGCCCAGTCGGCGGACCTGATGGCCCGAATCTTTCTCCCGCGCTCCCAGGATACCAAAGTCTATTTCGGCCAGACTTAAGCCCCGGACGACGGCCTGGGCCACGGCCTGCACCCGGGGATCGTAAGAGGCATAGCTGTCTGCAAAATAAAGGACCTCGGTCTCATCCCCTTCTTTCAAGACCCTGACTGGAACGTCCGCGATCTCCTTGATCCAATCGGCCCGCTTTTTTGGAGGTTTGCCGAAAGGATTGCCGGTTTTTTCCACTTGGGTTAATACCGGGTTAAAGGTCTTGGGGTTCTGGGCGGTTTCGATCAAATGGCGCCGCATATCGATTATCTTGTCCAGATACTCGATGAACACCGGGCATTCTTCTTCGCAGGCCCCGCAGGTGGTGCAGGACCAGATTTCAGCGAAGGTGATCACCTCCCCGACAAGGTCGGTTTCAGCCTTATCCCTTTTCGCCTGGTCCTCCGACCCCCCCATTTCGGGATTCGAGGGGCCGAGGGAAAACACCCGGACTTTCCGGTAGGCGTAATCCCGGAGCTTGAGGGTGATCATTTTGGGAGAAAGGGGACGCCCCACCGCCTTGGCCGGGCACATGTCCGAGCAGCGTCCGCATTCGGTGCAGGTGAATAAATCCAGGAGGTGCTTCCAGGTAAAATCCTCCAGCCGACCGACGCCCAGGCTTTCCAGGTCCTCCAGGTTCTCGATCCCCCAACGGGCCGGTTTCAAAGAACCCTTATTAAGCTTGCGGAGATAAATATTGGGCAGGGCGGTAAGAATATGGAAGTGTTTCGCCAGGGGAAGAAAATTCAAAAAAATGAAAAAGGCCAGAAAATGGGCCCAGTAAGCGATCAGGAAAACGTTCCTGAGATCGTTTTCGCCCAGGCCGGATAAGACCAAGGCGGCCAGGCCGGCTGCGGGGAGCCAGCCCGAAGCGGGGGGGGACAAAAGGAGCGCGCCCCCTTCATAAAACATGTCCGTCAGCATCAGGAAACCGATCAGGGAAAGGACCAGATAGGCCTCCCAACGATGCCCCCGACCGGTTTCCAGTTCATACCGCGCCGGCCTTGCCACCGCCCGCCGGAGTATGGCCCAAATACAGGCGCCCAGGACGGTCAGTTCAAACAGGTCCTTGAGGCTGCCGTAGAAAGATCCGAACCCGCCCTTCAAAAAAGGCAGAACGGTTCCGCCCCCCAGGCCCTGCACGATCAGATCCAGCGAACGAAGCCCGAGGACCACAAACCCCCAAAAAATCAGAAAGTGGATCAACCCGGCCCAGAAATAACGGGGTTGCCTCTTTTGGAGAATCCCATAAACAGCCAATCCCCGAACCCGTTCCTTCCAGTTGCCCCAGCGGGGGTCCTGCTGCCCGGAAAGAAGAATCAAGACTCGCCTGTACAATGAAAAGGAGAACAGGCTTAGGGCCAGGATCAGCAGGATCCAGGCGATCAGACTGCCGGGGATGTTCAGGTAGCGCTCCGCGGCCGGATGGAGAACGGTCATAGGTACCGTATGAAAAAAACAACGTTGCGGGTTGCAAGTTGCTGGTTACAGGTTAATTTGACGGATACCGAAATAGACCGGAGAAATCGGGGAAAAGAGTTGATCTCTTCCCCGAGGATATGGCAGAATACCGGTAATCTCTTTAAGAAGGCAATGATCATGGATCGGAACAATACGGCAATTTCCCAGCCCTGGCAAAGTATTTTTGACGGCCTCCCTGAAGCCGTTTGTCTGCTGGATCTGGAAGGCCGCATATTAAACTACAACCGGGCCATGATAGCGCTTCTAAAAAAACCGGCGGATCAAATATTGGGATTTTCCTGCTGCCAACTGGTCCACGGTAATCCGGAACCTATCCCCGGTTGCCCGGTCAGCCGTATGCGAAAAAGCCTGGTAAAGGAAACCCTGGTTTTGTCTTTGAATGGCCGCACCTTAAATCTCAGCGCCGATCCCTTCTTCGACGAGTCCGGTCGTTTGATCGGGGCCGTCCACATCATCTCGGAAATACCCGAAGGCCGGAAAGCTGAAGAGGAATCCAAGAAACAATCCCGAGAACTGGAGGGACAATCCGGGGAACTGCAGACCAGCCGGGACCGGCTCTGCCTTCTTTCACGGCATCTGATGGAAGCCCAGGAAGCGGAAAGGCAGCAGATCGTCCGGGAATTGCAGGATGAAATCGCCCAGGCCCTTTTCACCGTCAAGGTCAACCTCCAAGCCGCCTTGACCCTCCCCAGCCCTTTCGACCGGACGATCCCGGTGAATGAAAGTATTCAGATCATCGACCGGGTCTGCCGGCAGATCAACCGGCTTTCATTGGAATTACGCCCCCCCATCCTGGAGGAACTGGGATTGATTCCCGCCCTCCGCCTGCTTATCGACCAAGAGGCCCAACGCACCGGAATCATAATTCAGTTTTCAGCCGAACCGCCGTCGGTTCGTTTTGCCCCGGAAGTGGAAACCGCCTGTTTCCGGCTGGTCCAGGAAGCCTTGCGCCAGGCCCAGGCCACCCAAATCACCGTCAGGCTCACCTTGGAGGATAAAACCCTCCGGCTCTCCATTTCAGATAACGGGAAAATGATGGGGGACCGGCCTCGGAGCGGTGCCGAGGAAGCCCGGGAGCGGATAGGGCTGGAAGAACGTATCCGGCTGGTGAATGGCCAGATGGAGCTATCCGCGCTGCCCGACGGGAGAACCGAAATCCTTTTTCAAATCCCTTTGCTGCACCCGCCGAAGGCCGAATGAGCTTTGAGCTTGGTTAGGATTGAAAACCTCCCAAAAAATCCCAAACTGTCATCCTCGACTGTCGCCCTGAGCCTTTCGGTTATCATCCTGCGCCCTTCGCCTGTTTGTCATCCTGAGCCCTTCGCCTGCTTGTCATCCTGAGCCCTTCGCCTGCTTGTCATCCTGAGCCCTTCGCCTGCTTGTCATCCTGAGCAACGCGAAGGATCTCGGTTTCCGGCTCAGGGTAAACTCTGCGAAGGATCTCGGTTTCCGGCTCAGGGTAAACTCTGCGAAGGATCTCGGTTTCCGG
Organism: uncultured delta proteobacterium; assembly: GCA_963716045.1. Lineage (GTDB taxonomy): Bacteria > Desulfobacterota > RBG-13-43-22 > RBG-13-43-22 > RBG-13-43-22 > CAVQSS01. The sequence goes on along the minus strand of CAVQSS010000026.1, from coordinate 219,678 downwards.
CTCAGGGCAGGCCCCGCGAAGTATTTTGTACCCTATTGAAAAAACGAGATTCTTCGCATTCGCTCAGAATGACAAGCCCCTTGACGAACTTCCTGCGAAGGCATCAGGATTTCGTGCTTCGAATTTCGGATTTAGGGGTCTAAATCCGGAGATGCACATCGCCGGTCAGAAAACGCTTTTTCTCCCCGTTATCCAAAATAACCATCAAGGCGCCCTGCGGATCAATTCCCTGGGCGATTCCGCTCCAGGTTTCCTCTCCGTTCATCACCTTTACCGGACGGTTTTTAATTAGCGAATGGCGATCCCAGGCCTGTTTTATGAAGTGATACCCTTCCTTTTGCGCCTGGCGGTATAACCGTTCCATCCCGGAAAGAAACGAGACCAACATTTCCAAGCGGGAGGTCCGAATCCCGGTTTCCTGTAAAATGCTGGTAGCCGGTTGGGCCTCCTCCGGCAAGGCCGCTGGAGACCAATTCACATTCAGGCCTACCCCGATGATTACATAGTCTAAACGGTCCGATTCGGCCGCGAATTCGGCCAATATGCCAGCCAATTTTTTTTCTCGGCAATAGAGGTCGTTGGGCCATTTTATCATCAATTCCAAGTTGGTCTCCATCTGAATGGATTGGCAGAGGGCCACGGAGACCAGCAGGATCAGGTTGAAGGTTTGCTGCGGGGGTAAGGTCGGACGCAGGATTATGGAAAACAAAAGGTTTTGTCCGGCCGGTGATTCCCAGGGCCGGGACATCCGCCCCTTGCCCCGGGTCTGATATTCAGCGACCACCAGAGTGCCTTCCGGGGCTCCCTGTTCAGCCAATTCCCGGGCTTTGGTGTTGGTGGACTCGATTTGGGGGAAGTGCTGAATGCTCCGTCCGATGATTTTGGTTTTCAGGCGGGCTTGGATCAGCACTGGAAGCAACAGATCCGGGACCTGGGTTAACCGATACCCTTTCCCTGATTGGGCTTCAACGGTAAACCCGACCTCTTTCAGGAGCCGGATATGCTTCCAGACCGCTGTTCGGGAAACGCCGAGCAGACCGGCCAGGTCCTCCCCGGAGACGGGTTCTCGATTAAGCAGGGTGGCGACGATTTGCTGGGCGAGGTTGGGAAGAGCTGAAGCCGAGGCCGGGCCTAAAGGTTTCACGGCCGTTTCAAATAATCACGGACCAGTTTAATGGCGCAAAACTCTCCGCACATGGTACAGACTTCGGACTCTTGAGGCGGATTTTCCTGGCGGTATTTCCTGGCCTTCACCGGGTCCAGACATAATTCCAGTTGTTTTTCCCAGTCCAGGGCCTTGCGGGCCAAGGCCATCTGCCGATCCCGTTCCCAGGCTCGGGGATTCCCCCGGGCCAGGTCCGCCGCATGGGCGGCGATGCGGGCCGCGATGATCCCTTCCCGCACATCTTCCGGATCCGGGAGTTTTAAATGCTCCGAAGGGGTGACATAACATAAGAAATCGGCGCCGGCCATACCGGCCAGGGCCCCGCCGATGGCGCAGGCGATATGGTCGTGACCGGCGGCGATATCGGTGACCAAAGGTCCCAGGACATAAAACGGGGCCCCCTGGCACAACCGTTTTTGAAGCAGGATGTTGGTCTCCACCTGGTTCAAGGGCACGTGCCCCGGACCCTCGATCATGACCTGGACCCCGGCCTCCAGGGCCTGGTTTCGTAATTCCCCTAAAAGGATAAGCTCTTGTACCTGGGCCCGGTCGGTGGCGTCAGCCAAACAACCGGGGCGCAGGGCATCGCCCAGGCTCAAGGTCAGGTCGTATTTCCGGGCGATTTCGAGCAACCGGGGATATTGTTCGTAGAGGGGATTTTCCCGGCCGTGATAGACCATCCAGGTGGTCAAAAAGGCCCCGCCCCGGCTGACGATATCCGTGATCCGCCCCTGCCTTTTCAAACGCTCCAGAGAACTTAAAGTCATTCCGCAGTGGACGGTGACGAAATCCACGCCTTCCCGGGCCTGCGCTTCAATCACTTCAAAAATCTTATCCGCGGTTAAGTGGACGATTCCGCCCGAGGCGCTTACCGTTTCCACCACGGCCTGGTAAATAGGCACCGTCCCTACCGGCAGGGGAGAGTGCCGGAGGATCGCCTTCAGAGTAGCCTTCAGATCCCCGCCGATGCTCAGGTCCATGACCGTATCGGCCTGGGCCTCCACACAAATCCTTAACTTGGTCAACTCTTCTTCCAGGTCGATATGATCCGGGGAAGTCCCGATGTTGGCATTGACCTTGATCGTCAGTCCCTGCCCGATACCCACCGGCCGGGATTTTTTCTTTAAGGCATTGGCCGGAAGGACGATGGTCCCCTTGGCCAACCCCTCCATCAATTGTTCAGGGTCCACCCCTTCCCGGGCGGCCACGGCCGTCATTTCCGCGGTCAGTACCCCACGGCGAGCTGATTCCAACTGGGTCATAACAGAGTACCTCGTAAAAATCCGTCATAGATTCCTATACCGTTTCAATCGTTCGCAATTCGGATTTTGATTTAGCCAAAGATTCAAATATTTTTGGTTAGCTTCTCTATAAAAATAATCTTGTCGACCACCTCGTCCGGGTCTTTTCCCAAGACGCGGATCATGGGCTCTTTGCCCATGTCTCCCCGGTCAAAGATGAAGTCCGGAACAAAGCCTTTTTCTTCCAGGACCCGGCCCACGCCCCAGGACAGGGAGGAACCTTCCCGACTTTTTAATTCCCGCGGTTCCTTTTGGCGGTTAAACCCACCTACCCGGAGCCCGGATTGGCGAATGGCCTTGAGGATCTTTTCCGAGAAACGGATATTCATGGCCGCGCGGAATTCCGGGTCATGGCCGATCGCCGATAAAATGATTCGAGCCACGTGCCGTGAAGCTCCGAACTCCGGGGCCCCCAGGGCGGCGACGGAGTCCTTAAAGCGGCAGATCCGTCCCGGGAAGGCGGCCACCTCGTCAATCGTCCCGGCGAAAGGCAGGGCAAACCCGAAATTGGATTGCACCTCGGGAATTAGTTCTCCCAGCCGGGCGGTCTTCAACCGTTCCAGTCCCTGGTTCAGGGCCATCAGGACCGGATAGCGGGCCAGTTCCGCTTCAATAAAGGCATAGGGATTGGTCGGCCCCTCCCCGCGGCCCAGCGGCTCTCCGGCCAGGATCGCCCTCTGAATAAACCGTTTCGCTTTTTCTATGGCTTCCAGCAGCGGATGTCCCTGGGCCCAGAAGGTGGCGATGGCCGTCGAATAGGAACACCCGGTCCCATGGGTATGAGGGGAATTCACCCGGGGAGCCGTGAATTCCTGAAAAGAGGCCCCGTCATAAAATAAATCAAGGGCCGGCCCTTTGAGGTGCCCGCCCTTGATTAATACCGCGCCCCGGGTCAACGATTTAAGTCGTTTGGCCGCCTCACGCATCTTGGGCGCCGTTCGGATGGAAAAACCGACCAGCCGGGAGGCTTCCGGCAGATTAGGAGTCAACAACCCGGCCCGGGGCAGCAGGTCCCGGATCAGGCACTGATCGGCCCTGGGGTCCAACAGGGAGTGACCGCTCTGAGAAACCATAACCGGATCCACCACCACCTTTTGGAGGCGATAGGTCCCCAACCCCCGGGATATCAGACGGATGGTTTCAGCCTGAGCCAGCATGCCGGTCTTGACCGAATCCGCTCCAATATCGGACAGGACCGAATCCATTTGTTCCCGGATAAAGGTTGCGGGAATAGGAAACACGCCCTGGACCCCCAAGGTGTTTTGGGCCGTTAAGGCGGTGATCACTGAAGCGCCGTATCCGCCCAAAAGGGCTATCACTTTTAAATCGGCCTGGATTCCGGCCCCGCCGCCGGAATCCGATCCGGCGATCGTTAAAATGCGTGCTTTAATAGGACCCCTCCCAAAAAAGACAGGCCACCCCCGAAGGGATGGCCTGTATCGGCAAGCAGAAAATCATAAAAAATCAATCCACTGGATGCATCCGGATCATGGGTTCCAGGCTGTAAAAATGACTACCCCGATAGGGATCTCTGGTCTACTTCCCTCTCTTCTTCCGCTGGTGCCGGGTCTTCTTCATTAATTTCTTATGCTTGTGTTTCCGCATTTTTTTTCGTCTTTTCTTGACTACACTCCCCATTTCCGCTTCCTCTTCTCCCTTTTTGTCTCCCCTGGAGCCAGGCAGGTCACTTTATTTAAAAGTTGTAATATAGCCTAATTATTAAAACCTGGCAAGTAAAATATACGCTTGAAATACCGCGAAAAAACCCTCCCCTTCCTTTACAAAACTCCTGTCCGATCTTATAATATCTCACAATTAGTAAATCGATGAATCGTTCCGGATAATTAGGAAGCCCCCTTTCTTTTCGGGGAACCGCACCTAACGACTAACCTAACACAAAAAGGAGAGGCACCTTGGTAAGCGATTTCAACCGACTCCAGCAGCAGATGCGCCGACTCATGGAGGATATGGTTCACCAGCTCAGCCCCCGCTTTCTGCTGGATCAGCGGGTCTGGTACCCTCAGATGGATATTATGGAAACCCCCCAGGCCTTTGTGATCCTGGCGGATGCCTCGGGGCTTAAAAAAAATGAAATCCAGGTGACCATTAAAAAGAACCTGGTTTATCTTTTTGGTCGCCGCGAACGACCCTTTACTCCCGAAACCATGCGGTTTCTACAAATGGAAATTGAATACGGTTCTTTTGAACGAGTCTTTCAGTTGCCGGTCCTCATCGATGAAGACAAGATCGAGGCCCAGTACCAAGATGGACTTTTAACCATAACGTTACCTAAAAAGCCTACGCAAGCCAAAACCATCCCCATTAAATGAATTTGGCGGCGTTTCTTATAAAAAGGAGTTTCCTATGGAAGTCAACGAGACACCATTACCCCTACAGCCACAGGTAGTTAATATTCCGGAAGAAATCTCTATCCTGCCGGTTATGGATGTGACCCTGTTCCCTAAGATGGTCTTTCCTTTAATGATTTGGGAAAACAACTGGGTTAAGCTGGTGGACGAGGCCCTCTTGAAAGACCATATCCTGGGATTGGTCTTGATTAGGGGAAAAGGTCAGGAGCCATTGACCCCGGAAGACCTTTACGGCATTGGAACGGTAGGTTCGATTCTGAAGATGGCCAAGGTCCCGGAGGGGGGCGTGCGGATCATGGTTCAGGGGCTGACCCGGTTCAAGGTCCTTGAAATCACGGCCACCGAACCCTTTTTCAAGGCTAAAATCGAAGTCTTGAAAGATTCCGCGGATTCCGGAATGGAGACCACGGCCCTGGTGAACAATGCCCGCTCGCTCTTTACCAAGGTCCTGGAATTATCCCCTTATTTACCCTCGGAATTGAGCCTGCTGGCCCAGAGTGTGGAGGACCCCGGTTCCCTGGCCGACATGATTACCTCGACGCTCAATATTACCAAGGAGGAGAAGCAGGATATCCTGGAGTCCCTGGATGTGAAAGAACGGGTGCAAAAAGTCACCGTGGTCCTGACCAAGGAACTGGAAGTCCTGGAGCTGGGCAAGAAGATTCAGTCCGAGGTCAAAGAGGGCATCGACAAGAACCAGCGGGAGTATTACCTTCGAGAGCAGCTCAAGGCCATTCAGAAGGAGCTGGGCGAAAAAGATGAGAAGACCCTGGAAATCGAAGAGTATCGTCAAAAGATCAAGGAACGCCAATTGCCGGCCGGAGCGGCCAAGGAGGCCGAACGGGAGCTGAACCGCCTGGCCCGGATGAACCCGGCCTCACCGGAGTATACGGTGGCCCTTACGTACCTGGACTGGATCACCGAATTGCCCTGGAACGTTCGGACGGAAGATAATCTGGACATTGAGAAGGCCGCCAAGGTACTGGATGAAGACCATTATAATCTGGAGAAGGTCAAGAAACGGATCCTGGAGTATCTGGCCGTCCGCAAGCTGAAGCCGGACATGAAGGGCCCCATACTCTGCTTTGCCGGCCCGCCGGGCACCGGCAAGACTTCCCTGGGCCGTTCCATTGCCCGGGCACTGGGACGCAAATTCGTCCGACTCTCCCTGGGCGGGGTCAGGGATGAGGCCGAGATCCGGGGGCACCGGCGCACGTACGTGGGGGCGCTGCCGGGCAGGATTATTCAGGGATTGCGGAAGGCCGGATCCAACAACCCGGTTTTTATCCTGGATGAAATCGACAAGGTCGGCACCGACTTTCGTGGCGATCCCTCCTCGGCCCTTCTGGAGGTCCTGGACCCGGAGCAGAACTTTTCCTTTTCCGACCATTACCTGGAGGTGGAATTTGACCTCTCCCAGGTCATGTTCATTACCACCGCCAATATATTGGACACCATTCCCCCGGCCCTCCGCGACCGCATGGAAGTATTGAACCTTTCGGGCTACATCGAGGAAGAGAAGGTTCAAATCGCCGAGAGCCATTTGATCCCCAAGCAGTTGGGTGAGCACGGCTTAACCGACAAGAATCTGGTCTTTGGGAAAAAAGCCCTTCAGGGCCTTATCCGGAATTACACCCGGGAGGCCGGACTTCGTAACCTGGAAAGGGAAATCGCGGCCATCTGCCGTGGTGTGGCCAAAGAAGTGGCCGAAGGAAAATTACAGTTTAAAAAGATCGCCCCTCAAGACCTTCATTCCTATTTAGGCGCGGTCAAATTCTTTTCCGATGTGGCCGAAAGAACCAAAACCCCGGGAGTGTCCACCGGTTTGGCCTGGACTCAGGCCGGAGGGGATATCTTATTTGTCGAGGCCTCGAAAATGCCCGGCCGGCGAACACTCACGCTGACCGGACAATTGGGGGACGTGATGAAAGAATCCGCCGGGGCGGCTTTGAGCTATATCCGTTCAAATGCTGAACATATAGGGATTTCGCCGGATTTCTATGACAACCATGACCTCCACATCCATGTCCCGGCCGGGGCCATCCCCAAGGATGGGCCATCCGCCGGGGTAGCCATATTAACCGCCCTGACCTCTTTGCTGACCGATCGCCCGGTACGGAGCGAACTGGCCATGACCGGAGAAATCACCCTCCGGGGCCTGGTCCTTCCGGTGGGAGGAATCAAGGAAAAGGTCTTGGCCGCGAAGCGGGCCGGCATCAAGGAAGTGATCCTGCCCCATAAGAATGAAAAGGACTTGGAGGAGATCCAGCCGGCCTTGATGAAAGGGCTCAAATTTCATTTTGTGGATCGGATGGATGAGGTTATTGGTTTGGCCCTCTGCCGGCAACAGAATAAAGCCTGCAAGCGCTGACCAATAATGAACCTCATCGATCTTCACACCCATTCCAATGCCTCGGACGGCAGCCTGGCCCCAGGGGAATTAGTGGCGTATGCCGTCCAAAAGGGAGCGGCCGCCATCGCCCTCACCGACCATGATACGGTGGCCGGTCTGCCGGAGGCCCTGCGGGCGGCCGAGGCTTCGCATTTTGAATTGGTTCCGGGCCTGGAAATCAGCGCCGACTATACCGGCGGCGGCATGCATATCCTCGGATATTTCATCAACCACGCCGACCCCTTCTTCCTGCAGGAACTGGAACGTCTTCAGGAGGCCCGCCGGGAAAGGAACCCTAAAATCATCGTTCGCTTACGGGAGCTGGGTATTCCCATTACCTACGACCAGGTCCTGTCCCTTTCCGGGGGACAGATCGGCCGACCGCACATTGCCCAGGCCATGCTGAAAATCGGGGCCGTCCAAAACCTGGACGAGGCCTTTAAGCGCTACCTGACCAAAGGCGCCCCGGCTTATGTGGAAAAATTTCGCTTTCCCCCGGACCGGGCCATTGCCTTGATTCGCCAGGCCGGGGGTATTCCGGTTCTGGCCCATCCTTCCACCTTGAACTGCGCCACCCGGGAGGAGCTTGTCCGTCTTCTTCGGGAGTTGAAGGAGCAAGGCCTTCAGGGGCTGGAATGCCTCTATTCCGAGCATACCCCGGAGCAAACCCGGGGATACCTGACCCTGGCCGAGAAACTGGGCCTGCTGGTGACCGGAGGAAGCGATTTCCACGGCCAAAACAAGGAAGGGGTGGAAATGCTGATCGGTTTCGGTGGTCTCCGGATACCCTATGAAAGGCTTCAGTCCCTTAAAGACCTCAAGGCCTCGCATTGATTATGTCTTCTCCCTTCGAACCCTTATCGCTGACCCATCAAGGTTTGGTGAATGATTACTTCAGGCGCTTTCCACCGCAAATTTCGGAATTCACCTTTACCAATCTGTTCATCTGGAGGCGCCATTATGAGCTCCAGGTTTCCGTGGTGCATGATTTTTTGACCTTCTTGGGGCAGCCTCCGGGATCTGCCCCCTTTTTGTTTCCGCCCGTCGGGGGGGCGATATTCGGGCCTGGGCACAGACCGGATTTGAATCCCTGCGGACCGCCGGGCATAGGCCGCGGATAAGCCGCGTCCCGGGCCCGGTGGCCGGCGAACTGGCCTCTCTTCCCGGGGCTGAACTGGTCCTGGACCGTGACAACAGCGACTACGTCTACCTCACGGAAAACCTCGTCCAACTTTCCGGCAACCGCTACCATTCCCAGAAAAATCACGTCAACCGCCTCAAGAAAAGCAACGACTGGGAATATTTCCCCCTGACCCCGGAACTGGTTAATGAATGTCTTAATTTGCAGGAGGCCTGGTGCCGGTTGCGCCAATGCGAGGAATCGCCCAGCCTGCTGAACGAGGAACAGGCCATTGTCGAGGCCTTTAAGCAGATTGATTCGCTGCGGTATCGGGGGGGTGTTATCCGGAGGCAGGGAAAGGTGGAGGCCTTCAGCCTCGGTGAATTACTGAATCCCGATACGGTAGTCATCCATATCGAGAAGGCCAACCCGGAAATTCCCGGGCTTTACGCCTTGATCAACCAGCAGTTCCTGGAAAAGGAGTGGAGCACTATCCGCTACGTCAACCGCGAACAGGACTTGGGAGAACCCGGGTTAAGGAAGGCCAAGGAGTCTTATCACCCGGACCATCTGGTAGAGAAATTCATCCTCATTTTCCCCGAATAGATTTCTTGGTTGTTCGCCCTAACCAAAATATTAAATTTTTGGTTCAAATTCGAAATCCGAATATCGAAATCCGAAACAAATTCAAATGACCAAAATTCAAAACGTTTTTGTTTTGATCATTTGGATTTTGGACTTTCGTGCTTGTTTCGGATTTCGTGCTTCGAATTTCGAATTTATAGATCCTCTTGTTCAAAGGTTAGAGATAAATTCTCAGATAAAATAGGTAAGCACCTAATAAATGGAAAGGGGCTTGTCTTTTCGTTTAATTCGGATTATTCTACTATATTAGTGGAATTGGCCGATCAAGCCGACTGGAAAGACTGGAAAAAGGAGTACTCCGCCATGCCAGGTAAAAAAGGAAAACTTATTCATATCGACCGGACCCAGAAACAGGTGGTAGATATCCTGGAGCGGTTAAGTGATAACAACGAGGATATCAAGGAACTAATCGTTTTTTATATGGACAAGGAGGGGGTTTATCATTCCCTTTCGTCCGATATCGGCGACGAAATCTATCTGGCCGGCATCCTCCATTCCATGGTGAACAACCTGCTGTATGATGCCTCGGAGCCAGAGGAATAACTTTCAGATCACACCTTGCCCTGGGTATACTCCCGGTACATCTTCTCCACATTTCGGCGGGTCACATGATCCCGGTGCATTCGGAAACCGCCCCCGAAGGTTTCAGGGATGTGCATCAATTCGTGGATGAGGATCTTGATTTGTTCTTCTTCACTCAGTCGTCCATAACCTTCGGTTAAGATTTCAATCACGTAGTGGGCCTCCTGCCCGAGGGCCAACTGCATGACCTTGGGCAGGGCATGGCAGCGGGCAATGATCCCTTTGCCGGTAGATCCGTAACTGCGGACCCCTTTGACCCGCTTCAAGTCGATGTGTTTCATTTTAAGCCTTCGGGCAATTTGTCCTAATTGTCGTTCGATATCCGGGGCTAATTCATAGCGGATCATAATTTATAACCTCGCAAAAAGTCTAAATACGACTTTTTCTTACCAGTTATTTATAAGCGGCGTTCTATCACGAAGTCCGCCAGCTCTTCCAAAATCTGCCGATCCCCTCCCGGGGGGAAAATCTCGAGGGCCTTTACGGCCCGATTTTTATGACTCTCCGCTTGTTCCCGGGTATATTCAAGCCCCCCGTATTTCCGGACCAAATCAAAAACCAGACGAATTTCCTCCTGATCCGGGACCGCTTTTTTCGCTATGGCCTGAATTCTTGCCTGTTCATCGCCTGAACATTTGCTCAGGGTGTGTATCAGGGGTAAAGTGATCTTCCCTTCCTTAAAATCATTGGCCACGGTTTTTCCGGTTTCCTGCTCCGAGGCGATGTAATCCAGCAGGTCATCCACCATTTGAAAAGCGATTCCCAGGTCCAGACCGTAATCCCCCAGGGCCAGTTCCGCTTTTTCCGGGGCCTCTCCCCAGATCGCCCCGGTCTGGCAGGCGGCGGAAATCAGAATAGCCGTTTTATTAATCAGGATTCGCCGGTAGGTCTCTTCATTCACAGCCAGGTCGCTGGTATGGATGAGTTCCAGCACCATCCCTTCGGCCATCTGGGTGGTGGTACTGGAAAGGACCTCCAACAGCCTTAACTTTTGGCTTTCCACGGCCAGGGTAAACGACTTGGACAGGAGGAAATCCCCCACCAGCACGGCCGCCGAGTTGCCCCAGACCGTATTGGCCGCCGGCTTACCCCGGCGGGTATCGGCCTTGTCGATCACGTCATCGTGCAGCAGAGTGGCCGCGTGCAGATATTCGAAAATGGAAGACAAGGTATAGACCCTCTCCCCCTCATAGCCGCAAAGCCGGGCGCAGATCACAAAAAGAAGGGACCGCAGCCGTTTCCCGCCGCCGGTCAGGATATGCTGATTGACCTCCGCGATCAAGGGGATGTGGGAGCGGAGGTTTTCCATCAGGTAATAATTGACCTTTTCTATATCCCCCTGTAAACCTTCTAAAAAATCGCCTTTTGGGCTCATCCTGGCTCCGCTTGACCGCCTTTGGAACGGCTATTTCTTCAATAGTGTTCATAACGAAAAAACCCCGTTCTGTCAACTTCAATGATCTGCTTCACAAACAATTCTGACCATCCTTACTGCCGTCTACGGCGCCACCGGCGGGAGCATCAACGAACTGCCCATCACCTCCGAACGGATCTGTCGTTTGTGGAAGAAACCCTCCATGAACCCATAAAACACGACAGAGGGTTAAACTATCAGTGACTTAAGAGTTCCCCCTCCCCTGGCGGGGGGGGGTTAGGGGGTGGGGGAGCCCCCCGCTGGAATCACAATGTCTTAGTCAATGACACTGGAGGCCGGATCCGGGGCCAATGGTCCACTTTCCTTACATTGACAACAGGTCTTGGATATGCTATTTCCAGGCTATCTGATTAATTTCGTTTTTATTTTTCCACTTACCCTTAACCCCAGAAGGATTGGATTCGGGTGGGGAAAATATGCCCGCAACTCGTCTGAAAATATTTATCAGCAGCGTTCAAAAGGAACTCGAACAAGTTCGCCCCGCCTTGAAGGCCTTCCTCCTTGGCGATGCCTTCCTGCGCCGTTTTATATCGGAGGTTTTTCTGTTCGAAGAAATCCCGGCCAAGGATCGCCGGGCCGACCAGGTTTATCTGGAAGAAGTGGACAGATGCGATATCTACCTAGGGATTTTCGGATACGAATACGGCCATGAAGATAGAGAAGGAATCTCCCCCACCGAGCGAGAATTCAACCACGCCACCCGGCTCGGCAAGACCCGGTTAATATATGTTTGGGGCGCCGACGAAAAACGACGTGCCCCCCAAATGAAAAGGCTAATCGGTAAAGTGGGGGGCCAGTTGATCCGCCGCCGGGTCCAGGATATCAGTGCCTTGACAGCAGAGGTTTATGCCAGCCTGGTGGACTACCTCGACAGCCGGGGTGCGCTGCGCGTGCCTCCATTCGATGCCTCTACCTGCGATGGCGCCGTTCTGAATGACCTCTCCCGGAAACGTATCGCCTGGTTTTTGGAAACCGCCCGTCGGGAACGCGGGTTTCCCCTTAAGTTCAACACCACGACGCAGGCCCTTCTAACGCACCTCAACCTGCTCGACAACGGCAAACCGACCAATGCCGCCGTATTGCTCTTCGGGGCCAACCCGCAACGCTTTCAACGCACCGCCGAGACGAAATGCATCCACTGTCACGGCACGGAATACCGTCGCCCTTTTGCCTCATTGCAGGTGTACGGAGGGGATCTCTTCGAACAGGCGGATCAGTCCCGGGATTTCGTGCTGGCCAAGATCAACCGGGCCATTGGCACTCGCGCCGCTGCCATCACCGCCCCGGCCACTTATGAACTGCCTCCAGATGCCGTGGGCGAGGCCATCGTCAACGCCATCGCCCATCGCGATTACTACAGCAACGCCGCCGTCGAGGTCCGACTGTTTGCCGACCGATTGGAAGTCTGGAACCCCGGTTCCCTTCCGGGCACGTTAACCCTCGACAGTCTTCGCCACGATCATCCCTCAATTCCCTACAATCCGCTGGTAGCTGAGTCGCTTTATCTGACCCGCTACATTGAAAGGGTAGGGTCCGGCACCCAGGTCATAATCGAACTTTGCCGTGAAGCCGGGCTTCCGGAACCGGAATTCGAACAACGGGCCGGCTCGTTCGTCATAACTCTCTGGCGTGACTGGCTGACGGCTGAGGTGCTGGACAAGTATACCCTGAGCGAACGGCAGTTGAAGGCTATTCGTTACCTGAAGATGCACCGTTTGATTTCAAACTCGATTTATCAATTGGCGTTTGAAGCCTCCAAGAGAACTGCCTCGCGTGATCTAGAGGAGATGGTTTCCGAAGGGATCGTCGAAAAAGTTGGCACCACTGGAAAAGGTGTTCATTATAGTTTACGTAAAGGGGCCGTAAAGGGGCCAAAGGGGCCATGAGAATTAATCCTTTTGTAGATTTAAGGGGCCACAAAGGGGCCAAGAGATCAGAGACTGGATCGTAAAAGACGCGTCGTTTACCGAAAAGCAACAGAATATCATCAAGATAAGAGCTTCTCCCTCCCCCAGCGGCTTGCGACGCCGAAGGTGTTGGAGGGGGCCAGGAGGTGAGGGAGCCCCCGACGAAACCCAAAAACCTCATGAAGGTGGATTGGAAGAACAGGGTAAACGCGATGGCGCTATTTTCCTAACGATTGACTTTAACTCTTTGGTATGTTTTTAAATTATTCATCCATAAATTCGCTATTCAAGGCTGGCAACCCCTAACCCGAAAGGGTGGTCCATGAAGCAAGCCGAAAAAACCCCATTTTTTGGAGAAAGAGATGGGGTGTTTTTTTCATTTAGTGAGATTACAGAAAGGGCTGGCCAGTTTTCATAAGAATCGTGGTTGCCGGAGTTGCCCCCTAAGAAGGGTTGAGACAACAGGGCGGCCATATTGATTTGAAAATATGGATGCAAAAACCATAACTGAATGGAGTGGGCATCGTCCCCCTTTGCTTTACTAATAATCAGTAACGGATGCCGGGGAAAGTATAGGGATAAACGCTGGGGAAAATTCATCAATGAATTCAGAAATCCGGAGGCAGCGCCCCTTTCCCCATCGAACAAATTCTGAGCGGCTGTGAATCTGTACCCAGGGATCCCACCATTACCAGGGTCTTCAGGCTACCCGGGTGGGCCGAGATCGCCGGCAGTGGCATGATGAAAATATTTGATAACTAGTGGGCGACAGGATAAGTGCCCCCGGTCTGAAAAATATGAAGGGGCCTTAGATGTAAGTGTTATCGCCCTCTCCAGGGAAGAACAACACGGGTTCTATCCGGCAGGACTTACTTGAAATTGTTTGAAGATATGAAAAAAGACGGCTATGCTATACACCTCTTTTTTTTGTGGCTTCAATCCCCAGAACTCGCCCTCGGGCGCGTAAAAGAGCGCGTTAATATGGGTGGACACGATGTGCCCGTTCAGACCATATTGCGCAGATTTGAGCGTGGGCTTTATAATCTTTTTCATCTATATCGCCCATTGCTTGATTCCTGGATACTTTTCGACAATTCCGGTGAAGAGCCCATAGTTTTTGCCAAAGAAACAAAAGGAATTAGGAGCATTTTTGATGAAGAAAAATATTCACAGGCAATAAAAGATGCGGGGGTTTAAATGAAAGGGTCGTCAAAAACAGAAGATAATTTGGAGGATCTACCCTTGGATATCCGGGCGGAAAAGGCCTTGAAAGAGGCCGTGGCCCAGGCCATAGCCGAGCATAAACTCAGGGGCCACCCCATCGTAATCTGGCGGGATGGGAAGGTGGTTTCGGTGCCTCCTGAAGATATTGCTGTTAAGGAGTAGGAGAGGCTATAAATGAGAAAGTAGAAACTCGGCTGTTAACTTCTTTGAGGAAGGCTTTGAACAACCAGGATCAAATCATCCGGATAATCCTGAACCATTATCCGAACACCCAGGCCATATATCTTTTCGGCTCGTACGGTACCGACCAGGAATGGCCGGACAGCGATGTGGATATCGCAGTGCTATTGCCGCCGGAAGAAGCGAAAAAGGCCGGTTTGCTCCTAATGAGTGATTTGCGTTTTGATCTCGAATCTCTGCTGAAAAAAGAGGTTGACCTGATCAACCTCCGCAGGGTCCCTACCGTTCTCCAGAAGGAAGTGGTCGTTGCCGACTGCCGTATTTATGTCGGGAACGAGTTCGCCGCAGAGGAATTCGAGATGCTGACCCTTTCGTATTACCAAAAACTCAACGAGGAACGGGCCGAGATCGTGGCCGATGCCATTTCCGGGGGGAGGTTTCATCAAGTATGAACGACATCATTTTGAACAAGAAGGAGAGCATCGAACGCTGTATCAAACAGATAAGAATCTATTACGGGCTTCCCAGCGAGATACCTTTTGAAGAAGATTATTTGCGCCAGGATGCCGTGGCGTTAAATCTTCAACGGGCTTGTGAACAGTGCATCGATCTGGCGAACTATGTGATCAAGTTGCGAAAGCTCGGGCTTCCCAAGGACAGCAAAGAGAGTTTTCGATTGCTGGCCTCAAATCGGACCATCTCCGCCGATCTGGCCAAAAAACTCGAAGGAATGGTGGGGTTCAGGAATGTACTGGTTCACGAGTACCAACGAATGGACATCGATCTGATGATTGACGTGATCGAAAACCGGTTGGATGATCTGCTGCTGTTTACGGATTATATTCTAAAGGAATTCCCAATCGGGTAGGGACAGTTAAATGCCCGGAACCTGGCTTTCAACTACAAGGCTTCCCCCACCAGGTCATACGGATGGGCTTCAATGATTTTTACAGCGTTTATTTCGCCGATCCGAGGGCTCCCGTCGGTGATATAGACCACCCCGTCCACCTCCGGGGCCTGGAAGCGGGTCCTCCCTTCCAGCAGCCATTCGCTTTCGGAACTCGTGCCGGTGATCAAGACCGGTTCGACCCGACCGACAAATTCCCGGTTGTGGGCCCAGGAGATCTTCTTCTGCCGGGCTAGAAGCAGGTCGTATCTTTTTTTAATCGTTTTTTTGGCGATTTTTCCCGGCAGAAGGGCCGCCGGGGTCCCTTCCTCGGGTGAATAGCGAAAGGCGCCCAGGTGATCAAACGCGATTTCCTCGATAAATTTTAGTAGATCCTGAAAATCTCCCTCCTCTTCACCGGGAAAACCGACCATGACCGCGGTTCGCAGGGCTACCCGGGGCCAGGTCCGACGGATACGCTGAAATAACGCCCTAAGGTCCTTCTGGCGATAAGGACGGTTCATGGCCTTTAAAATACGGTCATTGGCGTGCTGGATGGGGATGTCCAGGTAGGGGCAGACCTTTTGCAATCCAACCAGGGCCTTCAGTAGTTGCGAAGTGACACGCTCCGGCCTCAGATATAATAGCCGGATCCATTGGATCCGATCAATCCCGGCCAGTGAAGTTATCAAATCTATCAAGGAGGCGGGCCGGGAAAGATCGCCCCCGTAGGCCGTGGTGTCCTGGGCCACCAGGATCAATTCTTTAACCCCTTGAGCGGCCAGGGACTCGGCCTCCGTGACCAAGGTCTTTGGGTCCCGGCTTCGGAAGGGGCCGCGAATATCCGGGATGGTGCAGTAGGCACAGCGATTGGAGCAGCCTTCCGCGATTTTTAAGTAGGCCGTTCCCGGAGGAGTGGTCAGAAGTCTTTCCCAGGGTTCGCGCCAGAGGGCCGGGTCGGACTTCAGGTCGAGGGTCGTTCCTCCGTCCCGGGTCAGGGCTTCCCGAACGTGCCGGGCGATCCCCAAAAAGGATTCGGTGCCTAAAAAAAAATCCACCTCCGGCAGCCGCCCGACCAATTCCTCCCGGTATCGCTGGGGAAAGCAGCCGGTCACCCCCAGGACGCGGCAAAGGCCCTGCTCCTTGAATCGGGCCGCCTCCAGGATGGTTTCTATGGATTCCTCCACCGCCGAGCGAATGAAGCTGCAGGTATTGACAACAATGACGGCGGCCTCTTCCGGCGTCTCGGTGATCCGATACCCTTGCGCCTGCAGTTGGCCCAGCATGACTTCACTGTCCACCCGGTTTTTGGCGCAGCCCAGGCTGATAAAATAGACCCGTTCAGACATAGAGGCGAACCGTAAACTGGTCAATGGCCCAGAACATCAAGGCATAGATCAGCAGCCAGAGGGGAACGGCCTTCCAGGACCAATGTTTTCGGGTCGGATTGATCTCGTAGATCTTCAGAAAATGGGCCATCACATAACATTCCAGGGCGAATGGCGGAAACCCCAGAAAGCCCAGAATCGGCATCTCAAACAATTTGACCTCACCCACCCAGGGCACGGTGTAAATCCATTTGGCCCGGGCCCAGAAATTCCAGAATTCCCAGAGACCGCCGCAGATCAGGCCGGCCAGCAGAAGTCGATAGAGGTTGATCAGGGTTCCCCGCTCCAGGTCCTTCAGGAGTGAAGGCCGGCCCCGCAGGTGATTCAGGGGCTCCAGGAGAAAGACAAAGCCGCCCCAGACCAGAGGGAACGCGTACAGAGGCCAGATCAGCGGCAGAAGAAGCATAGCCAGACCGAGGAACCCGAAGCCGACATACCAGGTCGCGGTGATTTGGACCGGTTTTATCCGGCCTTTACCAAAAACCTGCCAGGTGTCCAGCAGTTCCCGGGTTTCAAAAATGGCCGGCAGTACGGTCCCGTAGGCCACAAAGTACCCCGGCCAGCGGATGAAAACTTCTTGGGGAACCCCGATATAATACCAATTTTGGAGTACCAAGTTAAAGGCCTCAAAGGTTACCCAAATCACCACCGACCAGGGAATTAACAGAAAAAATTCCCGGGTTCGGGTCAAAATCAGAGACTCGCCCCGCCGATAGTAGATCAGTCCATCAACCAACAGGATATAGGGCCACCAGATGAATGAATAAAAATGGGTGGTCACAGAATCCAATTGGATAATTAAGGCGGTCTGAGAACCCACCAGAGCCGCCAATCCAATCCAGCCATGTATCGGGAAACGCATCATTATCTTCCAATAGAAACGAAACGGTTAATAATTAAGAATTGATTATTGATTATTAATAATTTGTCTTTTCACAATAGCAGGCTACGATCGCTCCTCCATCAGCTTCCGGATCTTGGGCAGGGCCTGCCGGGCCGCCTGCATGCCGGCTTCCAGCAGCCTTTTTTTCTGACTGAAATCGGTCAGTCCCACATCACCCACGGGGGGCTCGATCAGGACGTCATATTGCCGGCATTTATAAAGGACCAGCTCTCGCCCCATGATATTGATGGATTGGAGAATCACGTCGAACAGAGAACTGATCTGGGCGTTTTCGATCTTTTTTTGAATGTTAACGGCGATGATGATATCCGCCCCCTTGGCCCGGGCGATATCCACCGGCAGGTTGTCCGTAACCCCCCCGTCCACATAGGTCCGGCCGTTGATCTCCACCGGTTGGAAAATTCCGGGAATGGCCGAGCTGGCCCGAACGGCCCTGGCCACCGAACCCTTCTCAAAAACCCAGGTCTGACCGGTGTTAAGGTCCGTGGCCACCGGGAAAAAAGGGATCTTCATCTGCTCCAGGTTTTTCACTTTGGCCTTGGTCTGAACGAACTTCTCCAAACGGTCGCCCAGGACCGGTCCCATCTTGGAGAAAACCACGGAATAGTCAAAGATATCCTCCCTCTCGATGGAGAAGGCCAGCCACTCCAAGTTCAAACTGTTGGGATCGGCGGCATAAAGTGCCCCGATCAGGCTGCCCACGCTGGTGCCCACGATCATCTGAATAGGAATCTTTTCCTGTTCCAGGACCCGGATCACTCCTACATGGGCCAATCCCCGGGCTGCCCCGCCGCCCAGAACCAAGGCGATTTTTGGGGGCCCTTTTACCTCCTTGGGTTTGGGAGCCGTGGTGCAGCCCGAAAGGACAAAGGTTAACAGGGCCAGACAACTCAAAACGGACTTGATCAAAAACATGATCGGTATACTTTCTCCTCGGCTTAAGATTGAAGCCCGGACAGATCCTTAATCCGGGATAAAAGATGGCTCGTAAAATCCTCGGCCCGGCAGGGGTCCGGTTCCCGAAGCGGTTCGCCGAGACGCAGGGATACCCTGGTTCGGCTGCTGCCGGACCTTCGCTTATAACCAATGCCCACCGGTATAAAGGGAACGGGTCCCAGGGGCTGTCTATTTTGCAGCCTCAGGATCATCTGCACCAGCCGCCATTTCCCCGGACCCATGGCGCCTGGATAATAGGTCCCTTCGGGAAATAATACCAGGAACGATTCCTGCCGCAGCAGGGAGACTAACGTCCGGAAGGTGGGCAGGCTTCTAATCGGAGACTGCCGATCCACCGGGATCCCGCCCAGCCGGCTGATGAAATAGCGGCCCAGGGGAGAATGAAACAACTCCTGCTTGGCTAAAAAATAAAGGGGACGGGGGACATACTGGCCGAGCAGGGGGACATCCCACCATTGCTGGTGCTTAGGGATCAAGAAGGCCGGTCCTTTTTCAGGCAGGTTCGACCAGCCCTGGGTACGGATATCGAACTTCAACGGGAGAATGAAGCGGGATACCGTCCGGGTCAGCCTGAAAATCAGCTCCGATCTATTCATGAATAAAGCAAGAACGCTTCCCGGGCCCTCAGGAATTCATCCAGCCCCGGCTGCCAGGCCGTCTCGAGTTCCGAAACCGGCAGACCGTCTTCCAACCCCTCCCTCAGGGACTGGTCCCCAATCAACAGATCTATAGGCATCCGTTCGGTCTCGTATTCATAGGGTGGAGCTTTCCATTTAAAGTCATTGGGGTAGAGGTCCCGGATGGCCTGAAGGAGAACCAGAGTGGTGCGGTAAGGCTGAAAAACCCGGCGGTCATGGATCTGGAGGAAAAACCCCCGGCACACTTCCCCCTGCCACTTCTGAAAGGTCGGACGAAAAGCGGCCTCCAGCAGGTTCACCCCGGGAATCGGAAATTCCTTCAGATATTTTTTCACCCGGGACGGTTCGATGAAGGGGGCGCCAAAATATTCAAACGGCCGGGTGGTCCCCCGGCCCTCGGAAATATTGGTCCCTTCCCATAATACCTGCCCGGGATACACTACGGCCGTTTCCAGGGAGGGCATATTGGGGGAGGGGGAGACCCAGAACCGGGCGGTTTGATCGAAAAACCGGGCTCTGGTCCAACCTTTCATGGCCACAACGGATAAATCGGCCCCGATCCCCAGGACCTGATTGAAAAGCCCGGCCAGCTCCCCCAGTGTCAGGCCATGGCGCATGGGTAGTCTCCAGACACCCACGAAAGAAGTCAGGTCCTCCCGAAGGACGTTACCCTCCACCGCCTTCCCCCCCAGCGGGTTGGGCCGGTCCAGCACCATCACCGCTTTTTCGTATTTTTTGACCTCCTGGAGCACATAGGCCAGGGTGGTTATGAAGGTATAGACCCGGGTGCCCACATCCTGAAGATCCACCAGCAAGAGGTCAATCCCGGCCAGCATTTCGGCGGTAGGCCGTCGGGTATGGCCGTATAAACTTAAGATGGGTAGACCCGTGGCCGAATCACGGCCATCCGGGGTTTCCACCATGTTGTCCTGTTCCGTCCCCCAGAACCCATGCTGCGGGGAAAAAAGGCAGGTCAAGTTGTTTTCAAATTTACCCCGGAGAAGATCTTTGCTATAGTGGCCGGACCTGTTGACAGAAGCCTGGTTGGAGAGCAGGCCCCAGCGTTTATTCAACAGCTTCCGGGGTGGCTTGTTCAGAAAGACCTCCAAACCCAATTGCACGGATTAACCTCCACCTGACGCGGTATTTTTTTTAAACTTGATTATATGGGACCATTAACAAAAGTCAAGAGAAGCCGTTTGGATTCATGGGGCTCCACCAGCCTCGGCCTGCTGCTGGTGCTCGCCATGTCCTGTACGGTCTTCGCCCAGGATCAGGAATCGGCGGCCCCAGCGAAAGACCCGCTTCAACTCGCCTGGGGCAGACCCTCCCCGGTGCTTGAGGTTGGATTGGGGGCCTATCTTTCAAGAGGCTGGAGTTCCTGGCAAATCAGCTTCCCCAGCACCCGGGGAACCGGCCGTTCGGTGCTCGAGTTCAAGGATCTGGACAGCGTCCTGCCCCATGCCTCCCTGGCCCTTTCTCACCCCCGGTCTCTTGTCGGGTTAACGGTCATGTTTGGCTCGGGAAGCGGAGCCAAGGGCAGCGGCCGGGATTCCGATTATCTTTTCGGGGGGTTAACCCATGACGCCCTCATGGATGTTTCCAGCGAAACAACCTTCTGGGCCGCCGACCTGCAGACCACTTTTTCCTCCTACTCCGGAACCTTATGGCACCTGAAACCTTTTGCCGGGTGGCAGCAATACCGGGAAAACCTGAAATTGACGAACGGCCGCTGGACCACCCTGCGGGGAGTCCCCAGCGATCAGCCCATCCTGGGGCTGGATTCCCGCTACGAGTTCAATTGGGAGGCCTTGCGACTTGGACTTTCCGGCGGAATCGACTTTATCCGGACCCCCCGGCCTTGGCTCGAACAGATGGGAATCAAAGCCGCATTCGCCTGGTTTCCTTACACTCGATACTGGGGGGAAGGACGCTGGAACCTGAGGGCGGACCTTACTCAAGACCCCAGCTTCGCCCATCGGGCCGAAACCACCGGGTGGGGTGGCGGAGAGGCCCTCTTGGGACTGGTTTACCGGTCCTGGGTTCATCTGGAATTTGAGGGCGGGGCTCGTTATTTTTTCTTTCAGGCCAAGGATGGCACCAGCGTCAGTTATGTTTCCGATGGCACCACGACCGTCTCCCGACTGGATGAAGCGAAATCCGAACGGGTCGGTTTTTATCTGCAAATCACCGGGAGGTTTTAACCCATGCCCCTGAAACCCTTTCAACAAGAATTCGCCCGCTTTTTAGTCGAGACCGGGAGCCTCTTTTTTCGCCAGGGGCTGGTTCTCAAAGACGGCCGTCCCAGTCCCTATTTCGTCAACCTGGGGAAATTCTCCACCGGCAAGTTGAGTTACCGGTTGGGTTCTTTTTTTGCCCGTTTCCTGGTCGAATCGAGCCGATTGCCGGAAGTGGACATTATTTTAGGCCCCTCGTATAAAGGCAGCGCTATCGCTCAGGCCACGGCCATCAATCTCTGGCTCGAGCACCGCCTGGACCGGTCTTTCGAATATGACCGGAAAGAGGTCAAAGCCTACGGCGAAGCCTCCGGGCAGAAGAATATGATGGTCAACAACACCTTCTCCGACGGGTGCGGTTTATGGATCGTCGACGATGTGGGAACTTCCATGGCCACCAAATATGACTTGCTGGAAAAGATCGATCAGGAGACGGTCAACAGAAATATCTCCCTTCGCGTTGTGGGGCTTTGTCTGGGGGTTGACCGCCAGCAGACCACCGCCTGTTACGACGAGTCCGGAAAAATCATTTTGGGGAAAAAGGGAGCAGACGCCATAAGAAAATTCACGAAAAAAACCGGTGTGCCCGTATTCTCTCTAGCCCCCATTTCCGAGGTGATGCAATACCTCTATACGGAAAAGATCCCGGTATTAATCGAAGGGGAACGGCAGCCTATCTCCCCGTCCCTGAAAAGGGTCTTCGACGATTATATGGCGGAGTACGGAACCCTGGTCTGACCATGGAAAAAGAAGAACTTCGAAAAGCATTCCAAGGCCGGGGCCGAAAAATCGAAGATCGTCCGGATCTCACCCCGGCGGCGGTCCTGGTGCCTTTGTTTCAAAAAAATCGCTCCACCCATATCCTGCTGACCAAACGGACTGAAAAAGTGGACCAGCATAAAGGCCAGATCTCTTTTCCCGGCGGGGCTTTTCATTACGAGGACCTGGATTGTCTGACCACCGCCCTTCGGGAAACCGAGGAGGAGATCGGACTGGCGATGGACGCCGTGGAAATCCTGGGCGAACTGGACCATACGGTGACCATAACCCAATTTAGGATCTGCCCTTACGTGGGTCTGATCCCCTACCCCTATCCCTTTCAACTCAGCCCCTTTGAGGTGGACCGACTGATTGAAATGCCTCTGGAAATCCTGTTGGATCCCTCCAAATTCAAGGAAGGCCCCATTACCTGGGGGGGGCGGACATTTATGAATCACTATGTCGAATACCGGGGGGATTTCATCTGGGGGGCTACGGCCCGGATTTTAAAAAATTTTGTGGATGTCCTGACTGAACAGCCGTAACCATCTGGTTTCGCAAAAAGTCTTAAAATGTCAGAGCCCAGCACTGGTCATCCTGAGCCCTTCGCCTGCTTGTCATCCTGAGCAACGCGAAGGATCTCCGTTTTCGGCTCAGGGTAAACTCAGCGATGGATATTGTAACCTGCTGAATAAAAGAGATTCTTCGGATTCGCTCGGAATGACAAGCGTTTTCTGACGGACTTATTGCAAAAGCATCAATACTGCTTAGACCTTAAAAAACGGTTGGTCGTCTATTTTTTTTGGTTAGTGCTTTACAGAAAAAAATATTTGGTGTATTCTATATTTTATTTTTTGAGGTCGGGACGTGGCTCAGTCTGGTAGAGCACAGCGTTCGGGACGCTGGGGTCGCTGGTTCAAATCCAGTCGTCCCGACCATTTCTTTCCTTCTGACTTCCTTCCCCTTAACGAGAAAGAGAAGATTCTATGCGCCGCCGAACCCCTTTAATCGTGATTATTCTCCTAGTCTTTGGGCTGAATCTTTGGGGCTGCAGCCCCTACGCCCAGCAGGTCGTACCCTTCCGGATGCCGGCCGCCTATCCCAATCTGGTCAAAGTGGCCGGCCTGGAGATCGGAGCCCGGGCTTTTCCGGAACCGAATGAAGCCCAGGGCGTCTTCGGTTTCGACATCCGGGGAGCAGGATTGCTTCCGGTCCAGGTGGTTATCGACAACAAGGGGAATTACCCCCTGGAGATCAATCCCGCCCAGACCTTTCTGGTGGATCAACAGAATAATTTCTGGCCGGTCCTGGATAAACGCCTGGCCTATGACCGAGTGGCGAAAAGCGCCCAGCCGGCGGCTATGGCCAGCAGCGCCGTATCCTCCGGGTTCCTGGCCGGAGCCGCGGGGGCGTTGATCGGGGCGGCCATCGGGATTGCTACCGGACAGAATGTGGGGAATTATGCCCTGAGCGGTGCGGCGATTGGAGCGGCGACCGGGGCTACCGTCGGAGGGGCCCAGGCCATCGGGGATCATCCGGTTTACCGGGAAATCGCCGACGATTTAAGGACCAAGTCCCTGGAGAACCGGCCGGTGAAACCCCTGGAACTGGTCAATGGATTTATCTTTTTCCCGGGAGAGGCCCCTTCAGTCAAGGAACTTCGGCTGCAGTTCAGGGAGATCGGAAGCGACCGCTACCTGCCCGTGGCCCTGCCTTTATATTGAAAGTTGAAAAATGCTCAAATTTCAATCTAAAAGTCAATTATTGGGCGGTAACTGAAAGGCCTGATTCAGGCTGTAGTTGCCGGCCAGGAAGTTTTGGGTAACGGCCTCCACGCTGGATTCGCTGTGCATGAGCATGTCCATTTGCCGGGTATAAAGCAGCAACCTGCCCACCAAATCCAGTTTTTCTTCGATTAACGGGCAATCGTATTTCTGATAGCGGGCATCCACCCGGTCCACCTTCACCTCCACCACGAAATCCAGGGACTCCATAATCCGGGCAATCGCCCGGACTCGCCGGTTCCGTCGCACATCATCGGCCGCCCCCCCTTTAAAGGAAAAGGTGATATAATTCATGTTGGTGACCGGACCGCAGTAGGCATCCAGGATACTGTAATGGTACCCTACCCGGGAACTGAAATTCAGATAGCGGTCGGATATCAGGGCGTAGCTGCGGTCCCCGAATCGCTCAGCGGCCGCCTGGGGCGAGGACAGCATCTGCTCCCTCATGACGGAGAAAAAACCGCCGAAACTGATGGGGCGAACCTCCCGGGCCTGAAACTCTTCGTGCATCATGCCCCGAAGCAGGGCTTTAAAAGGGACCGAGGCAATTTGGTCGACGGTTATCCTTTTTATGGTTTCGTTCACTTCCCCAACCCCCCCGCCTAAATCGATTACATACAAATCCAAGGGAATCGGGGCATCTATTTTGAAAGCGACTCCCTGGTGATCCGAAACTAAGTCTCCGATCTTGAACATCTCGGTATAGGACATTTCGTGCACATATCGGCCGATGTCATGCAAGGTCCGGCATTGCTCGGCGGAAAAATTAGGGGCCCTCGGATCGGTTAAATAAAGGGGAACGATCAGATCGGCCACTCTTCGTAAAACCTGGTACACCGGAGTGTCTTTGAGTTGCGATTCCCTGGTCCGTTGAAAAGACAATAACTCGGGGACCTTCCCCTGATAAACCCGCCCTGAGTAGGCGTCCACCGTCACCTCCATTCCGCTGGGAATATCGGACGTTGCGGTTTTGGTGTCCAAAAGGGTGGGAACGCCGAATTCCCGGGACAGAGAAGCCATATGGCCGGTAACGCTTCCCAAATCGGTAAGGATGGCTCGGGCCTTTTTCATAACCAGAACAAATTTAGGCGAAGAATGTTTGGCCAGCAACACCGCCCCCTCCGGGAAGTGGAGCAGGTCTTCATCGGATCGGATCAGATAGGCCGGGCCGCACCCCACCCCTGGAAAGGCCACCGCCCCGGTATCGATCAGCAAAGGATAGCTGTCCAGCAAAGGAGTGGCCCTGAGGGCCTCCTCCCCTGTTGAGCGAAGGTGCAATGGTCGGCATTGGAGCACCAAAAGCTGATCTTGGTCATCCAGTGCCCACTCAATATCCTGGGGGCCATGGTAATGCTGTTCCAATTTCAGGGCATAGCCGGCCAGGGTACTGACCTGATTGGGGGAAAGACAGGGGATATCCTGCTTTTCTTCCGTGACGGAGACTTCCATCAACCCCTTTTCAGGTCGACTGATTAATTGAACCGGCTTGTGAGAAATCGCCGTGACTAAAATGTGATCGAGATTTTTTTTGTCTACCGTGTAACTGTCGGGGGTGATCACCCCCTCCACGGCGTAGGGGCCTAACCCCCAGACGGCGGAGATAATCAGGTTGTCTTCCAGCAGGTTATAGGGGTGGTGGGTATAGATGACCCCGCTGGCCACCGACTCTACCATTCTCAGACAAGCCACACTCATGGCAATGTCTTCATCCAGGATCCCTTTATTCAGGCGGTAGGCGATGGCTCGTGGCGTATAAAGACTGGCCACCACCCGCTTATAAGCCGGGACCATTTCTTCCGGGGGAACATTCAACAGCGACAAATATTGCCCGGCAAAAGACCATTCGCTGTCTTCCCCGATGGCGCTGCTGCGCAGGGATACCCTTGGTGGAACGGACTCCGCTTGCGTTTTTTCTTTCAGAATCCACTCCCGGTAGCCGGATTGGATGGCCTCCTCCACCTCGACCGGAACCGACGCCTCGGTGATCAGACGCTGAATATCCTGGCTGGCCTGGCTGATCGTTTCCGGGTCATTCGGGTCGATAGCCATCTTTTTGTTATTGACCCGGTCAAATAAATCCTGGTGAGACATAAAATCGGTATAGGCCTTGGTCGTAATGGCAAACCCGTCCGGGATAGGCAGGCGTAAACGGCTATGGACCTCTCCCAGGTTGGCATTTTTCCCGCCCACTCCATCCATCATCTCGACCCGGATCCGGCTGTAGGGCAGGACCAGGTCGTCAATCGGGTGTTCTTTCCGCTGGTCCAACTCCTCTTTTATTTGCCGGTTGATCTTTTCCAGGACTTCAAACAACAGCGGATAGTGGTGAGTGGACAGGTCATCCAAATTTTTTACCATTCGCAAGGCGTGAAAAACCGCCCGCACCGATTGGGTCTGAACATAGGACATTCCGAAAAGCTGCCGCCCTTGCAACTTTTCCTCCAGATCGGTGAGGATCTTCAGGAACTCCGTATTGGAATCCAGGAGCATTTTGAAGGAGGCATGTTTGAAACGAAAAACGCGGGAGAGATGGTCTTTCGAGACCGGTTCTTTTCGGGACCGCCAGGCGCGAATAAATTTTAGAATATTGGACATGAGGAGGGTTTAGGTCCGGCCCCCTCCGAGACTCTCTTCCTGGACCAGCTTTCGCTGGTAGGCGTCCCGAATTTTCAACAGTAGTTCGTTGATTTCACAGGGTTTCATTAGGTAATCGAACGCCCCCAGCCGCATCCCTTCTATCCCCGATTCCACCGAGGCATGCCCGGTAAGCATGATGACTTCCACCATCGGATTAATCGCCTTGATCCGGCGCAAGGTCTCGATGCCGTCCATCCCCGGCATACGGACATCCAGGACCACCACGTCGAAAACCCCTTTCTCCAGGGATTCAAGGGCCGCCGGTCCGTTTTCCGCCTCGGTAACTTCCACCTTCCGTTTGGCCATTCGTTTCGCCAAGGTGGTTCGAAAATCCTCTTCATCGTCGACTAACAGTACCCGAATGTTTTCCATCGATCACCTCTTTTGATTGTTCTGAAAAATAATTTTTCTCTAGGGGAGGGTATGGGAACCCGCCCCTACGGAGGGTTGGACCGCGTTTTCAATTGAATTCCACAAAGGTGCTGATCTGCCGGATCATCTGTTCCCGATACCCCTGAACCTTGGCGGGGTCGCCCAAGACCATATCCAGTTGCCGGGTATGAAGGATGAGAAATCCCAGGACCTTCAACCCCTGGCTCAATCGGAAATGATCCTGCCGTTCCAGACGGGCGGACAGGATGTCTCCTTTGACCTTGACCCAGAAACCAAACCGCTCCAGCAAGGATTGAATCAAGTGCCCCCGCTGTTCTTTCCGGTAATGGTCGGCGCCCCCTCCCTTAAAATAAAACCAGACATAGCTTTCAGCCGTCTTTTCGCCCAAGAAGGCCTCCACCGTGGAAAAATGGAAACCAAGGCGGGTGCTCAAATGGCAGAAATCCTTAGACACCAATACATAATTCTTAGCCCCGTACCCCGTGCCGAGTCCTGCTTCCAGGGAACTATCCATGGCCGATTCCGCCAGGATGGACATAAACCCTTTGGCATCCATTGCCGGCGGGCCGTTCCAGGGAATGGCCCGCAGGCCCTCCCAGAGAGCCAGGAGAGGCAGGCAAGCCACATCCTTTAAGCGAATCGTCTCACCCTGAAGGCCCTCCTTCAGTCCGCCGTCCAGGTCGATGACCCACCACTGCATGGGCAGATCGTCGCTTAATTTCTTAGCCAATTTTTCCGAAAAGGAAACCTCTCGCTCGTCGTCAAAAAGCTCCCGGAGGGCCATTTCATGGGAAAACCGGATGATATCGTGCAGGGTCTCGCATCCCCGGGTGCCGAAGTTGGCCGCCTCCGGATCGGTGAGCGTCAAAGGGCGCGATATGTTTGAGCAGCCGGCGCAGGGTCAGTTCCACCGGACTGCCCTTCATCGGACTGACCTTTTCAGCCGCCCGCCGGATCAGGACCTCGGCCCGCCCGGAATACACCCGCAGCCCATCGGCATCCACCGTGATCAGGTCGCCGCCGCGGATGGTCCGGGTAGCCTCGAGGGTGCCCATCAGGGCCGGGACCTGGAATTCCCGGGCCACGGCGGCCAGATGGCCGGTGACCGCCCCCTGATCCGTCAGCACGGCCGCGGCCCGGCCCAACAGGGCCGCCCATTGAGGTAAGGGGTTGCGGGCTGACCAGAACGGCCCCCTCCGGAAATTGGAGCATATCCACCATAGAATCCACCAGGAAAGCCGGGCCGCAGGCCACACCCGGACTGGCCGAAACCCCGCCGCTGAGCAGAACGGGTAGATCACTCCGCTTCAGGGAGGACCTCGTCGTCCGCCTCCGTCCTCTGGCCCAGGATCATCAGGGGCCGGCTTTGCATAATTTTTACCGAGCCGTCCTGTTCAATAACCCACTCGATATCCTGAGGGACGCCGAAGTGCCTTTCCAATTTTACGGCCATTTCGGCCAAGGCGCCGGCCTGTTCATCGCTAATGGCCTGGGCCTCCCGATCCTCCTCGGCCACGGGCAGCAGTTCGATGCCTTCCTCGGCTTGACAAACGAATTGCTGGGCCTTGGGATGGATTTCTTTTTTCAGGATACGGGGGGGGTCCTGCTTGCTGAGGAGATAGAGATCCGGGGTGCTGCTCCCGTCCACCACCGACTTGCCCAATCCCCAGACGGCATTGATGACCACCTGTTCCCGGAAGACATTCCCCGGATCGGCCGAATACATGACCCCCGACGTCCAGGCCGGGATCATGGTCATGCACCCCACGGACATGAGGATGTCTTCATCGTGGAATCCCTTGTTCAGGCGGTAGGTCATGGCCGGGACCGAATACTTGCTGGCCACCACCTCCTTATAGGAAAGAATCAGGTATTCCGCGCTGACATTCAACAAGGAGCGGTACTGCCCGGCAAAAGAGGCCTCCAGGGCATCCTCTCCCAGAGCGCTGCTGCGCATGGAGACGTTGATAGGCCGGCCCGCCTTTTCCGATAATCGCCGGTAGCCCTCCAGGATACCTGCTTCCAGGTCCGGGGGGAGGGGGGCACCGGTGATCAGCTTCTGGATTTCGGCGCTGGTTTCATGGAGCCGAGCCAGATCGTTTGCATCCAGCAACTGGAAACGGCGGTTGATTTCATCCTGAAGGTGGTTGGCATCGATAAAATACTGGAAGGCCGTGGTGGTCACGGCAAAACCCTCCGGCACTGGCAGACCCAGGCGATTCTTAACTTCCCCGAGGTTGGCCATCTTTCCGCCCACCTGCCCGATCTGATCGCGGTTGATCGCTTCCAGAGGCAGGACCAGTTCCCCTTGGGCCACGGTCTTTTTATGTTTCAGCTCCCGGTCTATTTTTTCCCAGATCCCCTGGAAGACCTCGAACAACTCGGGGTACCGGTCGGAGGTGATGGCGTTCAGGTTCTGAATGATTTTATAAAGGTTGACCGAAAGGGCGGTGCAATTCGCCCGGATAAAGGACATGCCGAATCCGCGGTGACCCTGGAGGACCTGCTCCAGCTCGTTGATAATTTCCAGGACCTTATCGTTGGTGCTGAGCAGAGATTTGAAATTCAGATACCGCTGGGTAAAGGCCAGGCGAACGGCCTCGATTTCCTTTTCCGCCTTTTTAAGCTTCCCTTCCTTCCGTTTCTTAAAAAAACCCATCAGATCAATCATGCCAGGCACATCCAATCGAGTAAAATACCTTCCGGGGGATGCTCTATTTAGCATCAATTCCCTGATTTTTTCAATAATAATCCGGTCCCCGGCGCGTGCGAAACCAGATATGCAATAGCTTTTTCCTTCCGAGATCCCCCTCACCCCAGACCTCTCCCCCTTAGAAAAACGAGAGTTTGGGGGATTTTCATCCTTGCGGCGCCGCCCCGAGACTCGGGCTTCAGCCCAAGGCACCGCCAGCTCCAGCAGTGCTGTTGATTTTGGTGTCAGGGACATGGTAAAGTATCTTTCAGAGGTGAGCTCGCGACATGATGAAGTCTCTCCCTTCCCTGACCGGCCAGATCTTTAAAAGCGCCATAGAGGCGGTTATTCCCCGCCATTTTGTCCCCAGGCAAATCCTCCTTCGCCGACACACCCTGGCCATCCGGGATGATTCAGGAAGGTCTCAACACTACGATCTTCGAACCTATCAAAGGATCGTCGTGCTGGGCGCGGGTAAGGCCTCGGCCCGGATGGCTGAGGCCTGCGAAGGGATTTTAGGCGCCCGGATCGATTCGGGACTGGTCATTACCAAATACGGTCACGCTCGTCCCTTATCCCGCGTTCAGGTCCTGGAGGCCGGTCATCCCCTGCCGGATGCCGCCGGCCTGAGGGGCGCCGGGGCGATGATGGCCCTGCTTAAACAAAGCCGACCCGAAGATCTGATCCTTTTTCTTACCTCTGGAGGGTGTTCGGCCCTTTTGCCGGCCCCCACGCCGCCCATCTCCTTGAAAGAAAAGCAACGGCTGACCGCTCTGCTGCTCCGGTCGGGGGCTGCGATTCAGGAAATCAATACGGTCCGGAAGCACATTTCCCAAACCAAGGGCGGCCGGTTAGCCAAACTGGCCTATCCGGCCACGGTCATCAACCTGATCATCTCCGATGTGGTGGGAGATCCTTTGGACAGCATCGGGTCCGGTCCTTTTGTTCCCGACCCCGCGACCTTTCAGGAAGCCTGGGACGTCCTGAAT
The DNA here is from genome assembly GCA_963716045.1 of uncultured delta proteobacterium. Lineage (GTDB taxonomy): Bacteria > Desulfobacterota > RBG-13-43-22 > RBG-13-43-22 > RBG-13-43-22 > CAVQSS01. The sequence continues at coordinate 189,094 of CAVQSS010000026.1, read as the reverse complement.
AAATACCGCTTATTGAAGACCGCACCCCAGGCGATCGTGAATCACCTGAAAGCCGGAATCCGCCGGCAGGCCGCGGAGACTCCCAAGCCCGGGGACCCCTGTTTCCGAAAGGTCCGCAATTTTATTCTGGCTCGCAATCGGTCCGCTTTAAAGGCCGCCTCCGACCGGGCCGGGGCCTTTGGCTTTAATCCCCTGGTGCTCACCTCCCAGGTCCAGGGCGAGGCCCGGGAACTGGCCAAATTTTACGGCGCCCTGGCTAAGGAAATCCATTTTTCCGGTCGTCCGGTAAAACCACCGGCCTGCCTGATCGCCGGCGGGGAACCCACGGTGACCGTCAGGGGTAAGGGGCTCGGCGGCCGCAATATGGAATTGTCCCTGGCCGTGGCTCGGGAGATTAAGGGACTGCCGAAAACCGTTTTCCTGAGCGCCGGGACCGACGGCACCGACGGTCCGACCGACGCGGCCGGGGCGATCGTGGACGGCCGAACCTGGGAGCGGGCCATGAAAAAGGGGATCGCCCCGGAAAAAAAGCTGGAGCAGAACGATTCCTATCATTTCTTCGAAGAAGCCGGCGGTCTGGTAATCACCGGTCCCACCGGCACCAATGTGATGGATGTGCATATCCTCTTGATAGGCTGACCTCCCGCGAATTGGGGGGTTAAATCCGAAATTCGAGTTTAAAAATTCTGCTATTTACGAGGTTAGGCATAAAAGGAGGGCCTTAATAATGACCAATAAGCTGGAAATCCTGATCATCGGCGGGTCGGCGGCCGGACCCACGGCGGCCGCCAGCGCCCGGAGAAAATCACCCGAGGCGAGAATTACCATGCTCGAAAAGGGGGAATTCGTCTCCGTCGGGTCTTGAGAACTGCCCTATTACATCGGTGATGTAATCAAGGATCACACAGCGCTGATCGCCCGCACCCCGGAGGAATTCCGATCCAAGCAGCAGATCGACGTCAGGCTGGACCACCAGGCCCTTTCCATTGACCGGGCCAATGCCCGGGTGCGCGTGTTGGACCGAAAATCGAGTAAGGAACTGGATCTGCCCTACGACCGGCTGATCATCGCCACCGGCGCCCGTTCCCGGAAATTAGGGATCCCCGGTGAGGAGATGGAAAATATCTTCACCCTCAAGGAGATGGCCGACGGTATTCGGATACGCCGCTTTATCGATGAGCAGCAACCCCGAAAAGCGGTCATCATCGGCGCCGGGTATATTTCCCTGGAAGTGGCCGAGGCCCTGCGGGAACGGGAGATCGAAACCACCATCCTTTATCGAGGGGAGGCCCCCTACAGCGGATTGGAGCCGGAATTGGGACCGATTATCGTGGAGGAACTGAGGGCTCAGGGGGTCCGGTTCCAGGGTAACATCCAACCCCAAGCCTTTGAGACCGAAGGTCGTCGGGCTGTTCAGGTCACCACCGATCAGGGTGATTTCGCGGCGGATCTTTTTTTCGTCGGCGCCGGGGTGCAGCCCGCTATCGAAATAGCCCGGGAAGCCGGCCTAGCCATCGGTGCGGCCGGAGGGATCCAGGTCAACGACCGGATGCTGACCAACGACCCGAATATTTTTTCAGCCGGGGACTGCTGCGAGAAATTTCACCGGGTCACCGGGAAGCCGGTCTTAGTCCCCCTGGGGGATATTGCCAACAAGGAAGGGCGGGTAGCCGGGGAAAATGCCGTGGGCGGTCAGTCGCGATTTCACGGTATCGTGGGTGCGGCCTGCGTCAAGGTCTTCGATCTGGAGATCGGCATGGCCGGGATCACCGAATCCCAGGCCAAAAGGTTGGGCTTTCCCGCCATCAGCCAGGTGGTAGAGGCCGGTTCCCGCGTGGGCATCTATCCCGGAGTTCAGCAGACCCTGCTGAAGATTGTTGCCGATTCTTCTTCCGGGAGGATTCTGGGAGGCAACTGGATCGGCCGGGACGGCGAGGCGCGCAAGATCAATACCCTGGCGGTGGCCCTCTATAATAAGATGACCCTGGAAGAGATCTCCCGGCTGGACCTGGCCTATGCCCCGCCCTTCAGCCCGGTCTGGGATCCCCTGCTGATCGCCGCCAATCTGCTGAAAAGAAAGAAGAACCGGCCATGACCTATTTTCTCCCAAAGACCTTCTTTGCCCCCTTGCCTTTGCTCTCTTTTTCCCTTATACTCCTTCAATAAATTCATCCGGAGGAAAACATGAGGCTTCCATCTTTTCAGTATCTGGAACCAACCCAGGTCGATGAAGCAGTGTCCATATTGGATACCTATCGGGATCAGGTGAAAATCTGTGCCGGTGGGACAGAAGTCATCAATCACCTGAGGCTTCGGCTGATCCATCCCGCAGCGGTGATGAACATCAGAAAAATACCGGACCTGGAGGGAATATCCGAAAATGCCCGGGAGATCGTCATCGGCGCCAATACCACCATCAAAGAAATCAGCCAGTCGCCGCTGATCAGAGCGTCGGCTCAGGCCGCAGCGGAGGCCGCCTTTCAGACGGCCTCGCCTACGATTGCCGCTATGGCCACCCTGGGGGGCAATATCCTCCAGAATACGCGGTGTCTGAATTATAACCAGTCGGGGATCGTCCTGGGGGGGCTGCCGGTCTGTCATAAACGGGGAGGGGCCGTCTGCCTGGCCGTCCAGGGCAGCCAGCGCTGCTTCAGCGTCTACCAGGGTGACCTGGCGCCGGCCTTGTTGGCCCTGCAGGCCCAATGTGTCCTGGTAAAAAAGGGTGCTTCCCGCACCATTCCCCTCCAGGGGCTCTTTACCGGAAACGGGATTAGGCCGCTGGTCCTGGAGGAGGGCGAACTGCTGACCCGGATCATCATTCCCAAACCCGAGGGCCGCTACGCGTCGGCCTATAGAAAGTTCCGTATCCGGGGCAGCGTCGATTTTCCTCTGGCCTCGGCGGCCGCCTTCCTATCTGTGACCGCTGATTCCCATCTGGCTGCCAGTTGCCTCGTCATCGGGGCCGCCGGACCGGCACCCCGGGTAGTCGAACAAGCCCCGGCGGTCCTTGATGGAAAAACACCGGAAGCGGCGGGTGCGGCGGCCGCGGCCGATAGGGCTTTTGACCTGTCCGAAGGGGTCGACAACCTGACCCTACCCGGAAACTATCGCCGGAAGATGGTCCGGGTACTCACGCAAAGAGCAATTCAAGCCGCTCTGGAAAATTTAAAAAGGAGCAGGTGAAATGGAAGAGATTAAGAAAAGGGTATTGACCCTTACCGTGAATGACGAGACCTATGAGGTAACCACCGTGCCCCATCGGACGCTGTTGGAGGTGCTGCGCGACGATCTTCAATTCACCGGAGCCAAAGAGAGCTGCGGGGAAGGCGTTTGCGGATCCTGCACCGTCCTCATCGACGGCCGTCCGGTCCGTTCCTGCCTGACCCTGGCCGTGGCAGTTGAAGGGAAATCTATAACCACCATTGAAGGCCTGGCCCGGGGAGACCAACTCCATCCGGTTCAAGAGGCCTTTGTGAGTCACCATGCCATCCAGTGCGGTTTCTGCAGCCCGGGGATGATCCTGACCGCGGTGGCCCTGCTCCGGGAAAACCCGCAGCCCACGGAAAAGGAAATCCGCCGGGCACTGTCGAGCAATACCTGCCGCTGTACCGGGTACGCCAAGATTGTCGAAGCGGTTCAGTCACTGGCCGGAGAAGGGAGGTAGGTTATATGGACAAATACGCCTATATCGGAAAAGATATGAAGCGGATCGATACGAGCCTCAAGGCCACGGGAGGAGCCCTCTTCGCCGCCGACCTTTCCTTTCCCCACCTGTTGGTGGGCAAGGTGCTCCGCTCGCCCCACCCCCATGCGCGCATCCTGAACATCGAGACCGCCAAGGCGGAAAATCTGCCCGGGGTCAAAGCCGTGGTTACGGCCAAGGATACCTGCGGCGACAAGTGGGGGGTGTTTCGCTATACTCAGGACCAGCAGTTTTTACCCACGGAAAAGGTCCGCTACGTGGGTGAAGAGGTGGCGGCCGTAGCGGCTGTTGATGAAGAGACAGCTCTGGAGGCTTTGTCGCTCATCGAGGTCCAATACGAGGTGCTTCCGGCCGTTTTCACGATCGAGGAGGCCATGGCTCCGGAGGCGCCCCAGCTTCATGAGGTCTATCCGGGCAATATCAATATTCACGTGCATATCGAAGTGGGCGACCTGGAAAAAGGCTTCGGCGAGTCGTTTTTGGTCCGAGAGGACACCTTTTCCGCGCCGGAAGACGCCTATTTCATGGCCGAACCGTACGCGGTAACGGCCCAGTTCGATCAGGCCGGAAACCTGGAAATATGGATGCCCAACGCCGGCCCTCACCTGAAGGCCAAGCCTCTTTCCAATGTGCTCAAGATGCCCCTGAACAAGGTGCGGGTCCGGAAAATCGCCATCGGCGGCGCCTTCGGCGGACGTTCGGAAATCGCGCCGGCCGACGTGATCTGCGCCCTGCTGGCCAAGAAGGCTCACCGGCCGGTAAAGATCGTCTATACCCGGGAGGAAAATACCGTAGCCACCCGGCAGGCCCACTCCATGATCACCCGCATCAAGACCGGGGTAGACCGAAACGGAAAGGTGCTGGCCCGGGATATTACCTGCCATTTGGATGGAGGGGCCTACAGCTCCACCGGGCCCATCGCGGTCTCCGTGCCCTTTCTCTGCATGGAACAGGCCTACCGCATGGACAACGTCCGCTACAACGGCTACCGGGTCCTGACCAACAAACCGATCCGGGGCATGTTCCGCACCCACGGCCGGGCCTTTGCCTGCGGGATCGACCTGCAGCTCGACCGGCTGGGCCAGGAACTGGGCCTGGATCCCCTGACCATGCGCCTGCGGAACGCCCGTCAAACCGGGGACTATACGCCGACCAAATCCTATGTGGCCAGTTGCGGATTGACCGAAACGATCGTCAAGACCGGTGAAAAATCCCGCTGGCAGGAAAAATGGGGCAAACTGCCTCCCTACCACGGCATCGGTATCGGCTGCAATTCGGTGCAGACCGGTTTCCCCATGGGCATCCGGGGCGGCTCCCAGGCCTTGATCAAGTTGAACGAGGACGGCGGGGCCACGGTCATCACCGGGATTGTAGACAATGGACAGGGCAACGATCACATGATCGTCCAGATTGCCGCCGAGGAGTTGGGAGTCACCCCCGACGACGTCCAACTGATCACTGCCGATACGGAAGTGACCCCCAGCGATCCCGGGTCTTATTCCATGTGCGAAACCTTTATCGGGGGGAACGCGGTCAAGCTGGCCGCCCAGGATGTGAAGAAGAAGCTCTTTAAAATTGCCTCCGAATTCCTGGGCGCGGGCGAAGAGGAACTCACCGCCCGGAACCGCAAGATCTTCGTGACCCACAATCCGGACCGGTCCATGTCTATGGCCAAGGCGGTCCGGATTGGCCTCAGCCGGAACGAATCGATCAGCGGGGAAGGGTCCTACTGGCCGAACGTGGACAGCAAACGGGAATGGGTTACCAATCCCTCCGGCCAGCTTTCGGAGACCTTTTCCTTCGGCACGGTCATTTGCGAAGTAAAAGTCGACCCCGAGACGGGCCAGGTGGAGGTGCTGGAAGTGACGGCGGCCCAGGATGTGGGCTATGCCCTGAACCCGAAAATCATTGAAGGGCAGTTTGAAGGCGGTATCGCCATGGGCGGCCAGGGGGGAATGTTAACTGAATTTCTCCAGTGGCATGAAGGCCGGGTGCTCAACCCCTCCCAGCTCGGGTACCTGGTGCCCCTGGCCGTGGACATGCCGAAAATCAATACTATTATCGTTGAAACCATCGATCCCAACGGTCCTTACGGGGCCAAGGAGGCCGGCATGTCCGTAGCCATGTCCGCGGCCCAGGCCTATTGCGGGGCCATCAGTAACGCCCTCGGGGTCTATTTTAAGGAATTTCCCCTGACTCCGGACAAGATATTGGCGGCCATCGAGGAGAAGGGTAAATAGGTAAAAGAGACGAACGTCGAACATCGAATTTAAAACGTGACCTCGGAGTAATGGAGTGCTGGATATGGTTTGACAGCATTCTCCAACACTCCATCACTCCAAATACGTTAAGGAGGCATAATGAAAGCACTGGTCATAGGCGGAACCGGGGGCATGGGACAGGGGGTTGCCCGGGACCTCATCAAGCAGGAACAGATTATATCCGTTATGTTAGGCGACATCAATATCGACCCGGCGAGGGTTCAGGAAAAACTGCGGGCCAGCACTAAAGTGGCGCTTCAGAAAATTGACGTAAAGGATCATAACGGCCTAGTGGCCTCCATCAAAGAGGCGGACGTGGTCATCAACTGTGCCGGGCCGTTCTACAAGACCGCCGTGGCCGTCGCCAGGGCTGCCGTTGAGGCCAAGGTCAACTATATTGATATCTGCGATGACTATGAAGCCGTACCCATTCTCTTTTCTGAGGCCGCCATCGATAAAGCCGCCAAGGAGGCGGGAATAACCGTTCTGACGGGAATGGGATCAGACCCCGGAACAAACAACGTTCTGGTCAAGTGGTATGCGAATCAACTGGACCGTGTGGACGAGATCCACCTGTTCTGGGTGGTCAGCATCGCCGAATTGGCGGGTGCGGCCTGGGACCACAGCCTCCACATGGTGACCGGAAAAATCCCCCAATATCTGGACGGGAAGCTGGAGTATGTGGATGGCGGCACGGGCGAGGAGATCGCCACCTTCCTCGAACCCCTCGGCACCTGCAAAGTTCGCTATGTGGGACATCCGCAACCGATCACCATACCCCGCTACATCGAAGGAGTGAAAAAAGTAGTCATTAAAGGCGCCCTCATACCGGGCTGGGTGGATGAATTGATCAAGGAGCAGAACGATACAGGCTTTCTCGGCACCGAGGTCCTGGAGGTGAAGGGCACCAAGGTGGTGCCTTATGACCTGACGCTGAAACTCTGGGACACGATACCGAAAGGCAGGGATAACGGGCCTAACTCCTCCGGGCTTAAAGTGATCGTCAAGGGGATGCGAAACGGAAAACAGGTGACCTACACGGCCGATATGGCGGGCCGGATGGCTCCGGGCACAGGGCTTCCCGCCTCCATCGCGGCATTGATGATGGATGCCGGCCAGGTGACGGTAAAGGGTGTGGTGGCCCCCGAAGGCTGTATCGATCCGGAAAAATTCCTGGCCGCCCTGATAAAAAGAGGCGCCAAAATTCATCAAACGGAAACGATCAGCTCGTTGTTGACAATTTGAGCCCTTTGAAAGAGTTTTCCGTAGGGGCGGGTTTTATACCCGCCCGGGCTGTCCAAGCTTCCTGAAAATGCGGGAGGGGATGAACCCCTCCCCTAAGAAAGGCCGAAGCTCGTTCTATAACCAATTATCGCTTTCTAATTTATCCGGGATCTATTTTCTCATAAAAAGGAAACGAATCATGAAAAGCGCAGAAAAACTGAACATCATCAAAAGTCAGGAAATCTTCCAAGAGGCCCTGTCCCTGGTCCCCGGGGGAGTCCTGGGGGCCAGAAAACCCGCTGATTTTATCGAAGGAGAATACCCCATCTTTGTGGAAAGTGGCCGGGGCGGCCGGGTCACCGACTTGGATGGAAATGAATTTATCGATTTCCTTTGCGGTTATGGGCCCATTATTTTAGGTTATCGAGAAGAAGAAGTGGACGAAGCGGTAATCCGCCAAATAAGGGACAAAGGATTCTGTTTCACCCTGACGCAGCGGTATCAGAATGAGCTGGCCAAAAAACTGAGCCAACTGGTCCCCTGTTCGGAAATGAGCATTTTTTTAAAGACCGGTTCCGATGCCACCACGGCGAGTATCCGGATCGCCCGGGCCTATACCGGCCGGATCAAGGTGATGCGCAGCGGTTACCACGGCTGGCATGACTGGTGCGTGGAGATGAAAGGGGGCGTCCCGGAAAAGTTCTATGAGGATGTCTTTGAATTCCGCTACAACCGGCTTGACCAACTCGAGGACCTGATGGCCAAACACGGCGATCAGACGGCGGCCATCATTATGACCCCTTTCGGACACCCCTTGCATGCGAAGATGGAAGAGCCTACCCCCGGGTTCCTGGAAGGGGTCAGGGAAATCGCCACCCGCTATGGCGCCGTCCTGGTTTATGATGAAGTCCGGACCGGGTTCAGGATGTCCCTGGGAGGGGCGCAGGCCTATTATGGAGTTACCCCCGACCTGGTGGTCCTGGGAAAGGGAATGGCCAACGGCTATGCCATCAGCGTGGTTACCGGGAAAAGAGAGGTGATGATGGCCTCCGCCCAGAAGCTCTTCATCTCTTCTACCTTCTTCCCTAACAGTGACGGGTTTGTGGCCGCCCTGAAAACCATTGAAATCCTCGAACGGGACCGGGTCATCGACCAAATCTGGGAGAAAGGTGCCCGGTTTTTTAAAAAAATCCAGGGACTTCTTGACCGGTACGACGTGGGAGCTGAGTTAAGCGGCGTGGCCCCAATGTTTTTCATAACCTTCAAGGCGGACGAGGCCAAAACCCATCGGGCCAAAAGGGATGATTTTTATACCCAGCTTATTCGCCGACGGGTCTTTTTGCACCCGCACCATCACGGCTACATCTGTTACCGACACACCGACCAGGATCTGGACCTGGCAGCCAAAGCCATAGAGGAGGCCCTGGCCTACGTAAAAGAAAAACATGGCCCTTAGGGTTCGGTCACCACTATAGGCCGGAATATTTTCCACCCATATCTCCTCCAGGCAGTCAGAGGATCGAAGACTTCGTCTGCGGCGGCCAGCGTCTTTTTCAGGTCCATTCGCAGAAATTCGACCATGAAATCGGATGCTTCTCCGGACCCTCGTTCCCTGAATAAAAAGATGCCGGCTTATGCCGGCATCTTTTTGATTGCCCTGGCGGCCCGGGGGATCCCCTTGCTGACCGCGGAATTAGGGGGGGATGAGGCCGTCATCGGGATCATGAGCCTGCGGGTCCTGGCCGGTGAATTCCCGGTATTTTTTTACGGGCAGAATTTCATGGGGTCCCTGGAGGCCTATCTGAGTGCCGTCTTGATTCTCGGCCTCGGTCCCCAGGCCTGGGTCCTGGAGCTGCTCCCGGTTATCCTTTCCTTCCTTTTTCTCTTTTTGATCCACCAACTGGGACGAAGCTTCTTTTCCGAAAAGGTGGTCCTGCTGGCCCTGCTTTATCTGGCGCTCCCACCTTGTTTTTATCTATATTGGACTAACGAAGCCCGATCCCATTATCCCCTGACCTTGATCTTCGGCACATTACTGCTCGTGCTGGTTTGCCGGATCATTTATCCGGGATCACGGTCCGCAGGGCGTTACCTGGAACTGGCCTTGGCCGGACTCATTGCCGGCTTGGGCTGGTGGACCAATCATTTAATTATCTGCTACCTGGCGCCGGCTTTCTTTTTTCTCTGGCTCTATGACAAAAAACTCCCCTTGCGGGGTCCTTTTTTCCTGATGGTCGCCGCCTTTCTGCTGGGGAGTCTACCCCAGTGGCTGTATCAGATCCGGCAACAGACGCCCGGCCTGCCGATTCATCAACTCATCGTCTGGCCCGATTGGCGGCTCATCGCCGTCGATTTTTTTGGCAATACCCTGCCGATATTGGGAGGGATTCCGTTTCCCTTAACCCTGGAACCTGGGAAAACCATTCCTTGGATACTATTCCTGACTTTCCTGGTTCTGGCCATGACCTCCGTATTGTTCGAAAGGAGGTTTGGCCTGGTCGGGTTGTTGCGACTCCGACTGCATAAGACCAATGGGACGGAATTATTGCTGCTGACCATGTTGGCCACGACCGCCGTAAACCTGCTGACTGTTTTCAATGTCCGCCTCAGCGACAACGACCCCAAATACTTCCTCCCCTATTACACCTGCGTGCCTTTCTTCTTGGCTATGCTGATCAGTAAAATAAAAAACAAATCCTATCCGCTGGGTCTGGTCCTTGTCGGAATACTTTTGGGCGTCAACTTCTGGGGGGCCATTCAGGAACCAGCCTGGCCTTTCCTGTTCCCGGAAAAACGCCTGGCCGCTGAACAGCGGAAGAATTCGGAGTCGGCTTTAATCCGGGCCATCGAGGAAAAGGGGATCCAACGGCTTTACAGCCAACATTTTCCCGAACGACTCACCTTTCTCTCGGGGGGAAAAATAATTGCCGTTAATCCTTACCAGGCCGTTTATCTGCGCTATGCCCAGTGGGTGGACGGCACCGACCGACCGGCCTATTTATATCCTGAGGCGGATACCCTTTGGATGGACAACCTCAAGGCCTTGGGCGGCGGCTACCGAAAATCCACGCCGGCCCCCGGTTTTGACCTATATACGGATTTTACTCCTCCCCCCGGCCCCTTTGTTCCTTTAAGCCGGCGCGGGTGGTCGGCCACAGCCAACCGGGAGAATCACCTGACGCGGAAAGCCTTCGACGGGGATGTGGAGACCGCTTGGTATAGCCCCCCGGAAGCAGGAATATTTTTTCTTTTAGATTTAGGCCGGCCGGAAATCATCAATAAAGTCAGTTGGTGGCCAGGGAGTTACCGCCATATTCCGGCCGGCTATCAAATCGAGGTGTCGGAGACTGGAAAAAATTGGCGGGTTGTTACCCGGGTTGAGGACTATGTCGGTCCTTTCTTCTGGTCCGGACCCGGCCCCATGATCAAGATCCGGCGGGGTCGAGTGGAAGCGTATTTTGATCCTGTCCCGTCCCGTTTTCTGAAGATAACTTTGACCAAAGGTCGGCCGGGGGATGCCTGGGCCATCAATGAACTCCTGGTGTACCAACCGGCCGGGGCGAATAAAGGGACGGCGGCCGGGGAGGGTACTATTCAGGACTTGGCGGCTTTCCTCACAGCGCAGGGAGTTAAACAGGCCTATGGGGACCACTGGCTTTCCGCCGTCATCCAGGTAGAAAGCGAGGGAACCATCCAAACCGTGGGTTCCAACCACTTTTCAGGAGATAACGGGGAGGTGTTTCCCCCCCTGGATTGGATCGATTCCCTGGAGCTCACCCCCGCTACGGCGCTGGTTATCGGTCAAACCGAGTGGGCGGAGGTTGAAGAAATACTCGAATGGTACGGGGTCACCTTCCAACAGAAGGCTTTCGGACCCTATCGGGTTTGTTATCATTTTTTGAGAGTTCCCCGGGTTCCCCTGGACCGGTCGAGGTGGCGGGCCTCGGCCAGTGCCAATCTACGCGAGGTATCCCTGGCCCTGGACGGAACTCTCCGGACCCGATGGACCTCCCTTAAACCGCAGTCCCCTGATTTGCGCTTCGAATTGGACTTGGGCCGAATGGAAACCATTCGGGGGATGACCCTGCAACAAGGACGCTCTTTACGGGATTACCCCCGCGATCTAAAACTATTGGTTTCGCCCGACGGGAAAAGCTGGCGGAACGTGGAAACCCAATGGCTCTCTGACCTCTATTGGGCCGGTAACCGCCTTTTCAGCAAACGGGGAAATCGATTCACCTATTATTTTGCCCCGGTTTCCGGCCGTTATGTGAGGCTGGAACAGCGCGGGTCCGATCCAACCTATTACTGGTCGATCCATGAGATCGACCTGTTCGGGCCGCCTGCTACCCGAGTACCTTAATTTCCCTGGTTCTCCCTTAGATACCCCCCTTAAAACTATTTAAATAGGTTTCAAGTTTTTTTATTTAAGTTGTATTCAATAAAAAACGATAAGTTAGACGACCAGTCAGTCAATCGGTCCAATCTGAGAGGCTTGAAAAAAAGGGGGAGAGGCATGCGAATCAAAACGAAACTTTCCTTAAACGCCGCTGTAGTATTAGCCGCCATTTCCATTATCATCGTTTCAGCCCTCATCAGCGCCAAAATAGTCAACCAGAATATCCAGGAATTGACCCAAAAAACAACGCCCTACCAGTTGAAAGCCCTGAATCAACAGCGGGCGCTCCAGGCCCATTCCACCAATCTGGTCCAACTCTCATCAACCAAGACCCTGGAAGAGTTCAAAACCTCAGTAGCCGGCGCCTCGGAATCCCTGGTCCAGCTAAACAAGACCACCGCGGAGCTCAACAAAATCAAGGCCGTTTCCGGCGGCGAGGACAAGACCATTTCCAATATTTCCAGGGATATCCAAACCATTACCGAGCGGAAGCTGAACGCCTGGGGAAAAGCCCTCGCCGACTCCAAGCCCATCCAGGAGAAGCTCAAGGAGGCCTTGAATCAATTGGACCACCTCCTGCAGGGCCTGCAAAAGAGCAGTTCCAACACCGTGGTTAAGGGAGTAGACAATTTACTGGCCTCGAACCAGCAGCTCAACAATTTTCTCATCGTCCGGGACAGCTTGAAAGATCTGAACCTGCTCATCGCCAAAATTCCCTCGACCGCCGACAAGCGGTCCGTGGCCGTCATGAGGGATAACGCGACCGGCATCATTAAAAACGCCACCCAGGCGATTAAGAACGTCAAAGGCATGGATCAGCGGGTTAACGAGATTTCCCAGAAAATGGCTGCCTTCAATGAAAGGATAGCCGGGAACAAAGGACTGGCCTCCTTGCAGCTCAAGAATATCGGCGACGAGGACGACAAGCAGAAAGAAAAAATCGAGGGTCTGGCCAAGGAAATAAGCTACGAGATATCCTACCTGTTGCCGGCCGTAGAAAAAGAAATCAACACCGGCAACACCCAACTGAAGAGCAATACCGACGAGATGTCCAGGAACCTCGCCGCCCTGGGAAATACCAACCAGGTTTTGTCCTTGTCCTCGGGATTGTCGTTGTTGAGCGCCTCCATGGTGACCTACATCAACAATTGCCTGCACGCCAGGGACCTAAATGAATTCGGGCAGCAGGCCGCCATTGTTTCTAACTTGTTCAAGGAAGCCGACCATTCCGGGCAGAAACTGGGCGCGCTCCTCAAGAAAGGAAATCATTCCAACGAGCTAAAAATAATTACGGCTTATAACAATGCCCTGTCCAGCGTCAGGGCCTCTTTTGAAGGCTCGGAAGGAGTTGCCGAAAGAGTGAAGGCCGCCATTCAGAGCACGGAAGAACTGGAGAAACTGAACGGTCAGATGCGGGGGATTGTGGCCAAACAGATTGAAGAAAGCAAAAAGGAGGTTTCACAGGCCGGGGTGAACCAGGAAAATGTCGTTTTGGCTCTGAACCAGGCGGCCCAGAGAAACCTGACCATGGTTATCGTCATCGGGGTGTTGATCGGGGCCTTGGCCCTGCTGATGAGCCTGGGTATCAGCCGGTCTATCACGCGGCCGATCACCCGGGTCATCGACGGGCTTACCGAGGGTGCGGATCGGATGGCCTCGGCCTCGGCGCAGGTTTTATCGGAGAGCCGGTCGTTGGCCGAAGGCGCCAGCGCCCAGGCGGCGGGAATCGAAGAAACCTCTGCCTCCATGGAAGAAATGGCCTCGATGACCAAACAAAATGCCGATAACGCCCACCAAGCCAACAGCCTGATGAAGGAGACCGGCAAGGTCGTGGAGGAAGCCAATGGCTCCATGAATAAACTCACCCGGTCGATGAACGAAATTACCCAGGCCAATCAGGAGACGGGAAAGATCATCAAAACAATTGATGACATTGCTTTTCAAACCAACCTCCTGGCCCTGAACGCCGCCGTGGAGGCGGCCCGAGCCGGGGAGGCGGGCGCCGGTTTTGCCGTGGTGGCCAATGAGGTCCGCAACCTGGCCCTCCGAGCGGCGGAGGCCGCCAAAAGCACGGACGGTCTGATCGAGGAAACCGTCCTCAAGATAAAGAACGGTTCGGAAATCGTCCATCAAACCAGTGAAGCCTTTGGCCGGGTAGCCCAGAAGGCCCAACAGGTGAGCAATGGGGTGAATGAGATCGCCCAGGCCTCTTCCGAGCAGACCCAGGGTATCGAGCAGATCAACAAGGCGGTAGCGGAAATGGACCGGGTGGTTCAGAAGAATGCCATCAGTGCCCAACAGTCCGCCGAGGCGGCCGCGGAAATGAATTCCCAAGCCAATACGATGAAAGAGTTCGTGAACGACCTGTTGGTCCTGGTCGGCAAAAAAAACGGCCGGGGGAACGGGTCCACCCCCAAAGTCCTCCCCGGCGGGGATAAGAAAAAATTGCTGGCCGGGGGAATTCATTCAGCCCGAACCATCGCATCCTCCCAAGCCGGAAAAAGGAAAAATGGATCCGACGGTTTCGAGGTCAAACCCTCGCAGGTGATCCCTTTTGAGGAAGAAGACCTTCTAAAAGCCTGATCCTCAAGCTGGTAAAATAGCACCACCAAAAATCGATTGGCAACCCCAATCAAACCTAAGGAGGGAACAATGAAAAACATCCAACCCCTGAGCGTTTTCGCGGTCATTCTTTTTTTTCGGCCTGGTGGGCCTGGTCCTGAACCCGGCCGCACCCTGTGACGCGGCCGATGACCTGGTAGTCATTGGCCTAAATTATCCCGAGACCGGCCCTTACGCCAAACAAGGACTGGACCAGCGCCGGGCCGCGGAAATGGCGTTGGAAGAAATCAACGCGGCCGGGGGAATTTTAGGGAAAAAGGCTAAACTGGTCTACCGGGACACGAAAAGTGTCGCCAAGGTGGCCAAGGATAACGCCGTGGAGCTTTTTGACAAGGAAGGCGCCCAAATGATGTTCGGGGGCTCTTCCAGCGCCGTGGCCATTGCTTCGGGAAAAGTGGCCAAGGACAAAAAGAAGATCTTCTTCGGTACGTTGACCTATTCCACCGAGACCACGGGGGAAGAGGGTCACAAATACATATTCCGGGAATGTTACGACTCCCGGATGGCCGCTAAGGTGACGGCAGCTTATCTGAAGAAGAATTTCGGCGGAAAGAAGTTCTTCTACATCACCGCCGACTATACCTGGGGTTGGACCACCGAAGAGGTTTTCCGACAATCTACCGACACCACGGATAAAGACAAACACAAGGGCATTCTGACGAAGCTGGGGACCAGCGATTTCAGCAGCGTTTTGAACCTGGTCAAAGAAGCCAATCCGGATGTGCTCATCCTGGTGCTGTTCGGGAAAGACATGGAAATCTGCGTCAAGCAGGCCTACGACCTGGGGCTGAAGAAAAAAGTTCAATTGGTGGTGCCGAACATGACGATCGACATGGCCGAAGGAGCGGGCCCGGAAGCCATGGAGGGAGTAATCAGCGCCACCCCTTGGTATTGGAAGATCCCGATTCAGGAAAACTTTCCCAAGGGGGCGGCCTTTGTGAAAAAGTTTGAGGAAAAATTCAAGCGCTATCCTTCCACCTCGGGCGCTTCCGCATACGTAATCATGTACCAGTATAAGGAAGCGGTGGAGAGGGCCAAAAGTTTTGATACGGCGGCGGTGATCAAGGCCCTGGAGGGTCACAAATATATTGGCTTAAAGGACGAGCAGTACTGGCGGTCCTGGGACCATCAGTCCATCCAGACCGTCTATGCCATCAAGTGCAAGCCGGCGGCCGAGGTCAAAAAGGATAAGTATCAACTCGATTATTACGAAATTATTGATAAGATGAAGGGCGAAGACGCCGCCATCACCCAGGCCGAATGGACGGCCTTACGGACCAAGGTAGGGGCGCCGGCGATGCTCGAAGAATAAGACGAACTTATCGGGTCACCCCTGGCCCCTCCCCTCCCGGCCGCACGACCTCCCGGGGGGATGCGGCCAGGGGTGGCATTTAACCAACCGGTTGATGGAGTGGAGCGCCTCACTCCTTGTCAGGGTCATAATCGGCCCTGCCTTTTGAATTAAATGCCTATGGTTTTCTTCTTGCGACTCAGGGCAAACGTTCCCAAACCAGGCTGACAACCCCCCGGACGCCGCCGAGGAGCAGGGGGCCCTTCAAAGTCAAGACCTTCCCATCGAATTTGAATAGACGCCGTTGATTCGTCCCCACCCAGTTGGGGAGGAGGGCGGCCTCGATATGGTGCACGATGGTTTGTTCATCGGGGTTGACCGAATAGGTCCCGTAGTAGGCGGTATATCCGCCGAAGGCCGCCCGTACTTCGTCCTCGGACGTGTTCAGGGGGTCATCCGATGTGAATCCAGGACGCGTGGGGTCCATGATTTGTACGGCCATGCGTCCATCCGGTTCATAGATGAGCCTTCCCTGGGCATCCTTTCCGAAGGGATACGCAATCCGTCCACTTGCGTCCTGACTGTGGAAGGAAATGAGTCTCCAGGAACCGACCAGTTTGGGTCTCATTTCCCTGCTCAGGCCGTGAATGCTTCCCTTCGCCGCATCCGCGGTCCCTTCTTCCGGGCCATGGCCCGTACCGAGGCAGCCACTGATAAAAAGCACCATAAGCAAACTCAACGGGTTGAGGTTTTTCATTTATTTTTTCTCCTTGACCCCCTCAATGGGCTTATTTTATAATCTTCTCATCCAAAAGGAAATCCGCCCCAGGCAGAATTTCCATTCAAAAACCAAAGAGCGATACCATCCATGAGACGTTTGCCCGTCGCCTTTACCCTGCTCCTTCTGATCTTGAGCGCCTGCGGTTCGGGGTCCACCCCCGCACCCACTGCGGAACCCATTACTTTAACACTGGCCGTCATCCCGGTCATCGATACTTTGCCCATGTTCGTGGCCCAGGCCGAGGGGCTGTATGCCAAATACGGTGTCAACGCAAAACTTGTCCCGGTGGCCTCCGCCCCGGAGCGTGACCAGCTTCTTCAAGCCGGTCAGGCCGACGGGACGCTGAACGAAATCCTGTCGGTGATGTTCTTTAATAAGGAAAAAGTCCGGATGCAGGCCGTTCGCTACGGGCACATGGCCTCCGAAGGCGCAGGGCACTTTTTCATTCTTGCCTCGGGTCAAAGCGGCATCAGCGACCTGAAGGGCCTGAAAGACGTCGAAATAGGCATTTCGCGGGGCACTATCATCGAATATGTTACCGACCGCCTGCTGGAGGCCAATGGCTTGGCCGCCGCCAAGATCAAGTACCTGGCCGTGCCTAAAATCCCCGACCGTATGGCCCTGCTGGCCTCGGGCGAACTCAAAGCCGGCGTCATGCCCGACCCGCTGGCCGCTCTCGCCGTCCAACAAGGCTCCAAAATCATCCTGGATGACACCTCCAACCCCAAACTGGGCGCGAGCGTGATCTCCTTCCGCAAGGAAGTCATCGACCGGCATCCCCAGGCGATCAAGGCCTTCTTGGCGGCAATCGAGGAAGCCGTGGGGATGATCAACAGCACCCCGTCGAAGTACAGCGGCCTGCTGGCAGAGAAAAAGATTGTGCCCCAGTCGCTGATCAGTTCCTATATCGTCCCGAAATTTCCCTTCAGGGGCGCGCCCAGCGAGGCCGAGTGGAACGACGTGCTGGCCTGGGCCAAAGCCAAAGGCCTGTTGACCTCAAACATTGCTTATCGCGACTCGGTCAATCCGACTTTAGTGCCGTAAAATTCATGGGGCGACCGGTTGGTCACCCCCCAAATCATGATTACCGTCGAAGCGCTCACTTTCCATTACCAAGCCACGCCTGTCTTTGAAAATTTCAACTGGCAGGTGGAATACGGCGATTCCTGGGCGATATTGGGGCCTTCGGGCTGCGGCAAAAGCACCTTGCTGGCGCTGCTGGCCGGGCTGCGCTTCCCATCCGCCGGGAAAGTGCGCATCAACGGCGAGGCGCTTCTCCGCCCCCGGCCCCACACCGGGCTGATTTTGCAGGATTATGGACTTCTGCCCTGGGCGACGGTCCGTCAAAATGCCGGTCTCGGGCTGAAAGTGCGCAACTTTTACGGAGCAGATGGAATCCATGCGCCCCGGGACCATTCTCCCGATCAATCCGTCGATTCCTGGCTGGAACGACTCGGTCTGAGTGCCGTGGCCGACAAATATCCCGCTCAACTCTCCGGCGGGCAGCGCCAGCGTACGGCCATCGCGCGCACTCTGGTCCTGAAACCCGATCTGCTCTTAATGGACGAACCCTTCTCCTCGCTGGATGCCCCCACCCGCGAATCCCTGCAAGCCCTCTCGTTGGAACTGGCCGCCGAGCAGAGTTTAACCCTCGTGCTGGTAACCCATTCCCTCGAGGAAGCCGCGCTGCTGGGACGCAAGATTTTGCTGCTCAACGCGCCGCCCAACCGCGCGACCCAGGTCATCGAAAACCCCGGCGCCGGCAGGCCGGGATACCGCGAAAGCGGGGAGTATCTTGTGTTGTGCCGGGATCTGCGCCAACGCCTGGAAATGGATCCTGCTCGAGCCGCCTGAAGATGACTCCCATCCGCCGCCGGGACCTTTTGCTCGCCTCCGTACTGATCATCGCCATCTGGCAGACTGCCGCCTGGCTGATTAACCGCCCCATTTTGCCCTCGCCGCCGACGGTCCTATTCGTTTTCTGGCGCGATGTGAAAAGCGGCGAACTGCCCGGGCATTTTCTGGTCAGCCTGTGGCGCGTGGTAGCCGGGACGGCGTTGGCGATTTTGACGGCGGCGCCCATCGGGTTGGTTCTGGGGCAGTCGAAACGGGTCAACCGCTTCTTTTCCCCTTTGATCTATCTGCTTTACCCTATTCCCAAGGTCGTTTTTGTGCCCATCATTTTGCTCTTTTTCGGAATTGGCGACGCGGCCAAAATTGTGATCATCTTTTTGATTTTATTTTTCCAGATCCTGGTGCTCGTCCGCGATCAGGCGGCCGGCCTGCGCCCGGAGTTGATCCAGTCCGTGATGAGTCTTGGCGCGGGCCGGCGGGCGCTGTTCCGATACGTATTCCTGCCTGCCAGCCTTCCGGCTATTTTGACGGCACTCCGTCAAAGCGTGGGGACGGCAGTGGCCGTGCTGTATATCGCCGAGCTTTTTGCGACTACCCAAGGGCTGGGATATTACATTTACTTCGAGGGCAGCACCCTGCTCGATTATCCCGCCATGTATGCCGGCGTGGTGGCCATGAGCTTACTGGGATTGGGAATGTATTTCACGGTCGATCGGCTGGAACGCCGATTATGTCCGTGGCAGTTTACCAATTAAATATGACGCTTCGCTTTTTCGATTTACCGGATTACCACAACCCCCAACGCCAACAAAACCGCATAGACCAACGCCAGTTGCGCCGTTCCGCCCAGGGTTTTGTTCAGGGAACGGCCTTCCGCCTCTGAAAACTCACGATAAAGACGCACCGCCTGGGGGATGGATATCCAGCACAGCAACCCGCCCACCGAGGCCAAGCCGAACATCCACAATCCCAGGGGAACGAGATAGGCCCCCAGCAAACAGAGCAGATATTCGGTGCGCATCGCTTCCCGGCCGAGCACAACGGCCAAGGTGCGTTTATTGGCGGCAGCGTCGGTGGCCATGTCCCGGGTATTATTGACCACCAGGATGTTGATAATCAGCAGTCCCAGCGGTACAGAGGCCCAGATAATCGTGGACGTGAGCGTGCCCGATTGGGCATAGTACGTGCCGCAGACGGCAGCGAGGCCAAAAGACAGGAAAACAAAAACGTCGCCGAGGGCGTGATAGCCATAAGGGAACGGGCCGCCGGTGTAAGCCAGTGCGGCGATAATGATGGCCGCACCCAGGGCCAGGATCGGCCACCCGCGCAGCCAAACCAGGTACAAGCCGAGCAGCACCGCCAGGCCAAAGATGGCCGCGGTGCCAAGGCGCATCCGCCTTGGAGAGATCAACCCGGCGGCGGTGACGCGCGTGGGACCGAGACGGTCGGGCGTGTCCGTGCCGCGCTCATGGTCGGACAGGTCATTGGCGAAATTCGCGCCGATTTGCATCAGCACGGAAATCAACAGACAAGCCAGCGCTGAGGGCCAATGAAAAACGCCATCGCGCAGGGCAAAGGCAATGGCCACCAAAACAGGGGCGGCGGCGGCGGGCAGCGTGCGCGGGCGCGCAGCCATCAGCCAGAATTGAAGTGTGGGAGGTTGGGAATCGGACATCGAGACCTCTGTCGTTATGATAGGTACTATAGTACCCTTTCCCGGGGACCCCGTCAAAAAGTAAATCAGGGTCCCCTTTGGGAATGCGCCAGAATGATTTCATTTCCGGCCAAAATATAGTATCATTTTCCTAAGGCTGGTTGTCCGAAACCCTAAACGAGAGGAGGATTTTTATGGCCAAACAAAAAGTGCCGGTCAAGCATTACCAAGAGCTTTCCAAGCTTTTTCCTGAAGTCCTGTCCGCGGTGGAAAATCTGGGCTCGGCCATCCGTCAGGCCGGCCCGATACCGGAAAAGACAGCCGAACTCATCCAACTGGCCGGGGCCGCGGCCGCTCAGATGGAAGGCTCGGTCCATTCCCACACCCGGAGGGCGGTCAAGGCCGGGGCCACCCGGGAAGAGATTTATCAAACCCTATTGCTGCTCATCTCGACGATCGGATTTCCTAAAGTCTCAGCGGCCATTTCGTGGGCCAAGGATATTTTAGACCGAGAGAAAAAGAAGAAATAGGCACTGGATTGGAACATGAAGGTCCCCACCTTGATTCCCGCGGAAAAATGAGACGTGATCGTGGTTGGAGCCGGCCCGGGCGGCGCGGCGGCCTCCAAACGCTGCGCCGAGGCCGGGCTGCGGACGCTGGTCCTGGAAAAGCGGGCCCTGCCCCGGGATAAGGTCTGCTCCGGGATGATCATGGGCCCCTGGGCCCAGGAAATTATCCGGGATCATTTCGGCCCCATTCCCCGGGAGGTGCTGGTTCCACCCCGGGTGCTCAAGGGCCACCGGATTCATGTCCCCGGCGCCCGGCCCGAAGTCCTGCCCTGGGAGACGCCCCTGGCCTGGCGAAAAGATTTGGATGCCTGGCTGATCCAAAAAGCGGAATCGGCCGGGGTGGAAATCCGGGATCGGGTAAAGTTGATCCGGATAGAATCCGCCGGCCGACCGGTCAGGATTCGGATAGCCGATCCATACGGGGAAAAGACCCTCGAGGCCGGATGGCTCATCGGGGCCGACGGAGCGAATTCGGCCGTTCGAAAATCCCTTTTTCCGGAAATGAAGGTGAACTATTCCATCCCGATCCGGGAATGTTACTCCGGTTCGCTGAATCTGGAAAAAGAGTACTTCCATTGGTTCTTTCCCCGAGGCCGTCCCCGCCCCCGGTTCAACGTCAACCACAAGGGGGACTGCTTCCTGATCGAAGGGAGCGGTATCCGGGAGTTGCGCCAAGACATCGATCGGATCCTATCCGATTACGGCTTCGACCCTTCGAAGCTGCCCATCTGGAAGGATGGCTGTCTCATCCCTAAACTCCACATCCCCCTCCTGTCCGGCTCTTTTTTTCCGGCGCGGGGAAACGTTCTGCTGATCGGGGACGCCGCCGGTCTGCTTTTCCCCATCACCTTTGAAGGGATCGGTTCGGCCCTCAAAAGCGGACTCCTGGCGGCCGAGGCTGTCCGCCAGGCTGCCCAAGCGGGCCGTGAAGCCGCCAATGATTATTTAAGTGGCCTTGAACCCGTCCTGCAGGTCATTAAGACCCTTCTGACCTGCGAGGATAACTTGGCCCGCGCAACACACCTTGAGCCGGAAGCGTTGACCTTGGCTATTCGTGACGCCTACGAAAAAACCTTAGTGGTGAAAAAATAATTTGCTCTTGACAAAAATTAATTCAACAGTCAAAATAAAAATGACTGTCAAGGTTATATTTAACTGTTTTTGGAGCAAGCGATGGAAATTGCAAAAATAGGTAGACGGGGACAGCTTACTTTGCCCCGAAAGGTGAGAGGAGCATTAAAAGTAAAGGAAGGGGACCGGCTGTTCTTTATCAGCCGGGGGGAGGAATTTGTCATCAAGCCGCTAAGGCAAACACTTCGTGACCTCCGGGGCACGGTCCCGGTCAAAGGGGAACAGGATTTTGATGAAATCCGAAAAAAAGTGAGGATGTCCGTAAGCCGGAAAGCTGCCGGAGATGAATCCTGAAACAGTATTTTTAGACACGAATATTTTTCTCCGCTACCTGACGAATGATCTACCCCAGCAGGCCGACGCCGCAGAATCCCTTCTCCTTAAGGCGGAAACAGGGGAGCTGAAACTTATTACCAGCAGCTTGGTGGTGGCCGAAATTGTCTGGACCCTGACCTCTTATTACCGCCTGCCCAAAGAAGACATCAGACAAAAAATTTTGGCTATTTTAAACACACCCGGTTTGGAAGTGGAGGATTCCCGATTAATACTCCAGGCCGTTAACTGGTACGCCGAAAAAAACGTCGACTTCCTTGATGCCTTTAATGCTTCCTGGCTGGCGGAGAAAGGGATCGAAACGGTTTACACTTTCGACCAGAAGCACTTCCAACGTTTTGAAGGCCTCAAGGTCAGGACCCCCCCTATCGCTACCCACTAACCCAAGGGTTGGATGGGCTACACCCTATTTATAGTTTGACCAATGCTGGAAATATGAGGAGGAAGAATAATGGATCCTGTCGTTCACTTTGAGATGCCGTACGACAATCGGGAGCGGATGACGAAATTCTATGGGTCAGCCTTCGGCTGGCAGACGCAGATGCTGGGCGAGGATATGGGCCATTACGTCCTGGCAACCACCACCGAAACCGACGAGAACGGTCCCAAAAAGCCCGGCGCGATTAACGGCGGCTTCTTTCCGAATAAGCCCGATTGGCCCGCGCAATATCCATCCATCATTATCGCGGTGGACGATATCAAAGAATCCGTAAAGAAAGTGACGGATGCGGGAGGAAAGGTACTCGCCGAGGCCATGGAGATACCCGGTGTGGGGCAGTATGTCTCGTTTACTGACACCGAAGGCAACCGCGGTAGTATGCTTCAGCCCATCCCGCGCAATTGGCATGCGCCAAAGTCGGAATAGGGGAAGGAGACCCCCAATGGCCAAAGATCCAGAAATCGGATATCGATTGGTAGGTACCATTACCGGGGTGAAGGGAAATTGCAATGCAGCCCATCAGGTGGGAGAGAACTTTGAGATCAGTTGTCACAATCCCGGCGGGTTGTGCGGCTTTTTCTATCATGACATCTTTCCCAACCTGATGACGTTTCAGTTTGGGGGAAATCTCCCCTGGTGGGAAGGCGACACGATTCAACTTCAATGCCCCGATTCGTACAACCTCGTGACCATGAAGCTGGAAAGGTCAAAGAGAACCTGAAAATCCGAAAACGCTTAAAGTTCCTCAGGGAGCCGTCCGATGAGACATCAGGGAGAGTTGCCTCCGCTTTCGGGTCCTCTCTGAATCGAATCCATGCCGGACTTATCTCCAACATATTTAGTCGCCCGAAAAGGCGGTCCCCATCGCTTTTTAGAACGAATTTTTCAAAAAATCAGTTTCCACTATTCCAATGTCTCCCTGGACGGCCTGACCTATTGGCGGGAGAAGATTTTGTCCGCGGTGTTGTCGGCGGGAGTTGGATTGTCTCTGCTGGCGCTGGTCCCCGCTGTTTTTTTGGCCTTCACCAGGCAACTTTGGGTATTGCTGATAGCCGATGGCTTGGCCCTGCTGCTGGTGGGCTTTCTCCTGTTTGTGTCCCGCAGCGGGCTGCGGTTCAGGGCCATGGCGACCCTATCGGTAACTTTTATGGTGGGGGTAATCATCATCCACCAGATTGGATTTTTAAGCGGGGGTACTGCCTGGCTTTTCTGCTTTTCGGTTCTTTCCGGCGTCTTATTGGGGCTGAGAGCCGCCATCGGGGCGAACCTGCTGAATGGGCTGGCCTTGGTGTCGCTCGCCGGGTTCGCCCATTCCGGCCACTCCCTGGAACAGGCATTCTTAAATGACTTAAGCCGTTCCGTTACGGGGGGGATCAATTTTCTATTTTTAAATGCGGTGTCGGCGGCCTCGGTGGCTGCCCTGGTCAATGGACTGCAGAGCCTGAACCGGAAAACGGAGCGGGCCACCGCCGACCTGCAGGCTGAAAGGGAAGCCTTGATCCTGACCAAGGATAAACTCAAAAAGGAGATCGCCGTTCGCCGGGAATCCGAGAAGGCGCTGCAGCAAAGGGAGCGTCTATACCGCACCCTGGCCGAAAACATCAAAGATGTCATCTGGACCATGGATCTGAATTTACGGTTTACCTACGTCAGCCCGTCCGCCCGGGCCATGCAGGGATGGACGGTGGAAGAGCTGCTGGAGTTGCGTCTGGAGGATATCCTGACTCCTGGTTCTTTAATCAGTATCCATGAGGAATTCCAGAAGGAGACCGCTTTTGCGGCCCAAACCGGGTCGTACAACCGGTCGACCACTTTGGAACTGGAACTATTACATAAGGAGGGGAATACCCTCTCGGCCGAGGTAACCGCCTCCTTCCTCCTGGACGAAAACGGCCGGCCCTCGGGCATCCTCGGCGTCACCCGGGACATCACCGAACGGAACAAGGCCCAGCGGGAAAAAGAAAAACTCCTGGAAAGCCTGAACCAATCGAAAAAGATGGAAGCCCTCGGCCGGTTGGCCGGGGGGGTCGCCCACGACTTGAACAATGTCCTTTCCGGCATTGTGAGCTACCCGGACCTTCTGCTGTTGGACCTTCCGGCGAGAAGCCCGCTGCGGAGACCGATTGAAACCATCCAGGAGTCGGGTAAAAAAGCGGCGGCTATCGTCCAGGATCTGTTGACCCTCGCCAGGCGGGGCGTGCCGATTTCAGAGGTCGTAAAGCTGAACGAGGTGGTTCGAGATTATTTGACCAGTCCTGAATTCCATCGGATGAAATCATTTCACCCCCTGGTGACCGTAAAGACCCGGCAGGATCCGGAACTTCTGAATATCCTGGGCTCCCCCGTTCATTTATCGAAAACGATCATGAATCTCGTTTCTAACGCCGCTGAAGCCATGCCCGAAGGGGGTGAGATCCTAATTACCTGCCACAACACCTATCTGGACCGGCCGGTGTCTGGATATGCCGAGGTACGGGAGGGAGAGTACTCGGTCTTACAGGTGGCCGATACCGGAATCGGCATCTCGGCCGAAGATATCCATCGAATTTTCGAACCCTTCTACACGAAAAAGAAGATGGGGCGGAGCGGGACGGGGTTGGGGATGGCGGTCGTCTGGGGGACGGTTGAGGATCATGGAGGCTATATCGATATCCAAAGCGCCCCGGGGGAAGGTACGACCGTTACCCTCTACCTGCCGGGCACCCGCCAGGAGGCGGCCTGCAAGCCTGCGCCCAATGCGATGGAACGATACCGCGGTCGGGGGGAGACGATACTGGTGGTGGATGATTTGCAGGAGCAGCGGGAAATCGCCATCCGCATCCTGACCCAGTTAGGCTACAGGGCCAAGTCCGCGTCCAGCGGCGAGAAGGCCGTTGATTTTATCCGGAGGGAAAAGGCGGACCTGATTATTCTGGATATGATTATGGATCCGGGAATCGACGGACTGTCCACCTTTGAGCAGATCCTGCATCTCAATCCCCGCCAGAGGGCGATCATTGCCAGTGGTTTCGCGGAATCCCAAAGGGTAAGAAGGGCCCAAAAATTAGGCGCCGGCGCCTACCTCAGGAAACCCTACACCGTGGAGGCCCTGGCCATGGCCGTTCAATCAGAATTGGCTTCGTTTAAACCTCCGTTCTCGGAATCCCCGGCACAAGCCTAGTCTCAGCAATCCCGGAAACCCAGGCCCGGGGAAAAGGCAATTCAGGATGCTCTGATACCCTCAACTTCTCCAGGAAATTTCTTCAAACCGTTTCATCCGAAATGGGCTGGCCTGTTTGGTTTCCAATAATTTTCAGTTCTCATATAGGCACTTGGGAAATCTGAGGCGAGAAGGCAATCTTTTGTAACGCTGTCAGGGACTACTTCCTGAACTCCTCAAAAAGTCCTTTTTGAAAAAAGACAAGAGTACAATCGATAATCGGTATCAAATCGGCAGGAGATCTGATCCATTGGCAAACAAGCCAGAGGCTTCTACCCAAAACCCTCGACTTCAAAACGACCCTTCGGATTCCCAGCTTATAGCCAAGTCTTCAGGTTGACTTAAGAATAATTCATCATTAACCGCAAGGCCCCTTAGTTTGCTTAATAAGCTGAAGCTAAAGATATATACAAGGATGGAGTCCAAATATGTTTTAACTTTAGTATTTTAATAGAGTCTAATCTATTAAAAAGGATTAACTTAAGATGCCTAAATTAGAAGTATGAGGATAGAGAAATGAGAAAGATAATTATGTTTGGGATTATTTTAGGAATGGTATTAACATCTCTCGGGGGCTGTGTATTTATACCTTATCATGATGACGGTGGGGGATACTATGGACATGGTAGACACAGAGGCGATTCCTATGGACATGGTAGACACAAAGGGAATTTATATGGATATAGAAGATAAAAATTAAACACTCTGAAACAATGATTGGTCAGCACTTCCATCCCCATCCCGCCGGGAGAGTTTGGAGAATAATTTTGTCGGCGGTATAATAATGAAAAACCTCTTGTGCATTTTTCTCATATGTTTTCCCAGCATAGTAATGGCCGGAGAGCCAAATGCTATTGCTACGAAAGAGATCTCTCATCTTTTTGAATGTCTCAATTTCTCAACTTGTGAGTTTAATCGTAATGGCTCATGGTATAAGCCAGATAAGGCAGCAGCACATCTCAATAGAAAATATGAATTTCTGATCAGGAGAAATCTTGTAAGCTCGGCAGAAGACTTTATTGAGAGGGCTGCCACAGAGAGCAGCATGAGTGGCAAGCCTTATTTGGTCAGGTGTGGTAATAGCCGTCCCTTAACAAGCAATTCCTGGCTTAAGGAAGAACTTGCTAAGTATCGCAGGGATCAGGCAGTAATGTCGCTTACTGCTCCCTCAAGACGACCTCGGGACGGGGGGGGATAGATTTGGGGCAAAAGCCCCTTACCTTTGGCAATCACCAAGTTAATAATCTTCCGCCATAATTTTGTATCGAGTTTTCCTTTTAGTATTTTTCGAATAAGCGTCAATCCGAAGTTGTTTAAAGGAAGGATATGAAATTATTCAAAGCCTTGAAAACCATTTTGGATTAACGCATGAAGAACGAAAATAATCAATTACCCTTCCTTATTCTAATTCAAACCAAAAATACAGCCGTCTTTTCAATAAAATACAGAGTTCCACTCATTTTATTTACTAGCATAAGGTTTAAGATAAAAGGTAGATACACGGAACCGAAGAGGGGGAGTCTAAGCAATACTGGAGAAGGCATACCAGCCCAGCAGCCAAATCGAAATCCTAAAGGAGGAATACCATGAAATCGAGCATTAGGGACAAGGTGGAAGGAACGTTTCACGAACTGAAAGGTAAGATCAAGGAGGTCGCCGGGAACGTTAGCGATAATCCTGAGTTGGAAACTGAGGGTACCGAAGAAAAAATAGCCGGCCAAGTGCAGGAAAAGGTCGGTCAGGTCAAGAAGGTCCTGGGGAAGTAGGAAAAGGGGTCAACGGAAAAACTCGAAACTAGATGCAGATGTTCAACAAAGTGAAAGGAGGAAATTACGATGAGTACTACAACGCTTATCATTATCATCGTCGTTTTGGTCGTATTGTTCGGCGGAGGCGGCGGTTACTATTGGAATAGACGCGGGTAGGTGTCACTTCTCACATTATTTTGACGCAAGCAGAGTCTTCTTTAAAAGAAAGGTCGAAATAAAGGCTGAAAAGGCCGATTGAAGGATGTAACGAAGGCCAACAAGAGGGTAAAAATAGCCAAAAAAGTATAAAAAATGAAGCAGAAAATATGGATTTAAAACAAAGGAGGTACGAGATTATGAAGAAAGCGTTATTAGTCGGTTTGGCGGTTCTTATTAGTGTTGCGTTTATGACGACTGTTTTTGCCCAGACGACTGAGAAGAAAGAAACAACTACCACTACCACAACCACCCCTGAGAAGAAGGAAACAGTTACCAAAACAACGAGAAGCGAGGGCATGATGTTCACGGGCAAAGTCACGAACATGGATATGGCAGAGAAGATGATGACCGTGAAAGGCAGGAAGGGCGAGATGACCTTCGATGTTTCAAGCGCCAGGATGAAGGGCGAGGCGAAGGCCGGCGACATGGTCACGGTGAAGTACAGGGAGAAAGACGGCAAGATGATGGCCTCTTCAGTCACCAGGGGTAAAGCGAGGAAGATGAAGACCACCACAACAGAGACGGAGACCTCCACAACAAAAACAAAGACAGAAACGACAAAGTAAAAATCCCGACTATACCGAGGCAAAGGGAAGACAGCGAGTCTCCCCTTTGCATTTTAATGTTTACGTTAGTTGGCGACTAATGAAAAATCAGGGGAGATGCTATGAAAGAACAAATGAAAGAGCTTCAAAAACTCAAAGGGATAGGGGAAGTTCTATCGCGGCGCCTGGTCGAATCAGGCTATGACACAATTGCCAAGGTTGCTGGTGCAGAAAAAAAAGGGTTAGAGAGAATAGCGGGGATGAACCCACAAAAGGTAGGGACTATCGTAACCCAAGCCAGAAAAATGATCGGGGAGGCGGAGAAAAGTCGGCACACATGGTAGAGGCTACCTTACCCCTTATCCTGTACCAAGCTATTCAAAGATAAGGAGGGATATAAAGGCATTATACATCGGAGCAGATTATTGGGATACTTCGGCATTCTGGCGGCTATCACCATTCCCTGGATTAGCGCTTAAAAGTTGAGAATCTAAAGCGCCGCAGGCCGTGCGTTATTCTCTTTCCAACCGTAATCCTCAATTCTGACACCTATCCAATTCTGAACATTAGTAGGGTATGCCGCGTAAAACGTATGACTAGTCGGTTAAAGTCCGACCGTGGGAATTCGGTAGCCCGCCCACGTAGCTGGGGGGAGGTGTTAAGGGTAACCGGAAGCACCATGCTTCCCGACTGGTAAAGCTGGTTGACATTGCAGTATGGAAGGAATCAGCATTTGGCTTATCACAACGCTATCTTGGGATTTTTCTTCTCCTGCTTTCTTTTCTCTATTTCCCTTTGAAATCGCTCCCGCTGCCCTTCAAAGTATTCGCGGTTATCGGGGTCTCCCGCCAGAATTTCTTCCATAATACCCAGCGACAGCTCCGGCCGGCCGTTGGCCAGGTAGGCCTCGGCCAGGGTGTCCCAGATCGTGGGGTCGGGCTTCAGGGCCGCGGCCGCCTGGGCCAGGGTCAGGGCCTGCTGAGGTTTAAAATAGTTGGGATCCCGGCTGGTGGCGTACATCCAGGCCAGGTTATTCAGCACCAGGGCATTCCGAGGCTCTTTTTTTAAAACCCTTACGTAGGCCGCTTCGGCCTCGCCATACCGCTTCTGCTCCTGGTAAATGAGGGCCAGGCCCGACAGGATCCGGGGGTCGTCCGGCCGGGCCCGCAGTTCCCGAGTCAACAGCTTTTCCAGGATTTGGGCCTCAGCCTGCACGCCGGGTGTGAGGAGACCGGGAGACCGCCAGACAGCGGTCCCCAAGCCGATCAGCAAAAGCAGGTAGATTCCCACGGACCAAAAAACTTTCTTCTGGTGCCGCTCTATGATTTGGGGCTCCCGGCTGCTTTTTTCGAGGAAATCCACCCGCTGCGCGATGCTGTAATGGTGCCAACTGGGCAGATGGCGGTCCTGGCCGGAGTACATCCCTATTTTTTCCAGGGAACCTATTAGGGGGTCGGGAGACCCTATAAGCTGCATGGCGTACAGGTCGGCCTGGCGCTCGAAATTGCGCATGAAAAAGCCGAAGAGAAAACGGAAATAAAGGACCAGAAAAATCGCCAGGGGAACCATGGACAGCAGGGAGAGCAGACCCTCGAAATGGGTCTGCCAGCGAGCGAGCAGCTTCAGGATCTCCGGCTGGGTCAACAGGTACCGACTGACCAACTGATAAAAAAGCAGGGCCAGCAGGGCATAGCCCCCGAAAAACAGCAGATAAAAAAACATGTGCTTTTTGCGAATATGGCCGATCTCGTGGGCTACCACCCCTTTCAGTTCTTCGGGAGTGAGGAGCTGGAGCAAAGACGGGGTAATCAGGAGATAACGAAACCTTTTGATCAGTCCCATGACCCCGGCCGTCAACATCTGACCTTCAAAAACCGGCCAGAGCAGTATCTCCTGAAAAGGTGCCCCCAGCTCCCGGCAGAACCGGCTGATTTCTTCCTGTTTAGGACTCTCGGGAATGGGCCGGCACTGCCACCAGACCTTGATCAGATAGGGCAGGAATATGGACATAAAAAACAGGAAAACCAGAATATAGGAAATCTCGCCCAGGGGATGATCCAGAATGGTCTTGACTTTAGCCCCGCCGACCCTCCCCAGTACATCCGTCAGGGCGGTGGCCAGGATCCAGGGAAAAAGGATGGGCAAATTAAACTGAAACTGGGACCGGACATAGGCCCCCTGGTTCTGGGCGGTGTGAAAAAGCGCCCGGTAGGCCGGGAACCCGTAATACCAGATCAGGGAGAGGTGGGACAGATAGACAGAAATCCCCAGCACTCCTTCCCAGAAGGAAAACTGCCTGGCCCCGGGAACCAGCAGGATCAGGGATTTCAAGTTTAGAAAATAAACTTCCGCGCTGAAAAAAAGCAAGGACTGGATCATGAACTGCTGCTGGGCCTGCTGGTAACGTCTTTGAATCCGAAAAGGGTCGGCCGCTTCATCTTGGGCCAGACGCTCCAGTTGTCTGAAACGGCGTTGTACCTGAAAGCCAAAGAAAGCCCCGATCAAAAGGATTCCCAAAGTGGACGTCCACAGGCCGGGAACCGTAAGCCGATCGGCCGTGCCGGTGTGAAAGATGAACAGGGCCAGCATGAAATAGATGATGTTGATAAACATAGGCGGAGATTTACTTCCTCTCGAAAATAAGCGGCTATTTTATCCTTATACCTTAAACGGTTAGAAACCTGGAGGGCAAGGATGAAAATATTTCAATTATTAATCACGGCCGGAGGCGACCGTGCTACAGAAAAATATAACTCAGGCTTAGGCTTCTAAACCGGCAACCAGCAACTTGCAACCTGCAACGCTGTTTATTTTCTCATTAGATACTATACCACAAATAGATCAATAGGAAGAGGCCTATGGCGGTAATGGACAGAGTCAGGAGGATATCCAAAATCAAAGAGGGATGATAGGTGTCGTCGTCGATCTGCCTTTCGGTCCGCTTGTAGCGGATAAAAGCCAGAACCCCCATCAAGGCCCCCAGGGCGATTAGAATCAGCCCCAGAATGGAGGAATATCCTGGGGAGGCCAATCCCGGATGGGTGGATTTTGGACCGGCCGCGGCGGACTGCTCCAAAAAACAGCCCATCTGTTTCATAAATAATCCGAATTTTTCCACCACGAAACCAAAGGCCATAATGCCGATGCCGGTCCGAATCCAGGCCAGAAAGGTCCGCTCATTGGCCATGTGGACACGCCGGTTTTGCACCCGAACCTGTTTCTCGATAGTTTTTTTAGTCATGTCTTCATTCCAGTTTTTTAATCTCCTTCTGGACATAGGCCAGCATGTGGCCATGCAGTTTTATGGAAACCTTACAAAAAGGGCAATCCAGTTGAGCGCCCTCGATCAGGACCCGGACAGGGTAGGCGGTTACCCGTCCGCAGACCGGACAGGAAAAGGGCAACGTTTTTTCCATGGGTTCTCCTTAGTGTTTCGGTTTGCAATTATAGTAACGTATTTTGCATGGGTACAATCGGTGCAATTGCTTACTCAACACTAAGTCCCGAGTGAATAAATACGTTATCGTATTTATAAATCGAGGGACTTAGTTCAGCTCTAATTGACCGGTGGCGCGCTTGAATTGGGCCAGGGCGATCTGGTAATCCCATTCGGCTTCCACCCGGGTGCCCTGGGCGCGGGCCAGCGCGGTCTGGGCGTCCAGGAGTTCGGTGATCGTCCCGGCCCCGGCCTCGTAGCGTTCCCGGGATAACCGCTGGCTCTCCAGGGAATCCTGAACCAGGGTTTGGGTGGTTTCCAGGGTCTGGTAGGCTTCGGTAACCTTGGAAAAGGCATTCCAGCCTTCCTGCCTGACGGCCAGCTTCAATCGCTCCGCCTCGGCCTCCTCTTTCGATAAATCCGCCTTGGCCCGGGCCAGGCGATGCTTTCGGGCAAAGCCGGTAAACAACGGCCATTCGAGGGTTACCCCAACCGACCACTCCTCGTCCTGGGGAAGAAAGTCGCTGTCTCGCCAGCCAAAACCTCCTTCCGCCCTGAGCCTTGGACCGTAAGCGCTTTTGGCCGCCTGGATATTGCTTTGGGAAACTTCAATCTTTCTCAAAGCGCTTTTTATTTCCGGACGGCATTGAACGGCCTGATCCAATGATAGAGACAGGTTCAATTGTTCCGGACGGATCGGCGGTTGCGCGGACGGGATCAGCTCCACCGGTTTTTCCACCGGCCGTCCCATAGACAGGTTTAAATTGCCCCGGGCCAGGCGTATCAGGTTTTCCGCACGGACCAGCGCCAACTGGGCGTTGGAGGCCTCCACTTGCGCCCGCAGCACGTCGGCCTTCGGCACCGCCCCGGCTTCTTTTCTCAAGTTGGTTAAACGCAGATGATCTCGACTGCGGTCCAGGTTTTGCTCCGCCACCCCCTTGGCTTCCAGGGCCGAGGTCATACCGTAGAAGCCATAATAGACGCTTAAAACAATATCCTGACGGATCCTGGCCTGCTCTTCCTGCGCCAACCCCTGCCGGGCTTTAGCGACCTGCAACTGGGCCTGCCTTTCACCAAAATCATATAAAGTGTAGCGGGCCCTCAATCCGGCCTGCCAATCGTCGGTCGGCCCGACAACCGTGGGTGCCCCGGGCGGGAACTGGACCCAACTGGGCAGAAAGGCATGGCTCTGAAATCGGTGGTAGGCGGTCTGCAGACCCACTTCCGGATAGTAGGGGGCCCCCGCCTCGCCCACCGCCTCCTTAGCCCCCTGCACGCCGGCCGCGGCCGCCCGGCCGGCCGGGTTGTCTTCCAGCGCGATCCGGATGCAATCCGGCAGCGTCAATGGTCGGTTTAGCGAAACCGAATCGCCGGCCCAGGCGGAATGGGCAACATAGAGGAGGATCGCTATATATATCCCGCATCTTATTCTTACCATGGAATTGACTCCTCGTTCATGAAATGGATGTAAGAATCTAAGATCAAGCCAGGGTCTTTCTAAATCTCCTCGAGGCCAGCCACAGGATCAGCAGGCCCATGACCGCCAGGGCCGCCAGTTGCGGCCAGAGAATTGTCATACCCACTCCCTTTAAAAATATTCCCCGGATGATGATCAGAAAATAGCGTAAGGGATTAAAATACGTGAGCCACTGGACGGCTTCCGGCATATTGGCAATGGGAAAGACGAAGCCGGAAAGCAGCACCGCCGGAAATTGAAAGAAGAAGGCGCTCATCATGGCCTGTTGCTGGGTCCGGCTGACCGTAGAGATAAAGAGGCCCATCCCCAAGGTGGTCATCAAATAGAGGCTGGTGGCCAAAAAAAGCAACCAGAGACTTCCGCGAATGGGCACTTCAAACCAAAAAACCCCGACGAGGGTAATCAGGAGGACGTCCACCAAACTGATCAGCGCAAAGGGCAGGGTCTTGCCCAGGATAAATTCTTTCGGAGTAATGGGGGTGACCATGATTTGCTCCATGGTCCCGATCTCCTTCTCCCGGACCACGGCCATACTGGTCAATAAAAGCGTAATCAGCATGACCAGAAGGGCGATAACTCCGGGCACGTAGTAATTTCGGCTTTCCAGGTTTTCATTGAACCAGGCCCGGATCTCCAAATCCACCGGATTCGGCTTCTGACCGGAACCGCGCAGCCCCGCCAATCGTTCAATCAGAATATCCTGAGAATAACGGGAAACGATTTTGCCGCTGTAGTTCAGGACAATAGCCGCCGTGTTGGAATCCGTCCCATCCACAATCAATTGAATGACGCCCTTCCGGCCGGCCTTGAGGTTCTCCTCAAAGCCCTTATTCAATCGGATAACGGCCTGAACCTTCCCGTGGTCCACCAACTCCCGGACCTGCTCCTCCCGGTTTACGACGGCTTCGATTTCGAAATATCCGGAGTGGACGAAGCGGGCGACCACCTCCCGACTGGCCACGCTGTTGTCCAGATCATGGATGCCGGTGGCCACATGCTTGACATCGGTAGTAACGGCGTAACCAAAAATAACCATCTGGAATATGGGCATGACGAAGACGATGCCCCTGGCCCTGGGATCCCGGAAGATCTGGATGAATTCTTTGATCAGTATCTGTTTAAGGCGCTCAAACATGATAACCTCACCGGTGAGGATTTCGCAAAAGGTCCATCAGAGAATGCCTGTCATTCTGAGTCCCGCGATTGCGCGGGACAAAGAATCTCGTTTTTTCACCAAGGTGCCGGACCCTTCGCGGAGTTTACCCTGAGCCGAAAAACGAGATCCTTCGCTTCGCTCAGGATGACAGGAGGCGAAGGGCTCAGGATGACAGGCCAGGGATGCTTACGTTTTGGGCCTTAGGGCAAACCCTTCCC
This sequence comes from uncultured delta proteobacterium, assembly GCA_963716045.1. Lineage (GTDB taxonomy): Bacteria > Desulfobacterota > RBG-13-43-22 > RBG-13-43-22 > RBG-13-43-22 > CAVQSS01. The sequence goes on along the minus strand of CAVQSS010000026.1, from coordinate 154,835 downwards.
CCGCTCAGATCAGCCTTTTTTTGAATTTCCGGTTCGCCAGCACAAACATGACCAGGCCAAAAACGCTTAAAAAGATCCCCTCCACGAACAGAACCCGCGGGCCCACTCCCTTCAAGTAAATCCCTTTTAAAAGGATGACGAAATACTTGGCCGGGACCAGGTAGGTGATCCATTGAAGTACCGGGGGCATACTCCGGATAGGATAGGCAAAGCCCGAAAGTAGAAAGGCCGGCAAAAAGGTGGCCACCATAGCCAACTGGCTGGCCAAGAGCTGGTTCTTGGTGACGATACTGATCAACATGCCGAGGGACAGGGTTCCGATCAAAAAGATGGCGGCTTGGGCAAAAATCAAGACCACGTTGCCTCTCAGCGGCACCTGGAAGAGAAACTCCCCCATCAGCACCGCCAAAAGAACATCCAACATGCCGATGGTAAAGTAAGGGATCAGTTTGCCGATAATCAACTCCGAGGCCTTGACCGGAGTGGCGATGAGCTGCTCCATGGTCCCCTGTTCCCATTCTCTGGCTATCGTCAGCGAGGTCAGCAAGGCCGCGATAACCATCATAATGACCGCGATCAATCCCGGAATGATATAATTCCGGGATTCCAAGTCGGCGTTAAACCAGACCCGGGGCCGCAATTCCAGCGGAGTCGCGGGGGGCACTCCCCCCGACCTCCGGAACTCCAGGAGCATCAGATCCTGGGAAAAGGCCGCCACGATCACTTCGGCGTATCCCGCGGCGATGGTGGCGGTATTCGAATCGCTGCCATCCACGATCATCTGGACCACCGTCCTCTTCCCCGAGGCGATCCGGCCGGCAAAATCGGGAGGAATCACCAGGGAAACCAGGGCCCGGCGAGAATCGATGAATTTTTCCACCTCCGGATAATTATCTACGTACCCCTGAAGGGAAAAATAGCGGGACCCCAAAAAATGGCTGATGAACTCCCGGCTGGCCTGAGAACGGTTTTGATCCCAGATAACCATAGGTACTTTATCCACGTCCAGCGTCAGGGCATAACCGAAGAGCAGCAGCATGATCATGGGGATGGCGATCCCCATGCCCAGGCTCCGGGGGTCGCGAACGATATGGATGAATTCTTTGCGGGCCATGGCCCCGATGCGCAACAGCTTCACTTTCGAACCTCCGCCTGCGCCTGTTCCACTCGATCCCGGGCCTCGATCAAAGAAACAAAAACGTCCTCCAGGGAAGGAACAATTTTTTCGACCGCGACGACACGATATCCATTATCTAAAAGAGTCCGGCGAATAATTTTCTGAAAGGCCTCGGCTTCTTCCACTACCGCGTGCAGCCTTTTGCCGAAAAGAGCCACTTCTTTCACCCCGGGAATAGCTTCGATCAGTCCCATGGCTTCCTGGGGTCGATCGCAGACACATTCCAGGACGTCCTCCCGCATCCATTCCGTCTTAAGCGCTTCCGGTGTCCCCAGCGCGATCAGCTCCCCGCGGTAAATCAGGCCGATGCGGTCGCAGTACTCGGCCTCATCCATGTAATGCGTGGTGACAAAAACAGTAACCCCTTTGCCGGATAGCTCATAGATCAAATCCCAGAACCGGCGCCGGCTGATAGGGTCCACCCCGGAGGTGGGTTCGTCCAGAAAGATGATCGAGGGTTCATGAAGGATGGCGCAGCCCAAGGCCAGACGCTGCTTCCAGCCTCCGGCCAACAGGGAGGTGCGGGTGGCGCGTCGTTCCTCCAGGCCGGCCATCCGGATCACCCATTCTTTACGTTCCTTCTTTTTCTCCTCAACAATATTATAGATCCCGCCGTAAAAATTGATATTTTCTTCCACGGTCAGGTCTTCGTAGAGAGAAAACTTCTGGCTCATATAGCCGATATGGGCTTTGATCTTTTCCGCCTCCCGGATGATATCGAATCCGGCCACGGTCCCGGTTCCCCCGCTGGGGGCCAGGATTCCGCAGAGGATACGGATGGTGGTCGATTTACCGGCTCCATTGGGACCCAGGAAACCGAAAATCTCTCCCTTTCCCACTTCAAAACTGACGCGGTTGACGGCCACAAAGCTGCCGAAGCGCCTTTCCAGGTCCCTGACCACCACGGCCTTTTCGTTGTCAGCGCTGGCCATGGACGGACTCCTCGCTTCCCTCGGCGACCACGGAGATAAAGACATCCTCGAGAGACGGGTCAATGGGGCGGATCCCCAAAACCTGCACGCCCATCCCGCCAACGATCTTTTGAACCCTTTCGGAATCCTGATCCGGTTCCCGGGTTACCAGATGGACCCGGTCGCCGAATAAACCGACATAATCGGCGTCATAGTGCTCTCTCAACAGGGCCGTGGCCTGGCGGGGATGACTCGACCGGATTTCCAGAATCGTCCCTTTCATTAATTGTTTCACCTCTTCCGGAGAACCCAGGGCCACTATCCGGCCATTATGCATCAGCCCGATCCGATTGCACCGTTCGGCTTCATCCAGGTAGGCGGTGGAGACAAAAATGGTCACTTTTTCCTTAAGCAACTGGTAGAGGATGCGCCAGAAATCACGGCGGGAAACGGGATCCACTCCATTGGTCGGCTCATCCAGAAAGAGCACCTTGGGGGTGTGGATCAAGGCGCAGGCCAGCCCCAGCTTTTGCTTCATCCCGCCGGAGAGGTTTCCGGCCAGCCGCTTTTTGAATGGGGTCAAATTGCTGAACCCCAGGAGGCGGTTGACTTTTTCTTCCCGGCCCTTTCGGGGCACGCCGTAAATATCGGCATAAAATTGAATATTTTCCATGACCGTCAGGTCGGGATAGAGGCCGAAGCGCTGGCTCATGTAGCCGGTGTCTTCCTTGAGCGCTTCAGCCTGGTGGACGATAGAGTAGCCGGCCACCCAGGCCTCCCCCGAAGTGGGTTCCAGGATAGCGGTCAACAGTCGCATGGTAGTGCTCTTCCCTGCTCCATCGGGTCCCACCAGGCCAAAAATCTCCCCCTCGGATACCGACAGGGTCAGCCCATCGACGGCGGTCAGGCCGTTAAAGGACTTGGTCAGCTTTTCGGTTCGGATGGCATCCATTTAGCATCAAAAAAATGTTGCAGGTTGCAAGTTACAGGTTGAAAAGACTGATACTGGATAAAAAACAATAATTCCCGCTTGGTGGTTGTTCCATCCCTGCCAAAATCCCCCTAAATCCCCCTTTGCTAAAGGGGGACTTTACTCTCCCCTTAGAAAAAGGGGGGTTGGGGGGGATTTTCATGCTTCAGGGTTCCCACCCCGGGAATGGGGGTTCAATACAGTAAATAGGTCGGATTTCGGATTTGAACAAAAAATTCAAAAATTTTTGGTTAATATCTCCCCATCCGCCGGCATACCCGGTTTCAGTTCCATTTGGGGATTGGGAATCTCCACTTTGATTCTGTAAACCAGCTTCACCCGTTCCTTTTGGGTTTGGATGTTTTTTGGCGTGAACTCCGCCTGGGGGGCCAGGAAGGAGATACGCCCCTCGTAGCTCTTTCCGGGGAAGGTATCCGTGGAGACCTTGACCTTTTGCCCGACCTTGACCCGCCCCAGGTCGGTTTCATTGATGTAGGCCCGAAGAAAAACCTGGTTTATCTCACCCACGGTAACCACCGGGGTCCCGGCGGAGACCACCTCCCCCGGCTCGATGTTTTTGGAAAGCACGATTCCGGAGAGTGGGGAAACGGCCACGGTGTACTCCAGCCGCGTCTGGGACTGGGCCAGGACCTGTTCCGCGGCTTTCAAGGACGCCCGGGCCTGGTCGATCTTTTCCTGTCGGGGGCCTTTTTTAACCAGGGTCAGGTTTTCTCGGGATTCGCGAACCTTGGCCTCAGCACCGTCATGGGTGGTCTTGGCCAGGTCATACTCCCGGGTCGAGATCACCTCCCGTTGATAAAGCTTTTTCTGCCGCTCGAACTCCACCAGCGCCCGCTCTTGATCGGCCTGGGCCCGCTCCAAAAGGGCTTGGGCCTGGGCGATTTCTTCGGCCCGGGACCCGGCCAGCAATTCCGCCAAAGCGGCCCGCGCGGAGCTGACCTGGGCCTGACGCTGCTCCTTTTCCTGTCCCAGCTCCCGGCTGTCCAGTCGGGCCACCATCTGCCCGGCCTTAACGGTTTCTCCTTCCGAGACCAGCCGTTCCTCCACCCGTCCGGGGATCTTGAAGCTCACTTCGGCTTCGGTCATTTCGATATTTCCGGATACCCGGATCAGGTCGGGGTTAACGGGGGAACGGTTTCGAAAATATAAAAAAACAGCGGTCAACGCCACCAAGATCAAGAGAATGAGAATTATCTTTTTCTTCATGTCCAAGGCCCTCGGCATTCACCTGGCAAAAAAATGCGGTATAATATCAATAATCAGGCTGATTTTATGTTGGCCGCCAACTGGGCAATTTGCAAGCCTAAGGATACGCACTGCTTGCCTTCCATGCAGGAATCGGCATCCAGCGGTTCAATAAAGGTCTTAAGCTGATGCCCCTCCTTTTTCAAATCCACCACCCAGACCTTCTTGGTCTCGTCAAAAATCGTCTTGACCTCAATCCCGCATTCACCTATTTCAGGATACAGGGACCGAATGCGATCACATAATTCTTTATTGTCGTGCATGATCTTGCCCTCCCTCTTTCTAATAGTCATTTGTTTCTGCGGATAAAAAAATTAACTGTTGCCATAAGCCCAACGCATCAAATTGAGCCCCTAGTTATATTATTTTTCCGTCTTTTCCGCCTGATGGATTTTTTCTGTGTATAGTAGATGGATCAGATTTTTGTCAAATTCATATTCTTCCGCCAGCATAACTTCTTTTTCGGCCTGGCTGAAGTAATTCATGATAGGCAGGAAGAACTGGCGGTCTTCCTTTTCAATATGTTTAGGATAAAAGTCAACCAGAAATTGCATCCGATTAGCACAAAAGGCAAGGCTTCCGGATCCCCTCTCAGGTATCGGCCTTTGGCTTCCACCAGATCGGCCACGATCATTCGCCCCTGCCGATGTTCTGCAATCAATTCTTCCATGATTTGTTTTTGTCCACTGGATAAAGGTTTTTTGTTTAAGTCCCGGAAGAGGATATCTTCTTCTTTTCCGTGGTGGCACCGGTCGGCGTATATTCGGATGAAGTCAACGGCCAAATCGATGAACTCAGGATTTATCTTTTTTTCCTGTTCGCCTCGGTCGATTTTTTTCTTAATCACTGCGATCATTTTTTCGATCAGCCGATGTTCAATCATCAGGGGACCTATAGGTAACATGGGATAACCTCCTTAAAAGCATTTGGGAATCGAAGCTGCATCCTGACCTTCTTTTATAGCCGGAAAATTAATAATAACCGCAAACATGACCTCTACCCCCTTTCTATTCCTCCCAGTGGATACAAGAAACCGGGCAACTCTCTATAGCTTCGGTAATGCAATCGAACGGCCCGCCTTCCGGTTTGATCACCTCGGCCTTTTCTTTTTCTTCATTCATCTGAAAGACTTCCGGGCAAAGCTCCGAACAAGTCTCGCAGCCGATACACTCTTCCTCGTTGATGAACACCCTGCGGCTCATAGCGATTCCTTTCTTTTCTATATTGCCAGAAAATAAGGGAAATCGGTCAACCCTGACGGGCCGTCCGCGCCAACCACTATGGTATCTTCCACCCGGACCCCCCAGGGGCCGGTATACAATCCGCAGTTTCCAACGGCGATGACTACATTGGTCGGCAAAGGAGGCGGGGCCTTTTCACCGTGAAAAAAGGCATGGCCGGGCGGAAGGGGCGATTCTTCAAAGTTTATGCCGATGCCATGGATGGGGGGTCCAAAGATATGGGGACCGTGGCCGGCTTCTTTAAAAATTCCGTGCATGGTTTCTTCCAGATCGACCATGTCTACCCCGGCTTTGGCCTTGGTTATGGTGGCCTGCTGGGCCTTCACATAAAGGTCATAGGCGGCCTGTTGTTCCGGGGTCGGCTTTCCGACGCAAACGGTCCGGCAGAGGTCAGAGCTATAATTATTGACGATGGGGTGAAGATCGATCATGACCAGATCCCCGGTTTCCAGTTTTCGAGAGGTGGGCAGCCCGTGGGCAATACTGGTCCGTGGACCGGAAGAGACGTAGGTCCTCCAAAAATCTTCCGCCCCGGCCTGACGCAGGGCGTATTCGGCTTCCGCGGCGATCTGGCTTTCCGTCAATCCCGGCTTGACAGCCGCCACGGACGCCTTCATCCCCGCGGCGGCCACCCGCCCCGCTTCCCGCATCCTTTCAATCTCCTCCGGTTCCTTGACCAAACGCAGTTCAGACAGGATGGGGGTGGCATCCTTGACGGTAATCTCTTTGGGTTTGGCATGGGGGTGGGTCAACATACCCATCATGGACTGGGTCAGAAAAGTGAATTCCAATCCCACCTGTCCCTGGTTAATCCCAAAATGTTTGAAATGATGGGCTATGGAATGAATCATCCCCACTTCGTTTTCAAAGCCGTTGAGATGATCGAAAAAGGCCAACTGCTTGACGTCCTCAATATCCGTCTGCGGCACTCCCAAAGCTACCTTCCCTTCCTGAGTGACCATGGCATAAGCGCAGAGCCGCCCGTCTCCGGTCAGATAGAACATGTTGGAAGGCTTGGTCAGCAGCAGGACATCCAGGCCGGCGGCCTTCATTAACCGGCCGCATTTTTGAAGACGATGTGTATAGGGTTGGCTCATGATTAGCCTCCTCACGGTCTTTTTATGGTTCAATCATTTTATCGCGAATCTGACTTTTAGCGAGGGCGTTAAAGCATTTTGGTTGTTCGGCCTTTTGGGGGGGGGTGGCCACAATGTATCGCAGATTATCTTAAGAGCCGGCCTTGGGGGCCTACCGGCTCTCGACGAAAGGCCCTTCCAACTATTGTGGGTACCCCCCCCAAAGGGCGAATCGTCATCTTTTTAATGCTTATGAGCCGGCCTTTCCTGCTTGGGTCCTCCGTTTTTACTTTTTGCTTTTTCATTTCTCCGTGAGGATGGGCGCTTTCTCCCGACGCTTTCTGATAAAGGCCTTCAACATAATGGGTAAAATCGACGTAGGCGGCGACAAATTCCCGGCCGGCGGCGACGCTCTCCTCGGCGTGTTTTTTCTTTTCCACGACCAGTTCAAACCGCTTGCGGATACCCGCGGTCGTTGCCTCGTTCACCTGTTTAATCAGGTCTTCCGCCTTCCCCGTTTCCAGGGATTGGTCGGCGGCCGCGACGATGGGTTCAATGGCTGATCCGGGTTTGAGCCCGGTATAAGGAGCGCCTTCCCCCGCCCGGTGAATCCGGACCAGGGTCCCAAAAAATTGCGTCTCGGCCTTTTCTTTTATTGCCGGCGCCTTGGTTTTGGCCGCCAGGGCTTTCCGGAAGGCCTCCCGGACTCCTTTTTCCTGGTCCTTCCCGACCCACTTCAGCACCGGGGTAACGTCCCCTTTTTCCAGGGCGGCCTTGGCATCCTGAACCACCGGACCGGCCAGGGTGTCGCAATGAGCGGCCCCCGCGAAGGCAGGAGCAGACCACCCCCCAACAAACCACGCCCAAAATAACTGTTTGGAAAAAATCTTTTTGGTTTTCATGCTGTTTCTCCTTTCTTTTGACTTTTTACATTGATTCTCTTCCGGGTCGGAAGCGGCTGTTCCGCATTAATGGCTTCCTTGAATATCGGCCAGGCCCGGTGGATATGCCGGCCGACATCGTAGCGGCCGTCGCTTAGATACCAGAGAACGGCGGCGGGTTGAAACAGTCCCAGGAACAGGACCGACACCATTTCGGGTTCAACATTTTCTCCGGATTTGCCCTGTTTTTTGCCCCAACCGGACAATGGCCTCCACTTTGGAAAGAAAGGTTCGGACCAAATGATAAACCTTCTTTTTTCGATTCGGGTACTCGGCATAGACCTCTTCGGAGAAAATGATCCGGGGGATGGCCTGGTTGTCCCGAATCATCTCCAGATGGCGCCCCAGCAGCAGCCGAAGCCGCTCCAACGGGTCCTCGGTTTCTTTACAAACGGCATCCACATTGCCCAGAAGTTTCCGGCGGATGATTTCCAGGGCCGCATCCACCATCTCTTCCTTGCCCTTAAAATGGCGATACAACGCAGAGGGTACCAGCCCGATCTGGCGGGCCACGGCGGCGACACTCAACCCCTTGATCCCTTGATCGGCCACCAGGCGTAATAAGGCCTGGGCGATCTGGTCCTTCCGGATTTGGGTTTTAACTTTTTCAGCGACCATGGTTTAATGTGAATTAACGTTCACATATTAAAATTCAACCGCAGGGGCTGTCAAGAAATTTTTTTAGGGCACTTGGCAGTTGACCATTGGAACTTCCCCCTATTGCGCCAACGACGGCTCCAAGGCCCGTATCTCGACCTCAGGGCACCCGACTGCTGCGAAGTGGTCGCGCCAACCCCGCACGGTTTCCACCAGTTGTTCCACAACTGTCCCGGCCTCTTCCCCGGATAACCCGAAACGCCTGGCCCGGCTCAGGGCATTTTCCAAAGACCCCTCCCGGCCTCGCGCTCCAACGGACATGGCCAGACAAAAATCCTGTCCCCACTCCGGGATGGGTCAGAGACGGCACGATGTCATAGGCCGGAGACAACGCCACTCCGGAAGCATCAAAAAGAAACCCGTGGTTCCGCGGGTGGTCGTCCGTGTTGCGCACCAGAATATTGAAGACCATGCGCCGGAACAACTCCTGGATGTCATTGAGAGACGTATGGCGGCGCATGGCGCTGGCGATGGCCCCATAATCCCAATTCAGACGGTCGGCCTCATCCCACTGCCGGAGTGATAGGGAACTCAGAAAACCCTTCCGTACCCAGCCCTCGGGGTGTTTCTCCCGGTCAAAACGCCGGACCAAAAGAACGTGGGTTTCCCCTACGGGTTGCAGACGCAGGGCGGGAATCCGTATTCCGCATTTCCCGGCGAGCTTCATGGTGGCGTATTCGATGCGGGGAATGTTCAGGGTGTCTCCCCTGGCCGGGAACTTGGCGATCCACAAGGCGTCCTGCCACTCAATCGTGCATTTGGGCCGGGCCCCGCCCACGCTGGTCCCCTGGCGCAACAGGCGCAGCCGAGGCCGTGAGACCTCCTCACCCGCCTCGATCTTGGAGGCGGCATCCAGGACCTCTTCCAGCCGGTTGAAATGGGGCGGGTCGAGAGACGGCTCGGGATCATTCGGGGTTATACGGAAATCCAGGTTGCCCACCCGGGTGGCGTTGGCGTCCAGCAGGAAGTCCATTTCGGAAAAGGCCTCGGGGGGAACTTTTCGCTCCGCCGCGATGACCAGCCGTCCCCAATAATCCGGGGCCGCGTCACGGAACGCGCCGTACAATCCCTTATTGGTCGTGACTGCCCTGGGGCTGAGACCAAGTGGCAGGGCCGCCGGATCCACCGGCAGGGCGTTATTTCGTTCCAGATACTTCCGACCGTAGGCGAATGTCCCTATCTGCAGATCGCCTTCATGGGTGAAGATTCCCGCGGGAACCGCCACCGATTCTCCGGGCAGATAAATGAAAACCGTTGCTTTTATCTCCGCCATGATCAGAAGTCCAGATCATCCTTGGCCTTGGAAGGCCTCACGCGCTGGGGAAGGCGTTGCCGTTCCCGGTATATCCCCACCTGGTCTTTTTCCGGGTGGGCGATCTCCAGGAGGTCTTTCTCGAACCCCAACACCCACAAGGCCGAGGCCAGGACTGCCAGGGAAACGCCGGGATCGCCGTTTTCCAGATGCGACAAAGTCTTTCGGGTCATGAACATCCTGGAGGCCACTTCCTCCAGGGTCATTCCGCGCCGTTTCCTGGCGATTCGAATGTGATCCCCCAACCGGGAAACGGCATCTGCCACTTCCTGGGGAAGGCTGGATAGGAAATGTGAATTATTGGTCATATATAACCCCTTTAAACTAATTATGGGTATTATATGACCCAAAAGACCGTCAAGTCAAGACTTTCGGCCATCCTGCCGACCTTCACTTTTGTGCAAGGGAGGCCAAGATCCAGAAGAGTCTTTTTCTTTTCGCAAGTTTATGAGAGAATGATATTTCGTGTTTTGATCTGCTTCATTCAAAAGGAGAAGGACCATGAAAATAGGATTCATTGGTTTAGGCCATTTGGGAAAGGCCATGGCCAGGCGGTTGATCTCCGAAGGGCTGGAATTGATGGTTTGGAATCGAACCGCGGGAAAGGCAACTGACCTGGGTGTGCCGATCGCCGAATCTCCGGCCCAGTTGGTCCAAAAAGTCGACACCTTGATAATTAATCTTTTTGACAGCCGAGCGGTCAAATCGGTTTTCTTTAAAAAAGACGGCCTCATTCAGGGCGGGTTAACCGGCAAGGTCATCATTGACACCTCGACCAATCACTTCGAAGAGGTCCTTTTGTTTCACGATATCCTGAAAAGCCAGGGGGGACATTACCTGGAAGCCCCGGTCCTGGGGAGTGTGGGCCCGGCATCTCAGGGGGCCTTGGTCTCTCTGGTCAGCGGCGACAAGAAAGTCTACGAGGACATCCGCTTCATCCTTGAAAAAATTAGCCGGAAGATCTTTTATCTGGAGGAACCCGGGTCGGCCACTAAGATGAAACTGATCAATAATCTGCTCTTGGGGACCTTTATGGCGGCCATCGCTGAGGCCCTGGTGCTGGGCGAAGCCTCCGGGTTGAGCAAGAAAAAGGCCCTGGAAATCCTCAACGAAGGGGCCGGTCAATCCATGGTCCTAAACGCCAAGCGCGACAAACTCCTGACCGAAGATTTTACCCCTCATTTTTCCTCCGCCCTGATGTACAAGGACCTCCATTACCTCCAGGACCTGGCCCGAAGCTTTAGAAAATCATGCTTTCTCACCGGTGTAACCAAGGAGCTTTTCGGGTTAACCTTTCCCAAGAACCAGGACGCGCTGGACTTATCGGCCATCTATCAAATACTCAAAAAAATTTAGGAAACCTCCATGGAAAGGGAATCAACTCATTGGATCAAAGAATTTCCGGGCGCCATTACGGTTTGCGATACTCAGGGGACCGTCCTATCCATGAACGATCAAGCTGCCGTGGTTTACCAAGGCCGGGGGGGACGCCGGTTGGTCGGAACCAATCTCCTGGATTGCCACCCGGAGCCGGCCCGGGCCAAATTGGTCCGAATGATGGAGAATCCCCAGCCCAATGTCTATACCATTGAAAGAAAAGGGCGCCATCGACTGATTTACCATACCCCCTGGTATCTGGATGGCCGGTATGCCGGTTTTATGGAACTTTCCCTGGAAATCCCGGACCGGATGCCCCATTTCGTGCGGGAAGGATAATTATGGATTGGAAGGCCATTGAACGCGAGGCGACCGATCTGCTTTCCGAATACCTTCGGATTGATACGACCAACCCGCCGGGGAACGAACGGAAGGCCATCGAGTTTCTAAGCCGTTTCCTCAAGAAGGAAGGACTCCCCATTGCCATCCTGGGGGCGGATTCGGAACGTCCCAACCTGATCAGTCGGTTATCTTCCGGCAAGGACCCTCGGGGTTTAATGCTGCTGCACCATTGTGACGTGGTGGGCGCCGATCCCCGGGAATGGACGATGCCGCCCTTCGGAGGAATAGTAAAGGACGGATATGTCTATGGGCGGGGCGCTCTGGATATGAAGGGTATGGGGGTCATGGAATTGATGGCCTTTACCCTGGCGAAACGGGAGAAACTACCCCTGGGCAAAGATCTGGTGCTGGTCGTCTGCTGCGATGAAGAGACCGGAAGCCGACACGGGGCGGAGTATCTCACTGAAAATCATCCCCGGGAACTGGAAGCCGCCTGGGTTTTAAACGAAGGCGGCTCCGGCTGGAAAATGGGCGACTGGGAGTCAGTCCTCTTGGGCTTTGGCGAGAAAGGCCCCCTCTGGCTTCAGTTGGCCGCCGAAGGAAAAGCCGGACACGGTTCCGTACCCCACGGTCAGAACCCCTGCGAACTCCTGGCGGAAGGGCTGACGGCCCTAAAAGCCGCCAAGCGTCCCGTACGGGTCCTTCGTGAGCTGGAAACCCTGTTGGAGAATTTAGGCTTGGCCGGCCTCGCCCCGGAGGAATTGACCGCTCACCCCCTCCTGCAGATCCCGCACCTGCGGGCCATGTTCCAGGATACCTTGAGCATCACCATGCTCCAGGCCGGTTTTAAGCCCAACGTGATCCCCGCCCGGGCCGAAGCCACTTTGGACATACGGATCCTGCCCGACCGGTCCGCGGAGGAAGTGCTGTCCGAAATCAGGCAAAACCTGCCTAGCGGTCCTTTCTCCCTGAGGGTTATCCAATCGATTGAGGCCTCCCTCTCCCCCGTGGAAAACGAATTCTTTCAATGCCTGAAAAAAACCGCCGAACAATTTTTCCCCCAGGCCTTACTCCTGCCCGGAATTTTTCCGGGATTTACCGACTCCCGCTGTTTTCGTCGGCTGGGCATGGCCTGCTACGGTTGGATCCCGGCCATGCTGGAAGCCGAAGATATCGGGCGCATCCACGGGGTGGATGAACGGATCCGTATTCAGGATTTGGTAACCGGCACCCGGGTAATTTTCGAAATGATCCAAAGGATGGCGGGAGAATAAGGAAGCCGTGAACGATATGGATGAATTATAATAATCCGTTACTCGGATGAGAGGTGGGGTTTTTTATGGGCAAAGAGTACTGGGATCGGGTCCTTATTTTTAGAAAGAATGGACTCATTTTTGGTTCAATTTTTAAACCCAAAAAAGAAGGAGATACAGATGAAAGTTATTATTACAAAAAACTGTATGGGGGACAGAAACTGCAACAAACTTTGTCCGGAGGTATTCGAGTATGACGAGGACGAATTGAAATCAACCGTCAAATTCGATGAAATACCGGAAAAATACCAAGCGCTTGTACAAAGGGCGGCGGATGAGTGCGGCGCGAAAGCTATCGAAATCTCAACCTGAAGCAGGCAGCAGCGTCGCGACCGATCACCGCCGCAAACGGAGCCTTGATCCGGAGTGCGAAAAACTTTTTTCGCACTCCAATATCGTCAGACGGTGAGTAAGGTAGATGGAGTTATTCCCATGGGAAAATTTAAAGAAAGCCAGACCGCAAAAAATCTGCTCATTTCGTTTGCCCTGGAATCCCAAGCAAACAACCGGTACCTCTTTTTTGCCAATCAGGCCAAAGAAGACGGATACATACAGATAGCGAACATCTTTAAGGAAACAGCCGACCAGGAATTTGAGCATGGCCTGCGGTTTTTCAAATTTTTCAACGGCGGTGATCTCGAAATCACGGCGACCTTCTTGGCCGGCGTCATCAAGGACACATACGATAACTTGATTGCCTCGGCTTCACTGGAAAATAATGTACATGCCCACCTCTATCCCCAGTTTGCACAGATGGCCCGAGAGGAAAGTTATGAGCGCGCCGCTGAAACCTGGGAGGCCATTATTGTTGCTGAAAGACATCATGAAAAGTGCTTTCTGGCCTTATCGGAAAACATCCGGTCAGGTAAAATATTCAAGCGGGATGAAAAAGTAGCTTGGCGCTGTGCCAACTGCGGGTATCTCCATGAAGGTTCAGAAGCGCCGCAGCTATGCCCCGCCTGCGTCAGGCCATCCGGTTACTTTGAGCTTCTAGGTCAAAACTGGTAAGAATCGGAAAAGGCTCATGGATACGATGGATCTATGGAAGCCCCGAAATCCTGATCAAAGGCTTCCTTTTTTATTCCGGTCAAAATTTCTTCATCTCTTAAGTTGTTATCGGTTTTGCCCTAGCAGGCGGGGGTTCCCGTCGCTCTGACATCCTACCCAACCCTTGTAATTAGAAAGTCGTCTGGGAGAGGCTTTTACCTTGATCAATTCGGGTTAGGATTTTGATGGGGAGTCATGTATTCTGTACTGGGAGGTCGCCTGAGCGACTCAAGAGAGAAGGACACCACCATGAAAAAAGTAATAGTGGAAGAGGCCGTTAATTCAAGGAGGATTCGGACGGGAAACCGTATTTATTGCTCTGGAAACGCCGCCACCCCCCAGGTTTTACTCAAGCAACTGTGGGAGGATACCGACATCAGGGATGTTGAAATGTTAAGCGTCCTGCTGCTCGGCGATATCGGTCCTTTGTTCGGAGATGAGGTTTGTCAGAGGATCACCCATCGTATCATTTTTAACGGGTACCATTCCAGAAAAGCGGTGAACGAGGGCAAGGCCCGCTACCAACTCCTCCATCTCTCCGATATTCCCCGACAAGTGAGACAACACCTGAAACCGGACGTTGTTTTCCTGTCGGTCGCCGGCCCGGACAACGGCGGGAACTATAGCTTGGGCACAACCGTTGAAGCTGTTCTGGCAGCGGTTTATACGGCCAAAGGAAATAATGGGATCGTTATTGCAGAAAGAAATCAGCGGATGCCGTTCGTGCTGGGCACGACCATTCATGAAACCGATATCGATTTTATCGTCGACAGCGAATATGATTTACCTCTCAACCCGGTTAAGAAACCGGATGAACGGGCCCAAAAAATTGCCGACATCATTTCAACCCTATTTGTCACCGATGGCTGCACCTTGCAGTATGGAATCGGAGAAGTGCCGGAAGCGGTAACCGAGTCGATTATCCGAAAAGGAACCAAGGATCTTGGAATACGGTCCGAGTTATTCGCCGACGCCATGAGAAAGCTGGTGGAAAAAGGCCTGGTGACCAATCGTTACCTGACCAACCGCTTTTCAATAGCCACCGTATTTCTTTCCAGCAGCCGGGAAGGGTATAATTGGTACCATAACAACAGTTCGCTGCAAAGCAGGCCTTCGGATCGAACCAACGGCATCCTTCATATTGCCTCCGAACATAAAATGGTTGCCATCAACAGCGCTCTGGGAGTGGATCTCCACGGTAATATTTGGGCCGACTCCGTGCAGGCCCGAAATATTTATAGCGGGGTGGGTGGGCAGGCCGATTTTCTAAGAGGCGCCTATCTGTCTGAAGGAGGCATTCCCATCATCGCCATGAAATCCACTACCCATGGTCTTTCAAAAATTGTCGACAAATCTCCCGAGGGAATCACGACCACGGCCATTCCTGCTGATCCTGTTGTGATTGTCACAGAATACGGCGCATTCGATCCGCGAGGGCTCAGCATCACCGAACACGCTGTCGGAATCGCCCATCTGGCCGCTCCGGATCATAGAGAGAAATTGCTGAAACATATTTTTGAAAGCAACGTTTTCAATAAGCCGGCATCGGTGTTACGAGGAGGAAGACCTAAAGGATTTATCCCCTATGAGGCCATTTGAGTATTGGAAATTCAAGAGGATGACCTAACTCGCCCTTCTGCTCTAATGATCTTCCAGGCCAGGCCCAGCCATAACAGGGCCGACAGCAATAAAAAGATCGGAAGGATGAGCAGCCCGCTTCGTAAATCATTCCCCAGGTGGTCGGCCAGTCGACCGACGATTTCCGGTGACCACAAGTCGCCAAAGAGATGGATCAAGAAAATCGACAGGGCCATGGCGCTGGACCGCAAGTTAACCGGTACCGTTTCCAGGATTAAGGTATTGACCGGTCCCGTGCAGAGGAACAGGAGAAAGATGGATAACCCCAGAAGAAACAGGGTCAGTGTGACCGTGGAGGAGATCAGGGCCAGGAAGGAGGTGGGTACCGCCAGAACCACCGCGCAGCCTAACATCCAGGCATACCCGGCGGGATTGCGTCGCTGCCACCGGGTTGCCGTAAACCCGCCCAGTAAGGTCCCCACCAGTCCGGAGAAGATGATCACCCCGCCCATGAAGCCGGCGGCCTGGTCGGTCGGCAGGTGGTGAACCTGCTCCAGGAAAGTGGGCCCCCAGAAGGCGAAAGCCCCGAGGGCGAAGGTATAGGCCACGTACCCCCAGACCACCAGATTATACCGGCTGTTCTTAAAAAGCCGCAAGACATCCCTGACACCGGGCTTGGTCAGGGTCTGCTCATCCACGGCCTCCGCTTCTCCCCGCTTCGGCCCCCGAAAGGGGAGCAGCACAAAGGCCAGCAGCAGTCCCGGGGCGCCGGCCCAGAAAAATGCGTAACGCCAGCCCCAGTGGGCCGCGATGCCCCCCCCAAGAATAAACCCGAGGGCAGTCCCCACCGGAATAGCCAGATAAAAAACAGTCAAGGCATTGTTGCGCTGTTTCGGCCCGTAACTGTCCGAAATCAGACTGGGACTGATACTGGCGTAGCTGGCTTCACCCACCCCTACCAGGATTCGAAATAAGATGAGCTGCCCGAAACCGGCGGCCCATCCGGTCAGCACGGTGCCCAGGCTCCAGACGAAAATACCCGCGGCGATCAGCCCTTTGCGGGAAATCCGGTCCCCCAGATAGCCGAAGAACGGGGAAGTAAAGAAATACCCGATCATGAAGGCGGTAAAGATGCGCCCCGATTCGCCGTAACTCAAGCCGAACTCGGCCGCCAGCGGTGTCCGCACCGCGCTCAGCACATACCGATCCAGATAATTAAGGAGATTGAGACCGGTCAGTACGAACAGCAACCAGAACGGGGTGATCTTTCGGTTCACTTGACTTGAAAACCCTCCGGGACCCGGTGGTTCGTCCCGATAGCCCGGCTAACGGGAATCGTCGAACACTTGGCCCTTTGGCATTGGTCCTGTTCATGATATAGCAGGAAAATGAACGGAAAGACAGAAAAAGAGGGCCCGGTTGATCTCCTCGAAGGTTGACGATTTTCTTTCAAAGGCGTATAAACGAATGTCCTGAATTATTAACCAAGCGGGGAGGAGGTCTTCAATTCGTGAAAAAGAGAAAGTTCGGCATTATCTGGTTTTTGATGCTCAGCGCCTGCCTGGGGACCTCTTCGCTTGCCGGGGCAGCCCCTTTATCGTTGGATCAAAACATCCGGGCTATTTTGGCCAACCGAGCCGGGGCAGAGGAAGGGTTCGATTTTGTGGTGATCGGGGACAGCCGAGACGCAGTGGAAACCCATACCCGCCTCTTAGATCAGGCCAAGGCTTTGAAACCCCTATTTATCCTTAACACGGGGGATTTTGTCCGCGAAGGGCAAGCCTTTGAATATGAAAACTATAAGAAGCAAATCGCTTCGGTGGATCTCCCTATGCTGCATATCCCGGGAAACCATGACGTTCGCTATGGACCGGAAGCCTACCGGCAATATGTGGGCGAGCTCAATTGGTTTTTTGACTGGCAGGGTATCCGGATAATCGGTCTGGACAATGCTACGGGAAAGTTCACGCCCGAGAGCGTCGCCTTCGCTCGAGAGATGCTGACCGATCGGAAAATTTGTCTGGTCGCCTTTCACAACCCCCCGGCGATAGGACGATGGGCCGTCCATGCCATGATCACCGATCAACAGGGCGGCCGCGGGGGCGAGGTGCTGGGGCTAATCAAAACCGCCAAGGTGCCGATGGTCTTTCTTGGCCATATCCATCTCTATGATGAGATGGACATGGATGGCACCCGCTATATTATCAGCGCCGGTGGAGGGGCAAAACTACACGGTAAATATAGTTTTGGAAAACCGGAAAACGGTTTTGTCCTGGTCAAGGTCAGACCCCAGGGGATTACCCATCAGTGGGTGGCCTTGGACTGATTCCAATAAGGTTCAAAAGTGCCGGTTATCACCTTAAGCACCGATTTTGGCTGGGACGATCCTTATCTGGGGATCATGAAAGGCGTCATCCTGAGGATCAACCCTCGGGTGAATCTGGTGGATATCACCCACGGGCTTTCACTTCACCGGCTATTGGAAGCGGCTTTTAAGCTGGCGACGGCAGCCGACTATTTTCCTAGGGGAACCGTTCACCTGGCCGTGGTCGACCCCGGCGTGGGCGGTGCCCGCCGGCCGATCGCCGTGAAAACCAAAACCCAAACCTGGATCGGCCCCGACAACGGCCTCTTCACCAGAATACTCCAGTCCTTTCCGGATTTTCGAGTCTTTCATCTTTCCAACCCTAAGTACTTTCTAAAGCCGGTTTCCCATACCTTTCACGGCCGGGATATCTTTGCGCCGGCCGCCGCGCACTTGAGCCGCGGCATTTCTTTAGCCGCTCTGGGAAATCCGATTTTCGATCCCGTCCTCTTGGACCTGCCTGAACCGGCGGTCAAAAAGAACGCTCTCATCGGGCGGGTGCTCTATGCCGATTGCTTCGGCAACCTCATCACCAACCTGAGCCGGAAGCAAATTTCACATTATTTTGATGGCCCGGATCTAAAAATTCGGATCGGAACCCGGTTCATTCAGGGCCTGCATGAAAGCTACGCCCAGCAAAAACCCGAAAAGCTTATGGCCCTTATCGGAAGCGCCGGCTACCTGGAACTGGCCTGTAATCTGGGAAGCGCCGCCGAGATGGTAGGATATGTCCCGGGGAAGGTGATGGAAGTAAAGATCCGTGAAGTTGAACATTGAACATCGAACGCCCAACATCGCATGTTTAATGGGGAAAGATGAAGAAACAGAATTATTAAGTGCTCCCTGTTCGACAATGGAGGATTGTTTTTCATTCGAGGTTGGGCGTTCGATGTTCGACGTTCATTTAATAGCTTTTAACTACCGACGCGTACTATTGTCTCCCTACGGTCTTTTCCCGCCTTGCGCTCCGCGCTCCCCAGGGCCCGCCGGATACTCCGGGTAAAAGGCGGCCTTAACAGGCCTTTCTCGGTAATAATCCCGGCAATATACCTATGGGGAGTGACGTCAAAAGCGGGGTTCAGAACGCTGATGCCCTCCGGGGCGATGCGCAGGTCCCGCCAGTGGGTAATCTCCCGCGGGTCCCGCTCTTCAATGGGAATCGCCTCGCCGCTTTTTATCCGGGAATCGATGGTGGAGCAGGGGGCCGCCACATAGAAAGGGATCCCGTGGGCCTTGGCCAGAACCGCCACCGAGTAGGTCCCGATTTTATTGGCCGCGTCCCCGTTGGCGGCGATGCGGTCCGCCCCTACGATCACCCGATCGATCAGCCCTTTTTTCATAAAATAGCCGGCCATATTATCGGTGATCAGGGTGACGGGAATGCGGTCCCGGGCCAGTTCCCAGGCGGTCAGCCGGGTCCCCTGCAGGAAGGGCCGGGTCTCGTCCGCGAAAACCCGGACCTTTTTCCCGGCCGCCTTGGCGGCCCGGATCACTCCCAGAGCCGTGCCGTAGCCGCCGGTGGCCAGTGCCCCGGCATTGCAGTGAGTCAAAATGGTATCCCCGTCCCGGATCACTTCCTGCCCGGCCTGCCCCATCTGTTTGTTGATGGCCACATCCTCGGCCAGCATCCGTCGGGCTTCCCGGATCAACGCGTTTTTAACCGCCTTTTCCCCTTTGGGCAGCCGATCCTCCATCGTGGCGGCCATCCGTTCCAGGGCCCAGGTCAGGTTGACTGCCGTGGGCCGGGCCGCTCCGATCTCCCGGCAGATGCCCAAAAACCCTTTTCTGAACCCTTCCGGGTCTTCCGGGGCCAGGTTCTGGGCCCCCAGGGCCGCGCCCATGGCCGCCGCGATCCCTATCGCCGGGGCTCCCCGGATGACCATGGTCCGAATCGCTTCGATCACCTGGGGATATTCGGAGCAAATCACATAGATTTCTTCCCAGGGCAGCTTGCGCTGATCGATCATGACCACCCGGTTGTCTTTCCAGTCAATGGTTTTAATCATAGTCCGTCTCCAGCTTTTTTTTCAGCATCTCGTTGACCAGTTTCGGGTTGGCCTGCCCCCTGGTCCGCTTCATGACCTCGCCTACAAAGTACCCGAACACTTTGTTTTTCCCCGCTCGATATTCCGCCACTTGAGTGGGGCTGGCTCCCAAAACCTCGTCAATGACCGGGAGAATCAGCTCGGGATCGGTCATCTGGATCATTCCTTTGGCCTCCACGATGGCCTTGGGATCCTGACCGGTTTGAAACATCTCCTCAAAAACGGTCTTGGCCAGCTTGCCCGAGATCACCCCCCCCTGGATCAAATCCAGCAGGGCCGCTAATTGGAAAGGCCTTATCGGGCAATGTTCGATCTCCTTCTCCTCCCGTTTGAGCTCCCGCATCAATTCCACCATGATCCAGTTGCTGACGGTCTTGGGCTGAGGGTGGAGCCGGACACACTGTTCAAAAAACTCGGCCAAGGCCCTGGAAGAAGTCAGGACCTCACTGTCGTATTCCGGCAACCCGTACTCTTCGGCGAAACGCCGGCGTTTGGCCCCGGGGAGTTCCGGAAGACTAGTCCTTATGGTTTCAATCCATTCCGGGCTGATTTCCACCGGGACCAGATCCGGATCCGGGAAATAGCGGTAGTCATGGGCCTCTTCCTTGCTGCGCATGGGCAGCGTGACCCCCCGGGCGGCATCCCAGAGCCGAGTCTCCTGGACAACCGAATCCCCGTCTTCCAATACGGCCCGCTGCCGGCGAAGTTCAAATTCCAAGGCCTTTTCCACGTGCTTAAAGGAATTCATATTCTTCAACTCCACCTTGGTTCCCAAGGCGGTTTCACCCTTGGGACGCAGCGAACTGTTGGCATCGCAGCGGAAACTGCCTTCTTCCATATTCCCGTCGCAAATCCCCAGGTAACGAAGGATCTCCCTGAGCCGCCGGAGGTATTCGCCCGCCTCTTCCGGGGTCCGCAAGTCCGGTTCGCTGACAATCTCCATCAACGGCACCCCGGTGCGGTTATAGTCCACGTAGCTTACCGGTTGGCTTTCATCATGGATTAACTTGCCGGCATCCTCCTCCATATGGATGCGGGTGATCCCCACCCGCTTGGGAACCCCCTGGACCGTTATTTCCAGGCTCCCCCCCAGGGCGATGGGCGCTTCAAACTGGGAAATCTGATACCCCTTAGGCAAGTCCGGATAAAAATAATTCTTCCGGGCGAAGAGACTGTAGGGAGTGATGGTGCATTGAGTGGCCAGGGCCATGCGCAAGGTGTACTCTACCACCTTTTTGTTCAGGACGGGCAGCGAACCGGGCAGTCCCAGGCAAACCGGGCAGGTATGGGTGTTGGGCTCGGCCCCAAAAAGGGTGGAACATCCGCAAAATATTTTACTGTCGGTCAATAGTTGGGCGTGTACTTCCAGACCGATAACGGCTTCCCATTCAGGCATAAGTTGCTCCTAAATAAACCCTCCGGTTCGTGTCAAGCGTCCATGAAGCATGAAGATCCCCCCGCATCCCCTTTTCAAAGGCCGGAAGAACCGCGGGGGTGGGAGCCCGCTCTGCTGGGGGGAGATTGGATAGAGCTGAAATGCTTCCCAGCGGAGTCGGCTCCCATGCCGCCGGAATGGGTGGCGTGGCTCTATTTTCATAGTAATTGGGGGACCCCATAAAAACCCCGATTCCGGATACTGCTAACTTCCTAAGGGTCCAGACCATCCATATCTTCCGGGGTATTGATGTTAAAAAAGGATTTCAATTCCGGATCCACCTGCCTCAAACGGATTTCGGGAATCTTTTTGATTCTCACCTTGGAAAAAAAATGGGAGACTTTTAACATCCCCTCGGCCAATTGGTCGGCGATGGGTTCCAAACACCGCCGGGAATAAATCGCCGACAGGGGCTGATAACCCTCCTCGGTGATCGGGACGACCACATCCCACCGGGCCTCCAAATTCTTCAACATCAATTCCAGAAGCTCCTGTCTTAAAAAAGGCATGTCGCAACCGGTGATGAAGGCGTGGGGCCGGGGGCAATAAAACAGGCCGCTGTAGATGCCGGTCAACGAACTCCGGGTATCGATCATGTCGGTGACCAGGATCACTCCTTCATCCAGATAGTCCCGGGGCTGGTTGGTGACTATCAGGATGGGATCGAAAAAGGCCCGGAATAAGACCAGGAGCCGATCCAGTATGGTCTGCCCTTCGATGGACAAGCGCGCCTTGTTTCGGCCGGCCATCCGGCGGTTCAGACCGCCGGCTAAGATGATCCCCGCGCAGGAGGGGTGCCTACTCATGATGATCTCGCCAGCCGCTGTTCATTCCAGACCGTACCGTTTAATCTTGTTCAATAATCCCCGTCGGCTCAAACCCAATTTCAGGGCGGTTTTGCTGCGGTTACCCCGGCAGGCCTTCAAGGCTTCCTCAATCATGGCCCTCTCCAGATGGCTGGTTTGCTCCTGAATCGAACCTTCCTTGACCGGGGGATACCCCCAACCTTTTTCCCGAACATTATCGGAAAAATGTCTGGGCCGGAGTTCCTCTTCCTCGGTCGCCAGGGTCAGGGCCCGCACGACCTCATTTTCCAGCTCCCGAACGTTTCCCGGGAAGGGATATCTTTCCAACAGATCCAAGCAGTCTGAACTAAGCCGGCAGTTCTTCCCCAGCCGTTGGTTGTATTTCTTGAGGAAATGGTCGACCAGCACCGGGATATCCCCGTTCCTCTCGGAAAGGGGCGGGATCGGGATTGGAAAGGCATAGATCCGATAAAAAAGATCTTCCCGGAACTTCCCCGTCTTAATTTCCTCTTTCAGGTCTTTATGGGTGGCGGCGATGACCCGAACATCGACTTTAATCGGCTTTATTTCGCCGAGACGACGGATTTCACCTTCCTGCAACACCCGCAATAACCGCACCTGCAAGGCCGGAGGGGTATCCCCCACTTCATCCAAAAAGATGGTCCCCCCATGGGCGACCTCAAAAAGGCCTTTTTTGTCGGCCACGGCTCCGGTAAAGGCCCCTCTCTTGTGGCCGAACAACTCGCTCTCCAAAAGGCTTTCCGGTAAGGCCCCGCAATTTTGAACCACAAAGGCCTGATCTTTGCGGGGGCTGTTATAATGGATCGAGCGGGCGACCAGTTCCTTGCCGGTGCCGGTTTCCCCGAGGATGACCACCGTAATAGGGCTTTCGATGGCTTTCTCCATTAAATAGAAAACCTGCCGCATGGCCGCACTTTGTCCCAAAATCTGGTCAAAGGAGTATTTGCCCTGGATCTCCTTTCGCAACTGCCGGTTTTCTTCCCGGGTTCTTTTCAATTTATCCCGAGTGGAAGCCAGATCCTCGTACATCCGACGGATGCGCAGGGTGGATCGAATCCGGGCCATAAGTTCAAAGGATTGAAAAGGTTTGGTGATATAATCATCCGCCCCCGCATCCAGGCCCCGGACCCGTTCTTCCAGTTCGGTTAAAGCGGTGACCATGATTACCGGGATGAATCGGGTCTCGGGATCGGCTTTCACTTGTTTGACCACGGCGATCCCGTCCAGTTTCGGAAGCCGGATATCCAATAGAACCAAATCCGGGAGGGTATCCCGAATCACCCTCAGCGCCTCCAGGCCGTCCTGCGCCCAGGTGACGGCATAGCCTTGATCCGAAAGTTCCTGCCGGATAAAATCGGCCTCCAAGGGTTGATCTTCGACCAATAAAATACGGTACAATGGACTGCCGGCCATCAGCACCTCCCGAAGGTTAGTTCCTTACCAATTTTATTCTAAGAATCTCTAAAATTTAAACTAGAAACTAGAAATTCGAAGCACGAAATTCGAAATTCGAAACAAGCACGAAGGTCCAAAATCCAAATGATCAAAACAAAAACGTTTTAAATTTTGAAATTTGGTCATTTGAATTTTTTTCGAGTTTCGATATTCGGATTTCGGATTTCTATCACCGGGGACTTATTGGCGTCCAGAAAAGGAAATCCTGCCAAACCTTCAATGGCGGCTTTTAATCCTTCGACGCTCAGCAATAATTTTTTCAAGTTTTCCGCCTGAGGAACAGGCAACTGCCCCCTGGTTTTTCTTAAGACCAATTCCGCATACCCCATGACGGCATGCAACTGGGCCCGCATTTGATGGGTCTGCAAGGACAGAAACGCCCGCTGTTGCTTCCCTACGGCTTGAAGAGTTTCCAGACGCCGGGTGGCCCGTTTCAATTTTTTTTCCACTCCCGCCAGTCGATCCCCATCATGGGGAACCCCATCGGGGTTCGGGCAGCCGCCGTTTTGATCCAGCGGCCGTCGCTCCGGACCGCCCGTTTTGCCCGAGGGTCGAGCCCGTCCGGTCAACCGGCTCGGCTCCGCCTGGGTTTTAGTACTTGTTTTTTTCCGGACGCCCATTAAACGCCCCGACTAAGGCATGTTTTCCCAACGGCCACAGCGGTCCCCCCAATAGATGGGCCGATCCTTATCGGTCTCGAACGAAAAAACCTCACAACCGTTGGAACAGCCGGTGCATTCGAAGCTATTAAAATGGTAGTGGACTTGAGAAAGGTCAAAGCCCTTAAAACGCGTGAGGACCTGTGGTTGACGATAGTCCCGGGCCAGCAAGGCAATGCCGATAGCCCCCATGACTTCATAATGAGGCGGCACAATGACGGGGCACCCCAGGGCCTGTTCGAAAGACCGGGCCATCCCCTGATTGGCGGCCACACCGCCCTGGAACAGAATGGGTTCGCGGATCTCCTTGCCTTTAAAGAGATTATTTAGATAATTGCGGACCAGGGCCTGACAAAGACCGGCCACAATATCCTCCCGGGTGTGTCCCATTTGCTGTTTGTGGACCATGTCCGACTCGGCAAAGACCGTGCACCGGCCGGCGATTTTGGTAGGTCTTTTGGATTGCAGGGCTAAAGGGCCGAATTCCTCGATCGGGATCCCCAGGCGGAAGGCCTGTTGATCTAAAAAAGATCCGGTGCCGGCGGCGCAAACGGTATTCATATCGAAATCCACCACCGTCCCATTGCGGATAATGATTCCCTTCGAATCCTGGCCTCCAATTTCCATTACGGTTTGCACCTGGGGATCATAATGGATCGCGGCTAAGGCGTGGGCGGTGATTTCGTTTTTTATCACATCCGCCCCGGCCAGGATACCGGTAATAAAACGGCCGCTGCCGGTAGTTCCGACGCGGCCGATGGTCAGACCCGGCGGCAAGGCTTTCTGAATATCCCTGAGCCCCTGCTGGACCGCCTGGATAGGCTGACCCCGGGTCCGGAGATAGTTCTTGGCCACCACTTCTCCGGCGTCGTCCAGCACCACCAGATTGGTGCTGATGGAACCCACATCAATGCCCAAATAACCCGTCACCGCGTAAACCTGTAATCACTAAAAATTTGGACCGTTCATGATATTAATAATTAATCAATTGTTAATTATTAATCATTAAAAAATACCTAAACGTTACCGAGTTTATTTTCGTACTAATCTGCCATATTCAGGCCCCGCTATGACCGAACCCTCCCTGACCCCGCTCGGTCGTCTCCAGATGGTCGGTTTCCTGGAGATTGGCCCGGTAAACCCGTTGAATGACCAATTGGGCCAGACGCTCCCCCCGGCGGATAGTGAAGGACCGGGGCCCCAGGTTAATCATCGGCAGTCCGATTTCCCCGCGATAATCGGAGTCGATCGTCCCCGGACTATTGATCAGGCTGATCCCGTGCTTCAAGGCCAATCCGCTCCGGGGCCGGATTTGTCCCTCAAATCCCTCGGGGATGGCCAAGGCCAGACCGGTGGGAATCAACCGGATCTCCCCGGGAGCCAGGGCCACTTCACCCTCCAGGGCGGCGGCCAAATCCATCCCGGCCGCCCCTGAACTCAGGTAGGCCGGGAGGGGCAGGTCCAGGTCCCGATCCGGGAAAACCCGCTTCACCTGGACAGTCACTTCTCTCATGCCCAGGAAATCCAGGGAGAGGGGAATTCCCCTTCCGTCACCGGACCCAGGGCCACCAGAGAAAAAAGATCTCCCCGGATGGTTTCCTCGGCCAGGCTGACCAAGTCTTCCAAGGTTACGGCCTCCAGTCCCTCCATGATTTCTTCAAAGCTCAAATGGCGGCCAAAAATAAATTCATTCTTGGCCAGGCGGGTCATCCGATTGTCGTTGTTCTCCGCGCCCAGCCAGATGCCACCCTTAACAAATTCTTTAGCCATGGCCAATTCGCCGGACATCACCTCGCCCTTTTTTATTTTCATCAACTCCCGGCCGATCACTTCCAAGGTTTCCGCCAAGGTTTCTTTGGCCACCGCCGTATAGATGCCCCAAATGCCGGTATCCTGGAAGGAGGAGAGGTAAGAATAGATGGCGTAAGCCAACCCCCGTTTCTCCCGCACTTCCTGGAAGAGGCGGGAGCTCATATTGCCCCCGATGAGGACATTGAGCAAGGTGGCGGCATAACGTTGCTCCTCGGCGGCCGCCGGGGCCCAGGTACCCAGGGCCAGATGGACCTGCTCCAAATCGCGGGAGACCACGCGAAACTTGGAGGTCAGAAGGGGTTTCTGACGGTCAGGGCTTTTCCCGGCGGGCGGTAGTTTTGAAAGCTCCGGGGCCAGCAGCTTCACGAAGTCCTCGTGGTCTAACTGCCCGGCGGCAGCCACCACCACTTTCTCCGGCCCATAAGCCTGCTGCAGATAGTGCTTGAGTTTTTCCTGGGTAAAGGCCCCAACGGTTTCCGGAGACCCCAGAATGTTCCGGCCCAGGGGGTTTCCCTCATAGACCGTTTCCCCATAAAGGACGTGGGAAAACTCGTCCGGCGTATCCTCCACCATGCTGATTTCCTGGAGAACCACCATCCGTTCCCGTTCCACCTCTTCCGGTTCAAAGACCGATTGCAGGAAGATATCCAGCAGAAGCTCGGTGACTTGCGGCAGGTGATGCCCTAAGACCTTGGCATGAAAGCAGGTTTGTTCCCTGGAGGTGAAGGCGTTGGAAAGCCCTCCGATAGCGTCCAGTTCCTTGGCAATCTGCTGGGCGCTGCGGTTCCGGGTCCCTTTAAAGATCATATGTTCAATAAAGTGGGAAATCCCGCTCAGCCCCGGGGATTCATCCCGGGACCCGTTATCCACCCAGATCCCCATGGAAACGGAAACCAGATGGGGGAGGTTTTCGGTAATGATCCTGATCCCGTTGGGCAAAACCGTCTTCTGCACCATGGACTTAAGATTTCTCCGGCAGGGATTGCCCCATAGCGGCCTTCCGGCTTAATCGGATTTTCCCCTGCTTATCCACCTCCAGCACCTTGACCAGCACTTCATCCCCTTCCTGAAGGACGTCGGTCACCTTGTTGACTCGATGGTTATCCAGTTGCGAGATATGAATCAGCCCCTCGGTCCCGGGAAGGACCTCGACAAAGGCCCCGAAGTCCATTATTTTCTTGACCTTGCCCATATACAATCGCCCGATTTCCACTTCCTGAACGATTTCCATGATCATGGCAATGGCCCGCTCGGAACTCTTCCCGTCCGGGGAGGCGATAATGACCTTGCCCGAATCTTCCACCTCGATCTTGGCCCCGGTCTCACTGACAATGGCCCGGATAACCTTTCCCCCTGGCCCGATCACTTCCCGGATCTTTTCGGGATTGATTTCAATGGTGGTTATCTTGGGCGCATAGTCGGAAAGGCTGGTCCGCGGTTGGGCAATGGTCTTTTCCATCAGGGCAAGAATAGATAGACGGGCCTCCCGGGCCTGTTGCAAAGCCCGTCCCATAATATCCTGGTTGACCCCCTGGACCTTAATATCCATTTGCAAACCCGTGACGCCCTCCACGGTACCGGTCACCTTAAAATCCATGTCGCCCGAATGGTCTTCATCACCCAGGATATCCGTCAGGATGATGACCTCTTCCTCCTCCATAATCAAACCCATGGCGATACCAGCCACCTGGGCCGTGATGGGCACCCCGGCGTCCATCAGGGACAGACTGCCGCCACAGACGGTGGCCATGGAGGAAGAACCGTTCGATTCCAGGACCTCGGAAACGATCCGGATGGTATAAGGAAAGGTATCACTCCCGGGCAGCACCTGAAGCAGGGACCGTTCCGCCAGGGCCCCATGCCCGATCTCCCTGCGACCCGGGCCCCGGAGCATTCGGGCCTCGCCCACGGAAAAGGGCGGAAAATTGTAATGAAGCATAAAGGACTTGAACGTCTCTCCAATTAAGGAATCTATCCGCTGCTCATCGGATGATGTCCCCAGGGTGGCCACTGCCAGGACCTGCGTTTCCCCCCGGGTAAACAGGGCCGATCCATGGGTCCGGGGAAGAATCCCCACCTCACAAGAGATGGGACGGACTTCGTTGAACTTTCGGCCGTCGATCCTTTTCTTTTCCTTGACGATCATCCCCCGGACCGTGTCCCGTTCCAGGTTTTCAAATATCTTCCTGATCTGGGGACGGTTAGCCGGATCTTCGCCAAATTGTTGTTGCAGGTCAACCAGTATTTCCCGCATCCGCTCGTGGCGTTCCATTTTCCCAGATATGGTCAAGGCCTCGACCACCGCGGGGGCTCCGGCAGCGGTCACTCGGGACGTCAAGTCTTCATTGACCGGTGTTCCTCCCGACCAGGTTCTTTTCTTGGGGCCCACCAGTTGAGATAATTTCTTTTGCATTTCCAGGATGCCCTGCATCCCCTGATGGCCGTAAAAAATGGCCTGGACCAGGTCCTCTTCGCTGGTCATCCGCGCCCAGCCTTCCACCATGACCACCGCCTCCTGGGTGCCGGCCACGATGATATTAAAATCGCTCTCCTTCAGTTGAGAACTGGTGGGATTGAGCACCAACTCCCCATCGATACGGCCTACGCGAATCCCGGCAATCGGCCCCTGAAAGGGAATATCCGAAATCTCCAGGGCCGCCGAGGCCCCGATGATGGCCAAAATATCGGGATCGTTTTCCTGATCCACCGAAAGGACCGTGGCAATCACCTGGGTTTCAAAAAAATAATCTTTCGGGAACAGCGGCCGCAAAGGGCGGTCGATCAACCGGGAGGTGAGGGTTTCTTTTTCACCGGGACGACCGATTTCTCTTCGAAAAAAGCTGCCCGGAATCCGGCCGGCCGCATAGGCCATCTCCTTGTAATCTACGGTGAGGGGAAGAAAATCGATCCCCTCCCGGACATCCTGGGTGGAGACCACGGTGACCAGGACGATCGTTTCGCCGTATTGGACCCATACCGCCCCGGTGGCCTGCTTGGCCACGCGACCGGTTTCTATGCTTAAGGTTCTGCCATTGACTTCAGTAGTTAATTGATGAGCCATTCAAACATACTCCTTTTGATTGGGAACCTGAGGGGCTTACTTACGAATCCCCAGTTCCTGAATAAGATTACGATACCGCTGGGCATCCTTTTTCTTGAGGTAACCCAGTAATCGCTTTCGCTGACCGACCAACTTCAACAGTCCCCGGCGGGAATGATGATCCTTGGCATTGGTCTTGAAATGTTCCGTCAGGTATTTGATCCTTTCGCTCAACAGGGCAATCTGGACTTCAGGGGATCCCGTGTCGGTTGGATGTACACTAAATTTCCCCAAAACTTCTTTCTTCTGATCTAAGGTTAATCCCACTTTAGACCTCCTTCGTTTAAGTTAATTGTCTTTATTGAATTAAATCAACACCCGCAGGGGTTTGAGTTCCCGTTTCAAATCCCCGGAGAGGTGATAAATAGCCAGCAAGTGGTTTTCCGGACTGATCACACAAACGGGTTCCCCGGGTTGAACGGCCGGCCAATCGGAAAGGGCCTCTTCGGGCTCGATCCAACAACCCTGCCTTATTTTTTGTTTCCAGAGTTCCCCGACCCTGACTTGGGGATATTCCCCCAGGATAAAATCCAAGGGCAGCCTCCAGGCCTCCTGACCCCCCTGAACCGCCGCTTGCTCCAGGATTTCCCAGGGGACGGCTTGATCCAGGGTAAAGGGTCCGCTTCGGGTCCGTTGCAGGGTATTCAAATAGGCCCCGCAACCGAGCTGTTCGCCTATATCCGCGCACAGGGTTCGAATATAGGTACCGGAAGAACAGGTCACTTCGAAATCAACTGCCGCCCCGTCGATTTCCAAAATCCGGATCGATTCAATGGTAATCTCCCGGGAGGGTTTGACTACCGGTTTTCCCCTCCGAGCCAAACGGTAGAGGGGTTGGCCTTGGAACTTAAGGGCCGAATAGACCGGGGGGATCTGCCGTTGTTTTCCGACAAAGGATTGGCAGACTTTCACAATCGCCTCAGGCCGGGGGGGCGGTTCGGGGGAAACCCGGAGAACCTGCCCCGAAACGTCCTGCGTGTCCGTGGATCGGCCCAGAACCATCTGGGCCCGATAAACCTTGGGGGATACGGGAATAAAAGGGATCAGTTTGGTAGCCCACCCCACGCAGACCGGCAGGACTCCGGTGGCCAAGGGATCCAGGGTGCCGATATGCCCCATTTTCCGGTGCCGGGAAAGGCCGCGGATCTTTTGCAAAACCTGATGAGAGGTGCGTCCCGGCGGTTTATCGAAGACCCAAATACCTTCCCAGAGGGAAGGCTCTGGGGGAATGGAGTTCCGACTGCTCTTCTTTTTTCAACATGGTCTGGGGCTATTCTTCCTGATCTTTTTGAAGACCCCGCAACAGGCCTTCAATCCGGTCGCCGTATTCAAAGGAAGTGTCGTGAAAAAATTCCACCTCCGGCACATACCGTAAGTGCAATCGGGCGCCCAATTCCCGTTTAATGAACCCCGAGGCCTTTTTCAATCCCTGCAACGTGTTTTGGATTTCCTCGGGATTTCCCAGACGGCTGAAAAAAACCCGGGCCAGCTTAAGGTCCGGAGAGACCTCCACGCCGGTAATGGTCACCATCTCCAGGCGGGGGTCCTTGACTTTTCGCAGGAGCAGATCGGAAATTTCTTTCTGGATCAGCCCTCCTACCTGTCCGGTTCTCTTGGGTCGGCCGACGTTGGTTTCATCATTAGATCAATAATCGATCATTTCCAGGCGGAATTCCAGGTCCGTCGCCACCTGCAGCCGCTCTACAAAATTGACGACCTGGTCTAACCGGGCATTGACCTCCCGGCGGTCGTTACTGAGGCTGCAGATTCCCAAATGGGCTTTTTGCCATAGCTCCTGGTCGCCCACTTCGGCGATGGACGACATTAAACCGGTTTCTCACTTTATCCTTGAGGCTCTTGATGACCTGACGCTTGGCCTTCAGGGAATGGGACTCCGGCAACCAGAGGATTATTTCCAAGACGCCAATGACCATCGTGATCCAGTCTCTGAAGGGGTGGTTGGCCTTTAGAGCGTGGCCTTGACCTCCTCCAGAAAGTACGATTCAATCGTATCTCCGATTTTAATATCGTTATACCCTTCCAGGCTCAGGCCGCATTCAAAACCGGCCAAAACCTCCCGGGCATCGTCCTTGAAACGCCTCAGGGAGGAAAGGCGACCGTCAAAAATCACCACATTGTCCCGGAGGAGGCGGGCCTTGGAATTGCGGTCGATCTTCCCATCCGTGACGCCGCACCCGGCCACGGTCCCCACCTTGGGAACGTGGAACAACTCACGCACTTCGGCATGGCCGTTGACCACCTCTTTATGGATGGGGTCCAGCATCCCGGTCATGGCGTCTTTCACTTCCGAAACCAGGTTATAAATAATATCGTAAAAACGGACGTCCACCTGCTCCTGTTCCGCCAGTTCCTGGGCCTTGGGATTAGGGCGAACGTTAAAACCGATGATAATGGCCTTCGAAGCCGAGGCCAGCATGATGTCGGTCTCGGTGATGGCCCCGGTTGAACTGTGAAGGGTAATGACCTTACCGCCGCGGTGCTCAATTTGTTCAGGGCCTCACTGATGGCTTCGAGGGATCCCTGGACGTCGGCCTTCAAAATCAGCGTCAGCTCTTTAACCTGGCCCTCTTGAATTTGTTCGAAGAGTTTTT
Source organism: uncultured delta proteobacterium (assembly GCA_963716045.1). Lineage (GTDB taxonomy): Bacteria > Desulfobacterota > RBG-13-43-22 > RBG-13-43-22 > RBG-13-43-22 > CAVQSS01. Next base: position 123,317 of record CAVQSS010000026.1, on the reverse strand, counting down.
CCAGGGTGATCTTACTGGTCTTGGAGAGCTCGGCCTCCCTTTTTTTCTGCAGCCGGTGCAGACTGACCTGCTTGGCCATCCGCTCATCTTCACTGACCAGGAACTCCTCCCCGGCATTGGGCACCCCGCTGAAACCGTGGACCTCCACCGGACTGGAGGGAGGAGCTTGATCCACTTTCTGACCCCAATCGTTGTAGAGGGCCCGTACCTTCCCAAAATGGATGCCGCAGATAAACGGGTCCCCGGCCTTCAAGGTTCCCCCCTGAATGAGCACCGTAGCTATCGGCCCCCGCCCTTTATCCAACCGGGCTTCCACCACCCGACCTCGGGCCGGTTTTTTGGGATTGGCTTTCAGTTCCAGAACTTCGGCCTGCAGCAGGATCATTTCCAGGAGATGGTCCACCCCCTGGCCGGTTTTGGCCGAGACTTCGGCCACAATCGTTTCTCCCCCCATTCTTCGGGGGCCAGTCCGTATTCGGCCAATTGCCTTTTGACCCGTTCCGGGTTGGCGTTGGGCTTGTCGACCTTGTTGACGGCCACAATAATCGGCACTCCCGCCGCGCGAGCGTGATCGATGGCCTCTTTGGTCTGCTGCATGACCCCGTCATCGGCCGCCACGATTAACACCACGATATCGGTAACCTGGGCCCCCCGGGCCCGCATGGCGGTGAAAGCCTCATGGCCCGGGGTATCCAGGAAAACGATCTCCCCCCGATCCAACTTGACGTGATAGGCCCCGATATGCTGAGTGATCCCGCCGACTTCCCCCTGAGTGACATTGGTTTTTCGAATCAAGTCCAACAGAGAGGTTTTCCCGTGATCCACATGGCCCATAATGGTTACCACCGGGGGGCGAGGCACCAATTCTTCCGGCTGATCGGCATGCGATCGGACAACCTGCTCCTCCTCATAAGAAACCTTTTCCGCTTCGTACCCGAATTCGGTGGCCACCAAGGCGGCGGCCTCATAATCGAGGGATTGATTCAAGGTCACCATCAGACCTAAGGCAATGAGTTTTTTCATTAACTCGCCGCTTTTCACGCCCAGGCGCTTGGCCAATTCACCTACCGGGATAGCCTCGGAAATTTTAAGACGGCGTTTGCTGGCTTTCGGCGTGGTGATCTCGGTCTTTTTATACTTTTTGGCCGCCGATTTCCCGCTTTTCGATCCCCTTTCCCGGACGACCTTCCCGGGCGGAGTCATCGTAGAGCGCCGCCCGTTCCAGGATTTCTTTTCGTTTCTTGAAGACCTTAGCCTTAGCGGTTTCCGTTTCCGGCGTCACCCGAGTGGCTTTTAAGGTCTTTTTAATGGGGGCTTTTTCTTTTTTGGAACCCTCTTCCTCCTTCTTCTCTTCGATCCTCTGCACCGGTACCGGTACCGGAGTGGCTGGTGCCGGTGCCGGAGGGGCTGGTGCCGGTTCGGCCGCCCGAATCACTTTGGCCGGGGTCATTTTGGGAGGCCTTGGGGGCCTGACCGGTTTAGGGAGGACCTCCGGGGCCGGCTTGGCCGGTTGTGCCGCCTTTTCACTTAATGGCTGTTTTTCCGGAAGCGCGGAGAGGGTAACCTCCATTTCTTGGTCCGCCGGTGTCTCCAACAGCGGTTGGCTGGGAGGGGGCGGCTCCGGGGCAGGAGGTGCCTCCAGGTCCGGCTGGGGAGGCAATTCGATCGCCGGAATTTCCGCCGCCGGCTCCGGGGCTACCTCCACGATTTTTCTTCTGCGGCGAATGACCGTGGATTTGATCCGCTGTTCCTCCACTACCAAAGATTTGGTCCCGCTCAGATGGCCCTTGATCAACGTCACTTCCTCGTCGGAGAGCGATGAAGAATGGCTTTTCACCTCAATATTCATCTCCCGAATGGCGTCCACCAGGATCTTATTTTCCATCTCCAATTCTTTAGCTAACTCATACACGCGCATTTTGGTCATGGGTACCCCCTACCAGCGGATTCTTAATATATTCGCTGAGAATCGGACCGACCTGCCTGATGGGACCGAAAGCCCGGCGACATTGTTTGGGGTTATACGATAATCGATAAACAATCTTTTTGGGGGCAAAGATACCAACCTCTGCCCGGCAAGACCTGTTCAGGATCCGCTTCCAGCACAGATTCTTTATGGATCACCAAACGAAGAAAGGCGCTTTTTTCCTTTTTTTGTCGACAGGCCCGGCAGGTCCTTTCCCGGATAGCCGCCGCCATTTATTCCTGTTCCTCCGTTTCTATCGGCCTTCTTTTCTTCCGGCACCTTGGCCGGCTCTCGATCCAACTCGGGGGCCGCCTCTTCGGCCGGCGGCCTTTTCCTCTTCCAGGGCCTGATTTTGTTTGTCCAGGGCGTTTTTCTGGCGCTCGAGCTGGACGTAGGAGGCCGCCGACTCCAAAAGCTTTTCGGCTTTTTTCTGGCTCAGGCCGGGGACCTCCAATAGTTCCTCAATCGAGGCTTCGGCCACCTCTTGAGCGGATTGGAAGCCTTTTTTATAAAGGACATCGGCCGTCACCTCCCCCACACCGGCAATCTGCAGCAGGGACTGGTATCCATCCTTAATGGACTTGTCGTACTTGGATTCGCTTTTTACATCGATTTTCCATCCGGTTAAACGGGAGGCCAGTCGAACATTCTGCCCCCGTTTTCCGATCGCCAGCGACAGTTGGTCATCCGGCACGACCACTTCCATGGAGCGGCTTATTTCGTCGATAATCACCCGAACGACTTCGGCCGGGGCCAAAGCACTGCAAATATATTTCGCCTGGTCCGGGTTCCAGGGGATAATATCGATCTTTTCGCCCCGCAATTCCTGAACGACGTTTTGCACTCGGTTGCCTTTCATGCCCACGCAGGCCCCTACCGGATCCACCTGTCTATCATCCGAGGCCACGGCAATTTTGGTTCGGCCGCCCGGTTCCCGGACCACATTGATAATCCGAACAATCTTCTCGGACACCTCCGGGACTTCCATTTCAAACAAAGCCGCCACAAATTGGGGGTGGGTCCGGGAGAGGATGATTTGCGGCCCTTTACTGATTTTTTTTATTTCCAGCACATAGGCCCTTAATCGATCCCCCTGTTTGTACGTCTCCGTGGGAATTTGTTCGGTCACCGGAAGAATGGCTTCGGTTCGCCCCAGGTTGATAATCGCCGCCCCTTTGTCAAAGCGCTGGATAATGCCGTTAATCACTTCTCCCCGGCGGTCCTTAAAATCTTCAAAAATAATATCCCGCTCGGCGTCTTTCATCCGCTGGATGATGACCTGTTTGGCCGACTGGGCGGCAATCCGCCCGAAAGAGCTGGTCTCCATCTTAATGCCCAGGCTGTCTCCCGGTTCGCATTCCGGATCCAGTTTGCGGCCCTCTTCCATGGTAATCTGCGTCTGGGGGTCTTTGACTTTTTCCACCACCTCTTTAAATTCAAAGACTTCGACCTCGCCTAATTCTTCGTTGTAGGTGACCTCGATTTCCTGTTTGAGCCCTAATTTTTTTTTGGCGGCCTGGCGGATCGCTTCGACCAAGGTGGAGATGAGTATCTGTTTATCTATGCCCCGATCACGGCTGACCTGGTCGATAACACGTTTAAGATCCAAGGAAATTCCGCCGGTCATATCCTTTTCTTTTCGTTGAATCAGGCCCATAGTTATTTCTCCTTAAAAATCAGCCCTCGAACACCAAACGGGCTTTAGCAATGAGGGAAACCGGGATCTCCCAGACTTTTTTCTTTTCAGCCAGCGAAAGGGCGCCGGACACCTGATAATCCAACATTTTCCCCTTGAAAAAACTCCGGCCTTCCCAGGGACTCCGGGTGATGACCTGGATCTGGTTTCCGATATGGCGAAGGAAGTCCTGGTCCTTTTTAAGGGGCCGGTCCAGACCCGGCGAAGAGACCTCCAGGGTATAGCGAAAGGGGATAAGCTCCTCTACCTCCAATTGATCCCCGAACTGTCGACTGATGGAAGCGCAATCGTCCAGGGTGATCCCACCGGTTTTGTCTATGAACAGACGGAGCACCCATCCCCTGCCCTCTCTCAGCAACTCCAGATCCGCCAATTCCATTTTTTCTTCCTGGAGCAGGGTTTCGGCCAGCGCTTTGATTTTATTGAAGGCCTCTTCCGGTAACTGGGCCATTTTCCTCTATCGCCCCCCTGGATACAAAAAAAGTGGGCCGGAGCCCACTTCGCACAGCAGAAATAAAATTGATACTTTCTTGGACTAATGTTTCTGAAACTATCAATAATCCGCTATTCGAAGTAATGGCCTTTAATCCGATCCGGCCTAAGGCCCACCTCAAAAAGGGAACTACCTGGCTCCGGTAAGCGTTGGAGCGGGCAACGGGATTCGAACCCGCGACACCAAGCTTGGGAAGCTTGTACTCTACCAGCTGAGCTATGCCCGCTTAACCCTATTATTTTAAATGTTTTTTATTATATGTCAACTAATTTTTTCTTTCTAAAAAACATCAGGCATTATACTATATGGTTGTTCGCCATTTTGGGTGGGTGGCCACAATATGTAGGATCTCAGTCTGGAATCGGCCTTCGTGGCCGCGGGGTCTCGGCGAAAGGGTTTTCCAAAGGTACTTCGAACTTCGATCCCGGGCCTAAATTACTAACTTTATTCAAAGCAGGCCCATACTCCGAGTCTATGGGTAGTACTTATTAAAAAAGCGGGGGCGTAATAAAATGCGCCTCCTTACCCCTCAGGCCGCCTATGCCCGGAAAAAATGAAAAAACCGTTTTTGTCTGCCAATCCTGCGGATCGCAGAGCCCGAAATGGCTGGGACGCTGCCCGGATTGCGGAAACTGGAACACGCTGGTGGAAGAGGTCCGGGTCAACCCCAAAATGGCGGCCGGCCTGGGTGGAGATTTCTCCTTCCCCGATGAAGCCCCCCGGCTGTTAAAGGACATCTCCGGCCAAAGCGAGGAACGCTTCCTCACCGGGATTCAGGAACTGGATCGGGTCCTGGGCGGCGGGGTGGTGCCCGGGTCGGTCATATTGATCGGCGGCGATCCGGGGATCGGCAAATCCACCCTGGTGCTCCAGGCCCTGCACGCCCTGGTCCGGGAAGACGGGACGGCCCTGTATATTTCCGGGGAAGAATCCGCCCGCCAGGTCAAGATGCGGGGAGAACGCTTAGGGGTGACGGAAGGACCGGTCTATGTCCTGGCCGAAACCTCGCTGGAAAAGATCAATCGCACCCTGCAGGAACTCAAACCCCGGTTCCTGGTAATCGATTCCGTCCAAACCATCTTTTCCGGGGACCTGGCCTCCGCTCCCGGCAGCGTCTCCCAGGTCAGGGAAGTGGCCGGCCGTTTGAGCCTCTGGGCCAAGAAATCGGTCAGCTCCCTGTTTATCGTCGGCCACGTAACCAAGGAGGGGATCTTGGCCGGACCCCGGGTCCTGGAACATATGGTGGATACCGTCCTCTACTTTGAGGGCGAACGGGGTCATGCCTACCGGATCCTGCGGGCGGTCAAAAACCGCTTCGGTTCGACCAACGAAATCGGGGTGTTTGAGATGAAGGACGCGGGTCTGGAAGAAATCAAGGATCCTTCCTCCCTGTTCCTGTCCGAGCGGCCTTTGAACGTTTCCGGATCGGTGGTGGTGCCCAGCCTGGAGGGGACCCGGCCTATTCTGGTGGAATTGCAGGCCCTGGTCAGTCAGTCCAATTTCGGGGTTCCCCGCCGGACGGCCATGGGGGTAGACCCCAACCGGGTATCGTTACTGGTGGCGGTCCTGGAAAAAAAGGTGGGCCTGAATATTCTGGGTCAGGATATTTTTGTCAACGTAGCCGGGGGGGTGCGGATCGATGAACCGGCGGTGGACCTGGGGATCGCCGCCTCTCTGGCTTCCAGTTTCCTGGATCGCCCTATTCCCTCCAGCACCATTATCTTCGGTGAAGTGGGCCTGACCGGTGAAATTCGGGCCGTAAGCCAGGCCCCCATCCGGGTTAAGGAAGCGGAAAAGCTGGGTTTTACCCGCTGTCTCCTGCCCAAGAATAATCGAGACCAACTTCCCGGGCGGACGGCCATGGGATTAATCGGCGTGGCTTCCCTTCAAGATTGTCTGGCGGCCCTTTTTTAACTGCAAATTCGAAATTCGAAGCACGAAATTCGTGTTCGGTTTTCGAATTTGTAGTTTTCTTCAGGGTGCGGATAAGGAAGAGCGCCTTTATAGCCCTTGTAGGTCATATACAGGTCCGCCTTGCTGACCAGCTCAAAGGGGGAATGCATGGAAAGTACCGGTGTCCCGCAGTCCAGGATATCCATCCCCAAGGCGGCTAAAAATTTGGCGATGGTTCCACCCCCGCCCTCGTCCACCTTGCCTAACTCCCCAGTCTGCCAGACTATTTCCTGGTGATTGAAAAGGCTTCGCACCCAAAACAGGTACTCGGCATGGGCATCGCTGGACCCGTATTTTCCCCCGGACCCGGTGAATTTGGTCAGGCAGAGACCATAGCCCATTCGGGGGGCATTCCGCTTTTCGTGAACCTCCTGATAATCGGGATCCAGGGCGCCGGCCACATCAGCCGACAGGGCGCGGGTTTCGGCCAGGGTGCGAACCAGGATCTTCCGGGAAAAGGGTTCTTTTTTTAAGATAAACAGTCGTTCCAAAAAAGATTCTATGATTTGGGCCCGGGCGCTGGTATTGCCTTCGCTGCCGATTTCCTCTTTGTCGAAGAAAAGCAAAAGTAAATTTTTCTTGGCCGGCGGAACCTCCAGGACGGCCCGAAGGCTGCAAAAGGCGCTGACGCGGTCGTCCTGCCCATAGGCGCCGACTATCCCCCGATCCAGACCCACATCCCTGGCCGGTTCCGCCGGGACTACCTCCAATTCAGCACTGGTCAGGTCTTCTTCCACAATCCCAAAACGGTCGTGGAGAATCTTTCAAGACGGCCAGCCGAAACCGGTCCTTACCCTCTTGGGGTCCTAAGGGCAGGCTTCCGAGAAGGATATTCAATTTTTCTCCCTCGATGGCTTCGGAAAGTTTCTTCTCCATCTGAACCTTGCGGGCCAGATGAGGCAGCAGGTCGGATACGGTAAAGACCGGATCATCCGGTTTTTCGCCGATGACCAGGTTAATCTTTTCTCCGCTCCTTTTTATCACCATCCCGTGCAGGGCCAGCGGACGGGCCAGCCACTGATATTTCTTGATTCCGCCATAGTAATGGGTTTTGAAAAAAGCCAGATCCACTTCTTCGTAGAGGGGACGCTGTTTCAAGTCCAGGCGAGGGGCATCGATATGCGAGGCGATCAGGCGCAATCCGGCGGTCAGCGGTTCTTTCCCCAAAACGGCCAAGGCCAGGACCTTTTCTTTGAAGGTCTGATAAACGCGGCTTCCCGCCCGGTCCCCCTCAACCGAATGGAATCCGCCCTGCTTTAACAGCCGGGATATTTCCGAAACGGTTTCTCTTTCAGTTTTGGAGGCATCCAGGAAGGTTTTATAGGCTTCCCCCAATTCCCATAGTTTTTGTTCCTCCTGGGGTTTTATTGAATCCCAGACCAGGCGGGGTTTATAAGCCAGTTTCTTCCCTAAGGCTTCGGCTTCTTTTTTGGATATCCTTTGAATCATGAAGGAAATCAAGCAAGGCTGGTTTTTGGTTTGTTACCCAGTATGATTTTATGTAAATTGAAGAGATTGCAGTCAATGATCTGCTGGACCTCGATCTCGGTGGAGCGGACCAGGCCGACCACATCAAGGTCGGTCACAAAGCCGACCCGGGAAAAAACGGGGAGGCCCAGGCCTCCAATTTCCCGAATAAACGATCAGGATCCTTGGAATGATTGACGATGATGATCTGCCCGCCGGGTTTACACACTCGGAGGATCTCCCGGCAGAATTTATGGGGGTCTTTAACCGTGGTTATGACGTAAGGGGAGAGGATGGCATCAAAAGAGTTGTCTTCAAAAGTCATATTACAGGCATCCATGACCTCCAAGTCAATGGTATGGCCGTTTCCCAGAAGGGCGGCCCGCTCCCGGGCGCGCTCGATCATTTTAGCCGAAATATCGATCCCGACAATATGGCAAGATTTCGGGTAATGCCGCAAGGTTAGACCGGTCCCAATCCCCACCTCCAGTACTTTTTTGGGTCCGGAAGGGTCGAGATACTTGAAAGCCAGCCTGCGCCCGGCTTCCAGGACTTTTCCAAAGATTAAATCGTAAAAAGGGGAATAAAAGGAATAAATCCCCTCCATGGATCTGCCGTTGCCGTTGCTATTGCCGTTGCCGTTGCCGTTGCCGTTTTTTGCCATCATTATCTACCCTATGTTATTTAAGATTTACCGGTTTCCATAAACTTCTGGAATAAATTATAGATCCGGATCGCCTTGACCTCAAATTCCGGATCTTTCAAGTCCAACACCAAAAATCCGGGTTCCTCTGCGAGCAGAGGAATCACCAGGTTTTGGTCGATCAATTGCTTCCTGAAATCGGTTTGGTTCAAAATACGCGGCAAGGATTCGGTAAAACCCGCCTGAAACCGATAAGGGTAATACCACCACTCCCCCTTCAAGACATCCTGATAATAGCGCAGGCGCTTTTCACCAAAAACCTCTTCGCCCCCCCTGAACCCGGCAACCAAGGCCATGGAATGGTAATAGGCCATGGCCTGTTCCAAGTAATGTTCCAATTCCAGAATATTGCCGGCCCATTGATGACAGGTGGTTTTTAAGAGAAAAAAGTAGCGAATATAGCGAATGGGTTTTTCTTTAAGAAAATATTTCAGATGGTAAGGGATATCCTCCAGGACTTCGTTCAAGGAAGGCAGTTGGATATGCAAGGGGAACTGGAATAATAATTCATCTAACGTTTTTTGAGCCTCGGTAGTCGTTCCAATTACCCTCCATTCCCTGGGACGGGTTTGATTCTCAGCCCACAACGGCCTTTTACCGGTTAGCCAATCCTTAAACCGGCACTGCACCTCTAAGGGGAGGCGCTGCAGGCCTTCCAGGACCAAGGTCCCGCTTTCCCCCAAACCGGTTAGGGTCCGTTTCCAAACCTCTTCCGAAAAATGAAGTCCCTCAACAAAAAAAACGGGACCCTGAGAGTTGGCTCCATTTTCAATCAGAAACTGGACTGTCCTCCTTTTTCCGGATCCTACCGGTCCGGAAATGAGCACCGTCCCTTTCTCTTTGGCAATAATCCGAAGAAAATTTTGGAAAGGCTCAATACGATCCGGGTGACCTATTAATGTGGAAGCCATTTTTTATGAATTATAAATTCAGGAGTTCAATTTAGATAGGATTTTGAATTCAGGCTTAAATACCATTTTTGAGCAAAGCGGTCAACCAAATTTATCGCCCCGGATTTAACCCTGGATCTACCAGGCGCCGCCAGTTATAATAGGCCAAATTCTATCGGAATACCCGGCCCATGGCTTTGTTGGAACTTATCCTGCCTATTTTTGTCGTCATTTTTCTTGGCTTTCTATTAAGAAAGGCGGGGAGGGTTGATGAGGCCTTCGTCCAAATCCTGAACCAAATAGTCTATCAGGTTTTCCTGCCGGTATTGGTATTCTGGGAAATCTCCCGGGCCCCTTTTCAAGGCAGCTTCAATCCCCGACTGGTCATCATCACCTATGGTGCCATGGGGTTCATCTGGCTTATGGTCCTGGTAGCCGGAAAAACGTTGGGGGTCCAGAGGGCGAAGGTGGGCGCATTGGCTCAGGGATCTTTCCGGGGAAACCTGGCCTACATCGGGTTGGCTCTGGCCTTTAACCTCTATGGCAGCCCGGGATTGAGCAAGGCCGGGGTCCTGACCGGGTTCATGATTCCCTTTATGAATTTTTTCAGCATCCTGGGACTTATCCTGTTCCGGCCGGCCGGCCGATCTAAACTGGGTTGGGGATTCTTGATCCGTTCCGTTTTTTTAAATCCGCTCATCCTGGCCTCTTTTATCGGCCTGGGTTTTTCTTACGGCTCCTGGCAGCTCCCGGGGATCCTGGCGAATTCCCTTCGCCTGCTATCCGGATTGTCCCTGCCCCTGGCCTTGATTTCCCTGGGTGGCAACCTGTCTTTTCAGGGAATCAAAGGGGAGCTTACCCCGGCTATCATGGGAACATTATTGAAACTGATCCTCTTGCCCGGGATCGGGGTCCTTCTGCTTCGTTATGGACAAATCACCGGGTTGGACTTTAGCCTCACCGTTATCCTGCTGGCCTGTCCAACGGCCGTCGTCACTTACATCATGGCCTCGGAGTTGGGCGGTGATAAGGAATTATCCGCCTCCATTATCATGCTGAGCACCCTGATTTCCATGTTTTCCATCCCCGCCTGGATTTGGATGATTGGACTGTGAAATGGCCGTTATTCGAATAACCGCCCTTACCATGCAGGGGGAGGGACTGGGGAGGCTGGAGGGAAAAATTGTTTTTGTTCCCTTTACCTTGCCGGGCGAATCCGTGGAAATCGAAATAAAAGAGGAGCGGAAGACCTATTCCCGGGGCAGGTTGGTCAGGGTGTTGGAACCTTCGCCGGATCGGGTTACGCCCCCCTGCCCCATTTTTGGTATTTGCGGTGGTTGCCATCTCCAGCATGCCTCCCCGTCGGCTCAGTCACGAATTAAGGAAAATGGTTTTAGAGAAGCCTTTCGGCATGCCCTCAAAATGGAGGACCCCCCAATCCAAAGCCTTCGGGAATCCCCCGGGTCCCTTTATTATCGCCATCGTCTGCGGTTGAAAATCCAGGGTCGCGGCCGACAGTCGTCCCTGGGCTTTTATCAGGCCCGAAGCCACCAACTGGTTGCGGTGGAGAGATGTTTGCTGGCCAATTCCGCGGTCAACCGCATCCTGGCCGGCCTTTCCCGGTTGGCCCGGGATATTCCTTTTCTGGGCGATCCCGCTGAACTGGAAATCCAATGTCTCGAAGAGGGGGAAAACGGCCTGGTCCTCTTTCGGGTGACCCGCCGGCCGTCAACCTCGATTCTCCGGAAAATTACCGAAAAACTCTCTGAAATTCAAGGAATTATGGCCGTCTTTTTTGAAACCTTCCGGGAAAACGAGCTGTTCGGCGTCGATCCCTTTTCTCCCGATCGGCATGGGCAGCGGGTTATGCTTCCTGCCGGAACAAATCTTCTGGATCGCGAGGTGGAAATGACCTTTTTCCCCCAAGTATTTTCGCAGGTCAACCTGGCCCAGAACCAACACTTGATCGCTTTTTTATTGAGCCAACCCGGTTGGGGCCCTCAGGTCACCTGTTTGGACCTTTTTTGCGGCCAGGGAAATTTTTCCATCCCTCTGGCCTTTAAGGTCCGGGAGGTGATCGGGGTGGAATCCCTGGCCCCGGCCGTGGAGAATGCCCTTTTTAATCAACGGCGCAATCAAATCGGCAACTGCACTTTTCACCTGGCCTCGGCTCAATCCGGCCTCAATCGACTGCTTCAAGAAGGATCGCGGTTCAACCTGGTGTTGATGGACCCCCCCCGAACCGGAGCCTGGGAAATCCTTCAGCAAGTGGATCTTCTAGCCTCCCAGGGCCTATACTATCTCTCCTGTGAACCCATGACTCTTTTTCGGGATTTAGCCTTTTTGACTCAAAAAGGATGGAATCTTCAATGGACGTTACCTCTGGACTTTTTCCCGCAAACTTTTCATTTGGAAAGTTTGACTTTTCTTTCCCGAGGGTGAACGATTTCCCCTTATTCGGCTTAACAATTTGTTATAATTAACTATTTTTTTATTTTGGCTTTAACGCCCAACTGTGTTATAATTCAACTGTCCTATAATCTACAAGGAGGGCGATCCATGATCTTCAGGGTAGGTGATTTGGCGGTTTACCCGGCCCATGGCGTTGGACGGATTGAGTCCATCGAGGCCAAAGAGCTTTACGGACAGAATCAACATTTCTACATCATGCGGATTCTGGAAAATAACATGGTCATCATGATCCCCACACAGAATGCCGAACATGTGGGCCTGCGGGAAATTGTTCGGGAGGAAGAGGTCCCCAAAATTTTCAAAATCTTAAAGGCTAAAAACATTGAATTTGACAATCAAACCTGGAATCGCCGTTACCGGGAATACATGGAAAAGATAAAAACCGGCTCGGTGTACGAAGTCGCTGAAGTGTTGCGGGACCTCTTTCTGCTCAGGCTGGACAAAGAACTCTCCTTCGGCGAACGCAAGATGTTGGATACCGCAAAGAATCTGCTGGTCAAGGAAATATCCATCGCCAAAAAAGTCAACGAAGAAAAAATAGAAAAAGATATTCAGCGGATTTTTACGCATTAGCTCTTCACCTGGGCGGAGAAATCTCTTCATCCCGACTTTTAATTTTTCACCCCATCCTCCCCCGACATCCAAGGTTGTTCGCCCTTTTGGGTGGGTGGCCACAATTATAGTAGTTTAGTCTGAAATCGAGCCTTCGTGGCCGCCGGGTCTCGGCGAAAGGGTTTTCCCTATTTCCCTTTTCCTCTTTTCACGACCTGCAGAAAGCCATTACCAGATTGTCGGTTCACTTTAGCTTCCGTCGGAGTACGTTTTTTCAAAGAAAGGAGGTGAACGAATGCCCTCTTATCTCTCGACAACCCTGCTAACCTCAGCCTGTCTATTAACGGGCTATTGGATCGGCAGTCGGATCGGGGTCCGGGCCGACCTACCCTGGACGCCTCTCGGGGGAGCGCTCTCAGGACTTTTGCTGGCAGGTGGAATGATTGCCCTGGATAGAGTATTGAGAAAAATCCCTTTACGCCGGCTATTGGGAGGTTGCCTCGGGTTAATGATCGCTTTAGTCCTGGCCCGATTGGCCATGGAATTTTTGGTTCTTTTGTTTCCCGATCCAACCCTTGCTCCTCCGGTATTTTTGTTATTCGGGATACTTTTAGGATATCTGGGATTAATGCTGGGGGGTGGGAAAACCGATGAATGGGGCCGTTTTTTCGATTCCCGCAGCCTTCCTTTTTCTTTTTCCGGAAACCTGAACCGTTACCTGCTCGACACCAGTGTCATTATCGACGGGCGGATTGCCGATATTTGTGAAACCGGATTCCTCCAGGGTACGTTAATCATTCCCCAGTTTGTGCTCCAGGAATTGCACCATATCGCCGATTCCGCGGACTCCCTAAAAAAGACCCGAGGCCGGCGTGGCCTGGGAGTCATCGAAAAAATCCAAAACCAGCCTGATCTGAATGTTCAAATTGTCGACCGCAACCCTCCCAAAGACAACGTTGATGCCAAGTTAGTAGACTTGGCCCTGGAACTGAACGGCACGATCGTTACCAATGACTTCAACTTGAATAAGGTGGCGGAATTACAGGGAGTCCGAGTTATCAACCTGAACAATTTGGCGAATGCCCTCAAGCCGGCGGTCCTGGCCGGGGAGATCTTAGCCGTTCAAATCATCCGGGAAGGTAAGACACCCGGACAGGGGATCGCCTACTTGGATGACGGGACCATGGTGGTGGTGGAGAACGCCAGAAAATACATCGGCCATAATATAGAAGTCCTGGTCACCAGCGTTTTGCAGACCGGAACCGGCCGGATGATTTTCACCGAAGTCAAAAGCTAACCATGGTCTATGAATTCATTGTTCAACCCCCGGACGCCGGAAAACGATTAGACCTCTTCTTAGCAGGCCAAAAGCTTTTCTTTTCTCGCAGCCAGATTCAAAAATGGGGTGAAGAGGGCGGGGTTACCGTAAACGGGCATCCGGCCAAGGCGGGCTACCGTCTAAAATCCGGTGAACAGGTGGTCTTAACCCCCAAAGAACCGGATCCCATTCTTTTAAGACCCGAACCGATCCCCCTTTTGATTGTTTTCGATGATCCGGACCTCTTGGTAATCGATAAACCGGCGGGTCTGGTGGTTCATCCGGCTCCGGGCAATTATTCGGGGACCCTAGTTCATGCCCTGCTGCATCTGGGTCAAAACCTATCAACGGCCGGCGGGGCCTTTCGCCCCGGGATCGTCCACCGCCTGGATAAAGATACCTCAGGTTTATTGATTGTGGCAAAGAACGACCCCTGCCATCAAGCGCTGACCAAACAATTTCAATCGGGCCTGATTTTCAAAGAATATCAAGCCTTAACCTGGGGAACTCCCCCTCAAAGGCAAGGAATCATTACCCATCCGATCGGCCGGCACCCCGTCGATCGAAAAAAAATGGCCGTCAATGAGGTTCGTGGCAAACCGGCCCTGACCGAATGGCTGGTCATGGAAACATATCACCCGGGGATTAATAGACTTCGCTTGCGAATTAAAACAGGACGGACCCATCAGATTCGAGTCCATTTAGCCGCCCTCGGTCTACCGATCCTGGGCGATCCCCTTTATGGGGTAAAAAAAAGAGGGCTCAAAGGGTTGGATCCCTCTCTATCCGCCAGCTTGACTTCCCTTTCCCGCCAGATGTTGCACGCCGGCCGCTTGGCTTTTGCGCATCCCCGTACCCAAGTTCAGTTGGAATTCACCTCTCCTTGTCCGCCCGACATGAGTAACCTGATCGACCTGTTAAAAAAATCTTGACAACCCTTTTTTTATGTTCTATCTATGTATAATATAAAGCGGAAAGGAGAAGAGGTTCCTTTAATTATCCGCACCATCCTGAAAAGACCGAGTAACCCAAGAAAATCCGGCAAATCCCATTACACCATCCAATCTTTTTGATATTAAACCCATCCCTTGAGGAACTCACTGAGTAGACTATATCTTCCGGGGGGGGGAATTAACTTGTTCTCCAGATTAGGTCTAACGAATTAAGGTCACGCCCAAGTACCTTCATCAACTAAAAAACCGAGGAAGCTATGAACCTAGCCGAACTGAAGGAAAGAAAGATCAACGAACTTACGTCCATGGCCCGAGAACTAAACGTAGAAGGGGCCAGCGGGATGAGAAAACAAGAGCTCATTTTTGCCATTCTGCAGGCCCAGACGGAAAAAAACGGCCTCATCTATGGCGAGGGGGTTTTGGAAATTCTCCCGGACGGGTTTGGCTTTCTGCGGGCGCCCGATTATAATTATCTCCCCGGTCCGGATGACATTTATGTGTCTCCCTCCCAAATCCGTCGTTTTAATCTGAGAACCGGAGACGTCACGGCCGGTCAGATTCGCCCGCCCAAGGATAACGAGCGCTACTTCGCCCTCCTGAAGGTGGAGGCCATTAATTACGAAGACCCGGAACTGGCCCGGGATAAAATCCTCTTCGACAACCTGACGCCCCTCTATCCCAATCAGCGGATGGGCCTGGAGACCGACGATTCCAATAATTATTCGGTGCGGATTATGGACCTGCTGACTCCCATCGGCAAGGGTCAGCGGGGACTGATCGTCTCCCCGCCCCGCAGTGGAAAGACCATGCTCCTGCAAAATATCGCCAACAGCGTTGCTAAAAATTATAAAGACATTATATTGATCGTGCTGTTGATCGATGAACGCCCGGAAGAAGTCACCGATATGCAGCGTTCGGTCAAGGCCGAAGTGATCAGCTCAACCTTTGACGAACCGGCCCAACGGCATATCCAAGTGGCCGAGATGGTTATTGAAAAGGCTAAGAGACTCGTTGAGCACAAACGGGATGTGGTCATTCTCCTGGACAGTATCACCCGCCTGGCCCGGGCTTACAATACCGTGGTTCCTCCCAGCGGGAAGATCCTCTCCGGCGGGGTGGATTCCAATGCCCTGCACCGCCCCAAACGCTTTTTTGGCGCGGCTCGAAATATTGAAGAGGGAGGGAGCCTGACCATTATGGCCACCGCTCTGGTGGATACCGGCAGCCGGATGGACGAAGTGATTTTCGAGGAATTTAAGGGAACCGGCAACATGGAAATCCATTTAGACCGGAAGTTGAGTGATAAGCGTATCTTCCCGGCCATTGACATCAATCGGTCCGGGACCCGCAAGGAAGAATTGCTTCTATCCCCGGACGAACTCAACCGGGTCTGGATCCTGCGCAAACTGCTGGCTCCGCTGACCCCGGTGGACAGCATGGAGTTTCTCCTGGAGAAAATGGATGGCACGAAGCACAATGCCGAATTTTTGAGTTTGATGAATAGATAACCGCTTAAGGAGAATAACAATCATGAAAGAAAAAATTCATCCTCCGTACCACCAAATCATCGCCCGCTGCGCCTGCGGGGCGGAACTTCCCACCGGCTCGACTCAAAAGGAGATCCGAGTGGAGATTTGTTCCCAGTGTCATCCTTTTTTTACCGGCAAGCAGAAACTGATGGACACCGCCGGAAGGGTGGAGCGTTTTCAAAAAAAATACGCCAAGGTCAAGGCGACCCAACCGGAAGCCAGCTAAACAGGGGCCCCCGGTTCCATGATTCAGGTCGGCGGACAAGCCGTTATCGAAGGGGTAATGATGAAGGCCCCTAAATCCTTAGCCGTGGTGGTGCGTAAGCCCAACGGGGAAATTGCCTTTAAGGAAGACCTCCTTCACCCTTGGTCCGATCGCTGGAGTTTTCTCAAGTGGCCGGTGTTACGGGGCACCTTGACCCTCATCGAGACCCTGGTCCAGGGGATTCAGGCCCTTAATTATTCCGCGAATCAGGCCCTGGCCGAAGAGGAAGAAAAGAAAGAACTCGGTTCCTGGTCCATGTTTTTGACCATGAGCCTGGCCATCCTGATCGGTCTGGGTCTGTTCGTGGCCCTGCCCCACGCGATCAGCGCCTATCTGGGGGCGATCTCCCCCTTCCGGTTCGGGGTGGAATCCCTGACCTTTCATATTATAGACGGCCTCATCAAGGTCATTATCTTCATTGCCTATATCTGGATCATATCCCGGTTCAAGGAAATCCGTCGGATCTTTCAGTACCATGGGGCGGAGCATAAATCGATTTTCACTTACGAATCCGGGGAGGACCTGACCGTGGAGAACGCCAAGCGTCACTCCACCCTGCATCCCCGCTGCGGCACTTCGTTCATTCTGTTGGTCCTGATCATCAGCATACTGCTTTTTTCATTTCTTTTTCCGTTTCTGCCCAAATTCTCCGGTCTGTCGGTCTGGGTAAAAAATGGTTTCTATGTATTTTTTAAAATCCTGTTGATGATTCCCATCACGGGTTTGGCCTATGAAGCTATTAAATACTCGGGCAAAAAGGCCCACCTTCCCTGGGTCCGGGTGATGATTCTCCCCGGCCTCTGGATTCAACGTCTTACCACCCAGGAACCTACCGAAGACCAGATTGAAGTTGCCCTGCAGGCCCTCTCCCGCGTACTCAGCCTGGAAGGGCAACCCGTCAACCCGCAGGTTGTTTAGCTACCAATTATGATAACCTCGCAAAAAGTCAAAAAACGACTTTCTGCTCGGCGGGGGATGGCTTCCCCTCCCCCGCCATTTGAAGTGAATTCAAATGGTGCCACCCCTACCCCAGCCCGGGGCTTAATCGCCCTCGGGCTGTTGATGGACTTTTTGGGAGCCCATCAATTATGATGTTAGAGAAACTTGAGGAAGTGGAGGGCCGTTTTGCCAAGGTCGAGGAATCCCTCGGGGATGGGGAAATCCTGCGCAACCAGGCGGCTTACCAGAAACTGGCCAAGGAACATTCCGATCTGGCCCCCCTCATCGGCAAATACCGCCAACTCAAGGCCTTGAACGAAGCGATCCGGCAGAACACGGAACTTCTGGAAGACCCCGACCCGGAGATGCGCGATCTGGCCCGGGCCGAAATGCAGCAACTTCGGGAGCAATCGACCCAGGTGGAAGAGGAGATCCTGTTCCTGTTGCTCCCCAAGGACCCCAACGACGATAAAAATACCTTACTGGAAATTCGAGCCGGGACCGGGGGAGACGAGGCCGCTCTGTTTGCCGCCGACCTGTTTCGCCTCTATTCCAAATTCGCCGAGATCATGCACTGGCGGGTGGAAGTTATGAGCGACCATCCCACCGGCATGGGCGGTTTCAAGGAAATCATCGTCTTGGTCGAGGGTCAAGGGGCCTACAGCAAATTGAAATATGAAAGCGGGGTCCACCGGGTGCAGCGGGTGCCCTCCACCGAAGCCCAGGGACGACTGCACACCTCGGCCGTTACCGTGGCCGTCTTGCCG
Organism: uncultured delta proteobacterium; assembly: GCA_963716045.1. Taxonomy (GTDB): domain Bacteria; phylum Desulfobacterota; class RBG-13-43-22; order RBG-13-43-22; family RBG-13-43-22; genus CAVQSS01. The sequence continues at coordinate 105,354 of CAVQSS010000026.1, read as the reverse complement.
GAGGCCGAGGAGGTGGATGTGGTCATCGATCCCGAAGAAATCCGGGTGGACGTGTTCCGTTCCTCCGGTCCGGGCGGGCAAAGCGTCAACACCACCGACTCCGCGATTCGAATCACCCATCTGCCTACCGGTCTGGTCGTCTCCTGCCAGGATGAAAAATCCCAGCATAAAAACAAGGCCAAAGCGCTAAAAATATTGAGGGCTCGGATCCAGGACTTGAAAGTCAAAGAACAGCAGGATAAAATCGCCGAAAACCGCAAAAGCCAGGTCGGGTCAGGAGACCGCAGCGAGCGGATCAGGACCTATAACTTCCCCCAAAACCGGCTGACCGACCATCGCATCGGGCTGACCCTCTATCATTTGGATGAAATCATGGAGGGGAGATTATCCGAAGTCATTGAGGCCCTGAATACCCATTACCAGTCGGAACACCTCAAAGCCTGAGGGGGATCGTTGTTGCCTCCCCCCCTGCCTCTTCAAGCGCTAAGTTATTTTTGCGCTGGATGGACTCTGGAACGGCCACTAAAAAAAATGAACATCGAACATCGAACGTCCAACATCGAATGTTTAATGGGAAAAGCGGATGTCGGTTTTTCATTCGATGTTGGACGTTCATTTTTCAATACACCCCTATACGGCACAAGTGCCACCTTTGAATGTTTATAAAACAGTTTAGCGTTTAGGCCCTGAATCCCCCAGAAACGACCACCACCCTAAATAAATGGGCGAAGCGACTCATAAGAAAACGGAGCCACTCTGGACCGTACTTAAAACCATCACCTGGTCTCGAGAATATCTCCAAGGGAAAGGGGTTTCCGAACCCCGCTTGAGTTCGGAACTGCTCCTGGGCTCGGTCCTGGGTCTGGATCGCCTGGAGCTGTTTTTGCAATTTGACCGGCCTCTGAACCCGGCCGAATTGGCGGCCTTCAAGGCCCTGTTGCTCCGCCGGGCGCAAAATGAACCGGTGGCGTATATCCTGGGGCGCAAGGAATTCTGGTCGTTATCTTTCGCTGTAAACCCCGCGGTGCTCATTCCCCGGCCGGAAACCGAACTCCTGGTGGAAGAGGCGTTGGCCCTGATCCAATCGGATCCTTCCCTGAAAAATACGATTGAACTGGGAACGGGCTCCGGGGCCATCATTATATCCCTGGCCAAGACGTTGCTGACCACCCCGGCCGGACCGGGGTTCATGGCGGCTACCGACCGATCCTGGCCGGCCCTGAAGACGGCGGAGGCCAATGCCCGACAGCACCAAGTGCGTCCGGCGGTCTCTTTCCTCCAGGGGAATTGGTTGACTCCTTTCGCTTCTCACAAAAAAAAAATTCATTTGGTGATCTCCAATCCCCCTTATTTAACTCAGGAGGAAATCCGACAATTGGCCCCTGGGATAAAAAATTACGAACCGCTTAAGGCCCTGGACGGCGGGCCCGACGGGCTGACCGCCATCCGGGAACTCCTGGACCAAGCCCGCACGATCCTCCAAACCGGCGGCTGGGTGCTGCTGGAGATCGGCGAAACCCAGGGCCCGCCGGTGCTGGAATTAGCCCGGTGGAACGGCTTTGATCCAGTTATGATTCTTCGCGACTATGCCGGGAAGGACCGGGTGCTGAAAGGGCAATTCAATGGATAAAATACTCATTCACGGCGGCCGGCCCTTAAAGGGAAAGGTTTCCCTTTCCGGGGCCAAGAATGCGGCCCTGCCGATCATGGCCGCAACCCTGTTGACCGAAGGGATTTCAACCCTCACCAATCTGCCTGCCCTGCGGGATATCCAAACTCACAAGAAATTGCTTTCCTGGCTGGGGGTCTCCCTGGAAGAGGTTTCGCCCGCTGAACTGCGCTTAAATACCTCCCGGGTGAAAGGCTGGGAAGCCCCTTATGATCTGGTCAAGACCATGCGGGCTTCGATCCTGGTCCTGGGACCGCTGCTGGCCCGCCTGGGCAAGGCCCGGGTGTCCCTGCCGGGAGGTTGCGCCATCGGCGCCCGCCCCATCAATCTGCACCTGAAAGGCCTGGAGCAGATGGGGGCTCGTCTGGAACTGAAGCATGGGTACGTGGAGGCCAAGGCCCGCCAGTTGAAGGGCGCTGAAATCGTCTTTGACCTGCCCACCGTGACCGGGACGGAAAACCTGATGATGGCGGCAGCCCTGGCCAAGGGGAAAACCACTTTGGCCAACGCCGCCAGGGAACCCGAAGTGGTGGATCTGGCCAATTTTTTGAAAGGGATGGGGGCCCGCATCGAAGGGGCGGGGACGGATATCATCACCGTCGAAGGAGTCCCTTCTCTACATCCCGCCACCTACCGGGTCATGCCCGATCGCATCGAAGCCGGAACCTACCTGGTGGCGGCCGGAATAACCGGCGGTGAAATTACTCTGACGGATTATGACGGCTCCTGCCTGGAAGCCCTGATCATGAAATTAAAAGAGACCGGAGTGGAATTTTCTCAAAACAAGACGGGTCTCACGGCTTCCGGGCCCCGAAAACCAAAAAGCGTCTCCCTGACCACCCGCCCCTATCCGGGTTTCCCCACCGACATGCAGGCCCAGTTCATGGCCCTCATGTCCGTCAGCCAGGACACCAGCATCATCCAGGAAACGATTTTTGAAAACCGGTTCATGCACGTGAGCGAACTGCGACGGATGGGGGCCGACATCCAGGTCTCCGGCCACCAGGCCGTGGTCAAAGGCGTAGCCCGGCTGAACGGGGCGCCGGTCATGGCCACCGATCTGAGGGCCAGCGCCTCCCTGGTTTTGGCCGGTTTACGGGCCGAGGGGATTACGGAAATCTCCCGGGTCTATCACCTGGACCGGGGCTATGAAACCCTGGAGAAGAAGCTGTCCGGCCTGGGGGCGAAAATTGAACGGATCAAGGAAACAGGTTAGGATGACGTTTTTACCAAAAACATTCCGATCCTCCCTTGCTGCTTGATCTCCTTAGGCAGGTCGGCATAACACTTCCAGAAGCGTTCATTCGCTTGCGATTTCATAGGCGACCGGGATCAAGAAGGGTGGTCTTGCCCATTCGCTTGTCTTCTAGTGCCTCGTCGGCGAGCTTCTCAAGAATGTCCTCCGATTCCGCGAATGTTCTTTGCCATTTCGTTTCAGAATGGAGTTCGTCAAGGACCCACTTCGCTAACGCGTGTCGGAGCGTTAATCGGAACCCCACTTTTGGATAGGACTAAACAACCGACATATATACCCTTGAAGGGCTAAATATCGGATAACTGATTTGCCCATTATTCTCCCGGCTTATTCAATTGACTTCACTGACCTTATTCGTTATTCCTGTTAAGCTGTGAAACAATCTGTAAGGTCTGAAAACTCCTTAACCACATTGTCTATGTCCCGTCCCGCCATCCCTTTGGTTCTCGCCTTCATGGTCGGCCTCTTCCTGGGGGATTCCCTTCCAGCCGACGGAGTGCCCTATGTCCCTTATGTTCTAACCTTAATTTTTGTGGTCCTCGGTATCCTTTATTTTTTGAGGCCCGCTTTAATGTTTTATTGGGGAACCATTTTTTTCCTGGCCGTTGGCGTCAGCCAGACCTCGTTCTTCTCGCCCCGATACACCGAGCCGCCGGTACCCGCCTTTTTATTGGACCAGCGGCTTCATCAATTCTCAGGAATCCTTCAACAGGAGCCGACTTATTCACCGGACCGGACCCGCTTGATCGTCCGGCTTGAGTGCTGACCGTCTTCAAGAGCAGGACTATCCGATCCAAGGAGTGATCCTCTTAACCGCCAACGGCATTCTGAAAAATCTGGAAACTGGCGATCCGATCCGGTTTGTCTCCCGACTGCATCCCATCGAGGGCTACCATAATCCGGGAGGCTATGATTTTCAAAGGGTCATGGCCCGCCAGGGGATCCGGGTGGCCGGATTTCTGGAAAAGCCCGATCTCTTGGTTATCTCCGGCCCGAACAATACCTTGGGGAAACGGCTCTCCTTTCTGGCCGCCCGTTTTCGGGTCAATGCCCTCATTGACGCCCACATCCCCCCCCCGCTAAACGGGATCGCCCAGTCGCTGCTGACGGGGGACCAAAGTAAGATTTCCCCGGAAATCCGGGAGGCCTTTAATCAGGCCGGCGTGGCCCACCTGCTGGCCTTTTCCGGATTGAACCTCGGGTTAGTCGGCGGTCTGGCCTTTTTTTTCTTTCGTTATCTATTGAGTCTGTCCGAAACGGCCCTGTTGTATCTGAACGTTCGTTTTTGGGCCTTGATCGGGTCCTTTATCCCGGTAGCCGCTTATGCCCTCTTAGCCGGTCTGAGCCCCCCGGTTTCCCGGGCACTGCTAATGGTTACCCTGGTGTTCCTGGCCCTGCTTTTAAGAAAACAATCCGACCTGTTAAATAATCTGGCCCTGGCCGCTCTGATCCTGCTGCTTCTGTCTCCCTCCTCCCTGTTCCGGCCCTCTTTTCAATTATCTTTTGTTTCCGTCTGGGCCATCGGTTATCTTTTACCTAAAATATGGCCTCCTGCGGGGAACCCGGAGAAACCCGACCCCTCCTGGGGCTATCGAGGCCTCCTCTATCTCTGGGGGATATTTTGCGTCTCCCTGGTCTCTCAACTGGCCACCCTTCCCTTGGTCGCCTGGTGGTTCCACCAGATTTCCTTTATCGGCCTGATCAGTAATTTATTGCTCGTTCCCCTGACCGGTGTTTTGGTCGTGCCCCTGGGGCTGCTGGCCATAGGTTTTTCCCCTTTTTTCCACTGGGGCATCGCGTTCTTATTTAAATTGATCGCCCTTCTGCTGGAATGGACCTGGGGAATTACCCATTTTTTTGCTTCCCTGCCTGGCGCGTTCATGTCTTTCCCCCGCCCTGCCTGGCCGGAAATATTTTTCTACTTTTCGGTTCTTTTAATCCTGTTCAACCGGCGTAAAATCCCCCGCCCTTCCTGGGCCTTAGGTTTGGCCCTGGCCTGTCTTTTCCTCACCTTTTCCTTCCCCCAAATAAAAACCTTTTTGGGTTTCAAGCCCCTGACCCTGACCTTCATGGATGTGGGGCACGGCAGCGCCGTCCTGGTTGAATTTCCCGGCGGGGAAAACCTGCTGGTGGACGGGGGCGGGTCGCCTAATCCGTCCTTTGATTTGGGCGAACGCGTGGTCAGCCCCTTTCTCCGGCAGAAAAAAATTTTCTCGCTGGATGCGGTGGTCTCTACCCACCCCCATCCCGATCACCTCAGCGGGCTGCCTTTTATCCTGGAAAAATTTATCGTGAAAGAATTCTGGTGGAACGGGGAACCGGCGGATTCGGAGGTTTCTTCACGCCTGGAGGAACTGATCCAGCGGAAAAAAATCCCCGTGTTTCAACCCCGGGCAGGTTGGACAAAAACTTTCGACGAAGTCCGGGTCCGGATTTTACATCCTGAACCGGCGCTCCTCCAGCAATCCAAGGCCTTCAACTGGCACGAACAAAACAACCATTCTCTGGTCCTGCAAATCGACTATCAGGGACAGCGGGTGCTGTTGCCGGCAGACATTGAGGCGGCGGTGGAAAACAGTTTATTGAACCGCGGGCTCGCTCTTCAAAGCCAGATCCTCCAGGTTCCCCACCACGGTAGCCTCACTTCCAGCCAGCCGGCCTTTATTGAGGCCGTGGCCCCCCGCTGGGCCGTTTTCTCGGCCCGGGGATCCGTGCGCTTTCCGGTGCCCCACCCCGAGATTCTCCGCCGTTACCAGGGAAAGGGCGTAAAAATCCTCCGCACCGACCAGGAGGGGGCCATCCGTTTTAGCTATCGTAAGGGAAAATGGGCTGGGGAAAGTACCTTGAAAGGACCTTTTAATTTTTGACCTTCACCCTTTGGGGCGGTTACCTCCGATGCTAGTGTTGCCGCCGGGTCTCTTCAGGAGGGTTTTCCACATTTCTTTTTAGATGGTTTTGATTTTTCGGTAGTAGGAATCCAATAGGTAGATTGCCGCCAGGGGGTTATGGCCGGTGACTCGGTCCTTAACGGCCAAAACCGTGGTGGGGGCCGCCGCGTATTTGAAAAAAAGGGAATCATGGCCCACACACAGGCCCAGCAGGATATTGAACTGCGTCTTTCCCTGGTTGAGCAGCTTGGCCTGAAATATGGGGTTGCACATGGCTTCCTCGGTTCCCTGATAGATTTTCTCCTGATCCCTGATCCCTATTTTTTCCTTGGGGGTCTTGCCCGCTTTACAAACCGCTGAAATGACCTCAAAGCCCTGCCCGATCAAGATTTCTTCCACCAGGGCCGCCTCTTTGACCAGACCTAAACAGAAAGCCAGTCCCAATCGCCGGTATTTCCGGCGCCGGGCAAATTCGATGATTTCCACTATCCGGGTTTTGGTAGGCTGCATGACATAAGGGCGCTCATGCCGGTTGGCATAGCATTCGGCCTCCTGGATGGAGGCCTGCCGGGCAAATTCCCGCACCTCCGGCTGCTCATACTCCCGGTTGGCCTCTTCCAGAAGGCTTTTTTGAGCCAAAGTCGGGCAGCCTCTCGACCCCACACCTGCCGCGGAAAAACAGATTTTTCGGACAATAGGCCGGTCGCAGGAGGCGCAGGCCGGAGCAGGTTTTGGGCTTCCAGCCTTCGAGGGTTTGGTTTCAATCCCCCGAGGTCTGTTTATTTTCGAGGATCGATCCCCGGTCCTATGTTTTTCCCCTTCCGATCTAGTTTTCATCCCTGCGCCTCCTCACCCCGGCGCTATCCATCAAGACGGTTAATTTCTTATAGGGCTGGGCGCCCACCAGGGACTGTCGGCCCAGGACAAACGTTGGGACCGCCCGGATACCCAGTTCCCGCGACCGGGCCCAGTCTAAATCCACCGCATCCTTAAAGGTCCTCTCCCGTAGCACCCTTTCGGCTTCCATTTTCGGTAGCCCAAGGGAGCGAACCAGTTCCAGGAGTTCCGGAACTTTCCCGATATTTGTCCCTTGAACAAAATAAGCCCGAAAAACCGCGCGGTGAAATTCGTCGCCCCGATCCTCACGCTCAGCCCATTTGGCCAACTCCTGGGCCAGGCGGCTGTTATAGGTCATCGTCCGGTCATTAAAGGGCACCCCCGCTTCCTGGGCCGCCAGTTTCAGACGCCCCATCACCTGATTTAGATCCACGGCCTGACCGGCGAAAAGCTGTTCCAGGGTTTGCCCGTCTTCCGGTGTTTCCGGGTGGAGAGGAAAAGCCGTCCACCTTAGGCCGATTTCATACTCCGCCCGCAATCGTTCAATACGCCCGGTAATGAAATAGCACCACGGTCAGACATAATCGGAGAATATCTCCAGGGTGGGGTTCGCCATCTGAAATTTCCTTTCCGGCAGGTCTCTAAAAATTAAGACCCAAAAAATGAGTTTTTCCAGTCTTTTTGGGGATTGCACCAATTGATACAATTAAGGGCAGCTCACTCCGGAACCTGGGCTGAAAACTTCTTTTCCCGGAAATGGACCTTGGCCCGCTGGCAATTGGGACAGGTACAGAACTCCGGCAAATCATCAAAAGGCGTCCCGGGGTGCCAGCCTTTCTCGGCATCCCCTTTCTCCGGTTCGTATTCGTACCCGCAGGGGCACTGGAAAAGATGGACATTCTTCCACTTGGTGGCAGCCATTATTAACCTCCTGGTTAACAAGATACTCTAAATTCGAAATCCGAAGCACGAAATCCGAAACAAGCACGAAGGTCAAAAATCCAAAGGATCAAAACAAAAGCGGTTCGAATTTCGAATTATCTTAGGTTACCTTTAAAATTTAATAAAGGGGGAGAAAAAAGTCAACTTTCGTTTGGGCAACAGACTCTCATAGATTCCTTCATCAAGCATAAGGGCAGGATGTGGCTGGTCTCAAAAAAAGGTTGGTTGTTCGCCTATTTTTTACTATACTTGGATAAATTGAAATAATTTGCAAGGAGATCCCGATGGACCAACAGGCAAAGACCCTGAATGAAACCCTGGCGGGAGAGAACCCCTGCCTCATTGATCTTCTTTCTGAAGCCGGGCTTGAACTATTCTTCCCGAAGCTGGGCATCCTTTCACAATCGGCAGAGGCGGGCGGGAAGCGGATCAACGCGACGATCGGGATTGCGCTGGAGGAGAACGGCCAACCCATGCACCTCCATACCATCCACAAGTTTCTTGGCCAACTGCAGCCTAAAGAGGTCTATCCCTACGCACCCAGCCCCGGGAAAAAGGAACTGCGAGAAATCTGGAAGGGGATGCTTTATAAAAAGAATCCGGGTCTGGCCGGCAAGGAGTTCAGCGAACCGATTGTTACCGGGGCTCTGACCCATGGCCTCAGCACCGCCGCCGAGCTTTTCCTGACCCGAGGGGATGAGCTGATCATTCCCAACCCCTACTGGGAAAATTATGATCTGATGTTTCTTTCCAAGAAAGGGGCCAGGATAAGCACCTTCGACCTCTTCTCCGGCCGAGGATTCAATCTCTCCGGTCTGGCGGATTCCCTGAAAGGCCAATCCAAGGCCCTGTTGCTCCTGAATTTTCCCAACAACCCCACCGGCTATACACCGACCCAGGAGGAGGCTGACCAGATCGTCAAGGTGATACAAGAGGCGGCCGACCGGGGGAAGGGATTGGTGGTCCTGGTGGACGATGCCTACTTCGGCCTGGTATACGAAAAAGGTATCCTCACGGAATCGTTGTTTTCAAGATTGGCTGACCTGCACGAGCGGGTACTCGCCGTCAAACTCGACGGCCCGACCAAGGAAGATTATGTCTGGGGCTTCCGGATCGGCTTCATCACCTACGGGGTGGGGGGACCGGGAGACAAAAAGAAAATTTACAGCACCCTGGAGGCCAAGACGGCCGGTGCCATCCGGGCTGACGCCTCCAATATGTCGCACCTGGGCCAATCGCTGCTTTACCGGGCCTACCAGGACCCGGAATACTGGCCGGAGAAACAGCAGAAGAACGACGTCTTGCGTTCCAGGTATGAAGCGGTAAACAAAGCCATCCGGGGCGATGCCTATAGAAAGGCGTTCCAGGCCCTCCCCTATAACAGCGGATATTTCATGTGTCTCAGGCTCAAGAATGCCGACCCGGAAGCCGTTCGGAAGAAACTGCTGGCGCAATACGACACTGGGGTTATTTCCGTCGAACCGGACTTGCTCCGGGTGGCCTTCTCAGCCACACCCAATAAGCTCATACCGGAACTCTTTGAAAATATCTATCAGGCCTGCACGAGTCCGTAACCACGGGGCGAGTCGCCCAACGTGAACGCTTTCCATTAACGTATTGGACATTCCGGCAGGCCGTGACAATGTCACGGCCTGCTCCCATTTTCTCATCTATGGCAGCAAGCAACCTAACAATCCGCATTTAATTTGCCGGTCACCAGTACAAAAAACTGCCACCGCTGTTAATAAAAGCCTAGGCCTTTTGCATCGGATGCACCGGCGTGTTGAGGCTCAGAATATCCGCTTGACAACCCTCTTATTATATGTGCAATAACCTGTACTAGATAGGAGGTGCAAAATGGATGCGATAACCTATACATCTGCAAGGCAAAACCTTGCAAAAACAATGGGGAAAGTTTGCCGCGACCATGCCCCGGTAATTGTAACGCGCAAATCCGGGCATTCTGTGGTCATTATGTCACTCGAGGACTATGAAGCCCTTGAAGAGACGGCCTACCTTTTACGGGCACCAAAAAACACAAGGCGGTTAATGGAATCCATTGCCCAGCTTGAGAACGGAAAAGGAACGGAAAAGGAACTCGTAGAGTGAAGCTCATCTTCTCCGACAACGCCTGGGAGGACTATCTCTATTGGCAAAAAATCGATAAAACAATTCTCCTCCGTATCAATACCCTTATTAATGAGACCATACGAAATCCCTTTGAAGGTATTGGCAAGCCGGAACCATTGAAACATGCCCTTTCCGGCTACTGGTCCGGGCGAATTACCGATGAACACAGATTTATCTATAAAATATAAGAAGATGCAATCCATATCGCGCAACTCCGATACCACCACTGATCCTTTCCCTGGCCCCCAACGGCACGGCTCACCTTTGGCTCACCCGCCGTGGTTGAGCCGTAATGGTGCAGGCCGCTGGTTCGGTTTCCGTTCTTCATCAGACATCATGATACTGAACTCAGTGAACAACGTCCCCTTGCCCCTTGCCTCCCCTTCCGCCCCGGAATATCCCCATTTCTTGACCGCCAGTTGGCAGAAAAGTCTTCGGGTCTTTACTACCTTGGCGGTACGACTTCCGGACCGAACTAAATCCCAATCGGTTCCTTCTGACCGGGAAACCCGGGAGGCCAGGGTCCATAGTTCAACCTTCCGAGTTTTGAGCCGGAACGTTTCCTCTAACCGTTTCTCCGCCTGAGACCTGACCTCCTCAATGAACTCGCCGCTCCTTAAAATTCGCTCATCCGAGACCATCCGCAGTTCATACCGCCGCAGAGACAACACTTGCAACCAACCTCCGGCGCTGCGGATCACCCCCCCCGCCAACTAAGTCAGGACGCCGCCCCATCAAGACCCCGACAGAAGCCGGCATATCCGAAAACTTTGCGCTCTCATCCTATGGTTTCGATCCGATGATAGAGGGCGCGGCCTTGTCTAACGAATAGAAATAGGTGCGCCAGAGGTTGATTTGCCGGGCGGCTATCTCCGGCAGGGGTTCTTTACGGAGAGAAACAGGTTTTAAGCAGCGTTCGATAAATCCGTTCAAACCGTCCGTCAGCAGATAGACATTCCCGAATCCCATCCGTGCCAGAGAATCTCGTGCCTGAGCCGGATGGGTCATGCCGTTGGAATACAGCACAATCATCCGCTTATTCGTATGCTGTTTCACAAACTGAGGCAGGTCAGGCAGTTCGACATTGAATGCGCCCCGGATATGAAAAACATTGAATTCCTTTGCCGGGCGCACATCCAGGGCAATCACATCCGGGTCTTTATCAAAAAGAGTTTCCGCCAGTTCTTCGGGTTCCACATGATCGGCAGCCGCTGCAACAGCGCTCAGCAGGGCTTTTTCAGAAGAATACGAACTATACGATGACAATCCAGTTTTCCGGTTTCCAGCATGTCCTCCCTCATCAAACAGTAACAAACCGCCTGCGCTCACAATCAAAATCAGGCTGAAGGCTTTTAAAAACGGCGTATTGAAATAACTGGTTCTTTCTTTGTAATCCGACTGTTTTTGTTCGATATATTCCGAACTCCAGAAGCAGCCGACTGCAATCAGCGTGAATAAAAACCCGAATGCGGATTTTGACATGCCCAGGCTGGTATAGGCAAACGCCAGTCCCTCCTGTCCGAAATTCTGCTGCGCGCTTTGTCCCCAGGTATATAAGGGTTTCACAAGCAAAAACAGTTCATTGAAAAAAATGCTGCCCATGACCGTACCGGCAAGAAACACACCGGCATCCAGTTTCCCGGACGCCAGGCCGACGGTCGCAGTTCCCGGACACCAGCCGCTCATGGCAAACCCAACGCCGAACATCAGTCCGGCAATAATGGTTGCGCCGTAATAGGTTTTCATGAAATGGATGTCGGTTGCGGGATCAATCACGCCCAGCCCGCTACACAGCGACAACCCGATCATTGCTGTTACCAGAGCCGTAAACATTACTTTGAGAACCGCCATATCTTTGAAATAAAAAATACCGGCGATCCGGCGGGAGCTTCCGAAACCCGCGCGTTCCAGAGCCAGCCCGAAGAAAAAACCGATTACCAGCGCAATAAAAAGCGCGCCCGGTGAATTCAGGGTATCCGCGCCGTAAAATGTTTCAATCATGCCATTGCCTCCTTACAAAGTACGCCGTAGCATATCCTCCCGCAAAAAGGCAGATCAGAAAAACCAGACTGCCTGTCAGCAGGAGCGCGCCGCCGGTCAGCGCCTGACCCGATGTGCAACCTCCGGCAAGTCGGCTGGCAAAACCAGCCAGTATTCCGCCGGTCAGGGCGAACATCAGCCGCCTTTTGGATGAAACCGCATTACCTCTTTCAACCACCGGTTTTTGCAGTCGCCGGGAAAGAATTGCGGAAAACAGTCCGCCGAAAAATATACCAAGGAGCATAAACACCAGATAATATTGCAAGGGATTTTCGCCCCACGCGCCGAAGTACTCCGAGGAAAAGGTATGCGCCGGCGCTATGAGTCCCGATAAGAACGCACCGAGCCGGGCAATTCCGGACGAAGCGCCGAGTCCCGCGCCGAGAAGCAAAAATGACGCCAGCAGAACCGCGCCAAGAAGCAGTCCGGCAAGATAAGGATTGCCATAGGCTTTGTGATTTTCAGATGACATGGGAATCTCCTTTCACTGTCAGCACCCGGCGCTTTTCTTTTTTGGCGTCCGGGGCTGATTTGCAGGCTGTTCCGGGGACTGGAGCGCCGGGGCTGCCGGTTTTGCAGGCGTTTGAACAGAAGGAACGGTTGACTTCGAAGTTGACGGAACCATTCCGGAATTCTCCTGGGTTCCCGCCCAGTAACTTTCAAGCCCGCCGTACAACACCCTTATGGGGCGCCGGGTTTTCTGGGATAAAATACCGCCGACGCTCATGGCGATGGAGCCATCCCGATCCACGATTATCAAGGGGATTGAACCGGCAAGATAAGCCCCATTGTCAATCAGATTGCCGACATCAACATTTTTGGAGCCGGGAAGGCTGTAATCTCTGAAATGCTCTGGGGGTCTGATGTCTGCAATTTCAAAGGTGCCGGGAAGATCCATCATCATGCGCTTGAGTTCCGAAGCCGAAATCCGTTCGGGAAGCCTGACCTGCCGTTTCGGAGCGGGCGCTGCCGGCGTTCCCCTCTCTGCTTTAACGGCTTCAAACACCGGAAATCCGGCTTTGATCCATGCTTCGCTGCCGCCTTCAAGGTTTCTGGGTTTCTTAAATCCGTTGCGTTCCAGAATTCCGGCTGCCATGCTGGAGCGATAGGCGGAGTTGCAGACCGTAACAACCGGTTCCGCGGGATCAAGCTGCGCCGAGAGTTCTGCCAGATGATTCAGCGGCATGTTGAGAACTGTGCTGATTCGCATTGCCATCCACTCTGCCGGAAGCCGGACATCCACAATCACGGGAGCCTCTCCTTTCCGCATGAGATCATAGAGTTGGCGGGGTGAAATCGGCATGCCGGCAATCACCGGCAATTTCGCTTTTTTCCATGATTCAGGCGTAATCGTGCCGGCCTTGTACCCTACCCGGTTCAGACGGAACACGGCTTCTTTGAGCTCCTCCGGACTTCCGCACAGCACCAGTTTGGAACCCCACGGAACCATAATGCCGGTCCAATTTTCCAAGCGCCCCCGCAGTCCGATATTGACGGAATTGGGAATATGACCTTCGGCATACCGTTTTGCGTCCCGTATATCCGCCACATAGTATTTTTTGGTGTCGGTCAGATTCTTGTCTGCTTTGAGTTCAGCCGGAATGGGAGAGTGCCAGTCTATGAGAGGCGGCCCCTCCTGGTTGATTCGGGCATTGTGCTTGAAATACTGCGGTGCTTCGGGAATTCCGTCCAGCAGAGCGGTAATGAATTCACTCCGTTTGGTGTATTTCAAATAAGAATTGGACGCCTTTTCTTTGCCGACGGTTGATGAAGGTTCATCGCTCAGATGTGCGCCGCACAGGGACCCGGCGCCGTGAGCCGGAAATATCTTAACCGCATCATTCAATTTGGAGAGCTTCTTTGTCCACGAATCGAACATGGCGGAAGCCAGCCATGCTGCCGGGACGGAACCGCCCATCAAATCCGGACGCCCCACACTGCCCACAAACAGCACATCTCCGGTAAACATCATTTCAGGAACAGCGGGCTTGCCTTTGGGAAAAACCAGGGCGCACATGCCGTCGGGTGTATGTCCGGGTGTATCTATAAATTTAATCAGGGATTTGCCGATGGTAAGCGTTGACCCATCTTGCAACGCTTCGATTTTATAGGATACCCCACTTTTTTTGCTCTGATAAATCGGGCATCCGAGGGCTTTGACCATTTCCGTATGACCGGCGATAAAATCCGCATGGGAATGAGTAAGATAAACCCCTTTTATGGTTACCTTTTCCTTTTTAGCTGTTTCCAGATAGGTAAAAATGTCTCTGACCGGGTCCACCATGAGGGCTTCGCCTTCGCTGACCAGCAGGTACGAATACACTGATAAAACCGGCAGATGGAACTGGATTACTTTGAACCCCGAAAAGTCGTATGTGGCGACAATCGAGTGAGATGCCGCATCGGTCCCATGCGAGGCGGATTCCGAATCTTTGATCTCAGCGGCATTCAACATTGACGCTGTTGAAAGACAGCACCACAAAATTACCAGCCATTTAATGTTTCTCATAAATGTTCCCCCTTATTCATATCAACTGCTAAAAAACCATACCACGAGGCCAAGATCGAGACAATCCGAATTTTCCAAGCATTTCTTGATGATGACAGCGCCGTGACAAACTTGATCGAGGTCACAATTTATCACCCCCGTTTATACTCCTTCTGTACGGTAATTATTCAGAGGAGACCTGAAACCCTTAATTCCGTACTCCTCGCGTTCATGACGTAATACCCGTTCGCTGAGGCCCAAGCGGTCCCCGGCCCTGGTCTGTACCCCGCCGGTTTCTTTCAAGGCCTGCCGGATCAAGTTCAACAGGATCGAACCACGCTAACTTTTTTCGCTCTCTCATAAGCCGTCGCGACCAACGGCTTGTTCAACAGGACCTATCTACAAAAGCCCTTGCTCTTCCAGAACTGCTTCAACGATGTCGCGAGCGTCCTTGCCCTTGACGTTGTTGCCCTTGGCTGCGCAGGTGAAGGCATAGGTCCGGCCCTTGTTTTCCACATAGCCCACAAACCATCCCAAGGCATATGTTCCTGTATCGTCGGCGCCCGACCCGGTCTTTCCGTAAAGAACTCCGCGGTCGGTTGTCTTGATGTTCATCAGGTCCTTGAGCACTGCCAGGGATTTCTCGGAAAAGGGAAGTTTGCCCGAGACCAGCTTGCCTATGAGTTACGCCTGCTCTTTGGGCGAAATCAAGATCGTCTTTCTACCCGTAGCAGGGAGCCAGCTTCTCTGACGAAGCATCCGGTCGGAAATCGCTGACTGCTCCGGATAAGCAGTCGATGATTACGAAGGCTCCCCGGCGACCGGCAAAAGCATTGTTGACCAGGTTTTCAGGAATGGGAAAAGCTTGGCCGTAGATGAAAGGCGTCCCCGCGAGGATCAGGGCAATGGCCAACAGGTGTCTTATCTTCATCGACCTGTTGCCCAACGGGAGTGATTTTTTTTACCCAGGCCCGCTGCAGATCTCGGTTAGGCCCGGCTGGCTCTTTTCCCACCAAAGCAATGGATGGTTCGAGTACCGGCAATAAACGCACCCCCGTGGGCCATTTCTTTTGGTATGAAATATTCTTCATGAATTCGGGAAAGCCATCCATTGCTGATCCATAGGTTAGGCATTACTTCGGCTTTGGCTTTGGCCTTGGCCTTATATCTTTTGCGTTTAAAGGGGGGCGTTGTTCACCGAATTCAGTACTCTTTTAATTTCTAAAAATTAGCTCCCTTATATCCCGTATTTCTTGAGTTTATAGCGCAGTACCCGTTCGCTGATGCCCAGCTTTTCCGCGGCCCGGGTCTGCACCCCTTCAGTCTCTTTCAAGGCCTGCCGGATTAGAAACTTTTCCAGGGCATCCAACTGTTCCATCAGGGGGAGATCGGATGAGGGCGGAGGCGGCGTCCCCGACTCTTCCAGTCCGTCCTTCAAATGAAACGGGATCTCCCGGGAAGTAATCAAATGGTCCCGGGCCAGGACTACGGCCCGTTCGACCAGGTTCTCCAGTTCCCGGATATTGCCCGGGTAATCATGGCGCAGGAGCAGGTCCCGAGCCTCCCTGGACACCTCGATATTCTCTTTTCCGTTGGCCTGCCCGAATTTTTTCAGAAAATGGTCCAAAAGGATGGGGATATCCTCTTTCCGTTCCCGCAAGGGCGGGAGGAAGAGGGAAACCACGTTCAAGCGGTAGTACAGGTCCTCCCGGAAGCGGTTCTCGCGAATGAGCTGCTCCAGGTCCTGGTGGGTGGCCGAGATCAGACGGACGTCCACCTCGATGGTCTTACTGCCCCCTACCCGCTCAAAAGCCCTCTCCTGAACGGCCCGCAACAGTTTGGACTGCAATACCGGGGAAAGGTCCCCGATCTCATCTAAAAAAAGGGTCCCCCCCTGGGCCTGTTCAAATTTTCCCCGGTGCTGTGAAATCGCACCGGTAAAGGCCCCTTTTTCATGGCCGAAAAGCTCGCTTTCCAGCAGGTTCTCCGGGATAGCCGCGCAATTGAGGGTTACCAGCGGACCGGAAGAACGGGGGCTGTGGTAATGGATTATCCGGGCCAGCAGCCCTTTGCCCGTCCCGCTCTCGCCCCGGATCAACACCGTGGACTGGCTGGGGGCTACCCGGGCCACCAGGGAAAGGACATCCTCCATCCTGGGGCTGTGGGTAATCAATCCCTCAAAGCTGAATTTTCTTTTCAGTTCCTGGCGAAGCTGCCTCACCTCCCAGGTCAGGAGCAGGCTGCTCTCGATCCGGCCCAATAAGATCAACAGTTCGTCCAGATCTATGGGCTTGGTCAGGTAATCGTAGGCGCCCATTTTCATGGCCTCGACGGCCTTCTCTACCGTGCCGTAGGCCGTCATCAGGACCACCACCGTTTCAGGATGCCGTTTCCTAATTTCCTGGAGCAGGGTGGTTCCATCCATGCCGGGCATCTTATGGTCGGTGAACACCACCTCGCAGCCGTTTTCTTGCAGCCATTCGAGTGCCGCCTCCCCACCATCCGCGGCCTGGACGGGATAGCCTTTTTTCTGGAGAAATCCCTGTAGCAGCTCCCGCTGGTTCTTTTCGTCGTCAACGACCAGAAGGCGGATTTGATGGCGTTCGGACATGCGGATCCAACTTTTTTGAACCTGTTGGGGAAGTGAACAAGATTGTTTACCAACTTTGCGGTGGGTCAGCGTAATGAATAGGTGCCTGATCCGAAATCCGGCGACATTATCCGACAGGGGGAGTATCCACCCAAAAGGCCAAGCGGCTGAAACAAACCCGGGGCAGGTCAGTTTTAGGCGTCCGCTGGGGCTGACGCCTCCCCTACCCCTTGGAGAGAAAAATTAATTTAAACGGCTATGGATGAATTCAATCGGCGTCTTGAAAGGGGTCCCTCCGGGAAAAACCCCGGCCACCCCCAGGTCCATCAAGGCCGGGATATCCCGTTTGGGGATGACCCCACCCACCACGACCATACGGTCTTGCAGGCCCTTCTCGGTCATCAGGGCCATCAGTTTCTTGCAGATCGGCAGATGGGCCCCGGACATGATGGACAGTCCGACCACATCCACCGCCTCCTGGAGGGCCGCCTGGACGATGCTGTCCACGGTCTGGTGCAAACCGGTATAGATAACCTCCATCCCGGCATCCCGCAGGGCATGGGCCATAACCTTGGCGCCCCGGTCATGGCCGTCCAAGCCCGGTTTGGCGATCAAGATCCTTATTTTTCGACTGGGTTTCTTCTCGCTGGTCATGGACTAAATAATCCCCTTTTCTTTCATTTCATTTAATTTTTCCTGGCCGAGGCCTAACACCTGCCCGTAAATCGCTTCATTATGTTCCCCGAAGCGGGGCGGAAAGGAAAGCTGCCCGCCGCTGGATTTCAGGTACTCGGTCATGTTGGGCGGCGGGGCCAGGGTAATCCCCAAACCGCTTTTCGGGTCCTTGGCCTTCAACATATTTTTGACGACCAGGGGGTCCTGCGCCACCTGATCAATAGAATGAATCTCGGAAATCGGCACCCCGATTTGATTAAAGATGCTGATCAATTCGGCGCTTCCGAATTTTCGGGTGATGGCGCTGATCTCCTGATTCAGTTTTTTTACTTCGGCGATACGGCCGGCATTTTTCCGGTACCCCTCTTGGGCCAGCGTTTCAAAACCAGGCAACTGAGTCAGGGCGTTCCACTGCTTGTCGTTGCCCCCGGCCACATAGACGTAGCCGTCGGCCGTCGGGTAGACTGAAACCGGGGCGAAGAACTCGTGGGTGTTTCCCCGTCGGGTGATCTTCTTGCCGAAGGACCGGCTCAGGGTGATGGGCACGGTCAGCCAGGAGACCGTGCTTTCGAACATGGACAGGTCGATCCGGCTGCCCTGACCGGTGGCCTGGCGACGGAACAGGGCTTTCATCAACAGACCGTAGGCGTGTTCGCTGGCCCCCATATCCGGCAGGGGAATGCCCAGAACCTGGGGTTCCCCGTCCGCTTCCCCGGTCAGTTCCATCAGGCCGCCCCGGGCCTGTAGTATCGGGTCGTAGGCCGCCTCGTTGCTGTCCGGACCGAACCCGGTGATTCCCAGCCAGATCAAATCCGGCTTAACGGATTTGAGAATTTCGTAATCGATGCCCAGTTTGGCATAATTTCGGGGAAGCTGGTTGGTGGCAAAAATATCGACCTTTAGTTTCATAATCAGGTCTTTTAAGATCTGCTGCCCCTCCGGAACGCCCAGGTTTAAGGTCAAGGCCTTTTTCCCGGCATTGATGGCCATGAAATAGCTGAACATCCGCTCTTCCTGGAGGACGTCATCCCCCACCATGCGGTTGGGGTCGCCAAAGACCGGATGCTCCAGGCGGATCACCTGGACACCGTCCTGGACCAATCGGAAGGTCAAATAGGGCAGCACCGTAGCCTGTTCTAAAGAAAGGATGGTTATTTGACTTAATGGATCCATGAATTCCTCCTTGACCCTTGAAACCGGAAACGGCAACACCCCCGGTTTATGAATTGACACCATACAAAATATCTAATAAATTTAGTGGAACAGCCATTTGCCTGTCAAGTTTTATTGTTATGCATCCATGAATCGTTTAACATCGAGATAGGACAATATGTTTACCTTAACCGATATTATTGAAATTGCCTTGCAGATTGAAAAAAACGGGGAAGGCACCTACCGCCGGGCTCAGCAAGAAACCTCCGATCCCTCCCTGGCGGAGCTGCTGGGCCTTCTGGCTGACGAGGAACTGGAGCATCAGCGTTGGTTCGCCGAGCTTAAAAGCCGAGTGGGGACCAAGCCGGCGGATAAGAACTTGGAAGCCATGGGCCGGGAGCTGTTTCAGAGTATCCTGGGCGAAAAGGCTTTTTCCCTGGACGACGTGGACTTTTCCCTGGTTCCGGATATCCAGGCCGTTCTGCGGATTTCCGCGGAGTTCGAGCAGGACACGATAGTTTTTTATGAAATGCTGGAGCCTTTCGTTGAAGATTCCCGGAGCCGGGAGGATCTCCGACTCATTATCGCAGAAGAAAAAGGACACCTGCGCAAACTTCAAGAACGCCTTAGACATGGTGCCGGTTAAAGAGATTATTTTCGTATTAAAACGAACGTCGAACATTGAACATCGAATGAAAAACAAACCTCCATAAGGAGCTTGGGTAGAGACCGAGTCGGTCTGGGCGCTCACGGGCTCGGAATTCTATTTTTGTACTGATAACAAGGGGAGGACTTCATGGCTACTCCGCAACAGATCTTTAAGGAAAAACTGGCTCAACAGATTATCAAAGCCCTGGAAAAACGGCGCCTGGCCGGGACCTATACCCCGACCATTGCCCAGGCCCGGGAGGAAATGGCGGCCCTGATCCCGGACGGCTCCTCGGTCTTCCGCTGCGGGTCCACTTCCCTGGTGGAAATGGGGCTGTGGGAACGGTTGAAGTCCAACCCTAGGATCACCGTGATCGATCCCTACCTTCCGGAGTATTCCCCGGAAGAAGGCCTCGAGACCCGCCGCCGGGGGCTGACGGCCGACTTCATGATCGCCAGCAGCAACGCCATCACCCTGGATGGCGTACTGGTGAACCTGGACGGCATGGGAAACCGGGTGGCGGCCATGGCCTTTGGACCCCGAAAAGTCATCTTAGTCGTCGGGATGAACAAAGTGGCCACCACCCTGGAAGAGGCCTTAAACCGGACCAAACAGGTGGCCGCGCCCATGAACTGCATCCGTTTGGACATCAACAATCCCTGCAAAGAAACCGGACTCTGCAGCGACTGCCATACCCCGACCCGGATATGCAACATCTGGTCCATCATCGAGGGCCAGGCCGTGAAGGATCGCATCCAGGTGAAACTGGTGGGGGAGAATCTGGGTTATTAACAGGTTGCTGAAAAAGGCCCAGCTACTGCGTTGCCCTTATCCCTTGTCATTCCGACGTAGATCTAACTACGCCTCATTCCAAGGAATTTCGGGCGCCTTGTATCTGGACCTTTTTGAGCAACCTGTAAAAAAGGAATATTTCCGCATCCTGTTAAAGGCTTCCCGTCGATGATTCCCCTGACTCTCCCGGACCTGAAGGAGCTGATCTTCAATTCCCAAGGGCAGCGGCAGGGACTGAAAAACCTCTATTCCCAATTGCCGGACACGTCCTGCCAACGCCGCGCCCTTTGCTGTTCCCTCCTTCCGGAACTGTCCCTTCTGGAAGCCTTGGAAGCCCTGGACCAACTGAGGAAATTTCCCCCGGCCCGGCGGAGGGAGCTTACCCAAAAAATCATTCGCTATTTTTTTATCAACCCGGCGGAGATTACCGGCTGCCCCTTTCTGGAAGACCGGGATTGCCTGATTTATCCCAGCCGTTTTTTCGGCTGCCGGGCCTATGGCCTATGGTCGAAGGGCCATTATCGGCAGATCGCGCATCAGGCCCGTTTGACAAAAGAAAAATGTGGTTCAACTGTGGAGGAACCTGGGGGTTGCCCTGCCCGAAAAGGTGACCGGCCATCAGGTGGCTTATTGTGCCGCCGTGGAAACGCTGGGGCAGCGGAAAATGTCCGATGAAGACCTGCTCCAGGCCGCCGACCGGATTGAAGGCTGGTCCCAAGAACTGAATCCCCGGCACCTTCACTTCCAGGAAGGCTATTTCCGGGATCTGAGTTTTTTAACCGCCGGCTTATTCGCAGGTCTTTCCGAGGCGGTCCGATTGAAATTCACCCTCGTTCGGGACTGCTCCAATCCGGGAATCAAACCCCGCTGGAGCAGGTGATCGCCCGAGTGCCGGATCTCTTCGATCTTTGATCTTGGCCGTCACCCCGCTCACCCCGTTGCCGGAGATTGGAAATTTCCCGTTCGGAGCCGGGGTCCGGGCTTTTCCGGTTGATCCAGCTCCCCCGGTCACGCTATAATGACCGGCAGTGAGACCATCTTCTTACCGACTAAATCTCTGAAGGATAAACTACCCTCTAACGCCCAGCCCATGCCCACCAAACCTTCGCGCCGCCCCCCCCGATCATCGAGATTCAAGGTCTCTCAAGGTTCTGTTCTTTATAGCCGCCTTTTTCGGGGCCCTTTTTACCTTAGCCGGGATCTACTACTTCTTCCTCATTTATCAATTGCCCGACATCCGCTCCCTTGCAGGACTACCAGCCCCCGTTGGCCACCCAGATCCTGGCGGCCGACGGCGCTCCCATCGGCTTCTTTATTAAAGAGAAAAGGATTCTGGTGCCGCCCACCGAACTCCCTCCCCATCTCATTCAAGCGTTTATCGCTTCGGAAGACTCCCGTTTTTTTCAGCACCGGGGACTCGACTTGTTTGAGCATCCTGCGGGCTGTCTGGAAAAATATCTGGGCCGGTGAAATTGTTCAAGGCGGCAGCACCATCACCCAGCAGGTAACCAAATCCCTGCTCCTTTCCCCGGAGAAAAGCTTCTCCCGAAAAATCAAAGAGGCCTTCCTGGCCTACCGGCTGGATCAGAATTTATCCAAGCGGGATATCCTTTTTATTTATCTCAACCAGATCTATCTGGGGCATGGGGCCTACGGGGTGGAAGCGGCCGCTCAGACCTATTTCGGGAAAAAAGCCAAGGAACTCAACCTGGCGGAGAGCGCCATGTTGGCCGGGCTGCCGCAAGCGCCCAGCCGCTATTCGCCCTTTCTGAATTTCCAGCGGGCCAAGGAACGGCAGCGGTACGTTCTAAAACGCATGGTCGAAGAGGGGTATCTTTCGCCGCTGCAGGCGCAAAGCCGCGGAACAGCTTCCGCTGAACTTTTCCCGGGGTCCGGATTTCAACGGCGCCGTGTGCCCCCCATCTCCTGCGACATGGTCCGCAAATTCTTATATCAGAACTACGGATCGGATTTTGTCCTGCAAGCCGGGCTTACCGTCTGGACCACCATTGAATCGGGATTCCAAAAAGCCGCCCGGGAAGCGGTGGAAAACGGTACCCGGGCGGTTTACCAGCGCCACCTGTATTCCAAGCCGCTGCGGCAAATCCCTCCCGACAAGATCGAGGCCTACTGCCAGCAGTTGGCCCGCTCGAAGGCCAACGCTTCGAAAAAAAACGGCCTCCCAGCGAACCGGCATTATCGTCCAAATCGAGCCGGTCGGAAAAACGGCCCGGGTCTGCCTTGGCCGGGAGTGGGGGGTGTTCCTGCTGCCCCGCCGAAGCGCGGAACCC
This sequence comes from uncultured delta proteobacterium, assembly GCA_963716045.1. Taxonomy (GTDB): domain Bacteria; phylum Desulfobacterota; class RBG-13-43-22; order RBG-13-43-22; family RBG-13-43-22; genus CAVQSS01. The sequence continues at coordinate 82,956 of CAVQSS010000026.1, read as the reverse complement.
AACAATTTTTCTCCGGATGACGAATCCGCCGCCGATCGGGAGGGTCGCCGATCCATTCCGGGTGGGGATGTCTTAAACTTCCGGGTGGAGTCGGGGAAGCCCTATTTGTCCCTGGCCGAACAAAATCCCGTTGAGGCCGCCTTGATCTGTATCGACAAAACCTCCGGGGCGATCAAGGCCCTGGTAGGCGGAAAAGATTACGGCCAGACCGAATTCAACCGGGCCATCCAGGCCAAACGGCAGCCCGGCTCCTCCTTTAAACCGATCATCTACGCGGCGGCTTTGGACAAGGGTCTGACGCCGGCCTCGGTCCTGATGGACACCCCCCTGGTTTTCGGCGGCAGCAACCCCTGGTCCCCGCAAAATTTCGACCACAAATTCAACGGACCGACCTCGTTGCGCACCGGATTGATTCAGTCGCGCAATATCGTTTCCATCCGCATCCTGCAGCACATCGGGGTGGATTATGCCATTCGCTACGCCCAGCAGTTGGGGATCACTTCGCCCCTTTATCCCAACCTTTCCCTGGCCCTGGGTTCATCGGGAGTATCCCTGGCGGAGATGGTCACGGCCTACAACTGTTTCAATAACGCCGGAAACCGGGTGCTGCCCTTCTATGTCACCAAAATCACGGATCGCCTGGGCCGGGTCGTTTACCTTCACCAGCCCCAGAGCGAACCGGTCATCGCCGCCAACACCGCCTATATCATGACGCACCTGCTGGAGGGGGCGGTTAAAGAGGGGACGGGCTGGCGGCTGAAGGCCCTGGGCCGGCCGGTGGCCGGGAAAACCGGCACGACCAATGATTTTCGGGATGCCTGGTTTATCGGCCTCACCCCGCAGGTGACCGCCGGGGTCTGGGTGGGCCTGGATAACCTGGCCACTCTGGGGACCGGGGAGACCGGGGCCCAGGCGGCCAGTCCGATTCTCCTGGAATTCCTCCAGAAGGCCCTGGCCAATGCCCTGGTGGAAGAATTTCCGGTCCCGTCCGGGATCGTTTTCCAACCCTTGCGGGGAGTGGGCGGAAACACCGTTCTGGAAGCCTTCAAGGCCCCGGAGGAGAAACCCTGCCGGGCGAGGGAGGGGCGGTTTCCTGGGTGCCTTAAAAAAAAGACCCGCCTTTTTTTGGGTAGGTACGCTCCCCATATCTGGTATAGCCGCCGGGTCTCGGCGGCCACGAAGGCCCGATTTCAGACTGCGCCGCTATATACAACGGCCACCCACCCAAAAGGGCGAACAACCAAAAAAAAGCCCCCTATTCTTTTTCTGGGAAAAGAATAGGGGGCTCGGGTCAAAAAAAATTATTGCTAAATCAGACGTCTTTCAGCGAATCCTGGACCGTGTACAGGAGGATGAAATTCTTATCCAGATCATCGGTCAGGGCTTTTAATTTATCCTCGGGAATTTCCTTGATCCGGATATACACATGGCGGCAGCCCTCATCGCACATGTCGTATGAGGTTAAAATGCTGACCATCCGTCCGCCGTGCTTCCGGATCATGTCCCCCACCTCTTTTATCGATCCCGGACGGTCTTCCAGGTTAAAGGCAAACTGGATCCCGCCGCGATAAATCCCGGTCAGAGAAACCAGGACTTTGAAAATATCCCCCTGAGTAATCACCCCGACCACCTTCCCTTTGTCATTGACCACCGGCAGACCGGAAATCCGGTGCTCCAGCATCTTGACCGCCGCCTTTTCCACCGTTTCTTCCGGACCGATGGTAAAGACGTTTTTACTCATAATATCTTTTACTTTTAACTCCGAAAGCAAGTAATACAATTCATGGACATCCAAAGTGGTGGCCTTGGAGGGAGAGGCTTCCTTGATATCCCGGTCGGTAACCATGCCCACTAATTTGCCTTTATGCATAACCGGCAACCGGCGGATATTATTCTCCTTCATAATTTGTGAGGCCTTCATCATCGAGGTGTCTTCATCAATGGTCATGACATCGCTGGTCATCCACCCTTTAACTAACATAGATTCTTACCTCCACTGGTGTTAATATTTAATAATTCGGCTCAGGAAAATTTACGGTTTCATCTTATTTAAACTACCTTAATTGTCAAGCTTTTTTTGGTCACAGGCGGGGCACGAAACGCGGGTCGTACCCGGTCATCTCCACATAACCCTGTCCCTTGACGGGTTGTCCCCCGTAGGTTCCTTCCGCGGTCACCAGGCCTTCCCAGTAGGTCACCCGGGTGCTTTTCATGGTCATCAACTCCTGGTCGGCCAATACCGGGGTTACCCGCAGAATCAAATTCTGCCGGGGAATAGCGATCCGCCAGCCTGCCGGATAGGTAGCCCGGCTGCGGGGGCTTTTCCAGGTCCCAAGCACCTCAATGGAAAAATCCTCCCGGGATAACGGTTGGGGGACCCGGCCCTGGGAGACCATCGTTCCGCTGGAATACGGGCCGATTTGTCCATTTCGTTCCCGGATTTGATAGAGCATCAATTCCGCCTGATCCCCCAGGTTCAATGAAAACCAGTCCCAGCCGATCTGACCGGGATGAAGCTGATTGCTCCCAAATTCGTGATCCATCCAGCTAAGCCCCTGGACCTTAACCGTCTTTCCATGGAGGGTAATCTGCCCCCGGGTGGCCATCCGGGTTAAGGAATAGTAATGGGAAGCCTGCCCGGTCCCAGCCCCTTTCCGGCTGATCCCGTTCGACCCATGGATCAAGGGAGGATGGGTAGGAAAAGCCTGGAGGTGCAAGCCCAGGCTCCGGTCACCGGCCTTTAACACCTGGGTCTCCCCTTCTTCGGCCACGCTCCAGTCCTCTATCCAGACCCGATAGCGTCCGGTTTCCGCTCCCGCCAAACCTAAATTCCCCCGACTGACTTTTTCCGCGTAAGAAAATCTTTTCTTCTCTACATCGGTGACGGCTAAATGGGCCAGGTAGACTTCCCGAACACGCCAGCGGGACCCCTGACTGGGGACCGGCCCGGGTCTTATCCCGACACGAAAGAAAGTCAGTTGATACCCGTAGCGATGACCTTCGGCGTCCTGCAACTGGCCGTTATAGTACCACCATTCGGTTTTATACTCCGGGTGGGCCCGGTGATCCTCGGGAAAGGCAAAGGCCCTCCCCGCCAGGGCCGGCTTAAACCCCTCGGCCGCTCGGCCCTGACTTGAAATTATCCCGGGCCAGATCAAGGCGCCTCCAAGAAGGACGAGCAAGGTGAACCAATAGCGCATTCGTTGATTCTTTCTTTATCCAATGATTAAAAGGTCATCCTGAACGAAGTGAGGGATCTCGGACTTCAAGAGGCAACGAGATTCTTCGCTGCGTGCTCAGAATGACAACCACTTTCCCGGTTTATTCTTCCCGGATCTGCTGTTCCATTTTAGTTCGCAGGGCGATGGAAGCCGGGACCAGTCCGGCCAAGATAGAGCTGATCAAGATGAGGATCAGCGTCTGCCCGTAAACCCCCAAGGACCAGTGCAATTGAATCGTCCAGCCAAAAGACTGCTTGTTGATCACCAGGATCAAAATGAGGGACAATAAGGTCCCGGCCCACCCACCCCAGAAGAACGAAAAAAAACCCATCAGCCCGGTCTCAGTGAGGATCATCATCCGGACCTGTCCGGGCAAGGCCCCGAGCGCTTTCAAGATTCCCAACTCCTTTTCCCGGAAGAGGATCAGGATGGAACTGGTATGGATAATGCCGAGGAAGGCCACCAGGATGGCGATGGCCTCCAGGGCATAGGTCACCTGAAAGGTCTGGTCAAAGATCCGCAGGATTTGTTCCCGCAGCTCCCGGTGGGAAATAGCCACCAGGTCATAACGGTCGGAGAACTGTTTTAACAACGATTCCCGGACCTGAGTCAGCCGTCCAGGATCTTTTAGATAAAGCCGTAACCCGTTGATCCTTTCATCCTGCCACCATTTCAGAAAAACCGCCCGGTCTATCCAGACCCCGCCTCCCTCGGTCCGATAATCGTAAAATACTCCGGCCACGGTAAAGGAGTGAGGGCCAAAGGCGGTCAGCAAAGTTATCGATCCCCCGGACCTGACCTTCAAGCGATCGGCTAAAACCTCCGAAAGGATCACCGCCTCTCGGGTTAAGACCTGCCGGTAGATCTCTTCGGGAATTCCCGCGGTAAACCCCAGCCGACTGTACTGCTTGATGACCGCTAAGTTCCCGGCCCAGAGGCGTACCGGCTGTCCCTGTGAAGCGGTCTGCAAGCCCCGGTAATAGTAAATATCCTTGATCCCCGACAGCGCTTCGATCCCCCGAACGACCTCCGGTTCCAAAAACTGAAAATCGCCCTGATTGGAGGGAAAAACCGGGCCGACCAGCAGGTCCCCGCTGATGGATTGATCAATCCACTGATCAACCGTTTGGCGAAAGCTGCTGATCATAATGGAAACGCTGATCAACATGGCGATGGCCGTCATTAAGGCCGCCATGGAGACGGCCATTTTATCCAAAGCATATTCAAAATAAAGATAGCCCAAATGCCGGGCCTTCCGGCGGTTCCCCCGATGGGATAGGCCCGAAGTAACGAGGGTCAGAATTTTGCGGGTAACGGGTGAAAGTCCTAATGAAAATCCCAGGATCAAAGTAAGGGTGGCCAGCAGGCCCCCCAGGGGCAGCCCCTGCCAGGGTGGGATAAAAAGGAGTACACCGGTGAGGACCAGCAGGGCCGCTCCTGCCCAAAAAAAACTCCCCTTCCGAGATTGCGGTGGGGAGAGGGTCCCCGGTCCCTGAGCGATGATCTCCCGGGGCTGCAAACGGGAGGCCTGCCGAGCCGGAACGTAGGCCGAAACCAGTGCCACCCCAACGGCGCCCACCAGGAACAAGGCCATCTCCGGCAGGATAAAAGGTATTTCCGTTACCCCCACCAGCACATACAGGTCGCTGATGGTTCGGCTTATGGTCCCCAGGATCGCCCGGGCCAGCAGATAGCCGCCCCCGATGCCCAAGAGTCCCCCTACCAGCCCGTACCCGGCCGACTCCCAAAGAATCAAATGAAGAATCTGATTGGGCAGCATCCCCAAGGACCGGAGGATCCCCAGATCTTTTCGGCGGCGGACTACCGCCAGAGCGGTCACATTATACATCAGATACATGCTCACCAGGACGGCGATGAAACTCAAGGCCAGCAGGTTAAGCTGGTAGGAGCGCACCATACGCTCCGTACCGGCCTGGCGCTCTGACGGCTGAAGGAGGGAGGCCCCGGGAGGCAATATTTTTTGCAGACTTTCGATGGCGGCGGCCAGCGGATATTCCGGATCCAATACCAGATCGATGCGATCCAGCCGCCCGATTTTTCCCATACTTTCCTGAGCCTGGGCAATATCCATTACCCCAAAATGGCCTCCCAGTGCCCGGGCCGGACCCTCCGGGTCGATCAGGGCGGCCACCGTAAGGTTTTGAGGCCGGCCGTTGATCAAAACGCTCAGAGATGAACCCGACTGGATAGACAAATGCCGGGCCAGGTCCCTGCTCAAAGCGATAGCCTGCGGGGTAAGGATAAGGGACAATAATTCCGGTTCCCCTAAAGAGGTCAGCGAGGGGGCGTGGGTGCGAACCTGAACTTCATTAAAAAAATCCACCCCCATAATCCACAGGACCTGGCCGGTGCGATGTTGAAGGGGGACCTGCAGCTCCACTACCGGGGCGGCCGCCTTCACGGCCGGATGGGCCTTAATGACCGGGAAAAGCCCTTCATCCAACCCGCGGCCTTCTTGAATAATCTGCCATTGGGCCGAGCCGGAAACGGCCTGCATGGTGCTTTTGAAGGAGGATAGGCAGGCGCCCACCGCCAGGTGGATGCTGATAAAGACGGAAACTCCCAATCCCAGTCCCAGGATCGTCAATCCCGTTTGCCCCCAGGCCTGGGAATAATGCCTCCGGATCAATAGAAAAAATATCCTGATCAGGGGGCACCTCTATAAATAGACTTTTCATTGTTGGGCAAGAAAAACTTCCGGGTCCGATCGTAATCCTCCCAGGTGTCCACATCCCAGCCGATATATTGGGGCCGAATCGGGATATTCAGGACCCGATCCGGATTTTTCCTGATGATTTCCCGACCGCCGGTGTCGCCGCGCAGGCGTTGCAGTTCGGGAAGCAACTCCCGCCCAAAAATGACCGGGTTTCCGGGCCGCCGGCCATAAAGGGGAACCACGATAGGAAGACGGTGCTTCCTGAAGGCTTGAATTAATCGGTCGATCGTTGCGGCTTTCAAGAGTGGCTGGTCCCCAAGAATGAACATCACTCCGCTGGAAGAAGGCTCCAAAACCCGCAAACCGGCCCGGAGGGAGCTGCTTAACCCCCGATCGTACCGGCGGTTGACCAAGATTTTCAGCCTGGGGTTCCCCTCAAAAGATCGAAGGGCCGAAAGAATCCTGGGCGCCTGACAGCCCAGAACCAGGATCACCCGGTCCAATCGGGACGCCAGGGTCTGCTCTAAGACCCGCTCTACCAGAAGCTTTCGCCCGTAAGGCAGCAGGGCCTTGGGAAAACCCAGGCGGGTGGATAGACCCGCCATCAAGAGAATGCCGGTGACAGGTTGTTTTTCCAAATCCGAATTCGCGGTCATTTAGGTATTATGTTCGAATTCGTCGGTTGAAGTAAAATATTTTTCCCATCGGGGGTTCTATTTTTTTCTTGACCGAACACGCTTTTCCCATTATAAAATTCAGCTATTTACTACTTAAACCCCATCAAAGGAGGAAAAAAAGTATGGCGACCCCAAAAAAACCCATGACCAAGGCGCAAGCGGTGACTTATTTCGCCGAGAAATTTCAATTGACCAAAAGCACGGCCAACGCCGTCATGGATGAATTGGCCAGCCTGGCCGTCAGTGAAACCAAGAAAACCGGGGCTTTTACGCTTCACGGCATCGGCAAACTCGTCCTTTCCAAACGCAAAGCCCGTACCGGTCGGAATCCTCAAACCGGCGAACCCATTAAAATTGCGGCCAAGACCGTTGTTAAAATGCGGATGGCCAAGGCTTTTAAGGATGCCGTAGTCCCGGCAAAAAAGAAGTAGCGCTATTATCATTTTTCGCTTGATCGGCCTAAGCCCGGGGGCAAAGGGGTTATCCGTTTCCAAAGCCGTACCCTTCTCTAAAGCCCACATAAGAATGATTATTTTGCCAGGGGCCTAAAGCAGACCGACCTTATTTTTATCGAGGGGGAATCAGGCCGCCGCCAGAAGACCCTGCCGGTTTCAACCCTCCTGCCGACAAATGGGATAAGCAGTATTGAGCAGAAGCGGTTCGTCCCCGCTTCTGCTCAATCCCTCTCAGGCATGATTACGCAACTGCAGTTCCAGGGGATGGGGGTTCAGGTAGTATTGGTCTCTCAAATACGGCTGATGATATTTCCGGATATAATGATTCAGCAGCGTAACGGGGACGATCAGGGGCACGAGTCCCAGCGCGTAATTTTCGATGACTTCCAGCGCCTCCTGCTTTTCATCCGCAGAAAGATCCTTTTTAAAATACCCCAAAATATGTTGCAGCACGTTGGCGTTTTTCTTGTTCGTGGGTTTTTGCCTTAATGCCGAGGAGAGCAATTCCTGGTATTGAAGCAGCAAATCGTCCAGGGAAACCCCTTTGCCCTGCGCCACCCATTGCCCCAAGGCCTGATAATACTTGGGGCTGTGGGCCATGATCAGCAGTTTGTGGCGGCTGTGAAAATCGACCAATCCACCCTTGCTTCTGTTTTGTTCTCCCATCTCCCGCCACCGTTTCCAGACAAAAATACTCTCGATAAAATTTTCCCGCAGCAGGGGGTCATGGAGACGCCCCTCGTCCTCCACCGGCAACAGGGGAAAATGCTCGATAAACACCCGGGCGAAGAGGCCCACCCCTTTTTTTACCGGAACCCCGTTGGGGTCATAGACTTTTACCCGTTCCAGGCCGCTGCTCGGAGAATCGCTTTTGAAGATGAACCCGCACAGGTCTTCCTTTTCCAGTTCCTTCACCTTTTTTTTAGCCCATTCCGTCATCCGTTCCGTGTGATCGATCCGGCTGCGAATGGTCAGCAAGCGGGGATGGGCCAACTCCCCCACCAGCCGCATGGCCTCCCGGGGTATGCCTAACCCGATTTCCACCTCCGGGCAGACCGCTACAAAATCCACGTACCTGCCCAGGGTATCGGTCAAAAACCGGTCTCGCTTGTGACCGCCGTCATAGCGGACGGCGTTTCCCAGCAGACAGGAGCTGATTCCTATTTTAATTTTGGATTCCATGGAATTCTCCTTGCTTTTGAATATAGCCCTTCACGTCAAACTTGGATTTGCAGCCGTTATAACTCATGTAGCGGATCATACCGAAGACCTTTCGTTCGCCCCAGGGTCGGTCATGGACCCCGCCGAGGCTCCAGGCGATACCGGCATAACCGTTGGGGTCCCGGCCGTCCAGTTCGTAGCGGTCATTCAAGGTGATGGCGATTTTCAGGGCTTCCTCCGGTGACGGCGTCCATTCGAGGATCTTCTTGGCCCAGTACATGCGCAGATATCCGTGCATCTTGCCGGTCCGCACCATTTCCCGTTGCGCCGCGTTCCATAGGTCATCGTGGGTCTGGGCCTGTTCAAACTGTTCCGGGGTGTAACCATAATCCCTCGGGTCCCGGCGGTGCCTTTCCAGGGTGGCCTGAGCCCAGGCCGGGAAACCGTCCACGCGGTCATAGCGGGGGTTGTAGAAACAGAAATTGTCCGACAGTTCGCGTCGGACAATCAATTCCTCCAGAAACGCTTTTCGGGCGTCCGTCGGACCGGACGACCCCATGACTTCCAAGGCCACCCGCTGGGCGGCAATCTGGCCGAAATGAAGATACGGCGACAGGCCGGACTGGCCGTTTTTCAAGGGATCGTTGCGGTCGGCATCATAGGAAGCCAACCTCCTTCCGATAAAGGTCTTCAGGGCCTGGCTGGCGGCCTTTTCCCCGGAATTGAATTCGTTCACCGGCGTGACCGCGGGATCCGCTTTCAGGGTCTTCATCACTTGGGGCCAGTCGGTTTCCTTCGGTGCTTCTTTCCAGAAAAAAGGATGTTTTCTTAAAGGGGGGAAGTCTTCCAGAAATTCGGACAGTATCCGTTGAATCTTGGGCCGCAAGGTATAGGCCCCGTATTCCTGTTTGGGGGAGGCGTACCAGCAGGGAACAATATTGTGGGCGTCCACTTCGTAAAAGGGGATTTCAATCCCCCGGGCGACGCTTGATTTCCAGAGCCGCTTGCGCTGCAGGGGATCGAAATCCGTTACCAGGGAGCCGGCCTGGACCGTCCGGAGATACGGCGGCAGAATCTCTTCCGGGTTTCCCTGAAGGAGATGAAAAACAATCCGCTGCCTGATCAAATCGCTTTCCACCTTCTGCAACCCCTGCAACATAAAAGCATAGGGGCGCAGGGCCGCCCCCAGGAACTCCGGGACCAGGCAGAAAACCACGATTAGGGGCGTCTTGGCCCGAACGGCCAGATCCTGGGCATAAAGAAGCGCCCAGTTGTCCCGGGTCCGCTGGTCGCGGCTCATCCAATAGACCACCGGTCCTTTTCCAGCCGGACCCTCTTTAAGCAGTCGAAGGCGTTCGGGATGCATGGCGGCTATTTCTCACGACGCTTCCCGGGTGGGGTATTTTTCCGGTCTACCAAAAGTTCGGGCCCCTTTAGAATAGGCCGAGCGATAGAGCGGGCGATGGCCTTTAACATCCGGGGATACAGCAGGCGATGAAAAGGGTCAAAGCCGTACCAGTAAAGAATCCCGCCCAGCCCTTTGGGCAGGAATCGGGCCACCTGCTGTAATTCGGTAACCCCATCGGCCAGAGGCTTGATCTTGAACTCCAGCAGGGCTTGCCCCGGGACCTTCATTTCCGCCTGCAGCAGCAGGCGTTCTCCCGGGATGGCCTCCAGCACCCGCCAGAAGTCCAGGGCGTCCCCGGGCCGCAGCTCCGAGGGGTGGCGTCGGCCGGCTCTGAAGCCGATCCCGCCGGTGAGCCGGTCGAACCAGCCCCGGATTTTCCAGAGTCCGGTTCCGAAATACCAGCCGGTTTTCCCGCCGATCTTTTCCAGCGGTTTCCAGACCTCCGCCGGCGAGGCCTGGATTTGAATCGCGTATCCCAGCTCCAGGGTAGTGCCTCCGGCATAGGGCGTGTCACCGCAGTAGATCCATTCCTGGGTGATGGCCGCGCTGGCATCCATCCAGCAGGTATCGACCCGTTCCTGCTGAATCCGCTGCAGGGCCAGACGGATCGTCTGGCGGCAATCCAGCAGCTCCTGGGGAATGATCTCCCGGATACGGTTGTCATGGCAGATGACGGCATTGCGCAGGCCTTCGGCCAGAGGCCGGGCGATGGAAGAGGGCACCGGGGTAATCAGGTGAATCCAGTAGGAACTCAAGCTGGGCGTAAAAAAAGGTATCGGGACGATGATCCGCTTTCGCAGGCCGGCCTCTTCGGCATAGATTTGAAAAAGCCGCCGGTAGCTGATCACTTCCGGACCCCCGATATCAAAGGTTTGCCCCAGGACCTCCTCATGCTCCAGGCAGCCCTGCAGGTAATTAAGGACGTTTCGAATCCCGATGGGCTGGGCCTGGGTGTCTACCCAGCGCGGGGTAATCATGACGGGCAGCCGTTCCACCAGGTAGCGGAGAATTTCAAAGGAAACGCTCCCGGCGCCCAGGATCATGGCCGCCCGGAGAAAGGTGGCGGGCACCGGACCGGATTGCAGGATGCGGGCCACTTCGTACCGGGAGCGCAAATGTTCACTCAGGTTGGGATCGTCCTTCCCGCCCAAACCTCCCAGATAAATGATGCGGTTCAGGCCGGTTTCCGCCGCCGCCGCCACCATATTTTGAGCGGCCGTCCGGTCGGTCTCGGTATAGCCTTTGGGATCGGCGATCATGGAATGGACCAGGTAGAACGCCGCCCAGCAGCCCCGGCAGGCCTCAACCAGCGAAGCCTGGTCCAACACGTCCCCGGCGGCCAGTTCCACCAGAGGATGGCTGCCCCAGGGGCGTCCTTTCAACTTGGAAAGGGATCGTCCCAGGGCCCGGACCTGATATCCCGCCTGTAGCAACTGCGGCACCAACCGGCCGCCCACATAACCGGTCGACCCGGTGACCAATATGGTTTTGGTTTCCATTCAGGTATTTTAACCTGTGAGTCCTTATTCTGCAACTTTCTAATTGACAAACAGCGGGTTTCCTATTTAAATCTTAAAAGGTGTCAATTTCCTTACGGTATTACCGCCCGGACCGACAGGGCAAAAACCAAAACCCTATCAGGAGGTAAAAGCCATGGCCGTTGCCAAGAAAGCCCCCGCCAAGAAAGCCCTGAAAGCCCCAGCCAAGAAGGCGGCGCCCGCCAAGGCCGCGAAACCGACCAAAGCGGTCAAACCCGTGAAGACCGTCAAGCCCGCAAAAAAAGCCGCTACCCGCAAGGGTTCCAAATACGGCTGCAAGCTGTGCGGCATGGTCGTTTCCGTGGTGGAGGATTGCGGTTGCCGGAGCATCGATCTGGTTTGCTGCGCAACCCCGATGAAGAAGAAAAGGCCACCGGCTAAGAAATAGGCCCGGCTGTCCCTTCCCATCATTAGAATCTCCGCCGCTTTTTCTACTTTCAAGAAAGGCCCGCGGGACTGCTTTCCTTTTTCCAGTGACTGCTTACTCCTCCGCCGATCGAATGGCCGACGCCCTGCGCACCAGGCCGTTCGATTATGTTCCGGTGCTGCCTTTCCTCGCCGGTTGGGCCGCGGCCCATTTTTCAAAAGACCCACCGGCCCGGATTTACCGGGATCCCCAACGAATTGTCGAGGTCCAGATCAAAGCCCAGGAAACGCTCGGCTTCGACGGGCTCTTCGACCATCTGGATCCCCTGCATATTCCCGAGGCCTTTGGTTGTCCGATTCATTTTACCAAGACCGGCCCGTTGGCCCAACCGCTGCACCCCCCCCTCGAAACGGTAGAACAGGTCGACGCCCTTTCCTTCCCGGATCCGCAGCACTCCGGGAGGCTTCCGGAAATTCTGCAGACCGCCCGCCTGCTGGCGAAATATGGTCAGGATCGGGTTCCGTTCATCGGGTTGTTTGAAGGGCCCTTTACCTCCACCTGCCGCCTGTTTGAAACCGATCGGATTATGCGGATGCTCTACAGGAACCGGCCGGTTCTGTCCCGCCTGCTGGACCGGGTCACGGAGTTCTTGTTGCTCTTTGCGCTGGCCCTGCGGGATCAGGGAGCCCGTTTTTTACTGATCCCCGAACCCACCGCCTCGGCTTCCATGATTTCACCCAGGATGTTCAATGAGTGGGTTCTTCCCCGCCTGCGGCGGATCATGAAGCCTATCGACCTGCCCTGCATCCTTCATATCTGCGGGGACACTTCTTCTCTGCTGGGGGCCATGGCCCAAACCGGGGCCCGGGTTCTAAGCCTGGATCAATGCATGAACCTGAAGACGGCCCGCGCGGGCCTTCGGGAAGTCGCGCTGGGGGGGAACGTCGACCCGGTGAAATCCCTGCTGCTGGGTTCCCCCCAAACGGTCAAGGAAGATACCTGGAATTGTCTCCGGCAGGCCGGGACCGAGCGATTCATCCTGATGAGCGGGTGCAGCGTTCCCCCGGGAACGCCGGAAGAGAATATCCGGGCCATGATCGAAGCCGCCCGGGAATACGGTCTGGGTCAGGTCGAGCCTTCCTCCGCTTTGTAAACCCGACAGAGAAATCCCCTCAACTGGGGAGTGCCCATCTCGCTTCCGGGAGGGGTCCGATCGTCGGTGAGCATATTGGCATTGGCCTTGTCCCAGTCAAAGAGGGACGCTACGCCCCGCTCTGGAAACCACCAGCCATAGTCCACCCCGACTACCAAGGGATGAATCTTTTCGGTAAGTCTGGCCCGCTGCGTTATCCGACCGCGGACGGTCTCGATCACCGTCCGGTCACCTTCGGCAATGCCTATTTTTTCAGCCGTTTCCGGGTGGATCCAAACCACCGCTTCGGGCTGGGACCCCCGCAGGGAATCGATCTGCCGACCCCCGGAATGACGAAAAGCGCCCACCTTCCAGGAGGTGAGGACCAGCGGATATTCCCCGGCCAGCTCCGGGGACCCGTCCGGCGTTTCCGGCAGCAGTCGATAAACGGGCAACGGGTCAAACCCCCAATCCCGCAACCGGCGGAAAAAAGCTCCACCTTCCCGGAAGGGGTGGCAAATCCCTGTTTCTCGTAATGACGGAAGGATCTATGCCCGGTGAGCACTCCCATCTGCCGAAACTCCTGAAAACGAAGCCCGGCCGGTTTTAAGATAAAGTCCAGGCACTCTTCCTCGGATTTCCAGAAGAACTCCCCCAGGCCCAACCGTTCGGCCAACCCCCGGATAATGGCCGCATCCGAACGGGATTCGCCCACCCGGGCCACTTTTTGCTGAACCTGCACCACCGGGTAATAAGGCGGGGCAATGACGGCGTCATATTCGAGGAAGGAAGCCGCCGGCAGGACCACGTCGGCCAGGGCGGCGGTGGGCGTCAGGAAAAGGTCAGCCACGGCCAGGAAATCCAGCTTCTGCAGGGCCTGGCAGGCACGTCCGGCGTGGGGGTAGGTCAGCAACAGGTTGCAGCCCTGGACATAAGCCAGACGGACCGGATAGGGGTCTTCCTCCAGGACCGCCCGGACGATGGACTGGGGCAGCGCGTAAAAAATATTCGGCAAGAGGCCTTCCCGGGCATTAAGGCGTTTGTCCCGAATCTCCGCCGGTAGTTTTTCCCTCAGATCGAAAAGCGGGGATCCCATGGGCAGGACTTCCGGCGGTATGCCCAGCGTTTCCCCGCCCGGGATCCCCAAATTCCCGGTAAGGGCCCGGAGAATGGCCAGTGCCCGGGAGGTCTGCACATTATGGGGGCTGTGATCGATGGCGTTCCCGGCCTGCAGGATGGCGGGCTTGGCCTTGGCATACAGCCTGGCGGCCGCCCGGACCCGATCCGGTTTTACCCAAGTTACGGGCTCCAGGGCCTCCGGAGAAAACCCGCGGCAGTGGGTCTTCAGTTCTTCAAAGCCTGTACACCAGCGGTCCACAAAGGCCCGGTCAACCCATTCCTCTTCGATGATCGTCTGAATCAGGGCCAGGGCCAGGGCCAGATCGGAGCCGGGCCGGGGCTGCAGCCAGACAACGGCCCGCTCCGCCAGCGGGGTCCGGCGGGGGTCGACCACCACGAGCTCGGCCCCCCGGTCCACCGCCCCCATCAGGTCCTGATGTTCGCCGATCCGGGTTTCCGCCAGATTGGCCCCCCAGACCATAATGGCGGCGGGCGGGAAGGCGTAATCCGGCACCGGTTCAAACCCGTAGGTCAGTTGATTGCCGCTGACCCTGGGGATATAACAGACCGGGGCCATGGAGGCCACGTTGGGAGCCCCCAGCACATTCGCCAGACGCGCCAGATGGGCACCCTCATAGCCCCCCTTGAAGGAACCCCGGATGAAGACCAGTCCTTCCGGCCCGAAGGCGGCCCTGGTTTTCAGGATGTTCTCCGCTACGGTATCCAGGGCCTCGTGCCAGGAGATCTCTTTCCAGGAACCGCTGCCTCTGGGACCCTGGCGTTTCAAGGGTTTTTTCAGGCGACCGGGGTGATGGAGATATTCCAGGGAGGCCGCCCCCTTGGGGCAAAGGCGTCCTTTATTGACGGGACTGTCCGGATCACCGCTGATTTTTTGTATTCGCGGTCCATCCAGTTCAACCAGGATCCCGCACCCGGCTTGGCACATTCCACAAGCGGACTTTACAATTTGGGCCATATTGATTAAACTCTCCTTGACTAGAAAAAGAAGATGGATTCAGGATAACAAAAAAACCGCTAAAGACCCAGGGTAAAAACCTGCATCACCTTTCAAAGGAGGAAGCCCATGCCAAAAAAAGGTATCTTGTCTGATCTCCGGTTTGATCGCTTTATTTCCTTTCCTTTTCACAGGAATGGTGGGAGCGCAGGCTAAACCCCTGGAATTGACCTATTCCCATTTCATGCCGGCCACCCACGGCCACGCGTCGTTGTCCCAGGAATGGGCCAAGGAGGTTGAAAAAAGGAGCAATGGAGCCGTAAAGATAACCTTATTCCCCGGGGCGACGCTCACTCCGGCCAATCAGGCCTACGACGGCGTGGTGAAAGGCATCTCCGACCTGGCCTTCGTCGTCTTGAGCTACACGGCCGGCCGGTTCCCGTTGACCGAAGTGATCGATATGCCTTTGGGCTATAAAAGCGGCCTCCAGGCCACCCGCCTGGTCAACGCCTACTTTCAAAAATTTCACCCCAAGGAATTCGAGGACACCCAGGTCATGTACCTGCACGCCCACGGTCCGGGAATCCTGCACAGCAAGAAACCCGTGGCCAAACTGGAGGACCTGAAAGGCCTGAAGATCCGCTGCACCGGGACCAGCGCCAAGATGGTCAGCCACCTGGGCGGGACCCCGGTGGCCATCCCCATGCCCGAAGCTTATGACTCCCTGCAGAAGGGCGTGGTAGACGGAATTATGGCCCCCATCGAAGCGTTGAAGGGCTGGAAGTTTGCGGAAGTCATCAAATCCACCACCCTGAATTACGGTTCGGCCTACTCCATCGCTTTCGCGGTCATCATGAATAAACAGAAATGGGCCGCCCTGCCCAAGGAGGTTCAAGCCACGATCTTGAAAGTGAACGAGGAGTGGATTGAAAAAACCGGCAAGGCCTGGGACGAATTCGACAAGGCGGGGACGGAGACCACTAAGACCAAGGGCAATCAGATCATCTCCCTTTCCAAAACGGAAGACGAACGCTGGGCCAAACTGGTGCAGCCGATTCTCAGCGAATACGTCCAAAGCATGAAGGCCAAAGGGCTGCCGGGAGACGAGGCGCTGAAATTCTGCCAGGAGTGGCTGAAGAAGAATCCCTGAGCCAAAAATTTTTCAGCCCCGCTCCGACCTGATCAAAGAGGATAGGCCCGGAGAAACCCCTCCGGGTCTACAACTTTCCGAACCGTTCACCTTTGGGAGGACGAATGAAATCCTGTGAAACCTGCCGTTTGAGGGCCCGCTACGACGCCCGTCCCCGTTCCCTGTCGGGTAGATTCTGGAAATGGCACACCCGCTGGTGTCCTGGGTGGAAATCCTACCTGAAGTCCCTGCCGCCGGATAAGCGGGAGGAGATAGTGACCCGTTATCGCTGATTTTTCCTCCAAAATGTTTGTTTGACAATTATCAGATAATTATATATCATTTTATCAAACAATAATCAACGAGGGCATCTTTATGCAGTTTATAACCGTTCGGGAATTGAGTACCAAGCCCAGGGAAATCTGGGAGAAAATCCGGAAAGAAGAGATCGTAATCACTTCCAACGGAAAGCCGGTGGCTATTCTTTCGGGGGTAACCGAAGAAACGCTGGAAAAAACGCTGAAGACTATACGTCGCGGTCGGGCCTTGCTGGCCCTGGAAGAAATGCAGCAACAGTCGCTGGAACGGGGACTGGACCGTCTCACGGAACCGGAAATTCAGACGGAAATAAAAACCGCCCGCCAGAGTCGAAAACGGTGATCATCGTCCTGGATTCCAACGTGGTCGTTTCCGGGATTCTACAGCCCTTCGGCAAACCGGCCATGATCCTCCGACTGGTTGCCGCCGGCCGGATTCGATGCGCTTATGACCTGCGGATTATGACCGAATACCGGGATGTTTTAACCCGTCCCAAGTTTGGGTTTTCGGGAAACCAGGTTAAGGCATTTCTAACCCAGATGGAAGAGGAAGGACTCCCGGTGGTTGCCGGGCCCCTGGCGATCAGAATTCCGGACCCCGACGACCAGCCTTTTTTGGAAGTCGCCTTGGCCGCAGGGGCGGAGGCCCTGGTAACCGGCAATAAAAAGCATTTCCTCAAGGGGGAATATAGAAGGGTAGTAATAGTTTCCCCACTTGAATTCTTAGAACAATGGGGTCCAAAAATAGGGCCGGCCTGACCCCGCAATTCAATCCCCTTGGCCTATCGAACGCCCGCGAAGCATAATCAAGTCAGACCCCCCACCCCTCAATCGTTCGACTGAGCAGTTCGGCCCTGAGCCTTTTCGACACGCTCAAGGCCCTGAGCGCCAAGCCGAAGGGCTCACGCCGAAGTCCCCTCCCGCAGCGGGGAGGGGAAGTCAAGAGGAATATCGAACCCAGGGCGCCGCCGCCCTGGGTTTCCATTTTTGACCGTAGACCCAATTATCCAGATGGGGCAGGACGCGCTGGGCCAACGAGGACCGAGGCAGCAACCATTTGACGATTTTATGTACGGAGCGGCTGGGACGCGAGAAGGGGCAGATTCCCATGCAGACCGAGCAGTCGGTGCCGACTTTTCCCCAGTATTCAAAACAGGTCTCTTCATTGAGCTTCCACCGCTCCAGCCCGTTTTGAACGGTCATCCCCTCCAGGGGGATCGACCGGGAGGGGCAGGCGGTGGCGCACTTCTTACAATAGCGGCAGAAGGCCTCGACCCCTTTATCAATGGGAAGGTCCGGTTGGAGGGGCATATCCGTGGTCACAGCAAAAAGCCGGACCCGGGGCCCGAATTGGTCCGCCACCAGATACCCGTGTCGTCCTAATTCCCCCAGCCCGGCATCGACGGCCAATGGAACCAGTAAAAGATCGTAATGCCGGTTATGGTGGGCCACCGCGCCATAGCCCAGGCCCCCGAACCAGTGGGCCAGGATGGTGGTGATGTAGGCCCCCAAGGCATAGTTGGCGGAACTCTCCACCAGCGCCGGGGTGTGCGGGCCGGCCCCCACATTTTCCGGGTCCATCTCCGTGGCGATGACCACCGCATAGGGCAGAGGTTCGCCGAGTTCCTGCCCCCAATCTTCCCAGTTTCCATAAAAGATTTCTCCCCGGTGGGAATAGGTCCAGAGAGGATTCACCCGGCAGATCCCGACCAGAGCGGCCCCCAGGTGGCGGGCAAAGCCCTTGATCCTTTCGGAGGCTTCATTCGGATTCAGGGATACCGGAGGTTTGGAAGGATCGGGAGTCACTTGGGCCTGGGCGGCCAAAAAGCCCGGGAGGGCAAAGGAAGCCAAAATCATGGAGACATTGGGAGGATGGCCGCTGTCGATGGATCCCGGGTGCCCGATGGGCCCGCCCTTTTCCCGCCTCCGGGCATCGAACGCTTCCTTGTCCGGATGATGTTCATAATATCGTCGATACACATCGGAACCCGGCGGCAGGGACCGGTTGCGGGCGAAAACGATATCCCGTTCGTCGAAACGATTTACCGGCCCGACCACATAACCCTCCGCCCCTTTCAAGGCCCGGGGATTGGGCTGGGACGGTATCAGGAAAAGGAGGAAAAGGATCACCAGAACGCCGAAAAACACGGCCAGGACCGGACGGTTGGGCGGGACGGCCAGAATGAGCACAGCCAACACCAGATGGAAAAGGACCCCAGCGATCCCGAATTTGGGCGCCCGGGGCTCTTTTTCCCGCAGGCTTTCATAGGTAAACCATACGGCCCCGACCAAAAAAATCAGATTGATAACGAACAGGACAACAGTCAGCATACGTATTCCCTTACTTTTGATGGTTCCTCAAAAAATCCCTGCTGGTCATCCTGACCCCTTCGCCTGTCATCCTGAGCAAAGCGAAGGATCTCGTCTTTAGGCTCAGAGTAAACTCCGAGAAGGATCACATAAGCGGTTGAAGGCAGGAGATTCTTCGCTTCCCTCAGAATGACGCCAACCGACTGAAGGACTTTTACGAAACCATCATTTTTTACTTAGATCCAGCCGCAGCTTATAATCGCCCGACCCCGGCTCGTATTGTATTTCAAAACCCAGCCCCCTGCCCAAGGCCAGCATCTGGGTATTTTCCGCCAGGGCGATTCCCCAGAGGGACTGAAATCCCTTTTCCCGAGCGATGGCCAGGCAGCTTTCCAGCAGGGCCGCCCCGACTCCTTTTCCCTGCCAGGGATCGCCCACCAGTACCGCGAATTCCGCTTCGATCCCGTCGGGATCGCCCACCAGCCGGGAGACCCCCAGCATCCGTTCTACCTCGCCGCTCTGATCGATTGCCACCAGGGCCACGTCCCGGTCGTAATCGATCTGGGTAAACCGGGCCAAAAGTCCGAAGGGATCTCCTTGAGTGGCCGGAAGAAACGGTAGTAGATGCTCCGGGTAGACAATACCCGGAAAAGGTCCTTCAGCAAAGGTGCATCCTCCGGCTTGATGGCGCGGACCATGAGGGGTATTCCTCCCCGACTGACCAGGGTCTTTTCATACTGGTTGGGATAGGGGCTGATCACCAGATGGTTCGGCGAGGGCACGTCTGAGGGTACGATCAGCACCCGGCAATCGACAGCCCAGGCCCCCTTCGGATCCATAATCAGCGGATTGATGTCCAGTTCCGTGATTTCGGGGAAATCCGTCACCAGTTGAGAAAGGCGAATCAGTATTTCTTCCAGCAGCAACAGGTCGGCCGGCGGCCGGTTTCGGTAACCCTTTAACAAATTAAAGACCCGGGTACTTTCGATCAGCCGCCGGGCCAGCAACCGGTTCAAGGGCGGCAGGGCGATGGCATGGTCTTTCAATACTTCGGTCATGATCCCGCCCAGGCCGAAAAGGATAACCGGCCCGAAGTCCGGGTCTTTTTTACTGCCAAGGATCAGTTCATAATCCGGACGCCGCACCATGGGTTGGACGGTCACTCCTTCTAACCGGGCATCGGGATTATAGGCCCGGGCCCGAGCCATGATATTTATAAAGGCCTGGCGGACATCCTCGGAATGCTGTAGGTTGAGCTCCACTCCGTGGGCGTCGGTTTTATGGAGGATTTCCCGGGATAGGATTTTCAGGACTACGGGATACCCCATGGCCGCGGCCAGCCTAATGGCCTTATCCGCCCCGGCAGCCGCCTCAGTTCGGTTGACCGGTATCCCGTAGGATGAAAGCAAGGCTTTCGCTTCGACTTCGGTCAAAGCTTCCGTCTTCTCGCGGAAAGCCCGGTCGATTATCTCCCGGGCCTGATCCTGATTGTATTCCAGCGTATCGGGCAGTCTTGGGAGGTATCTCCTGCATTAACTCCAGGTTTTGCTTATAGGACACCAAATGCCAGAAGGCCCGGACGGCCTGCTCCGGCGTTTCATAGGTGGGGATCCCGGCTCGGTTGAAAATCTCCCGGCCCCCCTCCACATCGCGCCCGCCCATCCAAACCGTAAAAATGGGGCAGCGCCTCCCGGAAAACATTTTCGGTCAAGGCTTCGGCGATGGCGGTCGGGTCGGTCAGGGCCTGCGGGGCGGTCATCACGAGCAGCCCGTTGATCCCGGGGTCCTGGAGGCAGACCTCCACGGTTCGACAAAACCGATCCACGTCGGCATCACCTAGGATATCTACGGGATTCGCCCGGCTCCAATAGGCAGGTAAAATCGCATTCAGCCGTTCCAGCGTTTCAGGGCTGAGGTCTAGTGGCTCCAGGCCGTACTCGGCCAGGGCATCGGCGGCCATGACCCCCGGCCCGCCCGCGTTGGTGATGATGATCAGCCCGGGACCGGCAGGACGGGGCTGTTTGGCCAGCAGCTCGGCGCAGTCGAACAGTTCGGCCACGGTATGAACCCGCTTGATGCCGGCCCGCTTGAAAGGCCGCCTCATATACGGCGTCTTCCCCGGCCAGGGCCCCGGTATGGGAAGAAGCCGCTCTAGCCCCGGCCGGACTGCGGCCTGATTTTAGAACGATGATCGGTTTGACCCGGGAAACCGCCCGGGCCGCGCTCATGAACTTTCGGAAATTGGTCAGACTCTCGATATAGAGGATAATGCTGCTCACCTGGGTATCATTACCCAGGTAATCGATCAAGTCCCCGAAATCCACATCCAGCATGGAACCCACGCTGACAAAATAGCTGAAGCCGATCTGCTCCTTGAGGGACAGGTCCAGAATGGCCGTGCAGATGGCGCCGCTCTGGGAAACGAAGGCCATCTTCCCCGGCAGGGGCATATGGCTGGCAAAGCTGGCGTTGAGACGGGTCTCCGAACAAACCACCCCCAGGCAGTTGGGACCTATAATTCGGATACCGCCGCGATGGGCCGTCTCCTTAATCTGCGCTTCCAATTGGAGACCGGCCTCACCGATCTCTTTGCCCCCCGCGGAAATAATCACCGCGGCCTTCACCCCTTGCCGGACGCACTCCTCCATAATTTGGGGGGCCGTCTGAAGGGGGGTGGCCAGGACTACCAGATCAACGGGTTCTTTGATATGGGATAAGGTCGGCGAGACGGCCAACCCGTGAATCTCTTTATGCTGCGGATTAACCAAAAATATCCGTCCACCGTACCCTCCGGCGAGAATATTTTTGACCAGGGCCGAACCGATGGTTCCCTCCCTGGGGCTGGCCCCGATCACCGCCACCGAGGCGGGATGGAAAATTTTATCCAGATTGTAGATGCTCATGGATAACTCAGGGATTCAGATTTCAGTGGGCCGAAAGCATAACACGATAACACACAAAAAGGCTTTTCGTCGATTTTAGCAGCAACTGGGTATTAACAGCAGGATGTTTTTTGAGCCGCCGCTTCGGACGTTGGCCCCGTTTTCTTCGGTTCGATGACGCAGCAGCAGGAATCGCCGGTCCGCCCCAGGGCGGAATTGATCACGGCCGCCGCGCAGCCTACTCCGGCTTCGACCGCCAAGGCTTCGAAAGGGCAGTTCAGGGCGCAGGCCCCGCATTCCATGCAGGCATCCCGGTTGACGATCCGGGCCTTCTTACCGTTCAAGCCAGCACCTGGCGGGGGCAAACCTCCAGACAGGTCCCGCATCCGGTACACTTTTCCGGGTCCAGTTGCAGGGTCACCACATTTTTTAAATAAATCAGTTCTCCCATAATATCTCTATTATTAAAAATAAAATCGACCACCGTCTGTAGGTATTTGTTTTTGCCGTCATGCCGGACCTGATCCGGGATCCAGGAAACCTACAGTCTATACGACCCGTGGATTCCCGGCTCTCAAGCGGCCGGGATGACGACTCCTATAAAACAGCATTCCCATGTTGTTGATTCTTGGCGGTTGCCCTAGGGGAGTTTAGTATTATAAACCGGGCCGCAATCCAACAGATTAAACCGACAGCCCCAAAAGCGATTTCCAGGGGCACGGCCCAGCGCATTTCCTTTTTGACCCCGGAAAGAGAGGTATAGGTCGAGGCCCCGGTAAAATTCATGGCCAGATAGGCCGAAATCGCCGGCAAAAGGAGCAGCCAGGCCAGGCCCTCCAATGGATGAAATCCGTTTCCCGAAAAATTTCCCCTCAAGAGTATAAGGCCCCAGGCCGAAACCAGACCGAGGATCCCACCTTTGAGTGAAAAGGCCCGCCCGGGAACCCAGGGCAGCAACAAGGGAGTCAATACGGCGCCGGTTAACAAGGCCGAAAGAATAGCCAGGACCGACCATGGTCCTTGATGCCCGAGGTTGGTCCCATATCCGGCCGATCCTCCGAAACCGCTTAAGAGAAAAAAGGCCAGCATGACCAGTAAAGCCGGTTTCAGGGACTGCACCAGTTCCACGGGAATCAGAACGGCCCTTTCCCGGAGGGTAAAGGTCTTGCGGCGCATATCCGGGGTGGCCCGGCATTCGGCCGAAAGATAGTCGGGCAGGTCTTGGGCCCGGATGGGCCCGAAGACCGCCTGGAAGCCTGACAGCTTTTTCACCTGATAACCGGCTACGCCCGGACCGGACAGTTGCGGCAAAATTATTTTTCGATGTTTAACGACTCTCTCTAAACCGCTACCTTGGATCCTTCCGACCAGTTCCCCGGTCCCGAAGGTACCCTTGCCGGCGGCGCACCAGACGTTGATCCCCCGAGTGTCCAACACCAGGATCCAGGCATCCAGACCGGGCAAAGCCCGGCGCAGGGCGTCAAAGCTCATTTTGTAGTTGGCGGTGGCCAGGACCGGCGATTCTTCGTTAGGATTTCCCAGGGCGTAAATTCCGGGGTCGACGGTGAAATGCATCCGCCCCACTCCCCAGCGGGCTTTGACCGCCCCCCAGCGGTCGGTCGGCGTCAGATCGGATGAAACCTGCGGCACCTCCCCGCTGGGAGTTTTGATCCTGCCGATTACAAAAGTCTGATCCATCCGCGGCGAGCTCACCTGAGCCGGGGCCTTGGAGGGTCAGCAAGCAATCGGTGCGGGAATCGGAGTTAATGTCGGCAATGGTTCCATTCTAAAAGACTCACCCGCCCTTATTTTCCTGAAGAAGTTCCATAGACCTCGACCATCCGCTTCCATTTTTTTCGGGTATAGGGCCGAAGCTTCAGTTCGGACAGTTGTCCGGCAATTTCCTCTATCGCGAAAAATTTCAAGGTGTCAACGACCCGCGCGTACTCCAGAAACCTGACCATCAGCCAAAAATAAAAAGAGGTATTTTTTCGCTCCACCAGATAAGACCGGAGCATCGCCTCATCGGTAAACTGGGGGTAGTCCCAGAATGCGGCCTTCAGATAATTTAGGGTATCATCTTCCCCATAACCCAAAACCTGGTTTTCTTCTTTTCGGGTCAAACATTTTCCCAATTGTTCTTTTGGGATGCTCGGCCAGATTTTCTGTTTGAGCAGATTTTTCAACTTTGTACGCCGTTCAGTCTGAGTAACCCGCACGGATAGAAGACGCTTTCTTTCTTCCAGGGCCTGACGAACGGCCTCCGTCTTGGTCACCCCCATAAGAGCGGCCACCTCACCGGCGAGGTTTTCGACTTCCTTGTTTTTAATATTCAGGCTCATAGAATAGATATCTCTTGAAGCTTATAATATCCACAAAGGTCGAATTTATCAACCACACTAAATGGAACCATTTAGGCTGGAAGACCGCTTGGTTTCTCAATTATATAGCCGAGGGCCTTATAGCCGATCAGCCGTTTATTGTACATCCGCATCAGCATCGGGACTTTTTTATCCACGTAATCATACACTTGCACCACCCGTTTATTGTCGTGGAGGCGATGCAGACGGCCGACATATTGCTGGAGGGTCCCCCGCCAAGAAATGGGCATGACCAGAAACAGCGTGTCCAGGCGGGCATCGTCAAACCCCTCGCCGATATACCGGCCGGTGGCCAGGATCAGCCTCTCTTCCCGGTCCGGGATGGCCTTCAGTTGATCATTGATGGCGGTTCGTTGCTTTTTTCCCATGCCGCCCTTTAAGATAATCATATTTTTAGCAAAGTTTCTAAGCCTTCCGGCCAGCAGATCGAGATGTTCCGTTCGTTCGGTCAACAAAAGGGGCGATCGGCCGGCTTCCAGAGCGATTAATAAATCATCAAAAATCAAGTCATTTCGGTCCTGATCGAACAGCATGGCGTTATAGGTTTCCTGGATCGTCAGCTCTTTATGGGGGGCAGGTTGAATTCAGTCAAGCGAGGAAGGACCACGTGCTCAAAGGGGTCATTCTGAACGCTTTTTTTGGCCTGCCCCTTATGCCGGAGGGGCCCGCATTGCATGAATAGTATGGGCTGGTGGCCGTCTTTCCTGATCGGGGTCGCCGTCAGGCCCAAGATAAATCGGGCTCTGGCCTTCTTTAACGCCTGTTCAAAGCTAAAGGCCGGGATATGATGGCATTCGTCCACAATGACCTGGGAGTATTCGGAAACTAAATCCTTGACCACTCCTTTTCGAACCAGGCTTTGAAGGACCGCCACATCGATCTTACCGGATGGCTGCCCCTTTCCCCCTCCTATATGACCGATTTCATTCCTGGGCAGATCCAGAAAATCGGCTAATCGGTCCCGCCACTGATCCAGAAGCTGTTTTCGATGGACCACCACCAGCGTGCTGACCTTCCTTTGGGCGATGACCCAGGCCGCGATGACCGTTTTACCGAAAGCGGTGGGGGCGGAGAGGATCCCGTTTTCATGGTCCAATAGGCCTCTGGCCACCCTTTCTTGTTCAGGACGGAGTTGCCCGCGAAATTGAACCCTTATAGGGGTTGGCTCATTTCGTTGATCGTCGATTGCAACGACTGTGCCTCCGTCTTTAAAGAAACGGGGCACCTCTTCCAGGCATCCCCGAGGCAGGCCGATATGTTGAGGGAAATCCTCCGCGCAGCGAATAATTCGAGGCAGATTAAAGGTCGGCAACCGCATGGCCTGGGCCCGGTAAAACTCGGGGTTTTGAAAGGCTGCCAACTGGGTTAAAGCGTTGAGGATAGACGGGGGTAAACCTTCTTTTTCGAGATAGACCAAATCCCTGATCACCAGACGGATCTGTTTAGGCCAAGGTCCTGGAAGGGGTTTTATCGTTCTTCTTCCGGAAGCAACATCGGGCCAGGGATCCTCCTCGTGTTGTTCATCAGTCGGGATTTGTCGAACGGATATTATTTTCCCGGTCCTGGAGGCCTCACCCACCAGGGTTTCCACGGCCTCAACCGGGAGCCGGTCGAGGCCGGACAGGAAATTCCACTGGTCCGGATAGGGGTCTCCATCCCGATTCAAAAAAACGCTGTTCCCCGTTTCCCGGGGGCCCCACTGCAAAGGAAGGGCGATCAGATTGCCAAATCCGCCCTTGGGCAGCGTATCCTGGTTGGGGAAGAAACGGTCGTAGGAATCCAACCCGAGTTGGTGCCGTTCCTCCAGGGTGCGGGTCAGGATCGCGCAGCCTAATTTTCGAGCCAGAGAAGCCGGAACCGGACTTTTGAAGAACAGCCAGACATGTCCCCCTTTCCCGGAGCGGGACCTTTCCAGAGCCACCGGTATGGCCATTTTGTAGCAGGTGGCCAGGAAGGCCCGGGCGTCCTCCGGCCAGGTCTTCCGGTCGAAATCGACAGCCAGAAACCAGCAGGTTTCATCCGGAAGCAGGGGATACACCCCGACGGTATGCTTTCCAATGAGATGGTGATGGATGACTTCATCAGTAACCGGCAGGAACTTGCGATGGCGGCAGTCCCCGCATTTTACCAGCGGCTTCCCGCACAAAGGCCTCTTCCATTCGAGAACACAAGCCGGAGAATACCCGGACCGGCCGTCCTTCCGCTCCCAGCGAACCGGATAGACGTCTTCCCGTCCGCGGAAAAGACTCCTGAATAGGGCTATTTTGTCTTTCGATGGGGAATCATTGGTGATCTTAAAAGCCGTTGGGGCAAAAGGTAGGTTGGATTCTGCCAGAGTATTTTTAGAGGTTGAAGGCTCTTCTTCCGGGATACTACCGAGCATCTGGCGCAACCGGTCATTTTCAGCCTTCAGGCGAACGCATTCATCCAAGGCCTTATTCAGTTGCTTTTTGAGATCCTCAGTATTTTCCATTCATACAAACAGTCAGTAGAAATTTTCTATTAGTTTTCAAACGGCTTGGCTGAATTGGCCACTTTGACTAGGACATCCAGCTTCTCTTTCACTTCCGGGTCAATCTTATCTTCCGGGACAAAGTAAGCCAGTTCATGGAAATTTTTCTTGGCCATTACATTATAGAGCCCAAGTCTCCTAAAATAGGACCTAAACAGGGGATCCAGAAAATCGTCGCTGACCTTGGTATTAACGTCCCAAGGAGAACCTTTGCCAAAGGTCTCCATGGCCCGGGAGACTTCCTCTATGGCCTCTTCCATGGCCTTCATTCGGCGGGAGGCCTCTCCGGCGGTAAAAAGGGGGCCGATGGAATCGACCTGGCTCGTGGCCTTGGCATATTCAAAAAGCGTTTCTCTGTAGCACAAGTAATTTTCGATCTCTCTTCGTCGCCACTCCAGACAATCTACTCCATTAATAGCGGAAATTTCCTGTTCCAGCCGGTCAAAAATGGCCACACCCATTAACTTTGGGGTGGCTTCCCTTAAGCCGTGAAAATGCCTTAAAACTTCCTGCGGCTGATTTCGGATATAGTGGACAAATGGTTTGTCCAACACCTGAATCGCATCCTCGTGGCCGATTTTTTCCGCCAGAGCCCTGAGTATGGCCAGGTCTGTAGAGCCTTCCAGATAAAGGACCCATCCGGTTTGTTCCGCCTGATAATAATGCTCGAACCCTATTTCCCTCAGGGCCTTCAGAACTTGACTGCCCCGGTCATCCATTCGGTGAGGTTTTCCCACAAAAGCCACCACCACGTCTCTCTCAGCGGCCTCATTGAGCAGCACCTCGGAATGGCTGGCGGCGATGATTTGATTGTCATTCTCACGGGCCACATCGACCAGCAGTTGATAAATCTGACGCTGGCGGAGGATTTCCAGATGGGCGTCGGGTTCATCCAGTAATAAAACGGCCCCTCGGTTGGCATACATATAAGACAGAAGCAAAAGGGTTTGCTGCAACCCTCGGCCGGAAGAGGACAAGTCGTAGGATCTTCCTTTTTCTTTGTAGCTCAGTTTGATTTCCCCGCGTTCGGGAATATATTGGGGGACATCCAAGTCCGCTCCGAAAAGTGACTGGATTTGCCTGACCATCCTGTCCCAGCAACCGTTCTGACGCTCAAAAACTTTTTGGCAAAGGTTCCGCAGAACCTCGGCTGTCCTTCCTTCCCCGACCCGGACATTAATGGCCCCGTCATCCAAACGGGTTTCATTGGCCGCCAAACCGGACATGGGGGGAAGAAAGGCCGTTTGCACCAACCCGGCTTCGTCCGGAATCGCCATACGGCCCGGCTCGCCTTCCGATTCGCTGGACCGGAGTGGCCGACAGTAAAAAGACTCCTCGTTGGCGTAGTCAAATTCCAACCCACAGGCCCAAGCTTTATCGTTGGTAATCCCTTCCACGACAATCTCGATCCGGATATTTTTTGTCTGGGGCTTCCCTTTACTTTTCCGAACATCCCGAACGTGCAGATCCCGCCACAACAAGTTGGCATCCGGAACGGGGATGGACACCAGGTCTTTCCGGTTGATGGTCACCCCCGGCCGCTTTTCCGGCGCCGATTTACCCTTGCGTTTTTCATTCCATTTCTTGAGGCCGATCTCCCAGAGCGCCAGGGCCTGCAAGGCCGAGGTCTTTCCGGAATTATTAGGACCGATAAACACCACCGGGTTGCCCAACTCGATCTCTACCGCA
This sequence comes from uncultured delta proteobacterium, assembly GCA_963716045.1. Lineage (GTDB taxonomy): Bacteria > Desulfobacterota > RBG-13-43-22 > RBG-13-43-22 > RBG-13-43-22 > CAVQSS01. The sequence goes on along the minus strand of CAVQSS010000026.1, from coordinate 55,026 downwards.
CCGAACCGCTTAAAATTTCGGATGGTTAATTTAGTCAGCATAATTGTAGATCCCTTTTTATGATGGGATTTAAAATGTTCCCGCTGCCTTCAAAACTCTTTATTGTCCCCTTTTAAGCAATTCTCGGTATTCAAGATATCCTTTTGAACCTAATAAGTGGACGAGATCCTCCGCTTTTTCCCGGATTTTGGGATTAACATGAGCAAGCCCTTTTTCCAAAATTTGCCAGACTCCCTCTCCTTTTCGGTGGAGGAAAAACCACCGGTCATCATTTTTCTCAATAAAGAGATCTAAACACCTGAGGGATTGGTCCGGGAATTCCAGGAATACCCGGCTGATATGTTCAAAAACATCCATCTTAGATTCTTTTAGGGTGGTTCGTTGAAGGGTGGTTTCGAGATATGGGAAAGCCCAATCGTCTCCACAAGTTCCGGACGCGAACCACCAACCGAAGGCGGCCAGCTCCTTGTCGTTAAGATTTTGAATCCCCCCCAGTTTGTCTATCCGCCATTCCCATAATTCTTTGAATTTATTTATTATTTCAGCATTAAGAGATCTTTCCCGGTTTATACTCCTTCCAATGAACTCTATGCTATATGCGCTTAATTCAGGTGTGGCTACTTTATAGAAAAGACTGATTAAGTCATTCTCCTCCAAGCTTATTCTATCCCAGACATAAAGCATTATCACGTGCTCTGTAAGTTTGTTTTTAGGAGTCTTAGGGGTCTTGTTCTCCTCTTTACCCACCTTAAGCTCATTAATCTCGGAGAAATAAACATCCTTAATAACATCATAAACTTGGGTATGTAGTTTTGAATATGAAAGGTAGGTATTCCAAGCCGCCTCCCGCAAGGGTCTGAGTTCATATTCTTTTGGAAAGATCTTGAATAAATTACTCTTAACCCAGCCGGGATCCACATGTATCAGTTGAGGCAACCATTGACCATAAACGGCGCGGTCGGTGAGGTTTCTAGCAAATAGACATCCCTGGAGATCAAGATGCTTATCCAATACTTTTTGAACTTCCAGCATATCTTTAAAACTCGGGGAACTCCCTTCAATTACCTCGCGTTCCTTTTTTATTTGGTTAAAGACCCACATGGAATAGTCCATAACCCCGTGAAGGGCTTTGCCTCGGATGGTGTTCCAGGATAAAGTAAGCGGGTTCAAGCTTTCCCCATCGTACTTTGATTCGTATTCCAGGTCAGGTTCGGGATCGTTTGTCAGTGGTTCAATAATATTCCAGATTATCTCCCGAAGGGAATAAGGTAATTCGGCCTTCTTTTTAAAAACTTCTTCGATAAGTCTTGCGATTTCATGTCGGGTCTTACTCCAACCGACATCTATTTCGAAGTCTTCCCTGAGACCCTTAGTGATTTGGCGGCCCGGAACATCTCTTGGATGATCCACGACCCACTTGCAGAGTTTAAAAACCTTTTCATAAGATACCGGGTCACCATTCTCAATAGCCCTGGAAAAGCCAGATATGGTGTAGCGGATGTAAGTTGGGTCCAGATTATTATCCAAGAAACGATCAATTTCGTCTGTATACTTTTCCGGATGTTCTGCGACGAAAGAACTAAAAACTGTCCCTAACCCATCCGGAGTTGGAGCCTCCCAATTCCCCGTTGGTCTCCAATTTCTTAGATATTCAATTTGCTCATTAATGGTCATTTGAGCAAGGTCTTCCGGATTTATAGGACTAATAGGTCCGGCCGATCCTCCACTGATCCAACTATGAAATCCTGGGGGAATCGTAGGTTCACCCAGTTCATTTTTTAGCTTTAAAAGTCGCTCCGCCCATTCGCCGGTGAGATAATCCTGGATCGGGATCAACTTTTCGTATTGCCACCATTTTAACCTTCTCTCTTGTTGTTCTTTGGATAATTCTTTCCCTTCCTTTAAAGACTTATTTTCTTCCTCAGCCTCTTCAATCCACGATAAAATCTTTGTTTGCTCCTCTGGAGAAAGTTGACCGAAATATTTTTTTATTAAATTAAAATATTCGTGGTTAACCTCTAAAGAATTAAACATTTTCTTATTCATAAGCCGATGCTCAATTAATTGAGAAGGAGCGTCACTGCTGACCAAAAGGAGATACATGCCAATTCGTTTAAAAATATACCAGCCATAAGATTCGACTAATTCAATAACTTTTGCTATTCCTCCAGGATCACTTTGACAGATACCTTTCCCCGCGTCTCTGGCTGAGGTAATTAAAAGATCTTCGATTCCATATCCTCGATTTTGCTCATGGTCTTCGATGGTAGGACGAGAGATATAGCTGAAATCTTTTGGCTTTTGTTTTTCTCCATCAGGCAAAGAATAAATGATTGTCTTTTCCAATAAATCGCAAAGCATTTGAAGCGTCTCAAATGGCGCAGCCTTAGACAAGTCTGGAATATTATTTTTTAGAACTTCCTCATACTCATAAGATTCGATTCGCGTTTTTAGTTCCGATGGTGAATAGGGATCTTTCCCCGTCTCTTGAGCAGGTGCAATTTCTAATAATTCGCTTGCCAAATCAAAAGCTATCTCGATTTTACCTTGATTCGATAATCTGGAAATAAGTTTGCCTAACTCCTGAGTAAACGCGCCATCTATTCTGTTATCTGCTCGGATCCATTTTATCTCATGTTCAACCCATTTTGTCGCCAAATCTATTGGCATGGAAAGAGCGGCTTCAGTAAAATGGCGATGGATAAAATAGTTACTTATCCCTCCAACTTCTAACATAATCTCAAGTACCTGTCCTTGAGTATTGAGTTCATTTTTCTGTGCCATACGTTTTAAATAATCGGCCTGAGGCCAAATATGTGCAGTATAGAATTTATCAGTTCCGTTGCTTATACGATTTGGAGGACTATCAAAGAAACCTCTTTCTTTCAAAATTCCCATCCAATCAGGCCTGTCGAGCTTTGTAAAGGCATAGTAAAGAGCCATGTCAGAATTCTTAATAAGACTCGTGAATTCATCTATAGCCGCAAAAACTGAATTTGCCATTAGATAGTCCAATCTATCCAACTTGTCGAAAAAGCGAATTTCATCCATAGGGAACCCACGCTTCTTTATTTGTATTATATTCTTCTATTGGTGATCTCGGATTCCAATAATTAAATATTTCGAGTAATCCGCTATGATTGTTATCTATTCTATCGTACCTCACAATCCTGACATCAAAATCCGAAAATTCCTCTTGTTCTCTCGCTTCGCGATCATTGTCACGTTCCCTTTTATCAAGCGATTGGTCTAATAAAAAATAAGCAGGTCTTAAGATAAATAGAGGTGGCTGTGGGATCCCTTGTCCTTTGTTAAGTATTATTTTTCTCTTCTTGCATCTCCTCAGCATCATTTGAATTTCAGGTTCTCGAAGTCCGCAACCTAAAAAAAGAACTGGATATTCAGCAAGAAGAACATCCCAAAATGTAACGAGAATACCATCAGCTAAGGAGTAAGCCCTTTCAAATGAACCCTTTGTTAAGACCAAACGATCTGGTTTCGGTGTACTTCCTGGGGCTATGTATCCATGTAAGTAAAAAACGTTCTGTTCAATTAGGTATTTTGTTTTGATATCGGGATATTTAAAAAGTCGCCTTGTTTGATATACTGATCTCCTTATCTCCTCAGCAAGCAATGGGTCAATATTAACTGTGACATAGCTCCTAAATGGCATCTCCATAAGAAGCTCGTACGCTAATTTTTTATTTACAATTGGCTTTGAAAAATGTTCATGAAGAACCTCCTCAAAAGAGAGACGATCGGCTTTTATGGCCCGTTCGGATAGATCAATTAGATACTCCACAGGAGTATCTTCCCCAAGCGATCCCTTAAAGGAAATTTTACACTTTAAGCAAAACTCTCTAACAAGACTTGACCACGATGGGTATAGGCCTGAGGATAATCCAGAGCCAAGAAATGCTACTAATTCTCCACTCTGCACCAATTTTGTCAGATTTATTGAGTTTGGATCGTTATTAAAAACTTCGTTAGTCACAATCTCCCCGTAAATGCCCTATCAAGGATTGACGGCATCAGGGCATCAAGATCTATGACAGTCTTATCTTGAAGTTCTTTTAGTGTGTCAACTTCACTTTGCAGGGAATCTAACTCTTTAACAATTCGTTGCTGTTCGGAGATCGGTACGTTCGTGGGGAATGGAATAGATTTAACGATCCCTTGTGAAATTTTCTTCATCGTTGGACTCGTACCTTTCGCGTTTTTTGTTATATACTCGCGTACCATTGGAGTTTGAAGCCAATACCAAACAAATCGGCGTTCAACGACTTTTTCCCTAATTCCGAGTCTCATCATAAGGTCGGGGTAAATACATGGTGAAGGATTGCCATCGTAAATTGCTACATGCCCAACCAATTCCGGCGTATTACTCCGGGTAATAAGTAAATCTCCTGATTTTAGCCAAAAATGACCATCTTGGGGAACTGGAAGGGATGTTCTTTTAAACTTAAAAGGCTGGTAATGGAAACCTGTGACTGCACTCAAAGACAACACGGCCGTTCCAGCATCGTTATTATCACATTGGGCCGACCATCCATTGCGCGGTGGCGCAACCAAAACGTCTTCCAACGTTCCACGAGCATCTAAGTCTTTAAATATGTGACGCAAAACAGTTCTGAGGAATGCTTCTCTTTCCTCAACGACTTGTTCGCGAATGGCCTGGACTTTTTTGATTAAGGTGGCCAGTTCCTCAATACGAGCCACGATTCGTCGCTGCTCTTGCAATGACGGAAGTGAAATTTCAAGAAGCAACAAGCGGGATGGTTTAAGTTCGCTTTTTATTCCTTCCGGCATTTCGGCAACGAGGAGATTTTTGAAGAATCGGCTTCTGAAAAACCACCACAAAAAGGGACCATCCGCTTGAGAAGAGAGGACTTCGTAGGCTGAATAATGAATCGTCGCAGCAGCAACTGAGTTTGCTTCTTTTGGATAAATCGCTATGGCACCTTTAATAGCATTAATCCCTGACATCACAAGGTCGCCCGGCCTAATGAGAATCATATTTGTTTTTGTTTTTGGCTCGCCTCGAAATTCAAGGACGCCGGCCTTGAAACCAATTTTATTAACTATGGGGACTCTTCCTGATAACAACTCCTCCATATCCGGCAATTCCTGGCGACACCGCAGCACCTCCCCCAACTTTACTTTAGGCCATCCTGTTTTCATGAACTCTCCGGATGAATCAGGTGAACTAGTACACGGGTAAGGAAATCTTTTTCCTCCGGCCGGTTTTCGGCAATCAGCAGGGTGATGGCTACCAGGGCGTTGTCGGCTATGGGTTTAGTGCCGTCGGCCCGGTAGAGAGAGGCGTTTTTCTGGAGAAATCGGGCAACAATGTGCATCTTTTGCACATTGCTTTCTCCGTCCAATTCGCCGGTTTCGAAGATATTTCGCAGATGCTTTGTAATTACGGACCGTTCGCTCTGAAACAGCTCCGCCATCTGCTTCTGATTCAACCGAACGGTGTCCTGCCTAAAACGTACTTCGAGATTCACCGAACCATCAGTGGATTTATAGAAGATAATCTCTCCCCCGGGCGCACTATAACCCTGGGCGGGCTCCGATACCTTCAGGGACTTTCCCACTCCCCTCATGGCTTCCTCTTGAGCAGATTCTGAATTTCGACCATTATTTCGGTAATGCGCTGCTCTTTTTTCAAAATACCGGCCACCAGTTCTTCCGGAGGCAGATGAGTAATGTCTTCTTTGCTGAGCGGGTTCTTGCGGTCGAGATTGCAGCCGTTCGCCAGGATTTCTTCCGCCGAGACCTTCCAGGCCCGGCCGTTCTCCTTCCGCTTTTTCCACCAGTCGAGACAGGGTTTAAACTCCTCAAACTGGAGGGGTTGGGTCTTGGTATAATTCTTCCGCCCTTCCGGGAGGGGCTGTTCGTAGTACCAGATTTCTTTAGTTGGGCCGGAACGGTCAAAGAAAAGGAGGTTGGTAGGGATGCTGGTGTAAGGAGCGAAAACTCCATTGGGGAGACGGACAATGGTATGGAGATTGAATTTCTTAAGCAGTTCTTCTTTGATCCGGGCGCTAACCCCGTCGCCGAACAGGGTGCCGTTGGGCACGACTACCCCAGCCCGTCCTGGTTTAGGATGGCGCCGAAGTTTCCTCATGATCAGTTGCAGGAATAAAAGGGCAGTTTCTGCAGTCTGTTTGTCTTCTGGAAAATTGGCCAAGATACCCCGTTCCTCCTCCCCGCCGAAGGGCGGATTGGTCAGGATGATATCTACTCGATCCTTATCCCCAATTTCCTTAAGAGGAACGGCCAGACTGTTGCCATATTCTATGTGAGGATATTCCAGGCCATGGAGCAATAGGTTCATCTGGGAAAGAAGATAAGGCAACGACTTGGCCTCGCCCCCAAGGATACTTTTCTCCTGAAGAGTCTTATGGTCCCCGACGGTTTTGCATTGGGCAAAAAAATGGTTGTAGGATTCGACCAAAAACCCGCCGGTCCCGCAGGCCGGGTCTAAGATGGTTTCCCCCAGTTGGGGATCAAGCACTTCAACCATGAAGCGAACCACCGCACGAGGGGTGTAGAATTCTCCGGAATCGCCGGCCGTGTCCCGCATCTCCTTGAGCATGGATTCATAGAGATGGCTCAGCGTATGGATTTCCTCGCTGGCATTGAAATGAATCCTATTTATTTTGTTGACCACGTCCCTAAGGAGATAACCGTTGATCATCCGGTTTAAAGTGTCTCGAAATACCGTGGCGATCACATCCCGTCGGTCCCCTCCGTTTGCCCCCTGAAGGCCGCGCAGATAGGCAAACAGCCCCGGCCCTCGGTTTCCGTCAGGCCTCGTGGCCTCATCCTGGTTAATGAAATGGATCAACTCATCGCCGGTGATGCCGTCTTCCTTGGCGGCCCAATCCCGCCAGCGGTAGGGGGGTTCGATAGCCGGGCGAAAACGCTTTTCGGAGATGGTAGCCTCCTGTTCCCGAATAAGTTCCAGGTCGTCCAGAAACTTGAGGAACAGGATCCAGGTCAGCATGGGCAGCCGATCCAGATCCCCATTCAGCCCTTTATCCTTGCGCATGATATCCCGGGCGGACTTGATCAGACTGCTGAGTGATTGAGCGGTGGTTTGAGGTTGTTTGGATTTCAGATTTCGGGGCGCCAATTATTCTCCTTCAAGCTGCATAGAGCAGGGTTTGCAATTGATGGACCGCTTCCCGTAATTTTTCGGAGCCGCCGAAATAGTCTGCGATTTCCAGTACGTTTCCATGGTTCGAGAGGGGCGGGACTTTCAGAATGTCAGGGATAATAAACTGGGCCGTTCCGTGCTCGGCGTACTTTTCCAGCAATTCGTTCAAGATTGTTTTTGCCGTTGGGCTGTATTGGTCAAAAAAATCCTTGCAATCGTTTTTCAGACGGTTTGCCCGCTCCCGCCTGGTCCTCAAGGGCGCATTAAAGGCCACATGGCAAAGCAGATCAAAAGGATCGGCCTCGGGGTGGTTGGCGGCAGAGGCCAGTTCCGCAAAGTCGATGCCGCGCAGGGCCAGCTCTTCAATAATCTCTGAGCGTTGGGTCGGATCGGCCCATCGGCTCCGGAGGGAGACGGCATTGGGGAAAAGAGTGCGGACCTTTTCGGCGGTATAATCCGTATATTTAATCACCCTTAATTGGTTCCCCTCGGAATCCATTTCATAGACCAGATGGGCAACGATTTCGATATGTCCATTATCTACATAAAATTTACGACGCTCCTTATTGGTAAAATCCTCCCCGGTCAGTCTCCTGGTTTCGTCCACTTCTTGGGCAACATCATCAAGGTAACCAGGCTGGTCATCTTTTAGGTCCTGGTCCGGCTTCAGCTTGTTTCCCTGCAAATCTTCCTCGGAGATAAAAGCAGGTTCCCCGTCAAAGTCAGGATCGGCAAAGTGACGGGTGGCTGACCCGGTATAGTCCAGGATGTTGAAGTAGTATTTCCCGTAATCGTCCCGGACCCGGGTCCCCCGTCCTATCATCTGTTTGAATTCGGTCATGGAACCGACCACTCGGGCTATGACGATATTTTTGCAGGTCTGGACGTCAATCCCAGTGGTCAGAAGGTGGGAGGTGGTCAGGATTACCGGGGTAAGGGTTTCCAATTCCTGAAAACGGCTTAAATGGCCTCGCCCTATTTCTTTTTCATCGGTGGTAACCCGGCAGACATAATCAGGGTTTTGTTGAACCAGATCGGCATTGAGGTTGCCCAAAACCCCGCGCATTTCATTGGCATGCTCCTGATCCACACAAAAAACAATGGTTTTAGCGAAGCGGTCGGTTTTTTTTAGAAAATCGGTCAGGTGCCGGGCGATCGCCTCGGTTCGAGCCCGGAGGGCGACAACCCGCTCAAAATCTTTGGTGTGATATTCCTCATCGGGGATTTCCCGACCATAGCGGTCCACTTCCCCCTGGGTAGGCCGCCAGCCGGTGGCATCGACCGTAGTAACAATCCGGTGGACTCGATAGGGAGCCAGGAAGCCGTCTTCAATGCCCTGCTTAAGGCTGTAGGTATAAAGGGGATTTCCAAAATAGCGGTAAGTATCTCGGTTATCTTCCCGTAAAGGGGTAGCCGTCATGCCAAGCTGAAAAGCCGGGTCGAAATACTCGAGGATCTCCCGCCAGTTGCTTTCATCCCGGGCGCTTCCCCGGTGGCATTCATCGACGATGATCAAATCAAAAAAATCGGGAGCATACTCGCGGTAAAGTCCCGGACGTCTTTCATCCCGGGCAATGGACTGATAGATGGCAAAATACATTTCCCGGCTCTTGACGGCCTCACCGTTTTCAATTTTGTGCCGGGCATCCCCGAAAGGGGCAAAAATTTTATCCTTGGGATCGTCAATAAGGATATTACGATCGGCCAAGTAAAGGATCTTAGGACGGCGATATTCTCCGGTCCGGTTCCAGCGGGATGACCAGAGTTTCCAACAGATCTGAAAGGCGACTACGGTCTTCCCGGTGCCGGTGGCCATAGTCAATAGTACCCGATTTTTACCCTGAAGGACGGCCTGAACGGTCCGGTTGATAGCTATTTCCTGGTAATAACGCGGGCTTTTTCCGCTATGGTGGTAATAAGGTTTGAGCAGTCGTTCGGATGATTCTCTGGTCAAGCCCTGGACCTGGATCAAGCGCTGCCATAGCTCCGTCGGTGTCGGGAAACCGGCAAGCTCCTGTTCCCGCCCCGTTAGATAATCAAATTCGTGGATTCCGTGGCCGTTGGTTGAATAGGCGAACTTCAATCCCAGGACCTCGGCATAGTCTTTGGCCTGTTGCAGACCGTCTCCAGGAAGTCTATGGGCCGGTTTGGCCTCGATGACGGCAATTGGAAAGTCGCGGGTAAAACGGAGGATATAATCGGCCCTCTTCTGGCGGCGGCGAAATATCTTTTCCCCGGCGATTACAATCCGCCCGTCGGTAAATGTCCTTTGCTCGGTGAAGGAATGGGGATCGTTATCCCAACCTGCTGCGATCAACTTGGGAAGGACATATTTTCGACAAGTATCCGCTTCAGTGGTCATGGGAGCAGTCCGATTTTTTCTCCAGTTTAAGAAAAAGTTGACACCCTATTTTGAATAGACTATCATTTACCAAATAATATCAAAAGGATAAATTTTATGAAATCCTCCCGAGCCGAATCAAACAGTAACCTTTTCAATATGGTTGAAGCCCTGGAACAAGATATAGGGGCTTTGAAATTAACCATCTTAAAGAAAATGCTTCCTCAGACGAAAAAGCCGACCTCTTTAAAAGGTGCCTTAAAAGGAATTGATATAACCGATCAGGATATAAAGGCGGCCAGAAAAGCGCTCTACGGAAAAATTGGGATTTAAATTTTGATGAATTTTGTCACGGATACCCATGCCCTTTTATGGTGGTTTATTGAAAGCCCCCGATTAAGTTCCAGGGCTTATGAAATTTTTGAAAAATGTGAAACGGGAGAAAATGTAATATTTATCCCCACGATCGTTATTGCTGAAGCCTTGAGCATTTTTGACAAGAAAAGGGTGCTATTTGATTTCAAACGCTTGTTCAAAAAGATCGTGGATAGTGACAATTACATCCTTATCCCGCTGGACGTCCTGATTTTAAAAAGGCTTATCGATTTAAAAGACATTCCGGAACTTCACGATAAAATTATAGTTTCCACAGCCAAGTACCTGGACTCCCCACTGATCACCAAGGATCGGACACTTCAAAAAATCCCCCACCTTGGTACCGTTTGGTAATTTTCAAAGATCCATAAAAAAAAACAGATTTGGGGTGTATCGATCTCCCCCTAATTCCAGGCATCGACCAGGGGTCCGATCCTCATTTCCGAAACCAAGGGAGAGTTCTTCAGCCAATCCTCGACCAGCTTCTGGTGGCTTTCTTTGGTCGAACCCCGGTCTGCCAGGGTGATAAAGATATCCCAGTCCGTGCCGCAGCCGCCGCCGCACATGAGGCCCTGGCCCTCGATGGCCTCGGCCAGGAAAGCGTCGAAAAAAGCCTCCTGGTCCTGATCGCTCAGGTCGGACGGGAGACGAAACTGTACTTCAAATCCAAACTCCTGGAATTCACCCAAACATAATTTTTTCCGAATTCGTTTTCGCATCATTACCTCCGATTAATTTGACCAAAAACTCGGGTCGCTCGACGCAACTCCTCAGCCTCTTTATGGGTCAGCCAACCAGCCAGTTCCCTAATAGCTTTTTCCCGGGATTTGGGCAGACTCTTTTTCACAACAATATCCTCGGAAATTAAGGCTATTCTTTCTTTACCGGATTGGGTGAGGGTTTCTTCAACCATTTCAATATCCCTCAAAAGATCAAGTTGCTTCCGTTAACAACTGTTTAAAAAGATCGTAAATATCCTTTCGGTATCCCAGGTAGTGAATTTGGATTGTTTTCTCAGGATGATCCAATCGATAGATGACCCGGTACTTTTTAGTTTTCAGCGAGTAGTACCCGGTCAATTCCCGTTCCAGTGCTTTGCCCAAAAAAGGATTCTCCCGCAAGGCATCGATTTTCTGTCTAATCAACGGTTTTATCGACGGATGCAGCCTCCGGATGATTTTCCCGGAGGTCTCCGAATAAATCACCTGATAGGGCATTAATCGCTCCAGGCTTTCTCATGAGATACAAGCCTTCCGGCCTTAAAATCTTTTTGAGAGGCCTTCAGGGCGCGGACGATTTCCTTATCCCCCAGAATTTCTATGGTTTCCTGCATGGCCTCATAGCGGGAAAGGGGCATCATCACTCCGACAGCCTCTCCATCCCGAGTCAAGGCAATGGTGCTCCCCTCCTGCTCCATTTGTTTAAGGAGATCCAAAAATTCTCTTTTGGCCTTGGAGACCGGCATTATTTTCTGAAAATCTTCCATAGAAACTCCGATAGGTTTTTTAAATGGTCATTTTAATATACAGGTCTTCGCTTGTCAAATTCATCCGTCCCCTGATTTTACCCAACCGTGAAGCGGCGGTATCCCAGCCCGTCCGCCTAATTTCAAGCTAACCCGCGAGGCGGCCCAGGCCCCCCAATCCAGGCTCTGGTCCGTTGTCCAGCCTTTCAGCACCCCATAAATAAACCCGGCATGAAACACGTCTCCACAGCCGGTGGTATCCACCGCCGCCACCGGGTAAGCCGGACGGCGGATCAGCCGGCCCCGATCGAGGGCCAGGTAGCCCTCTTTCCCCAGAGTGACCCCGACCAAGCCGGGACCAAGGGCGGACATTTCCCGGCAGGCCGCCACCGGATCGTCCTTCCCGACCAGGGAACGGGCAAAGGCTGAAGAGGCAATGAAATAATCGCTTAGACGAGCCAGGTCCACCATCCCTTCCCGGAGCGATCCGGCGTCCACCACCACCGGCACCCCTGCCTCCCGGGCCACTTTTGCTGCTTCCAGAGAGGCTTCCGCAAACATGCCATCGGTGTGGAAGACCCTCGCCCGGCGGATCAAATCCAGATCTAGCTCTTCTGGACCGGGCGGCAGACCGGTGGGTCTCTGCCAAAATATCGTCCGCCTCCCCGAACCGGGTTCGGCGGCGACAAAGGCAAACTGGGAATCGAATCCCTTTCGGATTAACATTCCCCGGAGATCGATTTCTTCCGCTTCCAGGCTGGCACGGATTTGACCACCGAAGAAGTCATCCCCGATCACCCCGACAAAGGTGCAGGTTACTCCCCACCGGGAAAGAGCGACCAGGGCCGTGGCCACCGGCCCTCCGCCCTGAACCACCAATCCGGCAAATTCGCACTTGCTGTCCGCCGGGGGATAGCTTTCTATTATGCCGATATAATCCAGTGAGCATTGGCCCAACCCGTAGACTTCTGGAAATCGATCTTTTATTCCGAACAATATTCTTCCTTCATCCGATTACCCGGAATGGTTCGAATCGGAACAGGTAAAAAGAACCCCCTTTCATTCATTGCCTGATCTTAGTCTCCACCCGAATCCGGGCATCCGCAATCAGGCAGCCTTCCCCGGGAGGGCGGGTAATGATCGGGTTCAGGTCCAGGTCGACTATTTCCGGGATCTCCTCCACCAGCCGGGAAACCCGCAGCAGGGTGTCTTCCAGGGCCTCGATATCCGCCGGGGGCTTTCCCCGAAATCCTTTCAACAGCGAATAGCCGCGGATGCCGGTGATCAATTCCTTGGCATCGCGGTCGTTCAAGGGAGTTACGCCGAAGCGCACGTCTCCCATGACTTCCACGAAAATTCCTCCCAACCCGAAAGCGATCAGCGGACCGAATACGGGATCCTCCGTAACCCCTACCAATACTTCCACGCCCTCCGGGGCCATCGCCTGCACCCACACCCCTTCCAGAGCGTCCAGTTTACCGATATTCTCCAGGGCCTTTCGAATAGCGGAATAGGCTTCCTCCACTTCCCGCTCGTCCTTCAGGTTTAAATGCACTCCCCCCACCTCGGTCTTATGGGTAATTTGCAGAGAAACCAATTTGGCCGCCACCGGAAACCCGATTCGCTGAGCGATCTGCACGGCCTCTCCCGGCGATCGGGCCAGGCCTCCGGGAAGGACCGGCAGCCTAAAACCGGATAAAACCTGTTGTACCTCCTTCTGGGAAAGCCACCCGGGCCCTCGGTCTTTTAAAGCCCGGGCGCAAACCTCCCGGGTCGCTTCAATTTCCAGGCCTTCAAAATCCGGAACCATGCCTATGGGGAGGCGGCGCCATTCGGCATAATTCGCCACCCGGGTTAAGACCCGGGCGACCGATTCCGGAAAGGCAAAGGTCGGGATGGTCTCCTCTTCAAACTTCAGGGAACCGGTCAACCCTTCTCCGACCATCATGCAGGCCAGTACCGGTTTAGAGACGGCGCCGGCGGCCCGGGCGGCCAAAACCCCTTGATGAATCGCCCGGGAGATGGCCTCGGTCTCGGGGATGACCGGGATATAAATAACGATCAAGGCATCCACTTCCTCGGCCGACAGCAAAATCTCAATGGCCTTCCGGTATTCTTCGGGGGTCGCCGAAGCGATCATGTCGACGGGATTTCCCAGGCTGGCGGCCTTGGGAACTGAGGCCCGCAGCTCGGCCTGGATCTTTTCGGTAAGTTCCGAAACCTTCATCCCCCCGGCTTCACAGGTATCGGCGCAGAGGATCCCCGGGCCTCCGGCATTGGTGACAATGGCAGCCCGCCGGCCGGGAGGCAGCGGTTGGCTCCCCAGCACGGCCGCCAGGTCAAACATCTCTTCCAGCGTCTCGGCCCGGATAACCCCGGTTTGGTGGAAAAGGGCTTCGACGGCCACATCGCTGGCGGCCAGGGCGGCGGTGTGGGAACCGGCCGCCCGTTTCCCGGCGGTGGTCCTCCCGCTTTTTACGGCCACAATGGGCTTCGATCGGCTGACCCGGCGGGCAATGCGGGCAAAGCGGCGCGGGTTGCCGAACGATTCCAGGTAGAGGAGAATCAAATCGGTATTGGGGTCCCCTTCCCAGTATTGAAGGAGGTCGTTCCCGGTAACATCCGCTTTATTCCCGATGCTGATAAACTTGGAAAGCCCCAGGTTTAATTGTTTGGCAAACCCCAGGATGGCCAGACCCAGGGCCCCGCTCTGAGAAGACATGGCGATCCTTCCGGCCGGGGGAAAAATAGGAGAAAAGGAGGCGTTCAGCCGAATTTCGGGATCGGTGTTCATCAAGCCCAGGCAGTTGGGCCCCACCAGCCGCATGCCGTAACCTCGGACTTTTTCCACCAGGGCCTCCTGCAGCCGTAGTCCCTCAGCCCCCTCTTCGGCATATCCGGCCGAGATGACGATCAAGGCCCGGACCCCGAGGGCGGCACAATCATCGACCACCTGGGAGACCGCCTCCTTGGGGACGACCACTACGGCCAAATCCACCTGTTCCGGCAGTTCGCGGACCGAATGGGAGGCCCGAATGGAGTAGATCACTTCGGCTTTGGGGTTGACCGGATATACCGGACCCTGAAACCGGTTGGTCATCAAAGATTCCACCACCATGAAACCCAGGCTGGATTCCTTCCGGGAGGCCCCGATCACCGCTACCGCATTGGGACGAAAAAATGGGCGCAGGGAGGCGGTGGTGTAAACGCGGTCCCGTAATTCCGATCGAGTCACACTGTCCTCGCCGGGCTGGACCGAAAGCTCGATATCGATCAGGCCCTGGTTGGCCTGCTGCTCCAGGATGAACCCCGAATGTTGAAATATTTCCAGCATGCGCCGGTTGTCGGCGTGGGTCACCGCCTGAAAGCGCAGGATGCCGTTGCGGACCGCCAGCAGGGAGAGCCGCTCCAAGAGCAGCGTGGCCAGGCCTTTGCCCTGGAATTGATCGGCCGCCACCACTCCCACTTCGGCTTTTTTCGGTTCCGCCAGGACATAAGACCCGGTGGCGATAATGCGGGAGGCCCCTTCTATGAGCCGGGTGACGATCAGGGTCAACCGCTCCCGGGGATTGGAGCCATCACATAAGGTGGCGATGATTTGATCGTCCGGCAGACGAAAACTGAAAAATCGCTGGTAGCGGGACTCCGGAGAAAGCCGTTCAAAAAAATCCCGCAAGGCCTCCTGGTCTTTTGGCGTGGCGACGTGTATAGACGCCGTAGAACCGTCCCGCAAAATCAGCCGCCCGTAGGCGGCGGAATCCTGATACGGGGGAGGGTAGAACAGGGGCTGCTTTTTTTCCATATTGAACCATCCTTTCTCAAAATAGACCGGTATATGAGTATAACTTCATTATATACTGAACGGACAACCCCCTGCCAAGTTTTTCTTCGGGCCAGCCTTCCGTCAGGCCTAACCAATTTCTAACCAAGAATTCACATATTTTTGGTTACTTTTAAGGATTCCCTGGCATAATATATAGCATGCGATTGGCCGTCTTCTCGGATATTCACGGCAATTGGGATGCCCTAGTACCGGTTCTGGCCGATATGGATCGGAACCGGATTGATTCCCGTTTCTGCCTGGGCGATTGCGTGGGCTATGGCCCAGAACCGGAGGAGGTTGTTCGTGAAATCCGGGCGCTGAAAATTCCCTGGATCTTGGGCAATCACGAACTGGGTCTGGTCGATCCCGGCACCTTAGGCTGGTTCAACCATCCCACCCGGACCTCATTAATGATAACCCGTCGACTGTTATCTAAGGAGTCACTGAACTATTTTAAAGAATTGCCGTCATTCTTGTTGGACCAGGACTGCCGGTTCGTCCACGGCTTCCCGCCCGATTCCGTCACCACCTATCTGTACGAAGTCCCTGATCCGGAAATCCATCGGATTTTGACGGCCCTGCCGGAAAGGATTTGTTTTATCGGGCATACCCACAACCTGCATCTCATCGCCTCCGAGGACCGGGGCCTCACCTACCTTCCTTTCAAACGCGGGGTCTTTTCCCTCCGCAAGGGGGTCAAATACCTGGTCAACGTGGGGAGTGTGGGCCAGCCCCGGGATGGCAACAACCGGGCCAAGTATGTGATCTGGGATAGTCGCTCCTCCACCCTCGAACTGCGTTACGTAACCTATAACATAGCCAAAACAGCCCAAAAAATATTGGGCTTGGATTTTCCGGAATACAACGCCCGGCGGCTATTTTGAGCCATAGGGGGAGTTCAATGGAAGGTACCGGGGCCTGCGGCATCAATTGTCTGGCTTGTCGACTCTTCGCGGAAGGAAAGTGCAGCCCCTGCGGCTCCGGGCTGTCGGAGCAGGCCAACCGCAAGCTGGTGGCCCAGTTGCGGCTGATCGGCGGAGTCTGCCCGATCCTGAATTGCGCGGTGGAGCGGAAGGTGGAATACTGCCTCCGCGACTGCGATAAATTCCCCTGTCACCACTTCAAAGGCGGTCCCTATCCTTTCAGCGAAGGTTATTTGCAGATGCAGGCCCGGCGGCGGGGCCTGCCGGAGGATGAGGAAGAAAATCCCAAAGCGCAGATCCACAAATATCGATCTCACATCGACTTCATCGAAATCCAAACGCTCGGGTGCATTAATTCAAATTTCCCAGTCAAGTACCCATCGAATTTTGTGTTTTTGTTTCCCTGGTGTTTTTGATCATGACCAGCGGCTGTAGCGGTTTCCTCGAAAGGGCCTTCGTCTGCTTTCCTGAAAAGGCCCATAATGGCCGTCCGGAAGACTTTGGCCTTCAGACCCGGGAGCTCTATTTTGAAACCCAAGACCGGGTGAAGCTCCACGGGTGGCTATTTGTCCGGGACCCGCAGGCCCCGTTTCTGCTCTGGTGCCACGGCAATGCCGGGAACATCAGCCACCGCCTGGACAACATCGCCCGGTTGCAGTCCGTTGGAATCAACGTTTTTATATTCGACTACCGGGGATACGGAAAAAGCGAGGGATCCCTGTCCGAGCAGGGATTTTACCTGGATGGGGAAGCGGCCTGGGAGACCCTGCTTCGGGAAGGGCCGGTCCCTCCGGCCCGGGCGGTCCTTTTCGGGAGGTCCCTGGGCTGCGCCATGGCCGCGGACCTGGCCACCAGGGTTCCGGCCGCCGGTCTGATCCTTGAATCCGGATTCCCCCACCTGGGGGCCATGGCCAAGGTCCATTACCCCTTTGTCTTCAGCGAACGCTTTCTGTCCGGCCGGTTCGATGCCCTGTCCCGTCTGAAACGAATAAAAATGCCGGTCCTGGTGATCCACGGCGGCCGGGATACCATCGTCCCCATCCGACTCGGCCGCCGGCTTTTTGAGACTGCGCCGGAACCCAAAGAATGGCATGAAATTGAGGAAGCGGACCACAATGACACCTACCTGGTCGGCGGCGAGGGCTATTTCAGGAAACTCCGGGAGACAATCGACGGCTGGGTTGCTAAATAGAAAGCCGATCTTGCCGGTTGATTATTAACAGTCTTATAGTAGAACCGACTATCCCCTGGCCTTCATATCGTCATTCCCGCAGCGATTTTGGGCGGGAATCCAGTCCCTGCCTTGTGCGATGCTGGATCCCCGATTAAAACACTCGGGGATGACGGTCGGTGTATGTACAGACTATTGTGAGACCGGTAATAAATCAGAAGATAACCAAAAATCCAGGAGGGAAGACGCTATGGATCTTAAAGGGAAGACAGCTTTGGTCACCGGGGGCTCCGGGGACATCGGCGGTGCGATCGCCAGAGTCTTGGCCGCCGCGGGCGCGGATGTCGCCATATCCTACGTAGGCAACCTGGAAAGCGCCACCGCAACCGTCGAGGCGGTGCGGGCAACCGGGAGGCGAAGTCTATCGGTGCACCTTGACCAGCGTGACCCGGCGGCCATCGATGCCTCCGTCGATAAGGTGCTCGGTGAGTTCGGTCGGCTGGACATCCTGGTCAACAATGCCGCCTGGAATATCGGTATTCCCTTCACCGCCCTCGACCTGCTTACCGCTGATGTCTGGGACCGCGTATTGGAAACCAATCTTCGCGGTCCCTACTTGCTGGCCAGGGCCTTTGCCCCTCACCTTCGGGCGCAGGGGGCCGGTCGGATCGTGAACATCGCCTCGCTGGGGGGACTTTACCCGGGGAGCAGCAGCATTGCCTACTCGGCAAGCAAGGCGGGCTTGATCCACCTCACCCGCTGCCTGGCGGTCGCCCTGGCCCCTGAGGTGACGGTTAACTGTATCGCGCCCGGATTGGTGGAAGGGACCCGGTTAGCGAAGCGCGTCCCGGAAGAGATTGTCCAGATGGCGCGGAGTCAGGTCGTGCTGGGTCGGACCGCGAACATTCAGGACATTGCCGAGCAGGTGCTCACCTTCTGCCGGGCCGAGTCGGTCACCGGACAAGTGCTGGTCATCGACGGCGGTATGCCGGGAGGCATGCACTGAGCCGGGCCCGAACCTCAGCCTTTCGTCAAGTAGGCGATCACCCGCCGGTCCGCCCGGGGGAAGGCATATTCGCTCAGCTCCGATGAAGTCACCCAGCGGTAATCCATGATCCCTATTTTTTGGATGCGCCCTTTCAGGTGACGGCAGAAGAAGGGGTGCAGGGTAATCTTGAAATGACTGTAGGCGTGTTTGACTTGCATAAACGGCTCGCCCACGGAGATTTCAATTCCCAGCTCTTCTTCAATTTCCCGCCGGAGACATTCCTCTAACGATTCCCCCGGCTTTTGCTTCCCCCCAGGGAATTCCCATAACCCGCCCAACAGCCCTTTTTCCGGCCGCCGGGTGATCAAGATTTTTTCACCTTTCCGGATCACTGCCGCCGTAACCTGGTAATGGGGAATTTTCCGGCGCGGAGTTTTAACCGGCAGTTTTTCGGGATCTCCGCGGAGAAAGGCCAGACAGGCCTCCCGTAAAGGACAGCGCCCGCAGGCCGGGTTTCTCGGCAGGCAGACCAGGGCGCCCAGTTCCATCAGGGCCTCATTAAACCGGCCGGGTTTCCTGGAAGGGAGCAGCCCTTCCGCCTTCCGCCACAATTCGTTCACCGTGGCCGCCTCCCCGGCCGGCCGGCGGATATGGTGAAAACGGATGAGGACCCTTTTGATATTGCCGTCCAATACCGGGTAAGGCTGGTCAAAGGCCAGGCTCAAGATGGCCCCGGCGGTTGAGCGCCCGATGCCGGGAAGCGTAACCAGTTCGGCATAGCGGTCCGGGAAGATTCCGCCGTGTTCGATGACTATTCTTTGGGCGCTCCGGTGGAGGTGACGGGCCCGGCTGTAATATCCCAGCCCCTCCCAGGCCTTCAGCACTTTCTCCAGCGGCGCCTGCGCCAGGGCCCGCATATCGGGGAACCAGTCCATAAACCGTTGATAATACGGTTCCACCTGGTCTACCCGGGTCTGCTGGAGCATAATCTCCGAGACCCAGACGGTATAGGGATGGCGGTCAATGCGCCAGGGCATCGTGCGCCGATTTTTACTAAACCAGGAGACTAACTTTTTAATAGGAAAAAGGGATTGGGCGGTCATAAAAGAAAAAGGGGGCGGTTCAATTCAACACCGCCGCCCTTTTTATAGTAGGATTTGTCAGATTTGTAAAAATTATTTTTTCAAGGCTTCTTCAGGGACTGCCGGCAACTGACCCGTTTCATAAACGGCAATCAAACGGTTGTGCTGATAGCGCAGGTGTTCTTTCTGTGTCGCTTTTTTGGGGCTGTATTGATCTCCGACGCCATAGACTTTAAAGTATTCGTGGGGCACATTGACCAGATATTTATCGATTACCTGAAGGGGAAATTCCGAACGGGCCTTGGCCAGCTTCATATTGGTCCGCTTCTGGCCCGTTGCCGAGGCGCTGCCGATATTGATAAACAGCACCTTCCGACCACGGCTTTCCCGAGAGAGGTAATCCACAAACTGGACGAGTCGACCGTGTTCCCGGGAACCTTCCGCAATTTTTCCGGACCCGGTGGGGTAGAACAGGGTAATTTCCCCGGAACCCTGATCTTTGGACAGCTTTTCGATACGCAGCAAGCTTTTCTCGGCCGAGTCCTGATTTTTTTGGGCGGAGACCAAAAGCTTTTGATTGGTTTCCTCCAGCCTCTGGGCGGAATCCTTCAGGTTTTGCAGGGATCCCTTCATCTTTTCCTGGTTATCCTTAACCTGGTCGAATTCCCGCATGGCCATATTATGGGAATTAACAAAAGTCTGGGCCAGGGCTCCGGCCTGCTCGGTGGAGGCCGTACCGGTCCAGGTCCCCTTGGGGAACTCAACCGTCTTCATCCCTTTTTCCGCCCCGGCCGGATCGAGACCGGTATCTCGCATGGGCAGCATTTTCGGATCCCCGGCACAACCCCAAATAACCAGCAACGGCAAAAATAATAACACCAAACGTTTCATAGCTCTTTCTCCCTCCCGTGGAATTATATAGAGGCCGAGAAAGCAATCTTTATGCCAGCCATTAGATATTAAAAAACTTATTGATATTATTTATAAAGTTGTTTTACGGCGGGCTGAGCGGGACGAGGCTGTATGAATTTTCAGTCGTATTTCGGAGACGCGTGCGGCCATCTGTTGACGTATTTGTAATAAGTCAGTCTTTAATGACTTCCAATTCAAACTCAATATTCATGGCCGGAAAAATAAAGGCGAAAAGTTTTTCATAATAGAGCGGAAAGCGATTGGCCAGGAGGGAAACCCCGTTGATCCGATGGAGCTTCCAGAAATTCAGGCGAACGTTGTTTTTTTTAAAGGCCGCCTTTGAATAAAAATCGTACTCCTGAAATCCGCCGCAAAAATAATCCAGGGACTGGGTGTTGAAAAAATGCCGGTGGGTAGGGTCGCCATAGGCCAGGGTGCTGGTAAAGTGGGGGACTCGGATGAACACCCCGGCCCCTTTCCGGGCCAGGCGGTGAATTTCTTCCATGGTCCGGACAACGTCCTTCAGATGTTCCAGTGCATCCAGGCAGTAAATCCGGTCAAAATCGTTTGCCGGAAAAGGATAAGGAAAGCTATTCAGATCGTGAATACGATCGGCCTGGGAATCCGGACTGCGATCTATCCCCACCGCCCCGGCCATTTTTCGCTTCCCACAGCCAATGTCGAGAATTTTCACTGCCGATTAAACCTCCAATAAAGTCAGTAGAGTTTTTCAATAAACTCAACCAGATCTTTGGCAAAATTTTTTGTATCCTCGTCAAAAATTCTCTCCATTTCGGCCAAACTGAACTTATCATGATAGTCATTTTCAAACACCGCCAGCACCTCGTTGGTGGCGCCGTCAATTAATTTTCCATACAGGGTTAGGGTCGATTTCCCGGCTCCGAACCCCACCCAGAATTTCAAGGCTCGGTTCCCGACGTCGATCTTCGAAACCCCGCCTTCCAGGATCAGAGTCTGCGGTCCAGTGTCGCCGTTTCGACCCACCCGGTCGAACAGCTTTTTGGACTGCATCCGCTTAGCGAATTCCTCGGACAGCAGTTCCACCAGTTTGGGTTTGAGGGCCTGGAAACGGGACAGTTCC
The DNA here is from genome assembly GCA_963716045.1 of uncultured delta proteobacterium. GTDB lineage: Bacteria > Desulfobacterota > RBG-13-43-22 > RBG-13-43-22 > RBG-13-43-22 > CAVQSS01. Next base: position 33,676 of record CAVQSS010000026.1, on the reverse strand, counting down.
TCATCGTTCATATTTTTCAATACCGCCTGGTCCAGGGGAAAATCTCTGATTATCAGGGCCTTATAGTTGGACAAAGGCTTCGAGGTATAGATGGTTTCCTCGCCAAGCACCCCCGGCTTGGGGAGAGGTTTATCGGCGGCCAGGGCCAGGGCGTTGAGAAGACAAATTCCCAGAAAAAAGAGGACAGCGGCGAATCTTTTCATTTCCCCCTCCGAGCATTAGACGTTTAATACTAAGTCACCAGGCCGTTGATCCGCTGGATATCTTTTTCTCTCCCCAGCAGCACCAGGCCATCCGAGTCCTTGATGACAAAGTCTCCGGGAGGGGAGAGGATGAAGGCCGGGGGGATCAATTGATTGACGGCGATGACGTACACCTGGTAGATGGTTTTCAGCTTCAGCTCCTTCAGCGATTTACCCAGAAATTCCTTGGGCGCGGCGGTCTCGATAATCGTGTAGTCTTCGGACAAAGGAATGAAGTCCAGTATATTTCCCCGGGAGAGCCCCTTGGCCACCTTCTGGCCCATGGCCTTTTCGGGGAAAATAATCTCATTGGCACCGAGTTTTTCCAGGATCCGTCCGTGGTCCTCATCCTGGCACTTCACCACGATTTTTTTGGCCCCCAGTTCTTTTAAATAAAGGGTGGTCAAGATGGAGTTGCTGATGTCGTCCCCCATACTCACCACTACGGCCTCGGCCGCTGAAATTCCCAATCCCCTGAGGGAATCCTTGTGGATGGCATCGAGGATCATGGCCTCGCTGACCAGGTCCTGGATTCGGCTGACCCTTTCCCGATCCCGGTCTATGGCTAACACTTCATGACCATCCTGGTATAAGGTTTTCGCCAGATAAAAACCAAAATTCCCCATGCCTATGACGATGAATCGTTTCATAAATTTCCCTTACCCCACCATGACACTTTCCTCGGCGTAGGAGATGGGATGGCGTTCTTCCCGTCTGGCAATGGAATATCCCAGGCTTAGAATTCCCACCCTCCCCAGATACATGGTGACGATAATCAATATCTTGCTGATCGATTCGAGTTTAGGAGTGACTCCGATGGACAACCCCACGGTCCCAAAGGCGGAAACCACCTCGAACAATACCTCCATAAGCTTCCCCCCGGTCTTTCCAAAGGGGTCGTGCCCGCTTTCGACCATCAGGACTAAGGTGGTCATGACCAGCACCAGGCCGCCGGCCAGGACAATCAGGGCCATGGAACGGGAAACGATCTCCTCCGGTACGGTACGGTGAAACAGATGGACCTCGCTTTTTCCCTTCAATCGGTTGATCAACAGCCCTCCCAGCAGGGCAAAGGTGCTGGTCTTGATCCCGCCGCCGCAGGAACCCGGGGAGGCGCCGATAAACATCAGGATAATCAACACCAGCAGCGAAGGATTAGTCAAGGCCGCCATATCGATGGTATTAAACCCGGCGGTGCGGGCGGTTACCGACTGAAAAAAGGCGACCCAGAGGCCGGTAATCAAAGAAAAGCCCTTCAGGCCTTCATCATATTCTATCGCATAAATAACCAGGGCTCCACCAAAAATCAGGATGGCCGTGGTCATCAGCACCAGACGGGTATGCAGAGAGATCTTGACCCTGGCCCCCCGGTACCACTTTTTAGCCGTTTCCAATAGCTCATAGGCTACCGGAAAGCCTATCCCCCCGAGAATGATTAACCCGCAGATCGTGCCGTTGACCACATGACTGCCCTGGTATTGAATCAGATTATCGGGAAAAAGGGAAAAGCCCGCGTTACAGAAAGCGGAAACGCTGTGAAAAAGAGCCTGGTAAAACGCCAGGGGCAAGGGGAAAAACTGCCACCAATAAAAGGTTAATATCAGGGTTCCCCCGGCTTCGACCAGTAAGGTAAACAAAAAGATCAAACGGAGCAGGCCCCGCAATTCATCCGTCGGGCGGGGGCTGAAGGTGGATTGAAAAAACAGCCGGCTTTTAAAGCCGATGCCTCGCCCCAGGCTGAGAAACAGCCAGACGGAAAAGGTGGTAATCCCCAGGCCGCCCGACTGAATCAGCACCAGAAGGATAATCTGGCCGATCAGGCTGAAGGACGTCCCCGTATCCACCACCGCCAGACCGGTCACGCAGAGTGCCGAGGTGGCCGTGAATACGGCGTCCAGAAAGGATACCTTCATCCCCGGATTGGAAAAAGGCAGCCAGAGCAGCAGCCCCCCTAATAGGATAGCCCAAAAGTAGCTGGCAACAAAAACCGTACTGCCCTCAACCTTGCGGATTTTTTTTAGAAGAATAATGAAATTCGAGGCCATTGTGTAAGGCATTCTTTTTCTTAGAGCTGAATTTGCGTCCCGATCTCGATGACTCGACCCGGCGGTATCTCAAAAAAATTGGTGGGATTCATGGCGTTGCGGGACATCATGGAAAACAAGACCTTGCGCCATGGGGCCATTCGGGATTTTCCGGTAGTAAACAGGGATTCCCGCCCCAAGAAAAAAGTGGTGTCGGCCATTTGGGTCTTTACCCCCAGCCTGCCGGCCAGGGCCATGATCTCCGGCACCCGGGGGGTTTCCATGAACCCGTAACGGGCGGTGATTCGATAAAACCCCTGTCCGAATTCTTCCAGCGTCAGTCGCTCACTGGGATCGATGCGGGGCAGATCCTGGGTCACAATGGATAAAAGGATCACCTGCTCAAAGAGCACCTTGTGGTGTTTGAAATGATGCAGCAGGGCCACCGGGACCCCCTTGGGATTCACGGACATGAAAACGGCCGTTCCGGGAATCCGGAAGGGTTTTTTTTGCTCGATGTCCTTCAAAAAAAGATCCATGGTCAGGCGGGGGGTCAGCAATTCAGATAATGCCCTGCGCCCTTCCCGCCAGGTGGTCATGCTGAGGGTTATCAGGAGGGCCACCCCGATGGTGAACCAGCCGCCATCGATAATCTTCAGCAGGTTGGCGCTCAGGTAGCTGACGTCGAAGAAGAGAAACAACCCCACCAGCAATCCCGCCTTCCATACCGACCAGTTCCAGAGCCGGGTGACTACCAGGTAATAGATGATCGAGGTGATGGCCATGGTGGCCGTCACCGCAATGCCGTAGGCCCCGGCCAGGTTGGTGGACTCGCGAAAGGCCAGGACCAGAGCGATACAGCCAACCATCATGGCCCAGTTGACTTCGGGAAGATAAATCTGGCCTCGATGCCCGGCCGAGGTGTGGAGCACCCGTACCCGGGGCAGGTAGCCCAATTGGATAGCCTGCTGCGTGAGGGAATATACCCCGGAAACCATGGCCTGAGAGGCAATGATAGTGGCGATAGTCGAAAGCATCACGGCCGGGTAGAGCAGCAGCTTAGGAACCAGACCGTAAAAGGGATGAAAGGATTCTTCCGGGTGGGAAAGCAGCAGGGCCCCCTGCCCGAAATAATTGAACAGCAGGGTGGGGTAAGCCAGCCCCAGCCAGGAGAGTTTGATGGCCCGGGGGCTGAAATGTCCCATGTCGGCGTAGAGGGCTTCCCCTCCGGTGATGCACAGCACCACCGAACCCAGGACCACCATCCCGTGCAGATGGTTGGCCCGGAAAAATTCCACGGCCCGCCAGGGGTTCAAAGACGACACCACCTGCGGACTCTCGAAAATAGCGAACAGCCCGAAGGCACCGATAGTCAGAAACCAGAGGATCATGATGGGGCCGAAGAAGCGGCCGATGTCCGCCGTACCGCGGCGCTGGACCAGAAAAAACAGGAACAGGATGAGGCAGGTCAGCGGGATGATAAAAGGTTTGGAGGCCTTGGTGGCCACCTCCAGCCCCTCGATCGCCGAAAGAACCGAAATGGCCGGGGTGATCAGTCCATCCCCGTACAAAAGCGCCGCCCCAAAGACCGCGGCCAGAACGGCCACTCCGTAACTTCGGGCCGACATCTTATCCCTGGCCTGCAGCAGCAGCGCCAGGAGCGCAAAAATACCCCCCTCCCCCGGTTGTCCGCCTTGAGGATGAAGCCCACGTACTTTACGCTGACCACCATCGTCAGCGACCAGAAGACCAGGGAAAGCACCCCCAGAATATTCGTCGAGTTCAGGGCGACGGCATGCTGCCCGTGGAAACACTCGCGGATGGCATAGAGCGGGCTGGTACCGATGTCTCCGTACACCACGCCCAAAGCCCCCAGGGCCAGGGCAAATAACCCCGCGGGTTTTGTTTCCTCGTCGGACAGATTGGCAGATTGGTTGGTTTTCATCGTTAAAATCGGTCAATTAAGCCACTGTTCGGGCTTTTATTCAAGAACTTTATTACGCCGGTGCTTTCCCGGTCCGAATGGAAGGAAATAATCATAATATAATCAAATTATAGCTATATTTGATTGACATCAGCAATAATTATTGTATGATTTCGGTGTCCAGAGTATTAATATGGCGAAATCCGGTCCAAAGCCCGGAACCGTAACGAGCGGAAAATTACCTCAACAGGAGGCCCCTCTTGGACTTAGGCGTTCTCGGGCAGATTCACTTCAACTGGGAATTTGTAACCGGTCTGTTGAGCATTGTGCTCATCGACCTGATTCTGGCCGGGGACAATGCCGTGATCATCGCCATGGCGGTGCGCTCGCTGCCGCGCAAGCAAAGGAACCGGGGCATCGCTTTCGGGGCCGGCGCGGCGGTCCTCCTCCGGGTGACCCTGACCTTTTTTGCCGCCCAGTTGCTGCAGGTCAATTTTATCAAGTTCATCGGCGGGGCCGTCATCCTCTGGATCGCCGTCAAACTCTTCGTGGAAGGGGCCCCGGATGAAGAGGTCAAAAAGGAGGCCAAAACCCTAGCCCAGGCTATTTGGGTCATCATCATTGCGGATATCACCATGTCCACCGACAATGTCCTGGCCGTGGCCGGGGCCTCCAAGGGCAACCTCTTCCTGCTGATCTTCGGGCTGGCCCTGAGTATCCCTTTCGTGGTCCTCACCAGCAACCTGCTCTCTATGCTGATGGATAAATACCCGGTCATCATCTACATCGGGGCGGCCGTTCTGGGGCGGGTCGGCGGAGAGATGATGATCACCGATCCTTTTGTGGTCGGACTGCTGCACCCCCCCAAATGGCTGCAGTACGGGGTCGAGGTCTTTTTTCTGGTGGGGGTGCTGGTGGTCGGCAAGCTTTGGATCCGCTATAAGATATCCCGGGAGGAAAAGGACTATCAGTCCTCCCCGGACCGGCAAACGCCGATTTCCAAAAAAGAGGAGTAATCAGGTATGGCGATTTTATCCATCTCCAGGGAGTACCGCAGCGGCGGTCGGGAAATCGGCCGGGCTGTAGCCCGGGAATTGCAATACGAGTTTGTGGATAAGGACCGGATTCTCCTGGACCTGAAGGCCTCCGGGGAAAAATGGCGGAACCTGGCGGAGGATCTCGACGAGGCGCAACCCACCCTGTGGGAAAAATTCGACTGGGAATACCGGGCCTTCATCGCCCTGATCGAGTGCTACATCTACGACCATGCCTTGAAAGACCGGGCGGTGATCATCGGCAGGGGAAGCAACTTTCTCCTGGCGGACATCCCCCTGGTGTTCAAAATCCGCTTGACCGCCCCCCTCGAAGTCCGGGCTGAACGGGTCATGCGGGACAATGAGATGGACCGGAGAACGGCCCTCTGGCTGATCGAAAAAACCGACCGTACCCGGGCCGGCTATATTCAGTCCGTTTACGGGAAACACTGGGAAGACCCGAAATACTACGACCGGGTTTTCGATACCGGCAGCCAATCCTATGAAGAAGTCACCGGGATTCTGGTGGAAACGCTGAAGGACAGGGACCGGGAAGCCACCCCGGAGGCCCGGCAACGCCTGAAGGACCTGGCTTTGACCGCCCGGGTGAAATCCCACCTGTTTACCAACCCGAAAGTTTTCGTTCCCACCCTGGAAATTGTCCATGACGGCCGGGCCATCGTTCTCCAGGGCGTGGTGCATAACCCGAAGGAATACCACCTGGTGGAGGAGATGGCCCGGCAGGCGGCCGGTTCCCATCCCCTGCGCAACGAATTACACTATCGAACCTGATTCCAAGGAGGTTTTATGGATACCTGGACTTTTGGATGGACCATGGTCGTCGTCGGCATGGGAGGCACGTTGTTGTCTCTCATGCTGATGAGCCTGATCATGGCCTTGTTGAAACGGCTCTTTCCCCTTCGGGAAGAAAAGCCGGCCAAATAACTGCCGGCAGATAAGGAATGATACCATGCTTGAAGCCATTCTGAGTGGATTGTCCGGTCTGATCGCCGGTACAATGAGTCTCCACTGGTCTAACCTGGTGATGATCGGGATTGGGGGGGTGCTCCTCTATCTCGGCATCAAAAAGGACTTCGAACCCCTGTTGCTGGTCCCCATCGGCTTCGGGGCCATCCTGGTGAATATCCCCCTGGCCGGTCTCATGGAGCCGGAAGGTTTCCTGCGCATTATTTACGACTTCGGCATCCTGACCGAACTCTTTCCGCTGCTTATTTTTGTCGGCATCGGGGCCATGACCGATTTCGGCCCGGTCCTGGAAAACCCCTATACTTTTCTATTGGGCGCCGCCGGGCAGTTCGGCATCTTTATCACCCTGCTCCTGGCCCTGGCCCTGGGCTTCAACGCCATGGACGCGGTGACCATCGGGATTATCGGGGCCTGTGACGGGCCGACGGTCATCTATGTGGCCTCCCAGTACGCCCCGCATCTGTTGGGCCCGGTATCGGTGGCCGCCTACTCGTACATGTCCCTGGTCCCGCTTCTCCAGCCGCCGATCATGCGGGCGCTGACCACGGAAAAAGAGCGGCAGATCATCATGAAAACCAATAAACCGACCGTCTCCCAGACCACCCGCATCCTCTTTCCGATCGTGATTACCATTGTGGGCGGGCTGATCGCCCCCAAAGGGTTGCCCCTGCTGGGGACGATCATGCTGGGCAACCTGATGAAGGAGTCCGGCGCCGTGCCCCGGCTGACCAACGCCTCCTCCAACGAGATTGCCAATATCGTCACCCTGCTGCTCGGCATATCCATCGGGGCCACCATGAGCGGTCCGGTTTTTGTGCAATCCCAGACCTTGATTATTTTGGCCCTGGGCCTTTTGGCCATCTGCCTGGATACGGCCTGCGGCGTTCTCTTTGGAAAGGGCCTGTGCGCCCTGACCGGCGGCAAGATCAACCCCCTGATCGGCGCCGCCGGTATCTCGGCCTTCCCCATGTCCGCCCGGGTGGTCCAAAAAGAAGGATTCAAGTATAATAAGAAAAATTATCTTTTGATGCACGCCATGGGCGCCAACGCGGGCGGACAGGTCGGCTCGGTCATGGCCGCGGCGGTCATGCTCTCGGTGTTGAAGGGGATGGGGATCATTTAGCGCTGAGCGCCGAGCGCTAAGCGCAGAGCGTAAAAGCCAAACCTTAAAGCAGTCAGTCCTAACCGTTTATAATCCAAACGACCGGGGCCGCAAGAGTTACGTGCCGCGGTTTTTTTCGCTTCGCGCCCCGCGCTCTGCGCTCAACGCCTTACAGGGAGGATTTATGGCATCACCCGTTTATTTCGTCGATCTGAAGACTTCGTTGAAGGAGAATCGGCTGCAGCGGATCAGCCAACTGCTGGACAAGGTCCCCTTCTCCAGGACCCTGGCCAAAAACAACCTGGTGGCCGTAAAAATTCACTTCGGGGAAAAGGGAAACACGGCCTATGTGCGTCCCCTCTACCTGCGCCCGGTGACCGATAAGGTCCGAGCCTGGGGCGGGAAACCCTTTGTCACCGACGCCAACACCCTGTATGTGGGCACTCGGGCCGAAAGCGTTTCCCATCTGCAGACGGCCCTGGAAAACGGGTTTTCCTACGACACGGTCGGGGCCCCCCTGATTATTGCCGACGGACTCAAGGGGAAATCCGCCGTCAAGGTGACTATTGATAAAAAACATTTTAAATCCGTTTCTATTGCCGCCGACATCGTCGCTGCCGACGCCTTTATCAGCGTGGCCCATTTTAAAGGGCATGAACTGGCCGGTTTCGGGGGGACCATCAAAAATGTGGGCATGGGCTGCGCCTCGCGGGAAGGGAAACTCAGCCAGCATTCCAATATCGCTCCCAAGGTGACCCGAAAAAAATGCATCGGCTGCGGGGAGTGCGTCAGTCACTGCGCCCAGAGCGCCATCGCCCTGGAAGAGGAAAAATCGGTGATCAACCCGGAAACCTGCGTGGGCTGCGGCGAATGCATCCTGACCTGCCCCCAGGGGGCCATTCAAATTCAATGGAACGAATCCATCCCGATCTTTCAGCAGAAGATGGTCGAATACACCGCCGGCGTCCTGAAGGGGAAGGAAGGCCGGGCACTGTTTATCAATTTCCTGACCGACATCTCCCCGGCTTGCGATTGTTACGGCCACGCCGATCGGCCCATCGTCCGGGACATCGGTATCCTGGCCTCCACCGACCCGGTGGCTCTCGACCAGGCCTCGGTCGATCTGGTCAACCAGGAGGCGGGAAATCCGGACTCCGCCTTGACCAAAAATTTTAACCCCGGGGAAGATAAGTTCCGCGGAGTTTACCCCCAGATCGACTGGGAGGTGCAGTTGGCTTATGCCGAGGAAATCGGCCTGGGGACCCGCGAGTACGAGATAATCCCGGTTGAAGCCAAAGTCTAACCAAAAATATTTGAATTTTTAGCTTAGATTTAAAACCCGAAATCCGACTCCCGATCAGGGAGGGGAAGATGTTTCGGTCATTTGAACTTTGGATCTTGCTGTTTGTTTCGGATTTCGTGCTTCGGATTTCGGATTTTAAAATGGTGGGCGATGCGGGACTTGAACCCACGGCCTTTGGTTCCGGAGACCAACGCTCTATCCAACTGAGCTAATCGCCCACGATGAGGGATCAGGAGGAATGACGGATTAAACAAATCCGCCTATTATAGAAAGAATATCATTATAGCCTAAGGACAACGAAAAGGCAAACCTAAAATGGAAAAGGAAGACCTGTCCCAACTTAAAATATCCCGGTCCGAAAAAGAACCGGTCACTTATCGACGGTCCAACAGAAAAAAAATTATCTGGATCCTACTCATCTTCCTCCTGTTAGGATTTGTCGGACTGGGGTATTTTCGAGGCTATCTGCGTCCGTCCCAGGAGGTCTCGGTGACCACGGTTTCCCTGGTCTATCCCTCCCAGCCGGTTACCCTCCTTAACGCCAGCGGGTATGTCGTGGCCCAGCGAAAAGCGGCCGTGGCCTCGAAGGGTACGGGCCGATTGGAGACCCTGGCCGTCGAAGAAGGGTCGCGGGTCACGAAAGGACAAATCCTGGCCCGGCTGGAAAATGCCGACCTCCAGGCCCAGGCCGCCCAGGCCCAGGCCAACCTCAACGCCGCCCAGGCCAACCTGAACCAGATCCGGGCCGGGGTCACCAACGACCGCCTGCGCTTCGAACGCTACCGGAAACTGATCCAGGCCCAGGCCGTTTCCCAGTCCGATTTTGACGCCGCCGAGGCCAAAATTCAGCAGTCCCTGGCCGCCGAAGCGGCAGCCCTTTCCCAGATCAAAGCGGCCGAAGCGGCTCTCCAGACCGTTCGGGTGGGTCTGGAATATACCCTGATCCGGGCCCCCTTCGACGGAGTGATTCTGACCAAGAACGCCGATATCGGTGAGGTGGTGGCCCCTTTCGGGTCATCGGTCAACGCCAAGGCGGCGGTGGTGACCATGGCCGACATGGAATCATTGATCGTGGAGGCCGATGTCTCCGAGATCAACCTGGAAAAAGTGAAAGCCGGGCAGCCCTGTGAAATCACCCTGGACGCCTTTCCGGAGGAACGTTTCCCGGGGGAGGTCCATATGGTTGTTCCCACAGCCGACCGGTCGAAAGCCACGGTACAGACCAAAGTGAAATTTCTAAAAAAAGATGACCGCGTTCTTCCGGAAATGAGCGCCAAGGTGGCCTTTCTTTCCCGTCCCCTTGCCGGGGATGAAAAACCCAAACTCGGGGTGAACCCCAGCGCCGTGGTTTCCAAAAACGGCCGGGCAATAGTTTTTCAACTAAAAGGGGACCAGGTCCAAGAAGTTCCCATCGATAAGGGACCTCCTCTGGCGGATCTGGTGCAGGTAACCCGAGGCCTCCAGGCCGGCGACAAGGTGGTCCTCAATCCCCCCAAGGGGCTGAAGGATGGGAGCAGGGTCAAGATTGCGGAGAAGTGAACCTGATCGGAAGCACTTAGCTCAGGAAAAATAAATTCGAAGCACGAAATTCGAAACTCGAAACAAACTCAAATGACCAAAATCCAAATCACCGAAACGGATTAAAACCGACAAGTTAGGGGCGGGCATCTGCGAAGCGCGTAATCACGAGGCGCGTCATTGCGAGGAGTGAAGCGACGAAGCAATCCCCCCAATGGCTCCCGGCCTCCTCCAAGCTAATGATAGGGATTGAATCGCTGCGATAGCGATTACACGGCAGGGAATTTATGGTCTAAGTTTTGAGAATTGGGTCATTTGAATTTTGAATTTGTTTCGGATTTCGAGTTTCGGATTTCGAATTTAACGTTAGCTGCATCACCAATTTGTGACCTGGGCCAGCGTTATAATCCAGCAACCCGTAACCTGCAACCAGCGACTAACAACCAGCAAACCATGCGCCTCCCCCTCAGCTACAGCTTCCGCAATCTCTGGACCCGCAGACTGACCACCATCCTCACGGCCGTAGGCATGGCCTTGGTGGTTTACGTTTTCGCCGCCGTCCTCATGCTGGCCGAGGGATTGAAAAAGACCCTGGTGGAAACCGGATCTCCGGATAACGTGGTGGTGGTCCGCCGGTCGGCGGACAACGAAGTGGTCAGCATCGTGCAGCGTTCGGAGGCCGCCATTATTGAAACCCAGCCGGAAATTGCCCAGGATACCGAAGGGAAGCCCCTGGTGGCCCGCGAAGTCATGGTCCTGATTGCCCTGCCTAAAACCGGATCCAAGGCAACGGGAAACGTTTCCATCCGGGGCATCACCGAAATTTCCCTGCGTCTCCGTCCCCAGGTCAAACTGAGTTCCGGCCGCTTCATCAAACCCGGCAATTCGGAAATCCTGGTCGGTGGAAGCATTGCCCAGCGGTTCAAAGGGACCGGGTTGGGCCAAACCCTCCGGTTCGGATTAAGGGATTGGCGGGTGGTGGGGATCTTCGATGCCGGCCGGACCGGTTTCGACTCGGAGATCTGGGCCGACGCCGATCTGCTCATGAACACCTTTCGTCGACCGGTCTATTCCTCGCTGATCCTGAAAATGCGTGACCCGTCCGCCTTCGGCGGTCTGAAGCAACAGCTTGAATCCAACCCCCGACTGACGGTAACGGCCAAAAGGGAAACCCAGTTTTACGCCGACCAGTCGGAAATCATGGCCCGTTTCATCCGGATTCTGGGTCTGTCCATGACCGTTATCTTCTCGGTGGGAGCCATGATCGGCGCCATGGTGACCATGTACGCGGCGGTGGCCAACCGAACCATCGAGATCGGCACCCTGCGGGCCCTGGGTTTTCGTCGGAAAAATATCCTGATTGCTTTTCTGCTGGAAGCGCTGTTTCTCGGGGCCCTGGGGGGGATTCTGGGCCTGCTGGCCGCCTCCGGCATGCAGTGGGTGACCATCTCCACCATCAACTGGCAGACCTTTTCCGAACTGGCCTTCAGCTTCGTCCTGAACGGCCGAATCGTCTTGGAATCGCTCGGCTTCGCCCTGATCATGGGCCTGGCCGGCGGCTTCCTGCCCGCCTTCCGAGCCGCCCGGATGAACATCGTCGAGGCCCTGCGGACGACCTGATAGAACCCTCCCTCCGGGCCGAGAGGAATCTGCGGGGCCTTTCCTTTTCTTCGGGGCGGTTCATACGCCGATTTGGCTCGTTTCGAATTTTCATAAAATCGATATCCCCACTTTTGAGGGATTGCTTTTTGTTTTTAATTGTGGGATCTATACCCGTGCTCCTCTGACACGGTCGCCCTGTCGACTGGTCCAAGGTAATTTCGCACAAAAACCCAGTGCCCGGGGAGGGCATCCCGAAGCATTAAAATTCTGGGTAGGGGAGGCTTTAGCCTCCCCGTTTGGGCGTAAAGTCGCCCCTACCCTAATTGATAGCGCACGAACTCTATTTTCGTATTACTATTGCAGCCAACTCAAAAAATTAATAAATATTGTCCAACGGAACATGCTATGAGAAAAAATAAAATAATCTGGCTGATCTTCTTAATCGGACTCCTCTGTCCCAGCTCTCTTTTCGCCCGACTGGTTTCGGACCAAGAAGCGGAAAAAGCTGCCCGCCAATGGGCCGGCCTGGAACAGACCAGAATAAACCAGCAGCTTACCCAAACTCCCTTCTCTTTTTACTCCATTTCCCCGCTGACTTATCAGGAAGAGAAGATCGGGTACCTGGTTAAGCTGCAACCCCGGGGTTTTATCCTGATCCCGTCCCTGACCGAACTGTCCCCCATCAGTTTTATCTCCTATGACGGGGATTTTGATCAGGTTAAAGACCATCCCTTCCTGAGGGTTGTTCAAGAGCGTCTCTTAATGACCCGGGACCGTCTGGGATACAGCCAGGAAAATGCCCTGTTTTCCGGACAGCCGAACGTGGAGAAAACGGAGGCCGCCCAAATAGAGAAAAATGGGGCTTCCTGGGATCTTCTGCTGAACAAGGCACTCTTAAAAGATACCCTGGGTTCGGGGGAGATGCCCCCCTTGTTAACCTCCAAGTGGAGCCAGTGGGGCCCCTATAATCTCTATGTACCCAATCCGGCCTTGCCCCCCGATCCGGCTATACCAACCGGCTGCTCGGCCACGGCCATGGCGCAGCTCATGTATTACTGGAAGCATCCGGCCACGGGCCAGGGAAGCCATTTCTATTTCTGGAATTCACAGACCTTGACCGCCGACTTTAATCATCCTTATTATTGGGATCGAATGTTGGATCAGTACAGCGGAGTAGAAAATGACGATCAAAGGGATGCCGTAGCCCGCCTCATGTCCGATATCGGGATCTCCATTAATATGAACTATGGGCCTTTACCCGTCGGTTCAGGGGCCTCCCTCGGTGCCACCAACAACGCGTTGTCGGCTTTTTTTAAGTATTCCAGCGTCAAAACGCAGGTCAACCGAAGCAGTTACGCCTCTTCAGTAGATTGGTTTAATGTTTTCAAAACGCAAATGGACAATCGCTTGCCGGTCCTCTTGACCATCAACAATATACCCGTTAATGGCCTAATCGCCAATCATGCCGTGGTGGTCGACGGGTACCGAACCGATAACCTGATTAATCTGCTTCATGTCAATATGGGCTGGGACGGATTGTCCGATGGTTATTATGCTGTGGACCAAATTTATGGGGAAGCCCTCCCGCAATCGGATTCCGCCGTCATCAATATTTTTCCGGAAACTTTTGTGCCGGACACTTCCTTTTCCGGCACAGTGACCGGCTACGACGGCCTGCCCATAGAACACGTAGAGGTTCAAATCTGGAAAGAAACCACTCCAGCCAATTTCCAGAAAATCAGCGCTGCCAAGACGGACGGCAACGGTTTTTACACCGTGGCCGTGGCCCCGGGGAAAAATAAAGTCTATTTCTATTCGGAAATCGCGAATTGGTATTTATCGCATGAGGGTAGCCCGAGGCGGTTTGCCAGCGAGTGGTTTGACAACCACGGGTCCATGAACTGGGATATGATGATCGACGAGGCCGAGGTAACCACCTTGGAGCAAGGGAAAAAGAAAATCATCAACGGCGTTCTCGAGAAGCAATGTGATATTTCCGTCCTGGGAAACCCTCGCTGGATGACCGCCATTCCTTACGGGGAAGGCGACTATTCGATTCAATGGGGGATAGATTCGTATGCGGGCCGTTACCTTCTCCAGCGGGCCACCAAGGCCGATTATTCCGATGCCGTTCCCATTTACCACGCCCTGTCCCCACCCTACCCCTTTGAAAAAAAACTGCCCATGGGCAGCTATTATTACCGCGTCCGGAAGGAAAACCAATGCGGGGCCAGTTTGTGGACCACCACAACCATAGAGGTCCCTTATTGGAGCCAAAATTGGAAACTGTACTTACCACTGATGATCAACTGATCTTTTTTATAAATATGGCCAGTCCACGATAGCGGAGCACATTCATGAATAAACATAAAAATCCCTTACTTCATCTTGCCGCCGTTTCATTCACCGCCATTATTTTGCTGTTCTTGATCATACCCTATTCCCTTTCGGCCAGGACCACCACCCGATCCTTCCCGGATATTCCCTGGAACGGCATGAAGATCAACGTGACCGCCAATGGGAATTTCGTCTTCGGCAACAAGCAGGACCATGCCTCCGGCGGCGGCGGAGCCATAGCCGCCTATAGAGCACAGGAAAATTACCTATGCTCCGACGGCGTGATCAACACCATCACCCTGTCCGGCAATACCTTGACCGCCTATAATGGGGACCCCTCCGAATTTTTTCATGTCCAGCGCGATATTTCCATCTTTTACTATCCCGCCGGTTCCAACGAACCGACCTCAGTCCATGAATCAAGCCAGGAAGGGAACTCTTTACTACCTTTCTTCGACTGGCCCTTCAACATTACGGCAGCTCTTCCTTCCGGCGTCGATATCGGCTTCCAAATCATTCTGCAGGTCTGCGCCTGGGGCGATCCGGGACATACCTACACCTCCTGCAAAATCCTGAATTATAACGCCATCACCATCGATCATTTTTCAGGGCCCGATCTTTGTTTCCAGGTTGAAAAGTTCACCCCGGCGGACCAGTCGAAGAATATCGATTTTGAACAACCTGCCATTACGGCCACCTTCACCACCCCCTTTGACCCCGATTCGATCAATGAAGATACTCTGACCGTCTTCTACTGGGATAAGGATGGCAATAAGGCCTACGTGGACGGCACCTATGAATTCAGTGAAGATAAAAAAGTGGCCACCTTTATCCCTTCCGGGGGGCTACTGGACGGGGTTTATTACGTAACGGAGGTTTGGGGAGAAACGGACGCCAAGGCGGCTAACCGCTCGAACTGGGTTAAAGGAGCAAATGGAGGACCTCTCAAAACCGGCAAAATCTCGTCCTTCTGGACCATGCCGGATCTGACGGATAAAATCGTAGTGGTTCCGGTTCAGTCGGTGGAGGGTGCCGCCTTGATCAAGGATAAGCCCACGGCGGTTCGGGTTTTCCTGCGCTGGGATTTTAAACCCCAGGTCAGTCCGGACTGGCAGCTTAAAACCCTGGATGCCAATATTAAACTTTCCTGGTGGGAGAACCTGAACGGGCATTTTGACAGTTGGGAAGTTACCGGACGCGGATCCACCTGGACCCCAAAATTCGGGACCCCGATCAAACGGGAATACCTGATTTTCACCCAGGAAAACGAATCCTACAGCAAAAAGGACAAGATTTATGGACTGGAGAGCGTCACCTATTACGGCTACACCCCCCGGCAGATAGGATCGGTGTCGTTTAAGGCCGAAGTCGAGCCCATTGGTCAAACCGCCTTTAAACCGCGGGCCTTCCTATCCAAAGAGACGGCACTTGTCGTCCGGGATTCCAAAAAATTTCGTTACGCCTTTATCCCGATCAATGTGGGGAAGTGGGCCGATACCGGATTGGTCACCGCCTGTCCTCTCGGATCTCCCCCCGGGACCTGCGTCAATATCCAGGCCATGGCCGACCCAAATCACACGTTTCTGCGCTCCCTGTTCCCTTTGCCACCGGGGCATGCGGTCCGCAACCAAAATTTATCCCAGGCCCGTTTGATAACCCCACCCGCCAGTCTCGGTACCTTTCACCCCAGCAAGGGGACGGACAGAAACCAATCCGATCTCCTTTACTGGTTGAGTCGCCGGGCCGAAACCTCGAACTCCTGGGATGTTTTTGTAGGGGTGGTCCCCCGGGATTGGCTAGACGCCTGCGGGATCACCGAAGCGGAACAATGGTTCTTTGGTTGGGATATATCCCGCTACTCCATCCTGATGGGCCAGAACGTGCCGATGGAAATCTTGTCCCATGAAATGGGGCATATCCTCCGAGATTGGAAGGATTATGGCCCGAATGTTCTGGCCGGAGAAGGGTTTCCAGTGGATCGGAAAAGGCCCTGGAGCAACAATGCTTTCTCCATGGCGGGAAAGCCAAATTTTGGCCCTATTAAAAACCTCATGTATAAGGATGTGTGCGGGGAAGGATATTATTGGTTAGACCTGAATCATTATGAGCAGCTCTACCAGAATGAACTGGCGCCCTTATCCACTGAAATTCTGCAGGCCGGAGAACCGTTGCTCCTGGCTGCCGGAACCATCAACCTCACTACCAACCTCGTTACCCGGGATCCCTGGTATATCCTGGAAACGGGATCCTGGAGGACGCCCATAAGCGGTGAATTCGAACTGGCCCTGCTGGATAGCGGCGGGAGTGTTTTGGGCAATCATTCCTTTGCCACGATGGCCCCCGGGGACGGTATGGCCCGCTTTGTGCTCAAAGTCCCCTTCCCAGCCGGTACGGCCCGTCTGCAGATTAAACGGCAGGGTTCCGTCATTCATGAACTTTCGCCCAGCAGTCAGGCGCCTTTATTGACCATCAACCAGCCCGCCGCCGGGCAGACCTGGTCCGGTCCCCTGAATGTCACCTGGACGGCCTCCGACGGAAATGGAGATCCCCTTTATTTCACACCTTCAATAAGTTCCAATGGTGGCCTCGATTGGGAGCCGTTGGAAATGGACCTTCAGACCAGTAGTTTTACCCTGGATACCCGCACCATCTCCAGCAGTTCCAATAGTTATCTGAAAATCGCTGCCTCTGACGGTCTCCTGACAACTATACAGACCGTCGGACCGTTCACCATCAAGAATCAATCCCAGGTGGCCGGCTTCAGCCCTCAGGCCGGAGATACCAATGTGTCGGTAACCGGACCGGTTCGGGTAGAATTCAGTGAAGGGATTAACCCGGGGACATTGACGGCCGGCGCCTTTTATCTCCAGAATGGCCAAAATCAGACCGTACCCGGATCCATCTCCTATGATGTTCCTACCAGCCAGGCTTTCTTTACTCCGGATTCGCCTTTGAATTACGCGACAACCTATACCGCCAAAGTCACTAACGGCGTGCTGACTCCCGGAGGAACCCCGCCTGAAGGGTTGCCCTTGACCTGGTCCTTCACCACGGAAGCCAATATTTATCCCCCTCAGGTGATCCGGTTCAGCCCGGGTGCTGGAGAAGATAGAGTCTCCCTTAACGCCGCCCTGGTTACTGTGCGATTCGATAAGCCAATGAATCCGGCCTCTCTAACCGCTGCCTCTTTCTCAGTTACAGCCAAGAATGGATCCAGCGTAGCGGGGCAAATCACTTACAACGCTTCCACCCAAACGGCCCTCTTTCGTCCCGGCGTCAACCTGACGGCAGACACCCAGTACGCCGTAACCCTGACCTCGGCTATCGTGGATGCCCAGGGAAACGCTTTGGCCGCCCCCTTTTCCTGGGTATTTAAGACGGGCTCCGAAAATACACCCTGGGTGCGATTGACCCGGCATTTCAAAGATTACCTCTGGGACCAGAACGGTGACGGGGTCTGGGATACCCTGGTGGTGGAGGCGGAAATTTCCGTGCTGTTCGCCAGTACGTATAATTTGTCCGGTTGGCTCCTGGATAAAAACGGGCGTCCCGTGGCCCGGGCAACGACCGGGAATATAGCGCTCTCCGGGGGAACCCATTTCTTGTCCCTGTACTTTTCAAGACAGGATATTCAGAACCATGGAGGGGAAGGGCCCTACTATTTCGCCGATGCCATCTTGTCTGACGTGTTGTACGCCGGCAGCGGGGATTCCCTGACGGACCCCTATCGGACCAGTTTTACGAATTATACCGCGGATGCGGACTTAATGCTCTTTGCCCATCCCAATCCCGGAAAAACGGGGACGCCCCTCACTTTCCAGGCCTCCGTAAGCAATCAAGGGGTTTCGAATGCCACCAGTGTGGTTCTGACCGCGACCCTGCCTTCCTCGGTTGATTTCATCTCGGCGGCCAGCGGGCAGGGAAGCTGCTCCCCCGCCGGTGGCGTGGTGACCTGCGCGATCGGGACCCTGGGCAGTCTTCAAAGCAATCTGGTTTCCATCGTCGTCACACCCCGGGAAAAGGGCTGGATCAATTTTAGCGCTTCCGTCACCAGCGTTCAGGATTCGTATGTGGCCAACAACAACCAGCAGCTTTCCCTGGAGATTACCACCAGCGGCAACCTGTTGTACCTGCCGCTGATTCTGAACCAGTAGCCAACCGATGGTTTATAAGCCCCAAGCGGTTCATAAAAAAGTGAAAACGATCGATCCATAAAAAGTGTATTTTCCGTATAATCCAGTTGACTTTTTTATCCCAGAGGACAAAATACGCTATGGCTCCTTTCTTCTTGAACATCGGTTTCAAATTCCGTCCGGTCCTCCTCCTCGGCCTCTTATTTTTCTTTTTGGGATTGCCCGCCCACTCCAGGGCCTCCTGGGAGCCGTTGGGAAATGGCTTCAATGGCCCGGTGCATGCCCTGGCCATCGACAGTTTCGGGTTACTTTACGCTGCCGGTGAGTTTAACACCGCCGGAGGGGTCTCCGCGGTAAATATCGCCCGCTGGAATGGTTCCAACTGGGCCAGCCTGGGCGCGGGAATAAACGGGCCGGTGTTTGCCTTGGCCGTCGACGGCCAGAACAACCTCTATGCCGGAGGCAGTTTTACCACGGCCGGCGGAGTGGCCGCGCAGAATGTGGCCAAATGGACCGGGACCGGATGGACGGCCCTGGGCAGCGGGGTCAATGATATCGTCCAGGCCCTGGCCGTAGATGGACAGGACCGCCTTTTTGCCGGGGGCTTTTTCACCAGTGCCGGGGGAAACAGCGCCAACCGCATTGCCCGCTGGAACGGCTCCGTTTGGGCGGCCCTGGGCAGCGGGGTAAGCAGCACGGTCTTTTCCCTGGCCGTGGACGGACAAAACAACTTGTATGCCGGAGGGGATTTCGTTACCGCCGGAGGGCTCAATACCAACAACGTTGCCCGCTGGAACGGATCAGCCTGGGCGGCCCTGGGCAGCGGCGTAAACAGCACGGTCAATGCCCTGGCGGTGGATAACCAGAACGTTCTTTATGCCGGCGGCGCTTTTATAACGGCCGGCGGCGCCGGCGTCAATCGGATTGCCCGCTGGAACGGACTGTCCTGGTCGCCCCTGGGCAGCGGAATGAACGGCCCGGTGCTGGCCTTAGACGTGGATGATCAGGGTTTTCTATACGCCGGCGGTGATTTCGTTACCGCCGGAGGGGTTAGCGCTCTTCGAGCAGCCCAATTCAACGCTTCCTCCTGGTCGGGAATGGGAAGCGGGATGAATAATTCCGTTACGGCCCTGAAGGTCAATGCCCAGCAGTGCCTCTTCGCGGGAGGTCTTTTTATTACCGCCGGGGGGATTACCGCCAACCGGGTCGCCCGTTGGTCGGATCGTTGCCGCCAGCCCTTCGGAACGGTGGTCATCAATAATGGGGCCGCCTTTACCGCTAACCCGACGGTAGTCCTCAGCCTTTCGGGGAATCAAATCGCCCAGATGCGATTTTCCAATGACGGCAGCAACTTCAGTCCTCTGGAACCCTTCGCCTCCACCAGAAACTGGACCCTGAGCGCCGGGTCAGGGCCCAAGACCGTATTTGCCCAATTTGTCGACACGCAGGGAGTATTTTCGAGCGTCGTATTCGACTCCATTGTTCTGGATACCCTGGCGCCGGATTCGACGGCTTCCTCCCCTCCGTTCACCTGCGACCGGGACTTTTCCGTTACCTGGTCGGGGACCGACGCCCTTTCCGGGATTGTTTCTTTTGACCTGGAATATAGGATCGGACCGGTTGGGGCCTGGACGGGCTGGCTATCCGGGGTTTCTTCTCTCTCGGCCCTCTTCGGCCCGGTCCTTCCCGTTGTTGTCCAACCGGGGAATACCTATTATTTCCGGGTTCGGGCCCGTGATCAGGCCGGGAATGTGGAGAGTTTTCCAGGAGGGAACGGAGATACCCAAACCGCGGCATTGAATTGCCCCTTCGGCTTTTTCCTCCCGACAATCCTGCAAGGTTTTTCGATCCCCTGAAGACAGCAGCCCGGACGTTACTCTCGATCCATATTTATCGGACGTTGGCCTTTGCAGATCAGGAGGGCAGCCGGCATTGGAAAGCCGTTGGCCCGAGAGGCAAAAAAAGTGGGGGCGTAAGCGCCGGTCTTTTCTATCAGCGCTATGTCGCCGCGCACCGGCCGGCGCGGGAATGAAACCCAGTAACGGGAAAGTAAATCCCCGGAAAAGCAGAGGCGGCCGGCCACAAAGGCCTTGAACGGCCGGAGGTCTTTTCGTTCGATATCGTTGGCCAGGGTCCAGGTATAGAGGTCCGGCTCCACCAGGCCGGTGCCGTGATTGACGATACCGAGATCAAGGGTCACCAGGGGGTGCCCGCCAGCCACCGGATACACGTCCACCACCCGGGCCAGGGTAATGCCCGCATCCCCCACAATCGCCCGGCCCGGCTCGACCATCAGCCGGGGATAGCCGATCTTTTCCAATATTTTTTTAACCTGCACCTCTTTTCCCTGAAAGGGGACCTTCCCCTTGAGGAGCCTGGCCAGCATCTTCTCCTTCGGGTACGAAGTATAAAATTTTTCTCCAGACCATCGGCGCCAATCGATTTTTCCCGTTTCGGGATCGGGTTTGAACCCGCCGGTCATCCCCTCCCAGGTTGCCGATTGGCTGATTTTAAAATCCCCCTCATTCCCCCTTTCCCAAAGGGGGAGACCCTGGATTCCCTCCTTTAATAAAGGGGGGTCAGGGGGTATTTTCGAACCTTGGGACTTAGCACTCCGGTTGAGGGAGACGCGTTTGCCCTCGATTTGCAGCCGTATAGATCGAACCAGATCATTCCACTTCCTTCGATCCACATAAGAAACGGGAAAACCTCCACCCAGATCGATTACCCGCACCGGTCGCCCGATAACCTCCCGATACATAAAAGCCAGTTCCGCCATCACCCCCAGCACTTCCAGGTAGGGCTCCACCTCGGTAACCTGGGACCCGATATGCACCTGGAACCCGATCAGGTCGATAGAGGACCATTTCTTAAGGGCGGCCAAAAGGGAAGGAACCCGGGCTACAGGTTCTCCGAACTTGCACCAGATCCCGGCGGTGAAGATCCCCCTCGCCGTTACCGGTCCCAGATCAAAGCCGGACAAACGGAGCAGCACCCGCGCCGTTTTCCACTGTTTTTTGGCTTCGGCCTCGATCCGGACCAGTTCTGTGTGGTGGTTGGCGACGATTAGCGCGTCAAGGGCCACGGCCCGTTTCAGGTAATCTTCGCTCTTGGCATTGCCATGGATGACTAGTTTTGAAGGCGATATGCCGGCCTCCAGGGCCGTCGCCAGTTCATACTCCGAGGCCACATCCGCCCCGGCCCCGGACCGCGCGGCAATCTTTATGATTTCCGGAAAACCACAGGCCTTGACGGCATAACAGACTGTTCCGTCCAAACCACTTTCAATGAATACATTTTGGAGGGCCTGAATATTCGCGACGATATGCCCTGCGTCGTAAAGATGGAGCGGCAAGCCAAATCGTTGCGCCATCTTCAGGGTATCAAAACCGGCCAGTCGCACGTTCATAACCAACTTCATATATTGCCTTTATTGAAATAGGGACAAATAATCCCGGGCACCGTGAATAATCCGATGAATCCAGACGGTCCGTTGCTCGCTAACGTAAAAAATCAGATAGTTTCCAACCACTAAATACCGGTACCCCATCCGGGCCAGATGTTCTTCGTCCGGTATTTTTCCCATAAAGGGATGACCGTGGAGACTGGCCAGTTTTTTTTCAATCATTTCCGCCAGCGATCCGGCAGCCGATGGATTATCCAGTGCAGTATAGGCGATGACTTCCTTAAAATCGGTTTCAGCGGCCGGCAGGAGACGCACGGCGTACTTAGGCGGCATCGCGGATAATCCGTCGAATATCCTTCATGACCTCGGAAAGTGATCTTCCCTGTTCCCCGGCCGCTTTCTGGGATTGCGCCACAGCCAGTTTGGAGTATAATTCCAACTGCCTTTGCAGCTTACTGTAATGGCCCAGGGACATGACTACCAGGTCCCCTTCACCGTTCTTGGTAATAAAAATAGGCTCATCGTGTTGATGGGCAAAGGCTGAGATTTCATTGGTCTTGTTTCGCAAGTCCGAGATGGGTTTTATTAAAGGCATAATTCCTCCCATATTTTTTATCATTATAATATCATTTTAATGATATTGTCAAAAAGGAAAACATTATGAAGCTGGCTTCATTGAGACATCAAGGTGAAGAAAAAGCAGGAATCTTGGTCCAGGGTGGGGTAGTTCTCTTAGAATTCCTGAACCGGAAATTCGGTTGGAAGCTTCCCGATGACCTGTTGGGTTTGATCGAAACGGGGTCTCTGGAAAAGATAAGCGGGTGGTATCAGGCCGGAGGAGAAAAAGATCTTCTGGGGCATAAAGAATTCCTAATACCCGAAAAGCAGATTTCCTTCGCTCCCCTCTTTCGCCGTCCCCGCAAGATCTGGGGCATTGGGTTGAATTACCAGGCCCACGCCAAAGATTTATCGGAGAAGGCACCGGAGACCGAGCCGGCCAGCTTCATGAAGCCGGACACCACGATTGTCGGACACGGGGATACGATCCTCATCCCCCGGCAGTCGGAGCGGACCACCGCCGAGGCGGAACTGGGGATCGTCATCGGCCGGTCTTGCAAAAACGTGTCCCGGGAGGACTGGCTTTCGGTGGTGGCCGGGTTTACCACCATCATCGACATGACGGCCGAGGACATCCTGCGCCGCAACCCCCGCTACCTGACCCGGTCTAAAAGTTTCGACACCTTTTTCAGCTTCGGTCCGGTCCTAATGACTCCCGATGAAATTAGCGAGGTCTTGGACCTGAAAGTCTCCACGGTGTTGAACGGCCAAATCATGGCCAGCGACCGAGTGGCCCGCATGACCTTTCCCCCCGACTTCCTGGTGGCCTTTCACTCCGAGGTCATGACCCTGCTTCCCGGAGACATCATCTCCACCGGGACCCCTGGCGCGGCGGTGATTCAGGACGGCGACCGGGTGGAGTGCCGGCTCGACGGCTTCGAAACCCTGATGAACCCGGTCAGAGACTTAAAAGGAAGTCTTTGACCGCACCGTAGCCATCCTCCAGGTTGAGGTAAACGAGCAGGGCGAAAGAATCAAACACCTTCTTTGTCTTCACGATTCATTTCCTCCTGACGGTCCTGGAGCAGGACTCTGGTGAGGGACGGCCTTCCCTTGAAGATCCCGCAGAAATAATCCACCGGATTTTCCGGAAGCGGACGGATCTCGATCTTTTAAGCTACTAACCAATTCTCAACGATCAACCCGTCGATTTTTGAAAAGTGTTTTATGTTCGCAGAGATCAACACCAAATTATGAGCAATGGCTGTAGCCGAAATCAAGATGTCTTCCAAACCGATTACTTGTCCCTTCTTTCGCAACCGGGCCAGGAGGTCTCCCGCTATTAATCCTTCTTCAGGACCCAGTGGAATAACCTGGACCTGGGAAACAACCTGTCCCATAATTTTCGACCAGAAGGAGTCAAAATCATCCCTCAGGGCGCTTCCATATCGTAATTCCATGAGGCAAATAATCGAGGTGAAAAGGTTACGGACCGGGAGGGACGATAAACGGGAAAGCAGATACGGGTTGGGTCTCTTTTTAATTAATTCGCTAAGGATATTCGTATCCAGGAGGAACATACGAATTATTTTTTCCTTTTTAAGACTCTCGGCCTGTGAGCGGCCCGTTCTTGAACAATTCGATCGACAGCCGAAAAGAAGGGATCGGATTCATTGACCCAACCTTGGCATTGAAAGGTGGTAGAATCGGCTTCATCCGACGGGGATAACAAGGCCATTGGTTTTCCCCTTTTGGTGATAACAATCCTTTTTTTTCCATAGGCCACTTTCCCCAGGAGTTCGGAAAAGGTTCTTTTGGCCTCGGCGATACTGATGGTTTCTTGATTCATCTGGTTCTCCTTGAACAGGTCATTTTGCTAATTATAGTCATAATGTCCTGTTACTCATAGGAAGTCAATGCTTTTTCATTTCCACCATTGTCCCATAATTATGGAGCAAAAGACCACGCAAACAAAAACAACTGCTTGTTTGGTTCGGGGGCGATAGGAGCAGCATTGATCTCTGTGGGTATCTCACTCTCCGTCTTTTTCCTTCTTCCCCCCCAGCCAGTGGATGCCGACCAATCCTTCCACCTTCCTGAATTCGGGGTCTCCGGTCACCACGGTGGCTTTCTCCTTGATGGAGGAGCAAAGCGACGAAGAATCTAATCCCGGGAGCGTACCATGGCCTACCCAAGATTTACCAGGCGTCTAACGATCAGTTTATAGATTTCTTCTTTTTCCCGCTTGCCGATACCGATGATCTCGATGACTTCCAGGTAGTTTTTCCCCAGACGGTAGACAATACGGTATTTTTTTCTGAAAGCATAAAGCTTATAAAATCCGGTGAGATCGAGTCCCAATTTGTTTCCGAGGGGCTTCCCCAGGAAAGGGTTTTCCGCCAGGGAGTCAATTTTCTTGCCCACCTCCTTTTGAACCGAACCATCCAGTGAGTCGAAATCCCGGGCGGCTTCCGGGTGAAATTCAATCTTAAAGGCCACGGTCCTTTTTTACCTTTTCCCAGGGAATATTTCGGGCCCTTTTATGGCCTTTCAGCCGAAGCCCGATCATTTCGGCGATCTCCAGGTGTTCCACCAGCTCCCCGGCATTTTTGAGAAGATCGTATTCGTCCGGAGATACGATCACCGCCGCCAGGGTATTATTGCGCATCACGAAGAGCGGTTCTCCCTGATCGGTCAATTCCCGGAGTCTCCCGGTTAGTTCCTTTTGCAGCCGGGCCACCGGTATCATTCTATCCGTCTCGACTTGCATAATTTCCTCCATATAAAAGTATATATAATAATATATATTAATTTCGGCCAGTCAAGAAAAAATAAGTTGGGCTTTAGAAAAGAGCCAAAATGATGTATTTTAGGTTCTAACAGGATGGCCTGAGTCTGATAAATTAATACAAGCCTGCTTTTCAAGATCGATTTGGGGATGCTCGCCCTGAGCCTGCTCTGCCCGATCCTGATGGCCGGACAGGGTTCGTTGATTTACCTTTTTTGGAAACGGTTTCGAAGAAAAGAGACGTAATGAACAGGATCAGTATAACGAGGCAAGCGGTTCTCCTCGTGAAATCGGAGAAGAGCCTGGAGGAACGGCTGAAGTTTGAGACCCTGCTGTCTGACATTTCAACACGGTTCCTGGCCATTCCTTTCGAACAGGTCGACAGCGAGATCGACAAGGACTTGAAGCAGATAATGGAGTTCTTCCAGGTCGATCGGTGTTCTCTGCTGGAATTCGAGAAAGACAAGGCCTTTGCCAGAATCTCGCATGCCGCGTTTGGCGAGGGGCTTGAACCGATATCGGGGGAGATAAACCTCACCGAACAGTTTCCGTGGTGTTACGAGCAGTTGAAGCAGGGCCAACATATCAATATCAGCCGGGTGGAAGATTATCCTGAAGAGGCCCTGAAAGACAAGCAATCTCAGGCGGCACTGGGAATCAAATCCGCCTTGATCATCCCTGTGGCCGTTGGCGGCAGAATTTCGAGAACCATCGTAATCAACTACACCCGTGAGCAGGGAACCTGGCCGGATGATTATATCCCCCGGCTGCAACTGCTGGGCGAGATCTTTGCCAATGCCCTGGAGCGCAGGGAGAGCAGTGCCCAATTGGAGGAAAGGCTCCGGTTTGAGACGCTGCTGTCCGAAATCTCCGCGCGTTTTGTCGACCTGCACCCCGACCGGATGGACAACGAGATCAGGTACGCCCAGCGCCGCATCTGCGAACTCCTCGATATTGATCGCTCCACACTCTGGCAAGTGCGGGAGGGAGAGTCGGGGGCGCTGCTGCTGACCCATTTGCATCATCCTTTGGGAAGCCTCCCTCCCCCGAGCGGATGAATGCCTGGGATTTCGTCCCCTGGGTGGTAGGGAAGGCCCTGGCCGGGGAGACAGTCATTATTTTAAACACGGCCGACCTCCCGCCTGAAGCAGACCGAGACCGGGAGAGTTTACGCCAATACGGCACCAAGTCCGATGTGGTAATTCCATTATCCATAGGAGAAGGGCCCGTATTTGGCATCTTGACCTTCGCGGTCATGCGGGAAGAGAGACGCTGGCCGGAGAGAGTCGTGAGGGGATTCAAACTCATCGCGCAAGTCTTTGCCAACGCCCTCGCCCGCAGGCAGGCCGACAACGAACGGAAACGAATGGAGGAGCAGCTCCGGGACCGCCTGCTGGAGATTGAAGAGCTCAGACAACGACTCGAAAAAGAGAATATCTATCTGCGGGAGGAGGTCAGGCTCCTGATGGAGCATACGGAAATCGTGGGGCAAAGCCTGACCATGAAGCGGGTCCTGAGCCAGGCGGAGCAGGTAGCCGGGACGGACTCTACGGTGCTCCTTCTGGGGGAAACGGGCACCGGAAAAGAGCTGCTGGCCCGGGCCATTCACAGCCTGAGTTCTCGAAAGGACCGACCGCTGGTCACAGTCAATTGCGCTGCCCTGCCGCCCACGCTGATCGAAAGCGAACTGTTCGGCCGCGAAAAAGGCGCTTACACGGGCGCCCTGACCAAGATGATCGGCCGCTTCGAAATCGCCGACGGATCGACGCTTTTTCTCGATGAGATCGGCGAGCTGCCTCTGGATCTGCAGAGCAAGCTGCTCCGGGTTCTGGAGGAAGGCCGCTTCGAGCGGTTGGGTTCATCCAGGTCCCTGCACGTCGATGTCCGCATCATCGCCGCCACCAACCGGGACATTGCGCGGCTGGTGAAGGACGGCAAATTCAGGCAGGACCTCTTCTACAGGCTGAACGTCTTTCCCATTGTGATTCCCCCCCTCAGGGAGCGTCCAGAGGATATTCCCCTCCTGGTCCGGATGGCCATCAAGGAATTTCAGAAGCGGATGGGCAAAGAGATAGAAAGCATTCCCAAGAAGACCATGCAGGCCCTGGGATCCTATTCCTGGCCGGGCAACGTCAGGGAGCTGCGGAATGTGATCGAACACGCCATGATCTTGACCAGAGGCAAAACCCTGGACGTTCACGTCCCTGCGCGGGCATCTTCAGAAACAGACATAATCGGCAACCTCGAAGAATTGGAACGCGGGCATATCGTAGCCGTGCTGGAGAAAACCGGGTGGCGCATTGCCGGACCGGATGGTGCCGCTGAGGTGCTCGGCCTGAAGAGAACGACCCTCCAGGCAAAAATGAAGAAATTAGGCATAAAACGTTCCAATAGCGCATTGCTAAAATAATGTCATTTGCCGATATTTCGGCACAAAATCCTTCCTGCCTTTTGGCCCTCAACCGCCTTTTCCATATAAATTTCTATTAATAACAATATATTGAAAACAAAACCCCCTCTGCCTTTTTTCGGCACGGTTCTGGCAAGTTCCATTGTAAGGGCCATGGATTATGCTCAGCAAGGTCACCAAAGGATTTTTGGAACTGGAAGAACGTACGGCGATCCGAAAGCAATGTCACCAATGAGGAGAAGCGCATGATTCTCTCAACCATCAGGATGACGATACCGCCCCAAAAGAGTGAAGAGGTGCTGAAAATCCTCCGATCGACGGCTGAGCAATGCCGGGACGCCCCCGGTTGTCTCAGTTGCAATATTTACGGGGACTTACAGGAAAAAAACGCCTTTGTCCTCGAAGAAATCTGGAGGGCCGAAGAAGATCTGAACCTTCATCTGCGTTCAGGAGAATACCTCAACCTGCTCCTGGTCCTGGAGATGTCAACCAGGCAGCCCGAGATCCGGTTCGACATCATCTCAAGTTCGTCGGGCATCGAAACCATCGAAAAGGCCAGACGTAAATAACAAAGGAGGATTGAAGGATGCGTATCAAAACAAGTATGACTGTCTGGAAAAAGGTGAAAAGTTTCAAGAGCTACCCAATGATTTTGGGATTCGTCGGCCTGTTCATTTTTCTTTCAACCTCTTTTGCTTCGGCGGAAGTATTGGAAAAGTCCGAGAACTGGAAGTCTTTTGCTGCCATCTATGGCTGGGTACCGGCGTTTACCGGGGATATAAAAGTCAAAGGCCTGCAATTTGATCTGGACACAACGTATTCCGATGCTATCGAAAACCTCAAATTCTTTTTTATGGGCCATTATGAAGGGTTCAAGGGGCATTGGGGGATTATGGTGGACGGCATGTATGCCCAACTGGAAAAAGATAAGGACCACTCCGGAGGAGAGAATCCGGGAAAGAGACAATTGAAACTGACCCAGTCCCTGGTAGAACTCGCCATTCCCTATCGTCTCACCTGGAACCCGGTGGTGGCCGATGTCTTCGTCGGCGGGCGGTACAATTATATTTATGGGGAAATCGGCATTCCCAGTGTTCCCGTGAAAAAGGACAACACCCTGGCCTTTGTGGATCCTATCGTGGGGGGTCGGGTTTTTATTCCCCTGGCCAAGAGCTGGACCCTGGGGCTGCGCGGGGATATCGGCGGCTTCGGGATCGGGAATGCCTCGGATCTGGCCCTGAACGGCAACGCCTTCATTAACTGGCAGATCAACGAGCTCCTTTCGCTGCACGGAGGCTATCGGGCCTTATATATGAAGTACAATTCAGGCGATAATGAATGGAATGCCACCCAACACGGCCCATGGTTTGGAATTGGGTTTAGTTTTTAGTGCGAAAATAACCTGGAACTGTCATTCTGAAAGAGCGAAGCGACTAAAGAATCCCTTTTGAAGCCGGGAGGCCAAAAACGAGATCCTTCGCTCCCATCGGTCACTCAGGATGACAGGCTTGAATCCATGATTAGGCAATGTTAAACCAACCGAAAAAGGAGGAAAAAATGAACCAATGGAAACGTAGGCTGGCCGCGGCCTGGTTCGTGATCGGGGTGCTGGCCTGGTGTGCGATCGTCCCTTCGGGAGCCTCGGCTCAGAACCCGGCAGTGGACCCGGCCGCCGTGCAGATTTTGAAACGGATGACCGATTTCATGGACGGATTGCAAAAATTCAGCGTGAAAACGCAGAACATTATCGAGGACGAGTACGGTTCGGGACACCGGATTGAGCGCGACCTGGCGGCGAGTGTGACCGTCAAGCGACCGAACAAACTGGTCGCCATGCGCTCGGGTTCATTGATGAACCAGCGCTTCTTCTATGACGGCAAAACTTTGACATTGTACAACCCAGACGTCAATGTCTATGGGACCAAGCCGGCGCCCCCCACAGTCGAGAAGATGATCGACTTCGCGCGCGAAACAGTGGGCATCCTGCTCCCGGCCGCGGACCTGCTCTACCGCAACGCCTTTTCGCTGCTGATGCAGGATGTGAATCTGGCGGCGGTGGTCGGCAAGGCGGTCATCGGCGGGGTACGTTGCGATCATCTGCTCTTCAGCCGCCCGGGTGTCGATTTCCAGGTCTGGGTTGCCGAAGGTAAAAGGCCCTGGCCGATCAAGTATGTGGTCACCGAAACGCCCTCCATGCTGGCCATCACCACGGTCCTGAGCGACTGGAACCTGAACCCGGCCGCGGAGGATGCCCGGTTCAGCTTCGTGCCGCCCAAGGGAGTCCAGGCGATCTCTTTCATGCCACTTGAAACAGCCGGCAGCGGATCCGGTCGATAAAACCGAAAGGAGGAAAACCATGAAACCAACAGGCAGGATTGCCGGAGCAGTCATTATTCTTTTCTTGATGGGTATCGCTAGCCTACCGATTTTGTCCGGGAAACTGGTACCCGAGGCGCAGGCCTTCCGCGGACGGGGGGCGGCCTTCGTCGTCGGGGCCGCGGTCGGCTCCGCTTCATCGTCATCGGCCGAGGCCTCGGCCGCGGCGTCCCAGCAGCAGGCCGCGGCAGCCCAGCAACAGGCGGCCATGGCTCAGCAGCAGGCGGCGGCGTCCCAGCAGCAGGCGGCCTACGAAAAGCAGCAGGCCGAAGCAGCCAAACAGCAGGCGGCCATCGAGAGGGAAAAGGCCGCGGCAGCCCAGCGGCAGGCGGCAGCAGCCCAGCAGCAGCCCGCCGTCCAGGCCGGAAAAGCGCTGCCGCTGGGGACCGTCGTTTCCGCCCTCCCCGGAGGATGTGTTCCCACACCGTCGGGCGGGGTGAATTACTACTACTGCGGCGGAAACTTCTACCAGGCCGCCTATCAGGGCAGCTCCCTGGTGTATGTGACAACGAAACCGAAGTAAAGGAGAAATCATGTTCACAAGGAATGGTTACCCCAGGGCAGGGCTACGCCTCGCGGCGCTCTTGATCCTGCTGACCCTGGTGCTGCCCCCATCGGTTTTTTGCCAGCCTGCCGGCATCGATTCAAAGGCCGAGAAGTTACTGCGCGCCTCGACCGATTTCCTGGCCGGGCAGAAGCGCTTCAGCATCGACACGGGCAGCACGCTGGAGGTCGTGTTGGTTTCCGGACAGAAGATCCAGTTCGAAAACGCCACCAGGGTCTCGGTGCAGCGACCGAACAAGCTGCGCGCGGAGCGGATCGGCGGTCGGATCGACCAGGTCTTCTACTACGACGGCCAGTCGTTCACCAGACACCATCCGGGCGAGAAGGTCTATGCCACTATCGCCGCGCCAGGCACGCTGGAGGAGATGCTCGACTTCGCCCGGACCAGGCTGGACCTCATCGCCCCCGCCAGCGACCTCATCTGCAAGAACGCCTATGAGATCCTGACCGAGGGCGCGACCATCGGCTTCGTCGTCGGCAAAAGCCTGATCGAGGGCGTGCGCTGCGACCACCTGGCCTTCCGCGCCCCGCACGTGGACCTGCAGATCTGGATCCAGGAAGGCCGCCAACCGCTGCCGCGTAAAATGGTGATCACCACGAAGGATGTCGACCACGCCCCCCAGTTCACGGTGGTCATGAAGAAGTGGAACCTCGCGCCGAAGTTCACCGACAACATCTTCCGCTTCCAGCCGCCGAAAGGGGTGAAGCAGGTCGAATTCGCGCCGATCGATTCAAGTAAGGAGGCAATCCGATGAACAAGAAACTTGGCAGGTGGGGACTAATTCTGGCAGCCGGCGCGGCGCTGGCCGCGCTTTCGAGTGCGGCGCTGGCCTTCGACCCGGGGATAAACCAGCCCGGAGTGAGGGGGGGGACCGCCGGCGTCGGGGCGCCCGGAGTCGGCGTCCGGGACCCGGGCTTTAACCAGCCCGGCGCCGCCGGAAACGTTGGCAGGGACCCCGGCTTCAACCAACCCGGCGCCGCCGGAAATGTTGGCCGGGACCCCGGCTTCAACCAGCCCGGTGTCGCCGGAAACGTTGGCGGTGTGGCTCGGCGCTCGGTGCGCCGTTGAGGACGCGGCCGGGGCGGGAAATGATGAGACCGTGTATCTTTTTCGCTTTTTGAAAGTGACGTTATAAAGACAAATTCACCGCAAAGGCGCTAAGAACGCAAAGGTTCTTTTTCGCCATTGGCGTCCCGCCTGAGGCGGGGCGCCAATGGCAAACCACTCATCGCTTCGCGAACTTCTATCCGCCGCAGGCGGCTGTCCCGCCTGGGAATCATAAAATCGGCTTCCCCGATTTTATGAAAAATAAAGTCCTTTGCGTCCTTTGCGTCTTTGCGGTGAAAAAAATTTTCATGAGTCTGAAGTGATACGAGACCGTTAATCATTGGAGTATCCCATGATCACCCGGAACCATAAAGATTCAATCTCCTTCAGTTCCATTTTTGTAATAGTCCTGGCAGGTTTTTTTCTTATCCTTGGCGGCCCCCTCCCGGCCTTTGCTCAGAAAGAGAAGCCGGCGGCGGCCCCGGCCGGTCCGGACCCCTGGCCCAAGTCAGCCGATGTAAACGGCACCAAGTACACGGTGTACCAGCCCCAGTTGGATACCTGGGACGGCTACCGCTTCGAGGCCCATTCGGCCGTTTCGGTCCTGCCCCCGGGCTATTCCGAACCGATTTTCGGGGTCATCAACGTAACGGCCGCCACCCTGGTGGACCGGCTGGCGCGGACGGTCCAATTCAGCGACCTGCAGGTTATAAAGGCCACCTTTCCTTCGGACCCCCGCAGCGAGACCAGATATCAACGGGGTTTCCAGGGCCTGATGGCCAAGCGCGTCACCAGCATCCCTCTCGACCGGCTGGAGGCGGCCCTGGCCATAGAAAAGGCGGAAAAGCGGGGCCGCTCAGTCCCGGTGAAGAATGAGCCGCCCCAGTTCGTGTTTGCCCAGACGGCCGCGGTCCTGGTGGCCATCGAAGGGGAACCGGTCTGGCGCCCGGTGGAGGATACGGGCCTGCTGCGGGTCTTCAATACCCGGGCCCTGCTTCTGAAGGATTCGGCCGGGCAAATCTACCTGCACCTCTTTGACGGCTTCCTGGGGGCCCCGTCCCTGTCCGGGCCCTGGGCGGCAATCAAAAAGCCTCCGACCCCTGTGGGGCAGGCGGCCAAAAAGCTCGCCCAGGCCCAGGTGGTGGATCTGATGGAGGGACCGCCGGACGAGAAGACCGGTCAAAAGCCTTCCCTCGGCACAGTAGTCCCCCAGATCATTACGGCCAACCGGCCCACCGAACTGATCGTGACCGACGGCCCGCCGGATTGGGTTCCCATCCAGACCACCAGCCTCCTGTACGTGAAGAATACCACGGGCAACGTCTTCAAGCACCTGGGCGACCAGCAGACCTATGTCCTGGTAACCGGCCGCTGGTTCCGGGCCCCTGATTTCAAGGGACCATGGCAGTACGTGGCCGGACCGGAGCTGCCGGCGGACTTTGCCAACATCCCGGACGACAGCCCCAGGGAGAACGTCAAGGCCTCCGTACCGGGCACCCATCAGGCCCGGGAAGCCCTCATCGCCAACGACATCCCCCAGACCACCCAGGTCGACCGGACTCAGGCCCGGTTTCAGACGCAGATCGGCGGGGAACCCGAGTTGAAACCGATCCCGGAGACCGGCCTCAGCTACGTCTATAATTCTCCGACGCCGATCATCATGGTTTCACCGACGGCCTGGTATGCCGTCCAGAGCGGCGTCTGGTTCACCTCCTCTTCGGTCCGGGGGCCGTGGGTGGTGGCCGCCTCGGTGCCGGCGGCCATCTACGCCATCCCGCCGAGTTCCCCGGTTCACTATGTTACTTACGTGAAGATCTATAATGTCACGCCCCAGGTTGTGACGGTCGGCTATACCTACGGCTACATGGGGACCGTGGTCACCGCGGACGACGTGGTGGTGTACGGAACCGGCTACTATTATGATCCGTATCTTGGTCCGACCGTCTGGGTCCCCTATCCGGTCACCTACGGCTATGCCGCCAACCCCACCTGGACGCCCTGGACCGGCTGGGTCGTGGGCTTCGGCGTGGGCTGGGCCTACGGGGCCGCCTGGGTTGGAACCACAGCCTGCTGGGGCTACGCCCCCGCGCCCTACTGGGGGGCTTATGCCTATCGCGGGGCGGCCTACGGGCCGTACGGCGGCGCGGCGGCCTGGGGTCCGGGGGGCTGGGCGGCTACCACCGGGAACGTCTACAGACAGTGGGGGCCGACCACGGCCGTTTCCCGATCCTCGGCCGGATACAATGCCTGGACCGGCAACGCCTGGAGCAGCAAGGTGGGCACCTCCTACAATTCCGTGACCGGCCGGGTATCGGCCGGG
>CAVQSS010000025.1:0-181081 GCA_963716045.1 uncultured delta proteobacterium | reverse complement strand
AAAGGAAGTCCGTCGCTACGAAATGCCCCAGGAAGTAGTACGGGAAGCTATTGTCAATGCCGTGGCCCACCGTGACTACACCAGCAACGGCAGCGTGCAGGTCATGCTTTTTGCCGACCGGCTCGAGGTGTGGAACCCCGGCACCCTACCGCCTTCGCTTACGCTGGAGAAACTGAGGCACCCCCATGGTTCTGTTCCGGGCAATCCCCTATTAGCCGAACCACTTTATTTAACGAAATATATCGAGCGCATGGGCACCGGCACGGGAGATATGATCAAGCGCTGCCGCAAC
This sequence comes from uncultured delta proteobacterium, assembly GCA_963716045.1. Taxonomy (GTDB): domain Bacteria; phylum Desulfobacterota; class RBG-13-43-22; order RBG-13-43-22; family RBG-13-43-22; genus CAVQSS01. The sequence goes on along the minus strand of CAVQSS010000025.1, from coordinate 180,789 downwards.
GCCGGTCTCCCCGAGCCTGAGTTCACCTTGACTGATGGCTTTGTCATCACCCTCCGTCGTAAACCGGATAGGGCGTTTGAAGCGGTTGGGGGGGAAGTCAGCGGACAAGTTGCGGGGGAAGTCACAGGGGAAGGCGGCCCGCGGCCAGAGTCACAGCCAGAGTCACGTTGGACTTAAGGGTCTTGCGGCAGCTCACACAAGAACCAATGGCTAAAGTGGAACTATCCACCCGACTTGGCCATAAGGAAATATCAGGACGGCTGAACCAGGTGATTCGTATCCTCTTGGCAGACCAGACAGTTGAATACACCATTCCCGAGAAGCCCAACAGCCGTTTGCAGAAATACCGTCTAACTACCAAGGGCAAAAGCTTGCTGGCCATGCATTCGAAGAAGGAAGGATAGCCTTGGCCAATGCCACTCCACATCGGCAGCCTAAGGGCCAATCCTTATCTGCCCGGACTCAGCGACCATCGGTTTCGAGGGATTTAGTCGCACTCGCCCGGCAACTCGAAAAGGTCAAACAACAGGCCCGGGCGCTTGGAATGTTCACCGACGACCGCGAGCTCCTGGAATGCCCCTCTTGCGGGTTGCTGGAGGATGTGACGTCCGAAGGACTGCTGATAACCTATCACAAGGAAGGCGCGGATATGGAGGATTGCGGGTTGCGCTTCAGCCAGGTGGACGATAGCAGTTTTCAATGCCCGAAGTGTGGAACCAGGGCCAAAGTGATGATTTCATGAGTACGTCTATGAAACAAATGGAGGGACCGGATAGTAGGTATTCCTGTCCGGCAAATGGCGGGTTGGAAAACCGGCTGGTAGTTATCGACCTTCCCGACGATTGGCAGGTGAAGCCGATTCATGAGGCATATTCGTTCACAAAGAAGCCCCGAGGCCTTTCGGTTGCGGTTGCCGGCTTTGTTCCTTTCCTGCCAATGGACACGATTCCAATTGGGCGTATCAGTGTTTCCGAATTTGAAGAGCGGCTCGGCTCCACTCTGTCCAGCGGAACTTACATTGAGAACGGAGACCTTCTCGTAGCTAAAATCACGCCGTCATTTGAGAACGGTAAGCAGGCGATTGTGGACTGGACGAAGCCCTTCGGGTTTGCGACTACGGAAGTAATTCCGATTCAGGAAATCGATGGCGTTGGTGACAAGTTTTTTCTGTTTTACCTTCTGCTCCATCCAGAAATTCGATCCGACCTTGCTGGCAAGATGGACGGGACCACTGGACGGCAACGATTGAGCAAGGGCGTGTTGGCGAGCCGTCTCATCCCACTCCCTCCCCTCCCCGAGCAGCGGAAGATTGCCGGGGTGTTGGGGGTGGTGCAGCGGGCCATTGAGCAGCAGGAGCGGCTGATCGCCTTGACCACGGAACTGAAAAAGGCGCTCATGCAGAAGCTCTTTACCGAAGGCCTCCGCGGCGAACCCCAAAAACAGACTGAGATTGGGTTGGTGCCGGAGAGTTGGAGGGTGATGAAGATGGGTTCCCTCGGTAAAGTCGTGACGGGAACCACCCCGAAAACCTCAGTGGCTGAGTATTACATCCCGCCCGAAGTCGATTTCATTGCTCCGGCAGACCTTGGCCACACGAGACAAATCTATAGTTCGGATAAGAAGATTTCACAGCGCGGTTTTGAGGTGATTCGCGGGCTGCCAAAGGATGCCGTTATGTGTGTTTGTATCGGCTCGAGCATCGGCAAGATTGGTATGACGTCGAAAGCCACTTCAGCAACCAATCAGCAGATCAATGCGATTATCTGCAACGAGAGGCACGACCCAGCCTTCGTTTACTACTTCCTAAGCTATTTTGCCCATTACTGGAGGGGCTTTGCGACGTTTGGTCCGGTTCCGATTCTCAGCAAAAGTGCCTTTGAAGCCATAAACATCATCGTTCCATCAACGAAGGATGAGGAGACCGAAATTGCTCAGACCTTCATAGCACTGGACGCAAAGGAGGAAATCCATAAGCGTCGACAAGTTCTCCTCAACGACACCTTCCGCTACCTACTGCACAGGTTAATGACGGCGCAGCTTCGGGTCCACGATCTCGACCTGGACATTTTGGAGTGCGGCGACACGTCGCCGCTTTCCTATACTGGGACATGTCCCAGTGCCCAAAGCGCGGACGCGTCCGCGCACTGCACAAAGAAAAGCGCCGTCGTGCCGGCGCACTCCAAAAGGGGGCTTAAATGAACTGGCCCCATGCGCCGAAGCACTGGCTGTTTGAACCCGGGACCTACATGGTCACCACCGGAACCTACCAGAAGAGACCGCATCTCAGTACCCCGGAACGCCGGGACTATTTTCTTGACGCCTTTTTTGCTGGCGCTCTCGAATTCGGCTGGACCTTGCAGGCTTGGGCAATCCTATCCAATCACTACCACTTCATTGCTACCACCGCTGGCGACCCCGTTTCTCTTCGCCGCTTCCTTGGCAAACTGCATATGACCACCGCTAAAAACCTGAATGATCTGGACGGACAACCGGGCCGCAAGGTCTGGTTTCAATTCTGGGATAGCCACATCACTTTTGAGCGGTCTTACTTGGCGAGACTGAACTATGTGCACCACAACCCGGTGCATCACGGCCTAATAGACAATGCTGAGAACTATCCCTGGTGCTCGGCTGGGTGGTTTGGGCGAAATGCACCGGCGGGCTTTGTGAAGACAGTCAATAGTTTTAAAACGGATCAATTGAAGATCCCGGATGATTTTTAAATTTGGAGTGCGGCGACACGTCGCCGCTTTCCCATACCGGGACACGTCCCGGTGATCAAAGCGCGGACGCGTCCGCGCACTCCCAAAGCGACGTCATGCAGGCTACACAGAAGGAGGCCGAATGCCAACCATCGGAAGAAACGACCATTGTCCCTGCGGCAGCGGGAAAAAGAACAAGAAATGCTGTCTGGCTGAATCCAAGGTGGTCTCCACCGAGGAATTCCACTACCAACGGTTGTCGAAGGCCTATTGGCCGAGATCGTCTATGGGATACTGCGGGAAACCGATTGCGCCGACACCGAAGCCACCTTCCGCATCATCCAGTCCACCCCTTCCTATAAGGGCGAGGATCTATAAATAGGTTAATCAAACGGAGGGTTATCCATTGATTTCCGACACCACCCCTAAAGCAGAATCCTACCAACACCAAATATTTGCTCGGATGACCGGAGGTGAGCGGGTCTGCGCAGCCATGGCACTGAGTGACCAGATAAGAGATATCGCTCTGGCGGGATTAAAGAAAAGGTATCCCAACTTAGGGGAATTAGACCTCTTGGATTTTTTTATTCAAGAAGTCCATGGCGTTATCCTGAAACGGGATAAAAATAAGGGACAACATGGAAAGCCAGATTGATTTTTTGAAAAGGCTTTTAGAAAAGCTATCCAAGGCCGGGATTGATTTTATGGTGGTCGGCTCCGTGGCGGCTAGTTTTCACGGCCATCCCCGGACCACCATGGACATCGATGCCGTCGTAGAAGGGGATGAAGAAACCCTGCGACGGTTCGCCCGATCCCTGGGGGAGGGTTATTACGTAGATGAAGAAGAAATCAAACAGGCCGTTCGATCCCAGCGGGCCTTCAATATCATCGATGAGTCCTCCGGTTATAAAGCCGACCTGATTATCAGGAAAAACCGGCCGTTCAGCCGGACTGAGTTCGGCCGCCGCCTCGAGTTTGAGATCTTGGGGGTTACCGCCCAGATAGCTACACCCGAAGACGTAATCCTGTCAAAGCTGGAATGGTCGAAACTCGGTTCTTCCGAAAGGCAATGGCAGGATGCCCTGCACGTGGCCCGAACTCAGGCTGAAAAACTTGATTTGGACTATATCGAAAAATGGTCTAAGGAACTGGGCGTTTATGATCTTTGGCAGCGTTTAAAGTCGGAGGTGTTGCCTCTTGGGAAAGGAAATAAATTATAAATCATTGGGAGCGATTAAAATATGCCTACCATCGGACGAAACGACCCTTGTCCTTGCGGCAGCGGGAAAAAGTACAAGAAGTGCTGTCTAAACGAAACCGAGGTAGTCTCTACCGAGGAGTTCCACTACCAGCGGAATTGAACGAGCTCAACCGCCGCGGGGTTCAAAGGGTCAGAGAACTGCTGGTTTTGCCAAAAAACGGATAAGCCGAAGGTCCCGGATGATTTTTAATTTTGGAGTGCGGCGACACGTCGCCGCTTTCCCATACCGGGACGCGTCCCGGTGATCAAAGCGCGGACGCATCCGCGCACTCCATAAAGAAAAGCGCCGTCGTGCCGGCGCACTCCAAAGCCTGAGCGGCCGAAACGGAAGAAAGGCCGGAGAAAGCAAAATCGCTTGACCTCAGAAGAAAAGTGGCTACCATAAATCAACATACCAATTACAATCGGACCACCCTCATGCGAAAATCAGTCCTCCTCTTCACTGTTCTGGCCCTGTTGACTTTTAGGGCCGAGATTTCAGCCCAGACGGGCGCTAATCCTTCTTCCGGATCCCCGGGGGCGAAGCCATCCCCGGCGCCGGTGATCTTGGACGGCAAGGTCCTGTTTTATATAAAAACCGGGCTGCTTTCCTTTACCGCCCAGGACCGGGCCCAGGCGGTTACCCAGGCCATCAAAAAGGCAGCCGGAAACCCGCAAATCGATCCCCGGACCATAACCACCCAGGATTTTGAGGAGAGTACGTATATCCTGGCAGGGAAGGATCGGATCCTGGTTTTTACGACCCAGGACGCCAAGGCCGAGGGCTTGGAAAAGGGCCGGGCGGAAATTGCCGCCTTCTACGCCCGGCAGATTCAAAAGGCTGTCGAGGATTACCGGGAAGCCCGCAGCTCCAGGAATCTGCTGTTCGCGTCTTGTATGCCTTCATCACCACCCTGATTCTGGCCTTTTTACTGATCCTGTTTAAGTTCCTTTTCCGTCAGGCTCTACCGCCGCATCGAGGTCTGGAGGGAGACAAAAATCAAAGCCCTCCAGGTCCAGGATTTGGAAGTAGTCAGCGCGGAGCGGGCCGGGAATTTTTGGTCGGTGCGGTCCGCTGGGCCCGGATTGTACTAACGGTGGCGCTCTTTTATTTATATGTTCCCCTGGTCCTGGAATTTTTCCCTTGGACCCGCGGCCTTTCGAACCGCATCTATACCTGGTCATGGGATTCGGTGGCGCTGGTCGGCAACGCCATTTGGGGTTATATCCCCAACCTCTTCATCATCGCGTTGATCGTCCTATTAACCCATTATATCATTAAAGGGTTTAAGTTCTTCTTTCAGGCGGTGGAGCAGGGACGGGTTAAACTGCCGGTAGTGGCGCCCGACCTGGCCATGATGACCTTCAAGATTGTCCGTTTTCTGCTCATCGCCTTTTCCATCGTGGTGCTCTACCCCTACCTGCCCGGATCGGACTCGGCCGCCTTCAAAGGGGTATCCATCTTTGTCGGAGTCCTCTTTTCCCTGGGCTCCTCCTCGGCGGTAGCCAATATCTTCGCCGGGCTCAGCCTGACCTACATGCGGGCCTATAGAGTGGGCGACCGGGTTAAAATCGGGGAAACGGTGGGGGATGTGATCGAAATCAAGACTCTATCGGCACCCGGATCCGGACCATCAAAAATGTGGATATTACCATCCCCAACTCCCAGATTTTACAAGGGCACATTTCGAATTACAGTACCGAAGCCCGGACCCGCGGCCTGATCCTGCATACCTCGGTGACCATCGGCTACGATTCGCCCTGGCGGACCATTCACCAGCTTTTAATCGTAGCCGCCCTCAAGACCAAGGATATTCTGAAGAACCCGCCCCCCTTCGTGCACCAGACCGCCCTGAACGATTTTTATATCACCTATGAGCTGAACGCTTATACCGACCAATCCCATTTCATGGCCGAAATTTACGGGGAGCTGCATCAAAATATCCAGGATACCTTTAATGAGGCCGGGATGGAAATCATGTCGGCCCACTATCTGCACCTTCGTGACGGCAGCCGGACGGCTATCCCTGATCCCTACCTGCCCAAGGATTATGAACCGCGGGCCCTGCGGGTTTACCAGAACCCCACGGCCGGGGAGGAAGGCTGGCGGACAGGAGGAAAGGAACCAGAGAAATGAATAAAAATCATTTGGTTAGAACGGGCGCTTTTTTATTGTTCATCACAATTCTCCTCCTGGTCGCTGTTTTCGGCATCACTGGCGAGGAAAAGAACCGGAAAACCGGCTCCTTCACCGGTTCTCAGAGCTGCCGGGAGTGCCATGAAAAATTCTACCAGTTGTGGGCCCCCTCGCATCACGGGCTGGCCATGCAGCCTTACAGCGCTGATTTCGCCCAAAAGGAGCTCCGTCCCCAGGAAAAACCGATCGTCATCGGGAAGGTCGGCTACCGGGCGGTCATCGATCCCGGGAAAGGCTACGTGCTGGAACAGGGGCCGAAGGGAAAAAAGACCTATCCGATCGCCCACGTCCTGGGCGGGAAGAATGTCTACTATTTCCTGACCTCGCTCGATCGGGGCCGGCTGCAAACCCTGCCGGTCTCTTATGATGTGCGCAAGAAGGAGTGGTTCGACACCGCCGGCAGCGGGGTCCGCCATTTCCCCGGGCGGCGGCCGGATGAACCCGTAAACTGGAAGGACTGGCAGTACACCTTCAACACGGCCTGCTACAGTTGCCATGTGAGCCAGCTTTCGACCAACTATACTCTGAAGACCGACACCTACAAAACCACCTGGGTCGAACCGGGCATCAACTGCGAAACCTGCCACGGTCCGGCCGATGAACACATCCGGGTCTGTCGGGAGGCCCCCAAAGGGACCGTTCCCAAGGACCTGAAGATGATCCGCGGAGGGAGCTCTTTCACGGTCGATCAGAACAACGCCGCCTGCTCCTCCTGCCACGCCAAATCGACCCCGCTGACCAAAACCTATGCCCTGGGAGAGCGCTTCTTCGACCACTACGACCTGATTACCCTGGAGAGCCCGGAATACTATGCCGACGGCCGGGACCTGGGCGAGAACTACACCTATACGTCCTGGATCATGAGCCCCTGCGTCAAATCCGGGAAGTTGAACTGCCTCCACTGCCACACCTCCAGCGGCCGGTTCCGCCAGAAAAAGGACCCCAACGCCGCCTGTCTGCCCTGCCACCAGGTCCGGGTGGAAAAGGCCGCCGAGCATACGCGCCATCCGGAAGGCAGCCCCGGCAGCCGCTGCATTGCCTGTCATATGCCGATGACGGAATTCGCCCGCATGCAGCGCAGCGACCACTCCATGCTCCCGCCTGCGCCGGCCGCCACGCTGGCCTTTCAATCTCCCAATGCCTGCAACCACTGCCATAAAGACAAGGACACCGCCTGGGCCGACCAAACCGTCCGCCAGTGGCGCATCCGGGATTTTCAGAAGCCGATCCTCCTTCGGGCCGGCCTGGTGGAGGCCGCCCGAAAGCGGGACTGGAACCGGCTCCCGGAAATGCTATCCTACATCCTTGCCCCGGACCGCGACGAGGTCTTTGCCGCCTCGCTCATCCGTCTGCTGGCGATGACCGGGGACCCGCGGGTCGTCCCGGCGCTGCTCCAGACCGTCAAGGACCCTTCGCCGCTGGTGCGCTCCGCCTCCGCCGAAACCCTGGGCCTGAATCTTACGCCCCAGACCGTGCCCGTCCTCCTGGCGGCCGCCGGCGATGAAATCCGCCTGGTCCGCGTCAAAGCGGCGGCGGCCCTGGTCGGCTATCCCCGGGAGCGGCTCAAGCCTGAGGAGGCCAAGCGGCTGGAAAAGGCGAACGAAGAGTATCTGGCCTTCATTCAGGCCAGACCGGACCAGTGGACTTCTCACTACAATATGGGCAACTATTATCTGAACACGGGGAAATTCAAACCGGCCATTGACTCTTACCGGACGGCGCTTAAAAAAGAGCCCCAGGCCGTGCTGGCCCTGGTGAACGCTTCCCTGGCCTATTCCCGGACGGGAGACAACCGGAAGGCCGAGGAATCCCTCCGCCAGGCGATCCAGATCGCTCCGGAGAGCGGGGCCGCTCACTTCAACCTGGGACTCCTGAAGGCCGAGCAGAAGGACCCCAAGCAGGCGGAACGCCATCTCCGGGCCGCCTTCCAGGCCGACCCCCAGATGGCCCAGGCGGCCTACAACCTCTGTGTCCTTATTTCCGCCGACCGCCCGGCGGAAGCCGTCGGCTTCTGCCGGAAGGCCAGCGAACTCCATCCCGAGGAACCCCGGTATTCCTTTAGCCTGGCTTTTTACCTGAATAAAAAAGGAGAGACCCAGCAGGCCCTTAAGGTCCTGGATGCCCTTCTGGAGAAGCACCCCAATTACCGGGACGCCCAGACGCTGAAGCGGGAGATATCCGGATCAAAGAGCAAGCCCTGAGGGGATCGTAAAGGGTTCTTTATTTTCTAAAATCTGGAATTATTATCCGGGGGAATTGGATTAATTCTAAAAAATAGAAAAAAAGGGGCTTGGCGGAAAAACCCATTCACTCCAATCTTTACCTAACTATCCGATATGTAAAAAAGTTAATTTGATCCGTTTCTCTGGCACATAGATTGCTTGACATTATTATGCTGGTTTGATATCAGTCTTCAGCCAACTATTTTTGTACTAAAATAGAAAAAGAAAGGAGGTGGAAAATGATGAAAAAAGGAATCGCTCTCATGATGGCATTGATTTTTGCCCTGTGCTTAACTTCCATGGTTTTTGCTGCTGACGAACAGAAACCAGGGCCTCCGGCGTCTGCTCTTACCCCCGGAGACAAAATCCAGAAGGAAGAGGCCAAGAAGCCGGCCGCCGTAAAAAAGCAAGCAACGGATACGAAAGCAGGGCCTCCGGAGTCTGCTCTTACCCCCGGAGACCAAGTCAAGAAGGAAGAGGCCAAGAAGCCGGCCGCCGTAAAAAAGAAGGCGAAGAAGGCTACGAAACCAGGGCCTCCGGAGTCTGCTCTTACCCCCGGAGACAAAATCAAGATGGAAGAGGCCAAGAAACCCTCAACCGCCGATAAGATGAAAGAGAAGAAGGAAGCCCCTGCGGCACCCGCTGCCCCTGCAACCCCCGCACCCGCGGCAAAGTAAGAAGTAGCTTCTGTTATAGCGTTTAATAAGAAAGGGCGGGACCTTACGGTCCCGCCCTTTCTTATTAAGCCTTTCGAACCGCACTGAGCAGAATGGTCCGAAAAAGGCCAAAATTAGGTTATTAGCCGCCGATCTTGAGCGACGGCCGGCGGTCTGCCGATGAACCCAGACATTTTCTGGCCAGGTTGAAGATTTATCATTGATCGCCAAAAAAGATGTCCTGGGACGTCGTTTGCAGGACGAATCACTCCCGCACCGGAAAAGAGCCCCGCGCAGAAAAACGCCGCTTGCTAGAGACAAATTCTCAGAACAATGGATGTAAGAACCTAATCATCACCTGATCGTAGAGAAAAGAAAGTGGAAGATAGTCTAAGAACTCAAAGAAAAGGGGAGGGCGAATGAAGAACACAACGAAAGCAGGTTCTATCTTGATTTTACTGGTGGCTGTGCTGGCGCTGGCTGCAGGACCGGTGGCCGCGCAGCAGAAACCCAACATTCTCATCATCTGGGGGGATGACATCGGCGGCTTCAACATCAGCGCCTACAACCTGGGTGTAATGGGCTACAAGACGCCCAACATCGACAGCCTCGCCAAGGAGGGCGCCCTGTTCACGGACTGGTATGGGCAGCAGAGCTGCACCGCCGGGCGCGCCGCGTTCATCACGGGCCAGTCACCCATCCGCACCGGCCTCACCAAAGTCGGGCTGCCGGGCGCGCCCGAGGGCATGAAGAAGGAAGATCCGACGATCGCCGGCTTGCTCAAGGCGCACGGCTACATGACCGGCCAGTTCGGCAAGAACCACCTCGGCGACCGCGACGAGATGCTGCCGACGAACCACGGCTTCGACGAGTTCTTCGGCAACCTCTACCACCTCAACGCGGAGGAGGAGCCGGAGCATCCCGACTATCCGAAAAACCCGGAGTTCAAGAAGAAGTTCGGTCCGCGCGGCGTCATTCACAGTTTCGCCGACGGCCGCATTACGGACACCGGCCCACTGACGAAGAAGCGCATGGAGACCATCGACGAAGAGGTGACGGCGAAGGCGCTTGACTTCATGGAGCGCGCCAAGAAGGCGGACAAGCCGTTCTTCCTCTGGTGGAACTCGACCCGCATGCACATCTTCACGCATTTGAAGCCATCGTCCGTCGGCAAGACCGGTCTGGGGATCTATCCCGACGGCATGGTCGAGCATGACGGCCACGTCGGTCAGGTGCTCGCCAAACTCAAGGAACTGGGGCTCGAGGAGAACACCATCGTCATGTACTCGACCGATAACGGCGCTGAATCGATGAGTTGGCCCGATGGCGGCACGACCATGTTCCGCGGCGAGAAGAACACCAACTGGGAAGGCGGCTACCGGGTGCCCACTCTGATTCGCTGGCCGGGCGTGATCAAGCCCGGTACGGTCGTCAACGACATCGGTTCGCATGAGGACATGCTTCCCACGCTGCTGGCCGCTGCCGGTGACGCCGCCGTCAAAGAAGATCTGCGGAAAGGCCGGAAAGTCGGCAACCTGAACTACAAGGTCCATATCGATGGTTATAATCTTCTGCCCGCGCTCCAAGGTAAAGGGGAGTGGCCGCGGAAGGAGTTCCTCTACTGGACCGACGACGGCAGTGTCGCCGCGCTGCGCTACAACCAGTGGAAGATCACCTTCCTGGTGCAAAACGCCCACGGACTGCATGTCTGGCAGAAGCCCTTTGAGCCACTGCGCGCTCCTATGCTCGGCAACCTGCGTTCCGATCCCTTCGAGCGCGCCGAGTACGAGGGCTACGGCTACAACCAGTGGTTCGTTGAGCACATGTTCGCCATCGCCCCGGCGGGCGCGTACGTCGGGCAGTGGCTTCAGAGCTTCCGCGAATTTCCGCCGAGACAGAAGCCCGGCAGCTTCAACCTCGACCGCGTGATGGAAGCGGTGACCAAGCCGCAAGGTGGCGGCAACTAACACCGCCAGGCAATAAAAAACGAAAAAAGGCAGTACAATTATAAACCCAAATTGGGGGAAAGGAGAATTTATGGTTCTAAAAAGAGGTTTGATCTTGGCGTTGCTGTTCTGTTTCGTCCTGGTTTCGCCGTGTCTCGCCGATAAAGGGGACTCCAAAAGCATGGCGGCGGTCAAGGCCGTGATGGAGCAGCATAAACAGGCGTTCAACGCGCAAGATCTCAAAGGCGTTATGACCCTCTATGCTTCGGATCCTAACACCGTCCTGATGGGCACCGGCCCTGGCGAGGCGTACGTGGGAGATGAAGCCATCGGAGGAGCGTACGATCAGCTCTTCACCCGATTTGAGGCCAATACGGTGAGCACCAAGTATGACTGGATTGGTGTCGGATCCAAAGGCAATTTCGCCTGGTTCGCCGTGACGACCACCATGGAGATCACGGTGAATAAGGAGAAAAGGGAACGCGCCTTCAACATGTCAGGCACGCTGCTGAAGGAAAAAGGCAAATGGCGAATCCTGACCATGCACTTTTCCAGGCTGGGTGCTGGGGAGCAACCGGCGGTTGAACCGACAAAATGAAACGGAGGTCAAGAATGGATACGGATATTAAAGAACAGCAGGGTGAGGCGATTTCCAACAACGAGCAAGCGTTGCTGGACCGCAGATGTTTTCTCCTCGGCCTCAAGAAGTGGTCCAAAATCGTAATCGGCGGCGCACTGGTGGGTGGCGCCCTATTGAATCCCGGCAGGGAGAGGGAAGCAGCCGCCTGGGTCAACCGTGGTGGCGGAGGCGGGGCCTGGGCCAACCGTGCCGGTGGTGGAGGTGCCGCCTGGGCCAACCATGCCGGTGGGGGGGTACCGCCTGGGCCAACCGTGCCGGTGGCGGGGGTGCCGCCTGGGCTAATCGCGGGGGCGCCTGGGCCAATCGTGGAGCCTCTTGGGTGAACCGATTCTAATCTAAAATTGTAGTTTATTGTCTTTTGGAGGGGAGGGGACTTCGGCGAGCCCTTCGATTCACTCAGGGCCTTGAGTTTGCCGAAAGGCTCAGCCGAGCCGTTAAGCCCCTCCCGAGCTTGGGAATTAAGGATTCAAATTTTTTCCAGGAGCATTAACTATGCCTGGCTGGGTGCGGGAGGGGATGAACCTCTCCCCTACACTGTTTTGGTCATTTGGATTTTGAACCTTCGTGCTTGTTTCGGCCTGCGACGAGCTCAGCCGAGTCGATTTCGGGCTTCGAATTTCGAATTTATAGATTTTCTCGTTTAGCGGGTCGCACTTCTTTCGGGATGAGAAACCTTGACCGAGTCCATGGTCTATAACATACCCGCCACGAGGATCGAGGCCTACCGCGGGCGGCACCTTATCGTTCGTTCCTCCGACCCATCGGAAATGCTTCAGCGCCTTGCGCAAGAGGACCTGGAAAGACTGGCCTACCTGCAGATCCTGGGCACCGGCGGGTCCATTGACCCTCTGCTGCGCTGGGGGCCTTCGATCCCCGTCGACCTGGTGGTTCAGAATATAGACGCCGACCTGCCCCTGCTCTATCGCTACGCGCCCTTGCCGGCCGAACGCCCGGTCCGGGTTTCCGTCCCGGTCGCGGCCGGGTTCAGCAAAGTAGTGAAGCTGGCCCTATCATTGAATTTCGCCGTCAAACTCGAGGTCTCCCAGCCGGAACCGGCACTGATCGAAGAGCTGCTTCGGGTGGCGACCCTTTACCTTCACCAATCGACGGTCTCTCAGCCGGTCGAGTTCATCCACAGCATCTTCTTGGGCTTCTATAACAGAACCCCCGTCAGGCTTTGGGCCATACAGGAAGAAGACCCCGCCCTGATTCGCTACGTTACCGATCAGGGAGAAGAGACCCTGTCCCGGCGGTTTGCCGGGGTGGAGTTGAAGTACGGCGTCGCCTCCTTCATCAAGGAATTCACCGCAGCGCTGCTTAGTGAAAAGCAAGAGTGCGGTGATTGCCAGTTTTTTGAAAACTGCGCCGGATACTTCAAGTGGCCCCGGAGAGCATATCGCTGTGACGGGGTGAAGGCCCTGTTTCAAACGCTCCAGGCGGCCGCCGAGGAATTGAGAGCGGACTTGGCCTCCTTCAACACACCGGGGGAGTAAGATCGGCCATGACGAAAGCCCCCTTTTCTCTCATCCTCTTGCCCACGTTGGGGTGCAATGCCGACTGCGATTACTGCTTTGAAGGCAAATCCGACCAGCGCCTCACCCTGGATCACCTTTCCACAATAGTTCAAAAAGTCATGGATCATCTGGAGCAGCACCAGATCGAGACCCTGGCCATTTACTGGCAGGGGGGCGAGGTCATGATGCTGCCGCCCGAGTGGTTTGAAAAAGCGAATGAAATCATTAAGGGAATCGCCGCCAGCCGGGACCGGCAGGTCAGCCACTATATCCAATCCAATATGATCGCCTACAGCCGGAAATGGAACCGGATCCTGGCGGAAATGTTCGGCAACAGTGTGGGTTCTTCCCTGGATTTTCCCAACCTTCACCGAAAACTGAAAGGCGGGAGCCCGAAAGAGTATGACCGGATATGGTCGCGCAATGTTCGGGAAGCTAAAGCGGCCGGCATCGAAGTCGGGGTCATAGCGATCCCCAATGAACAGACGCTGGAGATGGGGGCGGAACGGTTCTACTCCTATTTTGTGGATGAACTGGGGATTGCCGATTTTCAGATCAACACGCCTTTTCCGGGAGGATCCGTCAACGAGGTAAAATTGGGCTATCCACTGGATACCCGACGACTGGGAGACTTTCTTGCGGATCTCGCCACAGTCTGGATGGACCGTGGTTTTCAGAACGGGGTGAGGGTCGGTCCCTTCAGCAAGCTGCTCGACTATTTTGTTCAGGGGAACAAGGACTTGCTCTGCATCTGGCGGGACAACTGCGTCAATGAGTTCCTTTGCGTCGATCCGCGAGGTCACCTGGCCCAGTGTGACTGCTGGGTGACCGGCTATCCCGAATCCTGGTTCGGCAATATTTTTGCCGCCGGCAGCCTTTCGGAACTGCTGCAGAACAGTGAAGCCCGCCGGCTTCTGCAGAGCAGACCGGGGGTGCTGATCCAGAAAGAAGACTGCTTGGACTGTGACTACCTGACCCTGTGCCACGGAGGGTGCCCGGTGCGGGCGTATACGGTCCACGGCGACCTCTTCCGGAAAGACCCGTATTGCCAGCTATACCAGCGACTTTTCCAGGATATGGAGGCCATGGCGGCCAAGCTGCCTTGGAGAACCCGCACCACCAGCGCAGATCCTGAAGGCCACCGGGTGGAAGGCTCACGGTGATCTAAGAACAACGATTCCTTTTATCCCAAAAAAGAAGGCTCAAAGCGGGCACCGAGGCCGCGAGCCAATCGATATTTCGTGGCCTGGTAAAGGATTATGGTTTAACGATACTTTCCGCTTTTAAGCAAGGCTTTGATTTCGTCGTGGTCGCCCAAAAATGAGACGAAAAGATCGGTGGGCCGGTCTTGGAAGATAAAACGGAACGTCAAGCTACCGCGACATTCAAAGAGCTTGTCTCCAAATTTGCGGATGGCAAGCCCGCTGTGAACGTGAGGTTGGCCGAAGATTTCGGGCAGCTCACACAACGCGAGCAGGCACTCTACCTTTTCGGTCTTAGGCAGTTCCCGTAGCCGTCGTATCACGGCGGGGTCGATGGTAAGCGCCTTAGCCAATCATCTTCCTTAGCTGTTCGGTCGTGACGGTAACCAGTTCTCCGGAGCGCTTGAGCTTCCGGTAGCGTCTGTCCGTGGCCTTTTCCAAGGCCGTGACCTGATCGGGCGTCGCACCGTATTCGCGCTGCGCGTAGTCCATGGATTCTACCGTGACTTTGCGCAGGGCGATGATGTCCGCCCCGCAGATAATCCCGATGTCTTCGCCGCTGGAGGCAGCGGCCAACCACCGGCTGAGATTTTTCTTGGCATCAGTGATCGTTAGAGTCTTCATATAGACTTTATAAAGGCTCTATTAAGTCTTGTCAAGAAACTAATTCCGCACAGCAAAGCAACAAAAAGGAATATGCGCGCTATAGCCTTAGTAAACAAAAGCGGATTGGTCCAGCCTCGTGAACTGCCCGATAAGGGGCGGCGCGTTCGACGAGAGCTCGGTCTGATTAACGGAACCTATTGACCTGTGTATACGAAGTGGATAATATGTATATATGGGAGGAAATACAATGGCAACGACAATGACATCCATTAGGCTGGACACCCGTCTGGCCGATGAGGCGGTTAAGGCCTTGGGAGTTAAAACCAGGACCGAAGCGGTTCATGTGGCCCTGCGCGAGATTGTGGCCCTCAAGAAGTTCAAGAACTTGATGGCCAAGCACGCCGGCAAGCTGACCTTTGAGGCCTTGGGTGAGTAACGTAGTCCTCTTGGACACCTCTGTTTTTATTGACCATCTGCGGACCGGCCGTCATCAGAAACGGTTGAGTCTATAAAGTGCCAATTTTACCTTTTCAGAGGCCAAGAGATCTATCAATGCGGTGATCTGGAGCCTCGAAGTCCTTGACACAACTTGACCTGCCCTATATACTAAATTACATAAATACAGAATTACAATAACTATGCAAAACGTTAAAGGGGGAAAACTTCCTATGGCATGGGCAAAAGTTCTTAGAAGCGGTCAGGTTACTTTTCCTAAAGAAATAAGAGAGTCATTAGATCTTAAGGAAGGAGATATTATTGATTTTCAGGTAAGGGGCTCTGAAATTATTATCCGCCCCAAAACCTTCATGGATAAGGGGAAAGCGGAAGCCTGGAAACTGTTTGATGCTATGCATGAGAAAATGAAAGATGAAGACCCGGAGAAGCTTGAAAAGCTGATCGAAGACGCAGTCAAAGAGGTAAGGAAGGCAAGGAAAACAAGTAAGGCACAAAAAAATGATTAAGGTTGTGCTGGACACCAATGTGGTGGTCAGCGCCTATTTGGTCCCCGGAGGAAAACCAGCCCAAATTTTGTCTTTGGCTAAAGCGGGCGAGATAAGTATTTTTCTTTCCCCCCAAATTATCGAAGAGATTAGAGAAACGCTTCTTCGCCCCAAACTGACAAAAATACACAAGGCCACCCCAAAGGAGATAGGCCAGTTTATAATAGCCTTTGAAAAAGTTACAACCATCACCCAGGGAGCCAAAAAAGTATACGCAATCAACAGCGATCCAGACGATAATAAAATTCTCGCCTGCGCCCTTGAAGGCCAAGCGGATTATATTGTTTCCGGAGACCACCATTTGACCGATCTGAAATCCTTTCAGGGTATTCCTATCGTCAATCCGGATGTGTTTCTACAGACCATACAAGGGCGGTATTCTTAAAATACATTAACGGAGGCCAATCGTGCACAGAAATAATTATTACCGTGTCTTCAACTACCGGAAAACGATCGTGGTCGGAATATTTTGTCTCCTGGTCACGGCATTTGCAGGAATCAGCGAGGTCTTGGCCCAAAGCGAAAAAGCTACGCAAGAAAAATCCGAAAAGAACCTCTACGAGCGTCTGGCCGGAAAATGGGTCAGGCCGGATGGCGGGTATATCCTGGAATTCCGGGAGGTCGGAAGCCAGGGCGCGCTGAAAGCAGGGTACTATAATCCTAAATCGATCAAGGTACACAGTGCCTCCTGGCAGAGCGTGGAAGGAAAGGTCAAGATCTTTGTGGAACTGCGTGATATAAATTATCCCGGCTCGACTTACGACCTCCAGTATGACCCGGTGTCTGACCGGCTGAAGGGGAAGTATTTTCAGGCGGTAGCCGGGCAGACCTTTGAAGTTGAATTTGTAAGGAAGGAGAATTGAAATGACGACCCGGAACCGGAAAGATAAAGTTTCCTTCGCCCGCATTTTGGTCCTGGGGCTGGTTTGTTTTTTCCTGATCGTTGGCGGACCCCTCCCGGCTTTCTCCCAGAAAGCCAAGCCGGCGGCGTCCCCGGCCGGCCCGGACCCCTGGCCCAAGTCGGCCGACGTGAACGGGACAAAGTACACCATTTACCAACCCCAATTGGACATCTGGGACGGCTACCGGTTTGAGGCCCACGCGGCCGTTTCGGTCCTGCTGCCCGGTTATACCGAGCCGGTTTTCGGGGTGATCCAGGTGACGGCCTCCACCCTGGTGGACCGCCGATCCCGGACGGTGCAATTTACCGATCTGAAGGTCGAAAAGGCCACCTTCCCTTCGGACCCCTACAGCGGGACCCGGTACCAACCGGGTTTCCAGAGCCTGCTGGCCACCCGGGTCTCCAACATCCCTCTCGATCGGTTGGAGGCGGCCCTGGCCATAGAAAAGGCTGAAATGCAGGCTCGGACGGTCCCGGTGCAAAATGAGCCGCCGCAGTTCGTGTTTTCCCAGACGGCCGCGGTACTGGTGGCTATCGACGGGGAACCGGTCTGGCGTCCGGTGGAGAATACCCCTTTGATGCGGGTCCTCAATACCCGGGCCCTGATCCTGAAGGATTCGGCCGGTCGGATCTACCTGCGCCTCTTTGACGGCTTCCTGGGGGCCTCGTCTCTCTCCGGTCCCTGGACGGTAGTCAAAAAGCCGCCGGCCGATGTCGGGCAGGCAGCTAAAAGTCTCGCCCAGGCCAACGTGGTTGACCTGATGGAAGGGCCGCCGGACGAGAAGACCGGGAAGAAGCCCTCCCTCAACACAGTCGTCCCCCAGATTATCACGACTACCCGACCTACCGAGCTGATCGTGACCGACGGCCCGCCGGACTGGGTCCCAATCCAGACGACCATGCTCCTCTACCTCAAGAATACCACCGGCAATGTCTTCAAGAACCTGAGCGACCAGCAGACTTATGTTCTGGTTACCGGCCGCTGGTTCCGGGCCCCTGATTTTAAAGGGCCGTGGCAGTATGTGGCCGGGACCGCCCTGCCGGCGGATTTCGCGAACATACCCAACGACAGCCCCAAGGAGAACGTCAGGGCCTCGGTGCCGGGCACCCGCCAGGCCCGGGAAGCCGTCATCGCCAACGACATCCCTCAGACCGCCCAGGTCGACCGCGCCCAGGCCCGCTTTCAACCGCAGATCAGCGGGAATCCCGAAGTGAAGCCAATCCCGGAAACCGACCTCAGCTATGTCACCAACTCCCCGACGCCGATCATCATGGTTTCGCCCACGGCCTGGTATGCCGTGCAAGACGGCGTCTGGTTCACCGGCGCCTCGGTTCAGGGACCGTGGGTCGTGGCCACGTCGGTCCCGGCAGCCGTTTACGCCATCCCGCCGAGTTCCCCGGTTCACTATGCCACTTATGTGAAAATCTATAATGTCACCCCCCAATACGTGACGGTCGGCTATACCTACGGCTACATGGGCACCGTCGTCAGCGCGGACGGCGTGGTGGTCTACGGGACCGGGTACTATTATACCCCCTACATCGGTCCGACCGCCTGGGTCCCCGTCCCGGTCACCTACGGCTATGCCGCCAACCCTACCTGGACTCCCTGGACCGGGTGGGCCGTGGGCTTCGGCGTGGGCTGGGCCTTCGGGGCCGCTTTGGTCGGGTCCAGTGGCTGTTGGGGCTACGCCCCCGCCCCCTACTGGGGGCCCATGCCCTATGCCTATCGCGGGGCGGCCTACGGGGCGCACGGCGGCGCGGCGGCCTGGGGTCCGGGGGGCTGGGCGGCCACTACCGGCAACGTCTACAAGCAATGGGGACCGACCACCGCCGTTACCCGGTCTTCGGCCGGATACAATGCCTGGACCGGCAATGCCTGGAGCAGCAAAGTGGGCACTTCCTACAACTCCGTCACCGGCCGGGTCTCGGCCGGGCAGCGGGCCTCGGTCTCCAACGTCTATACCGGAGGCTATGCCTCCGGCCAGCGCGGGGCCACCTATAACCCGAACACCGGCGTCGCCGCTCGGGGAGGCTCGGCCACGGTGGGCAATGCCTACACCGGGTCACAAAATACGGCCAAATGGGGGCAGGTCTCCGGGCCGGGGGGCCAGAGCGTTTCGGCGGCCAAGGTGGGGAACAACTACTACGCCGGCCACGACGGCAACGTCTACAAAAACACGGGCAGCGGCTGGGAACAAAGAACCGGCGGCGGCTGGGGCAGCGTGCAGAACAGCGGACAGGTGCAATCGCTCCAGTCCCAGCAACAGGCCCGCCAGGCGGGACAACAGCGTTCCGCGGCCTCCGCGTCGAGGGGATCCTGGGGCGGGGGCTTCAGCGGTTCGCGGCCTTCCGGCGGCGGTGGCGGCCGGCGGCGTTGATCCCTTGATCCGCAGAGGGTGTCATTCTTCACCCAAAGCTTCCAGATCCGCCAAGTCCTTTTTTCGGGCCATGGCCCGCTTGTTGGATAGGAATTCTTTTCTTCCAAGGAAGTGCACCGGGATATCCCAGTATTTCCCGGGCTGGCGACCTGCAGCGGCCTCACTCCAGGAGACACCGGTGAGGGAAGTGACCAGGTCCACCCGGACCGGTGGATGACCGAGTTGAATTACCTGGCCCGGTTTTTCAAAATCGGACCGGGTCAACCCGATAGCCCCGAAACCGAATTCTTCCAGGGCAGTCAAAACGCGTCTGCTATTGGCTGGATCGGGGCGGATCAGGATATCCAAATCACCGGTGTATCGGGGAGCGCCAAGATAAGCCAGCGCATATCCCCCAACAACGACATAATCAACCTGATGTTTGTTGAGTAACGCGAGCAGATCTCTGAAGTCGGCTTGAACTTCCATGCCATTGCCTTCTCAAAAAATCCACGGCTGCAACCCGTTCCTCGGATGGCCGGCTTAACCAATAAGCCCGATCCTTTTGAGCGAGGGACGGATCTGTCAGGGTGTATTTGGCGATCACTTTCTCAATCATGGGGAATGATTTTATCAAAGACCTTGAATAAGTCAAGAAGGCTTTAATCCGTTATCCCCCCTATCGGGGCTGCAGAAGAAGTGGGGTTCTTTAAATCGGCAGGGGGGCGACCACCTGGGAGGAGGCAAACATCCATTCTTTTTCAATGTTTCGGACACCGGTCATCCGCCGGCGGAATTCGTCGTATTGACCGATAATCACCAGCATATTTTTGGGGTTGTCCGAAGTGGCCTCCAGGGTGTAAGCAAAGCCTGAAAAGGCCAAGGCTTTCACCTCCGGATCTTTCAAAGCCATTCGGTAGGCCATCTCGGCGCCCAAACTATGGCCCATCAGGCAGATCAGAAAAAACAGCAGGGTCTTTCCGGCCTGGACCGCGTAAGGGGGGGTATTTTGTGGCATCCTGGTTTGATAACCTCGCACCCCTATGGGTTTACCGGTTCCGCCTGTTTGATCCAGAAAAAGCGTTTGTACTTATCTCCTTGGTATTCCACCAGAGCCCTGATCTTTTGGGCGGGAATGAAAAATGGCTGGCGAACCTCCGAATAAAGGGTCAATTCCTCCATTTCTTTATCCCGCAAAAAATTGGGATAGCCCTTCACCGCTTCGGATTTCTCAACTCGGACCATCACCCGGGTGATCTCTTTTTCGGGGACCAGGCCCAGGGGGTTCCCGGGCAGTGGACTGCTTTCCAGGACAGTCCCCCAAATCATCGCTCGGCGGATTTCCAAGGAACTTTCGGGCAGGTTATTTTTTTCCCTCGGGAGAGAATCTCTGCCCTTCAGCGATCGTTCCGCCTCCGGAGGTTTTCCTGGAACAGCGACCGGCGTTTCTTGTCCGGTTTCTCCCGGTCCTGAGGGGTAGGTGGGACGGGACGGGCTGGAGGCGAATTCGGGTTCTTTCTTCTCCCGGGAGGGGGTTGGTCCGTACCGCCGGACTATTTGAGCTTTATCATACTGGCCCTTCCAGAGGAAAGCCTGGGGGAAGGACTTATTTATCCGGGAGAGCAGTTGACGGGCCGGTTTTTCCTGGTCGAATTGTCCGATCCGGACGGCATAGTGCGAGCCTTTTTTTTCAATCCGCAGGGCTTCAAGCTGGGTCGGACCGATCATCCTTCGTATGGCCCGGCATTGTTTCTCGGCATTATTCAGTCTTTGATAAATCCCGACCTGGACGCTGTAGCTCTCGGCCCCAAAAACCGATCCGGGAAGAATTACCAAGGCCGTCAAAAGCCCGATAAACGTCAACTTCACCAATTTATCTCCATCTTGATTTCGTTGGTTGGTTATCGGCAAGCAGGTGACTTGGTCCCATCCAAAAAATAATCCGGCAAAAAATCGTTTTTCAATCTTACGTGGAAAAATCAAGGTGTCAACTTCAAAAACGTTATTGATAAGGGCCGAATCTTTCGGCCATTCGTTCCCGGCAGGGCATGCAGGCCTGTTGACGCGCGGCCTTTTCCTTTTCAGTTAGTGACAGACCGATTTCCGCCCCCAACAGCTTGAAAAAGTTCTCCTCAAATCCAAGAGGCCGCAATCCTTTGACGTTTTCCAATTTCCACCCGGAGTCCGTTTTTTTCATCTGGAGCCAAAGGCGGTTCGGATGAGCAGAATTCCCCAACAAGTAATTGCGGCGCGCCTGATAAATGGCCGTTAAGCGGATCATGGCGGATACCAGCGCCTGTTTATCCTGAATCCGGATGACCGGCGGGCCGTCCAGTTCGATCCGAGGCTGGTCAAATTCTTTAAAGGCCCGCTGGATAACCTGCTTCATCAACCGGGCATTGAACCCCCAGTGGTCGGAATAATGGGGCGAGAGGAATCGAAGGGTCTCTTGATAATTTTTTTCTTTAATCGCTTCGATCCCGGCCTCTACCGTCAACCGGATTAAGGCCTCATCCCCTATTCCGGCAATGGGATTCAAACCCGTTCCCGGCCTAATCTGTTGAGGATTCAGGACGGCATATTCATCCGTCCCCAGCTCACGGAATTGGAAGTGAATTCGATCCCCCATCTTTTCCGGAAGCACCTCCAGGCGTTCCGCCCGCAAATAGTTCAGCCGGATAATGGCCGCCCGCCCCGATAAGTGATCGACCA
The DNA here is from genome assembly GCA_963716045.1 of uncultured delta proteobacterium. Lineage (GTDB taxonomy): Bacteria > Desulfobacterota > RBG-13-43-22 > RBG-13-43-22 > RBG-13-43-22 > CAVQSS01. Next base: position 158,890 of record CAVQSS010000025.1, on the reverse strand, counting down.
TTACCGCTTCCTGAGGCAGGGACCCTCTCCCGTCTCCTTCGGGATGAATCTGAATCACCCTGACCGATGCCTCCTCGACCGGTCGGCGGGGCTGGAAAGAGAAAAAATAGGCCGCGATTGCTGCGCCCAACAGCAAAAAAAAGAGCAGGCCGAACAGGAGCTTTTTTTTTCGAGGAGTCATTTCTTCTTTTTGAGCTCTTTTCCCCCCTGCGAGCAGTTGGCAAGCAATGGGCCGATCCCCCAGTATTTTCGGGTGCTCAGGTCAAAAAGCAGCGGTTTCAGCTTGGCTAAGTCGATCGCCCCTCCCGTCAGGATGGTTTCGTCGGCGAAGCCCCCCACCATCTGCCCAATGAAAATATCCGCGACCCATTCATTATAAGGACCTTTACAAAAGGGGGCAAAAGAAATATATCTTACCTATGAAGTGGTTTTATTCCTTTGCCGGAATACTATTCACCCTGGTGGGGCTGCTGGCCACCGCCCCTTATCTCTCGGCCCAGGAGCCGATGGCCCCCTTTTTCCTTATGGGCGACGGTTGGGTGCATATTCGGAATGCCCAGAATAACCTGGAGGCCAGGGTTAATCTGCTCCAGGCCGACGGGTCCTTAAACGATTCGGCCTTAGGCCAGGTCGACACGGTCTTCGGCCTTTCCACGAAGGATCCGGGGGAGCATATTTCGCTCCGGTTACTCTTTATGCTCGATTACTTCTCGGATCTGGCGGCCCCGGGGAAAGTAATTCATCTGCATTCCGGGTTCCGGAATCCCGAATACAACAGCAAGCTAAAGAAATCAGGCCTGACCGTGGCCAAGACCAGTCTGCATATAGACGGGATGGCCCTGGATTTCTCCCTTGAGGGGGTGAAAGGCCGGGACCTCTGGGAACTCATCCGGCAGAAGAACTGCTGCGGTGTCGGCCATTACGGCGGAGAGATCATTCACCTGGACGCCGGCCGGCCCCGGTTCTGGGAGAAGGCCACTTCCGGAGTGGGCACCGGAGAGAGCGACTATAACCGGCGCCTGACCCTCTCCACGGAATTCGATCGCTACCGGCCCGGACAAAAAGTACGGCTCATTTTGGCCTCATTGAGTGACCTGGGGTTCGGGATCAACCGGTCGGGGGCACTGGTAGGGGATCGGGAGGGGGAATATTTCGTCGCCGGTCTGAAACTCCAAAACAGCGGCAACCAAGATTGTATCTTTATCCAGGAGCGGAGGACAACCCGTTTTCTATATATGGACCTCCCCCCGGAAATTCCGGAGGGCCGCTACCGGATTCGTCTTAACTTTTGCCAACGGCCTTTTGAGCAGATGCCGCTCAAGGCCGTGTCCAATGAGATAGAAATATGGACCTCACTGAAGAAATCAGAAAAATAGCCGAGGGAATTCCGGCCGAACTGAAGGAAGAGAAGCAGGGCTTTATGTTGGAATGGGTGGTGGCGGAGAGAAAAAGCTTTCTGTCGAAAAAGAAGTTGGTCTATCAGGCGAAAATTCACCTGGATCGGGAACGGAATGAGCTTCGCTTCTCCGAAAGGCTGAAAGAAAGCGGATTCGGACTTTCCGCCGGCGGGGCGGCCGATGATCTCGGCCCCGGCTTTGGGTTCAAGACCGAAACTTACCGCACCGGTTCGGGCCCGCGAGAAGGGACTCTGGAGGAACAGTCCAACTTGTTCGGGCGGAAATATGAATACCGGTTCGACTTCGGCCTGATCCGGCGGGCCATCGAAGCCAAGACCATCGAGGCCGGCTACCGGTTCTTATATTCCATTTTCTAACGATGAGGGATCTTTGGCGAGGTTATCAAGTTTGAATTAAACCGGCTATTTTCCGCCGGAGAAAAAAGTCATCCAAACCCCCATCACCATAAAAAGCACCCCCGCCCCGATTTTGATCATTTGGGGCGGTATCAGCTTGTGGACAACCCCTCCCAGGAGCACCCCCAGCAGAGAGGTAAGTACCAGTGCCCCGGCCGACCCTAAAAAGACGGCCAGCCGGGACGAACTGTTGGCTGAAAAGGCAAAAGTGGCCAACTGGGTCTTGTCCCCCAACTCAGCCAGAAAGATCATCCCAAAGGTAGTGAACAGCGTTTTAAAGTCCATGAATTTCTCCTGGGTGTAGATACTTTTTTATTATAACATTCAATTTGGAAGGTGTATATTTACCTGATTCTAATATCGGGGGGCAATATAATTTATGGCGGACATCCTTTGTTTTACCAGAAATCGTTGCACCACCGTGGAAAGGGTGGATGATCAGACGACCCGATCCACCTGCCGGGTCCAGGACACGCTGATGGAGGCCTGGGCAATGATCCTGGTTAAGTCTCCTGACCTGGAAATTGTCGGCGTGAGGGGGCAAATCAGACGGTCCGGTGAAGGGGACCGGACGGACATCGACCAGGACCTTCGGCAAGTGCTCGGCGCCCGGGTCGGTCCGGGGATCAAGAAGATCCTCCGGGGGCTTATCGCCAAGGGTCCTTTGATGGAAACGTTAGCCCTGCTGGTGGAGGAATGCTGCGGCGGCGTCATCTTGTCCTTTACCAGGGACGTCCTGGCGCTGGCCCCTAAAGACCGGTCCGGAGAGAAAGATTTTTTTGCCGAGATGGTCCGGGCTAATCCCAGGCTTTATAACAGTTGCGCGGCCCTTTCCGCGGACAGTCCGCTGATGGCGGACCTGGTACTTGAAAAAAACTAAAGCGTCATTCCCGCAGCGCTTCTGGGCGGGAATCCAGGATTTCTTTAAGAAACATTGGATCCCCGATAAAGGCCTTCGGGGATGACGAGAATCTAGCCATAATCCCAATAAAGAGACTCTCAGAATGCTGAAGTTCGCTCGAAACAAACTGACCAGCGTCTACCGGAAAGGTGAAGACCGACTGTCGGTCCACGGGGTATTGGAAGACGATATTTACGGCCTGGAGATTGATCTGGACCTGAGCCTCCCCGGCCTGGAGGTCCTGTCCATCCAGGGACGCTGGAACCGGATGGAGAATGCGGAATGTCCCCGGGCCATCCCTTTCCTTCAGGAGGCGTTGGGATTCCGGATCGATCAGAATTTTACCCAGAAGGTTCAGAAGATCGTGGGCCGGAAATCCTGCCGGCATTTTGCGGATTTGCTCCTGGAGTGCGGCGAAGCGGCCCGGGATGCCGCCCGGCTCATCCGGGGCACCGACTTGGAGGCCCAAGGGCCCAAGATCGAGATCGAGGACTATTTCGGGAAGGCCGACCGGCCGGAAGCTCCCGGGCCCCCGCCCTCCGTTTCCATTCAGGAAAAAGGGGGGGACCCCGACAGGGAAACTGCCGGAGGGATGGTCATCGACCTTCATGTCCATTCCTCCCCGGCCTCTCCTTGCAGTTCCAATCCGGTGGAGCGGCTCATTGAGGAAGCCCGGGCCATCGGCCTGGATGGAATCTGCCTGACCGATCACAATCATCTCTGGGATGCGGCGGAGGTGGAAGGCCTCCGACAAAAGCACGGCTTCCTTATCCTGCGGGGAAATGAAATCACCACGGACCAGGGAGATATCCTGGTCCTGGGTCTGGAAGAGGACATTCAGGGGGTGATCAAACTGGAGGATCTCCGGGAAAAGGTCCTGAAGGCGGGCGCCTTTATGATCGCGGCCCATCCCTTCCGGGGTTTTTTGACCTTCGGGATCGGGTACCTCGGCCTGACGCCGGAAAAGGCCCGGGAGCGGCCGGTCTTCCGGGGGGTGGACGCCGTGGAGGTCCTGAACAGCCGGGTTTCCGAGAAAGAAAACCGCTTTGCCGCCCAGGTGGCGGAAGGCCTCGGACTGCCGCTGACCGGCGGGAGCGACGCCCATAAGGCCGGGGAGGTGGGCCGGTACGCCACCCTTTTTTCCGACCCGATTCGAAATGAGCGAGATCTGGTCGAGGCCTTAAAAAATGGCCGGTTTTCCCCTTTGGTCTTTCGGGAGCAGGAAAGGGTTGTTTGCTAATCCACTATCAGCGTGCTAAGATAATAGAATATGATAACGGATGAAATAAAAGGCCGGATTCTATCCGCATTTAATGTTTTTTTCCCCCAGGAAAATTATTTTGTTCGGGTCTGCCTGCCGATTGCCGGATCGGGAAGCCGGGGATCTGGATCTGATTATCGTTTATGATACTCCCAAGCGTTTTCTGGACCGGCTGAAGGAATTATACGAACATTGGGATTTGCCTAAAGCGGTGGACATCCTGGCCTACACGCCGGAGGAATTCGATCGCCTGATGCTGGAAAACCATTTTGTTATAGACGCGGTTCAACAGGGGGTCCTGCTTTATGATGCAGCCGCTTAAAGAAGCGCTTCGGTGGTCATCCCAGGCCGAAGACGATTTAAGATTTGTGGAATGGCTTGTGGAGGAAAAGACCTTTTTTGATAAGGGTTGCTTCATTTCCCAACAGGCCGGGGAAAAAATATTAAAAGCCTGTCTTTATGCCTCCGGGAGAAAACAGGTGATCGGCCATTCCCTGGTGGAATTGGTGGCCGAATTGTCTGAAAAAGATCCTCAATTCCAGATAATTCAAAATGAGGCCCGCCGACTGGACCGTTATTATATTCCGACCAGATACCCCAACGGACTTCCAGGGGGGACCCCGTTTCAGGTTTTCACGACGGAAGACCTCGGGGAAGCTTTAGAGGATGTGAACAGAGTATTTAAAATCGCCAGAGATTTCCTCGATAAAATACGCGAGATGAAATCGAAATGAACGCGCCCCGGGACTGGGAAAAGATCGTTCGCCGGATGGAGCAGTTGCTGCGGCTGAAATCTTTTCCGGTGGCCTTCAAGATGCTGGAGAACAAAGAAGATCTGAGTACCATTCCTTTCATCCGCCGCTTGGAAAAAAAAGTCACCCTCTGCCAGTTGATCACCCTGGCCCGGAATTTTGACTGGACGGTGGGCGCCGAGGGGGACGATTTTCTCTCCCCTACCTGCCCCTCCATCCTGGGCCTGACGGAGGTCCCGGAAATAAACCGGGACGGGACCTTCCGCAGCATTGTCTGGGTCAAAACCCGGGAGGACGCCCAAAAGGTTGAGGCCGCCATCCCCCGCCTGCCTCTGGGGAAATACCAGGCCGTGGTCCTGGCCCCCCTGGTCTACAAACCTTTCGAGCCCGACATCGTTCTAATCTACGCCAATCCGGCCCAGATGATGCTCCTGATCAATGCCCTCCAGTTCGAAAATTACGAGGTCATGCAATTCCACTGCGTGGGGGAGTCCTCCTGTTCGGACGCCATCGCCCGCTGTTACCTGACGGGAAAACCCTCGCTGACCATCCCCTGCTACGGGGAGCGGCGCTACGGGCACGCCCAGGACGAAGACCTGGTGATGGCCTTGTCGCCGGGAGATGTGGAAAAGGCCTTAAGAGGGCTGGAGACCCTCTATCGGAGGGGCATCCGCTATCCCATCTCCTTTGCCGGGGCGGAACAGGACCTTACCCGGGCTTTTCCCGGGTCCTATAATAACCTGGGGCAACTGGAAGCGATCCGGGGCCGGGATGGCCGATTCCTCCTGGGTGTAACCGGTGGAATCGCCACCGGAAAGACCACGGTGGTCAATATGCTCCGGGCCAAGGGGGCCTCGGTGATCGACTTCGATCTTTTGGCCAGAACGGTGGTGGAACCCGACAAACCGGCCTGGAAGGATATTGTGGCCTATTTCGGGGAACAGGTCCTCCAGGAGGACCGAAACCTGGATCGGAAAAAGCTGTCGGAGATCGTCTTCCGGGACCTGGAGAAGCGGAAGAAGCTCGAGGGCTTCACCCATCCCCGAATTCTCGGGGAGTTTATTCAGGAACTGAACGAGATCGTCTCCGGCAACCCCCAGGCCGTCATCCTGGTGGATATCCCCCTCTTGATCGAGCAGAACCTCCAGTACCTGCTTCACAAGTTCCTGGTGGTCTATGTGCCGGAAGAGCAGCAGATCCAACGACTGATGGAGCGGGACGGGATCAGCCGGGAAGAGGCGGCCGGTCGGCTCCAGGCCCAGCTTCCCATTGAAGAGAAGGTGGGCTACGCGGATTTTGTCATCCACAATGAGGGGTCGCTGGAAGAGACGGGGAAACAGGTGGATGCGCTTTGGGAGAAACTGAAGCAACTCCAAGAGGAAAAGGAGAACTAGGCCTAACCATTCCTATTTCAATCCATAGGCCCTTTCATTCAATGAGTTTCCCATTAAGAAATAGCTCACCCCCTGATAGGCCGTACAAAAAATTCTTCTTATTGCTCCCTTTGATTTAGGATGTATTTCTGGCCTTCCCCCCCTCCGCATCCCGCCGGCCGTGTTCATCGTATTTAGGGGTTAATTCCTTCTGCCCCTCTATTTTCCAGATATTCGCTTGGCCGTCTATATTGATCAAAAAGGGATATCCCGGCTGGCCATGAAAGGTTTCTTGGGATTCGTGGAAATAATACCCCTCCAGGTGGGTTTTGATGGAGGCCCGGACTACCAAATCAACATAACCCGCTGGTAAGGGTCTCCCCTCGGTAACTTCCTCAAAAACATCCGTTCGTTCACTCAGGGAACGGTTCCGAATCTCCCTGGAGGTCAGCCCGCAACCGGCCAGTACCCCGATCAGGGCCATTAGTAACAAAGAGGTTATTCTTTTTATCATGATTCAACTCTCCTTCTTTCGGTCGGGCGAAAAATGGATTCGCCGGTCTAGCGTTACATCTCGGTCTCGGTTTTTTTCTTCTCAAACCAGCCATACATGGAGGGAATGAGCAGGAGCGTCAGGATCGTGGAAGTCACCAATCCTCCCACCACCACGGTAGCCAGTGGTTTCTGGATTTCCGAACCCGCTCCTCCCGCGTACAGCATGGGCATCAGGCTGAATATGGCGATTAAGGCGGTCATCAGCACGGGGCGCAATCGGTTCTCGCTGCCTTTCAGAATCGCTTCCGTCAACTCCAACCCCTCTTCCTCGCGCAATTGGGAGATGCGGGAAACCAGGACGACGCCGTTCAACACTGCGACCCCGAAGAGCACGATAAACCCGACCGAGGCCGGAACCGACAGATATTGACTGGAAATCCACAGGGAGAACACGCCGCCGATCAGGGCAAAAGGCAGATTGAGGATCACCAGCAATGCCGGTTTTATGGATCGGAAGGTCGCAAAAAGGAGCAGCAGAATCAGCCCGATAGCCACCGGTCCGATGATCATCAGCTTGGCCATGGCCCGCTGCTGATTTTCAAACTGCCCTCCCCAGGTCAGGTAGTATCCGGAAGGCAGTTTCACCTTTGCGGCTATCTTTCGTTTCGCTTCCGTCACAAAGCTTCCGATGTCTCTTCCGGCTATGTTCAGCTCGATGCCGATCCTCCGCAGGCCATCCTCCCTGCTGATCTGGGCCGGCCCCTCCGAAAGAGAGATTTTCGCCAACTGACTGAGAGGAACATTCGGACCACCGGGTGCCGCAACTAGAAGATTCCCGATGGCCTCCACGGAGTTTCGGTTTTCCTCCGGCAGGCGGACGGTAATATCAAAGCTCTTGTTCTCCTCATAGAACCGGGAGGCGGATTTGCCGGCAATGGCAATTTCCACCAGGTTTTGAATATCGCTGACATTCAATCCATAACGGGCGATTTTCGGCCGGTCTATTTCGATGGTAAGATACAACTGGCCGGTCACCTTTTCCGTCAGCAAATCGGTGGCGCCTTCGATTTTGGAGAGGACCCGCGCTATTTCGTCGGCTTTCGTCCGCAACAGCTCCAGGTCCTCGCCAAAAAGCCTTACAATAAGCTGGGCCCGGGTCCCGGCAACCAGTTCATCGATCCGGCACTGGATGGGCTGACTAAAACCGAACCCTATTCCGGGTATGGCCTCCAGGGCCTCCCGCATTTTTCCGGTCAACTCCTCCCGGTCGAGATCCCTTTTCCATTCCTGCCGGGGTTTCAAAACCCCCACGTAGCCGGTTTTATCCACTCCCCGTGTGTCCAGGGCCACCCCGGTTTGTCCCGTTCGGGAAACCACCGTTTGTAGTTCCGGGAAGGTTTTTAACTTTTCTCCCACGAGCTGGTTTATCTCCATGGCCTTATCCAAAGAGACGCCGGGTAGAAGCGACACATCCATATCGAAGGCCCCTTCATCCATGATCGGTATGAATTCCGTTCCCAACCGGGGAATAATGACCAGGGACAGGAGTAAAAAAACACCGGCGGTGGCCAACACCGGCTTTCTCTTTTTCATGGTGTACTGCAGCACCGGCAGATAGATTTTCCTCACGGGTTTCATGACGAGGCTCTCTTTTTCCGGTTGCGACTTCAGGATCAGGGAACACAAGACCGGAATGACAAAGATGGAAAGGACCAGGGAGGAGAGGAGGGCAATGGCGACAGTCAGGGCCAGAGGCCCGAACATCTTCCCTTCAATCCCTTCCAGAGCCAGGATGGGAATAAACGTGATGGCAATGATCAATTCGCCGAGGATGCTCGGCTTTCTTACTTCGAGGATGGCCTTGAGCACGGTAACCAGGGTTTTGGCGTTTCGCCCGTCCTCGCTCAGGTGCCTCTGGACATTCTCCACCTGAATAATGGTGGCGTCGATGATCATGCCGATCGAAATCGCCAATCCGCCGAGAGACATGAGGTTGGCGCTCAGTCCGACCAGCTTCAAGACGATGAAGGTGGACAGCAAAGAAAGCGGCAGGGCGATCAATACCACCAGAGAAGCCCTAAAACTTCGCAGTAAAAGATAAAGTACGATCAATACCAGAATGGCCCCCTCGGCCAGCGCCTTGGTGACTGTGGCCACACTGGCTTTGATAATATCGGATCGGTCGTAATAGGGCAGTATCCGGATCCCCTTGGGGAGAATGTTGTTCTCGTTGATTTCTTTGATCTTCTTTTTGACCCGTTCGACCACGTCGCGGCTGTTCTCTCCCCGCAGCATCATGACAATGCCGCCGACCGCCTCATCTTTGCCGTTGATCATGGCGGCCCCGTGACGGATGGCTTCCCCGATCCGGATTTCGGCTACGTCTTTCAGATAGGTCGGAGTGCCGGAGGAGGATTTGAGAACGATATTTTCCAGGTCGGCGGTATTCTTGATGAGTCCGACGCCCCGGACGATATACTGATTTGCGTATTTTTCGATTACATTCCCGCCGGCATTTTGATTGTTCTTCTCGATTGCCGTGTAAACATGGTCGACGGCAAGGTTGTATTTCAGGAGTTTGTCGGGGGAAACGATCGCCTGGTATTGTTTAAAATAACCGCCGAAGGCGTTTATTTCGTTCACCCCCGGAACGCTTTTCAGCAGGGGGTTGATTGTCCATTCCTGGATCGTTCGCAGGTTCGTCAAATACTCGATTTTCTTTTGGTGATCTGCGGGTATTGGGCCATCGAGGGTGAACTGGTAGATCTCGCCCATGGCCGTCGCTATAGGCCCCAGGGCGACCTTGACGCCCTGGGGGACATTCTCCCTGGCTTCGGCCAGCCGCTCGAAGACCAGTTGCCTGGCAAAGTAAATATCGATACTGTCTTCAAAGACAATGGTGACCAGGGAAAGGCCGAATTTGGTCACGGAGCGCATCTGTTTAATTCCCGGAAGCCCGCGCATGGCCATTTCGATGGGATAGGTCACCGAACGCTCGATCTCCAACGCGGAAAGTCCGTTGGCGTGGCTGATGACTTCCACCTGGATGTTGGTGACATCGGGGAAGGCATCGATAGGAAGTATACTATAAGAGTAGATCCCAAAGGCCACGAGGAGCGACGAGAAAACCAGGATCGTGCCTTTCCGTCCGAGCACCCAGGCGATGATTTTTTCTAACATGGCTATGCTCCTCAATGCTCATCCGCATGGAGGGTTTCTTTTTTGAGTTCCGATTTGAGCGTAAAAGCCCCTTTGGTGACCACCGGGTCTCCTTCTTTCAGGCCCTCCAGGATCTCCACTTTCTTCCCCAACGCTCTCCCGGTCTTGATGTCCGTCTTTTTGAATTTCCCGGGATCTGACTGCACAAAAACATAATGGGCCGAACCGTCGATAATGACGGCCTCCTCGGGCAGAGCCAGCAGCTTCTGCTTTTCCGAGGTCCGAGTGTCTATCAGGACGGTGGCAAACATGCCCGGCTTCAATAAACCGCCGCCGTTAGGGATGGTCACCCGGGCCGTTACCGTGCGGGATTTTTCGTCCAGGATGTCGCTGATATAGGAGATGACGCCCATAAAATCTCTGTCGGGGAAGGCCGCCACTGAAATCTTCACCCCCATGCCGGCCTTAAGAAACGGAATATCCTTCTCGTAAAAATGAGTTAAAACCCACAAGGTGGAAAGATCGGCCACGGTGAACAACACTTTCTCCGGACCGACCATTTCTCCCTGGGTCACGGACTTCTCCGTAATCACGCCGCTTAAGGGGGAGGAGATGGAAATCAACGGATGGCCGTTCAGGCCGTTGCTTTTCTGTAATTCGACCCTGGCTACATCCACTCCCAGGAGGCGGAATTTTTCCTTGGCCAGGGTTAAGTCCGCCTCGGCCTCGCTTAATTCCTGCCTGGCTTTTAAGACGTCTTTCTCCGGACATACGCCCTTGGCAAAAAGGATTTCCTCCCGCTGCAGCGTTTTGGCGGCCAGTTCCTGTTTACTTTTTCCTTTGATATACTCCGACCAGGCCTGATCCAGGTCGACTGTATCCATCTGGGCCAGCGGTTGCCCGGCTCTTACCCATTGACCCTGGGAAACCGTCAAGCGGATGATTTTGCCCGATACTCTGGAACTAATCTTTGACACCTTGTCGGCATTTAACTCAATGACCGCCGTGGCGGAAAGTGGGGCCGAAACCGGTTCAAGGGCTAGCGGTCGCACTTCAATGCCGGCCATCTTTTGCTTCTCAGCGCTAAGGATTACCGTATCGTGTTCGTCTTTACCTTGGTCTCCCTTGGTTTTCGCTTCCGGAGACTCGGCCCTTTCCTTGACCGGACCATCGTTTCTCTGACAACCCGCCGAAAAGAAAATCCCAGATATCAGAAAAAACAGCAGGGCCAGGTACTTCCCTTTTTTTATCATGTCGTTCGCCAGTATCATTTTAAGTTCCCTCCAGTAACTTTTTCGAGTATGTTCACGGCCCGGTGAGCCCTGGACAGGGTCTCGAGATAAGCGAACTGCGTTTCGACCGTTTCCTTCTGGGCCACCCGCACATCAAAAAAACCGATCTTCCCTTCCCGATAGGCCAAATTCAAAAGGGCGAGGTTTTCCAAAGATTTGGCCAGGATCTCCTTTTTAAAAAGGGAGAGTTCCTTCTGGGAAGAATCCAGGGCGTTGTAAGCCTCCTCGAATTCCCGATCAACGGCCCTTTCCAGACCGGCGCGGGTTACCCTGGCCTGGGCCGCTCTGACCTGGGCTTCTTTTTTTTCAGCCTGTTTTCTGTCGAAAAGGGGGATGGAAATGGACAGGGAAAGCCCCAGGTCGTTTCTCATTTCGTCCCGGTTATAAAAACCGCCCAGCACAATATTCGGAACAGTGCTTCTTTGGGCCAGATCCATGGCGGTCTTGGTTTTATCCACCTCCAACGAGGCGGCTTTCATATCCGGCCGTTCGGAAAGGGCCGGCTTTTTAAAGGCCCCCGGATCGGGTAAGTAAAGGGGCTCCGAGGCCAGGTCCCCTTCGATGTTTAGAGTTTGGTCGGGTGGGCCACCTTGCAGCGCTTGTATCCCCAACAAGGCTTCCAGGTATTCCCGGTCCGCTAAGAGGAGATCCCTTTTTGATTTGCTCAGCTCCACTTCAGCCAGGTTTACTTCCAGACCGGATGCCTCTCCCGCTTGAAACTTCATTCTGGTAAAATTCAGCAAATCTTCCTGCAACTGCACCACCTGCCCGGTCAATTCTTTTTTCTTTTTGGCCGCCAGCGCCCGGGTGAAGGACTCCTTGACCTCGAAGGCCAGCACCCTTTCCTTGTCTTGGATTTCCAGTGCAAGACGGGCGATTCCCTTCTCAGCTATCGTGACCCTCAACCCTCGTTGCCCGGCAATTTCAAATTCCTGGGAAAGCTTCAAGCCGTAATTGGTGTACTTCCCCCCTCCTTCTTCCGAAGGCCGGTCTTTACCGGACAAAAAGCTTTCCATAACCGGATTGGAGATCAACGGGATTTTTGCCTTTTCAAATTGACTTTGGGCCACCTCCACTTCCAATCGCCGGACCTGGAGATCCGGGTTGTTTTGGAGGGCTTGAATGACCGCCTGTTCCACCGTTAACGGATAGGCGTTGGGGACTAAAAAGCCTATGCATAGACTAATAGAAAGCCATATTCTCAACATTAGTTACACCTCGATTGAGAGACGAAATTAACGAACGCTTAAGTTGGGGCGCCGAAAGTATCGCTCGACGATAAAAATTCGTCAGCTCGATTGGGCGAGCCCCCTATTGCTTTGGGAAAAAGTAAAAAAAGAATTAAATCTGAGGCGGTTTGGCTATGGGAGAAGGATGGAGCGAAAGCAAAATAGGCAAGGCTTGCGTTTGGAAGGATATTGATGGAAACAACGTTTGAAACGAGGAGGGATTAACCAAGCCGAACATATTTAAGAAACAGAAGGGACAAGGGGCCTTATCCCTTTCATGATTATCGGTTTGGCTATTATCATAAGGCACTATGGAAGGGGCATGGGGAAGTTGAAGCCTGTTATTGACCTGGAACGGTGTTGGTTCGCTTGTCTGACAGTTCAGGCAGCCGAAAGAATCAAGGGCCGGGGCTGATATAAACGCGACCGACAAAATTGCCGCCACCCATCGTCTAATAAACATCCTCTTTTTCATGATCGTCCAATTTTTGGAGGCCCGCAACTTAATCCCATTTTCTAAATCTCCATTTATGTGGTAAGATATATTTTCCATGGATATTTGTCAAGGGAGTCAAATTTTAGCCGTTTCCGCGGACAACCCCATATTCGGTTGATGAAAAAGAACCTTTCTTCCACGGAGATTTGGGATCTCCCCCGGATGCTCTATGCCGATGAGCAGGGGCGGATCTATGAACACCCCTATTATCGAATGGCCGGGTTTTTTGGGCGCCGTCCGGCCCCCATCGCTAAGGATGACCTGATCCCCATGCCGGAATTCAGCAAGCTCTTCTACCTGCCGGGTTGTGCGCCCCTGGGCCTGGACCCGGAGACTGGAAAATACGGTATCGTTTCCGAGATCGTCGTCGGGGGAGAAAGAGTAGGTTGTTCCGCCGTGGCGGCCTTTCCCGAACCGGGGCTGGTGCGCAGCCATTTGCCGGCGGCGGACTACCGGCACCGGGAGGCGATCCTGCCCCTCTGGGGGTATACGGCGGTGGGCTTCAAACGGGGCCGCTACCGGATCGCCGCCTTCCGGATTGAATCCAACTTCCGGTGGGACCCGCGAAATTTCGATGACCGGGAGTTGATGCCGGCTATTCGGCGCTATCGAAAGAAACAGACTTCGGGTCCTCTCCTGGAACACCTCGTCGGCTGCGCGGTTCAAAACCACTGTTTCGCCGCCAAGAACCTTTTTTTAGGCCGCTGGGAGGCCCCCCTGCCGGTAAGTCGCCGCTGCAACGCCCGCTGCCTGGGCTGTCTTTCCCTGCAGGGAAAAGAGGCCTGCAGCGCCTCCCATCAGCGCATCGGCTTTAAACCGGATCGGCAAGAGATCGTCTCCCTGGCCGTGCGGCATCTTCAGCAGGCCCCGGACGCGGTAGTCAGCTTTGGACAGGGCTGTGAAGGGGAGCCCTTAACCGAATACCGGCTGATTGCCGACAGTATTCGGGAGATCCGTCGCCGGACCGATCGAGGGACCATCAACCTGAACACCAACGGCAGCCTGCCGGAGCGGGTTCGGCTGCTGGCCCAAAGCGGACTGGACAGCATCCGCATCAGCCTTAACAGCGCCCGTCCCTCTTTTTACCAGGCCTATTACCGGCCCCAGGGGTATACCTTTCAGGAGGTGGTCACTTCTCTGAAAACGGCGGTGGACCAGGGCCTGTTTACCATGGTCAATTACCTGGTTTTCCCGGGCATCACCGACCAGGAGGCGGAGGTAAAGGCCCTACAAAAATTAATTCGGCGCACCGGCCTGAATTTCCTGCATCTTAAAAATTTAAATATCGACCCCGAGCTTTATCTCAGCGGGCTGCCCGTTACCAGGTCTCCGTCCCTGGGCCATAAGAATATGGTGACCGTTTTAAAAAGGGAATTTCCCGGGCTGCAACTGGGGTACTTTAATCAGCCGGTCAAGTGAAGAGAGAAGAGAGAAGACAGAGGACAGAAGAGAGAAGATAGAAGATGGAAGATGGAAGAATGTAGGGGCGGGGACTTCGGCGAGCCCTTCGACAAGCTCAAGGCCTTGAGTTTACCGAAAGGCTCAGTCGAGCCGTTAATCCCCTCCCGCAGCCATCCGGGCAAATTACACGCTCCTGGAAAAAGCTGAATCCTCAATTCCCAAGCTGCGGGCGGGGATGAACCCCGCCCCTACGAAAGACTGAGTGACGACCCATGCCCCTCAACCTCTCCATGGATGAATTTGAAAAGATGACCTCCCAGGCCATCAGGGAGATACCGGATGATTTCCTGGAGGCCCTGGAAAACGTGGATGTTTTTGTGGAAGAAGAGGCCGACCGGGAGGAGTTGGATGAATTGGGGATCGGCTCCCCAGGGGACCTTTTGGGCCTTTATCAGGGCGTACCCCGGGGCGAGCAGAGCGCCTTTAACCCCCCGCCCATTCTGCCGCATCGAATCATTCTTTTCCGTCGTCCGATCCTCCGGATATGCCGAAACCGACGGGATGTGGTGGAACAAATAAAAAAAACCCTGGTCCATGAAGTGGCCCACCATTTCGGTTTTTCCGATGGCCGCCTTCGGGAGCTGGGTTATTGAGGCCTGTTTTTATGTTTGACAAAGGGGTTGCCTTTTAGATATAGAAAATGTCATTAGGGATCGAAGCTCCACAAGTTAAGGAGGTTGGCATGACTGCCCAGGGAAAACCAAAGGCCATGATCTTGGTTATCGACGATGAAATGATCGTCCACCAGAGTATTTCCAGAATTCTCGAAGCGGAAGGCTATCGGGTGGATGGGGTCCTCCGGGTAGACGAAGCCCTGGAACGGCTGAAAAAAACCCCCTACGATCTGGTGTTGACCGATCTGATGATACCTGAAAAAAGCGGGATGGAGGCGGTCAAGACCATCGCCCGGGATTATCCCGATATGGGCGTGGTGATGTTTACCGGATTTCCCACCGTGGATTCCGCGGTCGAATCGATGAAACTGGGCTCCCTGGATTACCTGCCCAAGCCCTTTACCCCGGACGAGTTGCTGGCCGTGGTTGACCGGTCCCTGGAGAAAATCCAGAAAATTCGACGGGAAAGGGAACTGGAGGATCTCTACTCCGAAGCCGAAAAAGCGATCCAGTCCAGTCTGGAACTGAAGGAAATCCTGAATTCCATCAATGAAAATGTGGTTCGCCTCTTTAAAGTGAAAGGCAGTTCGCTGTTGATTCTCAACAAAAAAAACCAAACCCTGCAACTGGCTTCCTCTCTCGGGCTTTCCGAGGGCTACCTGCAGAAGGGGATCATCGACGCCACAAAAAGCGTGCCCGAGGTACTCAAGTCCAGCGAACCGGTGGTGGTCCAGGCCGATCAGTTTGAAAATTACCTTCAGTACCCGGAGGAGGCTCGCCGGGAAGGAATTTCCACGATCCTTTCCTACCCGCTCATGGTCCAGGATACGATCTCGGGGATCTTGCGTCTGTACAGTCCCCAGTCCCGTTCTTTCAGTCGGGAGGAACTGGACCTGCTCCGGAAATTTGCCGAACAAGGCACCCGGGCCATTGAAAACGCCCTGGCTTACGCCAAAGTGCGCCTCGATCTGGAGGACTTGCAGAAATACCTGCCGAAATAAGTTGCAGGGGCGACCGGCCGGTCGCCCCTGCTAATCTTCAATTCTCAATCGGGAGAACAATATGTCAGCAATCAGCAAAGGGAAAATTCTAATCCTGGACAGTGAACCGCTTGGGGCGGATGAATTGGCGAGGAACCTGGAAGCCCGGCAGTACCAGACGGCCGTTTGTCGGACCGGCAAGGAGGCCCTGGCGTTATTCAAGGAAAAAGATTTCGATTTGTTGATAATTGAATGGCGTTTAGACGCGCAGGAGGGGTTGGACGGCTTCCAGGTCATGGAATCGGTGGGCAAGTTGGATCCGACCCTGGCCCTGGTGGTCTTGACTGCCTTCCCGGATGTGGATTCGGCCGTCAAAGCCATGAAGTTGGGCGCTCGGGATTACCTTAAAAAGCCAGTGGCCGAGGAAATAATACTGAACCTGGTCGGGAAATTAATTGAGGATCGCAAAGCCCTTTTATCCAGGCGGGAGGGCCAGGCGGTCTTTGAAGAACTCAAACGAAGAATCTCCTCTTCTTTGAATCTCCAGGAGGTCCTGGACCTGATCGCCGCCGGGGTCGCCAAAGGGATGGGAGTTAAGGGCTGCACTATCAGTCTTCTGGATAAGAAACGGGATCAACTGAAGGTGGTGGCCTACCAGGGGCTGACCCAAAAATATTTGGAAAAGGGGCCGATCGATTCCGCCCGCAGCCTGGGGGAGATGATCAAAAGCGGTCAAGACCTCTATATTCCGGACGTCACCAAGGATAACCGGGTCCAATACCCCCAAGATGCCGTGAAGGAGGGCATTACCTCCATCTTGAGCGTCCCTTTGTTGATCAAGCAGGAACTCATCGGGGCGCTGCGAATTTATACGGCCTCGGCCCACCATTTTTCCCCGGAGGAATTCAAGTTCCTTCACGGACTGGCGGATCAGGCCGCCCTGGCCATTGAAAATGCCCGCTCCTATGAAGACATGAAAAATAAATACGAGACCTTGCGCGGCGATCTGGTTGATTATTTTGAAGACGGTTGGACTTAGACCGTCTGCCGGCCGCTTCTCGGTTCCTTATTTTTCTGTCACCAAATCGAATAGGAGTAAGCTGAAGCAAGGCCAACGATTCTTTTTTGGACAGAATCTCCTCCCTCCCCACACTCGAACCCAGGACCCGGTTTTTATTTTCATACTGAACACCCATGCCCCGCGGGGCACCCACGAAGCATGAAAATAAGGATTAACGAAGATTCGTCATTCCGGACAAGCGAAGCGCGATCCGGAATCCAGCCTCGGATAAGCTCTGGAAAAATCCTGGATACCGGATCGAGTCCGGTATGACGACCCGGAAAAAAGGCCTGAAAGCGATGTTCGACTTTATTTACATACTAAGGGCCAACTGAACCTATGGATATCAAAAACTATCCCAAATTCTGGTCCAATATCATCGAAAATTCTCCGGATGCCATCGTGGCCATCCGCAAGGGAGGGGAGATCATCATCTTCAACCGGGCGGCGGAAAAGCTTTTGGGCTACCGGAAGGACGAGATCATCATGCGAAACATATCGAACATCTACCCTTTCGGCCAGGCCAGGATGATTATGAAGGATTTGCGGTCCGAAGAATACGGCGGGCCCGGCATACTGGAGAAAAGGGAATCGCTCCTGCTGGATAAGAACGGCTGGGAGATCCCGGTCTATATCTCCGCTTCGATCCTTTACGATGAGGGCAAGGAAATCGGTTCGGTTGGGCTATTCACCGATCTACGGGAGAAGCGGGAGTTGGAAAAGCAGCTTTTACGGACAGAAAAACTATCCTCTTTAGGCAAGCTGGCGGCCGGGATTGCCCATGAGATCAACCAGCCCCTGACCGGGGTGCTGACCTTCGCTCATTTGCTGCTTAAAAAGTTTAAGGACGACGAACCGACCCGCCTGGATCTGGAATTGATCGTCCGGGAAACCACCCGCATCAAGAGGATCGTCCAGGGAGTCCTGGATTTCGGCCGGGAAACGCCCATGCAGAAAAAGCCCCAGAGGATCGATAAGATACTGGACACCACGCTGGAAATCATCGTCCATCAGGAACGTTTTTTCGGCATCAACCTGATTAAGAAATACGAGTCGAATATCCCGAAGGTTATGGTGGATGAAGGCCGGCTGGAGCAGGTCTTTTTAAACATCATCTTTAATGCCGTCGAGGCCATGAAGGGCTCCGGTACCCTGACCATCCGTACTCGAAAAGTCCCCGGCTGGTGTGAAGTGGATCTTAGCGACACCGGGCCCGGGATCCCCGAGGAGGTCCAGGATAAGATCTTCGACCCTTTTTTTACCACCAAGGATTCCACCGAAGGGTTGGGAATGGGATTAGGTCTGGCCATCAGCTACGGGATCATTAGAAATCACAACGGCGACCTTCGGGTCTCCAGTTCACCGGAAAGGGGAACGACGTTTACCATCCGGCTGCCGCTGGCGGAGGGCCATTAGACGGGAGGTAGGAAAGGGATCCGCCCCCCGCCGGGCGGCCGGGCGCTTAAATCAAACCCCTGGCCTTGAGTTCCCGAAAAATGACCTGCCCTTCATTCAGACCCCTATAGATAGCGGCCGAGGTAATGGTGGCCGTAGTGACCGCGTCGACCTTGGCTTTGAAGGCGAAAGGATGGTATATATATCGTCCCACAATCTTTTGCCGCATCTTGGAAATGTCGGCCTCATCCCAATCCTCATTCCCCCACTTGGACAATTGAATGGGGATGAACTGGAGAATCTTCCCCCCGGTCTCGAAGGTGTAAATAAAATGGGTATCATGGCAGACGTCACAAGTGGGTAATTCGCTGACCACCTGGGCAAAGAGGCGCCGGCTTCCCCCGTTTTTTTCGACGACCCCCGTATAAATCCCCTTTCCTTTCTTCAGGGAAACCTTCTCGAAGCCGGATAGTCGCCCCCCTCCTTCGATAAAGGCCTCCTTCACCTTGGCTTGAATCTCTTCTTCACTGAGGGGGGGCTTGAGACTTATGACCCGGGCCTTGGTATTTCGTTCTTTTTCCCGAATAGCCGCCGGACTCATCCGCGCCAGAGTTTTCATCTGCCGGAGCAGTCCTTGATAATCTTTATTGACGCCCAAGTGGGCGTCGGCCACCAGGGCGGATTTTTCCCGGGGATCCCTTCTGACGATAATTGAAAAGGGAGTCGGCCCTCCTCCCACCGCCGCGTGGAGGACATACTGGGGATCGGAAATAATGGGATAGGGTATCTGGAAATGATCTCGAAAGCTCTTAACCTCCTCGTCGTCATTTCCCACGGCGATTCCGATCATTTTAATCTGGTTCCTGGTTTCCGGTTTCGATTGGATTAAAGCAAATAGCTGGTTGTAGAGGGGGGCCTGGTTTTGACAGGCCACGCAATAGACATTTAAAATTTCCACCAAAACGACCTTGGCCTTCAGATCTTTGATCGCGAAACGATCGCCCCCGGAAATCCCCAGATAGGCCCTGTCCTTGGCCTGATCCGGGGTTCTCAGGGCAGCTTCCGGAAAGGGGTCCCCCCCCTTGATCAAGGTCTTTTCCTGCGCCTGGATAGCGGTCAGCCATCCGGAAAATAATATAAGTATCCCTATTCCCAACAGGATCGGGATAAAAGCGGATCTTTTAGACATGAGGGTTCTTCCTTCCCTGGTCACGCACGGGCCTGACTCATGGTGTAGGGGAGGGGACTTCGGCGAGCTCAGTCGAGCCGTTAATCCCCTCCCGGTCTTGGGAATCAAGGGTTCAGTAGGTGCGGGAGGGGACAAACCCTTCCCCTCACCAAAAAACTCTCGTCATTCCCCTATCGATTTTGGGCGGGAATCCATACCCGATCTGAGCAACGTCGGGACCAGCTCAGGGCAACTCCATTTGGGCTGAGGGGCCGGTGCCGACGTCCCCCTAACGCACCAGAGACTGCAACTGCTTGAACAGTCCCTGCATGTCGCTGTTTAAGCCCAGATGCGTGTCGGCCACCAGGAGGGATTTCCCCCCCGGGTCTCTTCTCACAATAATGGAAAAGGGGGCCGGGGGTCCTCCCACCGCCTCATGGAGGAGGAATTTTGGATCGGAAATAACCGGATAGGGTATCTGGAAATGATCTTGAAATTTCTTGATCTCCGCATCTTCATTCCCCGTAGCGATCCCGATCATCTTGATTTTTTCCCTGGCGGCCGGATTCGATTGAATCAAACCGTAAAGCTGCTTGTAGAGGGGCGCCTGTTTTTGACAGGGCAGACAATAGACGTCAAATATCTCCACCAGAATGACCTCGGCCTTCAGGTCCTTGACCTTAAAATCGCCTCCGGAAATTCCCAGGTAAGCCTTGTCCTTGGCCTGGGCTTTGAGGGCGATTTCCGGAAAGGCGGCCCCCTTTTGAATGAACTTTTTCCCCTGGGCTTGGAGATCGTTCAGCCCTCCGGATAAAGATAAAAGCATCCCCAGTCCCAAAAGGACCGGGATAAGAACGGATCTTTTAGACATGGTCGGTTCTTCCTCCTCTCGTGGGGTTATTTCGAGGCCATCTGCTGGAAGGCATTTTCTTCCCTTCCTTGTGCAGGACCAAGGCCGCCAGACGCTCCTGGCGGTTTATAAAGGCCAGGCCCTTTTCCGGGCTGAACAGCATAAGCGAGGTGGCCAGGGCATCGGCCGTTTCGGCTGAAGGGGCAATGACCGTGGTTCCCGTCGCCCAGGGTGGCGAGGTTCCGGTTTCGGGAGAGAGAATATGATGATGGACCTTTTCCCGGTCAAAGAAGACCATATAGTTTCCCGAGGTGGCGACCGCACCCTCCCGCAGAAAAATCGACTCTTGCGGTTTTGTCTCGCCGGCAGGATCATAAACGCCGATACGCCAGGGCAAACCGTCGGCTCGCCCCCCCATGACCCTGAGGTCGCCCCCCGCATCAACCAGGGCGTGCCGGATCCCCTTCTGCCGGATGAAGGCGATGGTTTCATCGACAATGTATCCTTTGGCTATTCCGTCGAGGGTGATCCCCATGCCTTCTTTTCACAAAGCGATTTTTTGGGGACTGATTTCCAGTCCGGCAGCTCCCACCCGGCTCAAGGCCTCCCGTATAGCCGGGGCCGCGGGCAGGCGGCCCCCTTCCTTTGCGGATTCATAAAGGTCCAACACGGGCTTGATGGTTACCTCAAAGAGCCCCCCGGTCCGGGCATGGATCGCCATGAAACGCCCGAGCAGCTTCAGGAGTTCCGGGGGGGGATCGGAAAGGCTCCCCTTTTCGTTTAAAACACTCAATGCCGATCCGGGATCATGGCGGTCAAACAGGCGGATCAGCGCCGTCCATGCGCTGAAAGGCCGCACCGAGGACGGCCTGGGCCTGGTCACGAGAGGGATGAAGGAGCGTAATGGTGACAAAGGTTCCCATCAGGTTTCTGGTCTCGGAGGTTTGAGAGAGGGAGGAGGAAAAGGGGATGGTTTCAGCGGAGCGGTCCAGCCTTTGACGGTCCAGCCGGCACTCAGGATACCCAGTCCCTGGATAAAGGCCCGTCGGTTCATTAAACGGTTCATGGGGTCTCCCCAAAGAAGGAAGGGTGTTGAGGTAAAAAGAAAAAAAAGGCGGCGGGGTGAACCGCCGCCTTAATAAGGATTAATTGAACTTTGGATCAATTAGGGCTGTAAGTTCTTCATCATTTCCTCTTCAGCCTTTTTGCTCCAGACCACCTTGCCGCCCACGCTGAGCGTGTCGACATTCATGCTTTTGTATTTTTCATTCACGGTTCCGGTTGCCTCGACCACTTCCAGGGCATGCCGGGCTTTAAGGCCCAGGCCGATATTCGACAGGTAATAATATTTCCCGTCGGCCGTTACCAACACAAAATCTTTTTCCAGGTTGATCATCGGGTCGGCTTTATCCAGCGGGCAGAGGTACCCTTTCAGGAGACAAGACAACCCTTCAATTTTTCCCTTGATCGTTTCTGCGTTGACCACCAGGGGGATCAACAGAAATACGACCAACAATACAGCCGGTAATAACTTTTTGATTCCGTGCATCATATCACCTCATAATTAGTAAGATTTGATTTTCGGGGGGAAGGAAAGGCCCTAAGGCTTCTCCTTCCCCGGGTTTCAATTAGAATCAGGTTAGAATACAAACTGGAACTGAACGCCGGCCTACCATTCCGTGCCCAGGTCGGGGTTTTTGGGCAGGAGCGGGTTCTTCCCATAGTTATAGTAGGTGAATTCCGGGACTACGTAGAAGCTTTCGGCGATCTTCCAGTTGACGCCCACACCATACATCTGGCGGACGTTGTTCTTGTCGGAGCCGACAAATACGTCGTTTTCGACATAATCATAGCCCAAATAGAAGTGAGGCGTAACCGCGCCGGCGGTGAAGGCCAAGTCCATAAAACCGTTCCAGCCGGTGCTGTTCTTGACGTTCCCGTTAAGCGATCTCCGATAACCCCAATAGGTGCTCTGCAGGGCCAACGGGCCCCCAACCGGAGAAAGAGCGGAACCGGTGTTCTGTCCGTAGAGAGCCTGGAAGGTGCCCGTAAAGGCCCCGGCCTTGACCACGACCGGTAACACCACGGCCCAAGAGGTCATGTTGTCATCCGGGTTGGTAGCCAGGGGGGTGGTCGGTAAATCATTCCATTTGACGTATTGAACATAGCCGGCCGGCATCAGGGATACCGCACCAAAGTTCATGCGCATTTTAAGGGCAGTCAGAGGGAAAGTGCCCAGGGATTGTTAGGCGCCAGCGGTTCCCAGAAGCCCGTTATCCTGATAGTATTGGGGCTGGACTATAGAAAGGTCGTACCCGAAGGCCTTGGAAATATCCTGGGAGAAACGAACCTGGGCGTTCCGTTGATCATAAACGGAGCCCCAGCCGAAACCGGCGATGTGGTTATTGTTATTGAAACCTAAGTTCTGATAAGCGACCGTAGAAAAAAAGTGACCGTCGGTCTTGCCGGCCAGTAAGATGCAATTCCCAAACTTATAATACCCATAGAGTTTGGCGCTTTCAGCAAAATAGTAGCCGGAGCTTGACCAGCCGCCGGAACCGGAATTACTTAGTTGCTGGTCACCACCCAAGCGGACTTCAAAATAGGCGCCTACATTGCCCACGTCCAGGTTTCCGCGGATCCGGGAATGTCGGGGAACGTCAAAGATTAACTCGGTTCTATCGGATTTGCCGCCCGGTGCCAATTCCTTGCTGCGATTCCAGGCACCGAGATCCGTATAGGCCAGGGCTCCAAAATAAAAACTGGTGTCTTTGCCGCTCTCGATCTTGAAAGCGAAAGCCGGTACGGCAAACATTACGGCCAAGCCCAAGACCAATGCGAAAAGTAAAGTTTTTTTCATTGTCTCTTCTCTCCTTGTTGAAGGTTATTCTTTTCTCATTAAGTAAACAAACCCTTTGTTATCACTTATCTTTTCAGCGCCAGCCGATGACCACCTCCCCTCCCTGTTATTTTTTTCCCAAATTTAGCCAAGAATTTAACCGGTTAAGCGGTTGATGTCAAGCATTTTTTTTAATTCCCCGGACTATTTTTTTATTGAAATATGGGGGGTTTTCGGGCGGGGATAAACCCCGCCCCTACCTCTCCAAACGGGGGACTCGCGTAGGGGCGGGGCTTCGGCGAGCTCAGTCGAGCCGTTTATCCCCGCCCGCCTGTCAATCGACAAATTCCTTTTAAACAATATTTTTGACTATTTGGCTGATTTTTTCAAAATCGTCGGTCCCGGACGGGAAGGATACGCCGCCCATTCAGGACCTTTCCGTCTTTGACCATCTGAACTTTGATCACCGGGAGAAAATTTCCGTCCCACTCCTCCAGGCCGAAGGACACCTGATAGGAAATTGTGGGCGGAAAGGGCGGGCCGGCCGGAAGGGATTCCGTTTTCTGGGCAAAGAAGGTCTCCTTTTCCTGAGGCTCCAGAGGCCGGCAGGCCAGGCCGCCCCCCTGCTTTAACTGTTCCACGCAGTTATTGCAGGAAAGGCAGGCGGCTTTTTGCCGGTCGCCCCTTTGCCAGCGGTTGATCAAATCCGGCTCCCGGATCAGGGGCCGGCAGAGGGCGATGAAATCGGCGGTCCCTTCTTCCAGGAGGCGTTCCGGGGGTGGGGAAAGAACGGATCCCGCCCACCAAGATCACCGGGAGTTGGATTTGCCGCTTAAAGGCCCGGGCTTCGTCTCGGAAAAAGGGAAAGTCCTCCGCGGCGGTGTCTTTATCCTGGAGCAGGTTGGGCAAATTTAACAGGCCGCCGCTGATCTCCAGGGCATCGACGCCGGCCGCCTCCAGCCTTCGGCCTACCTGGAGGGATTCCTCCAGCCGAAGTCCGTCCTCGATCAGGTCCCGGCTGTTGATTTTCACCAAGAGGGGGTATTCGGGTTTAATCCGTCCTCGGACGGCCTCAACCACCTCCACCAGGGCCCGGGCCCGGTTTTCAATCGAACCGCCGTATGCATCGGTGCGGGGATTGTACCGGGGACAAAGGAGTTGACTCAGAAAGAAACCGTGGGCGGCCAGGATCTGAACCCCGTCGAACCCGGCCTGCTCTGCCCGGCGGGCGGCCCGGGCAAAGGCCGCGCCGACCGCCCGGATATCCTCCGGGGTCATTTGGCCCACCCGGGACCGGGAGAGATAGGCCCCCCCGTAATTCAGTTGCATTACGATCCGGCCCTCCCGGTCATGGACGGCCCGGGTCAATTCCTGAAGTCCGGGGATCAGGTCGTCCGAATAACTGCCGAGTTGCCGGGGCGAATGTTTCCCCGAGGGGTGGACATAGCTGTGGCCGGTGATGATCAGACCCACCCCGCCATCGGCCAGAGTGCTATAGAGGTCGATCAGGGGAGCGGTAACCGACCCATCCTCGGCCGCCATTCCCTCCCAGGTGGCCGAGCGCACGAAACGGTTCTTCAGGGTCAGGCTGTTTATCCGACCGGGTTCAAATAAGGGTTCCATAAACGCTCATTTTAGCAGATTATAAAAAAATTTGGACAAATCAATACGAAAAAAACCTAGAACAGGGTTCGAGGGGTCCGTGGGTGCCCGCCCCGGGCATGGGGGTTTCATATGAGATACGGAGTCAGAAGACAGAAAGTCTGCCCAATGGATTTTTGTTGACACGAAAACAGTGGAACACTATAATTGTGACATGAAAAATGTAACCATTACCATGGAGGAAGAGGTTGCCCGGTGGGCCAGGGTCAGGGCGGCGGAACTGGATATCAGCGTTTCCCGCCTGGTGGGGCAAATGCTCAAAGAAAAAATGCTGGTCGACCAAACCTATGAAAAGGCCAGGGACCGATACCTGGCGCAACCCCCTCAGGCGCTTAAGAAGGCGAAAGAAAAATATCCAGCCCGTGAGGACCTGTATGAACGACGACAGTAAGGTATTTGTAGATACCAATGTGCTCGTTTACAGCCGGGATAGTTCGGAACCCGTTAAACAGAAGCAGGCCCTGGCCTGGATGACCTTTCTCTGGGATAAAAAAAACGGACGGATAAGTTATCAGGTCCTGCAGGAATTTTATGCGACCGTAACCGGGAAGCTCCAACCGGGCCTGAGGGTTTCAACGGCTCGTGAAGATATAAAGGCTTTAATGGCCTGGAATCCCCTTCCCGTTGATAGGCAAGTGATTAAAGGAGCTTGGGAGCTACAGGATCGTAATAACCTTTCCTGGTGGGATGCACTGATCGTTTCCGCAGCTCAACTGACCCAATGTCAGTATCTGCTCACCGAAGATCTTCAAGAGGCCCAAAATTTTGGTGGAGTCCAAGTAGTCAATCCTTTTCAACATTCCCCCGGGTTACCCACCGGCCTTAAACAATAACCCCAACCAACATCGTATTTACGGGTAACTTCTCGTCATCCTCGAAGGTCTTTATGGGGAATCCAATGTCCCCGGAGAAAAGCCTGGATTCCCGCTCAGAAGCGCTGCGGGATTATGGGATCCCCGCCTGATTCTAAATTGATAGTTTTTTTCTATACATTTTAAAAAAAGGATCGGTTATACTGATTATTCAGAAAGGAGGTGAGTACGCATGGAAATGAACCAGCTCAAGAAGATGTTGGCCGGTTTGAGCATTGCCAGCCTGATTGCCGGCTCCAGTTTCGCGGTTTCCGGGTGCACCAATGGCAAGAGCGCTTGAGGCGGGGCCAAACCGGATGCAGGTAGCACCCAAACAGAGAAAAAAGCCGGCAGCGCCTGAGGCGGGACTAAACCCGGTGCAGGTAGCACCGACCAGAAACCCGCCGCGCCAAGCTCCTGAAGCGGAACCAAAACTCCCGCCCCGAGTAGCTGAAGCGGGAAGAAATAGCGCCGGTGGCGCTATCCGACCAATCAGAGAGCCACTAAACCAAGATGTTTTTAACCATTGCCAGCCGGCGCCTATGAGCCGGCAGTTTTTCCAGGGGCCGGGACCCATACGATCCCAAGTCGTATCTGTCCTGGCCCCCTTTTTAGATTTGAGTTCGAGTAATGCCCGACGTTCATTTTGTCTTAAGGAATTTTGGGTAGCGAAGCGGACTTCGGCGAATCCCCTTGATTCACTCAGGCCTTGAGTTTGCCGAAAGGCCAAACGAGCCGCTATCGAGGAGTTTACAACTGAGCCGTAGATACCACCGACCGTCATCCCCGATGCTTCGCTCGGGATCCAGACATGTAGGCCGAGGGCTCAGGATGACAGCAGGCGAAGCGCTCGGGAATGACGAAGACCGGGATATCTAACGGTTCATATTTTCGAGACTTTAATGACCCCCCCCGAGCATGGGGGTTTAATCAGTCAATTTTTTTCGAGCTTCAGTTATCCCCCTTTTTTATTCGGATGTTGGGCGCCTCCCCTTCGACTCGCCCCTCAACTGTTCGATGTTCATTTTCGTACTAATGGAGTCCTAAACAGTGCTAAAATCATTCTATGGAATCCCTCGAAAAGATCTTTCCTGTAACCCGTTCCTATTTAACACCTGAAGACTGGAATGCCTGCAAGCCCAAATGGAGGCCGGAAGCTCCCTGGAGGATTTCCCGGGGCTTTTGGCGGCAACTTCCCCGGCGGGCGGCCGCCCCGATTTCCTCTCCGATCTGGCCCGCCTGGAATGGGTCCTTCATCAGGCGGGCCTGGGGCCCGCGGAGGGTGATCCGGGACCTGATCGGGTGATCGTCAACCCCGCCCTGCGGCTAATGCAATTTTCTTATAAAAACCTTGTTCCCCTGGTCCAGGCCGCGGGGAAAGGGGAGTCCGTTGTTCCGGAACCGGGTGAGGAGCTGGTCGTGGTCTGGCGGAAGGCAGAGACGGGAGAGGTCCTGTTCCGGGCGGCCCGGGAAGAAGACCTGTTAGTGCTGAAGATCGTGCTGGAGGAAGTGGCCCCGGAATCCGCCGCCGCCGCCGGCGGGGTCCCGCCGGCGGCCATCGAGGACGCACTGGAGCGGGCCGCCGCGGAGGGACTCCTGATCATTCCCCGGTCGAAGATCCGCAGAGACCCGGCCGGTTATCCCCACAGCGTCGTCCGGGAGCGGGAATTCCTGGAATCCCCGACTTTTACCCTCCAGTGGCACATCACTCAGGCCTGCGACCTCCACTGCAAGCATTGCTACGACCGCAGTCCGCGCTCCCCCCTGACCTGGGAGCAGGAGTTGAAAATTCTGAACGACCTGGATCGATTCTGCCGGGAAAAGCGGGTTCAAGGTCAGGTCAGTTTCACCGGCGGCAATCCCCTGCTTCATCCCCGGTTCAACGAACTGTACCGGGCGGCGGGAGAGTTGGGTTTTGGGACGGCCATCCTGGGGAACCCCGCCTCCCGCGATCGGCTGCGGGAAATCCGGGCCATCCGGGAACCCCATTTTTTTCAGGTCAGCCTGGAAGGGCTGCGGGAGCATAACGACTGGATCCGCGGTTCGGGGCACTTTGACCGGGTGATGGAATTCCTGGAGGTCCTTAAGGAGCTGAACATCTATTCCATGGTCATGCTGACGCTGACCCGGGACAATCTGGATCAGGTGATCCCCCTGGCCGAACGGCTTCAGGGCAGGGCCGACAGCTTCTTTTTCAACCGCCTTTCCCAGGTGGGGGAGGGGGCCAATCTGCAGGGCCCCGGCCGCCGGGAATATGCCGCTTTTCTGGAAGCCTACCTGCGGGCAGCGGAAAAAAACCCGGTTATGGGGATCAAGGACAACCTGATCAATATCCTCCATCATCGAAAGGGGATCCCCCTCTTCGGGGGCTGCGCCGGTTTCGGCTGCAGCGCGGCCTTCAATTTTATCACCGTCCTGCCCGACGGCGAAGTGCATGCCTGCCGGAAGCTGCCCTCCCCCCTGGGCAACATA
The DNA here is from genome assembly GCA_963716045.1 of uncultured delta proteobacterium. Lineage (GTDB taxonomy): Bacteria > Desulfobacterota > RBG-13-43-22 > RBG-13-43-22 > RBG-13-43-22 > CAVQSS01. Next base: position 130,767 of record CAVQSS010000025.1, on the reverse strand, counting down.
CTGGAAAACAGTCTGCTCGAACTGTACGATTCGGAACCGGCGCGGCCCTACCGGGCCGGCACCGCGGCCTGCCGCGCCTGTCCGATTCGTCCGGTCTGCGGGGGCTGCCTGGCCGTGACCTATGGAATGGGCCTGGATATCTTCCAGGACCGGGACCCCTATTGTTTTATGGTTAGGTGATTAGTCCAAAATGAATCTTGAGAATTTATCTCGCATTGTAAAACAACAGCGTTTTTAAATTCGAAATCCGAAGCACGAAATCCGAAACAAACAGCAATGACCAAAAGTCAAATGACCGAAACTTTTCCCCCCTGATCGGGAGGAGATAAGCGTTGATTCCCCCCTTCGAAGACCATGCCGTCCAGGGGAAGAGGTGTTTCGAGTTTCGGATTTCTAACCAAAAATTCGAATATTTTTGGTTAGGATTTATAGAGGGTCGTGCCGCCGGACCGCAGATCGCTGACCGCCCGCTTCACCCGCTCGGCCATGGCCCCTTCCGCTTCGGACAGGTAGGTGCGGGGATCGTAGGCCTTCTTGTTGCCCATTTCGCCGTCCACCTTCAGCACTTCGTTGTAGTGCCGAAACATGTGGTGCACGACCTGCCGGGTGAAGGCGTACTGGGTGTCGGTGTCGACGTTCATCTTGACCACGCCATAGTCAAGGGCCTCGTGGATATCGGCCAATTCCGAGCCCGACCCGCCGTGAAAAACCAGGAAGAAACGGGCGGCCTCACCATAAGGCTTGACGACCGCTTCCTGGCAGTCGCGGAGGATCGCGGGTTTCAATTTGACGGCCCCGGGTTTGTATACGCCGTGCACGTTTCCAAAGGTGGCCGCCAGCAGGTAGCGCGCCCCCGGAATGGAATTGAGGCGGCGGGCCACTTCCAGGGTATCCTCGGGGGTAGTGTAGAGCTTGGCCGAGGCCTCGGCCTTGACGCCGTCCTCCTCCCCGCCGACCACACCGGCCTCGATTTCCAGGATCAATTCGTTTTTCCGGAAACGCTCCAGCAGCGGGACGGCGATATCCAGATTTTCCTTCAGGGGCAGGGCGCTGCCGTCAAACATGTGGCTGCTGAAAAGATTCGGCCGCCCGGCGGCCCGGCGCCGTTCGGTCTCTTCCACCAGTGGAAGGACAAACCGATCCAGCTTATCCGCCTGGCAGTGATCGGTGTGCAGGGCCACATAGATGGGATAGCGGTCGGCCGCCCGGTGCACATGTTCGGCGATGGAGACCGCCCCCAGGACCATGTCCTTGACCGACGAGCCGGAGGCGAAAGCAGCGCCCCCGGTGGAGACCTGGATGATCCCGTCGCTTTGGCTTTCCGCCAGACCTTTCAGGACGGCGTTGGCCGTGGTCAGGGAAGTGACATTGATGGCCGGGTAGGCGAAGCGCCCCTCCCGGGCTCGATCGAGCATTTTACAGTAGGTCAGGTAATCGGCAACCGGCATAATGACTCCTTTCTTTTGAGGCTAATTTTTCGTCATCCCCGAAGGTTTTTATCGGGGATCCAGTATTTCTTAAGAAAAACATGGATTCCCGCCCAGAAGCGCTGCGGGAATGACGATTTATGATGTTGTACCTATTTTGGGACTATTTATCAAAGATATTTGGACGTCATTCCCGCGGAGGCGGGAATCCAGGCTAGGAGACGATCATATCGGTTAAGTCTCGCCATTCAGGATTATTTCGTTCGATCAACTTGATTTTCCACGCCCTTTCCCATTTCTTCATCTGTTTCTCTCGAGTCAAAGCGCTTTCTGCCGTCTCATGCACTTCAAAGTAAACAAGATTCTTTACGCCATATTTTTTTGAAAAACCTTCTACCTGACCTTCCTTATGCTGCCAAGTCCTCTGAACCAGATTCGAGGTTACACCAATGTAGAGCGTTCCGTTTCGTTTGCTGGCCAGGATATAAACATAGAACTGTTTAGGCACGCAAAATCCTTGATGGATTCCCGCCCAAAAGCACTGCGGGAATGACGATCCCTTCACGGGCCGGGTTAAAATGATAACGCTCGACGTGAATTTCTCTTGTCAGGATGAATCTTTTGCAATCCGTTCCATCAGCACCACAATCGATCGGGGCTGCACCGGGTAGGTCGATCCGGGAACGGCCGGGGCGTGGGCCCAGGTGCCGATGTCCTCGGGGGAGTCCAGCGCGGTGTCGATCCACCGGTGCCAGGCCTTGCCCTGCAGGTTTTGAACGGGCGGCAGTTCAAAGGACAGGGGCTCCCAGTAGGCGTTCAGCATAATGTGGGTCAAGAGCCGGCCTCGGCGGCTCCAGGCGCTGAAGGCCAGGCTGTGGGAATCCGGACTCCAATCGGGCCGGCTGAGCTTGACCCCGTGCCACTGAATACGGGCCTGCCGGAGGATCTGGCTCAGGGTCAACTCCTGGCTGGGGGTGAAGGTGTTCGTGCGCAGGCGGGCCGCGATCAGGTTTTTTACGAAACGGTGTATATCGCCGTGTTCAGCCAGCCGGTCCCAATCGAACCAACTGATTTCGTTGTCCTGGCAGTAGGCGTTGTTGTTTCCCCCTGGGTCCGGCGGACCTCGTCGCCCATCAGGAGCATGGGGGCCCCCAGGGCCAGAAAGGTGACGGTCAGAAAGTTCTTTACCTGGCGGTTGCGGAGCCTTTCAATTTCCGGGTTGTCCGCGGGACCTTCCACCCCGCAGTTCCAACTCAGGTTGTCGTCGGTCCCGTCGCGGTTCTTCTCGCCGTTGGCCTCGTTGTGTTTGCTGTTGTAGGAGACCAGGTCATTCAGGGTGAAACCGTCGTGGCAGGTAATGAAATTGATGCTTTGTTCCGGCTCGCGTTCCTGCCCGCCGTAAAGGTCCGGGCTGCCCAGCAGCCGGGAGGCCACTCCGGAAACGGCGCCGCGGTCGCCTTTGATAAAGCCCCGCACATCATCCCGGAATTTGCCGTTCCATTCCTTCCAGCTTTCCCCGACAAAGCTGCCCACCTGGTAAAGCCCGGCCGCGTCCCAGGCCTCGGCAATCAGCTTGGTGCCGGCCAGGACCGGGTCGGATTCGATATCCCAGAGGACCGGGGGATTGGCCAGGGGTTGGCCGGTTTCATCCCGGGAGAGAATGGCGGCCAGATCAAAACGGAAGCCGTCCACGTGCATCTCCTTGACCCAGTGGTGCAGACTGTCGATGATCATCCGCCGGACGATGGCGTTGCCGGAATTGAGGGTGTTGCCGCAACCCGAATAGTTGGCGTACTCAGCGGTGGCGGCTTCCAGGATGTAGTAGGCCCGGTTTTCAAAACCCCGGTAGCAAAGCGTCGGACCGTATTGGTGCCCTTCAGTGGTGTGGTTAAAGACTACGTCCAGGATCACCTCGATTCCGGATCGGTGCAGGGCCTTGACCATATCCCGGAATTCATCCAGCGGACCGAGAGGGTCCCGGCAGGAACAGTAACCCCCGTGAGGGGCGAAGAAGCTGATCGGGCTGTAGCCCCAGTAGTTCTTGAAGTCGGGGGGCGCGTCCTGTTCATCGAATTGAAAGACCGGCAGGAGTTCCACGGCGGTTATTCCTAATTCCCGCAGGTAGGGGATCTTCTCGATCAACCCCACATAGGTGCCCCGCTTATCCGCCGGCACACCCGAACTGGGATGGCGGGTGAACCCGCGGACGTGCAGTTCATAAATAATGGTATTGGAAAAAGGGCGCCGGAGCGGGGCGTCCCCTTCCCAATCGTAAAGGCTCAAATCCGCCACCACACTTTTCATGGCCGTGGCCGTGTTGTCCCCCGGAAGGCCGGCGGCGAGACGGCTGTAATTAGGCGGCGTCGCCAAGGCCTTGCCGTAGGGATCCAGCAGAACCTTCTGGCCGTCAAAACGCAGCCCTTTTTCCGGTTCATACGGGCCGGATACGCGGAAGCCGTAGATCTGTCCGCATTGCAGGCCGGGGACGAAAACGTGCCAGTAAAAATAGGTCCGGTTTTTGTTTGCTTCCAGAGGAATGACCCGGGCCGGGCGGGCGTCATCGGCCCGGTCGAACAGGAGCAGTTCCACTCCGGCGGCGTTTTTGGAATAGACGCTGAAATTGACGCCCTCCGGATAGACCGTGGCTCCAAGGGGGAAAGCGTTTCCCGGGGGGTTAGGATTGTTGGAGAAGTTCATCGGCTTGTCACCTCCGTTAGATACGCTCTAATAGTAACAGATAAAATAAGGTCAGACCAATTATTTTGTTTCGAGGACGGGTTGAGGGGGATGGTGGGAAATAGCCGATTGACATTTGATGTTTGATGACTTATGATTTTAACCATTTTCTTGGAGGAATTATGCGAACTACCTTGGATGTCGAAGAGGACGTTCTCCTGGCCGCTAAAGAAATTGCCCGGCAGCAAAGGCTTTCCATAGGAAAAGTGTTGTCGAACCTCTGTCGGCAGGCGTTGACCCGGCAGAGAACCGGCAGCACCCGGAACGGGGCCCCGCTGTTCCCGATCCAAAAGAAGGCCGGGGCGGCCACCCTGGAATTGGTCAACCGGCTGCGGGATGAACGGTCGTGACTACTTATCTCTTAGATATCAACGTCCTGCTGGCCCTCTGCGATCCGATGCATGTTCATCACGAAGCGGCCCACCAATGGTTCGGCAAAAGAGGAAGGAATTCCTGGGCAACTTGTCCGCTGACCGAAAACGGCTTCGTCCGAATTGCCAGCCATCCCCGATATCCCAACCGGCCGGGGGATGTGGCGGCGGCCCTGGCTATTTTACGACGGTTTTGTAAAGACAAGGAACATCGCTTCTGGAGCGAAAACCTTAGTATTCGCGACCTGTTCAAGCGCGAAGTGCTTCTCACCCACGCCCAAATCACCGATGCCTACCTCTTAGGATTGGCTGTCCATCAAGGCGGCCGACTGGCTACCCTGGATCAGCAGTTGCCGGTGAAGGCTGTTGACGGCGGGCGGGAGGCCCTGGAACTCATTACCCCTTGATGAATTATCGCCCTTTTTTTGAAAATGGGGGCGGAGGGATTAGGGCTCCAAAAAACATTGCGGGTCTTCTCCCAAGAGATGGGGACGGCCCCCGGCCCGGGAAAAGGCATAGGCCATGGCCCGGCATCCCCGGCAGGCGGCCCATCGGCGGCAGCGGCCGCATTTTCCCTGGTAGCTGTTTTTGTCCCGCAGCTTATCCAGCACCGGGGAACCGCTCCAAATTTCACGCAGGGAGTCCCGGCGCACATTCCCGAGGGGGACCGGCAAGCGGCGGCAGGGAGTGACCGTGCCGTCGGCCATCAAAGTCAAACCGGACACCCCCGCCGCGCATCCTCCCAGGGGGATGATTCCCAGGTCATCCTTTACGGGGTCCGACTCCATTTGCCGGAAAAGCGGGTCCCCGCTCACCAGTTCCAATCCCTCGGGAATGAGGGAAAGGATATCCTGATATAGGTCCCGGACTTGATGCGGATTTAGTAGATTGGCAGAAAGCAGTGCCCCCTGACCGGCGGGAATCAATCGGGAGAACCCCAGTCGCTGAGCCCCCAGGGCCTGGGCCAAGGGGATCATTTCTAAGAATTGCTCCCGGTTGAGATCGGATAAAGTCGTATTGATGGTGACCGGGACCCCGGCCTCAATCAGATAACCGATCCCTTTCAGCGCCGCGGCAAAACTGCCTTTTCCCCGCAGGGCCTCATGGGTTTTTTCCAACCCTTCCAGGCTGATCTGTGCTCCCCGTATCGGCAGGCGGCCCAGACGGCGAGCTTTTTCCCGGTCCAGGAGGGTCCCGTTGGAAAGGAGATAAAGGTCAAACCCCTGTTGGCGCATTTCTTCAAGAATGGGAAACAGATCGGGTCGTAAGAAAGGTTCTCCTCCGGTAACATTGATGCTGGTCTGGAAAGCCAGGCCATAGATCTTCGACCAGTCTTCCAGCATAAGAGATATCTCGTTCAGGGTTTCTTTGATCTCAGGAAAAGTCAGTTCCTCCAAATCCCCTTTCTCCTGATAACAGTGGAGACAATGCAGATTGCATTTTTCCGTCAAATGCCATTGAAATAAGAAATCAAAAGGGTGATCGCTTTGCATCGTTCAGACCCGTTTTTTTTAAGAGCAGTCTTTACGCTATTCGTATCTCGTCATCCCCGAAGGCCTTTATCGGGGATCCAATGTCCCTTAAGAAAAGACTGGATTCCCGCTCAGAAGCGCTGCGGGAATGACGCTCTAAGGTGTTGCATCTACTTTGAGACCATTTATATCTAAGACCAAAGGCGGATAAGAAGCAAGTTGGCGATCTTTTTTTCGCGCCTCCTCCCTATCCGCCCTTTGATTCCATTGCTGAACCAGCAATGTTTACGATTTTCACCCTTTTCATTTGTGGCATACTATCTTGGGACCTTCCTTTGCCGCTGCCTTCATTTTGGCCCAAAAAGCTGCCTCTTTAGCCAAACCCTCCGGGTTCATCTTTTTTTTCATCCCTTTTCACCTCCTTTCTTCGGTGATTTACGTTGGCGCTTCACCCTTCGCCGGCTTGTCATCCTGAGCGAAGCGAAGGATCTCGTCTTCCGGCGCACGGTAAACTCCGCGAAAGATCTCCCTCCCAGTTTAGCTCAAATGCTTCCATGGGATCCAAAGCCGGTATGGCCCTTGAGCAGTCCTGAGGGATTCTTCAGTCGCTTCGCTCCTTCAGAATGACAAGGTTTTGGTCTTCGTGCAGCATCGGTTTTCATCCAGCAACCAGCAACCAGTCTATCCCTTCCCCCGCTCCAACTCCATCTGCCGCAGATCCTTGCGCATGATCTTGCCGGTGGCTGTCAGGGGCAGTTCGGCGAGAAATTCGATTTCCCGGGGGTACTCGTGGGCGGCCAGTCGGGTTTTAATGAATTGCTGGATTTCTTCCTTCAGGGAGGGCTCGGGGGGTACCCCGGGCTTGAGAACGATGAAGGCCTTGACGATTTCCCCCCGTACCGCGTCGGGGCGGCCGATGACCCCGGCCATGGCCACGGCCGGGTGCTTGATCAGGCAATCTTCGATCTCGGCCGGACCGATGCGGTACCCGGCGCTGCTGATGAGATCGTCCTTGCGGCCCACGAACCAGAAATAGCCTTCCTCGTCCTTGCGGGCCAGGTCCCCGGTCAGGCTCCAGTCGCCGATGAACTTGTCTTCCGTGGCCTGGGGGTTTCCCCAATAGCCCAGGAACATGACCGGGTCGGGCCGTTGGATGGCCACCTCTCCTACCTCACCCGGCGGCAGGACCCGGCCCGTTCCGTCCACCACCTCCACCCGGTGGCCGGGGATGGGACGACCCATGGAACCCCGCCGGTTCTCCATGATCTCGGAACAATTGCCCAGGACCAGGTTCACTTCGGTCTGCCCGTAGAATTCATTGATGGTGAGCCCCATGACCCTTCGACCCCATTCCAGGAGTTCTTCGCCCAAAGTCTCCCCGCCGCAGCCGATGGTCCGCAGGGCGAAATCGTAACGCTTCCCCGGGTCCGGGACCTGGCGCATGATCTTCAGGGCCGTGGGCGGCATGAAGGCGTTGCGGATACCGTACTTGGCGATAAAATGAAAGGCCTGCTCGGGATCGAATTTCTTGGCCCGGAAGGCGACCACCGGGACCCCGTGGTGCCAGCTTGGCAGCAGGACGTCGATCAACCCGCCGATCCAGGCCCAGTCGGCCGGTGTCCAGTAGAGATCATCTTTTTTAGGAAAGAAATTATGGAAGAATTCCACCCCGGGGACATGCCCCAGGACCACCCGCTGGGCATGGAGTGCCCCTTTAGGCGGCCCGGTGGTGCCGGAGGTGTAGATAATCAGGGCCGGATCATCGGCCCTGGTCCGCAGCGGGGTAAAGGAAGAAGAACCCTTTTCCAGGGTTTTCCAGAAATCAACCACCCCGTCCGGGGTTTCTCCCCGGGTGACAATGAGGGTTTTCAGTTCGGGCAGGCGGTCTTTTATTTCCAGGATTTTGGGGAGATTGGCTTCGTCGGTGATCACCGCCCGGGCACCGCTGTGGCCCAAACGGTATTCCAGGGCCTCCGGGCCGAAGAGGGTGAAGAGCGGCAGGGCGATGCCCCCGGTTTTATAGATGGCCAGATGGGACAGGGCCGTCTCCGGGCATTGCGGCAACAGGATCCCCACCCGGTCTCCCCGATGCAGACCGCAGGCCTGCAAGGCGTTGGCCAGCCGGTTGGAAAGCCGTTTAAGCTCCCAAAAGGTATACTTCTCAACCTTTCCCTGGTCGTCTTCGTAGATCAGGGCCAGGCGGTAGCGCTGATCGGCCCACTTGTCACAGCAGTCCACCCCGATATTGTAGAATATGGGGACTTTCCAATGGAAGGAGTTATAGACCTTTTCGTAGGTGTTACCTTTTTTCAACATGGGGAGATCCTTTGTGATCTTCAAATTCGGAATTCGAACCCCGATCCGGCATCATTGGACCAGGTCCGCCTCTACCTCCAAGTTGAGGAAGAGGTCATTTCCAACCACCAGACCCCCGTTTTCCATGGTGAAATTCCAGCTTACGCCGAAATCCTGGCGGTTGATCCGGGCCGAGGCCGAAAAGCCGATGCTGATATCCTCATCAAAAGGGCTTTTGACCCGGCCGAGGTATTCCGCATCCAAGGCAACCGATCGGGTGACGTCTCGGATGGTCAAATCTCCGGTCAAAATAAAGCTGTTGACGGCCACCGGTTCGATCCGGGTGCTCTTAAACTGGATGAGCGGGTATTTATCCACCTCTAAGAAATCGGGGCTGCGCAGATGTTCATCCCGTTTGGGAATGCCGGTATGGACGGAGGAGGACTCGATTTCGATTACCACGGAGCCCAGTCCCGGTTTCTCCGGGTCGTATTGAATGGACCCGGAAATCTTGTTGAACTGTCCGCGTACCAGGGTAATCATGAAGTGCCGGACGCTAAAGGCGGCCGCGGTATGATCGGGATCTATTTTCCACTCATCCATAAGAACCCCCTTGCCAAGAAATGAAGGAAAGTTTAACATAGTTAAAAAAAAGTTTCTACTCCAGCGGCTCGACCCTGTTGTAAAAAATAATACTACCATTTATAAGGTGGCTCTTATGGGACGAATGAGTTTCGGCCCCGGGAGGCGGTCTTCCCGCAACCCGGTTAAATCCCCGTCCTCGGAAAAGGACCCGGCGGCATTTGTCCGGGATTTGAAGAAGTCCCTGCCCGTCCGGGAAAGCTACCGGGAACGGTCTCTGGCCATCCACGGACTGATCTGCGCCCGCTGCGGACGGGAATTCGAGCCGTCCCAGCGGCAATTGCTCACCGTTCATCACCGGGACGGGAACCATCAGAATAATCCTTCCGACGGGAGCAACTGGGAAAATCTGTGTATCTATTGCCATGAGGATACCCACTCCCGGGAGCTGCTGGGGGAATATCTGGGGGGGAAGGACTGATCTTGTTGCTGGTTGCTTATGATTTCCATTGACCGCGTTTCCAAATTTTATGGCCGGCAGGATCTGCTGAAAGAGGTCTCCTTTTCCATCAATCCCGGGGACAAAATGGCCCTGGTCGGGGCCAACGGCACGGGGAAAACCACGCTTTTCAGAATCCTCCTGGGCGAAATCGAGCCGGATAGCGGCCAGGTGCACCTGAAAAAAGGGGTTCGGCTGGGGCATCTTCCCCAGGAAGTGATCCGGGTGAAGGGGAAAAAAGTCCTGGACCAGGTGATGGAAATGGATCCGGAGCTAAAACGGTTCCAAAGCGAATACCGGGAGGTTTCGCGACGGTTGAATGCCGCCTCTGATCCTGCCGACCAGGAGGTTTTGGCCCACAAGCAAAGCCGTTTATTGGAGGAACTGGAACGCCTGGGGGGGTACGACCTGGAGGCCCGGGCCAAACAAATCCTGGCCGGGTTGGGTTTCCCGGAGGAACAGTTTCAGGCCCCGGTGGAAACCTTGAGCGGAGGGTGGGTCATGCGGGCGGCCCTGGCCCGGATCCTGCTGATGAAGCCCGACCTGCTCCTTTTGGATGAGCCAACCAACCACCTGGACCTGGATTCGTTATTATGGTTGGAAAATTTTCTTAAAGGCACCGCATCGGCCCTGCTTTTGATTTCCCACGACCGGGTCTTTATGGATAAGGTGGTCCAGCGGGTGCTGGAGCTGGAGAAGGGAGGGCTGATCTCCTATGCCGGCAATTACAGCCGTTACCGGGAAGAAAAGGCCAAACGCCTCCAGCTTCAGGAGGCCGCCTATTATAACCAGGTGGAGAAGATTCGTCAGATTGAGGACTTTGTAGCCCGAAACCGGTCCCGAAAAGACCGGGCCAAGCAGGTGCAATCCCGGATTAAGGTCCTGGAGCAAATGGAACGACTCGAACATCCTCGAGAGGAGCACCAGGTTTCCTTTCAATTCCAGGAGCCGGTACGGACCGGCAAGGTGGTTTTGGAACTTCAGGGGGTCGGGAAATCGTACGGTGAAAAAGTACTCTACCAAGGAATTGATCTGACCATCAGCCGCGGAGATTGTGTGGCTTTTCTGGGCCCCAACGGCGCCGGGAAGAGCACGTTGATCAAGATTATGGCCGGGATCGTCCCACCCGACCAAGGAAAACGGGAACTGGGACATCACGTCACCCTGGACTATTTTGCTCAGCATCAACTGGACCAGTTGAGAGGCGACCGAACGGTCTGGCAGGAGATCGGCGATGTGGCCGGCAATCGGACCTACGGGGCCTTGCGAAATCATCTGGCGGGCTTTTTATTCCGGGACGAGGAAGAAATCAAAAAGAAGGTCTCGGTACTCTCGGGGGGGGAAAAAAGCCGCCTGGTTATATTAAAGATGCTCCTGGGCGGGGCCAATTTCCTGCTTTTTGACGAACCCACCAATCATCTGGACATCCCTTCCCGGGACGTGCTGGAAGAGGCCCTGCGCGCCTTTAACGGGACGCTCTGCCTGATTACCCACGACCGGCATCTGATCGATGCCCTGGCCACCCGGACGGTCTATATTCGAGACGGCCGTCTGGAAATGTTCCCGGGAAATTACCGGGACTTTGAGCAGATCTGGAAAGGACGGGTGGAAGCGAAGGAACCTTCCGAGGACCGAAATCCCAAAGACTTTTCCAGAACGGACGGTTCGAAAAACGGCGCCCCTGGCCGTAAATCCTCGCAGGAGAAGCGGCAGGAGGCGGAGCGGCGCAACGCCTTGTTTAGACAAAAAGCACCCCTCAAAAAGGAAATCGAGGAGCTGGAAGGGCGGTTAGCCGGGGCCGGGGCCGAGAAGGAAAGGCTTGGGAAAATCCTGGCCGATCCGGAATTCTACCGCCAGGGGACGGGAATCCAAGAGGCCCAGCAAGGGTATGGGCGGCTTCAGAAGGAAATTGAGACCATGACCGAGCGCTGGGCGGAAGCCCTCCAACAGTTGGAAGGGCTGGAAGCGCAGGCGGGGGAATGACCCGAATATGAACAAGTTAAGATCAATAAATTCGAAATTCGAAGCCCGAAATCCGAAACAAGCACGAAGGTCCAAAATCCAATGGTTAGTTTTTTATTCCATTCTATTCCTGATCCCGGTTGATATGGTCTGGGGCGTGGATTGGCAGTTTTACAGCGTCAATGAACACTATCTTTGTCTGTATGATCCCGGACGGGTGCTCCGTCCGAAACCGGATGTGGTTCAAGTCTGGACCAACTTGATTGCCACCAAAGATGGAAAGAGATACCGGGCCCAGGAAATGGCCCGGGCGAAAGTCCCCAAATCCGTGTCGGACCGCTACGAGTCCACCCGGATCCGGATGGCCCTCTATTGCACTGACCGGACCTATCAGGTGTTGTCGATCGCCGATTACGATGAGCAGCAGCGAGAGATCGGGAACGGGTCGCGGGCCTGTTTTTTAGAGGAGTTTATAACCAGCCACCCGATCGGAAAGGATTCCAGCGAAGAAGACCTGTATACAATTCTTTGTCCGGGCAAAAAAGGCAAATAATTCGGCTCAGGAAAGATGTCCTTGCTCAGAAGGACAGGTGGACTAGCGCGCGGACTTGCGGGTCAGAAAAATGCCCGCCAACACCAGCAGTCCCCCCAAGGCCTGTCCGGGTCCCAGGGCCTCGGCCAACAGCATCCAAGCCAGAAAGGCGGCAAAGACCGGCTGCAGCAGTAGTGTTACCGAGGAAAAGGCCGCGGGTAGATGGGCCAGGGCATAGGTGATCAGCCCCTGTCCGCCGACATGGGAGATCAGGGCCAGAGCGAGAAGTATCAGCCAGCCCCAGGGGGACCCGGGGAAAAACTTCTCCCCGGAGAGCAGGGTGACGGCCAGAAGGATCGCCGTACAGCCGACCGTGCTCCAGGTCATAATAGCCGCTGTGGAGAAATCCCGGCGCAGACGGGTGACGGACAGGAGATACCCGGCATAAAAAAAGGAGGCCGTCAAGGCCAGGAGGTCACCTTTCACCTGTTCCAGACGAATCTGAAAGCTGGCGCCGACAATCAGTGTGGCCCCCAGCAGGGCGCTGACCAGCCCCGCCAAGAAAAGTTTTTCAATTCGATCTTGAAACAGCAGCCAGCCGGCGAAGGTCACCCAGAGGGGGGCGTAATTGACCAGGAGGGTGGAGTTGGCCACGGAAGTGAAACGAAGAGACCAGTGCCAGACCGAAAGATCCCCGGCGAAGAATAACCCGGCGGCGGCCAGCCGCAGATAATCGGTGTACCGGGAAGGCCGCCGGACATCCGGTCGTTGGCGACGTTCCATGACCGTCCAAAGCCACAGGGCGGGCCAGGCCAGCAGGAGCCGCCAGAGGGCCGTGGACAGGGGACCGACCTCGCTGACCCGGACAAAAATAGGGGCAAAGGCAATGGACAGGGCGCCCCCAATGAGGGCCAGGAGGGGGAGGTGGGAGGGGCATTGCTGGTTGCCGGTTGCTGGTTGCAAGTAACGGGAAGATTCCAGTAGGCGAGCGACTCGGCCTGTCGGACTACGCCGCCGGGTGGACAACCCGGCTTTTCAAATCCGAGGGCGAAAAAGGGAGATTCTGGAAAATCTTTTTTTCCTGCTTCAAAGAGCTTTCCAGGAGAGCGGCGATTCGTTTTTGGTCTTCAGGGGTGCGGCCATAACGCTCCTGCAAATAGTGAAACCGGGTCTCCAGGTCAACGATCTCGTCATGCAAGACCCGCTTGTCGGCATAGTGAACCAGTTCCACCTCGCTGATCCGATCAGGCCGGGAATGGTCGTAATTCAAGGTGACGTGCTGGGCCACTATTTCGGCCACTTCCGGATACCCCCGGGCCACCAGAAAGGCGGCTCCGATATCGGTATGCTTTTTCTTGGTTTTCAGACACTCGGTTTTGGCGATGTCATGGAGCAGTGCCCCGGCCTCCAGCAAGGCCAGATCCAGGGGAGGACTGAAGGACGGCAAATGGACCGCCAGGACCTGGGCCACCCGGGCCACCTGCAGGCTGTGTCCGCGTATATTGGGGAGCATCCCCTGGTCTGCCATGAGGGCCAGACTTTCTTCCCGGGAAGGGACGCGGGGCTTAAGATCAGGGGAAGGGGAAACGATCATTGATCAGGCGCTCTCTTTCTCGTACAAAATGAACATCGAACATCGAACGTCCGTATTGATTATTAGAACCTTAGGTCCGGCAGGTCCTTGTACAGTTCCAGGACCTGGGGATTGGCCAGGGCGTCTCGGTTGGTGACCGGTTTCCCGTGGACGACATTCCGGACGGCCAACTCCACCTTTTTCATGTTGATCGTGTAGGGGATATCGGCCACCGGGATGACCTTGGCCGGCACATGACGGGGGGAGGTGTTCTCCCGAATGGTTCTATTTATCTTTTTAACCAGGGCTTCGTTGAATTCCACCCCGGGGGCCGGCTTGATGAAAAGGATGATGCGGACATCGTTGTCCCAGTCCTGGCCCACCACGATGCTGTCGGCAATCTCCTCCAGGGTCTCCACCTGGCGGTAGATGTCGGCGGTGCCGATGCGCACCCCGCCCGGGTTCAGGGTGGCATCCGAGCGTCCGTAGAAAATCACCCCGCCATTTTCGGTGATCTCGATGAAGTCCCCGTGGGTCCAGATGTTGGGAAAGACCCGGAAATAGGCGTTCAAGTATTTTTCGTTATCGGGATCTTTCCAGAAATAGAGGGGCATGGAGGGGAAAGGGGCTTCGCAGACCAGTTCCCCCTGCTCGCCGATCACCGGCGTTCCTTCGGTGTTGTAGGCCTTGACCTTCATGGCCAGGCCCCGGCACTGCAGTTCCCCCTCGTAGACCGGACCGAGGGGATTGCCCAGGCCGAAGCAGCCGTTCAAATCCGTACCGCCGGCAATGGAAGCCAACTGGACATCGGCCTTGATGTCCCGGTAGACGTAGTGAAAACTCTCTGCCGGCAATGGGGAACCGGTGGAGAGGATGGTCTTCATCGGGGTCAGGTCAAAGCGCGGTCCGGATTTGAAGCCTTCCTTCTCGATAGCGGCCAGGTAGCGGGCGCTGGTCCCGAAGACGGTCACCTTTTCATCCTGGGCCAGTTTCCAGAGGGCCCCCGGATCGGGATAAAAGGGAGAGCCGTCGAACAGCACCAGGGTGGCCCCCACGGCCAGGGAACTGGCCAGCCAGTTCCACATCATCCAGCCGCAGGTGGTGAAATAGAAAATCGTATCTTCCCGCTTCAAATCGGTATGGAGCATAAGCTCCTTGAGGTGATGGACCAATATCCCCGCTACGCCCTGGACCATGCATTTGGGCAGGCCGGTGGTCCCGGAGGAATACATGATATACAGGGGGTGGTCGGCCGGGACCTGAACAAAGTCGATTTCCAGGTGGGCATCCGGAGAAAGGAAGTCCTGATAATGGATGGCATTGGGGATTGGTCCCAGGTCGGCCCGCTGTTCGGTGTAAGGAACCACCACCACCTTTTCAATGGAAGGGAGCTGCGAAATGATATCGGCCACCCGGGCCAGGGAATCAAAGGACTTCCCGTTATAAGAATAGCCGTTGGCGGTAAAAAGGACCTTGGGTTCGATCTGGCCGAAACGGTCCAGTACCCCCTTGATCCCAAAATCCGGCGAGCAGGAAGACCAGACGGCGCCCAGGCTGGTGGCAGCCAGCATGGCGATGATGGTTTCCATCATGTTGGGCATGAAGCCCACTACCCGGTCCCCATGTCGAATACCTTGCAGCCGCAGGGACCTGGCCAACGCCGCTACCTGGGAGTACAACTCGGCGTAGGTCATGCGGCGCGATTCCTGAACCTCACCCTTGAAAATCAGGGCCACCCGGTCGTCCCGATAGCGGAGCAGGTTTTCGGCAAAGTTTAAACGGGCCCCGACAAACCATTCTGCCCCGGGCATCCTGCCCAGATCGTCCACTACTTGGTCATATCCCCGGGAGGCTTTGATCCCGGCAAACTCCCAAAAGGCGGCCCAAAAATCCGGGATCTCCTGAGTGGACCATTCGTATAATTCCGGATAGTCCTTGAAATCTTTCCCGAATTTCCGGTTGACAAATTGGATGAAGCGGGTCATGTTAGCTTGGTTTTTTCGATCGGAGGATGGTTCCCAGATTGGTTTTTTCATAAGGGCCTCTCTACAGCAGAAATATTTTAATACTATTTTTGTATTAAATCTGCTTACCATATTTAAAAAAATTTAAGGTGTCAAGCAGGATATTCGATAAGCTAACTATCATTAAACATTTAAGAAATGAGAGGTTATCGGTTTTATGAGCCAATCGCTCCGTAGAAGAATTATTCCCTTGGTTTTTGTTGCCGGTCTGTTTTTCTCCGGGTTGTGGGGTGTCTGCCCCCTGTCTCACGCCGGAGCCGCGCAAAACATTATTTTAATGATCGGCGACGGCATGGGCCTGGAGTCCATTTGGGCAGCCGGGGCTTATCAGTTCGGGTCGGATTATCATAAGTTCGGGGGCAAAGAAAAACTCAATTTTGAAAAATTGGCCGGGTCTTGCTGGATGACCACCTATCCTTTAAGTCTAAGCACTTCCCCGACCAGTGAGGCTTCGTCTCCGGTTTCTTATGATCCCGCCTGGACCCGGGGGGGCAAACCCGGTCAAATGGATTATCCCCGGTTGGGTCCCGAATTGAGCTTTAATGGAACGGCCAAAGTAGAACTGGGGGAAGGGCCGGGTCAAGGGGGCGGCCGTGTTTATGCCACTGATTCCGGGTCCTCGGCCACTTCCATGGCCTGCGGAATTAAAACCTATTTGAATGCCATCGGGATGGATAATTTCAATCGGCCCTGCAAAAATATCATTGAAAAGTTTCAGGAAAAGGGGAGAAAGACCGGGTTGGTGACCTCAGTCCAATTCAGCCACGCCACCCCGGCCGGTTTTGCCGCCCATAACGTGAGCAGAAAAAATTACTGGGCTATCGCCGAAGAGATGATTCGGGTCGTACAGCCGGAGGTCATCATGGGGGCCGGGCATCCGGCCTTTGACGAATATGGCATTCCAAGGACACCGGAGTACCGTTACCTGGCCGCGGAGGATTTTCGTTTTCTATCCCAGGGTCCGGCTGGAGGGGGAGGGCCGTATATCCTGGTGGAAACCCGTGAGCAGTTTCAGGAATTAACCAAGGGCATCCCCCCGGCCAGGGTGTTTGGCCTGATCCAAAACCAAAAAGGTATCAAACCGCCATTGGCCGACGGCTCTCAGGCTGACCCCCGGCAACCCACTTTGAAGGAAATGTCCCAGGGCGCCCTGGCCGTCCTCTCCCAGGAGGAGAAAGGATTTTTCTTAATGATCGAGGGAGGGGCCATCGACCGTGGTCACCATCATAACGACCTGAATTTGGCCATCGGGGAGATGATCGGATTCCAGGAGGCGGTGCAGGCGGTGTTGGACTGGATCGAAGATCCCCAAAACCCTCAAGGCGGCTGGGACAAGAACCTGCTCATCGTAACCGCCGATCATGAGACGGGTTATCTCAGTGGAATTGGAAATAAAGGCCGCGGGGCCATTCCCGACCATGCGTATAATTCCAAAAAACATACCAACCGGCCGGTGGGCGTCTGGTATCAGGGGGCCGGTATGGAATTTTTCCAAAAATACCTAAAATCCGTCAATGATTTTGAGCGCGGCGAGATTCAGCTTATCGACAACGTCGAACTTCACAAGGTCATGGAAGAAAGTCTCCAAGCGCCTCCTAAATCCAAATCGGTTTCCGAACCGGGGAAAAAGGATTTGAGTTTTTGGGGGGAAGGCTTGAAGAACGGCGGCTTAGCTACCCTCTGATAGCGATTCGTAATCGGCAGCCGCCAGTCCTTGCCGAAGGCCCGGGTGGTTATTTTGATGCCCGGCGGGCTTTGGCGGCGTTTGTATTCGTTGCGGTCCACCAGGCGGATCACCTTTTCCACCATTTCCTGATCAAATCCTCTATGGATCATTTCCTCCATTGAGCAGCTTTCTTCTACATAGGCCTGAAGAATGGGATCCAGCAGGTCGTATTCGGGCAGGGAATCGGAATCCTTCTGGTCCGGGCGAAGCTCGGCGGAAGGAGGTTTTTCCAGGACCCGACGGGGAAGAAGTTCTTTCCCGGCGACTTGGTTCCGATAACGGCACAGTTCATAAACCAGGACCTTGGGCACATCCTTCAATACGGCGAACCCTCCGGCCGTATCTCCGTAAAGGGTAGAATACCCCACGCCGGTTTCACTTTTGTTTCCGGTAGTCAGCACCAGCCAGCCGAATTTATTGGAAAGGGCCATCAGGATCGTTCCCCGGATTCGAGGCTGCAGGTTTTCCTCGGTCAGCTCTTCCGGCAGCCCTTGAAAATGGGGGTTCAGGACTTCCAGGTAGGTTTGGAAAAGGGCGTCGATGGGAATGACGGAAAAATGAATGCCGAGATTTTGGGCCAATTGCTCGGCGTCTTCCAGACTATGGGAAGAGGAGAAACGGGTGGGCAGGGCGATGCCGTGCACGCGGTCGGGGCCCAGGGCATCGGCGGCCAGGACGGCGGTCAGGGAGCTGTCCACCCCGCCGGAAAGACCCAGGACCACTTCCTTAAACCCGTTCTTGCGCACGTAGTCTCCGGTTCCTAAGACGAGGGCCCGGTATCCTTCGGCGGAACGGGTCAGAGGGACTTGCTTTTTAGGAACGGCCGGGACCGTTTTGGATGCCGGAGGGAAGGGCGGAATAACGATCTCCCGCAGGCGGCCGCTAGGCTCTCGAGGTTGCTTTCGCCGTCGCGGGTCAAAAAGCCGCCAGCGAAAGACTTCGGTCAGATCCAGGTCGGCTACTAAAAAATCTTCTTCAAATTGGGAGGCCCGGGCCAGGAGTTCCCCCTGGGGGCCTAAAATCAGGCTCTGCCCGTCGAAGACCAGTTCATCCTGGCCGCCCACCAGGTTGCAATAGGCCAGATAGGATCGATTGTCCGCCGCCCGGGTGGCCAGCATCCGCTCCCGATCGCCCCCCTTGCCCAGGTAGAAGGGAGAGGAGGAGATGTTGATCAGCAGTTGGGCCCCGCCTGAACCGGCCTGTTCCTGGGCCGGGCCGTCCGGGTACCAGAGGTCTTCGCAAACGCTGACCCCGAAGCAGGCCTCGCCCAGTCGAAACACGGTATTGGTTTGCCCCACCTTAAAGTAGCGGTTTTCATCAAAGACCCCGTAATTGGGAAGCAATTGTTTATGATAGACCGCCTGGATCTGACCGTCGGCCACGACCAGGGCGCTGTTATAGAGATCGTCTTCCACCCAGAGGCCGCCGATAACGGCCACCAACCCTTTCGTTTGGGGAAGGAGGTCCAGGAGGCTCTGCTTGGCGGCATAAACGAAATCCGGTTTCAGGAGCAGGTCCTCGGGCGGGTACCCGGTGACGGCCATTTCCGGAAAGGCCACCAGGTCCACTTCCTGCCTTCGGGCCAGTTCCAATTGCTCTTCGATCTTTCGGCGATTTCCCGGAAGGTCCCCCACGGTAGTGTTGATCTGGGCCAGGGCGATGCGCAGGTTCATAAGGTTCCGCTCCTTGCAAAATTGGATTAGTGTAGCACAAAGGGGAAATGGAATGCAATGAACCGCCGTAGCATAAATAGCAATAATATTTGTCATCAGTCCCCTAATGGTATTTACAGGTGGTCTTCTCGTCATCCCCGAATGGCTTTATCGGGGATCCAATGTTCCCAGAGAAAAGCCGGGATTCCCGCACAGAAGCGCTGCGGGAATGACGTTCTATGATGTTGATGCTGTTTTGAGATCATTTGTATTATACGCGCAGCGGCATTTTCTTTCGTTGACACCGATAGGCTTTTTTGATTTAAGAAAAGGGAAAGAGAAGTTGTTTCGGTGATCGAAAAGGGAGGAAGGCATGTATAGCGACTTAAAAGGCAGGACGGCCCTGGTGACCGGAGCGGGAAAGGAGACCGGAATCGGTTATGCCATTGGCCGGAAACTGGCTGCCTCCGGGATGAATATTATCCTGGCCGATCTGGGTAGAGAAGGGGCGGTCAACGGACCGGTTAAGACCGGGACCAGGGAAGAACTGGAAGGGCTCGTCCAAAAAGTGGCAAACGAATACGGGGTGGCGGCCCTGGGGGTAGAAGTGGATGTGACCGCCAATGAATCCATCCAACGGATGATGGGAAAAATCGAAGAGCGGTTCAGCCACGTTGATGTGCTGGCCAACAATGCCGGGGCCTCCTTCGGCGTCCCCAATTTGTTTCATACCTATAACGAAGCCGATTGGCTGAAGACCATTGACGTCAATCTGCACAGCGTCTTCCGGGTGACTCGGGCGGTACTCCCTTTGATGATGAATCACGGGGGAAGCATCATCAACACCGCTTCCCGAGCCGGCAAGGTCCCACCCTTGTTCAACGGGGCCTACGCCGTGGCCAAGGCCGGGTTGATCATGCTTACCAAAGTCATGGCCCAGGAATTGGCCGGTATGAATATCCGGGTGAACGCCATCTGTCCCGGCCAGGTAATGACCGATCTGGAAAAATGGCGATTCGGCCTGGAAGCGCAATTCTATTCCTGTACCAGCGAGGAGCGGGAACAAGCCATGTGTCAGACCATCCCCCTGCGCCGTATCGGGTCGCCGGAGGAGGTGGCCAATCTGGTCGCCTTTCTGGCCTCCCAAGAATCCTCCTATATGACCGGCCAGGCCGTCAATGTGACCGGCGGGCAGTTGATGGAACTTTAAAGACAGTTGCTGGTTACTGGTTGCTGGTTACTGGTTGAATATTCAAAGGAGGGCTGAATGAAAAGTTATAAAGAACTAGACATTTATAACTTGTCTTTTCAATTGGCCATGAAAATTCACGAGGTTTCATTAAAATTTCCTCAATATGAACTTTATGAGGAAGGGTCGCAGATTAGAAGGTCATCCAAAAGAGTTTGTGCTTGTATAGTAGAAGGCTATGGAAGGAAAAAATATAAAAATGACTTTATAAAATATTTAGTCTATTCCCTTGCATCCTGTGATGAAACCAACCTCCATTTAGAATTTGTCCATAAAGCCGGCTACATCAATGATGATTTATACCAATCACTAAACAGAGAAAATGATGAATTAGGGAGAAAGATCAATAATTTTATTAAATTTGTTGAAACTGATTGGAAATAAAACCAGTAACCAGCAACCAGCAACAAGAAGGAGCATTGCCATGCCTACCATTTCCGGCGGTCAGCTCACTGCTGAGGCCTTAATCGAAAGAGAGGTGGAGTACGTTTTCACCTTAAGCGGGGGGCACATCACCCCTATCTATCAGTACCTGGAAAATTCCTCCGTCCGGCTGTTTGACACGCGGCATGAACAGGCGGCGGTCTTCATGGCCGAGGCCTACGGCCGGCTGACCCGAAAACCCGGGGTAGCCATGGTCACTGCCGGGCCCGGTTTTACGAATTCCTTGACCGCCGTGGCCAGCGCCTACCTGGCCAATACCCCCCTGGTCCTGATCTCCGGCTGCGTGGGGATCGACAGTTGTGAGAAGCTGGATCTGCAGGATATGCGTCAGCTCCCGGTAATTGAGCCCATGGTCAAAAAGGCCCTGGTCTGCCAGCGGACCGAACGGATCCCGGAGTTTATCGATCTGGCTTTCCGCGCGGCTCGAAGCGGCCGGCCGGGACCGGTCTACCTGGAGCTGCCGATTGATATTTTAAACGGCGCCGTGGACCCCTACCAGGCAAAAAAAAGAAGGACCGAAGTGGATTCCCATCCGGCCGACCCCGAGCAGGCGGCTGCGCTGATCGAAATGATCCGCCAGGCCCGGAAGCCGGTGGTCATTGCCGGCAGCGGGGCCTGGTACGCCGGGGCCGAAGCGGCCCTGACCGAGTTTATCGAGAACACCGGCCTGCCGGTCTTTACCGCGGGGCTGGGCCGGGGGACTGTCCCGGATACGCATCCCCTGTGCTTTGAATCCTCGCTGGCCATTCGACCCGGGGCCGGATTTTTTGCTTTTATGAATACCGATCTGGTTATTCTTTTGGGCAACCGCATCACCCTTTTTTATATTTTCGGGGAGGTGTTCAACCCCCAGGCCAAGTTGGTCCAGGTGGATATCCAAGGGGAAGAGCTGGGGCGCAACCGGGCGGTGGACCTGGCGGTGGCCAGTGACCTCCGGGCGCTGCTGACCCAACTCAACCGCCTGATCGATCAACAGGGAGCGGCCGAGGGGCTGCGAAATCAATTCGCCGGTTGGATCGCCGAGCTCAAGAAATCGGAATCCGACAACAAGGCCATGGCCCGGCCCAACTGGGAAGGCGATCAGGTCCCCATCCATCCCTTACGGCTGGCCCGGGAGGTCAACGACTTCATGAACCGGGCGGAGGACATCGTCGTGGCCGACGGCGGCGATACCACCACCTGGATGGGGATGACCCGGACGGTCCGTCGTCCCGGTCATTACTTGGACTACGGCCTGTTCGGCTGCCTGGCCGTGGGGCTGCCCTTTGCCAACGCCGCTCAGCTCCTGAATCCTGATAAACGGGTCTGCCTCCTTACCGGCGACGGGTCGGTGGGCTTCAACTTCATGGAATTTGAAACGGCCCTCCGGAAGCAATTGCCCATTGTGGTGGTCATCAACAACGACCTGGGTTGGGGCATGATCCGGCACAGCCAGGAAATCAAGATCGGGAGGGCCATCCCGGAGGGCACCTTTATCGGGAAGGTGGATTACCATAAAATGGTGGAGGCCCTGGGCGGGCTGGGGCTTTATGTGGATCAACCCGCGGCTATCCGGCCGGCCCTGGAGGAGGCCTTTGCCTCGGGGAAGACGGCCTGCATCAACGTCATGACCGATCCCACGGTCATCAGCCCGGGAAGCATTGCTTTGGCCAATCTGGGGGGGTATAAGGCCTGATGTTGAATGTTAAGTGTAACCCCTTGTTAATTAATAATTAATTATTGACAATTGATTATTAATTGTTAATGCAATGGGATCCCCATATTGACAGTCAGCCGGGAAAATGTAATCATAATGTAATAAATGCTGTAATGGAGTTCTTATGGTCAGAACACAGATTCAATTGACGGATGATCAGGCCAAGATGGTCAAAAAGTTGGCCATGGCCCGGGGCGTTTCCATAGCTGAATTCATACGTCAGGCGGTCGAAAGTATCATTCACTCGAGTCCCGCTATGGACCGGGAAGAACGGGTTAAACGGGCCAGGGAAATAGTCGGA
This sequence comes from uncultured delta proteobacterium, assembly GCA_963716045.1. GTDB lineage: Bacteria > Desulfobacterota > RBG-13-43-22 > RBG-13-43-22 > RBG-13-43-22 > CAVQSS01. The sequence goes on along the minus strand of CAVQSS010000025.1, from coordinate 108,226 downwards.
AAATTCAGCTCCGGGAAAAGCGATGTTTCCAGGAAGCATGATGCCTACCTCGACGCGGCCTATAAACAATGAGGATTTTTATCGACACCTCCGCCTTTTACGCCCTTCTCGATCGGACGGATGAACATCACCTCAAGGCTGGACGGGAATGGAATCGAATCCTGGATCTGAATTTTACACTTGTAGCCAGCAACTATATCCTGGTGGAGACCTTGGCTTTGCTGCAGAGCCGCCTCGGGATGGAAGCAGTGCGAAGATTCCAGGAAGATATCTTCCCCATGCTTTCTCTGGAGTTCATTTCCCCTAAAATTCATCGTCTGGGAACGGCAGCCCTGCTTTCTTCATCCAGAAGGCGGCTGAGTTTCGTGGATTGTGTGAGTTTCGAGGTTATGCGGGAAACCGGGATCCGAAAGGCGTTTGCCTTTGATCCCCATTTTAAGGAGCAAGGGTTTGAGGTGGTACCCTAACGAGTTCTGGATTTTTAAAAAATAGGATTAACCCTTGAACGACCGGCAACCGGACGGCTATTTATTATCGAAAGGCTATTCGTATTACGTCTTCGCCCTGCTGTTTCTCCTCTACATGTTCGACTACATCGACCGCCTGGTGGTGGTCTCCCTGTTTCCCTTCCTGAAAAGGGATTGGGGCCTGACCGATACCCAGTGCGGGCTTTTGGTTTCGGCCGTTTCCTGGGCCATCCTGGTTTTTTCCTTTCCTGTGTCTCTGCTTATCGACCGTTGGAGCCGCAAAAAATGCATCGGCGTCATGGCGGTTTTATGGAGCCTGGCCACGGCCGCCTGCGCCTTCGCCAAAAGTTTTCCCCAGCTATTCCTGGCCCGCACGGCCATCGGCATCGGAGAGGCCGGCTATGCCCCGGGCGGGACGGCCATGATCTCGGCGCTGTTTCCGGAAAAAAAACGTTCCCTGATCGTGGGGATCTGGAATGCCTCCATTCCTCTGGGCAGCGCCCTGGGGATCGCCCTGGGCGGGCTGATCGCCACGCGCTACGGCTGGCGCCAGGCCTTTGGCATCGTGGCTTTGCCCGGACTGCTGATCGCCCTGCTTTTTTTCTTCGTGAAGGATTATCGCACGGTCGAACTGGTCAAGTCGGATAAGCGGCCGGATCAAACGGGACCACCGAGGAGAATGACGGCGCCGGAGATCGTTCGGGAATTTACGCGGACCCCTTCCCTGTATCTGACTTTCTTTGCCTTTTCCGGGAATACTTTTTTGACCACGGCCCTGATGAGCTGGCTGCCTTCTTATTTCAACCGGGTCCAGGGCCTGCCCATGGATAAGGCTTCCTTGAAAAGCAGCCTGATTATGCTCATGGCCATCTTCGGGTCTCCCCTGGGCGGGTATCTGGCGGACCGGTGGCTGAAAAAAAAGGCCAATGCCCGGTTACTGTTCAGCGCCCTCTCTTCCACGGTGACCGGCATCATATTTATCGTCGGTTTTTATTTTGTCCAGGGACCGGCCCAGTTTACCCTTTTCCTGGCCGGGGGAACCACGGCCATCGCCTTTGCTTCCTCGGCCATTGCCGTCACCCAGGACGTGGTTCATCCCGGTCTACGGGCCACGGCCTACAGCCTCTGCGTGATCATCATGCACCTGCTGGGCAGCGCCCTGGGCCCGCTGGCGGTGGGGATGCTTTCGGATCGCTACGGGATTCGGACGGCCTTGACCCTCCTGCCGCTGGCGGCCCTCTGGGCCGGCCTGCTGTTTTTTATCGGGTCCTTCTTCTACGAAAAGGACCTGGCCAAGGTGGAAAAGGTGGCCCTGTCCGTGGAGAAGTCTTAGTCAGTCTAACAGAATTTTCGTATTAAAATGAACTTCGAACATTGAACATTGAACGCCCAATCTCGAATCAAAAACAAGCCTCCATTAAACATTCGATGTTGGAAGTTCGATGTTCGACGTTCAACTTTTCAGTGACTCTTCCAGAGTCTATCCACTTACCGCCTATGGGGTGAAAGGATAACGGAAGGTCAAGGTTTTTTACATAACTATAAGGCAGGGTAGCTTCGAGGGTTTGAAAGAACGGGGGAAAAGTGTGCCGAAACGGGAATGGCCCCCCGCTCCCGGCCCTCACCCAGGCAGGGAGCGGAAGGGCAATTTTCCTGTGCCGGACCAGGCCTATTTCTTCTTTTTTTCCTGCTTGGCCTTCTTCTTCTCCTTGGCGGTTTTGGCCGGCTTCTTTTTTGCGTCCTTCTTGGCGTCCATTGATTTTGCCATAAGGCTCCTCCTTAAAAAATAAATTGGGTAAGAATACCATTTTAGCCTTTTAAAAAAAAAGTAAAAAAGTTACTTTTCTTAAAAAAAGGAGGTCTCCCCATGAAATATGTCGCCGCCATCGATCAGGGGACCACCAGTACCCGGTGTCTTCTTTTTGACCGGGCCGGGCAGCCGAAGGCCGGCGCCCAGCAGGAGCACCGGCAGATATTTCCGCGTCCGGGCTGGGTGGAGCATGACCCGGTCGAGATTTTGGCCCGGACCCTGGGGGTGTTTCGCCGAGGCCCTGGGTTTGGTCCGGGGCGAACCGGGCGACCTGGTCGCCATCGGCATCACCAACCAGCGGGAAACGACCGTAATCTGGGAAAAGGCCACCGGACGGCCGATCTACAATGCCCTGGTCTGGCAGGATACACGCACGGCCGGTATCTGTGCCGAACTGGCCGGGCAGGGGGGGCAGGACCGATTCCGCCAAAAGACCGGCCTGCCGCTGGCCACCTATTTCTCGGGCCCGAAAATCCGCTGGCTGCTGGACCAGGTACCCGGCGCCCGGGAGCGGGCCGGGAACGGCGATTTATTGTTCGGGACCATCGACACCTGGCTGGTCTGGAACCTGACCGGCGTTCATGTTACCGATGTGACCAACGCCGGCCGCACCCTGCTGATGAACCTGGAGACCCTGGATTGGGATGAAGACCTGCTCCGCGAACTGGGAGTGCCCCGAGCCCTGCTGCCCCGGATCGCTTCCTCGAGCGAGGTTTACGGCCTCACGGGCCAGGGCGTGCCGGTGTCGGGGATTCTCGGTGATCAGCAGGCCGCCCTGTTCGGGCAGACCTGCTTTTCCCCCGGCGAGGCCAAGAACACCTACGGCACCGGCTGCTTCATGCTGATCAACACCGGCGAAACCGCGGTGCCCTCGAAAAACGGCTTGCTGACCACTCCGGCGTACCGGCTGGGGAGACAAAAACCGATCTACGCCCTGGAAGGCTCGATTGCCGTAACCGGCGCGCTGGTGCAATGGCTGCGGGACAACCTCGGTTGATCGGGCAGTCCGCCGAAGTGGAGGAACTGGCCGGCTCCGTGGACGACAACGGCGGCATCTACTTCGTGCCGGCCTTCAGCGGGTTATACGCGCCTTACTGGAAGGACAGCGCTCGGGGGGCCATCGTCGGGATGACCCGCTACGTGAACAAGGGCCATATCGCCCGCGCCGCCCTGGAAGCCACGGCCTATCAGACCCGGGAAGTGCTGGAGGCGATGAACAAAGACAGCGGCGTTCGGTTGAATTCCCTGAGAGTGGACGGCGGGATGGTCCGAAACGAGCTGCTGATGCAGTTCCAGGCCGACATCCTCCATGTCCCGGTCATACGTCCCAAGATCTCCGAAACCACCGCCCTCGGGGCGGCCTACGCCGCCGGTCTGGCGGTCGGCTTCTGGTCCAACCTGGAAGAACTACGCCGAAACTGGCAGGCCGATAAAACCTGGCAGCCCCAGATGGGAGAGGAACAGCGCGCCCGGCTGTATCGCGGTTGGCAGAAGGCCGTCACCCGCACCTTTGATTGGATCGATTAAAACATTTGTAATTAATTATTTGTCAGGTCTTTTAACAGGTGCTATTATCAGTGCCATTCAAAGACTACTGAGGGAGAAGCTATGCCAACCATCCACTAAGTTTTCAGAAGACATTGTTCCGTTGAGCGATATGAAGGTTAATCCCGGCCGGGTTGTCAATCAGGTTGGTAAAACCCGCAGACCAGTGCTTTTGACCCTTAGGGGACGTGGCGTGGCCATTGTCCAATCCCTTGAGGAGTACGAAACGGAAATGGAAGAACGGGCATTTCTCCGGGGCGTTGTCCAGGGGTTGATGGACCTGGAAGAAGGCCGGGAAATGAATCTGGCCGGCGTAAAGAAGCATCTGGGATTGAGCTGAAACCATGCCCCCTAAACGTTCGATCGCTTTGGCTGCCTCAGCGGTCAAGGATCTTGAGGAAATCCGTGCCTGGTATGCCGATCAGCAGGTTCCTGAGGTGGGCGAGCGATTACTGGGGGAGGTTGTTGCCCAAGTGGAAAGACTGGCCGACTTTCCCGAAAGCGGCCGTACGGTCCCTGAGTTTGGGCTCGCTCATTTGAGGGAGATTATTCATCCACCATTTCGTATCGTTTATCATCTGGAGAAAAATCGGGTCCGCATTGTCCGGGTGTGGCGCAGCGAACGACTCCTCAAGATGCCTTAGCCGGAAGCATCAAGGACGGTTCAAAATCATGGAAAAACAAGAATTCAGTTTTTAGGAGCTAAAAATCATGCCCAAGCAAAAAATGACCCCCAGCGAGGCGCTGGTCGAGACTTTGGTGGCCGAAGGAGTAAAAACGGTTTTCGGGATCGTGGGCTCGGCCTTCATGGACGCCCTGGATTTGTTCCCGGCGGCAGGCATTCGTTTTGTTTCCGTGGCCCATGAACAGGCCGCCGCCCATGCGGCCGACGGCCTGGCCCGGGTGACCGGGCGGCCCCAGGTCTGCATCGCCCAGAATGGGCCGGGGGCGGCCAATTTCGTTTCGGCCATAACCGCCGCCTTTTGGGCCCACTCCCCGGTGGTGGCCATTACCCCGGAAACGGGGTCCCTGGGGATCGGAACCGGCGGTTTCCAGGAACTGGATCAGATGGCCTGGTTCAAGGAACAGACCGTCTACCAGGTGCGTGTCAACCGCCCGGAACGCATGGCCGAGCTGGCCCGCCGAGCCTTCTACCTGGCCAAGCTGGAAAACGGACCCACGCAGTTGAATATCCCCCGCGATTATTTTTACGGTTTGTGCGAGGATGAGATCTACCCCTCCCTGACCGTCTCCCGGGGCAGCGGTCCAAGGGAGGCCCTGGAAGCGGCCGCCCGACTGTTGAACAAGGCCAAGTTTCCGGTCATTCTGGCCGGAGGGGGGGTCTCCCAGGGGAACGCCCTGGAAGAAGTGATGGCCCTGGCCGAGTACCTCACCGCCCCGGTGGCCAATACCTACCTGCACAATGATTCTTTCCCGGGGGACCATCCGCTGGCCGTGGGACCTATCGGTTATTGCGGCTCCAAGGCGGCCATGCGGACGTTAGCCCAAGCGGATGTAGTGCTGGCCTTGGGTACCCGCCTGGGACCTTTCGGCACCCTGCCCCAGTACGGATTGGATTACTGGCCCAACCAGGCCAAACTGATTCAGGTGGACGTGAATGCCCGGGTCCTGGGACTCAGCCGGCGGGTGGACGTGGCCAGCCCGGCGGAGGTGAAGGAATTCGCCCGGGAAATGATCCTGCTGCTCAAGAACGGCAAGCCGGAGATAAAAGTGAATCGAAAACGGTTGCGGGACCTGGAAAAAGAGAAGCGGGACTGGTCTGAGGAATTGAGGAAGGGATCTTCCTCCACCGCCAGGCTGATGCACCCCCGGAGATTTCTATGGGAGCTGGCCCGGGCCATCCCGGCGGGTTCCATCGTTACCACGGACATCGGCAATAATTCTTCACTGTGTAATGCCTATCTGAAATTTACCGATGTCCGGCAGCACCTTGCCGCCCTGAGCTGGGGAAACTGCGGCTTTGCCTATGGGGCCGCCCTGGGGGCCAAGATCGGCCGACCCAGGGTCCCGGTCTTTGCCTTCCAGGGAGACGGAGCCTACGGGATCAGCGGCCTGGCCGAGGTCATGACCGCGGTGCGGGAAAAACTTCCGGTGATCGCCGTGGTGGCCAATAACCTGGAGTGGGGCGCGGAAAAGAAAAATCAGATCGATTATTACGACAACCGCTTTGTGGGCTCTAACCTGCCGGACAACCCGGATTACGCGCGTTTGGCTGAGGATATGGGTGCCAAAGGTTTTCGGGTGGAGGATTACCGGGATGTGCCGGAGGTGGTGCGCGAGGCCGTCAAGTCCAATCGGCCCTGCGTGATCAATGCGGTAATTGAAGGCGGAGAAAAGGTCCTGGCCGAGCCGTTCCGCCGGGATGCCCTGAAACAACCGGTGCGTTATTTAGCCAAATACCGGCATTTAAGCGCGAAAAAATAAGAAAGATTTCCACCTTGACAATCGGTCTTATTTTGGTACTATATTTGGCTCGGAGGAATGACCATGGATATTTCCAAAGATATCAAGCCGATTACCTACCTCAAATCCAGGGCGCCCGATTTGCTGAAGCAGATAAACCAAACCCATCGGCCCGTGGTCATAACCCAGAACGGGGAACCCCGGGCTGTGCTTCAAGACCCTGAAAGTTATCAGAACATGCGAAATGCCATCGGTCTCCTGAAACTGATCTCCCAGGGAGAAGAAGATATCAAAAACGGGAAGTCAAAGTCACAGGAAGAGGTATTCGCCGGAATCGACCAGATGCTGAAAGAAAGAATGAAATGAAGAAAACCTACGAGGTCGAGTGGTCGAAAATTTCCGAAAAAGATCTCGTAGTTATTATCGAATATATTGCCGACAAAAACCCGTCCCGGGCTTACGAGGTATTCCGGGAGGTCAAGAGAAAGGCGTCTACGCTGCGCTCGCTTCCGGAAAGAGGTCGTATTGTTCCGGAACTCCAGGAACAGGGGATTACCCAATACCGCGAATTGGTCATCCCGCCCTGGAGAATTATCTATCGGATTTCGGATCGAAAAGTCTATGTGCTATCCGTTCTGGATTCCAGACGGAACATCGAAGATATCCTTTTGAAAAGACTAATCGGCCAGATGTAGGCCGGTCGGCAAGTAAACCCGCATGATCCAATTGGTTGTCAAAATCACGCTCAGCGTGGCTATCATCCTCCTGGCTGCTTTTCCGTATCTGTTTTAAATGGGAAAAGGAGACCGCTTCCGAAGTCGAGATTATCGATTACCACTAAATTAATCCAGGAGTTTTAATATGGAAAAGATACATTATACCCCGGTACATCCCGGGGAGGTATTGCGGGATGAATTGGAAGAAATTGGTTTGACCCAATCAGCTTTAGCCAAGCATATCGGCGTCCTCCCCAAGACCATTAATGAAATCTGCCGGAAAAAGAGGGGCATCAGCGCCGACATGGCCATGAAGCTTGCCAAGGCCCTGGGTGGAAGCCCCCGTTTCTGGTTGAATTTACAGAACAACTGGGAGATCAGCCAATTGAAAGAAACCGACTTTATAGAAATTAACCCCCTCGCCGCATGAGGGACATCTTGAAATAATGGAGAGGTAGTCCGTTTGCACGTCGTGCACCCCAATCTTGATTCGGCCTACGCTGAAATGGCCAGAGACCACAAGCGGGAAAAGGACGCCTTGGAGTAGGCCGAGATCACTTTTAAGAATGTGGATTTGACCTGGCCTGAGGAGATGCTCCCGGAATGAAAAAGCCCAAGCGAAAACTTTCTGCGGCCGAGAAGGCGGAGAAGCGGCGGCGCCGAAAAGAATATATGACCATCTTCGTCAATGGGAAGCAGAAGCGGGTCAAGCGTCCAACTGCCATTGACGGGCTGTCTCCGGATGAATTCATCCGCAGGAATGCCGACCCCATCTGGCTTCATCAGAATGAAATGTGGAAATATATGATCGAAGGTGAGGCGGCCTTTGAAATGATTGGTCAAACGGTCATGGAAGTACCGGCGTTAAGAGGATGAAATAGAAGAGTCGTGGATAGACAAAGCGATCCGGCGCGACGAGGATCTCAACAGCAGGGCAGCCCAGGCATACCAGACGGATGAGGTACTGACCCTGGTGCGCAATCGTTTGAGGATGAGGGAGTTATGAAACGGAAGTTCCTTGGTGATTCATATGATGCCGTTAAACGTCTGTGGCAAGATATCCTTGATGAGTGGGCACCGCTTTATGCAGCCCCACAATTTATTCCAGAAGATCTCCACGAGGAATTTACTCGGCTCACAAGGATACCTATATTACCAGACAGACCTGCGGGAGCATTTTCAATCCTAAACGATCCGGATACGGGCATACGATTGCCCGGTGAGGAAAACCAAGCAGAGAGCCGCACCCACATTACCATCACCAGTGTTGCAGGCCAGTTACAAAAAGGTGCTCGATGTGTAATCACTTATGATCAGAGTGATTACCGGAATCATTCGTGGACGCGAGAAGAACAGCGTCAAGCCAAAATGAAGGATCTTTCAGCAAAAGGATGTTTCAGTTTCTATTATGTTTCCCCTGCTCCTTTTCTTTTTGCGGTACAAAACACAATTAATTTAACCGCCTTACTTGGAATTTTAAGGAATTCAGGGATTCCCGACTGGCGCTTGGAGAGTATTGGTAACATCATAAGGAATGAGTCCCATCGATAAACTCCCGCCCATTCCCCAGGCTTTTCTAATTTAATCTATAAAATATTCTCCCTTCATCTCCACCGTCAGCCCATCCCCCTCCATCAACCTTCGGCACAACCCTTTGATCTTGGGCAGCTCATAATGGAAGAAATACAAAAAGGTCTGGAACTTCCCCTGATAGAAGCTATTTTCATCTTCGGACAATTCCTTTTCCAGTGCCCTCTGAACCACCAAAGCCTGAACCAGCCACTGCCAGGCCACGGCGATGATCCCGAAAAATTCCAGGTAGAGGGTGGCGTCGGCCAGAAAGTATTCGGGACCTTTCCACTGGGAAATCTGGACCAGGCGGGCCGTGACCTCTTTCAGTTTTCCGAGGGCCTCCTGCAGACGCGCAGCGTAAGAACCCAGGGCGGATACTTCCCGGGCTTGGACGATGGTTTGCTCCACTTCCCGGAGATAGAGCTGGGCCGCCTTCCCGCCCTTCATGACCATCTTTCTTCCCAGCAGATCCAGACCGTGTATCCCGGTGGTCCCTTCGTGGATGGGGTGGATGCGGGCGTCGCGGTAGAACAGCTCCAGGGGGAATTCGTCGCAGTAGCCGTAGCCGCCCAGGATCTGCAATCCCTGGCTGACCGAGAGGACGCCCATTTCCGAGGGGTAGGTCTTGGCCACCGGCGTCAGCAGGTCGAGCAATAATTCGTTCCGCTCCTTCTCTTCCCCGGTGAGGACCCGTGCATGATCCGCATAAAGACTACATTGCAGCAGCAGGGAAAAAGATCCCTCCACCACGGCCCGCTGAAAAAGGAGCATGCGCTTTACGTCCGCGTGTTCGATGATGTTGACCTGGGGCAGCGTGGGGTCCTTGGCCGCCAGCCGGCGACCCTGGGGCCGCTCCCGGGCGTATTGCAGCGAAGAATAGTAGGCCGCCGAGGCGATGGCCGCCGCGCTCATCCCCACGTCGATCCGGGCCTCGTTCATCATCTGGAACATGTAGGCCAGTCCCTTGTGGGGTTCCCCAACCAGGTAGCCGCGGCAGTCGTTGTTTTCCCCCAGGCTCAACTGGCAGATGGGCGATCCCCGATAACCCAGCTTATGGAAGCTGCCGGCCACCTGGATGTCGTTGCGCACCAAAGCCCCGTCTGCTTCGGGACGGAATTTAGGCACCACGAACAGGGAGATCCCCTTCACCCCCGGCGGGGCCCCTTTGATCCGGGCCAGCAGCAGGTTGACGATATTGTCCACCCCGTCATGGTCGCTGGCCGAGATAAATATTTTCTGGCCTCGCAGCAAATAATAGTCCTGATCGGTAGGTTCGGCCAGGGTGCTGAGGTCGGTCAGGGAGCTGCCGGCCTGGGGTTCGGTCAGGGCCATGGTGCCCTGCCACTCACCGGCATACATCCGGGGAATGTAGGTTTCCTTGAGCGTCTCGGACCCGAAGGACTCGATCAGGTGGGCCGCCCCGGAGGTCAACAGAGGATAGACGCTGGCGGAGTAATTGGCGGCCGAGAAAATAAAGCGGACAACGGCCCCGATCAACAGGGGCAATTGCTGGCCGCCGTGTTCATAGGGGGCCAGGGCGGAGATCCAACCGCCTTCCCCGCAGGTCCGCATCCACTCCCGGACCATGGGATGGACTTTGACCTCCCCGTCGATGAATCGGGGGGGATTTTGATCCATCTCCCGGAGCAATGGCTGCAGGATGTCCCGTCCCAGTTTGAGGGCCGTATCCAGGACCAGATCGAAGATCTCCCGGCCGTGTTCGGCATAATAATCGTATTGGGTCAAGGACTCGGCGTCAAAGACCTCGTAGAGCATGAACTTTACATTTCGTTCGCTGATGAATTTATCGGCCACTCCGAATACCTCTCTATGTCTTTATGAATTCCGTGCTTTATTAAGGGTCTCATCTTTTTCCGTCAAATCCCTGGGATTGGGGATAAACAGCCGGGCCTGCTTCAAGCCGCCCGCCACCAGTTTGGGGAGGTCCGATTTCGGAATCCCGTAGGCCGACAGATCGGCCGGAAGGTTGATGATCCCCAGTAGTCTTCTAACCGCCTCCACCGCTTTGGCGGCGGCTTCCCAGGGGGCCAGACCCGTTATCGCTTCGCCCATCGCCGAGGCGATTTCAGCATATTTGTGAAAATTCCCCGAAAAGATTATCCTCCATAGGTCTGCCTGATCACTTTTTTATCCAGTTTCCCCACACTGGTTTTGGGAATGGCCTCGATAAAAAGAAAACGATCCGGAACACCGTACTTGGGCAATTTCCCTTCATCGGCAAATCGCTTCATGAATTGTTTTAAATCTTCCGCAGAGACTTTATCCCGGTATTCCGGTTTTAGGGTTACGACCATCAAAGGCCTTTCACCCCATTTTGGATCCGGAACCCCAATGGCCGCCGATTCCAGGATGGCTTCATGCCTACTGAGCAGGTTTTCCAAATCCAAGGAAGAAACCCATTCTCCGCCGGTCTTGATCACATCTTTGATGCGATCGGTAATCTGCAGATACCCGTCCGGATCAATAAAACCCACGTCACCGCTGTGCAACCAGCCGCTTCGCCACAGATCTTCCGTCTTATCCGGGGCCTTATAATAGCCTTGGGTCAGCCAGGGGGATCGCATCACCACTTCACCTTTGGATACACCATCATGGGGTAAAATTTGGTCGTCGGGATCCACGACTTCAAACTCCGCCAGAGGAATGGGCCTACCGGTTTTGATGACCGTGTCTAACAAATCCTCTTGAGACCATTCCAACCTATCTTCCGGCACAGAGGCTACGGCCATGACCGGGCAGGTTTCAGACATCCCATAACCGGCCTCAATCTCAATACCGCGTTCTTGCGCTGCTTCAGCCAGTCCTCGCGGCAATCGAGCCCCGCCGATAAGCACCTTCCAACGGGACAAATCCACTTCGTTTATGGCCGGATTATTTAACAACATTTGCAGAATCGTGGGCACGCAGTGGGAAAGGGTCACCTTTTCCCTTTGAATCAGCCGCAACAGCTTTCCCGGTTCATATGGACCCGGATAAACCTGCTTGGCCCCAAGCAAGGTGGCCACGTAAGGAAAACCCCAAGCATGAACATGAAACATAGGGGTCAGAGGCATATAAACGTCATTGGATCTAAACCGGCCTAAGGTATGGTAACTTCCCTTTAATACCGCTACGGAAAAGGTATGCAGTACCAATTGGCGATGAGTAAAGGTTACCCCTTTGGGATGTCCGGTCGTCCCGGTGGTATAGAAGGTGGTGGCTTTGGTATTTTCATCCAAGTCGGCAAATGGATAATGGGCCTCTTCCGCTTGAACCAACTGCTCATATTCTGCGTCGGCTTTCACTATCGTCTCGGTCCGGGTATCATCCTCCACCATAACCACCAAGGTCTTGACCGATTCCAAATCCTTCCATAAATTTTCCAGGATCGGCAGAAAGGCCGTATGGGTGATGATCATTTTGGCTTCGGCGTGATTAAGGGTGTACAGTATTTGCTCAACCGACAAACGCCAATTGACTGTTTGGAGCACCGCCCCCATCATGGGGATAGCAAAGAAACATTCCAGATAGCGAGAACTGTCATAATCCAAAACGGCCACCGTATCACCCGCCTCGATGCCCAGGCGTTTGAGGCCGTTGGCCAACCGGTGGATGCGATTATTGAGTGTTTTGTAACTATATCGGCCTTTATCGGCATAGACAATTTCCCGATCCGGAGAATAGATCAACGGCGTATTCAGCAGTTTTTTGATAATTAATGGATACTGATAATATTCTCCGGGATGATAGTGCTTATCGGTCATAAAAAAACCCTCCCTTTAAACTTCCAACCATTCTTTTCGAATCGAAAGATCGTTTTTTAAATCTTCGGGCGTGCCTTCAAAGACGATCCGCCCGTGGCCCATGATGTACAGACGTTTGGAGATCTTCAAGGCGATGTTCAGCTTCTGTTCCACCAGGAGCACCGAGACCTCCCGCCGGGCTATTTCTTCGATCAATTGGCCCATCTGTTCAACCAGCATGGGGGCCAGGCCCTCGGTGGGTTCGTCGATCATGATAAAGTCCGGATCTCCCATCAGCGTGCGGCAGATGGTCAACATCTGCTTTTCGCCGCCGGAGATCAACCCACCGGCCACATTCTGCCGTTCCCGGAGGTTGGGAAACATTTCAAACACCTTCTCAACGGACCAGCGACCTTGTTGTTTTCGGCTTTTCAAACCCAGATGAAGATTCTGCAGCACCGTCAGGCCGGGGAAAATCCAGCGGTCCTCGGGCACAAATCCGATTCCTTTGCGGGCGATGATGTGCGGCTTAAGTCCGGCGATCTGCTGACCCTGATACAGGATCGAACCCTGGGCCGGCACCAGCCCCATGATCGATTTGCAGGTGGTGGAACGCCCGACGCCGTTGCGGCCCAGCAAGCTGACGATCTCCCCTTTTCCGACCTCCAGGTTCACCCCTTGAAGAATGTGGCTGCGGTCGTAATAGGCGTGCAGATCTTTTAACTCCAGCATTCAGGCCAACTCCTTTCCCAGATAGGCTTCCTGAACCTGGGCGTTGCTGCGAATGCTGCCGGGGGTATCCGTGGCCACAATCTCCCCATAGACCAGCACCGAAATGCGATCTGCCAGATCAAATACCACGCCCATGTCGTGCTCGACCATGATCAAGGTCTTGTCTTTCGTGACGCTGTGAATTAGTTCGACGGCCCGTTCGGTTTCACTTTTACTCATCCCGGCCGTCGGTTCGTCGAGCATAACCACATCGGCATTGCCGGCGATGGTGACGCCGATTTCCAGGGCCCGTTGCTCCGCATAGGCCAGAAGACCGGCCGGAATATCCCGTCGGTCGGCCATGTTGATCTTCTCTAAAAGGTCCTCGGCTTTTTCATTGACCTTTTTCATTCGTCCGCAGAGATGCCAGAAGGAATAGCGGTAGCCCATGGGCCACAGCAGGGCGCAGCGAATATTCTCGAAAACGCTCATTCGGGGGAAGATGTTGGTCACCTGAAAACTTCGGGAAAGGCCGCAGCGATTGATCTGATGGGAGGGCAGGTTGGTCATGTCACGCCCTTTCAGCTCAATGCGGCCCGAATCAACCTGATAAAAGCCGCTGATCAGATTAAACAGGGTAGATTTGCCGGCCCCGTTGGGCCCGATGATGGCGTGCCGTTCCCCATTAAGAACTTCCAGCGTGACTCCGTTGATGATTTTGCTGCTGCTGAAACTTTTATTCACATCGATCAGTTTGAGGGCGACGGCGATCATCACGAGGCCCCCTTCTTCATTTCAGAGGTTACCGCTTGCCAGCTCCGGGTTACCCTCCGGCCTGCTCGGCGGAAAAACACAAAACCGATAATGATCAGTCCAATCGCCATCCCCCAGGGGAGGGGTGACTGGGCGCTGAAGCTGATTTTAAACAATTTCATAGGGGCGGTCGGATCGATACTCAGGGAAAGATGGTAATTGATTTCGATCAAAATCATGGCTCCCAGAAAAATCACCAGGGCCGGCAAAGCCGCCAGGGCATAGGCCGGCAGCAGCCGCTTCATCAGTCCGGCCTTCCAAACCGGTTCATGCAGCATAAGGAGGCCGGCCAGACCATTCGGCGCCCAGAGCACCATGCCCATAAAGAGCAGCCCGAAATACAGCAACCAGGCATGGGTGATGTTGGCCAGGGAAAGCTGCATAAAGGTGACCAGCACGGCGCCCAAAATGGGCCCGAAAAAATGGCCGACCCCGCCGATATAGGTCATCATCAACACATTAGCGGAGGGGATGTGTCCGATCGTCTCGGCCGTTACGATTTCATAGTTTACGGCGAAGAGCCCCCCGGCAATACCGGCAAAAAAAGCGGCCAGGGTATATTGGAACGTCCGCACCCGATGGGGGTCATAGCCGACGAAGGGGGCCCGTTCCGGGTTATCCCGGACGGCATTGGCCATACGCCCCAGGGGCGTCTGGGTCAACAGATACATCAGCCCGGCGCTGACCAAAGTCCAGAAAGCAATTAGATAGTAAACCGTTATTTGTTTACTGAATTTTATTCCAGTCAACGTGATTCCGGTCATGCGATTAGCGGAGATCCCCTGCTCACCGCCGAAAAAGCTGGGCAACATCAGGGCACTGGAGGCGATCAATTCGCCGATGCCCAGGGAAATCAACGCAAAGGTCGTGCCGGCCCGTTCGGTAGCCAGCCAGCCGAAAAACAGACCGAAGATCACGGATCCCAATCCCCCTACGAGGGGCATGAGTTCGAGAGGAATCGGCAGCACCCCGTCCGATACCCACTTGAGGCTATGGATCGAAATGAACCCGCCCAGTCCATAGAAAACGGCATGCCCGAAAGACAATAACCCCCCTTCTCCGAGCAGCATGTTGTAGGAAAGGGCGAAGATAATGGCGATGCCCATCTGGCTGAGCATGGTCCGGGAGAAACTGGAGCGGAAAATCAGCGGCAGGAGACAGACAATGATTGCCGCTCCGATCCAAATTCCATAGCGGCGCCACAGGGATAGAAACCTCGATTTTTTTTCAATGGGGTTCATGATTCTCGTTTCCCCATCAAGCCTTTCGGACGGAAGATGAGCATCAAGACCATAAACAGATACGGCAGGATAGGACCGGTATGGGATATCTGGATTCGCAAGAAATCCTTCAACAGGCCGCCGGATGTGAGACTGATGCCGAAGAGGCCCAACACATCGGACAACGAAACCTGGATCCCGACAGCGAAGGTTTGAATGGCGCCCAGGAGTAGAGAGGCGACAAAGGCCCCGGTCAACGATCCCATACCGCCCACGACGATGACCACGAAGACAATAGGACCCAAATGGGCGGCCATGGAGGGCTCGGTGATCAAATAGTTGCCTCCGATCACCCCGGCCAGCCCGGCTAAGGCCGAGCCCCCGCCGAATACCAGCATAAAGACTCCCGGTACATTGTGCCCCAGAGCGCTGACCCCGTCCGGGTGGGTGAGGGCGGCCTGGATAATCAGCCCGATGCGGGTGCGGGTTAAAACCAGGAACAGGACTACGAACATGCCCACCGAGATGACCAGCATAAACATCCGATAAGCCGATAAATCGGTACTGAAAAGGGTAAACAAGGGAAAATCCAGGATGGCCGGAATTTTGTACGATACGGAATTCCGCCCCCAGATGAGATTAACGCCTTCCTCGATGAGATAGGCCAGGCCGACCGTGAACAGCAACTCGGCCACATGGCCGTATTTGTGCACCGATCGGAGCCCGTAGCGCTCGACCAGGGCTCCCAGGACACCCACGATCAGCGGGGCGATCACCAGGGCCGGCCAGAAACCGATAAATTTGCTGATTTGAAAGGCAAAATAGGCACCCAGCATGAAGAAACTGGCATGAGCGAAATTAAGGACCCCCATCATGCTGAAGATCAGGGTGAGTCCGCTGGAAAGCATGAACAAAAGCATGCCGAAAAGAAGGCTGTTTATGATTGAAAAGACGACATACTCCAACATAGCACTCTTCTCGTTATGGGTGGAGATCGGAGGGATTAAAAGGCCGATCGCCGCCGTGCCGGGTCAAAAAAAATGACGACCGGTTCTTGGGTTTGATCCTATCGGCCGTCGCCGCCGTGCCGGCGGTCGGCCGATGCAAAAAACCGCCCGCCCGGAGAAGCGGGCGGGCGGCGCGGCAAAAGAGTTTCGGGTTTATTTGGCCGGTCGTTTCATTTTACAGGAGGTCGGCATGGCCGTGGCGGCCGCCTCAACACGTGTGTCGGTCTTCCAGCCTAAACCGGTATTTTCCACATCGTACTTGACGGCCTTGGTGCCGGCCTTGGTCATGGTGGAGATGTACAGGGGCTGGATCAACTGATGGTCCTCGGCCCGCATGGTCACGGTGCCGTAATAGGTTTTATGTTCCATACCTTCCAGCGCGTAAGCCACAGCCTTGGCATCGGTGCTGCCGGCCTTATCAAAGGCCTTGGCGACCATTTCCATCATGGTCCGGATTCGCCCGTAGTAAAAAGGATTCTTGCCCCCATCGGAATATTTCTCTTGATAACCCAGGTAAAATTTCTCGTCCTCCGGTTTCTTCTCTTCGAGCCAGAGGTTGTTGTGCCACTCGGTCACCTGCTTCACGTGGCCCTCGCCGGCGGCACCGATGGCAGCCGGGCTGCCCAGTCCGCCGCCGTAAAAGGTGAAGTACTGGACGTTGAGCCCGGCATCCTTTCCGGCCTTAACCAGCAAAGACTGATCCGCACCCCAATTGCCGGTAATGACGCTATCCGCACCAGAGGCCTTGATCATGGCAATGTAGGGTGAAAAATCCTTCACTTTGGCTAAAGGATGGAGGGCGTTGCCTACGATCTGGATGTCCGACCGCTTGGCCTTCAGCATGGCCAGGGAGGCGTCCCGAACTGAGTGACCGAAGACATAGTCCTGGTTGATCAGATAGATCTTTTTGATGTCCTTCCGGCCTTTGATATAATCGGTGATGGCGGCGATCTTCATGTCCACATGGGCATCGAAGCGGAAGTGCCAGAAGCTGCAATCTTCGTTGGTGAAGGCCGGGGTGACCGCGGCATAGTTGAAGTAAAGCACGGTCTGGTCGGGATTGCGCTCATTATGTTTATTGACGGCATCGATCAGGGCGCCGGCTACGCTGGAACCGTTGCCCTGGGTGATGAATCGAATGCCTTGATCGATGGCGCTTTTAAGCTGGATCAGGCTGTCGCCGGGGCTTAATTTGTTGTCGAAGGGGACGACCTCCAATTTTTTACCGCCCAGCACCCCCCCCTTGGCGTTAAGCAAGTCGGTCATGTACTTAAAATGCTTTAATCCGGTATCACCGACACTGGCCATTGTGCCGGAAAGGGGGTCGATATAGGCAATCTTGATCGTATCGGCGGCCATACCAGAACCCCAAGCCATGGTGATAAGTCCCAAAGCAACCAAAACCGCAAACATTTTTTTTACTCCCATAAAATTCTCCTTTCAAGGGTTAACTATCTTCTATTTTTGATAAAATTTCTCTTTCGATGGGGAAAGGATAATTAATCAAGCCCTCCTGGCCGTTGAAGGGGATGTCCGTTTAATGGAAGCCTTTAACCCCGGGGGAGTTCTCCTTCCCCGAGATCAGCAGGCTTTGAATGTAGCCCATCAGCAGATCCACGGCCTGCTTTCTCGGGTAATTCTTTAGACTCCAGCGCCGCAAGGAAAGGAAGGATAATAGATAGACCACCAGGTTGGCAAAAAAATACGTATCTTCGATCCGGGTTAACCCCTTTTTGTTGGCCTCGTCCAGTAGTTTTTTAAACATGTTGATATAGCGAGTCTCCAATTCCAGGATGGACTGGAGCATCTCCTTGCTCAGGGAGCCGGACTCGCGGTAAAGCAAAATGGTTTCCTCCTGAAAATCAAAGGTTTTTTCCAAGGCGGTCCGGATGATGGTGGTTAGATCCCGGGAGCGGATCTCGAATTCGTCTCCCTGGATTTCAAAAAGAGCGCCATAAATGGTGTGGATCATATCCTGATGCACCAGATATAAAATATCCTCCTTGGTCCGGATATAATCATACAGGGTGCCCATGCTGAAGGAAGTGGCTTTGGAAATATCGCGGATACTGGTCTGGTGGTACCCCTTCTCAATAAATATCTTGGTCGCCGCACTGATTAGTTCCTGTCTTCGGCGTTCGACCAAGTCCCTATTCTTGATCTGGGTGGAAACCGTAACCGGCCCCCGCGTTGTTGCTTCTTTAGTTTTAGCTTTCCCCTTCATCGGCCTTCCCAGATTTCCGAGCGAATGCTCGCTATTCTATGTGCTTTAAAAAATCTGTCAAGGTTTTTTTACCCTTTTCCTGAGGGAAGGATTTTTTGTTTTCGGATGTTGGGTTCGGCTCGGTAGCATGAAAAAACTATCGGAACCTTGAAAATCTTTGAGTTTAGAAGGTCCCCCTGAAGGCAGCGGGGGAGATTTCCGGCCAGGGATTGTCTACATCTTCTAGTTGAGACAGATCGTGCTCGGTCAGTCGGTCACCGTCATTCAGATCTTTGGCCGCCCAGATCAGCCTTCGAAACCGCTGGTGGTGGTGGTGAAAGCGCTGGTTGGCGTATTCCTTGGCCTGAGTGGTAAAAAGAAGAAACGGCCAGTCGCTCCCTTCCATTAAAAGGAGTTCCCGGGCCAGTTGCTGCAGAATGCGCCGGCCGCGGTCATCCAAGGTCCGTCCTGATTGGTAGATCTGCTCCAGAACAGCTTCCAGTTCACGACTGCCGGCGTTGATATAGGGCCAGATCCAGCCGTGTTCCGGGTTCAGCCAGACGGTAAAGTCGCTGTTCATCCCCCAGGTGCTCACTCCCAGGACGATCGTGGAAAAGCTTTCCTTCTTCCGCTCCACATAGTCGCCCAGGCTTCCGGTCTGTACGGCGTCTTCCCCGGCCAGACGGCGAAACACCCCGTCGATCCAATCCACCCCTTCGTGCCACCAATGGCCAAAGAGTTCGCCGTCATAGGGGCTGACGATGAGCGGTTCCGGAATGGAGCGCTCCTGTTCCAGCCGAAAGACCTCCTGCCGGAGCAAAGAAACGAAATGATCGGCGTGGCTTTCCACCCGTTCCCGGGCCTTCTCCGGATCATAACGACCCTTCGCGGGGTCGCCGGTCACCCGCCAGTAATGGAGACCGGATTCCGAATCTTTGGCGTGGAACTCCAGATAAAAGGGATCACCCGGATACCCCGCCTCCACCGACCAGACCTGGCGGCCGGTGGCCTCGTTGCGGCCGAATACCGCTGTCCCGGAGGGCAGCCGGTATCCGCGGCCGGTGTTGGGGGTATTTTCCCCGTAGCGGTTTTCCAGGAAGCCCGCCCGGGTCAGCCCGACGCCCTCCACAAAGAAATAGGCCAGTCCTTCATCGGCCAGCCACTGGTCAATTCCCTTTCGTTCGCGTTTTTCCGCCTCCACCCACTGGGCCGGACGAAAGGCGCACTCCGGCAGCCAGAAACCCCGCGGTTGCCGGTCGAAATATTTCCTGTAGGTCTCTACCCCGAGGCGGATTTGAGCGAAGACGCTGGAGTCCCGTTCCAGGAGCGGCAGGAACCCATGGGAGGCGGCGGAGGTCAGGACCTCGATCACGCCTTCCTCCTGGAGCCATTTCAAAGTCCCCAGGATATCCTGGTAGAAAAAATGATTGAAGGCGTCGAAATTGCCCCGGAGCCGGTCGATCCAGTATTCGGCGATCCGCAGGTTTTCGGAATTCCCCTGGAAGCGCCGGCAATCCTGTTCGGCCCGTCGAATCTTGTCTTCCAGGTATTCGACAAACCGCTGTTTCATGTAGGGATCGGCCAGTTGCTCGGCCAGGACGGGGACCACGCCGATCATAATTCCCGGACGGAGCCCATCCATCTGAAACCCGCGCAGCACACGGAGCAGGGGGACGTAGGTCTCGTTCATGGCCTCGAAGAGCCATTCCTCTCCGGCCGGCCAGACCCCGGATTTCCGGCAATAGGGGATGTGGCAATGGAGCATCAGGGCAAAGTGTCCCGGCATACCTTCTTCCTAACAGGAACCTACGGTCGGCAGAGCGCTGAGCGCGAAGCGCAGGGCGCAAAATGCCAAACGCGCCTTTCGTTTATTCTTCCATCTCCCATCTTCCCTCTTCCCTCTACGCCTTCATCCCTCATTCCGCACGATAATCGCCACTCCCTGCCCGCCCCCCAGGCACATGGTGGCCAGACCCAATTCCTTGCCCGAACGGCGCAATTCATAGATGAGCTTGGTCAGGATGATCCCGCCGGTACCGCTGATGGGATGGCCCAGGGCAATGGCCCCGCCGTTGACGTTGACCCTTTCTGGATCCAGTCCCAGTTCCCGAATGCAGGCCAGGGCCTGGGAGGCAAAGGCCTCGTTCAGTTCCACCAGGTCGATCGCCGATATTGACAAGCCCGTCTTTTTCAGAACCAGCCGGGTGGCCTCGATCGGTCCGATGCCCATTAGGGAGGGTTCCACCCCGACTGAGGCATACCCGACGATGGAAGCCAAGGCGTTCAAGCCTAAATCGCGGGCCTTGTCCCTGGAGGCCACCACCAGGGCGGACGCTCCGTCGTTCATGCCGCTGGAATTACCCGCTGTTACTGATCCCCCGGGACGGAACACGGGTTTCAATTTGGTCAGATCCTCCAGGGTGGTCTCCGGTCGCGGATGCTCGTCCTGTTTGAAAAGAAGGGTTTTGCCTTTGGATTGCGGTACGGGAACAGGCACAATCTGTTCATCGAACAGCCCCAGCTTCAGGGCCTCGCCCGCTTTCTTCTGGCTCTCCAGGGCAAAGGCGTCCTGATCGGCCCGACTGATCTGATATTTTTCCGCCACGTTTTCGGCCGTTTCACCCATCGTGTTGCCGCTGATGGGATCGAACAGGACCAATTGGTCCATGAGTTGCCCGTGGCCCAACCGGTAGCCCCAGCGGGCTTTGGTCAGGAGATAGCCGGCGTTGCTCATGTGTTCCAAACCTCCGGCCACCAGGACTTGCGCGTCACCGGCCTTGACGGCCTGGGCGGCCAGAAAGACCGATTTCAGGGAACCACCGCAGGCCTTGGCCACAGTGAAATTAGGCACCGGGATGGGGATGCCCGCGTCCACGGATATGGGCCTGGCCATGTTGGCCGGCAGTTCCCCGGTCCGATACTGCTGGGAGAAGACCACCTCCTCCACCTGGCCCGGCTCCAGGCCGGCTCGTTCCATTGCGGCTTTTATCACCAAAGCCCCGAGGGCCCGGTCGGTAACGCCCTTCAGGGTCCCACCAAACCGCCCCACCGCCGTTCGCACGGCGCTTACGATCACAGGCTCATTCATAGTAAGCTTCCTTATTTTCTAAATGGTTTTGAATTTGTATTGTAGGGGTGGGGTTCATCCCCACCCGCATCCAGTCGGGCCTATTCCGTGGTTCTTGGAGAGTCTGAACTCTGACGGGAGGGGATCAACCCCTCCCCTGGTTTATTGTTGTCAAGAGTTTTTCATAGTTTTTCTTTTGTAATTCAACCTGGCGTCCCACACCATGCCCAACCCTGGTAATTAGAGGGTCTCCACAGAGCCCTAACCTTGCTTAATCGGGGCTATGGTGTGTAAGTGGGGGGCTATGACGCTACAAACGAAGGTCGACAAGTCGCCTTAAAGGGGAGGGTGATAGTCCCCCCCACCTACACGCCCAGGTTTCAAGCGGCTAAAGGTAAAGCCACCGGGTTTCCATAATTAACGTGATAAGTACTATGATTACGCACCAAAGCAAACACCAGGCCCAAAACCTTTCGTGCGATAGCGATCAGCGCTTTCGGCTTAGCCATGCCTTTTTCCAGATGCCGCTGATAGGTATCGTGCATGAGGCCTTTTTTCCGCACCATACCCAAGGCGGCAAAATACAACAGCTTGCGGAGAAAAGCCCGTCCTCTTTTGGATATATGCCTTTTCCCTTGATGCTGCCCCGAACTGACCTCAAACAGATCCAACCCCGCCAGCTTCAACACCTCGGCGATGGTCCGGAATTTTCTGAAATCACCCACTTCGCCAATCAAACCGGCAGCGGTCACCTTCCCGATCCCCTTGATCGACAAAATCGAACCACTATACGGAATTTGATCCAGGGGCTGGTTCATTTTCCCTTCCACCTGCTGGATAAAAGTCTGGGTAGTTTCCAAACCCCTCAACAGTCCCCGTACTTCCAAAAGCATACTCTCTTGCCCCTCCTGAAGCCCCACCGACTGCCGGGCCGCTTCCAGCAAGTCTCCGGCCCGTTCCCGCGGCAATCGCCCGTTGCTGGCCTTTTTCAACTCGGCCGTCAGGGCCGGCAAACCCCGTTTAACCAGATGCTGAGGAAGCGGATACCGGTCCAACAGATAGCGAGCGCTTTTCGTCTTCAGTCCCTTCATGACCTGCAAAAACTCCGGAAAAAGGAGAAACACCAGGCCATGCAGTTGGTTCAGCAACACCCCTTGCCGCTCCACCGCCCGTTCCCGGGCCTGGCTCAAACGCCGCAGCTCCGCCGCCGGCCCTTCCGGCACCACTACCGTCAGAAAATGGCCCAGCTCGATAATATCGGCAATCACTTTCGGGTCTTTCTTGTCCGTCTTGTTGGGCGAGTTCCCCTGGAGTTCTTTCATCTTCTTCGTATGCATCGGATTCACTTGCACCAACTCTACCGGACGATCCTTCAGATAATGAACCAACGGTTCACCATACGCGGCGGTCGATTCAAAACCCAAAACTACTCTTTCCAGCTTATGTTTGGCCTGGGTTTCTTGAATCCGGTTCCACAATTTTTCAAACCCCGGTCGATCATTGGAAAACTCAAAGGGCTTTATCTCCGCCCGATTCGGACATCGGCCATATCCCACATTGACCCTTTTCCCGATGTCCACCGTGATCAGCAATGTTTTTTCGTTGATCCGTTTCTCGCTTTTTGGTTTAATGAGTTCCATGGCTATGCTCCTTTCGGGGATTCGGAGTTAACCAACTTGCCCGTCGGAACTCCAATCTTAAAAGAGTATAGCCTTTCTTTTCGGCCTCAACTACTCTTTGCTGGAATATAGCAAGCTACGAAACTTTTTTGCTTCCATCTTCCATCTCCCATCTTCCCTCTTCCATCTCCGTCCAAGGCGTCCTTGACGCCTTGCCGTCGAGATCAGGCCTTCGTCGGTCCCAGCCGAGTCCCATCCGGCCCGTATTCGTACCACCCCCGCCCGGTCTTGCGGCCCAGCCACCCGGCCTGGACCCTTCGGCGCAGAACGGCCGGCGGATACCAGCGGGGATCTTTGGTCTCCTCGTAAATCGCCAGCAGCGCCCCGTGGGTCACGTCCAGGCCCACCAGGTCACCGGTTTCGAAGATGCCCATCTTGCGTCCGGAGGCCAGCCGCAGCCCCTTGTCCACATCCTCGATGCCGGCCACGCCCATCTCGACCAGGCGCATGGCCTCCAGCGCGGCCGGAAAATTAATTCGGTTGATCAGGAAGCCGGGGACGTCCTTATGAACCAGGATCGGCTCCTTTTTGATTTGCAGGACAAACCGCCGGCCGGCCTCGAAGGCCTCATCGCCGGTAAATTGGCCGCGGACGACCTCCACGGCCTCCATCATGGGGGCCGGGCTGAAGAAGTGCAGGCCCAGGACCTTCTCGGGCCGCCGGGTCCCGGCGGCCAGGGTGCTGATGCTGATGGCGCTGGTATTGGAGGCCAGCAGGGCCTCCGGCCGGGCCGCGGCATCAAACCGAGCGAAAATCTCCCGCTTGATTTCCAGTTTTTCGAAGACGGCCTCGAGGCAAAGGTCGGCCTCCCCCGCCCGGCCGTAGTCTGTCGTAGTGGCAATGCGGCCCATCACCGTCTCCAAAGGTCCGGCAGCCTTTCCTTTTTCGATGAGCTTCCCGGCGCTCCAGGCAATATTCTTGGTCGCCTTTTCCAGCACCTCCGGACCGATATCGCAGAGGATCACTTCCAGCCCGGCCTGGGCGCAGACCTGGGCGATCCCTGAACCCATGAGCCCGGCGCCGGCAATAAAGACTTTCCTAATTTCCATCATTGTTTATTCTCCTAAAATCAATGGGTTGATTATCACGTAATGGCTATTCGTGAATTATTGAAGGCCGAAGGCCGTTATATAAATCTTTTGAAAAAAAATTTATCGGGCTATTACGCTTTCCGGCAGTCGCCGGGTGAGGATATCTACGGTTTCTTCGACCATCTCCTCCAGCACCTGGCGGGCAGGCTTGATCTCCTTAATCAACCCGGAGATCTGTCCGGCCAGGCCTCCCACGTACTCGTCCTGATGGGTTTCTACAAAGGCCGCCAGCAGAGCCGAGGAAATCAGGACCTGAGTAGGAAACGGCAGGGGCTCCAATCCGGATTGATCCCAGAGGTCATGGAAGCGGTTGTAACTGGCCCGCAGGGTCTTGCCCGTATAGGCTCGGCTGACCCGGGTATCCTCATCGGTGGATTCGATGATCCGGCGCTTGTTCACCTCCAGCGCCCCGCCTTCGTTGGTGGCCAGGAACCGGGTTCCCACCCAGACCCCGATACAGCCCATGGCCAGAGCGGCGGCCACCCCTCGCCCGTCGCCGATCCCGCCGGCGCCCAGCACGGGTACCGGGAAGGCGGCATCGATGGCCTGGGGAAGTAAGGCCATGGTCCCGATCCGACCGGTGTGTCCTCCACCCTCGTGTCCCTGGGCTACCAGGAGGTCGATGCCGGACTGGGCCATTCGTTTAGCGTTTTTAGAGTTTCCGGTGATCCCCAACACCTTGATGCCCAGAGCGTGGGCCTCCTCCACCATAAAACCCGGGTTCCCCAATCCGGCACAGAACAGGGGGACTTTCTCTTCGAGGCAGACCTTCACCGCCTCCAAGGGGCGCATGGTGGTGGTATTCATCCGGACCATGATCTCCGCTTCGGGGAGGACCATCTCCCGCCGGATCTTTTCAACCCAGTCCCGATGGGCCGGCGGTAAGGACTGCAGGACCAGGCCGAGGGGGACTTTATCCCTCCCCGCCTGGCCGAGCCCCCCGCCCATATCCAGCTTCTGGGGCAGGAGGAGGTCCACCCCGAAGGGTTTGTCGGTTTGGGTCTTGATCTGCCGGATGGCTTCCCGCAATTCATCCACCGTGTAGCCGCTGCCGCCCAGGACCCCCAGGCCGCCGGCCTGCGAAACGGCCACCACCAGTTCCACCGGCGCGCCGGTCCGCTCGCCGATCAGCGTAGGCCCCATGCCGGCGCTGAGAATAGGATATTCAATTCCTAATAGATCACAAAGTCTGGTCCTTAGTACTCGTCTGGCCATATGTCCTCCTTACCTCATCCAATGGTTAATAATTTGTGATCCCTTCGATTGGCGTCGTTAAACCCGGTCAACTACCATGTTCGATAATCCGTTGAGCCGTTTTTTCCAACACTCGCACACCGTGAATCAAGGTTGCAAAACGCTCATCTTTGGTCTGGCCGTGGTAGTATCGGTAATAGATTTGCTGGGCGATTACCGCCAGCCGAAAAACGCCGAAGCAGTAATAAAAATCGAAACGGGAGGTGTCCCGCCCGGTTTCTTCACCGTACCGGCTGACCAGTTCCTTCCGGGTCAGGGCCCCGTCAATATGGGTGGGCATGTTCCGCAGCAGATGGGCCTCCGGGGGATCGCCCTTTTCTACCCAGTAGGCCAGGGTATTGCCCAGGTCCATCAGGGGGTCCCCGATGGTGGCCATCTCCCAGTCCAGCATTCCGATGATTCGGAAAGGGTCCCGGTCTTCGATCACCAGATTGTCGAGCCGATAATCATTGTGTACCAGGGTCGGCCGGTCGGTATCCGCCGGCATCCGCCCGGCAATCCAGGCCATGACCCCTTCAAAATCAGGAGCATCCGGCGTCCGGGCTGCCCGGTAGCGTTTACTCCACCCTTCCACCTGACGTTGCACGTAGCCTTCCGGCTTGCCGAAATTTTCCAGCCCGACCTTCCGGTAGTCGATCGAATGCAGATCCACCAGCACATCCAGAAATCTTTCAAAGAGGCTGCGGGCCTGTTCCGGGGTCATCTCCAGACCCGGAGGCAGGTCTCTCCGCAGGATCAGCCCTCCGATGCGGGCCATGATATAAAACGGGCTGCCGATCACGGATTCATCTTCGGTATAGACCAGGGGTTCCGGACAATACGGAAAGACCGGCCGCAGGGCCTTGAGGATCCGGTATTCCCGACCCATATCATGGGCGGTTTTGGCCTTGGTTCCGAAGGGCGGCCGGCGCAGGACCAGGTCCCGGTTTTTAAAAGAAAGCAGATAGGTCAGATTGGAAAACCCGCGAGGAAACTGCCGGATGGATAAGGGCCCTTCCAATCCGGGGACCGAAGCCTGCAGAAAAGTTTCTACCCGGACCGGATCCAGTTCTTCCCCCCGCCGGATCTCTGTGGCCTGATCGCTATAATTCATAACGAACCTCCCAAACGTTTAAATCCGAAAGAAATCCAAATGACCGAATATCAAAATTCGAAACGTTTTTGTTTAATGGCTCCATAAAAAACCTATTAGAGAGAGCTTGTCATTCTGAGCGAATGCGAAGAATCTCGTTTATCAAATTGTCCGGAGATCCTTCGCGGAGTTTGCCCTGAGCCCAAAGACGAGATCCTTCGCTTCGCTCAGGATGACAAGCCGGCGAAGGGTGACAGACGAAGGGCTCAGAATGACTGATAAGGGAAGGATTTATCTAATCGTTTTTCCTTCGTATTCCCTCAGAATCCTTCTTGCCACCGTAACCTTGTGCACCTCGTCCACGCCGTCATAGATCCGGGCGGCCCGTTCGTGACGGAAATAGAAAGCGATGATGGTGTCGTCGGTCATTCCCAGCCCACCGTGCACCTGCAAGGCCCGGTCTATGACTTTTTGCATGACCCCGGCCACATAAAATTTGATCAGAGAGATTTCCTCCCGGGCCTCTTTTTGCCCCTGATGCTCCATCTTCCAGGCGGCGTGGAGGACCATCAGCCGGGCGGCCTGGATTTCTGCCGCGCACTCGGCGATCCAGGTCTGGATGATCTGCCGCGTGGCCAGGGCCTTTCCGGGGGCGATCTCCCGCTTCAAGGCCCGGGAGCACATGAGGGCAAAGATGCGGTTACAGATCCCGATCCAGCGCATGCAGTGGTGGATCCGCCCCGGACCCAACCGCTCCTGGGCCATGACAAAGCCGGCCCCCTCGGGACCGAGCAGGTTCTTTTGGGGAACCCGGCAGGACTGATATAGGATTTCGGCATGACTGGCCCAGCCGGATCCTTCATGGCCCATGACCGGGATATTTCGGACCAAGTTGAACCCGGGGGTGGCCGTGGGGACGATGATCATGCTGGCCCGCAGATAGGGAGAGGCTTCGGGGTTGGTTACCGCCATGACGATGGCAAAGGCCGCTCCGTCGGCGCTGGAGGTATACCATTTGTGCCCGTTAATGATATAATCGTCTCCGTCTTTTACGGCGGTCGTGTCCAGCATCACCGGGTTGGAACCCGCCAGTTCCACTTCGGTCATGGAAAAGCAGCTTCGGATTTTCCCTTCCACCAGGGGGTGGAGGTGGCTTGCCTTTTGAGCCTCCGTGCCGTGGAGGTGCAGTATTTCAATGTTGCCGGCATCGGGGGCTTGAGCCCCGAAGACAAAATGCCCCAGGGGGGATCTCCCCAGGGCTTCCGACACCAGGCCGAACTCCACCAGATCCAGCCCCATTCCGCCGTATTCCCTGGGGTGCTGGGGGGCCCACAGCTCCATCTGCTTTACCAGCCTCCGTTTCTCCTCCAACTCCGGAAGGAGGTCCACGAAAGAGCGTTTCAAAAATTCCGGCTCCAAAGGAATAAGTTCTTTATCCACAAACTCATTCATCATTTCCAAAATAGCCTGCATTTTTTCCGATATTTCAAAATCCATGTTCTTCTCCTGCTGTCTTTAAGTATTTTTCTCTTCTCTCTTCTGTCCGCTGTCTTCTGTCTTTTCTTCCCTCTTCCATCTGAATTATCCCCCCAACCTCCCTATCTGTATGTCAGCAACTCGGGCTCCCGGTTCATCTCCAGATGGGCCACATTGTTGAAGGAAGACAAAGTCAAACGCTCCCGGTTATATTTAAACGTGGAGACGGAGGCGTTTCGGACCTGCCAGGACAATTCAATCGTCTCCCGGTCCGACAAGGACAGCGCCATTTTTAAAATAGCCGACAAAGGCCCTCCCGAGGTCACCAGGGCTACGGTCTTTCCCGGTCCGCTTTCTGACAGTATGCGGGCGATTCCTTCCTGAACCCGCCGGTTAAAGGCCGGCCAGGTTTCCAGCCCTTCTGGTTCTTCCGGGGCCGACATCCAGCGGGAAAGAGAACGGTCAAGAATCCGTTGGAGTGCCCGGCGATCGGCCTGGAGCCGGGGTAGGTCCTGTTCCAGGGAAGGGTCCTCCCGGATCAGGTATGGAAGCTGGGTCCGGATCACGGCCGAGGAATCATACTCGTTGAATTCCGGCAGAATGGATAATCCCGGTTGCGGAACATCCGAGCGGAAGCAGGACCGGAGCGGTTTGGCCGTATCCACCTGTCGTTTCAGGGACCCGGAATAGATGGCCTGAAACCGGATCCCAATCCGGCTGAAAAAGGCCTCAAGGAGGCGGGCCTGCCGGAACCCCAGTTCGGAAAGCCGGTCATAATCATCCTGCCCGAAAGAGGCCTGGGCATGCCGGATAACGTAGAGTTCGCCCAATTAATTCACCATCTATAAAATTCGAAACTCGAAATCCGAAATCCGAAACAAATTCAAATGACCAAAATCCGAATAACCGAAACGTCTTCCCCTCCCTCGACGGGAGGGGGCAGGGGGGTGGGTGAAACTCCGGGATCTTCGACAAACCGGTTCCATTTACTCCGATACCTGGAACAAAGCTTCCTCAAACTCCGGGCGGCCGGCGTAGCGTTTCAGGTAGAAACCCGGGGCCAGATCGATATTCTCAAAGAATTTTTCATTGGCCTCGATCCCGGCTCCTTGCAGGGCACTGACCAGCTCTTTCCTGGATGGCGGGCAGCCCTTGACCGGAATCATTTCCCGGATATCCGGATGGTCTTTGTTGGCCTGCACCATGCACTTCCCCAGGAGGATGGTTTTCTTCATGCCGGGGGTGGGTTTCATGGCCTTGCCGGTGAGGATTTCCACTTCATCCCAGGGGCTTCCCTTCCAGGCCTTGGCAATGGCCATGAGGATGACCCGGGTCAGCCCGGAACAATAGGTACACATGGTCAGATCGTATTTCTTATAGGACAGGCCCTGGATGCCCATCTCGGCCATTGGGCGGGGCAGGGTGCCGGCTTCGTTGTACGGAAAAAAATATTCGTGGCGGGCCGCCACCGCTTCGATATTTTCTCCGACCACCTTTATTCCGGACAGATCCGTTTGCCGGCCCTGGATCCCGGCGGCGTGCACCAGGTGAGGGACCTCGGCCGGTTCATACCCCAGGACCTTGGCCCCCACAAAATCGGCCGCCAGCATGTCGGCCGAGGCAATCAGGAGGTTGCTGCGTCGGATCGTCCCGTCGAATCCGGGACCCCGTTCGTTGGTGTAGATCCCGTCCAGCACGGTCAGAGAGGGAGGAATGGTCTTAGCCAGCCGGCCGACCATATAATGCAAATCTTTTTGCGGATCGGCCCCATGACATTTTTTACGGGAGTTGATATTGATCAGTCCCTTCAGGTTTTTGATCCCCAGGGAGACTACGGCCTGGGCATGGGTTTTCAGCACCGGCAGGTCGACCAGGAAGTCGCATTCCAGGAAATCGATATTGAAGTGAAGGGCCACCCCGTCGCCCAGATCCACCTTTTTAAAAGGCCGTTCCAGGACGTTGACCACCCGGACCCCGTACCTTTTTTCCAACAGATTATAGCCGAGGGTTTCGAAGGCATGGGCCGGGGTTTCAGGATCCTTGACCTCACGGGTAACCATTCCCTCCCCGATGGTAATATCCTCGATCCCTCTTTCTTTCAGCAGGCAGACCAGGTCTTCCACCACCCGGGAGGTGGTGATCACCCCCCACTTGGGAAAAGGGGTGAAGCGGGTCCAGAAAACGATGTTCGGTTTGATGAACACCCTGGCCTTGGCCGGAAGGTGGTCCAGACCGCCGCAGAGATCGACCGCCTTCCGGACCGACTCCAGGGGTTTTTCATAGCGGACGATGGAAACCAGGGATGGGTTCATGGGGTCTCTTCCATAAAAGTGAATTCTGAGAATTTATCTAGCTCTGTAATTCAATAGCATTTTTAAATTCGAAATCCGAAACTCGAAATCCGAAACAAACAGCAATGTTCAAAATTCAAATGACCGAAGTATCCTCCCCTCCCAGACCGGGAGGGGTGTGAGTTGGATAGCCCTATTTTGTATACCAATCCGGTACGGGAGTCGGGGTGTTTTAAATTTCGGATTTTGGTCATTTGAATTTGTTTCGGATTTCGGATTTCGAGTTTCGGATTTAACTACCGGCTTACCAGTTATAATCTTCTTTTTCGATCACTGTGGCCACCCCCTGACCGCCGCCCACGCAGGCGTTGGCCAGACCGTAGCGGCCGCCCTTGGCGTTCAGGGTCCGGGCCAGGGTCCCCACCAGCCGGATGCCGGTGGCCCCCAGCGCGTGGCCGATGGCCGTGCCGCCGCCCATGGCGTTCACTTTTTCCGGGTCGAGGCCCAGTTCTTTGATGCAATTCAGGACCACGATGCAAAAGGCCTCATTGATTTCCCAGAAATCGATGTCCGAGGCCTTCAATCCCGCCTTTTCCAGGGCCATCTTGCTGGCCGGCACCGGTCCGGCCCCCATGATGGTCGGGTCCACCCCGGCAATGCCCATGGAACGGATGGTCGCCAGGGGCTTGATCCCTTTTTTCCTGGCCGTTTCCTTGGACATGAGCACCATGCTGCTGGCGGCGGCATTCAGGGGAGAGGAATTCCCCGGGGTGATCACTCCGTCTTTTTTGAAAGCCGGCCGCAGACCGGCCATTCCTTCCAGGGTAGTATCGCCCCGGACGGCCTGATCTTTGTCTACCGTTAGGACCGTCCCATCCGCCTGTTCGGCCTCCACCGGCAGGATCTCCCCCGCCAGGAAGCCATCGGCCTGGGACTGGGCCGCCCTTTGGTGGGAGCGGACTCCCCATTTATCCAGATCTTCCTTGGTCAGGCCGGATTGGGCAAATAGCTTTTCCGCCGTCAGTCCCATGTTGGTGGAGGTCATCATGTCCCAGTGCAGGTAGTTCGGGTCCGTATAGAGCGCCATGTTCGGGACAATATGCCCCCGGTCGATGGTGGCCAGGCCCATGGGCACCCGAGTCATATTCTCATAGCCCCCGGTCAAGACGATATCGCAGACCCCCTGGGCTATTTCCAAAAACCCGATATGAATGGCCGCCATGGAAGACCCGCACTGCTGGTCCACAAACTTGGCCGGTATCGTTTCCGGGAAGTTGGCCAGGAAGATGGGGTTACGCCCGCCGTAGGCCCACTGCTCGCCCACAGCCGTGGCGCAGCCTACGATAAAATCATTGATTTCTTTGGACTCCAATCCGGTTCTTTTGACCACCTCGGGGAGCAGTTTGGCCAGGAGTTCATCCCCTCGCATCTTGCAGAAAACGTCCCGGGCCGGGTCATTGGGCCGGGAACGGGACAAGGCTGTTCTCAAATATCCGGCAATCACTACTTCTTTCATAAGTTTCCTCCTGTGTTATTCACCGCAAAGACGCAAAGAGCGCAAAGAAGAAAAAGAAATTTTTAATTGCCGGTTTTACCGGCAACTAAAAAGATTCCTTTGCGTCCTTGGCGACTTTGCGGTGTAATTTGTTTTTTAGTCTTGATAAAAAGTCTTGTTTCCTTCGGCCATTTCCTTCAGCAGTTTAGCCGGTTGGAATCGAAGGCCGTATTGCTTCTCCAGGGCCAGCAGTTTTTCATATACGTTCTTGACCCCCCATTTATCGGCATAACGCAGGATCCCGCCCCGGTAAGGGGGAAAGCCGGTGCCGTAGATCATGGCCAGGTCCATATCCCAGGGCCGGTCGCAGATACCTTCCTCGATCATCAGGGCCGCCTCGTTGATGGCCAGGGACAGCATGGCATCCACTACTTCCTGATAGCTCATCTTTTTAGGGGAGACATCGTTTTCCTTCCAGTACTGCTGAACCACTTCGGCAATTTTCGGGTTGGGGGTTACGGTCTTTCCCTGATAGATGAAATAACCCGCGCCGGTTTTCCGCCCATAGCAGCCGGTCTGATAAACCCTTTCGGTCAAAGGGTGAACCTGGTAACGCTCGCCCAGTCGCTGCTCGAAGGTCTTGTTCACGTGGTAATTGATATCGATCCCGGTCAGGTCGGCCAGGGTGGCCGGGCCCATGGGCATGCCGAAATCCATCAGCGCCTCTTCGATGATCCGGCCCTCCACCCCGTCGGCCACCAGGAACACGGACCCGCCCATCAGACCACCGAGCTGCCGGGAGACGTAAAAGCCCGGCCCGTCGTTGACCACGATGGGAATCTTCCTAATATTCCGGCCAAAGGCCACACTGCTGGCCAGGGTCTGATCCGAGGTCTGTTGGGCGCAGATGATCTCCAGCAGTTGCATCCGGTGGGCCGGGTTGAAGAAATGCAGGCCGATCATCCGGCCGGGGTCTTTCAGGACCGAGGCCATCTCGGTGATGGGCAGGGCGCTGGTATTGGTCCCGAAGATTACCTCCGGGCGGCAGGTCCCTTCCAGTTTCAACCAGATGTCCTGTTTGACCTTCATGTTCTCCAGCACCGCCTCGATCACCAGATCCACGTCCTTTAAATCCTCCAGGGCGGTGGTGGTGGTCAGTCGACCCTGGATCAACTTCTCCAAATCGGCCGGGGTCATTTTTTTCTTTTTGATCGGGTAGTCGAAAGTCTTCCGGACGGCGGCCACTCCCTTTTGCAGCGCTTCCTCGTTGATGTCCCACAGGACCGCCTCGAAGCCGTTGGCCAGCAGGAGGTTGACGATCCCGGAACCCATGACCCCGCCGCCCAGCATGGCCACTTTTTTGATTTTCGCCGGCTCCAGGCCCTTGATCCGGGGCAGCCGCCCGGCCGCCCGGGTATTGAGGAAGATGCCGATCAGGTTCTTGCACACGTCGGTCAGGGCGCACTCGGCAAAGAGCGCCACTTCGCGCTCGATATCCGCCTCCATATCGAAACCCAAGCCCTTTTCCACGGCCTCGATGGCCTTAAAAGGCGCAATGTAACCCTTGGCCTTGTTTAGGATCATCATCTTGACGTAGTTGAGGAAGGGTTTTTTCTCCGCGGCGCTGGGAAGCCGGTCGATCTTGTTCCGGGTCCGGCGCAAATCCAGCCGGGGCCGCCCGGCGAGGAACCGTCCGGCAGCTTTTAAAGCGGCTTCGATCAGCTTTTCCGAAGGGACGACTTCATCCACCAGGCCTCGCTGGAGGGCCTTTTCGGCCTTGATCGAGGCGCCGGTGGTGATCATTTCAATGGCGTTGGGCAGGCCGATCAGCCGGGGCAGTCGCTGGGTCCCCCCGGCACCCGGGATCAGGCCGATCTGCACTTCCGGCTGACCCAGGTTGATCCCCGGCGCGGCGATTCGGTAGTGGCAGGCCATGGCCGTCTCCAGTCCTCCGCCCAGGCAGTTGCCGTTGATGGCGGCGATGACCGGCTTGGGGGCCATCTCGATCCAGTTCAGAAACCGGGCCGCCTCCAGGGCCGGCCTAAAAATATCCTCCTTCGTTTTAACCCGTTGCAGCCGGGTAATGTCCGCTCCGGCGATAAAATTTTTTCCGGTGCCGGTCAGGACAATGGCCTTGACGGCCCCATCCTGCATGGCCTCACTGATAGCCGCCCCGAAATCCTGCATCAATTGGGGCGACATCTGATTTACCGGAGGGTTGTCCAGGGTCAACACCGCGATCCCGTCATGCAATGTCACTTTTACGGTTTGGTAGTCTGTTTTCATGAATTCAATCTCCATTTATTAGAGTTAAATTCGAAATTCGAAGCACGAAATTCGAAACAAGCACGAATTTTCAAAATTCAAATTTTCAAAACCGAATGCTTGCTAACCCTTCAAGAAACTGTTGCCTGCTGTTTGGGTCATTCGGTCATTGGATCATTAGAATTTGTTTCGGATTTCGGATTTCGAATTTCGGATTTTGCCTTGGCTTCTTCCTCGGCCCGCAGGACCTTGCGAAGAATCTTCCCTACCGCCGACTTGGGCAGGGTCTCCCGGAATTCCACTTGTTTGGGCACCTTGTAGGTGGCCAGGCGTTCCTTGCAAAAATCAACAACCTCCGCGGCCGTAACCTGAGCCCCTTCCTTCAAAACCACATAGGCCTTGAGCGTCTCCCCGCGGTATTCGTCCGCGAGGCCCACGCAGACGGCCTCCTGGATCTTGGGATGCTGGAAGAGAACTTCATCGATCTCCCGGGGATAGATGTTAAAGCCGCCGGCGATGATCATGTCTTTTTTGCGATCCACAATATATAGGTAATCGTCTTCGTCCCAGACGGCAATATCCCCGGTGTGCAGCCAGCCGTCTTTAAGCTGTCCCCGGGTTTCCTCCGGGTTGTTCCAATAGCCCTGCATGACCAGGGGGCTCCGGATGAGGATTTCACCCGGCTCGCCCCGGGGCACATCCTCTTTTCCGTTAACCACGTCCACCAGTCGGACATCCGTATCCGGCCAGGGGATGCCGATGCTTCCGGGCTTGCGCAGACCGAATACGGGATTGCTGACGCCCAGGGAAGTGGTCTCACTCATGCCCCAGCCTTCGGAATAGGAAATCCCCAGGTCCTTGACCTGCTCGATCAATTCCAGGGGCATGGGCGCCGCTCCGGAGTTGAGCAGCTTGATCTTCCGGTCCAGATTCAGGTCTCCGGCCTTCGGGTGCTTGAGCAGGGCGTTGATCAGGGTAGTGATCCCGGTGTCCGCAACAATCCGCTTCAGCTCTTCCGGGGTATACATGGGGTTGAGGTTGACCCCGATGGCCCCCAGGGACAGGGCGGCATGGTAGGCAATGATGTACTGGGGGCTGGTGGGCAGGTGCAGCCCCACCCGGTCTCCTTTTTGCACGCCCAGGCCCCCCAGGGCGTTGGCCAGTCGCAACACCTGCCGGCGCAGGTCATGGAAAGACATCTCCGAGCCATAAAAACGATAAGCCGCCTTATCCGGGAACCCGTTGGCCGTAAAGTGCAGAAAATCCTGGACCGGGATTCGGGGATAACGCAGGGACACCGGGACTTCATAATCGTAATGGCGTTGCCAGGGTCTGCTTTCCATCTTCAGTTCCTCTTCTTTAACACCGGGCGCTTGCTGGCGAGAACCCTTCGGGCCTCTTCTTTTCTTTCGCCTTCTCCCAAGTCGATACTGAAGTTCCAGACCTTGGCCGCTTCCCGGGCCTTGATACCGCCAACGATCATTTCGGTAAGAGGATCTGTCAATTCCACCAGGTTTTCCGGTTTGCCGAGGAGCACCTGCCGGGTAACCTGGTGCTCGATCGTTCCCAGGATAGCGGAACGTATTAAATAGGGATCGAAATCGGATCGAAATTCGCCGCGGGCCATTCCTTCCTTGATGATTTGAAGCAGGATACGGGAAAGCTCCTGGACGTCCTTATAGGCCTCGGTTTCCAGAAACTTCCGATTGGGTTTAAGAATCAACATGGATACGGAGGCGTAGTCCGGATGATTTTGATAGAAGTTGAGATGGTCGTAGATAAAAGCCCGGATCTTATCAGCCGCGCTGCGGATAAATCGGAGTACGTGTTCCAGGTTTTCTTTTCCGCGCCGGGCCGTGGCCCCGGGGATCAAAAAAAGGAGTTCTTCCTTTGAAGTGAAATACTCGTAGATGGTGGCGTCCGAGACCTTGGCCTCCCGGGCCACATCCGAAATGGTGGCCTCCTGGTACCCCTTCTGGGCAAAGGTCCGCTCGGCCGCCTGCAGAATCTGATCTTTTCGGGTCTGCAATTTCTTTTGAATGGCCAAACCGTATCCCCCCTATTCCCTTAAGCGACCCGGAAAAAGGACTCATCGAATTCCGGCCGCCCCTGGTAACGCTGCAGGAAGAATCCCGGCAGTTGATCGAAGTTTTCAAAAAGCCCAGGGTTGGCCTCGATACCCGCCTGACGGAGGGCCTTGAACAGGTCATCCATTTTGGGTGGACAGCCCTTGATGGCGATCAGCTCTTGAATATGCGGATCTTTTTTGTTGGCCTCGTAGATGCACTGGCCGACCAGGATGGTTTTTTTCTTGCCGGGAGTGGGCTTCATCATCTTCCCGGTCAGGACCTCCACTTCATCCCAGGGTTGGCCCTTCCAGGCGTGGCGGATGGCGGTCAGCATCAGCCCGTTGATCCCGGAACAGTAGGTGCACATGGACAGGTCGTATTTATGATAGGTCAGGCCCTGGAGGCCCTCCCTGGCCAGAGGGACCGGCATGGTCCCGCTTTCATTGGTAACATAGGCAAAGTCATATTCGTGGCGGGAGGCCACGGTTTCCAGGGGTTCCCCGACCCAATCGATGTCCGACAGGTCCAAGGGCCGTCCCTGGTTTCGGGCGGCCTGGACCAGGTGTGGGACCTCGGCCGGTTCGTAGCCCAGGACCCGGGCCCCCACCAGATCGGCGGAAAGCAGATCGGCTGAAGCCACCAGGATGTTGCTGCGCCGGATCTTGCCGTCGAAACTGGGACCCCGCTCATTGGTATAAATCCCGTCCAGCAGAGCGAAGACCGGGGGGAGTTTTTCCGGGAGTTTGGCGATGAGATAATTCAGGTCCCTTTCCGGGTCGGCGCTGTGGCACTTCTTCCGGGAAGGGATATTCAAGACCCCCTTCAAGTTCTTGATGCCCAGGCTGACCACGGCCTGGTTGTGGGTCTTGAGCACGGGCAGATCCACGATATAATCACTGTCCAGGAAGTCGCCGCTGAATTGCAGCACGATCCCCTCCCCCAGATCGACTTTTCTGAAGGGCCGCTCGAAGACATTGAGACACTTCACCCCGTAGCGTTTTTCCAAGGCCCGATAACCCAGGGTTTCGAAGGCGTGGGCCGGTGTTTCCTTGTCCTTGGGGTTCATGGTTACCGTGCCCTCTCCGATGGTAATGTCGTCGATCCCCCGTTCCTTGAGCAGGACCACCATATCCTCGACTACCCGGGAGGTGGTGATGACCCCCCATTTGGGGAAAGGCACCACCTTGGTCCAGAAAACAATATTCGGTTTGACAAACACCTTGGCCCTGGCGGGAAGATGATCCAGTCCCCTGGAAAGGTCAACGGCTTTCCGGACCGATTCCAGCGGATGTTCATAACGCACAATGGCGGCTTTGAAACGATTCATGGTTTTTTTAAACCTCCTTGATTCCATCCCGGGCACCCAAGAGGAATGGCGAAACCCTAAGGCAATCCCCCACGGGGTCCCTCATCCGGAATACCCAACTATAATAGAGGAGCTATATGATTTATTGATTCTTTTCATATATCAACTATATTTAGTTACCCATTTTTAAAAAAAACATTCCTAAAAGTCAATATTAAATTAAGGCACGTCTATATTCGACTCCAAAAAAGTATTGACATCCTGGAAGGGGTTTGATAGATATATTTTGAAATCCGGCCCGGCGCTGAAGGCGCAAAGTCAGACGCCGGTCCTTCTGTCTATACCTAAACGGCCTCTAAACCAAAACCCGCTTCGGCGGATGAAAGAAGATAGACCCTTTCGCTTCTAACCTTTCAAATGGTTTTCGGGATGTTCATGAAGAAAAGCGCCCCCCTTATTGTTCGTTCCACCCCCGGTTTCAAAATAGAAATCCAAATCCAACGTTTTATTAAAAGGAGGAGCAGGCGATGAAAAGATCTTTTTCGGGTTGGTTGTTGTTTCTGGTTGTGGGTCTGGCCCTTTTGGCGGGCCCTTTCGCCGCGGAGGCCAAAACCATCAAAATCGGCATCATCGGCCCCATGAATTTCGTCCAGGGCAAGGGCCATTGGAACGGAGCCATCATGGCGGCCGAAGAGTTAAATGCCAAGGGAGGGGTGCAGGTCGGCAAGGAAAAGATGAAGATCGAACTGGTCAAGGCCGACTCCAATGAATTCCTGAACGTAACCGACGCCACCAATGCCATGGAGCGACTGATTACCAGTGACAAAGTCGATCTGATCGTCGGCGGTTTCCGGACCGAAGCGGTCCTGGCCATGCAGGACATCGCCATGGACAACAAAAAAATCTTCATGGGCGCCGGCGCCGCTCACCCGGAACTCTGCCTGCGGGTGGCCAAAGACTATAAACGCTACAAATATTTCTTTCGTGTGACCCCGTTCAACTCCAATTACCTGGTCCGGACCAGCTTCGCCCACCTGGGCTTTGTCGGAGCCATCCTGAAAAAGGAATTAAACCTGCCTGCAGTAAAAGTGGCCATCGTGGCGGAGAAGGCCGTTTGGGTGGATCCCATGATTGAGGCCGCCAAGGGCGCAATCCCTAAGATGGGCATGGAGGTGGTCGGGGTCTGGCGGCCCTCCGCCGTCGCCACGGATGTGACCGCGGAGCTTTCCGCCATCCAGCAGAGCGGGGCCAATATGATCTTTACCGTTTTTTCGTCTTCGGTGGGGATCCCCTTCGCCCGGCAGGCCGGCGAACTCAAAATACCGGCTGTTCAGGTGGGGATCAATGTGGAAGCCCAGAAGGACGGCTTTATGGAGGCCACCAAGGGCATGGGGAATTATGTCTTGACCACCGACACCTACATCCGGGGGGTGGAATACAATGAACTGACCAAACCGTTCATGGACACCTATGTGAAACGTTTTAATGAAACCCCTACTTATACGGCGGACACCTACGCGGCTATTATTTTTGCCTTAGCGCCGTCCATCGAGGCCGTGGGGACCCTTGATGCCGACAAGATTGTGGCCCACTTGGAAAACAGGGAGTACCTGACCCCTGCCGGGAAGATAAAATATTTTAAGGACGAGAAGGGGAACCAGACCCATGATTTGACCTGGGGACCGGGGTACCTGACCAGCCTGGCGGGTCAGTGGCAGGACGGCAAACTGGTTGGCGTCTGGCCCAACAAATGGAAGGCCGATGCCAACTCTCCCGAGATCACCTATAAGGGCATCGTCCCCTATAAGTTGCCTCCCTGGATGAAAAAATAGAAATTCAACGTGTTAGGTGCCCTTTGCCTTTTTTCCGTCATCCCGGACTCGATCCGGGATCCAGGGTATTTGGTGCCCCAACGGCCCTGGACCCCGGATAGCGCTTTGCTTTTCTGGATGGAAAGACTGTTATTCTGACGGAGCGAAACGACTGAAGAATCCCCCCAGTCGGCTCAAGGGCCATGCCGGCTTTGGGACCTAGGGCAGCATTTCGCCCGAGCGGCTAGGGGGATCCTTCGCGTTGCTCAGGATTTAAATTTTGATTTTTGTTTGAGGCCTTATGAATATCATCATCTCCGGTCTAATCAGCGGCAGCACGCTGGCCCTGCTGGCCATAGGGTTCTCCCTGATCTTCGGGGTGGCCCGCATCGTCAATATCGCTCACACCGCCTTCTTCATGGTCGCCGCCTACGGTATCTATTACCTGTCCGTCCGACTCGGTCTGCATCCCATCCCCGGGATGTTGCTGTCTGTGGCCGCAGTCACCCTCCTGGGTTTGCTGGCTTACAGATTTTTAATCGATCCCATCCGTGAACACGAGGGCGCGGTGCTGATTGCCACCATCGCCCTGGCCATGATCTTTCAGGAGGTCACCCTGTTGATTTTCACCGGAGACTACCTGAGCATGATTTCCCTGATCAAAGGCTTCTTTAGCCTGGGGGGGGTCAAGATCTTTTATCAACAGTTGCTCAGCTTCGGGGTGGTTCTTCTCATGATGGTCGTCCTCTGGTTCCTGCTGATGAAAACGAAACTGGGGCTGGCCATTCGATCCACGGCCGAGGACCGGGAAACGGCCAACCTGATGGGCATGAATGAGAGCCGGCTGGCCATGATCACCATGGGCATCTCGGTGGCGCTGGCCGGATTTACCGGGGCGGTGATCGTACCGCTGACGGTCCTTACGCCCTACATGTGGATGGAACCCCTGATCATGATGATGGCCGTGGTCGTCCTGGGCGGACTGGGAAGCATCAAAGGCAGCGTGGTGGCGGCCTATATCCTGGGATTTACCGAGGCCCTGGTAGTTTTTTTGATCCCCAAGGGGGCCTTCTTAAAAGGATCCATCGCCTTGACGATCATGATCCTGGTCCTGTTGATCCGGCCGGAGGGCCTCTTCGGCATCGCTTTTGAGGAAGAGAGGTAGATGGGCATGGGTCTGCTGGGGTTCTATTTACGGAAATTTTATTCCCTGGTCCGGGGAGAGGTACTGGTCCTCCCCAGTCGCATCATCGTCGGCCTTTTTTTTGTTATCCTCCTCGGTCTGCCTTTGATCAGTCAGAATCCTTATGTGATTCGCATCATCATCCTGACCAGCATTTTTGCCATTCTGGCCGCGAGTTGGGACCTCCTGTCCGGTTTCACCGGCCAAATGAATTTCGGTCAGGCCCTGTTCTTCGGGGTGGGTGCGTACACTTCCGCGCTGCTGCATATCCATTTTCATATTCCCCCCTGGGGCAGCGTGCCCTTGGGGGCCGTGGCCGCGGTCCTGGCCGGGCTGATCGTCGGCATTCCTTGTCTTAGGCTGAAACATACCTACCTGGCTCTGACCACCCTGGCCTTTCCGATCATCTTAATGGGGATCGTGTTTGCCCTGCCCGATCTGACCGGCGGCGAACTGGGTATCTCCGGGCTCCAGCGGCTGACCAACTCCCTCCTCGGCAATTATTATCTTCACGTGGGGCTCATGCTCGTCCTGGGGACCGTCATGTGGAAGATCACCGACTCCCACACCGGCATCATTTTTCATGCCATCCGGGAGGATGAACTGGCCGTGAAAGCCTCGGGCATCAACACCACCCGTTATAAACTGCTGGCCTTCTCCCTGAGCGGACTTTTTGCCGGCCTTTCCGGCGGGCTCTATGCCCATTACATGCGGATTGCCGGCCCCTCCACCCTGGAAATTTCGCTGTCTTTTACCGTGGTGATCTGGGCGATTTTCGGGGGGGTGGCGACCATCTACGGGCCCATTGCCTCCGTGTTCATCCTCTTTCCGCTCCTGGAATTCGTTCGCTTTTGGCCCGAGTACCGGACCTTGATCTTTGCCTTTGTCGTCCTGCTGATTCTCCTCTACATGCCCGAGGGTTTGATTACCTGGGCGCGGGACAAGATGGAAAAACAATGTCCCCGTTGCAAAATCAGAAATATGGCGGTCCGGGAAACCTGTCGGGTTTGTACCGCCCAATTGGATTAATTTTTCGCTGCAAAGGCGCAAAGGGCGCAAAGAAATCAATTTTTATACGATCAGAGAAACCGATCGAACAAAAATTGATTTAGAGTTTTGACCAACTATCAACCCTAGGTGGAAAGCTTTTTATTGGCCGCCTTCTCGGCGGCCAACTAAAAAAATCCTTTGCGGTCTTTGCGCCTTTGCGGTGAGTAATAAGAAAAAAGGAAAAAAAATGAATCCTAAAGAAGTTTATCTGTCCAAACCCTGGCTGAAATATTACGCCAAAGGCGTGCCGGCTGAAATCGATATCCCCGAACTGTCCGTGCCGGAACTGTTCGACCAGGTAGTGCAAAAGTACGGCAACAAGGCTGCGCTCATCTTCTACGGCAAGAAAATCACTTACCGGGAGCTGAAGGAGTCGGTTGACCGCCTGGCCACCGCCTTGGCCGATTTAGGGGTCAAAAAGGGGGATTCCGTCGCCTTGTATCTTCTGAACAGCCCCCAGTACGTCATTTCCTATTTTGCCGCCCTCCGCATCGGGGCCAAGGTCACGCCCATCAGCCCGGTCTACACCAGTATCGAAGTAAAGCATCAGGTCGCGGACAGCGAGGCCCGCACCGTCGTCTGCCAGAATCTCCTGTATGACAACCTGGAGAAGGCCGGGGTCCATCCGGAGCGGGTGATATTGACCAGTATCGAGGAATACCTCCCGGCCATGAAAAAATGGTTCGGGAAAAGCGCCCAGGCCAAGGCCTACGGTGGGAATCCGCCCCCTTCGGTGGAATCCCTCAAAAAGGAGGGGGTTTATGCCTTTCAGGACCTGCTTAAGAAATACCCCCCCCAGCCTCCCTCGGTGGCCATCGACCCCCGGAATGACCTGGCGGCCCTGCCCTATACCGGGGGCACCACCGGCCTGCCCAAGGCGGCCATGCTGACCCACCGGAACATGGTATCTCTGCAGGCCCAGATCTTGGGTTTCTGGCCCATTTTCGAAGAGGGGAAGGAGACGGTCATGGCCTTCCTGCCCTTTTTCCACATCTACGGACAGGTAGTGGTCATGCTCGGCGGGTTGGCCATGGGGGCCACCCTGGTGCTGTTCACCACGCCGGATATCGAAGAAATCCTCTCGGCCATGGAACGGTACCAGGCCTCGGGCTTTTACGGCGTGCCGACCCTGTTCGAATACCTCAAGGAATATGAGAAAACCGACCGGGTCAACTGGAAGAAACTCAAATTGATCGCCTGCGGGGCCGACACCCTGCACGAATCGACGGTCACGGCCTGGGAAAAAAGGACCGGAACCAAGATTTTTGAGGGGTATGGCATGACCGAGACCACAGCCGTCAGCCACAGTACCCCCCTTGACCGGCCCAAAAGGGGATCCTTCGGAGTGCCTTTGCCTAATGTCAAAGCCGCCATCATGGCGCACGAGGGGACCGAATTCCTTCCCCCCGGGGAAGTGGGCGAATTGATCTTGTCCGGCCCCAATATCATGCAGGGCTACTGGAAGCGGCCGGATAGTAACCAGGAATCCATGCTGGAGATCGACGGGGAGATGTGGCTCCGCACCGGGGACCTGGTCAATATGGACGATGAAGGGTATTTTCACTTCTTTGACCGCAAGCGGGACTTGATCAAATATAAGGGCTATTCCGTCTTCGCCCGCCATGTGGAGGAAGTGCTCTATCAACACCCTAAGATCAAGGCCGCCGGGGTAGTCGGGGTACCTGACCCCAAGGTGGGCAATCTGATCAAGGCCTACGTCGTCCTGG
This sequence comes from uncultured delta proteobacterium, assembly GCA_963716045.1. GTDB lineage: Bacteria > Desulfobacterota > RBG-13-43-22 > RBG-13-43-22 > RBG-13-43-22 > CAVQSS01. Next base: position 65,159 of record CAVQSS010000025.1, on the reverse strand, counting down.
AAAGCGAGGCCCGGGGCAAGATCTCGGAAGAGGAAATCATCGAATTTTGCAAAGAGAAGTTGGCCCACTACAAGGTACCCAAGATCATCGAGTTTCGGGGTGAACTGCCCAAGACCGACGTGGGCAAGGTTTCCCGTCGGGAGCTCAGAGAAGAGGGGGAGGAGGCCTGAGATGGCCGTACCATTCCTGGAAGTGGAATCGCTGAACAAGACCTTTGGGGGTCTGCAGGCGATTAATAATGTCCATATTCGCATGGACCAGAAAGAAGTCATCGGCCTCATCGGACCGAATGGGGCCGGGAAGACGACCCTGCTGAGGCTGCTCACCGGCATACTGAAACCGGATACGGGCAGCGTTCGTTTTAAGGGAAAAGAACTGGTAGGGCTTAAAACCTGGGATATCGTCAACCTGGGGGTGGCCTGCACCTTTCAGAATATGCGGCCTTTCCGCCGGCTGCCTATCATCGCCAATGTCATGGTCTCCTGCCTATCGCCCCGGTCTATGAAACGGGGAGAATGGGTGAAGAAAGTGGAGGCCAAGGCCATGGATGCCCTGGAATTTGCCGGCATCTCGGACATGGCGCTGGAAAAGGCGTCCACCCTGTCCCAGGGCGACTTGAAGCGGCTGGAAGTGGCCCGGGCCGTGGCTACGGATCCGGAACTGCTTCTCCTGGACGAGCCTTTCGGCGGGCTCAGCCCGGCGGAAACCGATTTGATGGCCAAGTCTATCCGTCGACTCCACAAGGGCGGGCGCTTCGGCCGTCTGCACAGTGAAGGGCCGGCCATGATTATTGTCGAGCACAAGCTGCAGCAGTTGATGAAGATCGTGGACCGCATCATTGTCCTTAATTTCGGCACCCTCCTGGCCGAAGGGACGCCCCAGGAAGTGGTGAACAACCCGCAGGTCATCGAGGCCTATCTGGGCCAGGGAGGGGAGTAATCTTGTTTGGTGTCTTGGAGTGATGGAGTACTGGAGTAATGGAGCATTGTTTCTAAGATCAGTACTCCATCACTCCAGTACTCCAGTAGAATAATAACTCTTTTGAATGCCATGGTTTAAGAATCTGGAAGGGATACTGGGAAAAGACATGCTGCTGGAAGTTGAACATCTGAGTGTGCGCTATGAAAAGGCCGTGCTCATCAATGACCTGAACCTGTCCGTAGACACGGGGGAACTGGTCAGCCTGGTGGGTCCCAACGGGGCCGGCAAATCCACCACCCTGCGGGCCATCACCGGGCTGGTGGCTTGGGAAAGAGAACTCAAGCGCCGCTCCACGGCCGGGGACATCTTTCTGGAAGGTTCGGTGACCTTCAACGGGGAACGGATCGATCAGGTACCGGCCCATGAAATCGTCCGCCGAGGACTCGTGCTGTGTCCGGAACGGCGAAGACCATTCCGGGAAATGAGCGTCCTGGACAACCTGCTGGCCGGGGCCTATCTGCAGAAGGATAAGAAGAAAACCCAGGAAGATTTGGAGAAGATTTACACCATGTTCCCGGTCCTGAAGACCCGCTCCGGCCAGATTTCCGGGACCCTCTCCGGAGGGGAACAGCAGATGCTGGCCATCGGCCGGGCGCTCATGTCCGAACCCAAGCTGCTGTGCATCGACGAACCCTCTACCGGCCTGGCGCCGTTGATGCGCAAGGAGGTCTTTGACAAAATCACCGAAATCAACCGCCTGGGGATTACCGTTTTGCTGGTCGAGCAGGAGGTCAGCACCGTCTTCCAGATGGCCGTCCGCAACTACGTACTCTCCTCGGGCAAGATCATCGCCGAGGGTTCCGGGGTCCAACTCCTCGAAGACGAGGTCCTCCGCAAAACCTACCTGGGGTTTTAGAAGCTAAATTCGAAATCCGAAATCCGAAACAAATTCAAATAGTCAAAATTCAAATGACCGAAAAAGGATTCCCCCCAAGGGTTGAAGGAAACACACAGTAGAGTTTTTCTATTGGACTGACCTTGTTGATTTAGGGGCGGTACGTTTTGAATTTCGAATTTAGATCATTTGAATTTGTTTCGGATTTCGGATTTCGAGTTTCGGATTTTGATGGTTAACCGAATAAATCATTTTATCAAGGACGTTATCCATGTCTCATTTTAAAGTAAACGAAGACGACCTATTTTTTATTTTAAAAAATCAATTGAATTACGGAAGCCTTTGTAAGCTGGACCGCTACCGGGAACTCGACGAGGAAACCCTGGACCTGCTGGTCAAAGAGGCCATGAAATTTGCCCGGACGGAGATCGCTCCCCTCCAGGAGATCGGGGAAAAATGGGGGGTGGTCCTGGATAACGGCGAGGTCCGCTGCGCCCCCGAGTTCCAAGCGGCCTTTCGGCTTTACGGCGAAAACGGCTGGACCTCCGCGGCCCGGGACCCGGAATACGGCGGCCAGGGTTTCCCCCATATGATGCGCATCGTCATCAATGACCTGATGTACGGGGCCTGCCAAGCCTTTAACATGGCCCCCAGCCTGACCCACGGGGCGGCCCATCTGATCGAAAGCTTCGGGACCCGTGAACTCAAGGAACGTTTCATCCCCAACATGTTCAGCGGGCAATGGGCCGGGACTATGGCCCTCACCGAGCCCCAGGCCGGTTCCAACCTGGCCGCCATCCGGACCAGCGCCGACCCGGAAGGAGACCACTACCGGATCAAGGGTTCCAAGATCTTCATTTCCTGGGGCGATCACGATCTGGCCGAAAATATCATCCACCTGTTATTGGCCCGCATCGAGGGGGCACCCGAGGGCGTCAAGGGCATATCCCTCTTCGTAGTGCCTAAGATCCGGATCAATCCGGACGGCAGCCTGGGGGAACCCAACGACGTGCGCTGCGGCGGGGTGGAAAAGAAACTGGGACTCCACGCCTCCCCCACTTGTCTGCTGAATTTCGGGGACCAGGACGGCTGTATTGGCTACCTGTGCGGCGAAGCCAACAGCGGCCTGGCCCATATGTTCCAGATGATGAATGCCGCTCGCATCAATACCGGGGTCAGCGGCATGACCCTGGCCGGTACCGCCTATCTCAACGCCCTGGCCTATGCCAAAGAGCGGATCCAGGGCTCGGACCAGGCCGGCCGGAAACCCGGCTATGTCCCGATCATCGATCACCCCGATGTTCGGCGTATGCTGCTCTGGATGAAGGCCACGGTGGACGGGATGCGTTCCATGATTTATACCGGGGCCTTCTGGTCGGAACTGGCCCTGGAGCTGCCCCCGGGAGAAGAGAAAAACCACTACCAGTCCCTGGTCGATTTCCTGACTCCGATCATCAAGGCCTATTGTTCGGACATGGGTTTTAAGGTCTGCGAAACGGCCATCCAGTGCCTGGGCGGGTACGGGTTCTGCCGGGAATACCCCCTGGAGCAATACCTGCGCGATTCGAAGATCATGTCCCTCTATGAAGGCACCAACGGCATCCAGTCCATCGACCTGCTGGGAAGAAAAATGCGGCTGAACGGCGGGGCACTCTTTAATTCGTACCTGGCCGAGATTCAGACCTTCTGCCGAAAACAGGCCGATCAACCCCGGTTGGGGCCGGAAATCCGGGCCCTGTCCGAGGCCGTCGACCGATTGGAAACCATGGCCCGGACCCTGTCTGAAAAAATGAAATCGGACCCCCTGCAGTGGGCGTCCTATACCTACCCGGCACTGCTGTGCTTCGGCGATATCACTATGGTCTGGCGGCTGCTGGATCTGGCGGTCATCGCTCATGAACGGATAGAAGCCGGGAGCGGCAATGATTTTCTCTCCGGCAAGGTACTTCAAGCCACTTACTTCACCGGAACAACCCTGCCTTTGACTCTGGCCCGGATGGAGACCTGCCTGCGGGCCGGCCGGGAAGTGGTGGAAATGCCGGATGGGGGGTTTTAGAGGCGTTGCCGGTTGCAGGTTACTGGTTGCCGGCATAAACAGATGCCTAATAAGAACAAAAAAAGCTATTTATGAAATACCTATGCTCAGCAAGTTACTTCTTCCTGTCATCCTGAGAGACCGAAGGGAACGAAGGATCTCGTCTTTCAACAAGTTCAGCTTCCTGTCCGGTCAACGGATGACGAAACCCAGAAGTTCGCCATGCGATAAAAACCGGAACCCTTCGCGGAGTTTATCCTGAGCTGAAAGACGAGATCCTTCACTTCGTTCAGGATGACAGGAGGCGAAGGGCTCATAATGACAAGCCGGCGCAGGTCTCAGGGTGACACGATGGCGATATTTTCAGGCTTCGCGGGTGCCGGGGGCCCGGGAGTTTTGTACGAAATCCAAGAAACATCTCGTAACGCTTAGCTGGAAAGGGAAAATGCCATGGCCTTGAAAACAGGAGCGGAATACCTCGATTCGATTGAATCCTATGGCTTAGAGGCCCACATCCTGGGACAAAAGACCGGCGACCTGCCTGAACACGGTCTGGTCCAACCCTCCCGGCAGGCGGTGGCCTTCACCTATGACTGCGCCTGCAACCCGGAAACCCGGGATTTGTTCTGCGTGGAATCGAACCTGACGAATGAACCGGTCAATCGCTTCACCCACCTTCATCAAAGCCGGGAGGATCTGATCAACAAGGTCAACATGCAGCGCTATTGCGGCGTCCAGACCGCGTGCTGCTTCCAGCGCTGCGTCGGGCTGGACGCGGCCAATGCCATCTTCAGCACCACCTTTGACTGCGACCGGAAACAGGAGACTTCCTATCACCAGCGGTTCAGGGAATACTGGAAATGGATACAGCAGCAGGACCTCCTGGTGGACGGGGCCATGACCGATCCCAAAGGGGATCGAGGGAAGCGCCCCAAAGACCAAAAGGACCCCGACCTGTATCTGCGGGTCAAGGAACGCCGGCCGGGGGGCGTGGTGATCAGCGGGGCCAAGCTTCATCAGACCGGCATGCTCAACTCCCACGAGATACTGGTCATGCCCACCCTGACCATGAGGAAGGGGGAAGAGGACTGGGCGGTCTGCTGCGCGGTTCCCACCAATGCCGAGGGCGTCAGGCACATCTACGGCCGGCAGAGCAGCGACACCCGGAAACTGGAAGCCTTTCCACTGGACAAGGGCAACCCCACCTATGGCGGACAGGAAGTGATGACCGTTTTTGAGGATGTGTTTATCCCCAACGAACGTCTTTTCCTGAACGGGGAAGTTGATTTCTCCGGGATCCTGGTCGAGCGGTTCGCCTCCTACCACCGGCAGAGCTACGGCGGCTGCAAGGTCGGAGTGGGCGACGTCCTCATCGGGGCCGCGGCCTTGATCGCCCGGATGAACGGCGTGGCCGAGGCCGGCCACATTAAGGACAAAATCGTGGAGATGATCCATCTCAACGAAACGATCTATGCCTGCGGGCTGGCCTGTTCCGCCACCGGGGAGAAGACCCCGGCCGGGAATTACCAGGTGAATCTGCTGCTGGCCAACGTCTGCAAGCTGAATGTCACCCGTTTTCCCTTTGAGCTGGCCCGGCTGGCCACGGACATTGCCGGCGGCCTGTTGGGCACCATGCCTTCGGCCGCCGACCTGGAGGACCCGGTCACCGGACCGTACATTCAAAAATACCTGGCCGCCTCCCCGGACAGCCGGGTGGTTGATCGCATGAAGGTGCTGCGCCTGATCGAAAACCTGGTGGCCGGCGCCGGGGCGGTGGGCTACCTCATCGAGTCCATGCACGGGGCCGGCCCGCCCATGGCCCAGCGGATCATGATCGGCCGTCAGGCCGATCTGGATGGCAAGATCAGCCAGGTCGAGCACTTATTGGGAATAAGGTAATTTAATACGAAAATAATCTGGAACTGTCTGAAGGAGCGAAGCGACTGAAGAATCCCCTTATCCACCGTAGGCTTGGAAGACGAGATCCTTCGCTGAGTTTACCCTGAGCCGAAGCGAGATCCTTCGTTTCACTCAGGATGACAGGAAGGCGAAGGGCTCAGGATGACAAGCTGGGATATCCATTTTCATGCTTCGTAGGCGGCTCAGACGACCATGGGCGTTTAGTACGAGAATAAAGGCCTCTATGAACCTTCTCTTTGAACCTTATTCCATAAAAAACCTGATCCTCCCGAACCGCTTCGTCCGGTCCGCCACCTATGATGGAATGGCCGAAAAAAACGGCCGGGTTTCCTCCGGACAAATCCGGATGGTGGAGGAACTGGCCAAGGGCGGAGTGGGCCTGATCATTTTGGGTATTGCCTATGTGCACGCTTCCGGCCAGATTTCCGTCTTTCAAAATTCAATGGCCGACGACGATTGTATTCCCGGTTTCCGGAACCTGGCTGAGACCGCCCATGAGCACGGCACTAAAATTGCCGTCCAGTTGTTTCATGCCGGCAGGGAAACGGCCAAGGCCTTTAACCCCCACCGCAAGCAGGCCCTGGCCCCGTCCTATGTCCCGGATGACACTTTTTTCCAGTACCCTCATCGGGAGATCACCGAGACGGAAATCCAACAAGTGATTCGAGACTTTGGCGAGGCCGCCGGTCGGGCCAAAGAAGCCGGACTGGACGCGGTTCAGGTCCACGGGGCCCACGCCTATCTGCTGAGCCAGTTTCTATCTCCCTTCACCAACCGCCGGATCGACGCCTGGGGAGGTACGCTCGAAAACCGGCTTCGCCTCCATCATGAAATTTTCCGGTCCATTCAGTCGAAAGTGGGGGAGGAATATCCGGTAATGATAAAGATCGGGGTCCAGGACGGATTTCCTGGGGGATTCGAATTTAGTGAGGGGAAACAAGCCGCCCAACGCCTGGCTCAGTGGGGTTATGATGCCCTGGAGATCAGCTCCGGTTTAAGGGGTCCGGGATACGAAAATGCCGAATTCAAGACCCGCGTCAACCGGCTGGACCGCGAGGCCTACTTCAGATCCTGGTGCCGGGAAATAAAGCCGGAGGTAACGATCCCGGTCATGATGGTCGGCGGATTGCGGACGCCGGCGCTCATGGAGGAAGTCATCCAGAACGGTGAAGCCGATCTGATCTCCCTCAGCCGCCCGCTGATCAAAGAACCGGCACTTATCCGGGACTGGCAGCAGGGCGATCGACACCGGGCTACCTGCATCTCCTGCAACAAATGCTTCGAGGCCCTGCTGAAAGGGGAGACATTGCATTGCGTTTATCACCAGGAGACGGGGCGGTAACCGAGGCTCTTTCTTCTTATGACCGTTTTTTCAAAATTCGAAACTCGAAATCCAAAATCCGAAACAAATTCAAATCACCAAAATCCAAATGATCAAAATAACTACCCCTCCTTTGATCTCGCGCGCGGGCAAAACAGACTCCAGTGGTTAATAGATGGTTGGTGAGGCCCGATGTTAGTCTCAATTGGGACCACGAACTGGACGCTCAGAGAAGAGGGATTGTTTCGAATTTAAGGATTTCAATATGGATAAAGAAAAAACCGACCTGGACCCGGGCTGGTTGCCGGAGGTAGAGGAACTGCGCCTCCGGGAAAGCCTGGCGGCCCAGATGGGGGGAGAGGAAAACCTGGCCCGCCATAGGGCGGCCGGCCGTCTGAACGTCCGGGAGCGGATCGATCATTTGCTCGATAAGGGCAGCTTCCACGAAACCGGGGCCATCACCGGGATCCCTACCTTTGACGACGACCGCCTGGTTCAATTATTCCCTTCCAATTTTATCCTGGGGACCGGCCGGATCGATCGGCGTCGGGTGGTGGTGGGGGCCGACGACTTCACCATCCGCGGCGGGGCAGCCGATGCCGCCATCGGGCAGAAGGCGGCCTATGCCGAACGGATGGCCCTGGAGCTTCGTTTGCCCATAGTCCGGCTGGTGGACGGTACCGGAGGAGGCGGAAGCGTCAAATTTCTGGAGCAGATGGATCGCACCTATGTGCCCTACAACCCGGGCATGGACACCATGGCCGCGCTGCTTTCCACCGTACCGGTGGTGAGCGCCGCCCTCGGATCGGTGGCCGGCCTGGGTGCGGCCCGAGTGGTCTTTTCCCATTTCTCGGTCATGCCCCGGAAAACGGCCCAGCTCTTTGTGGCCGGTCCTCCGGTGGTGGAACCGGCCCTGAATCGGAAGGTGGGCAAGGAGGAACTTGGCGGGTCCCAAATTCAGACCGGTGGTTTCGGCGCCGTGGACAATGAGGTGGGCTCCGAGGAAGAAGCCTTTGATCACATCCGCCGTTTTCTCTCCTACCTGCCCGATTCGGTTTATGAACTTCCCCCGGTCAAAGAGACTGCCGACCCGGCCGACCGCCGCGAGGAGGAACTGGTCCGCATCATTCCTAAAAACAAACGCCGTCCTTATCCGGTGCGCCGTATCCTCTCACTGGTCCTGGATCAGGGGTCATTTTTTGAAATCGGGGCCCAACATGGGCGCTCGGTGGTCACCGGCCTGGCGCGGCTGTCCGGTCGTCCGGTGGGGGTTTTCGCCCACGATTCCAATTTTTTCGGCGGCGCCATTACCGCCCAGGGGGCCGACAAACTGACCCGCTTTATCGATCTCTGCGACACGTTCCATTTGCCGGTGGTCAATTTTGTCGACAACCCGGGTTTTATGATCGGCGTGGAGGCCGAGAAACAGGGTACCATCCGCTTCGGTGCCCGCTACATCTTCGCCGTCTACCAGGCCACGGTCCCCTGGTGTTCCGTCATCCTGCGGCGGGTCTACGGCGTGGCCGGTGCGGCCCACGGGAACCACTCCCGACTGAACCTGCGCTACGCCTGGCCTTCCGGGGAATGGGGATCCCTCCCTATCGAAGGAGGCGTGCAGGCCGCCTACCGCCGCCAAATTGAAGCCTCCGAAGATCCCCAGGCCTTGCGCCAAGAGATCGAGCAGCGTTTGTCCAAATTCACCTCCCCCTTCCTGACGGCCGAACGGTTTGGAATCGAGGAGATCATCGACCCCCGCGATACCCGGCCCCTTCTCTGCGAATGGGTTGAAAATGCCTACCGCCTGCTGCCCAGCCAGTTGGGACCGAAAAAACGGGGGATGCGGCCTTGATCCCGGCTTGGTGTTTAGTGCAAGCTTTGGGAACACTTGATAGACTCGCAAAAAGTCCACCAGAGAGTGCTTGTCATTCTGAGTCCCGCGATAGCGCGGGACGAAGAATCTCGTTTTTTCAACAGATCCCCAGATCCTTCGGGGAATTTACCCTGGACCGGAAGACGAGACCTTCGCGGAGTTTATCCTGAGCCAAAGACCCAGACCCTTCGCTTCGCTCAGGGTGACAGGCGAAGGGCTCAGGGTGACAGGCCAAGGGCTCAGGGTGACAGGCGAAGGGTTCAGGGTGACAGTCCGGCGAGGGCTCAAGGTGACAGTTTGGGAAGTTTTGAAGGAAGGAGAGCGATGTGGACTATGAGATCCCGGAAAGCCTGCGCCTGATGCAGGAAACGATCCGCCGCTTCGTAAATCAGGACCTGGGACCCCTTTCCCAGCAAGTGGAGGACGAGGATCACATCCCGGAAGGGGTCGTCCAAAAGATGCGGGAATTAGGGCTGTTCGGCCTTTCCATCCCGGAGGAATATGGGGGATTGGATCTGGGGACCTTCGGCGAATGTCTGGTCTATGAGGAATTGACCAAAACCAATGCGGCCTTTCGTTTTAAACTCAATACTTATTATAGCCGGAATCTCATGTTCAATCGTACATCGCTTCCAGCAGCTCCAAAATTTTCCGCCGACTGGGGGTGGTGGGGTCGGTGGCCATATTCACCGCGTCGCGGGAAGTGAAAAAGGCGATTTTCTCCAGGTCCTCTTTGGGAATTCCCTCGGCTCTCAGGCTGATGGGGATATCCAGCTTCCCGTAGAAGGCCAGCAGGCTTGCCTCGAGATCGTTCGAGCGATTCAGCATTTGGGCCAGATCGGTAAAGGGGTCCTTACAGGTTTCCCGGTTGGCTCTGACAAAGCACAGGAGCCCATAAATGGCCGCCCGGCCGTGGGGCAGATGGTAGTGGGCGCCCAGCACGTGGGTAAGGGCATGGCCGATCCCCAGGCCTTTCAGGAAGGCCAGGCCGCCGCAGAGGGCCGCCATGCACATGTCGGTCCGGGCGGCGATATCCTCCCCGTCTTGGTAGGCCCGGGGCAGGCTGCGCCCGATCAGTTTTACCCCGTAAACCGCCATGGACTCGAAATAGGGATGGTAAGGGGTGGCCAGGGAAACATAGCCCTCGATGCAGTGGGCCAGGGCGTCGATACCGGAGGCGATGGTCAGGCCGCGCGGCATGGTCCGGCAGAAAAGGGGATCGATGACCGCCATTTTGGGGATCAGGTGATTGCTCATCAAAACCAGCTTCAGGTCCCGCTCCGTATCGGTGATCACCGCGCAGGGGTTGACCTCGCTGCCCGTCCCGGAGGTGGTCGGCAGGCAGATGATCGGCGGGAGAATCGGCTTGATTTTGCCGCCTCCGCCCACCAGGCCTTCGAATTCCCTCAAGTCCCCGGCGTGAGTCACCCGCAACCCGAGGGCCTTGGCCGTATCCATCGAGCTGCCGCCGCCCAGGCCGAGAATGCCGTCACAGCCCGCATCGGTATACAGTCGCCCGGCCCGTTCGATGAGTTCGATGGGGGGATCGGGTTCCACTTCCGAAAAAATAACCGTTTGCAAACCGCTGCGCTCCACGATCCGGCGGATCTCCTCCGCCCGCCCCAGGGAAAACATGACCGGATCGGTAACGATAAACAATTTCCTGACCTGAAGACGCTTCAGGGCTTCCCCCATCTTTCCGGACACCCCGGCGCCGAACAGCGTTTCCGGCAAGGGCGGGATACGGATCTCCCAGACCTTTTCCTTCTCCTGAAAGGAATCCAGCCCGGCCCAGAAATGCTTGATCTCGGCCTCCTCCACATCAAAAACCTGGTGAGTGGGGGCAATCGCCTCCTGCCGAATAAAGGCGGCCTCCCCGGTATCCCCCTGGCTGAATTCGGCCTTTTCATTGAAAGCGAGCTGATCCCGCAGGGTCTGCTTGCCGATCTTCAGGACATCTTCAGCAGTCCACCGGCCCCCGTAGCGAGCGTTCAACAGCTCGGCCAGGAAGACATTCAAGGAAGCCCGACCGCCGGGAACAGCATTCAGGCAATAGCCGAAAGCGTCGCAGACGGCGGCCTGGATCTGGGCCTTCAGCGAATTCTCCGCCTGTTTCGTTCGGCTTAGGGGAATCCGGTAGGTCAGCCCCGCCGTGTGATCCGCGCCCATGGGGCTGGTGTAATAGGTCACCCCGGTTCCCTTGGTCGAACGGGGATCATGGCCGGGCAGAGCCTGTCCTTTATAAGCGGGCACCCGGCTGACACCCAGGTATTGGGCAGTGGCCACCACCCCGTTCCCCAGGGCCCGGCCCAACGGCGTTTCCCGTTCCATTTCTTCCAGCAACCGCGCGGCCGAGGACCAATCGCCGAAGGTCATTTTTCCGGCCTCGGCTGCCAGGCCCAAGGCGCTGCCGGTTTCGATGGCATCGACCCCCAGATCATCACAGAGAAACTTGAGCCGGGCAATGGCATCCGGATCGGTGATGCCCAGATTGGTTCCCAGCAGGGCGATGGTTTCATATTCATAAGCCGAGCAGATCCGCTGCCCCTCTTTATCGGGATAGATGATGGAACAGCGGACCACGCATCCGGGCATGCAGCCGTGCATCCGGCCGCCCCGTTCAAAAAGGATCTTTTGGATGCTGTTGCCGCTCACGGCGATAAAGTCTTCCGGCCGACCCGAACGGTAGTTCAGGGTCGGCAGGGTCCCCTGGCTGGCTGAATTGGAAACGGCGAAAGGCGTGCCGAAGCGGGAATAAAGGCTGCAACTCACATCGTGCTTAAGGGTATTGACCCAGGATTTCACCAGCCGGCGAAAGGCCTCCGGATCGGCCGTCTCCACCGGGCCGGTTTTTCCGGGGTCGATGATAATAGCCTTGAGTCCCTTGGACCCCATCACGGCCCCGAGCCCCCCCCGGGCGGCATTCCGTGAAGGGTCCCCGAACAGATCGGTAAAAGAAACCGAGGCCCCCCGGTATTTCCGCTCCCCGGCCGAACCGGTAGAGATGACCGCCGCCTTCTCCCCGTATTTTTCCCTCAGTCGTCCTGCCAGTTCATAATTTTTTTGTCCCCGATATTCCTCCGCTGGGATCAACTCCACCCGGTCCCCTGAAATCAACAAACAAGTCAGACGGTCTTCCGGCGGGGTGCCCTGAACAATAATAGCGCGAATCCCCAACCGGTCGAGGAATTGCCCGGCCGGGCCTCCGGCGTTGGCCTCTTTTATTCCCAGGGTCAGGGGACTCTTGGCCCCCACGGAGATGCGCCCGAGCTGAGGGGCCCCGGTGCCGGCCAACGGGCCGACGGCTATGATGAAGGCATTCTTGGGACCCAGGGGATCCGCCGCCGGCGGAACTTCCCGGTTCATGATGCGGGCCAGCAAAGCGCTGCCGCCGATGGGCAGCCAGTCCTCGCGGAGGGGCTCAAACTCAATCTTTCCCGTTTCCATGTTCAATCGCAGCAGCTTCATATCGGCACTTCCTTTGAGTTTTCAGGATTTAAGAACGCTATCCTAGCATAGTCCCCACCGCAAGTCCAAAGGGATGCGGCAGATTTCAAGTCTCTGCCTAACGAGCGGAGATCCCGGTCGGTTTTCCCAGACTTTAGGCAATCCACTTACAGGTTGCAAGTTGGCCTGTCGGCATGTTAATTTTGTGACCTGACGCAAATCTTTAGAATGGAGGAGTAATCCTATGAATTTTTTTATTCAACCGAAGAAATATACCAGTCTGATGACCGATGCCGGCTCCCGAGCCCTCATGGAAAAGACCATCACCTTTTTCGAGAACATGGGGAAGGTCCGACTCCTCGACGATTACAATAAAAAAGTCTGGTACCGGGAATTCGTCGACTTCATCGGGCGGGAGCAAATCTTCGCCAAACTGCTTACGCCCAAGGAATATGCCGGCGGCGACCCGGACTGCCGTTGGGACACGGCGCGCAACAACGAGTACAGCGAATTGTTGGCTTTCTACGGCCTGGGCTACTGGTATTGTTTCCAGGTAACCATTCTGGGGCTGGGCCCCATCTGGATGAGCCCCAACGATAAGGCCAAGCGGAAGGCGGCCCGGCTCCTCCGGGAAGGCGCCATCTTCGCCTTCGGCCTTTCCGAACGGGCCCATGGGGCGGATATCTATGCCACCGAAACCACCCTGACCCTCCAGGGCGAAGGCACCTGGAAGGCCAACGGTGAGAAATATTACATCGGCAACGGCAACGAGGCGGAGATGGTTTCAACCCTCGGCAAGGTCAAGGACGGAACGGACGATTTTGTCTTCTTCGTCACCAACTACCGCCATAAGGCCTATGAGTTGAAAAAAAACGTCATCTCCCACCAGGAGTACGTCTCCAACTTCGCCCTGCATGACTATCCCGTCACCGAGGAAGACATCCTTTCCCGCGGCTCCCACGCTTGGGATTCGGCGCTGAATACGGTGAACATCGGCAAGTTCAATATCGGCCCGGCCTCCATCGGCATGGCAGAACACTGCTTTTACGAGGCTATTACCCATGCCGCCAACCGCATCCTTTACGGGGTTCGCGTCAGCGATATGCCCCATGTGCGCCGGAACTTCATGGACGCCTGGCTGCGGCTGGTGGCCATGAAGGCCTATCATCGCCGGGCCACCGACTATTTCCGGCAAGCCGGGGAAAATGACCGCCGCTACCTGCTCTACAATCCCACCAGCAAGATGAAGGTCACGCTACAGTCCGAAGAGGTGGTCAACCTGCTCTGGGAGGTGATTGCCGCCAAGGGTTTTGAAAAGGATACTTACTTCCACATGGCGTCCGCCGACGTCCGGGGCCCGTCGAAGCTCGAAGGCACCGTTCACGTGAATGTCCAGCTTATCCGCAAGTTCATGAAAAACTATTTTTTCAGCCCCGCGGAATATGCCCCGGTGCGCCCCGACTTTTCCCTGAACGACGACGGCTTCCTGTTCAACCAGGGGCCGACCAAGGGTCTGGGCGCGGTCCGGTTTCACGACTACCGGCCGATATTCGAAGCCTTCCGGGATCTCCCCAACGTAGGCCGTTTCATCCGCCAGACCGAGATCTTCCGGGAGCTGCTGGAAAAGGCCGGGCCGGACAAGATCCAAGACCTGGACCCCGTCTTCTCGCTTCCCTTGGGAGAGATGTTCTCCATCGTGGTCTACGGCCAGCTTATTTTGGAGCAGGCGCAGCTTGAGCACCTGGACCCGGACATTCTCAGCCAGATCTTCGATTTTATGGTGCGGGATTTCGCGCGGTTCGCTCTGCAGATCTACGGGCTGCCCGGAACCCGGGATGCACAGCGGGACCTCTGCCGGGAGATCATGCTGATCCGGCCTGCCGGAGATGAGGCCCAGTACCGGCGGGTTTGGGATGGGGTTGTCCTCCCTCTCAACGGGGAGTACGCCATGAACGAATAACTTTATATTTTTTTTTAACCTGTACGGGACTCCTTTCATCTAATCAACAAAAAGCAACGAAAGGAGCGCTCATCATGTTAAAACCGTTTATGACCTTATTGCTGGCAGGAACCATTTTTTTGGGGTGGATGGCCTTCACCGGGGATCAAGCCGCCGCCAATCAAGTAGTGAACCAAAGAACCGACGCCCACCTCAGAGGATATGGGCCTTTCCCTCCAGCCGGACATGGATATGCGGTTGGGCATTATCCCCGACCCTATCCGTATCATTATGCTCCCGTACGGTGGCATCATCCCCGGCCGGTTCTATATGCTCCCCATTATCATGCCCCGAGGCCGTTCCCGGCCCGCTGGCACTATGGACCTCCGGCGCCCCGGCCTTATCCCTATCATCGCGGATACTAGCCAATAACGAATACGGATAATCCACCTGTTTCTTACCTGTTGTAGATCCGCCCGCTCCGTTCCTGGTACAGACGGAGCACGGCCCGGGCTTCCCCGGCCAGGAACCCGCGAACGATTTTCACCTCCCGATCTTTCAGATATCGATAGGATTCAGGGAATACCGGCCCTTCTTCGAAACCCAGGGCCAGGGCATCCTGCCGGCCCGCGCCGCAGACCAGGCGGGTGAGGCCGCTCCAGAGAACGGCCCCCAGGCACATGGCACAGGGCTCGCAAGTAGTGAACAGCTCGTAAAGTCCCCCGGTCGGTGTCCGGAGCGTGTAGGATCCCAGCCGCGTTTCCGCGGCCATGATGGCCATCATCTCGGCATGGGCCACGGAATTGTTCAACCTCTCCACGCCGTTCACCCCGACCGAAACCATTTCATGGTCCGGTTCCCGGAAGACTGCGGCGCCGAAAGGGCCGCCCGTTCCCCGGATCACGTTCTCCCGGGCCAGGGAAATGGCCAAACGCATCTTTTCCTCATCGGTCCGGCAGGGCGGGATTTTCTGCAAAAAGTGATTCACCCAGGGTGGGAGGGTCAGCCTGATTTCCCTTGGAACAATGGACGCGATCGCTTTCATTCCGGAGATTATAAACCGCGCCGATAAAAAGCTACAGACAAATCCTCGTTGCACTTATCGCGGAGGGGGAGATCAGGATGTCGGGCTGTTTCCAATCCGAAAATATCCAGGTGAGGCGATTTTTTTCTTGAAATTCAAATGGGTTTAATATCAAATTGGGATGGTTTCAACGGGAACCGGCTGTTTGGTTTCTTCAGTGGAGACCAATCCAGTCCGGGCAAACAAATCCCCATGAGGGAGGGCGGAATGAAGTTAGTGATCGTTGGTCTGAGTGCCGCCGGCCTTTCGGCCTTGGAAACAATTCTTCGGTTTGCCCCGGAAGCCGAGATCACGGCGATCTCCGAGGAAAACCGGCAACCCTACTGCCGCTGCCTGCTTACCCAGTACCTCGGCCGTGAAGTCCACCAGGATTTCCTGACCATCCGGGAGACCAACCGCTACCCGAAAAACGTGACCTGGCTTCTCGGGGAGCGGGTCTCGCAGATCGACCCGCGAAATAAATCAATAGCCTGTGCTTCCGGTCAAACCCTCTCCTACGATAAACTGCTGATCTCCGTCGGCGCCGGCGCCGTCCAGCCCGAATACTGCCGGGCCGAAAACCGGGCCCATACCTTGCGTTTTTTGGAAGACGCCCTGAAGATCGAAACCTTGGCCACCGGGAAAGGAATCGTAGCCGGCGGCGGTTTTGTGGGCCTCAAGACGGCCTATGGGTTGAAGGACCGAGGACTGGAGGTGGAAATGGTCGTCTCCTCCCCGCACCTGCTGTCCATGGTCATGAACGAACGGGCGGCGGTCTGGGTGGAAAAGGATCTCCAATCTCTGGGCGTGGTCCTGAACCGAAGTGACGATATTTCCGAAATCAACTCCGAGGACCAACAGCTTCTGGCCGTGTTAACGTCCGGGAAGGAGATCCGCAGCGATGTCCTGGTGGTAGGCAAAGGGGTCATCCCCCGGCTGGAGCTGGCCCGAAGCGCCGGTTTGGCTGTCGATGCCGGTATCCTGGCCAATGAATTTCTGGAAACCTCGGAAGCGGACATTTATACCGCCGGGGACTGCTGCCAGGCCCTGGACGTGACCCGAGGGCGGTCCTGGATCAACGCTGTTTGGCCGGTGGCGGTGGAACAGGGATACTTTGCGGGTCTGAACCTGGCCGGTATCCCCGCTTCCTATCCGGGCAGTATCGGCCTGAACAGCCTGAAAACGCCTCGTTCCCATCTCATCAACGCCGGGCTTTTGAAAACCGCGGAAGGGGTCACCTTTCACGAGCGGCAGACTCCCGGTAAAAATCAGTTCCGGATGCTGGCCATGCGCGACAACATCCCCGTCGGGATGATGTTTTATAATGCCCCGGAGGGAGCCGGGCCGGTGGTGAACCTGATCCGCCGCGGCAAACCTTTATCTCCCGGCATGCCGGAAGCGATCGTCAGCGGAGAAGCCTCCCTATATGATTTGTTAAAGAACCTATTCTAAAAAACATGGGTTAAATCCGAAATTCGAAGCACGAAATCCGAAACAAAAAACAATATTCAAAATCCAAATGATCGAAACATGCAAGGATTCCAGCACCGGTCAAGGAAAGGACGCCGTTTCAGTGATTTGAATTTTGGTCATTTGAATTTGTTTCGGATTTCGTGTTTCGTATTTCGAGTTTATCCCAAAAGGAGGTCCCTATGAAAACGGTGGTAGTCAGGCCCGAGCGTTGCGTCGGCTGCCTACAGTGCCGCGTGGCCTGCGCGGTGGCCCACTCGCTGAGCCAGTCCCTCTACGCGGCGCCCTATGAGGCGGTTCTGTCCAAGCCCCGGATCCACATCGGCCTGTCCCAACAAAAGGAGCCTTTTCCCAACAAGTGCCGGCACTGCGACCCGGCCCCCTGCGAGATGGCCTGCCTGACCAAGGCCATCTTCCGTGAGGATAAGGCCCGGGCCGTGATGATCAATGCCGACCGCTGCATCAACTGCGGCATGTGCGCCATGGCCTGCCCCTTTGGCGTGATCCGGTATCATACCTATCCCAGCCATAAAGAAGCGGCCCACAAGTGCGACCAGTGTGCCGCCCGTCAGCGTGAAGGAAAAAGGCCGGCCTGCGTGGAGGTCTGTAAATCCGGCGCCCTGCTTTTTGAGGAACCCAACCGGGTCATGGATCGGGAGACGGAGGAGATGGCTTCCCTGGTCTACCTGGGGATCCGGGAAAAAGCCAGGGCCGCGAATTCTTTTGATACCTTGACCCGTTATCGCTATTCGCTGGATCAATTAAGGAGGAGATAAGCCATGCGCGACTATCAAGATCTTTCCATCTGTAAAGATGCCCAGCTTATGCTGAAGAAGGCGGTCGAGGACAACGTCGAGACAGTCTGGGACCGCTATTTGAAACAGCAGCCCCCCTGCGGCTATTGCGAACTGGGGCTCTCCTGCCGCAACTGCGTCATGGGCCCCTGCCGGATCGATCCCTTCGGGGAAGGCCCGCAGCAGGGCGTTTGCGGCGCCGATGCCGATATTATCGTGGCCCGCAACCTGTCCCGGATGATCGCCGCCGGGGCGGCCTCCCATTCCGACCACGGGCGCGACCTGGTGGAGGTGTTACATAAGATCGGCCAGGGCCGGGCCCCGGGTTATGAAATCAAGGACCCGGAAAAAATGAAACGCCTGGCCTTGGAGTACGGTGTCCCGACGGACAATCGGGAGACCGCGGCCATCGCCCTGGACCTGGCCGAGGCCATGATGGAAGACTACGGGATGAAGAAAGACCAGATCACTCTCACCGGCCGGGCCCCGCAGCAGCGCCTCGATCTATGGAAAAAACTCCGGGTCCTGCCCCGGGGAATTGACCGGGAGACCTCGGAGATGATGCACCGGACCCACATGGGCGTGGACAATGACTGGGTCTCTCTGCTTTTGCAGGCGGTCCGCAACAGCCTTTCCGACGGCTACGGCGGGGCCATGATCGGCACCGAGGTGTCGGATATCATCTTCGGCACCCCCCAGCCGGGAATGTCCGAGGTGAACCTGGGGGTACTCAAGGAAGACCGGGTCAACATCCTGGTCCACGGCCACAGCCCCGTCGTCTCCGAGATGATCTGCCTGGCGGCCGACGATCCGGAGATGATCGCCCTGGCCAAGTCCAAGGGGGCCCAGGGCATCAATATCGCCGGCCTCTGCTGTACGGGGAACGAGCTGATGATGCGCCGTAAGATCCCCATGGCCGGCAACCATCTCATGACCGAACTGACCCTGGTCACCGGGGCGGTCGAGTCTATGGTGGTCGACTACCAGTGCATCATGCCCTCCCTGGGACAAGTGGCCCAGTGTTATCATACCCGGATGTATTCCACCTCCGACAAGGCGAAATTCCCCTTCATGGAACACGTGGAATTCAATCCCGAGAACGCCAAAGAACAGGCCTACCGAATCGTCCGGGAGTCCATCGAAAATTTCAGCCGGCGGATCAAGGAGAAGGTCAATATCCCGGTTCAGCCGGTCAAGACCATGACCGGCTTTTCGGTAGAGGCCATCGTTGGCGCCCTGGGCGGGACGCTTACGCCGCTGATCGAGGCCATCAAGGCCGGCAAGATCAAGGGCGCCGTGGGGGTGGTGGGCTGCAACAATCCCAAGATCAAACAGGACTACGGCCATGTGGAATTGATCAAGCGTCTGATCGCCAACGATATCCTGGTCCTGACCACCGGCTGCGTCAACGTGGCCGCCGGCAAGGCCGGGCTCCAGGTGCCTGAAGCTAAGGAACTGGCCGGACCGGGCCTGAAGGAAATCTGCGGCGCCCTGGGGATTCCGCCCTCGCTCCATGTGGGCTCCTGCGTGGACAACTCGCGGATCCTGGTCATCGCCTGCGCCCTGGCCAAGGCCCTCGGAGTGGACATCGACCAACTGCCCCTGGCCGGTTCCGCCCCGGAGTGGTATTCCGAAAAGGCGGCGACGATCGCCTTCTATGTCATGGCCAGCGGGATCTTCACCCACCTCGGGGTCATGCCTCCCATCTTAGGGAGTAAAAATGTCACCGAACTAGCCACGAAAGGGCTTAACGACGTCTTCGGGGCCTGCTTCGCCGTGGAACCGGACCCCATTAAGGCCGCCGCGTTGATTACCAATCACATTCTGGAAAAGCGGAAGGGCTTGGGGTTACCTCTTTAGTCCTTTGAAGGGAGATAAAAAAGGGGTCAGGACCTGCGGTCCGGATCCCTTTTTTTATGCGGCTTTTCTCCTGAACCAACAGAAAGGGGAAACCGATTGAAAATAGCTATCATAGGGGCCGGGATGACCGGCGCTTATCTTTTCCGCCTCCTGCAGGGGCGGAACCATAAGGTCTCGATCTTCGATAAGCGCCCGGGGACCCGGTGCGGGCTAACCCCCTGTGCCTGGGGAACTTCCAGGGGGTTCCGGGAACTGGTGACGGATTCCGGATTGGATCCCTCCCAGTATATTCTTCAACGTTTTGACTATATCCTCATGGAGGGGTTAAGGCTGAAGGCCGACCTCATGACCTTCGACAAACATCGGTTGATTCAGGACCTGCTCCAAGGCGCCGAGGTCCAATACTCACCCCCGGACATCGGGGGATTCGATCGGGTCATCGATGCCACCGGGGTGGCGCGGGCCCTGTTGCCTCCCCTGGCCGAAGACCTTATTCTGCCCTGCATCCAATACCGGCTGGAAACGGAGATCCCCTTGGATAATCAGATTAAACTGGGCCGCATCGGGTATGCCTGGTGTTTTCCCCTCTCCGACCGGGAAGTTCACCTGGGCTGCGGCAGTCTTCTTTCGGAGCCGCGGCCCGTTTTGAAGGGGCTGAACTGGATGGATGACCGGGATCGTCAAAAGATCCTGTGCGCCTGTGAAGGAAGCATACGTCTCACGGCCCCGCATTACTCACAGCCTTTTGTAGCCGCCGGGGCCGCCGGTGAGGTCTGGGGGGTGGGTGAAGCGATCGGCTGCGTGGCCCCCCTGGCCGGAGACGGCATTGTTCCGGGAATGAGGAGCGTTCAGTTGTTGCTGAGATGGTGGGACGACCCTTCGGGATATACCCGGGCCGTTTTGAAGGAGTTTGACTGGATGAAACCGGAGCGGGCCGTGATCGACAAACTCAGGGAAGACCGGGCTCTCGGGTTGAATGACGCCCGGGTATTGAAAAGAAACTCCCGAAGAATGGGCATGCGGGTGGGGCTTAAGGAGGCGGCCGCCTTGTTGCTGCGCCTGAGATGATCTCCCCGGAATCCTCAACCGACCGGGTCCGGCGATTCTTTTCCGGAACGGGTACCACCTATGACCGGATCGTCAACCTCTGTACCCTAGGATTCGATCGGTTATGGAAACAACAAATCCTGCGGGCGATCCCGAAAGGGTCTTGCCGGATCCTGGACCAGGCCTGCGGGACCGGAATCCTGACCCTGAAGATCGCCCGCCAGTTTCCTCACGCCCGGATCGTGGGCGTTGACCTCACCGAAGAATACCTCCGGGTGGCCCGAAAAAAGGCCGAGGCACTGGGCTTGATCCACCTCGAATTCATTTCGGGCCGGGCTGAAGAGGTCCGTCCGGATCTGATTTTCGACTGCATTACTTCCTCCTATCTGGCCAAATATGCCGACCTCCAACGATTGGTCGATAATAGTAAGTACCTGCTCCGGGACGGAGGGGTCCTGATCATGCATGATTTCACCTATCCCGCGGGTCCGGTCTTTGCCCGGGTCTGGGAATTTTATTTTAAGCTCCTGCAGACCATCGGGACCTGGAAATATTCCCAATGGAAAACCGTTTTTGATGAGCTGCCCGGGTTTCTCCGGGAAACCCAATGGACCCGGGACCTGGTTCTCTCTCTGCAAAAAAACGGCTTTTCGAGGATCACCCTGACCTCGTTCACCTGGGGAACTTCGGCCATTATTACAGCCCGAAAGGAACGGACATTTCCTGGGAGGCGTTAAACATCCGTATGATATCCCCGGGGGTATTCCTGATCAGTTCGCTCCAGGGGTTTTCGGAAAAAACGCCTTCCATTTCCGCCAGCGCGCCTTCTAGGCGGTATTTGATGGCCTCCTTCATGAGCCCGGCGGCCGCCGCCAGACCTTCCAGCGCCGGCCCATTGAAGGTCGTGGACCTTTCGGTCAGGATCTCGTTCAGATAGGGGCGCATCCCGCTCACAAAGTGGAAGCAGGCCGGTGCCAGGGCCAGCGCCTGTCTCGGCGTAATGGCCGGGTGCTGCAGGTGACGCCGGACCTCGCTCAGGTCATCGGCAATCTGATAGGCCTCCCCGATTTGTACTCCGAAACGAAAAGCCTTTTGTCTGACCCTCAGGTCGGCCCCGGCCGCGATGGCCCCCAGATGACAGGCGGCGCCGAAGAGGACGCCTGTTTTGAGGCGGATGATTTTTTCGTAGAGCCCGCCCCCATCCCGGTCAGCGACCAGCTCCCGGGAGAGGTTTAATGGATCGAGCGGTTCGCGCAGGGCCCCCTGCGATACCTGGGCGATGGCCCCGGAAATGGTCAAGCCGTCTTCCCGGCTCAGGTCGCTCATCATTTGAATGGCCGTGGCGAACAGGACATCTCCAATCAAGACCGCCCGCCGGGGCCCTTCGATGATCCAGGCCGCGGGCCGGTTTCCCCGCATCGTGTCCTGGTCGACAAAATCATCATGAATTAAGGTAGCCGCCTGGACCAGTTCAATGGCCACCGCCCGGGGCACCGCGGATTGGAGGTCCCCTCCCAGGGCTTCGCTGACCAGGCAGGCGAGGCACCCCCTTATTTTTTTCCCCGCTTCCAGCGCGGCCCGCAGGGAAACGCTGTCCCTGAGCGGGATACCGTCTAACAGGCCGGACAATTTTTCTTTGAAGGGTTCCTCCACGAGGGGCCTTCGCTGCTCCCAGTATTTCCGGAAGTCTGGGAATACCATCAGGGGAACATTCGCCAAATCAATAATCCTCCTCCCAGGAGAATCACCCCCAGGCTGATGCTCTTCAGTATCGTTTCGTACCGGGCCAGGAGCCATAGGTCTTCTTCCCGCACCGGACCCGGGGTTCTCTTGAGGTCCTTATAGGGACGGGAGGCCTTGATTTCGACGAGGCTGAACAAGGCCATGGCGGCAGCCAGGATCATGGCCCCCAAGGAAATCGTATTGGTCTGCATGATGTTTCCCGCCAGGACCGGCAGAAATCCCCAGGAAAAGGCGAACCATCTATCCGTATGAAACCGGCCCTGAAACCATTCCAGGTTGTAGGCGAAAACGAAAAAGCCTTCCAGGAGGGCCAGGATGGCGAGCCGGGGTACAAATTGAACGATGTAATAGCCGGCCAGGCCGTAGGCCAGGACCAGGGAACCGACGGCCAGGAGCCACAGTTGGGACCGGGAAAAGACCGTTCCCCAGGGTTTGACCCCCTGGCTCCCCAGGGCATCCAGGGCATGGGCACCGATCCCCAGGCCGAGGAAATAGATGACGTTTAGGGCCAGGACCCGGTCCCAATGAATGGGTTCGGCCACCATCGACCCGATAACCACGAACGAAAGCACCATCCCGGTGTAGGGGAGAAAAAGGAGGCCCACCAGAGACCGGAATCTTTCCGACCCGAACCGGGGGACAAACCATTCCGATTTTCTGTCAGCGGGGGGACTCTCCATCGGTTTTCTCATTCCCGCATACCGGCTTCGTCGGAAGTCTTCTCGGCGGCCGTCCGGATCCGGTAATCTTTCACCCGGGCATAAGCGGCCTCCACCTTCTTCGAGAGGTCGAGGGGATCGATCCCGGTGTCAGTAGCGGCCTCCGCGAGAAAAGCCTGGGGAAAAAGGACAATCGCTGAAAAGACAAGAGGCCCCCCGGAGAAAGGGTTTCGGGCAATTCGCATGATGTCAAAAGGGGGGAACCTGCAAGTTTATTCGGGAACCGGTTCCCCCCCTTTTTTATAGGCGGTCATATGATTTCGCCAGTCTGACCCTTTATTCGTGCATCATCATCATCGGCCCGGTCTTCATCCTCTCTACTATTTTTTTGCGCTGTTCAGGGGTCAATTTGGCCTTAATCATTTCGAGGGCCTTTATGTGGGCAAGGTGCATTTCGGTCCTCAACAATCCTAATTGCCTTACTTTGGCTTCAACGGCCTTCATATCCAGAGGGTCCTGGAGGAGGAGATCCTTGAGTTCTATGCGAGCAATGCTGATGTCCGCCATCCTCCGGATCGTATCCTTCTTAATGGTGCTCTTGATCTCGCCGATCACTTTTTTTTGCTGCTCGTCAAGTGCCAGACTATCAAAAAGCATCGCCAGGTGATGCTCGGCTTCCATCATCCGACCGCCAGGGCCGTGACCACCCATCATGCCGGACCCCATGCCTTGGCCACCCATCATCCCCTGACCGCCCAGGCAGCATCCTTCCATCTTACCATGTCCCATACCCGGACCGTCCTTGTCATGGGCGCCCGGCATATCGTTTCTCGATCCATGCCCGCTTGGCTGACCATAAGCCAGGACGGCTAAAGCCATAATGGAAACTAAAGCGATGATCCCGGTAGTGATAATTTTATTCATTTAAAACCTCCTATCTGTTTTTTAATATTTTCTAACATTATACGATCCGGCCGAAAATGGGAATAAGGTCTACCCGGTATTTTTTGAAAAAAAATACTGTAGAAAGGATAGACCCCTTCAACCCAGAAGACCTGCCGTTCCTATCTCGGGCGGGACTCACCGCCCGGCCCTTCTCTGTTGAGTCACACTGGCCAGCCGCTCATATTCCTTTTGGACCGCCTCCGGTCCGTATTTGCGTTCCAGCCGCCGGACGATGAAGTGGCCGCTGGCCATGGCCTGAAAATGGGAGACAAACAGCAGGTTGACCAGTGCTCCGCCCAGAGCGCCGATCAGCGGGACCATTTCGGCCAGGGCCTTTTCCGAAACCACCACTCCGAAACGTGACGAGACTGCCGTCATCAGGCGGATCAGAAAGGGGGCCCCCTCCTGGACCGCCTCCCGACCGACCAGGAACTCTGCCGCTTCGGATACCAGCCGGGCCAGCGAAGCCCGCACCGCGTAATACCCGGTTTCTGCGGCATCATCACCCGACCGGGATCCTCCCAGGGTAAAAACCTCCAGGCAGGCCCAGCGGGCCTCGGCGGTTTCCAGGTCCTCTCCCTCCCCTTGGGCCACGGCGGCGATGGCCCGGAGCATCAAGACCGTCGAGACCGGCAGTTCAACGAGCAGACCCGGCAGCCCCCAAAAGCCGCCGAACGCCCCGCTGGCCATGACCAGGCCGCGATGGGTTCCCTTCGAAGATCCGGCTGCAGCCCCTTTTCCAAGGGAATCAATCGCCCATCCCAGGAATCGACCCAGGGCCCTTTCCGTCAACCAGCGGATCATCAGGGACAGCGGTCTGGGCAGGACCCGGATCAGGGCTTCGATGGGGGCCCCGAGAAAATTGATCAGGCGAATGGCCCAGCCGGGATGTTCCAGCCATAGAACGGCCGATTTGAGGTCCTGAAGATCCTTAGTTTCCCACACCGAAGTCACCCGCCGAAGAACAGGCCGATTTACAGAGCCTTGAAAACCTTGGCCAGGGATTCCCCATAGATGGAATCCGGGTTTTCCTCATCCCGGCCTTCCGCCTGCAGGAAGATAACGGCGGCTTCGTGGACTTTCTCTTCCAGATCCAGATCGGGGATCTGCTCAGGGTTTTTTCAAAAGTTCGGAAGCGAAACCGTTTGGCCTGAAACATTAACAATTTCATCTGGACTCCTTACCACAAATTGTTATCTATCGGGAGGGAAAAATCTGGAGCCGGTTGATCGTCCGGGCCAATATTTCCCTTGACATAAATTTAAGTTCACCTAAAGATATCAACGTACGCCCCACATCACGCAAAAAATCAAGACCTTTGGTAGGGTTTCAGGGTTTCGGGAAGGAGGGTTGAAAAATTTTTCTACTGTCCTGGCAGCCGACTTCAAAGCACCTTATCAATAAATCCCCCCTAAAATTCATTTTTCGGCGATCATGGTCCTCTGGGCAGTAGGCTTCGGTCTGACCTACAGGGGGGTCCCTTGTCCCGATTACCGATTGAAAGACCTGAGGAGATTTTTGTCAGAGTGGAACATAACATTAAAGTGGCCTTGTCCTTGGCCAATCGCGTCTATCTGATGGGCAAGGCGCACGTAGGTTTTTCCGGTTCCGTCGAGGAGCTAAAGGCCAACCCGCAGGCTCGCGAGAAGTATTTGGAGGTCTAAAGGAAAACAGACATGGCGGAAGCAAGAGACAAGGTTATGAGTTCCCGGGAGGCCATCGAAAAATTGGTCCACGATGGCGATGAACTGATCATCGGCAACTATACCGTGGGTACCTGCACCGAACTGGTGTACGAAGTGGCTCGCCAGAAGAAAAAGAATCTCACCCTCTACTCCCAGTCGGGGATCCTGGACGTGGAGGTTCTGGTCGCCGCCGGATGTGTGGATCGTCTGGTAACCACCTATGTTCTTCGCTCCGGTGGAAAGGCCGGGGGCTCGGCGGTGGAGCGGGCCTTGCAGGGCGGCACGCTGGAGATGGAGGATTACACCAATTTCAACTACAACGCCCGTCTCGTGGCGGGCCTGCACGGTTTCTCGTTCATGCAGGTCTTTGAAGGGGTCATGGCCACCGATCTCTTCCGGAAGCGCACCTTTCTGGGGGAAAATAAATACCGGGTGATCCGCTGCCCCTATACGGGAAAGGACGTCCTCACGGTACCGGCCGCCAACCCGGAGGTCTGCATCGTCCATGTGCAACGGGCCGACCGGTTCGGAAACGCCCAATACTGGGGGTCCATGGGGAGCGTGGCCGCCGCCGCGTTGTGCAGCAAGCGGATCGTCGTTTCCTGCGAGGAGATCGTCGATCATGAAGTGATCCGCTCCAGCCCCCACTTGACCATCATTCCCGCCCACCGGGTGGCGGCGGTCGTGGAGGTCCCCTGGGGGGCCCACCCCACGGAGGTCCTCGGACATTACAATATGGATCGCTTCATGTACGGGTTGTTCATGGCCGCCGCCGCCACGAGAGACGGCCTGAAGGCCTGGTTGGATGAATGGGTCTTTGGGTGCGAGGACCGGCAGGCCTACCTCAGTCACTATAGCCGGATCTACGGCAGCGATCTCCTCGACAGCATCAAAGCCCAACCTTATTGGTCGGCGCCGGCCAACTACGGGTCGGCCTTCGCCTCCGTCTGGGATGATAACGGCCGGGAGCGGTCCATCGGCCTTACCCTGGAAGAGCTGGACCAACTCCTCCAGGAAAAAGGATTATTGTATGAGTAAGCCCTACACCCTCAACGAACTGCTCATCATCATCGTGGCTCGGGAGATTCACAATCACGACCGGGTCATCCTCGGCGTGGGTCTGCCGACCACGGCCGGCGCTTTGGCCAAGGCCCTGCACGCCCCCCAGGCGGTGCTGATGATGGAGTCCGGGATCATCGATTTCGAGCCTCTGGTCCCGCTGAATCACATTGCCGACGCCCATGCCTGCCGGGGGTTCTCCTATGCCACCGACCTCTTTTCCACTTTCACCATGACCTACCGGGGGTTCGTGGATGTCTGCTTTCTGGGGGTTGGTCAGGTGGACAAATTTGGAAACGTGAACACCACGGTCATCGGGGACTATTACCATCCCTCTCTGCGGCTCCCCGGATCAGGCGGCGCGGCCGATTTCATCTCCTACGCCAGGCGAACCATCCTCACCATGCGGGGCGGGCAGTTCGTGGAGCAACTCGACTACCTCACCTCCCCAGGTTATCTCGAGGGAGGCGACAGCCGGGACCGATCAGGGCTCTTTCCCCAAGGGACGGGGCCTACCCTGCTGGTTACCACCAAAGGGGTCTTCAAGTTCCACTCGGAAACCAAAGAGCTCTACCTGGCCCAGGTCCACCCCGGCGTCAGCGTCGAGGAGGTGCGGAAGGATATTCCCTGGGACCTCAAGATCGCCCAGGATCTTACGAAGACCGTGCCTCCGACCGCGGAGGAAGTCAAATTCATCCGGCGCTTTGCCCCCGCCGAAGTGGTCGGCAGAGCGCTGCGCCTGGAACTCAGCCTGATCCATCTGGCCAAAAAGGCTCAGGAACGTGCCGGAGGAGGCGATCCTTAATGGAAAAACCACTGCCGGATGCCGCCCTGGAGACCCCGAAGCCCCTGGATCTTTCCGATGAGGACGTCCTGACGGCCATGAAAGAAATCGGCGGGCATATCGATATTACCGCCGGAAACTGCTCTATGGCCCGATTCCGATTTGCTTCAGGTAGGTCGCCTTGTCCTAGAACAACCATTCCTTGATCATAAAGCCGTCCTTCCAGTGTCCCAGGGTGCACATGGTATTAGAAGCTATATCCGCGACGGCTTTTTATGCTTTATGAACGTCCCCTCCCGGTACTCATTAAACGCCAGTTGCAGCTCTTCCTCGCTGTTCATCACGATCGGACCATACCAGGCTACCGGCTCGCCGATGGGTTTGCCCGAGACAAGCAGGAACCGGACCGGTTCTCCCGCGGTCGTGACCATCAAGTGGTCGCCGTCAGTATAGAGACAAACCGTGCCGTTCCCGATCGGGGGCTTTTTCGTTTCATCAAAATACCCCTGTCCCTCGATGACGTAGGCGAATAAGGTGTGGCCGCGTTTGGTCGGGTGTTTGAACTCAACCTTAGCGGGAACCGTCACATCGAGGTACTCGGGGTCAATGATGATATCTTTAACCGGACCTTCGTGCTCCCCGACCCGGCCGCAGATGATCTTGATTTTAGTGCCGTTATCGAGCGTAACTTCCGGGACCTGGGCGCTTTTGATATCGCGATAGCGGGGCTCCATCATCTTCTGGGACCTCGGCAGGTTCGCCCAGAGCTGGAACCCCCCCATCCTGCCTTGGGCATCTCCCCGGGGCATTTCCTGATGAATGATACCGCTCCCCGCGGTCATCCACTGCGTATCGCCGGAGGAGATGACGCCCTTATTCCCCATGCTGTCCCCGTGCTCCACCTCCCCGTTCATCATATAGGTGATCGTTTCGATCCCACGATGCGGGTGCCAGGGGAAGCCGGCCAGATAATGGTCGGGATGGTTGGAACGGAAATCGTCGAGCATTAGAAAGGGGTCGAAGAGGGACACTTCATTGTTGCCGAATACCCGCTTGAGATGCACGCCGGCCCCTTCTATCGTCGGCCTGCTCGTCCAGACTTTGTTAATGTTGCGGATTGAGTTCATCCTAATCTCCTCTGGATCTCCAGCCATTTTCAGACTTGATCCTTTATACTGCTTCCTTATAATAAGGTCAGTACGTCCTGATTGCAAGTAGGCCTAATCTTGTGCGAAAGGGGGAATTCTTATCTATGAAACCTTCACCACCGAACAGGCCCAATATGGCCGCCCGCACAATCCTGATTTTCTGCTTAAGCCCGGGGAGCTGCACGACTGGTTCAAGGACTGGGAAGTGATCCATTATTTAGAGGGCCTTTTGGAAACCCCCAGAAGAGCCCTGGCCCAGATCGTTTGTCGGAAACCCTATTAATTTAAGTCGGAAGTCATCCGGATTAGTGGTTCCAGCCTAACGAAAAACATCCTATTTAGTATTCCCAAAAATATGTATAATGTGGTCCATTCAAAGGTTAGAACAGCAAGGTACCGGGGAGGTTAGATTATGCGTCAGATATGGGCTGCGACTTATCTTTCGATATTCCTTCTGGTGGGCTTGGCTAACGCGGCTGACCAAGCGCAAAAGGAGAACGTCAAGGGCAAGGCGGAGGTATTAGAGGACAAGGCCTCGGCCAAGGGCAGTAAGGCGCTACCCACTCCGACCGAGAAAATCAGTAAGCCCCAAGCACAGTCGGTCGATCCGACCGGCGAAGAACCCTTGGACGATGCGATCACCTGTCTTGCCCGCTCCATTTACTGGGAGGCCAATCGCAAGGATGATGCCGAGATGGAAGCCATCGCCAATGTCGTTATGAACCGGATTGGCCATAAGGGCTTCCCACAGACCATCTGTGGAGTTGTCAAGCAAGGCCACGAACAGGGTGCCTGCCAGTTCTCATGGTGGTGCGATGGCCATTCGGATGACGCCAAGGAGGATGAGCCGTACTCGCACGCCAAGGAAATCGCCCGCAAGGCCCTCAACCGGCAACTCAAGGACCGAAGCGATGGAGCTTTGTATTTCCACCATCGGAAAGTAACCCCAGACTGGTCCAACAAATATATCAGGACGGTCGAGGTCGGAGAGCACGTCTTCTACAAGCCGGCTGGCGGCAAGGCCAAATAGGCTCTGTCGGTTGACATCGGCAAGACTTCGATACCAATCCAGGGTAGATATTCTTTTCTTTTTTTAAACCGGTCCCTCCATCCTTTTTTATTTCGGCTTCTTCCTGTACCCTTCAAGCTTCCATTTTTGAAAAGAGACGGCATTCCAAACGCTAATCGTTGTTTTTCAATTTACTTTTTCCCTTAATAATCTACGATATAACTACAAATCCAAAAGTTTCCGCGAGATTCCTTAAAGAAAGACAATGAACGTCATGAAACTAAGTCCTCTTTTTACGACATCGGAACAGGCTGAACGACCAATACCTGATAAAATTTCTCTCTTAAAAATTGGCCTCCTTGTTTCACCTGTTTTCATTTTTGGCGTCCTGTTCATCCTATCCTCGGTTGTTTTTCCGGATAAGGCATATGAACCGGTTTGGCTGCTGCCTATCCTTAATTTAATCTTTCTTATCATCATCCCTTTGCTCATAGCCGTACCAGTATCGATAATGTTTTTAAAGACAGGCGTGTTGACCTTTCTCTTATTAGGTTCCGGTATGATCTCTTACGGGTTGGGTAGTTTTCTAAGCGGCATAGCCATCGATTATATCTCGAATATCACTGTTATCCTTCACAATACCGGGAGCCTCCTTGGTGGCCTGTTTCATTTTATTTGCGCCGTATTATCGTTTTCCTTCACGGAACAGCGTTTGACCGTCAGGAACAGGAGGATAAAGCTTATTGCGGTATATTCCATTATTGCCGCCGGTTTGATTTTTCTCTTTTGGGGGTCCTGGGCGCATATGGTCCCCAAATCTTTCACCTCGCGGGTGGGGCCGACACTCATAAGACAATGGGTTCTGGGTGGGGCTGTGCTGTTCTATGAAATAACGATCATCCTGTTCATCTTACTCTATACACGAAGCCGTCAATTATTCATTTTAATTTATGCCATCGCCTTGAGTTTGATAGGGACCGGTCTCCTCGGCGTCTGGTTTCAAAAAGGGGTCGGTTCTCCGATAGGTTGGTTAGGAAGATCTTCTCAATACGCTGGGGCCATCTATTTTCTGGCCTCAGTGGTTTTGGTTTATCGAAAAGGGGAGTTCAACCTATACATTGAAAATATCCTGTCCGGTTTCTTCGGTAATTATTTAAAAGAGCAGGTTGAAATCCGTACCGCGGAACTCAAAAAGGCCCAGGAATCGTTGCGCCGGGATCACAACCTCTTGAACTCCATTGCCAACACCAGCCCGGTGGGAATTGTGGTTTTGGATCGGGAAGGAAAAATCACCTTTGCCAACCCAAGGGCTGAATCGATATTGGGATTGTCAAAAAAACAAATCACACAACTTACTTATAACGCCCCGGACAGGCATATCACTCATTTTGATGGCAGGCCTTTCCCTGATGAGGATCTGCCTTTCCGACGAGTGATGGCCGCTGGGCAACCGGTTTTTGAGGTAGAACATGCCATTGAATGGTCTGACGGACGACGGGTATCACTCTCAATCAATGCGACGCCGATCTTAGGTCCGAACGGAAAGGGATATGGAATGGTGGCTGCCATCGAAGACATCACCGAACGCAAGCAAGCCGAGGAGAAAATCAATCACCTCCTGAAAGAGAGAAAAATTTTTTTTCGGGAGGTCCGCCAACGCATCAAAAACAACATGAATACTATGGTGAGCTTGCTCCCACTGCAATCAAGAACGTTGGAAGACCCGAAAGCCGCCGCCGCATTAGAGGACGCCAAGGGCCGTTTGAAGAGCATGGAGGTGTTGTACGACAGATTGTACCGCCCCGAGAACTTGCGAGAGATGTCGATCCGGGAATACCTCCCGGCCCTGGTCGAGGAGCTCATCGGCCTGTTCCCCAAGCAGTCTTCGATTACAATCGAAACACGGATCGATGATTTCGTGCTTGGTGTTAATCTATTGTCTCTCGTGGGGATGATCGTCAACGAACTCCTGACGAACGCCATGAAATACGCCTTCATTGGCCGGGACGAGGGACTGATCACCGTAGCGGCCACGATCCAAGGCCAACGGGCGACGTTGGTTGTCGAGGACAACGGGAACGGTATTCCGGGGACCCCGGATATCGAACATCCCAGCGGGTTTGGGCTTAGACTGGTTGGTATACTGACAAAACAGATTGGTGGAACCATTAAGATTGAACGTGGGAAAGGGACACGGTTCGTTCTTGAGTTTGGACTCTAATGTTGTGAAAATGAAGCCTCGGAAGGAAGACCAGGTCTGGGGCGTCTTTGGTCCCGCTTCTCTAAAATCTTCTTCCTTCAGGTTTCATCTCATAACATTTCTTTTCGTAATCCTTTACTTATGAGCATGGAATAGGTCATCAGTTCCTCACCTCAGGATGACAGGGAGTAAGATGGACCAGATAGACCGCACCTTGGCCACGAATACATCCCTCTCCCCCCCCGGCATGAGGGAACCCCACGGTCCGGGGAAAGTTCGCGGAATAGGTGGCTCCGGTAACATAGGCCTGGCCTAAGCCATCCACGGCGATGCCGTAACCGTAATCGTAGTCGCTCCCGCCGAGGAGGCCGCTATGGACCAGGCGGATTCGTTCCGGATCAGCCCCGGGATGAACGATAAAAGCGTATTTGATACGGCCGGCGGCCCCGCTGAAAACCAGGTCCACACCCGGCCAAAGCCCTTCGTAGATCAGTTCGGCATAGGTGGGAAGACCTGTCCGCCACTGGTCGGGTGTTCCCTTGAAAAAGCTGATTTGAGTCGGGGTGCTCAGACGGCCCCGGGGAATCACCGGTTCGGCGCCGACAAATTCCAACCGCGCCGCCCAGTTTCGGGAGAGGTTGTTTTCGTCGATAAGGGCGGCCCGCTCCTTCCGGCCCGCCACGGCCGGCCGCGGCCCTTTCAGGAGCAGGGTCACCCCTTGGGAGGTGAAGAAAAGGGTCTTGTCGCCCCCCCGCAAGACATAGTGGGCCTCGGGATCGAGCTGACCCCGGTTGGGGATGAAAAACAGGCCCCCCCCTTTCAGGACTGCCGCAGGCTCGAAAGATTGAACTGACCCGCCATCGGCCAGGGCAACAGCAGCCGTCGGGGTGTGGAGAATAAGCGCGAAGAGCAGCCAGGGGACCAATGGCATTCCCAGTGAAGACCGATTCCGTTTCATCAGAATCTCCTTTAAGAAAAGAGGGTTCACTTCGTTCACTGCAATACAAATCGGCTGGGTAAAATTATCATGTTTCATGACTATGGGTCAATATCGATTGACAAACACGAATCAGACCATCCTAAAGGAAAATTTTAACCTGAATGCACCTTCCTGATATGATTCCATTTAAGTCGCTGGAGGTATTCGGTCTCGAAGGCTTCTTTAAAGACCGGCTTCGTAAAATCGGCCCCAATTCCGGCCAGTCCCTGCGCACCCCCATGGAGAGACGGAAGCTGTACGGGGTGGAGAAAAAATATTCGATTGTCTCTCACCGCCGTGTTATAATTTCAAGGAAGACCGGGACGAATGAATGAAAGAAAGCATTTTATTGGATAAGGTTCGGGAAATCATGCTGGAGTTTTCCGACCTGACCGGGCTCTCGGGATCCGGGAAGTCCCCGAAGCGTTATTTATGGACGGACGCCTTTGCCGTCTGCAACTATCTGGAACTCTACCGACAAACCCGGGAAGAGAAATTCCGGGACCTGGCCCTGCGGTTGGTGGTTCAGGTTCATCAAATTCTCGGCCGGCACCGGCCCGATGACTCCCGGACCGGCTGGATCAGCGGCTTGGGGGAAGAGGAAGGCGCCGGACACCCCACCCTCGGAGGACTTCGGATAGGCAAGCCATTGCCCGAGCGCCGGATTGTCGAGGCCTACGACGCGGAACTGGAATGGGACCGGGATGGCCAATACTTCCATTACTTGACCAAATGGATGCAGGCCCTCAACCAGGTCAGCCGGGCCACCGCTGACTGGCAATATAACCGCTGGGCCCTGGAATTGGCTCGAACGGCCCAGGCCCGGTTTGTCACCGTTTCCCCGTCCGGGATCCGAAACCGGATGTATTGGAAAATGAGCATCGACCTTTCCTTTCCCCTGGTCCCTTCCATGGGGCACCATGATCCGCTGGACGGGTTCATTACTCAGGCGCAACTAAGGGAAACCGGGGAAAAAGATCCCCTGAAAAACCCGGGTCAGGACCTCACGGCGGAGTTGGCCGAGATGGCCCGCATGTGCCAGCAACAGGATTGGGAAACGGATGATCCCCTGGGGCTCGGAGGCCTGATGACCGACGCCTATCGGGCCGCCCAACTTTCAGCGTCGGGAAAGGATCTCCCTCCCGATCTGCCGATCAACCTGCTGGATGCCTCCCTCTCCGGCTTAGCCGCTTTGGCCCGGAAAAATCCCTGGGATTACCCCGCCGCCCACCGGTTGGCTTTCCGGGAGCTGGGATTGTCCATCGGGTTCCGAGCCATCGAAAAACTCGAGGAATTCACAAAAAACCAGCAGAGGCCGCTAAGAACGGAGCCTTCACTGCGCACCCGGATCGAACGGCTCGCCGCCTACGGGTCTTTCCGGGGAGAGATCGAGTCTTTCTGGCTCGACCGCCGGAACCGCGCGGTTCCAAGCTGGACGGACCATCGGGAAATCAACATGGTCATGCTGGCCACCAGCCTGGCCCCCGACGGATATTTCACGCTTTCTTGATCGGCCGGCATTTTCAGAAAAAGGAGGGTTCATTGCTGAGGACATCTCGAATCGTCGGTTTTTTGCTGGGCATTTCCCTGCTGGTCGCTACCGGTACTTCCACTCTGGCGAGTGCGGTTCAGCCTTACGGCGAAAAGCTGGACGAACTGCGGTTAAGGCTCCAGGCCCGCGGCCTGTCGGAAAAGGAACTTTCCCAAGTTTTTTCAGACAACCGGGTGACGCTCTACCCGGAGATCGTCGAGCGTAAGGGGAAGGGCCTGAACTACACGGGACGGGGATTTGGGCTGCTCACCCAAAAGTCGGTGAAGCAGGGCAAGGTTGTGCTCCGCGACAACCGGCATATCCTCCAGAAAATCGAAGCCGCCTCCGGGGTGGGCCGGGAGATCCTGGTGTCCATTCTCCGCATCGAGACCAATTTCGGCCGGTTTACGGGAAACCATTCCGTTTTCAACAGCCTGCTCACCATGGCCCTCATCGAGAACCGGCGTTCCGCCTGGGCCGAAGGAGAACTCGGTCATCTGCTGCTCATGTGCCGGGAACAGAAAAAAGACCCGCTCGCGGTGAAGGGCTCCTGGGCCGGGGCCTTCGGCATACCGCAGTTTGTGCCTTCCTCCTTCAGAAAATACGGGGCGGACGGCAACGGCGACGGGGAGGTTGACCTCTATAACCTGGCCGATGCCTTCGCCAGCATGGCCAACTACCTGAAGTCCTTCGGCTGGTCCCCGAAAGATCCCGTTAAAAAGACGGAAGCCGTATACGCCTACAACCACTGCGAAAATTATGTCCAGGCCGTCTTTGCCTATGCGCGGGCATTAAGGAAACAGGGTTAGCATAAGAATTGACCCAAAAAGGAGATCTGAAAATGGCCTTTGTGGGCCCGTACTTCCTCACCGGCAAGGCTTTTCTGACCAAAGCCGATCACATTGTCAAGTGCCAGGAACTCTGCGATATCGACAGCCCGCAAACTACCCTGACCTTCCTTAAAGGTTCCACCAGTCAGTCTTTTACCGAAAAAATGATCCCCAAAGCCCGGTCGATCCCGGCCCGGGATTATGACGAGGCCATTCGCCTGGTTCTGGAAGACCAGGCGGACGCCATGATCGCTGATTTTTTGAGCTGTGTCATGGCCGTGATCCGCCATCCCAACCGGGGGTTGCTGACTTCGCTTAAAGCTTTTTCCTTCGAACCATTGGGAATAGCCCTTCAGGGCACGGATCCGCTGCTGATCAACTGGATGGAAAATTTTCTCAAAATCCTTCAGGGGACAGGTGAACTGAAAAGGCTTTCCGATTACTGGCTGAAAAACGAGCGGTGGGTTGAGGAAAAATTTGATCCCTTGTTTGAATTTGAAGCGCTAAGGCAAAAGTCCACCGACCTTTAATGAAGGATTGGACGCCTCGAAGGCATTGTTGGAGTCTGGGGAGGCCCGCCCTTCCTGTCGGACTGGAACATCCCCTATGAACGGGAAAATCCTCATCCGGAAGTATCTGGAGCTGGTGAAGCAAACCCCGGATCCAGACGACCATCGAACGGGGCAGCGGCGAGGGCATTTCAATAAGCTGCCGCGGGCGAATCAGTAACGGGCTCAAAGTAATATTGACAGGATTTCTTAACCTGCCCAGCCACAACCGAAGACAAAGACGATCTCTCACAGAGCACACAGAGAGCAGAGAATAAATAATTTTTGATGCCGCTGAGAGGCCGGCAATCAAAAAAATCTCCCGCTCCGCGAAAAGACCCCGCCGGAGGCGTGAGTTCTTGAAAAATCGGCGTCTCAGCGATTTTCAAAAACTAATCTCTTTCTGCGCCCTCGGAGAACTCGAGCGAAGCGGGCGGAAAAGAACACCCCGTGTAATACAATATGAGACTGTTATAAAGATCTTGCTTGAGTTATTTTCCAGCAGGCCCTTGTTGGGTCTTCGCCTTTTTCTCCTCCAATATCCTTTGATGCAATTCTCGGAAAGTTGAGGCGGGCTTGACCCCGATCCGGTCCTCTCTCCCCTTTAAGATCACGGACTCGGAGGGGCACACCGTGGCGCAGACACCGCAACCGATGCACCAATCGGGATCGATGATCGGTACGCCGTCTTCCATTCGCACGGCCTCGACCGGACAAAGGGTAGCGCACTCGCCGCAACCCGAACATCCCCCGGATTCGGTTTCCCTCATAAAGTACGTGGCCATGATGGCATCCCGCGGAATTTTTCTCCTCCGAATGTTGCCCACATTCCAGCAGGCGCAGCCGCAACAGTTGCAGTTGTGCTTGATTTCGCCTTCGGCATTGTCCACGAAATGAACCAGTCCGGCCTCCTCGCTTACCCGGATCACTTCGAGCGCCTCTTCCCTGGTGAGCTCACGGGCCAGACCTTTATCGATGACGAAGTCGGCCAACTCGTCGAATTTCAGGCAGACTTCGGTGGGATGCTCGCAGCCTCGACCCACCAGTCGATACGAGACGCGGCAGGGACAGTGCGCCACGGCGATACGCCTGGCCTTGGTTATGACCTGCTCCATAAGTTGAACCGGGAAGACCGCCTGCAGATCAGGCTTGATCGCTTTGGCAACCGGGATGTAGCGGTAATGCTTGCTTCGGCTGCCGTAGGCCTCCGAGGTAACCTCCCGGTTAAAGTACTTCGCCACCAGGAGCGCCATCTTGCGGGCGTGCGGCGTGTCTTCACCTTTCCAGAAAAAGGTCTGAGGGAACCCGAATCCCACCTGCAACAGGGCGTACCCCTTTTCACCGGTCGCGGTCGGCCCCAAATACAAAAGCCCTTTTTCGGCCAGACGGTCCAGGGCCGATTCCAGTTCCTCCGGAGACATGGCCACTCGGGTCTTTATTTCGGAAACACTGACAGTCGAAAAAGGGATCACCCCGGCAGGAAGCGCCAGAGCGATTTCCGCTTCGGCCGGGTTAAGATTCTCTTTCAGGATTTCCAGCAGGGTCTCCCGGATGGGGTAGCCCATGCCGACATTCCCCAAGTGTTCGGCCAACCTTTGATAGACGTTCGAATCTTCCATGGCGTTTTCTCCTTGCCCCCTCATTTGGCTTATTCTATACTCTTCTCATTTGAAAGGTAAATCGGTTTCTTTATCATCAAACAATCCAAGATCATGACTGCCAACCCCGAAAGGTCTGCGCTGGACCGGGAAGACCTCGTCCATCTGTTAAGGCAAAGGGGATTGGATCGGGAGGAAATCCGAAGTTATTTTCTGAAATATTCGTCCCTGGATCTACTCAACGAGCTGGAGGGAAGATCTAGTGATTGATTTCGAACGGGATATCAAAATCACTTCCGAGGATATCGAAATCCAGAACCGCCTGAGGAGGGAGCGCCGTCCCCTCTCCATGGATGAATACCTGGAATTTCTTAAATTTTCGCAGGAACTGTTTGGGAACCTCAAACCCACCTCCGCCCCAAAAAGGCCGATCACCGGGAAAAGATTCGAACTGTAATCCGACACTGCCGCAATCAAAGGAAACCTTTGACCTAAAATCCCCTTTCCTGATATGATTTCACCCATCCTTCCCTGAAAAAGCTTTGCTTTGAGGTTTTATTGCGGATTAACAGCCATCTTTTCCCGGAGGTGCGTATGTTTCGGTTCCGAAATTCTGCTGCAGAACGATCTTCTTCGTTTGGGTTTTTCCTGTTTTCTGGTCTAATCTTCTCTTTCCTGTCTTATTGCCCAAACGCCTGGTCGGCTAATTACGTGGTAACAACCCTCCTCAACAGCGGGGCAGGTTCCCTCCGGCAAGCCATCATCAATGCCAATGATAACCCCGGACCCGATACGATTACGTTCAATATCCCCGATCCCTTATTTATAAAAACTATAACCCCTACTTCTTCCCTTCCGGCGTTAACAGACAACGGCACCACCATAGACGGCTATACCCAAAGCGGGGCCTCGCCGGCTACGGCAGGTTCCCCGGCCGTGCTGCGGGTCAGGATAAACGGGTCTAGTGCAGGCGTTAGTGTCGGGTTAAATATAACCTCTTCCGGGAATACGATCAAAGGACTGATCATCAACAATTTTGCTCTGCACGGGATTATCATTACCGGGGCCGGAGCCACCGGCAATATCATTTCCGGCAATTACATTGGAACGGATTCCACCGGCAATGCCGATCTGGGTAACGGTGGTAATGGAATTTCCATTGCTTCAGGAGCCTCGGCAAATGTTATCGGCGGGAAGAGCCCCGCCGATAGGAACATCATTTCCGGGAACAACCAGTCGGGAATTCGCATCGACGGAACCGGTACGGATACGAACACCGTTTCCGGGAACTATATCGGCGTCAATGCCGGCGGCGGGGTCTCCCTCGCTAACACGAATCACGGCATTCACATTTTCGGCGGCGCGCAGCACAGCAGGATCGGCGGTGGTACCGAAGCGGAGCGGAACCTCATCTCGGGAAATGGACAATTGGGCATTCTCCTGGAGGGGGTCGAGACCAGCAGGAATTTGATCCAGGGGAATTTTATCGGCCTGACCGGTTCCGGATTGGGAGGCGTGGGGAATCAGGATGTCGGTATTTACCTCCTGGACGGGGCCAATCACAACGTAATTGGAGGGGGGACCCCGGGGGAAAGAAACATAATATCCGGCAATAGCGTCATCGGTATTATTTCAAATGGAGCCAATTCCAATTTCATTTCCGGCAATTATATCGGCACAGATCCTGAAGGTCGGGAGGCCCGGGGACATAACACAGGAATTTTCCTGGAGGCGCCCGGCGGCGACAATGTAATCGGAGGGGACAGCCCGGGGTCAGGCAATATCATTTCTGGAAATCAGGTCGGAATCACCCTCGCTGCCGATACCAACACCATCCGGGGAAATACCATCGGCCTGGCAGCCGACGGGGTAACGCCCCTGCCCAACCAGAGAGGAATCGACATCAGCAGCAGCCACAACACCATTGGGGGCGCCCTGCCGGCCCACAGGAATATCATATCCGGCAATCTCCTCCAAGGCATTATAATCTGGGGAACCGGCGCGGACGTCACCAATAACGTCATCTCCGGAAACTACATCGGGACCGATGCCGGCGGAAAGACAGCCGTGGGCAACCAGACGGGCCTCTTTCTAGGCCCGCGGGCTGCCAACAACCTGATTGGGGGGGACGCACCCGGTACGGCCAACCTTATATCGGGGAATCAATTTGTTGGGATATGGCTGGAGGGCGGGCCCGATATCTGCCGGTTTTACACGATCAAAGGGAATTATATCGGAACGGATCATCTGGGGCTGAATCCCTTGGGCAACCTGGATGACGGAATCTATTTCGGCCCAGTGGCCCAATCGAATTTCGTCGGCCCCAACAACATCATCGCCTTCAACGGCGGAGACGGCGTGCAGGTGGACACCCCGAACGCCACCGGCAACCTGATCACCCGCAACCGCATCTACGCCAACAGCGGCCTGGGCATCCACCTGACCAACGGGGCCAACAGCGGCATCCCGGCCCCGGTCATCCAAAGCACCACCTTCGGTTCCATCCGTATTTCAGGGAAGGCCTGCTACGGCTGCGCGGTGCAGATCTTCAACAGCCGGGTCCCCGACGGGGAAGGGGAAGTCTATGTGGGGGGCACCGTGGCCGACGCTGCCGGAAATTATGTTTTGGAGATAAGCGGCCTGGCTTACCCCTACCTGACGGCCACCTCCTCCGATGCCCGGGGCACGTCGGAATTTTCGGCGGTTTTCACTTCCACCGCCTACCTGCTCCATCTGCCCGTGATTCTCCGATAAAGAGTAATTTTACGTAAGAGGAGGGCCCCTGATGTCTCTTATCGTTATCCTGGTATTGTTGGTTGTCCTGGGTTTCCTGGTGATCGCTCCTTACAACGCGCTGGTCCGGGGAAGGAACGAGGTCAAGAGCGCCTGGAGTTCGATCGACGTCCAGCTCAAGCGGCGTTATGACCTGATCCCCAACTTGATTGAAACGGTAAAGGGCTACGCGGGCCACGAAAGACAGACCCTGGAGGCGGTGGTCCAGGCCCGGCAGCAGGCCGTCGACTTCACCGGCGGGGTGGCGCAACGGGCCGAGGTCGAAAATGTCTTGACCTCGGCCCTGCGTTCCCTTTTTGCCGTGGCCGAGGCCTACCCGGACCTCAAGGCCAATCAGAACTTCCTGGCCCTGCAGGAGGAGCTTTCCAACACCGAGAACAAAATCGGCTTTTCCCGGCAGTACTATAACGACGCCGCCATGCGCTACAAGAACCGGGTGGAGATGTTCCCAAGCAATATCGTGGCCAGTATTTTCGGTTTTCAGGCCGAGCCTTTTTTTCAGGTGGAAGCCGCCGCGGAACGCGTGGTTCCTCAAGGGAAGTTTTAACGGGGGCTTTGTTGTCAGGCGGTAAATTTCAAGCCTCCGGCATCGCCGGAGGTAGCTGATTAGGAAAGGGACTGCCATGGTTGAAACGCTGCAGAATATCGGCTGGTCAATGGTTTTTTCAGTAATCGGGGGCGTGATCGGGATGGCGCTGGTGATCGCCTCCTCGCTGATTCTCCCGGGGCTCATCGATCGACTGACCCCCAACATCGACGAACAGAAGGAAATTGTCCGCGGCAATGGCGCGGTGGGGGAATACTATGGGCGTATCGTGGGCTCGGCCATCCTGGGGGTGAGTATCGTCATCGCCGCCGCGGTACTGGGCGGGATCCTGGCCGCCTTGCATTGATCCCGGTGATTCAATCGGTGCGAAGGCATTTATGAACCGGCTTATCGGACTGGCGGGGTTGTTTCTCCTGTTGCTCAGCCCGGCTCTTTCCTGGGCCCGGGGCGGGGGCGGCTGCCTGGAAGAGGGCACTCCGATTAGGACCCTGAAAGGTCCGGTGGCCATTGAAAGGCTGGGGGTGGACGACCCGGTCTGGACTGTAGCTTCCGGCCGACTCCGGGAAGCGAAAGTCCGGGCGGTTGTCCGGGTGGTCCCCGAAGAATACCTGGAGCTATCCGCGGGGGGAACCCGGGTGCGGGTTACCCCCGAACATCCGATCATGGTGGCCCCCGGAACCTATCGTCAGGCCGGTTTCCTTTTTCCGGGGGACCGGGTTTTCCTGTTCAGCGCCGGAGCGCTAAAGGCCGAGGCGGTCCAATCGATTCATCGTTTTCAGGGAAAGCGCCCGGCTTACAATCTTTTGGTCAGCCCGGGAGGGACCTTTATCTCCGGGGATCTGGTCCTGCACAACAAGGGCTGTTTCCTGCCCGACAGCCCCATCCTTAGAGCGGACGGCACGGAAACGCGCATCAGTGCCGTGAAGCCGGGTGATGCCCTTTGGGCCTTCAAACCCGATGGACACCTGGTACCCACCCGCACCCTGTCCGTGCTTCGCCTCCAGGCGGACGAATATTTCCTGATGAGAACCGATCGGGTCACCCTGCGGGTGACCGCGGAGCATCCTTTCTATGTCGGCCGGGGGACTTTCAAGACGGTCGAAGCCCTCACCCCGGGCGACACCATTCTGGCTTTTGACGGGAAGTGGCTGGCTGAACAGCGGATCGTCTCCCTGGAGCGGGTCCGGGAACGGGTCCAGGTTTATAATCTCCAGACCGATCAACCCCATACCTTTTTCGCCGGCGGCCTGGCCGTCCATAATAAGGGCGGGGGATGCTTCCCGGCCGGAACCGGGATTGCCACTCCAAAAGGACGGCGGCCCATCGAAGCGCTGGCTGCCGGAGACGAAGTCCTCTCCATTGACCCGGAAGGGCGTACGGTGCGAAGCCTGGTGAAAACCATCCTGATAAATAAAAGCCCCCTGCTGATAATAAAGACCCCCGGGGGTTCCCTCCCGGCCACCGAAGACCACCCCATAAGCCTGGGAGAAGGGCGTTTCCGCCCGGCCGGGGATCTCCGTCCGGGAGACCGGATCACCCGCTGGAAAGAAGGCCGATTGGTCGCCCAAAAAGTTCGGGGGGTGGATTCCGGCCCTAAGGAAGGACTCGTCTTCAATCTCGAGGTTGCCGGTCCCCATACTTTCATCGCCGAAGGCGTGGTGGTCCACAACAAGGGGGGCGGCTGCCTGCCGTCCGGGACCCCGATCGGCACTCTTCAGGGCCTGATCCCCATCGAGCGACTTTCTAAAGCGAGTCACGTGCAGGCCGTAGATCCCCAGGGAAAGATGGTATTTACCCGGATAGCGAAAATCTTCAGCACGCGGGCTTTAGTTCGGACCGTTGAAACCGATGCCGGACTCCTGCGGGCCACGGTGGATCATCCGGTGGGTTGCCCCGACGGAGCCTTCGTTCCCGCCGGGAGGCTGTATCCCGGACAGCAGGTCCTCGTCTGGAAAAACGACGCCCTCCAGGCGGCCACGGTACTCAGAACCCGCTGGGAGGAGCGTCCGCAGCCGGTCTTCAATCTGTCCGTCGGCTGGCCGAATACGTTTCTGGCCGCCGGGTTTGTGACTCATAACAAAGGGGGGGGC
The DNA here is from genome assembly GCA_963716045.1 of uncultured delta proteobacterium. Classification (GTDB taxonomy): domain Bacteria; phylum Desulfobacterota; class RBG-13-43-22; order RBG-13-43-22; family RBG-13-43-22; genus CAVQSS01. The sequence continues at coordinate 22,429 of CAVQSS010000025.1, read as the reverse complement.
GGGTCCCGCAGCTCGGGGTCCAGCTCATCCTCCGGGGGCAGCGGCCAAGATCTCACTTGGACGGGATTTTTTCTGTTCTGTTTTGCTCTTATTTTTTTTATGATCCTATTGCCAATTATAATTCATGCCATCAAATTCTCGATATCCAAGAAGAAAGGTGAAAACCTCGATTTCGTCTACCCGCGCAATCAAATCACCCCCAAGGCGGAGAAGACCGAAAAACTGCTGGCTTTCCTGAGCCGGCAGGACTCCACCGTCTCCCCGGAAACGCTGCGCCATCTGGCTGAAGCCACGTTTCTCAAGCTGCAGGAGTGTTGGGGAAAGCGCGAATACGGACCCATGGGGGCACTACTGCTGCCGGACCTTTTTACCCAGCACACGGCCCAGCTCCAGGGGCTGGCCCGGAACCACGAGATCAACCGAATCGACGACCTGAAGGTGGCAGGGATCGACCTGGTGAATGTCCGCTACGCGGAGAAGGCGGATCAAAGGGAGTTCACCGCCCTAATCACCGCCTCGGCTCGGGATTACTATCAGGACGACCGCTCGGGAAAATTCCTTCGGGGGGATCAGACCCCGGCCCCTTTTCAAGAGTTCTGGACCTTTCAGATGATGAACGGACGCTGGCTGCTCCGGGAGATCGAGCAGGCCGGAGAATCGGATATCCTTAAGGATGAGAACTTTGCCGAGATGCTGACCGACGAAACGCTGAAAGGTATTTATGGAGAAGAGGCTGTCCCCCAAGGGAAGGCGGGTCCCTGGCTGGAAAAAGAGGTGGAACAGAAAGCCACCCGCATCGACCGAATGATAAACTTCTTGTCTCAGACCGACAAACTCTGGAATCGAAACGGGATGCTTGAAAGGGCTCGTCAAGTTTTCCTCGATATTTACCTGGCCCGCGAAACCGGCGATCCGGCCCGGGTCGCCGCCGCCGAGCTTTTCCCAAAGGTGGCCGAGGATCTGAAAACCCAGGTGAATTACTGGAAGAGTGAGGGCGTCCGCGTGGAATACCGCAACCTCTGCGTTCGTAAGGTGGAACTGCTCCTGGTCCGCAACTTCGGGGACAGCACCCGGGATGAATTTACGGTGCGGATCAGCGCTCATGCCCAGCGTTTCATCCGCAAAGGCGATCAGGCCCTGAGTGAACAGGAATACGTCACGCCCTTCGAAGAATACTGGACCTTCGGCCGCCTGGACGGGCAGTGGAAACTGAAAGAGGTTCTGCCTCCGGGCCGGGGAAAGAAGACTGTTGACCAGGAAAACGTGGACGAAGACAGCAGCCCCGGACAACTCCAGTGGTACTACCGACAGCCCCGCGCCCACTGAAACAGTAGATCCTTCCGTTTTCTCCCCAAGAAGCATAATTTTGACATCACCCCCTGGAGGAACAACCATACATTCCATCCGGGGAAAATCAGGGCCGGATGAACCGAATAGTGTTTTTACTTTAAGCGGATCAGGCAGTTAACTCCTTTTTAAAGTAAAATGTGTTGCTGGCATCGATCTTGCTTTTTTCTGGTAAAAAAACGCTATATGTAGTATGATTTTATTTATTTACCCCTATATGCTGTTAAATTGAGACCCGGAGGGAAAGAGCAAGTATCATGTTTATCGTAATATGTTCCTGGTGCAATCGGGAGATCAGCCGGGTTCCCGGAGAGGATAAGATCTCCCATGGGATCTGTCGCCCCTGTTATGAGAAGACCAGGGAGGATATCAAGTCCTTTTTACCCCGGAAGATCGAATTGATCAGAAGTTCCGTTTCGGCGAACAATTCCTTGGCGGAACAGCGCTGACCCCCGATCACAGGAACTTTTCAGTAACCCTCAAACCATCCCACATCCCACCGCCTACCTGCTGCACCTGCCCGTGACTCCCCGGTGATCGGATCGTTCAGGCCAACCCCAATCTGTAGGATAAAATGTCTTTCCTGTGTAAATTTATCTTGACTTATTAATAGATTTTTGATAGAAGACATAAAAACATTTTAATCCCGTCCCGTGAACTGAGAAAGTAACCTCCTCCTCCCGCTCCTTCTGGAATAAAGTTTCACCCAGGCGTCTAAGGACCCATGTCGGCCGGTTAACCCTTTTTAATCCACCCTCCCAAAATAGAAAAAACGGTCAGGGACCGACAACAGGTTCCTTGAAGGACGAGATTCTTCGTTTCACTCAGAATGACAGGCTGACGAAACGCTTGAGATGACAGTCACTTGGCCAAGTGGATTTTCAAGCTTCAAGGGTGCCCGCCCCTGGCATGGTATTTCGTGTAGCATCGAGAACTTCACACCCTTTCCGTCATGTCCGCTGCCTCGATCCAGGCTTGGAGGACGGCGGTATTGGAGGTGTGGTTTACCGCCTAAGCCTGGAAAATCTGAATCCCTGATCTATTCAGAATCATATAGGGGGGATTTCAGCAGGCTGACCAAGAAATCGCCTTAATTAGAATAACCTAAAGGGGATTTTTATGAAAAAAACTGCACCTTTTCTCAAGAAGGCACCTGGGTCTTTCATCCCAAGACTGTGGGGGGAGCATCGGTCGTCTTCTGCGGTACGGCTTTTAAGCCTCCCCTCTGGTTGAAAGAAAAATACGGGATCGACTTGACCGAGGAAGTTGAGGAAATTTTCAGGGAGATCCCCATTCAGCCCCTGCCGGACCGTTTGATCGGGACGGCCGCCCGTAAAATAATGGAAGGCGCCGTGGCAACCGGCTTGGACTGGAAACCCCTGGACAAATGGATTCGTCCGGAAAAGTGCCGGCCGAATTGCGGCAAGTGCTCCCTGGGGTGCCCTGTGGAAGGGGCCAAGTGGACCGCGCGGGAATTTGTGGAAGAGGCCCGGAAACAGGGGGCGGAGCTATTGACCAACACCCGGGTAACCCGCCTGCTGGTCGATGGCGGGAAGGCGGTGGGGGTCGAAGCCGAATCTTCTGTAGGGCGGTTGAACATACATGCCCAGACAGTTGTTTTATCTGGCGGAGGGAAAGCCAACCCGCTTCATCCTGCAGCGGGCCGGCCTGGATAAAGCCGGACAAGGATTTTTTGCGGATCCCTTGTGGTTTGTCGGCGGACCCTCCGAATATCCCGGGTTCCATTCACGACATTCCCATGACGGCCGGCGCTCACCTGGAAGAAGAAGGGATCGTGATGACCGACTTCACCCTTTCGCCCACCATCCTGGCCGGTTTTTTGGCCCACGCAGGCGCGAAAGGAATCGCTTCCCTCCCGAGGGTGGCGGGAATCAACAAGACGCTGATCATCATGATCAAGGTGCGGGACGGTCTGGACGGTCAAATCAATCCCGACGGTTCCTTTTCCAAGCCCATCGATTCCGAAACCCGAAAGAAACTGGACCAAGGGGCGGCCCTGGCCGAAGAAATCCTGGTCAAGGCCGGGGTTAACCGGAAAAAACTATTCAAGACTACCACCATAGCCGCCCATCCCGGCGGGACGGTGCGGATCGGCAGCCTCCTGGACGGAAACTGTCGACGCCGATAGAGAATTGCTATTGCATGGACACCACGGTCATACCAGAACCCTGGGGACTGCCTCCGTCGGTTACCGTGGTGGCCATGGCCAAGAGGCTGGCCAAAAAACTTAGTTGATCAATCGGAATTAGGAGAACATCATGAAAACCGAACCCTTCTTTTTCCGAGGTGTCATCCAACAAAGAAAAAGAATTGGATTTTGCCTTTTACGTTCCACCGGGCTTTGAACTGATCGCGGGGAATCCAATTCCTAATGTTATGGCCACGGTTGAATCTCAAAAAGTCCTAACGGCCTCCTTTCAACAGGGGCAGGAAGTTTGGTGCGGAAGCCTATGACCTCTTCCGATGGTCCCCCTATTGTTTTATAAAAATCGCTTCCAGGACATGGTCGGTCGTGACCTCCTTGAAAGTATAGGAGTTTATGGGCCCCTGCGCCACCTTGTCCACGAGGACCTCGGAAACCCGGTAGCCGGGCAGGGGGATAATCTGGAACCTTCGCTTCTCCCCGTGACCTGCTTTTATATTCCCGTATGGATAAATGACCCCGTTAATCGAGGGGCGGACTTGGATCGTGTAGGTTTTCAGGGAAAAGTTGGCGGTGACAGTCCGTTCGGTTGACAGGATGACCGTACAGGTGCGGGAGAATCCTGTGCAGTTTCCGCTCCAGCCCTCGAATACGGAATTCGGGGCGGGAAGCGCTAACAGGGTCACCAGCGTCCCTTTCTTAAAGAAGGGCCCGGCGGGACTGGTTGTCACCTTCCCCCGTCCGTTCCCGGTTCGGAGGATCGTCAGGGCACCCACCGGTATGGCCGGTGGCTGATCCGTGTCGGACGGAAGGTCCGGCCGGGTATCCTGTGCGGCTTTGGGGTTTCCCTGACCGAAAACCAGTTCATCGAAACAGAAACAGAACAGGAAGACTGTCAGCCCGAGTAAGGGGAGTGCCCACTTCGGCCCGTTACGCCCTTTCATAACCTTCCTCCTTTTATTTGCGAATGGTTATCGGTCGTCGGTTCTCCAGCCGCTCCAGGGCGGTTTTAACGCTGGTCCGCATCCGCTCGATCGACTGTCCCAACCGGGCGACCTCTCCTTCCCCCTCCACGTTCACGGTCGCCTCCAGGTCCCCCATACTGATCCGATCGGCCGCCTCCGATAAGCGGCGGATCGGCCGGACCAGGGAAGACGAAAAGACGTAGATGACCACCAGCAGCACGGCCAGGTCGATCAGAACGATGGCCAGGAAAATCAGGAACCGGTTTCTGTACCGCTCTGCGTACGCGGCCTGCATCCGGTCCACCTTGGCCAGGATGGCGCCGGCCGGTTTTCCGAATTCATCTATGTAGGTCGTGGCGGCCACGATCAGATTTGTGCCTTCCACCGGGGCGCTGAACATGTACTTGGGCCGCACCTTTCCATCGATGTCCGTCCATTGGTAATAGCCGCCCGAAGCCCCTTTCAGTCCCGTTTCCATGACCTTGACGAATTCCGGCATTTTACCGGCCAGCTTATGCAGGTCGGTTCCCACGATTTTCGGGTTGACGTGAAAATAGTTGATCCCTCTATTGTTGTGAACCGCCGTATAGCCGGTTTCACCGACCCGCTGGATGGCGATCTCCTGGAGGCGCGTCTGGTTGGCCAGGGCCGCCTCCGGCAGGCCCGGATGGGATTCGAGATAGATGTCAATCTGGCGGGCCACCCCCTCGGCTTTTTCCTGAATGATCTTCTCTCCCAGCTTGTTGAGGGAAGCGACGGATTCTTTGATACTGGCGGCGCCCAGTTCCTTCAGACTGTTGGACCCGAGGGCCCGGATGCTGACCAACGGGCCCACATCGACGAAAAGCAGAACTGAGATGACCAGGAAGGCGATCAGAATGGGGACGAAGATCCCCAGCAGCAGGGTCCCCTTTAACCCTAACCGGTCGATCCGCTGTCTGAATGGTCCCATGATTTGGTCCGGAATGCCCCCCTCGCCCTTCGATATTTCCGTCATGATCGATCCTCCTGGTTTTGAGTGCTTAACTGGTTTCAAAGGAAGAAAGCCAGGCGACATAAATGGCCTTGCCGAACTTTTCCCGTTTCGGCTCCTCCGCGATCTGGTCGCAGACCGTGGAAATGAAACTCTTCACCCGATCCTTCGGGAAGGCCTCCCGGGATTCCTCAAATGCCGCCAGGGTATCGTTCAGGATGATCCGAGCGATGGGTCCCACCACCTTCTTGAGTTCCGTCTCGGCGGCCTCGAAAAAAGCCTCGTCAACCGTGGTCCTCAGCTCCGCTGGGGGAATATCGGCGGCCGCTGTTCTTTCGACCAGACTTCTTTCCACCAGAGCGCAGAGGGTGCCCGAAACATCCAATACGGGTCGCTCGAGCCGACCGGCCATTTCGGAGACGGTTCGCCTCCCGTTGCACAGGGCCAGCACGCCCCATTGTCCGGCCGGAATCATCCGGTCTTCGCCGCCGCTATCTACCACCAGGCGGAAGACGCACTCGGCGGAAGGCACCGTTTGCCTGATCCTCTTCCACTCCTCCTCCCGTTGGGACCAATTCAACATGATCTGCTCGGTGGGCAGGCGCACCGTGCGTTCCTCGGGCGACGTCCGCCAATTGAAGGTGACCCGTCCGTTGTCCAGGTCCATAATGGGCCGGATCGCTTCTTCTCCGTTCAGGGTGTCGGTCCGGGCGTGGACGATCTGGCCCCCCTCAAGATATAACTCCGCCGCCTCTTTACCCTTGACCGCCATCAGTCCGGACTTTTTTCCGTCCACCAGGTTTTTTACCAGGTTGAATAATCTTATTTCCGAAAGATCTCCGATCAAATCCTTGAACACAGGTGTATCCTTTCCCGCTGCGAGCCCAGGCCTGGCCGGCGGGAGCGCCAACCCTGCGAAAGACTCCGAATTCGTATTTATTATCGTATTAAGTTAAGGAAGGGAATTTCAGAAAAGAGCGCCCGATAATCGCCGAACAGGTATAGGTATATAGAAAGGTTTTGTAGGAAGTCAACAAAAAAAGGGGATAGGTTTCAGGGGGTAGGGAGTGCGGGAACACTTTTTGGGTGGCAGAAAGGGAAGTCCGGGACTTCTCTTAAATTCCTCGGCGATTAAGTTCTCTTATTTAATCCCTGGCCGGACCTTGTCTTTAACTGCCGCTTCTGCTATCCTGATTGCCAGAACGCTGCCTAAAAATCAGCGTGGAAAGGAGAAAAGATCCTCATGAAGCATAATTCCTATTTTGACGGAAAGGTCCAAAGCCTGGGCCTCACTACGCCGGAAGGCTGCGCCACCGTCGGGGTCATCGAGCCCGGGCAATATACCTTTTCCACCGATTCCGAAGAGCATCTATCTATTATCGCCGGTTCCATGAAGGTGAAGCTGCCGGGCAGCTCCTGGCGGCTGGTCACCCGGAACGACTCCTTCGTTGTTCCGCCCCAGGCCTCTTTCGATATCGACGCCCCGGCCGACGTGGCTTATATCTGTTATTACAAATAGGGGAAGAAGAGAAATGCTGCCCTTTAAAAAAATCTTATCCCCGACCGATTTCAGCGATCCCTCTTACGAATCGTTGAAAGCGGCAGCCGAGCTGGCCGGTCATTTTTCGGCCGATCTGTATCTGGTGCACGTCATCTCGCCGATCCCGCTCTCTAATTTTTTGAGTCCGGAAACGACGCCGGCCTTGGACATTTCCCTCTACCAGGAAGAACTGAAAAAGGGCTCTAAAAAAATCCTGCAGGAGGTAATCGAGCAAAGGTTACCCAAAGGCCTTTCGGTCTATCCCCTGGTAGCGCTCGGCCATCCCGTCGAGGAAATCCTTCGACTCGCCCAGGATCAAACAATGGATCTTATCGTGATCGCCACGCACGGACGTACCGGACTGCCGCATTTCCTCTTCGGTTCGGTTGCCGAAAAGGTCGTCCGGCTTGCGCCCATCCCGGTGCTGATAGTGACAACGCCCCACGGCAAACCGGAGGAATTGAACCTTTCCAGGAGGGAATTTCTGGGTCTTTCGACCCCGGTCGAAAGCGGCAAAGTCTGATAGCCGGAAAAACAACCCGAACTTTTATTTGGATAATGGGGTCTCTTTGGAGGAATTCCTCTGTAGGGAAACTACAGAGATCTCGATGAGGCCATCCAATGGGCAGAAAAGAATCCGCCGAGGAGGAGCAAGAGGAGAACTTTGGGGACGTTCGTGAATTGGTTGAATTGCTGCCTGCCTATCACTCCTTTCCGAATGGGGATGTACGTTGTCAGGAGCGAGGGCGCAAGGGGGGTAACTCATCACTCACCCGAGGAAAACCGTATGGGGGGATACGAGAGCCGCGGCAGGATGCCTTCGTGACCCTCCATCACGCTAAAGATCCGGGGATCGAGGCCATTAAATCTGCTCCGGGCCGGCCGCTGCCCCCCTGCCGGGGCGAATGAGGCCGGACTGGCAGGGTCTTGTTTTCGTCCCATTCAAAGGCCATTGTAACTACAATGGGCGCCGAGACCCGGCGACCATGGTGGGAACCGGACCACGCCCGGGAACCGTACCAATCGTGAAACAAGACCGTAATTCGTTAGGCGGGAGAGTCCCACTTCCCTTCCCGGCGCAGTTGTTCCACGATAGGTTGGGCCAGCTTTTGCAAGGCCAGCTTGTCCACCTTAGTGCTGCGGGTGATCGGGAATTCCCGGCCGGCGGGCCAGAGCTCCACATGCTGGGGCCGCTTGTAGGAGGCGATGTCCCGGCAGTGGGCCAGCACCTCCTCGGCGGTCAACGTTGCCCCCGGTAGGGTGCGCACAAAGGCGAAGATCCCCTCGTCGAAAATCCGGTGTTCCAACCCCACCACTTCCGCCACCTCCACCCCGGGCAGCCGACCGATATGGGCTTCGACTTCGTCCGGGAAGACGTTATAGCCTTTTTGCTTGATCACGAACTTCCGCCTACCGGCCAGGAAGAGGGCCCGGTAGGTTCCCAGATTTTTGAAGGAGCCGAGGTCCCCGGTATAGAGTATCCCTTCTTTTGAAATGGTCTTGGCTGTTTCCAGGGGCAGGTTGAAATACCCCAGGAAAACTATAGGCGGATGATAGCAGATCTCCCCGATCTCCCCGTCGGGGACTTCTTCCCCGGCGCTCCCGTCCGGATTCATGGATTGGCGGACGGTCACCTCGGCCAGATCGGGAAAGGCCCGTCCCACCTGACCGACCATTTCCTCCGGCGGGATCCCCACAGGGGTAAAGGTGGCGAAACCGGCATTTTCGGTCATGCCGATGCCGGTGCCGAAATCAGGGGCCATTCCGGAGAGTTTCTTCAGAAAACTTAGATCCACCGCCGACCCGGCATAGGCCACGAAACGCAGGCTGCTCAGATCAAGGCCCGGATAGTCCGGATGGTTCCAGAGCATCCGGTATTGGGTGGGAATCTGCCCCAGGACATTGACCCGGTGCTTCGGAATGGCCTCCAGGGTCATTTTGACATCAAAGATTCGCAGCAGGATGGTCGTACCTCCCAGGGCCATGGTGGTCATGAAGCATTCGGTCAGACAGCCCACATGGCTGGGAGGCAGGTTGATCAGAATACGCAGATCGCTGCCCAGGCCCACGTCCATTCCCCGGGCCAGAATTTCGTTCTGGGTGATGATGTTCTCGTGGCAGAGCAGGGCCGGCTTGGGATCGCCGGTGGTCCCGGTGGTATAGATGATCAAGGCCGGGGTCCGGGGTTTGACCTGTCCGTAGGCCTTTTCCAGCCTTCGGGTAAAGAGGTTCTTGATTTTCAAAACCAGGAGCTTCTTTTTGTCCATCATCCCGGTGATCGACCAGGCCCCGTCCAGGAGTTCCCCGGGCTTCGGGTCGGCCGTAAACTGCACCAGAAATTCAACGGAAGGACAGTGCGTTTTAACCGCCTGGCCGACCTGACGGAAATCCCTGACCGGGGTCTCTCCCAGGAAGAAAAAGACCTTGGGATTGATCTTGTTCAGGTCCCGGACGACCTCTTCATCCTTGAGGCGCAGGTCCAGGGGAGAAACAATGGCCCCGATCTTGAAGCAGGCATAGATCAGCATCAGGTGTTCCGGGATCAACACCAGTTGGGTGGCCACGCGGTCTCCCTCCCGGACACCCATATCCAGCAGGCGCAGCGCGAAGAAGTCGATCAGGGAAAGAAACCGTTTATAGGTTAAGGTTTTCCCGTCCTCGTGCTGGATCATGGCCGGCTTATCCGGAAAAATTTTCGCCCAATGCTCGATATAGGAATTGATCAAGGGGAGTTTAACGAAGGGAGTGCTCATGTTTCCTCCTAATAGGTTTTTATGAAGGCGTGTCCTTTGCTGATGGCCTGCATGTCCTTCCGCGTTGTAGACCACAAAGTGCAGATCGGTCCCCTCGGGTTGGGGATTTTTACCCACTAATCCGACCCGGATCGAGGTTCCGGGCAGGACCATCCCGGTAAAGCGACCGGAGAAGGCCTGTAGCCTCCAGGGATCCCGACCGGCCTCCCGGTTGAGGATCTCCCGGGCGGCCAGGGCCAGGGTGGCGGTCCCCTGGAGGATGATCCCGGGCAGCCCGACCTGGTGGGCGAAACTCCTGGAGGTGTGGATGGGGAAATAGATGTTGGCACAGCCGTCGTAGAGGAAAGGCAGCAGGGGGTCGATGGGGAGGGTCGTTTCCCAAAGGGACCGGTCCTCTGCCGGGCAGGAAGGGATAATCGGGAGGGCCTCCTGCCCCTGCCCACCCCCGGTGCAGGACACTCCCCGCATCAACGCCCCGGTGTGCTCCGTAAAAACTCTTTGGCCCTCCCGGTCCAAAGCCTCAAAGCAGATCACCACCTGGGTCCCGGCCCGATGGGGCAGTATGGCGGCGATCTTGCCTTGTAGGGTCAAATGATCGCCGGGACGGAGGGGGCGATGGAAGACCAGGTGTTCGGTATAGTGGACCTGGGTGAAGAGGACCTCCGGCGGGAACCGGTCGGTGTCGATAAATTCCCAGATCCGCTCCAGGATAGGCCAGGTAACGGCCACGCTGAACAGGGGCGGGGCGACAACCCCCGGATCCTGCTCGTCGTCAAAATACCAGGGGTTGTCATCCCCCACGGCGGCGGCATAATTCATGGTCTCCCGCCAGGTAATTTCCCTTTGGTAGGGTTTTAGTGCCGTTCCGACCAGGTCTGAATTCAGTTCCATGGAGTGTCTCCTGTCGGCAATGCCCGAGAAAAAAAACAATTGAGGGGGTAGATGAAGGGAATTTTTAAATGCTTTGCATTCAGCCCGGATCGTATTTCATCCATTAAGGCGGAGTCGGAGCGGACCGCGTTGGTTTCCCGCCAACTATCAAACTCATCCGGACTCACGAGCACGGCGGCCGGTCTTCCATCTCGACCAGACCGCTCAACTTCATCTTCACTTCGGATAAAGACAAGGTTTTCATTAAAAAGACCTCTTTTATGGTTGACCAGAATTCGGTCCATTATAAAACAAAAAATAAAACAGTGAAGGATAATCCAGGAGTGGGAAAGATTTCCAGGCAAAGCTCAGGGTTGATTTTCCTCCGCCAGGCAGGCGGCGCCGAGGGCGGCGGTGAGCCGGGGATTTTCCGGGACCCGTACTTCCAGGCCCAGGGCTTCGCTGACGGACCGGACCGGGCCGGTGTCTTCCTTCCCGCCGCGAAAAATTCAGGCCAGTCAACGAGCCATTTTATTAAAAGTCAGGGAAGGCATTCCCGGAAGCTGCAGATCAATGGTGTTGTTTCCCACCCTGCCGGCGAGCACCCCTCCCTCCCGGGTGTGCAGGCGAACCCCCGTCCCCTTGACCTCCCATTTAAAAGAGACCTGATCTCCTCCGGTCTTCCAGGTCCCCTGGCCCGTCCTTCCCAACTCCAGGGTGATCACCTGGAGTTGGGCCTTATCCTGGAATTCAGCCCGATAGCGCCCTTCCAGGCCATCCGCTTCCCCGCACCTCCCCAGGCAAAACAGGACCAAGGCCAGGAAACCCAAGGGCACATGGTTTAGCATTTTCATTCTTGGGTTTCCTTGATCGACGGGATATACCGTCTTTCCAGATGAAAGGTTTGGTCAAAAAAGAATACCTGGACGGCCATAGCCAGCCAGACCAGGTCCCGTAACACGGTCCAGCCGCTGATGGGGTCATCCAGTGATTGGAAACACCCGCAACTGATCTCGGACCCCAGCGCCAGGTTGTAGAGGATGCCCAGGGTGAAAAGGATCAGCAGGCCGCCGATGACCGCGGAGACCGTACGGGTCCGGATACCGATGATCAGCAGAATCCCGGAAATCAGCTCGATCCAGGGCAGGATGACGGCCAGCAGGTTCACCCCCCAGTAGGGCACCAGTTGATAACTCGCGATCGTTTCCGCAAACTCGGCGGTGTAATTGATTTTATATAAACTGGCATAGATGAACAGACCCCCCAGATAAAGCCGGAAGACCAATGCAACCAACGGATGGGTGAAAAAACGAATCCAGATGGAAGATTTCATGGTTCCAAAGGAAGGCCGGACCGACGCCAGGCCTCCAGGTCTCCGTTCAGGATGGTGATCCGCGTATGTCCTTTGGATCGTAATTTCAAGCCGACTTCCAGATCGTAGCGCCGGCTGACATTCCGGCCGTAGACCACCAAATTTTGGTCCGGGGACGTCTGAGAGAGTTTCATCAGGTAAACGAAATCGAAGAGAGTTAAGGGCAGATTAAGGGACCCTTGGATACGCCGCTGCCGGAATAAATGTTCCGGCCGGGCGTCGATGAATCGGGCTGTTCCCGCATCGTAGAACGCTTTGGCCTGGGCCGGCGCCAGCCGGGGAATCGGATCCCGTATCCAGGATTGGGAAAAAACTGAAATCCCGCCGGGGTTGGCCAGGTTGTAGATCAAACCCAGCAGACTACCCAAAACGAGGATGAAAAGAACATCGGCCAGGGATACGCGCCGGGTTCTCTCCAGTTCCTTACGAATAACCGAGCGGATCTGCGCCTTGGCCTTTTCCAGAACCTCGATGCGCGACCGGCTGCGAACCAACTCCTTCAGGGTATCTTCCAGCCGGGCATTCCTTTCCTCCAGGTCCCGATTCAATCGCAGAACTTTTTCCGAGTAGTTGACCTTGGAAAGGGACGCCAGAAGATGGGAAATCAGCGTCTGCAGGAGTTCCTGCTCGGCCCGGTTGATCTCCCGGGAGGTAATCTTGCCTCCCAATCCCAGGATCCCGTAGACGCCCTCGGGGAGCGAGAAGTAATAAAAGAGTCCCTTGAGAATCGGGGAGGTAAACCCGGCCGTCCGGTCGATCTCGGAAGACAGAAGGGCCTTAAGGGAAGGGATATTTCCGGAGAGGTCCTCCGGGCGGGCCAGGCTCATCAAGTTCTCGGGAGAAAGGGGTTCGGGTCCTCTGGGACCAAATCCCCGGTGCGAGGTTCGGGTCCGATTGGAGACCTGATCGAAGGCCTGGATAAAACCTTGCTTAAAGCCGAAGGCCCCCATGACCATCAGCAGGAACTCCTCCAGCATCTTGGCGGGGTCTTGCTGGGCGGCCAGTTCCGAAGAGATATCGTAAAGGGTTTTTAGATAGAAAATCCGGCGGTGCTGATCGGAATCCAGGTTCCCCATTTGCCGGCGCAGTTCCCCGATTTCCTTCCGGGCCTCGTCCAGGTCCATCTGCCGGGACTTTTCGGCCGCCAAGACCGAGGGCCCCCCTTCCCGCCCCAAAAAATTATAAACCAGCCCCAGGAAGAGCTCTTGATCTTCGGCAGTATAGTCCCCGCCCCGGAGCAACTTCCCCAGTCCTAAAAAACCCTGGAACTGTTGACCCGATCCCCAATGGAGCATCAGGCTTATCCTGTCGTTCAGTGGGACAGTCCGGTGGCGGGGATGGGGGGCGGCCCTTCGAACGAAAAAAAGAGAGGGGCTGCCGGTTTGGGGCGGCGGCTGGAGATCCTGGAGGAACCCGGGGAGAAGGGTCTTCCAATTTTCAGCTTCGGCCGGCGGGATCCCCCGGTCGATCCAATACTCTCGACCGGAGGAGCTCTCCCGAGTCCAGAGGAACCCGCAGGAAGCGCCCAGGGAACCCAGCACGACCAACAGCAGGGCCTCCAGCTTCTGGGCCGGTTCCTGAACCTTCTCCAGCCTCCCGGGATAGGTCCGTCAGGAGGTGAAAAAACCGATCGGCCGTCTCCGGCCGCGGTGCTTCCCCTGGTATTTTTGAAGGCCCCATTAAACGGTTTTCCGGTCTGTTCCGATCAGGGCACCAGACCGGCGATTTTATTAAAGAAGGATTCCATATCCTCGATAATGCCGAGATGGGTAAACAGCACTTTCCCTTTCCGGTCGATCAGCATGGTGAAAGGGGTCCGGGGTTCCCCCAGTAGTTTATGGATTTCATATTGAGTATCTTTAATGATCGGGAAGGGAATAGGGAATTCCTGTTTCACGTAGCCGAGTTCCGTGGCCGACCCGCCGGCCGCGATGGCCAGCATCCTGACCTTCGGACCCAACCGGGGATCCTTTTGTATCCGTTGAAATAAACGGTTGAACCCGGGGGCCTGTTTGTGGCATTGCGGGCAATAAACCCCGATAATTTCCACCAGGAAGATCTGTCCCTGCACCTGCTGAAGGGTGAACCTCCCGCCTTTCCCTAATCCCAGGTATTTCTTATCCGCTTCATCGGGCGGGGTTTCCATCTGAAAACGGGGGAGCACGGACCCCACGAAGGGCAGACTGTTATCCGCGGCCTCCAGGGGCCGGGGAAGGACCAGGAGCAAGCCGGCCAATAGGATCAGGCAAACCAGGTGTTTGCCTCCCTCGGTCCTTACGGTTTTCCCCCGGAACCGCCCGGTTCTCTAAGCGTCGGAGACGCCGGCCAGATACCGGAGGGCCTCCTCTTCCTGTTCAAAAGAGCGGGCATAGTTGTTTACTCCTACCATTTCGAATAGTTTTCTAAAGTTCGGTGAAAGACCGCAGATAGCCACCGGGATCGAACCGCGATGGGCTTCCAGCAAAAGCTGGATGATGACGGCCACCCCGGCGCTGTTCACGGAGGTTTTTCCGGTGAACCGGAGCAGGAATTTCCGGGTCCCCTTGACCAAGGCCTGTTGAAAGGCATCTTTGAGGATGGGCTCCGAACGGGAAGAGATGTCACCCTCCACCTCCAGAACCGCGAGGTGGTTCTCCCGAAGCTTTACCCGGATTTCGTTGGCTTGGTCCGCCTCCTTTTCAATTCGTTCCTCCGCCCGTTTGAGGGCGATGTCCAGTTCCGATTTCTGAACCGGTTTGCTGAGAAAATCGGAGGCGTTCAACTGCAAAGCCTGCATGGCCAGGTCCATGTCTCCATGGCCGGAAATCACGATCACTTCGGTCCGGGGTGCGATTTCCTTCACCTGCCGGAGAACCTCCAGCCCGTCCATCCCGGGCATCTTGATGTCCGTCAGGACGATCGGAGGCCCTTCCTTCCGGAAGATTTCCAATCCCTGAAACCCGTTTTCCGCCAGCAGCACTTCGTATCCATAGGCCTTTAAAAAAAGCCGGAACATGGCCAGGGTGGGCTGTTCATCGTCGATGACCAGAATCTTTTTCATGGCGGAATCCTCGTTTTTCGGGTCAGGTGGTTATCGCGGGAAAAGACAATCGGAAGGTGGTGCCCGCCCCTTCCTGGCTGACCACTTCGATCTCGCCATTGTAATCCTTGACGATCCCATAGACAATAGACAACCCCAGGCCGGTGCCTTTCCCGGTTTCCTTGGTCGTAAAAAAAGGTTCAAAGATCTGTTCCCTCACCGTGGGCGGCATCCCGATCCCGCCATCGGAAACCTCGATGATCACCCGGTCCTTTTCCTGGCTGGTGCGGATGCGGATGTTCCCGCGGGATCGACTGTCTCCCTCTTCCTTCTTTTGACTGATGGCGTCCCGGGCGTTGGTCACCAAATTGAAAAGGACCTGCTCGAACCGGTTGGCCTGGGCTCTGATCAGCGGGGTCTGCTTGTCGAGCTCCAGATCCAGACCGATGTTTTCCAGATGGAGTTGCTGGCTTAACAGGCTGTTGACCGTTTTGATGGACCGGTTGACGTCCACCTTTTCCTTGACCTGATCGGCTTTGCGGCTGAAATCCCGCAGATGATTGATGATCTCGGCGGCTCGGTCCACCTGGTTGCTGACCTCGTTGACCACCTGAAGCAGGTCCTCCTGGGGAATCGCTCGGCCCTCCTGGGTCATCATCTTTAGGAACTCGTTGCCTACCTTAATGGCATTCAGGGGTTGATTGAGTTCGTGAGCGATGCCGGCCGACATCTGTCCCAACGTGGTCAGCTTGCTGGCCTGGATCAGTTGGGCCTCTTTCTCGACGATTTCGGTAATATCCGTCGTGGCCACGATCAGGGCGTCGCGTTCTTTATATTTCGTGGAACAGCCGTGGATGTTCACGTGGAAGGCCCGGTTCCCTTTTTTTAAATGTTTCACGTTGGAAATGACAATATGATCGGTCCCGGAGCACTGCTTATTGAGCATCGAGGACGAAGTCTCCCCGCTGTCCAGCCCGCCCAATTCGGTAAAGGTACGTTGTTTTAATTCTTCCTTGGTATACCCGTAGGTGTCCACCGCGCTGGGGTTGGCGTCCAGGATCTCCTGGGTTTCGGCATCCAGGACAAAAATCGGATTCGGTCCGCTATCGAACAGGGACCGGTATTTCCCCTCGGATTCCCGCAACTGTTTCTGCGAGACCTGGAGGTTTTCGGCCATGTGGTTGATGGAGCTGGCCAATTGAACGATTTCATCACGGCCCCCCTCTTTATAGACCACCTTGGCCAAGGCCGGCTCGATATTGAAATTCCCGCGGCTGATATCGTCTGAGACCTGGATCAACTGGGAAATAGGCCGGGTGATATAGCGGGACAGCCAGTGACTGATCAGGAAAAACAACAGAATAATGGCGAAGGTGATCCCCAGATAGGCATTCCGAAGCTGATCCACCAGGTGATCGATGTGCTTCTTGTTCAAACCCACATGGGCCGTGCCGATTTGATAAATGCCCTCCATGATCGGGACGGCGATGTCATACGACGTGTATCCTTGGATATCCACTTGCCTGATAGCGTGGCTCTGATTGGGTTTAACCGGATTGATCCCGTTCAGTTGTGCGGGGAAATCGGTGATGAAGCTGTGGGCCAGCACCTTGCTGGCGGTATCCGAAATAAAAATATAGGCTACCAACTGCCGCCGCTCGCCCAAGAGCGCCGTGTCAAAGACCAACCCCGTCAGGTTGGTGGTGTCCTCATGGAGGATATAGCTCTTGCCCAGGTCGGCCAGGCTCTGGGCGATCGCGATTCCCCGCCGCTTCAATTCATCGGTGAGCGCCGGGATCAGGATAAAACGGGTGGCCACCAGGATGCTGAAACTCAGCAGCAAAATGACCGCGATGGTCAAGAAGAGTATCTTGTTCTTAAAACTGAGGCTTCTAAAACGTTCCAAAGGTCCTCCGGGCTTTGAATCCGGGCCTAAGGCTATGAACGACCACCCCGAACCCGCCCTATTTCCTTCCAGTCCGAGAGAGGGACGAATCGAAACCGGTGGATCCGGGAAAAATAAACCGCCTTCAGACCTTGATGATCCTGCGGGCTGAAATTGATTTCCTGGTCTATGCCCACGGAAAAATTCCGGACGGTTTCCAGCGCGTCAATAAATTTTTCCCGATCGAGATTCTTCCCCGCGCGGAGTAAGCCTTCCACCAAAACCCGGGCATTGATAAACCCCTCCAGGCCAATCACATTCGGGCTGTCCTCGGGGAAAAACTTTTTGTGGAGTTCCGCATAATCCTTGACCCCTTTTAACGGCGCCTGGTTTTGAGGCGGTTCCGGCGAAGGGACGACCTGACTGACGATCACGCCTTCCCCTTCTTCCCCCAGTCGGCGGGCCAGTTCATCGGCTCCCACAAAGGATACATTATAAAAGATAGGCTGGTAACCCTGGGATTTGGCCAGCCGGATGAATTTGGCGCAGGGTTCGTAGGTCCCGATCATGACCACGGCTTCCGCGTCGGAATTTTTGATTTTACCCAGCCCGTCTTCGACATTCAGGGTCCCCCGGGTATAGGTCCCGCGGGCTACGGGCGTCAAACCGAAGTCCTTGAGGGCCAGTTCTGTCCCTTTCAACCCATCGAACCCGTAGGCGTCGTATTGATAAAAAACCGCCACTTTTTTCAGGCCCAAGTCCTCGACCAGGTTTTTCACGGCATTCTTTGTTTCCTGGTAATACGAGGCCCGGATGTTTAGGATGTACCGGTTAAGTGGTTCCCGCAAGGCGTTGGCCCCCGAGAAGACCCCCACCAGGGGGATCTTCGCCTGTTCCAGGATGGGCAAAATCTTTACCGTAGTGGGTGTCCCCACATAGCAAAAAAGGGCGAAGACCTTGTCATGGATGATCAACCGCTGGGTATTGGCGACGCAGACCTGCGGATCGTAGCCGTCATCATAGGCGATCAATTTGATTTTTCGGCCGTGGATGCCTCCTTCATTGTTGACTTGATTGATAAAGGAAAGGGCGCCGTGCAGGGTTTGCTTGCCCAGGTAGCTGGCGTGGCCTCCCAGTGCCATGGAAGACCCGATAAGCAGGGTCTGGTCGCTGACGCCGGGAACGGCTTCGGTCGGGGCGGTTCCCGGCCCCATCCAATCACACCCCGAAGCGGAAAACCAGGAGAGAATGAAAAGTATCGCAAGAGCGCTTCTGAGCCGTTTCATCACCGAAATCCTGTCCGGGTTGTTGCCCGATGCCAATGCCGGCAAGACGTTCAGGTCGTACCGTGGGGCGCCTTCCGGTCGCCGGCGGATGGAAGGTGGCGGCCCACGAAATCCGAGATTCATGGTACTAAAGTATTTTTCGCTTGGCAAGAATTATCGGGTGAAAATTACCGGCCGGGAAATTCAGGGTTGGTTCTCCTCGGCCAGGCAGGCGGCGCCGAGGGCGGCCGTGAGCCGGGGATTTTCCGGGACCCGCACTTCCAGGCCCAGGGCCTCGCTGACGGCCCGGACCAGGCCGGCATCCTCCGCCCCGCCGCCGGTAAGGACCACTTCCGGCTCCATCTTCAGCCTTTTGGCCAGCATGGCCACCTTGGCGGCCATGGCACGATGCACGCCGGCCAGCAAGTCTTCCGGGCGGGCGCCTTCGGCCAGCCGGGAGACGGTTTCCGATTCGGCAAAGACGGCGCAGTTGGTGGAAAACTCCACCGGTGTTTTTGATTTCAGGGAAAGGGGGCCGATCGTCTCCCATTCGATCTGCAGGATGCGAGCCATGATCTGCAAGAAACGCCCGGAGCCCGCGGCGCATTTTTCGCTGATCAGGAAATCGGCCACCCGACCCTCGGGGTTCAATTTGGCGGCTTTGGTGAACTGCCCGCCGATATCGATCACGGTGCGGGCCGAAGGAAAATGGAAGCGGCAGCCCCGGGCCTGACAGGAAATATCGGATACCGACCTCGCCGGGAAGGGGGCGCTTTCCGCCCCCACGCCGGTGACCACGATGCCGGCGAGCCGTTCCCGGCTCAGACCGGCTTGGGCCAGCGCCGTCTCCAAAACGTCTCCGGCGGTTTCCCGGTAGCGGCCTCCGGAGGGGAGCATTGCGGAAGCCAGGATTTTTTGTCGGCTCACCAGAACGGCTTTGATAAAGGCCGAACCGATATCCACCCCGGCGAAACAAAGACGGTCTCCGTTCATTGGAAGAAGGTCACCCCTTCCAGTTTTCTGGCCCGGTTCGAGATCATCCCGCGGGCGATGAAATCCATTCCCAGCAGAGCCGCTCCCAAGGCCCCGGTGAGAAGGGGTTCGGCCGGCACCAGTACCGGAAAACCGACTTTATCCTCGACGGCCCGAACCAACCCGATATTCTTGGCCCCGCCGCCGGTGACCGCCACGTCCTTTTGGATCCCCAGGGTCCGGACCAGATTCACCACCCGCCCGGCGATGGCCGCGTGCAGCCCGGCGATGATTTCCGGCACACCCGCCCCCTCGGCCAGCCGGGAGGTTACCTCGTGCTCGGCAAAGACGGTGCAGGTATTGGAAATCGGGACGGCTTCCTTGGCCGTCAGCGAAAGGCCGCCCATTTCGGCCAGGGGAATCCCCAGGGTATCGGCGATCACTTCCAGGAAACGGCCGGTCCCGGCGGCGCACTTGTCGTTCATGACAAAGTTGACGACCTTGCCCCCGGCGTCCAGTTTGATGCCCTTGGAGTCCTGCCCGCCGATATCGATGACGGTCCGGGCCGTGGGAAAGAGGGCCCGAATGCCTCGGGCGTGGCAGGTGATCTCCGTAATCTGCTTGTCGGCAAAGGGGACATTGATCCGCCCATAACCGGTGGCCACGATAAAGTCCAGCGCCTCCAGGACCAGGCCCGTTTTATCCAGCGCCTCGGCCATCACCTGAAGGGCCAAATGGCGGTGTTCGGCGCCGGTGGGGCCGATGACCGATCCCAGGACCTTTCCTTCCCGGTCGATGATGACCGCCTTGGTCATGGTGGAGCCGATGTCGAGGCCGGCAAAGGGCATAGTTTATCCTCTAAATTTGCTTAAACTCGAAATCCGAAATTCGAAATCCGAAACAAATTCAAATGACCAAATTTCAAAATTCAAAGCGTTTTCGTTTCGGACAGTTTGGATTTTGGACCTTTGTGCTCTGTTTCGAATTGTCGTGTTTCGGCATTTCGAATTTATTGATCACGCCGGTGTAAAGGTCTGGCGGTAGCCTTCTTCGGACTTTAGCCTCTACCCCACCCGGGCGGCCAAGGCTTCGATAAAGGCTCCGATCTGGGCCTTCCATTGGGCCTCCGAATAATCCCGGAGGTCCACCATGTCGGAGACCAACTGCATCATGGGGATATCCTTGAACCGGCCCAAGAGGTTTTTGATGTGCACCTGGCCGACCGTGGTCGCTCGGCAGGAACGGCAGGCGTGAAAGACCACCCCGTCGATCCGGTAATCGTCGATCATCCCCAGCAATTTTTCCACGATCGGATGGCCGCTGCGGGTCCGGGCCTGTTCGTGGCGCTGGGTGAAGCGCAGGAAGGTCCGCCAGGCCAGGTATTCCACCGGGTCTTTGATCCGGGCCGGCACTTCCACGGGATCATAGCCCCGGTAGACGTTTTCAATCACGAACACGGCCCCGAAGCTTTCGAAGTAATTGAAGATCCAGAGGGTGTGCCAGGGAGGCAGGCCGCCGCCGTAGAGCAGACGGTATTTTTCCTCGGGGATCACGCCGATTTTGTTTTCCGCCTTGGCCTTCACTTCGTCGTAAAGCCCCTGGTAGAAATCCACCGCCACCCGGGTGCCGGAGAAATAATGGCCGGCCACCATGACGCTGAAGTGGTCCTGGGTCGGCATGGGGCCGGGGACGGCGGTGCGCAGCCGGTCGATCTCGTACCAGAGCCGCCAGGCCTCGTCACCTCAGCCGGATGGCCTCCCAGAGTCGCTCCCGGTCCAGCCTTTGGCCGGTCTGCCGCTCGAGAAACCCGATCAGGCCCTGAAACTGTTCTTTTTGATATTGGATATAGTAGTCCCGCACCCGGTCCAGGTCCGCATAGGCCGGCGGCCCGACCACGTCGATGTTGTAAGTGGGCACGTCCAGGTAGCGCCCGGCCGCCTGGAACCATTTAAAGCGGGGGTCACAGACGGCGCTGCTGCCCAGCATCATATCCGGCACGGGCATCCCGCCGTCCGGGGCGTTTTCCGGGATGCCGCCCAGCTCTTTTCGCAGGCTGTCGAAGCCCAGGCCGATCCGGGCGTAGCTGCAGAGCACCTGGGAGTAGCCGTCCGCCTCCGCCTGGAGAAGAAAGCGGTCCATGTCGCGCTTGGCGGCGCACAGCCCGGCATAGTTTTCCGTGGGCAGGGGCACGATGTCCATGGCCCGCAGGATTTCGTCGTACTGGGAGGCCACCATGAAATAGGCCACTTTCTTGCCCTGGGCCTTGGCTTCGTGGGCGTTCCGATAAATGCTCTTCACCAGGGCCCGCACCTTGCCGGGCCGTATCCGTGCCTTTGACCGCCGTGGTTTTGTTTGTTCTTTCTCTTCCATAGCCATCCATTCCCCTTAAGTCAGCATTTCCAGGAAGGCCTGGACCCGGGTGCGGAGCTGGCCGATGGTGGAGGTGGAGTAATCGTCCTCGATCATCAGCACCGGAAGCTGCATTCCGTTCAGGTATTCCCGCAAATCCGGCCCTTCCAGTTCGCAGGTATCGCAGTAGCGGACGATATAACCGATGACCCCGTCGACCTTCCATTCCCTGATGAACCGGCCGATGTGTCCGAAGCGGTTTTCCAGGTCCTCCTCCCGGGTTCCGGTCCGGGCCTCATAGCTGCGGGGGCAGTGGGTTTGCAGGTACCGCCGGGCCAGGCCGTCCAGGGGATCGTCGGTTTCCGGCACGTCGTCCCAGAAGAAGCGGGTGCCGGTACAGAGATCGTCCATCACCACGCAGGCCCCGCTCTCCTCCACCAGCCGGATGAAGGCCGCGTCGTCTATTTCGCTGCCCCAGATGAAGAGGCGGGGGAGTTTCGGGGTCTGGGGCCGGGGGCGCGCCTGGATCTCGGCGATGACTTGCTCTGACCAGTTCCAGGTGTTCCGCCGCCGGCAGGCCCATGCCGGCCACCAGGATCCGGGTCACCTCGGTCCCGGACACCAGGGGCGGATCGGCCTTTCTCAGTTCATACAGTTCCCGGAGGGCGGCCCGGCGCCGGTTGGTCAATCGCACAGCCTCCCGCAGTCGGTCCGGTTCCAGTTTCCGCCCGGACCATTCCTCCAGGCTGTGGATAAAATATTCCTTTGATCCGGATTGTGCTTCTCTTGGCGTTCTTTGCGGCTTTGCGGTAGAAAAAAAATCCGGCCAGCTCCTACGGGTATGGCCGCCGGAGAGCGAAAAGGAGGTTGGCTGTCGGCTCGGCATCTCGCAGAGAATAGGTGTACGTCATCCCTGTATCCAATTCTTCTCGCCTCTCCGTGACCTCCGGCCCAC
>CAVQSS010000024.1:0-80778 GCA_963716045.1 uncultured delta proteobacterium | reverse complement strand
AAACTCAAAGACAAATTTGCAGGCAGGAAAAATCCGTCTCATCTTTGTAGCGGATGAGATTCCTGCCGAACTGAGGCGAATCGTCGAGTTTCTTAATTCCCAGATGGACCCAGCAGAAGTTCTTGCGGTAGAGATCAAGCAGTTTGTGGGACAGGGAGTGAAGACCCTTGTTCCAAGGGTTATCGGACAGACTGCCGAGGCGGAGCGCAAGAAAGGAAGCTCGGGGGGGGACTCGAAGCAGTGGGACGAAGCGTCTTTCTTTCAAGAATTGGAATCCAAACGAGGTTCCGAAGAGGTAGCCATCGCGAAAAAGTTTCCTGTCTTGGGGTCAGGAACGGATGTCAAAAATATGGTGGGGAAAGGGGAAACAGACGGGTTCCTGTGTCCCGATCCTGGATGCCAATAACAATTGGTACTCGCTCATCTACTTATTCACCAACGGCAACGTTCAGGTGACTTTTGGTCAATTTGGGGTTCGTATTCCTTTCAAAGACGAAGCCAGGCGTGCTGAATTGATAAAGCGCTTCAATGCGATACCTGGTATCTCTTTTTCTGAGAATCCAAAATACCCTGGTCTCACACTCTCTATTTTTAAAGATAATGCCGTTATGGATCAATTCCTTGATGTTCTCAACTGGGCCAGTGGAGCAGATCAAAGGGGCCGAGAAGATAGGTAATCAGTAGGGCGTAGACTGGAACGAGATGAGGACCAAGCCCGCTGATATTTTCGGAAAAGTCATCCTCTTTCTCGAAATCTACTCATGATACCATAGAAGCGCCTTCCGAGGGTGCCGATTGGGGTAAGTCGAAAGGCCGGCAATACCCTTCCTGAAGAAGACTACAAGCCATATTCGGCTTACCCTGTTTGCACTTGTTCCCGTTGCAGATATTCTCCCCGTTCATGGCGCAGTAAGCCCAAATATAAGCTTGAATCAACCTCGGGAAGTAAGCCGGGTAGGACGGGTGGTATTTTCGGCAGTCCAAATCCCGGGCTATCTCTTCGATAACCCCGACACACCCGGCTTGAGAGTGGCACTTCGGGCCGTACTTGTGGGCTTGCCCGTAGTAATCCAAGGTCCCGGTCTTGGCTAAAAAGTTGTGAACCAGGGTATCTATGGCAACCATTCGGACCCCAATCGCCTGGTAATCCCATCCCGGGGCCTGAGTGAAGAAAATATGGGAAAAAACCATATCAACCAGCTTTGGCCCAACGTTCTTAATCCGACTGACTTCGGCAATGAACCCTTGGATCCGGTCGGTCAATTCCTTTTCCGGTAAATTTCCGTCTCCGAACTGGTCCTTAACAAACCGGTAGAAATCCCCCCGGCAAACATCCCGAAGGAAGAAGAAGAGGGAAAAAGCCATTTGGTTGAGGACCCCTTTCTTCATGTCGAATTCGGGGACCGGACAGGCCGCCAATTAGCCAGGGTTGCTGCAAGTCTTCGCCATCTTCCGGTACCCGCAGTCTTGGTAGGCTTCAAAAGAGCCAACTTCGGGCAGGCTGAATTTTTAACGGCTTGCTTGATCCGGTGGTAAGTCGGCTTGACTTTCTGGCGGTCGTAGTACCCCTGGTTCGATTGGTCACTCCCCCCAACCATAATAAACGACTCAACCAGGCACCTATAAAGCTTGGCCATTCTCCGGCCGGGTTTTCCGGTAACGACTTGGGTGATGACTTCCCGGAGGCCGTCGTCGTTGTGAGGGAAATCCGGGAAAAGTTTGACTTGGTCCCGGATCAGCCGGTCAATCATTTTGACTTTCGGGTTCATGGGTCTTGGGGCCTCTTTATCTTTGAAAATATATTAATAAGTATACTTGATAATAGGTTAATTGTCAAGTTTTATCCTATAGTTATGATAATGGAAGAGGGGATTTTGGGTGGAGGGATTTTAGTTGGGCGAAATGGACTGGGGTCATATTATTATATTGGCGAATTAAAGAGAAAGGAACAGCGGAATTATTGGGTTTAATAGCTCCGAACGGACTCCATCTGCAAGTCCGCATTGGTGACATGTGCTTGAATTAGCGATTACCATTTGAAGAACTAAACCGCTTCGCGGTGGTCCTTGGTTATGCCAATTTATGCTTGACAATCCCGCTTGTTATGCTATTCAAATAATAAAGTATTTTATGGGGAATGCCCCGATTGAAACCCCATAGAGTATATTGTGACCCTTCCCCAGCGGCTCAGTTCTTCATGCGTCAATCCAAAATTGCTCTCAAGGCTTGAGTTGATTAATAAGTCTTTTTTTGGCTAGGCCCTCCTTGTTTGGGTCGAAATCAAAAAAGTATCGAGAACGCTTAGAGCTTCGATAGTAAATCATCCGCACCCTTAGGGTGCGGCTTTAGCTTTGCCCCCCCTAGGGGGCTTACAGCGTCGTTGACAAGTTCTTGATTATGTCGACAATGGCAAATCTGGAATCGCCCCAATCCCAAATGTCGGAAATTGCTATTTCCCAAGGGCGGGGATCCATGCCCCACCAATTCGAACCTTCTTCTTGGATTCAATCCTCAACGGGAATGACAAGTTATTTTGTCCGGCTTTCAGCCAAACCCATCCGGGACCGGCGTAGCCAGTCATACATGACCCCACCCATAGGGTGGGGATTTCGTACTTCAAATTAAATCTATCGAGTCGTAACCGAATTTGTATGTTTTGGGGTTATTGAAGAGGTTGTTATAAAAATGCCCGTTAAAATTAAATGCAATTTTCTTGCCTACCAGGATAGGGCGGAAATTATATTGTTAATTTAAGTGGTTAGTTTTTCTGTCTGCCAAAGGGCAAACTGCGAATGTGTAAAACTTTACGACATATTTCTAACCAATTCCCATTTCTATCTGATATTATTGGAAAAGTAGTATATAGAAATACGTAAAGTATTCCGACATATTATCAGTTTTTAACGGTTTCTGTCTTCCACACCTAAAACATCCTTGAAGCACCTAATCAGATACGGTAAATATTCTCTTAAAGGGAGTCATCCATAGAGATTTTACACAATCGGTTACGGTGGCCGGGATCCGAAGGATTTCCTGGAAATTCTCCAGGCCAAAGGGATAAGAACCGTCGTTGATGTCCGTCTCCGACCGGATCGGGCCCGGTTGGGGACATGGGTTAAGGCCAATACCCCCGATAAGGGGATCAGAAAAAATTCTGGCTGGGGCCGGGATCGGGTATGTCTCCCTGATCGAACTCGGGAACCTTTTTATGGAATGCGTTGACTGGGAAGCCCGGTACAAAACCCTTTTGGATCAAGCCGGGGACCTCCTGGTCGACCGGTTAGCCCGGGTCCATCAGCCTTTTGTCTCCTCTGTGCCGAAAAGCGGGTTGCGATTGCCATCGCCGGCTGATAGCCAAATATTTGGTTGAGAAGAAGGGGGCCGAGGTGGAGCATATTGAGTGAAGGCCCTTAAATATTTCAACAGTTCCCTCGAACTCTCCGATAAGTTAGGGAAATGACCTTTTTCCCGAAACAATTCCCCTCGAATATTCCCCATATCCTGGCTGGGTTCATCGGCTTGAACTTCGGGACCTTTCTAATGATGGCCCTCTTCGCCGAAATTCTGATTGGGAGGCCGAGTTCAACCAGCGTCATCGGGTTTGGGTTTATTCCGATCTATACCCTAATCCTGATGGGCCTTTGTTTTGGGGTCGGTTTCCTGGTTAGGTTCGTTCTTGCAAGGTTCGTTTCCGTCAGGGTCCTATCCGACAAAGCCAGCCGGGTCCTTCTCTTGACTTTCCTCGGGACCCTATCAATTTCCTTTATTTCGGCTTGGGGTTTTGCCGCCTGGGAAGAATACCAGCAAAGGCCTCAGGTAATTTTCGATACCGGCCGGGTCAACAGGTCGGCCACCTTTCTCCGAAGGTCGAGAAAATTGAAGGGAAAATGGTCCTCTCGATTTATGACGAGGATCAGGACAAAATTCAACCGTTGGTTTGGAACGGGAAGGAAGTCAAGTTTACCCATGACGGGAATGTCTTAAAGATAGAAGAACAAATGGCGGGGAACTGGTCTCGGTTGATTTAAGAAAATATCCCTATATCAGCCGGGTCTTTGCCATTCCGGTGAGGATAACCGGAACTGGTAATGTAGCTTTGGGGGTGGTAGCCCGGTTAAGGTCGACTTCTGGCCGGGCTATGTTTTTGGTTTATGACTCGGAAGGGAAACTGGTTTACCAGGAGTTTATCAAATGTCACGGGTTGAAGGGATTCCTTTCTTTGGCCAGGGATGAGGTAGGAAAGGAATATTTGTATTTTGAATGGACCCACCGACAAATGTATACTGTACTTAGATAAAAAATTTTTTTTTTTTTTTTTTTTTTTTTTTTTTTTTTTTTTTTTTTTTTTTTTTTTTTTTTTTTTTTTTTTTTTTTTTTTTTTTTTTTTTTTTTTTTTTTTTTTTTTTTTTTTTTTTTTTTTTTTTTTTTTTTTTTTTTTTTTTTTTTTTTTTTTTTTTTTTTTTTTTTTTTTTTTTTTTTTTTTTTTTTTTTTTTTTTTTTTTTTTTTTTTTTTTTTTTTTTTTTTTTTTTTTTTTTTTTTTTTTTTTTTAGAAATGAACCGGAGAGATTTGATCAAGAAGGGCTTTTGGGGAGTGGGATTTTAGGGCTTTTCTTTCCATCCAATTCTTTGGGTCAAACCGGAATGCCCCGGTTAAACCTGGCCGTGCCCTCGAAGGTTATCGGTTAGACAAGACCATTTTCTGCCAGTTTGAAAGCGCTCCTCTAAAAATGGAAATCGAGCAACTGGCTAGAGAATTGGGTTGCCGGGTTTATCACGGGGAATCCGGTTCTTTCGATATAATCGGGGTTCCCTATTTCGTATCCATTGTCGATAGACGGGTTGTCGGGAGACTAGCCTGGGAGACTTATTCTGGATTACCGCCGGAAAACCGGGGATCAAACCCCCTGTCTCATAATAGACGGCCAAGAGGGTTTCGAAGTTCCCCTCCCTGAGAAACTCTATTTTGTTTGATCCAAGGGATAAAAAAACTACCAAATACATTAAAAATTTGATTGCAGCCGCCAAAACGGGGTATTCTTCTCGATACTATGGCTAAGCAAACAAAAAGGACCTCTCCTATCTCAGCAAAAGCCTTTTTATCCGGGGACTCAGTGCCCCAAGTCCCTCTATCTCTATAAAACCCAGCCCGACTTGCGGAATCCAGTTTCCCAGGCCCAGGAGGCTATATTCCAGGCCGGAACTGACGTTGGGATAGTCGCCCAAGGCCTTTTCCCAGGAGGGAAGGTAATCCCCTATGATGGCTTGTCCCTCGATGACCAGAATAAACTGACTCAAGCCGAAATCGCTGCCGGAACCCCAGTCCTCTACGAACCGGCCTTTCAATTCGACAAAGTTTTCGTCAAGGCGGATATCCTGAGAAAAGTCGGTGAGGAATGGGACCTCTATGAAGTCAAGGGAAGCACGGGGATCAAGGAAGTTTACCTCAACGACATTGCCCTCCAGTACTACGTCCTGAAAAACTCGGGCTTGCCAATCCGGAAGGCCTACCTGGTCTATATCAACAACCAGTATGTCAGAAACGGGGCCTTGGACTTGGACCAGTTGTTTCTGTTTGAAGACGTTACCCAGAGGCGATCGAAAGGGAGGGATTGGTCCGGGAGGAAATCGGAAGGCTGAGGGAAATATTGGCCGGTGGCCTTCCTGATATCGATATCGGGGAGCATTGTTCTGACCCTTACCCTTGTGATTTCCAGGGCCACTGCTGGGCACATATCCCGGAATATTCGGTCTTGGATTTGGTCAAGAGAGGAGCCAATCCCTGGGATCTCTACCGCCAAGGGTTCCTCCGGCTGGAGGATATCCCAAAGGACCGCCTTTCCCCGGTTCAGTTGCTCCAAGTCGAGGCTTACCTTGACCAGAAGGAATTCGTCAACGCCGAAGGCATAAGGGAATTCCTGAGTAGCTCTCTGGTACCCCCTCTATTTCTTCGATTTCGAAACTTTCATGACGGCCATCCCGATTTATGACGGGACCAAACCCTACCAGCAGGTCCCTTACCAGTATTCCCTCCATTCCCTTCAAGGGGAGCATTCTGGCTTGGGCCATTCCGAGTTCCTGGCGCCGCCGAACACCGATCCAAGACGTCCCCTGGTCGAAAAACTGGTTGGTGACATCCCCGATAATGCCTGCGTCCTGGCCTACAACGCCTCCTTCGAGAAGACTATTCTGAACCAACTCGCCGATTGGTTCCCTGAACACCGCCAAGCCTTGGAGGGAATAATCGACAACCTTCGGGACTTGGCCGTCCCTTTCCGGAACCAGGGATGTCTACCGCTGGGAAATGAAGGGGTCATATTCCCAGAAGATGGTCCTCCCGGCCTTGATCCCGGGCATGACTTATCAGGGGATGGAAATCAGTGATGGGGGGATGGCGATGGAGGGGTACTTTCGGATGTGTGAAGGCGGGGATCCGGCTGAGGTGGAAAAGGTCAGGCAGGCGCTGTTGGAATACTGCCGGATGGACACCCTCGGGAATGGTCAGGCTGTATGAGAAGCTTAGGGATATTATGTGTTAGGAAATCAGGTCTTAATTTTCAGGGAATTTTATAAAAACATTGATTTAACCGATATCAAAGAGGTGAGCATGGAAATCAGTAAAAATCAACTTCACAAAGCCGGTATTGATGCGGTTATCTCGGAACTTAAATAAATATGGAATTCCCTCCCTTTTACCCCATTGAGGTCTGCCAAATGCCATATTTTCGTCCGCCAGAAAAACCAGGAAGTTAATTGACGGTGAAGGCCAAGCAGAAGACCGTATGGCAAGCCGTAAAAGGGTTTATCGGGGAGTTAATAATTTCTTGATATTGGTTGACTTCGAAGGGAAGAAACCAGGTGAGGGGCCAACTTTTTTTGTATTAGACGAGGTAGATTACAAAAAACTAGCAGATGCAAAATTAACCAAGGTCAAGAACAGGAACCCAAACAAACGGGTTAATCTTGATGGAAACAAAACCGTTGTTTGGGTTGATGAAATAGGGAAAGACGGGGAGTCATATAAAGGCATTTCTATTCAATTAGATGATGTGAATCCATGCTTGGAAAAATGGGATAAAATAACAAGAATATTTGGTAAGTGATAACATCACAAAGGGAATTCATGAAGAAATCACCGGGATGGGAAAAGTTGACAAGTAAGTTCCATGACGATTTAAAAATAGCCATGGTTCCGTACAAAAAAATGGTCTTAAAAAAGCCAAAATTACAAAATTATCGAAAAAATCCATCCCTTCAAGAGAATTGCCCAGTGGATATTTCCATCAGATCACTGTAAAAATCACACCAATAAGGGAGCTTACTATTTGCGCGATAACTACACAAGCAATTTTTGAAAGGATATCCAGAGGAAAATATCAAGTATTATGATCCCGGTTACTGCTGACCAGGAGCAAATAAACCCATAGAGCTTAATCTTCCAGACACCAGCGCTTTGAGTCCTGGTAGCCCGGGTCGGTCGTCCAAAAGGGATACTTTGCCGGTCGAATGGCTTGTTAATCCAGACAATCTCTAGGGAACGATGTGGTGGTTCAGGCTTGCACGGAAACAAATTGATTTTTACCTGGTCGAAAAACGGGAGCCTGATCCATGGAGATACGCCAAATACCACTGCCGGACGGGGGCGAATATATACTCGGAAATTTATTGGGTTATTATCTGGAGGGGAAGGAAGAGCAAATTGATTCTTGAGACTCTTAAGGAGATACTACCTCCTGGACATTGGGAATTGGACCATTTTTATTAAGGACTTTTAACTGAATCCCAAACGGCTGTCTTAAGGATATTATCCCAAAGATAGAAATGCAATTATGTCATGAATAGAGTACTATGACCCAAATAGTCTTTGATGGTAAAAAAAATCGTACCATTATCAATTGGCAATGATCGGAAAGATGTATCTATTAGGATATGAAAACAAACAATAAATCTGTTTATCCAAAACGCCGACATATAGTTGGATTTCATCAACTACTCGTTTAAAAGCATTTGAAATTTCATGGATAATACTCCCTTTACGGTAAGGAAAAACCAAATCCTAGTTTTATCCTCACTATAAATAACTAAAAATTTCTTTCACACTCCTCGTCATAAAGGAAACCCTACCAATAAAACCCTAGGGATCTCTGATACTTGATGATCCTCGGTCGACATCGACATATACTTAAATCGATATTAAAAATTACTCCTGCCCTTAATCCACATTGAAGGGATATGGCCAACATATTATCTAGTCTACAACTCTTTTCTTCTAAAACATCATGATACAGATAAACCTCTTTTATGATTAAAAATCTTAAACAATTATTATACTTCCCAAAGCTTCTACACCTTAGATACAGGATTATCGCCTTCAAATTGGTGGAGGGTTATTTCACAGGTCTGCGACTTACCGGATTTTCGCTTGACGATTTCTCGATTGTTCTTGGGGAACATACAAAAATCGGATAATTCATTTTTATTCGTTCAAATCCGTGTGAGAAATATTTTTTTAAAGGTTTATCGGCAATAACCGGAGAGATCCATAGCTTGAATAATTGGTCTTCCCTAGACCATGATCTACGGATTTATTAGTTTTTGCTTGGGGTAAATCGGGTTCATCAAAAACCTACTTAAAGGTCAGGGCATCGATTTTTATTAAAAAAAAAAAAAAAAATTTTTTTTTTTTTTTAAAAAAAAAAAAAAAAAAAAAAAAAAAAAAAAAAAAAAAAAAAAAAAAAAAAAAAAAAAAAAAAAAAAAAAAAAAAAAAAAAAAAAAAAAAAAAAAAAAAAAAAAAAAAAAAAAAAAAAAAAAAAAAAAAAAAAAAAAAAAAAAAAAAAAAAAAAAAAAAAAAAAAAAAAAAAAAAAAAAAAAAAAAAAAAAAAAAAAAAAAAAAAAAAAAAAAAAAAAAAAAAAAAAAAAAAAAAAAAAAATACATTTAGTACCCATATGCCGTTCTTCCTAAAAATAAAATGAATAACGAAAAACCTATAAAACGGGAATTAGTCCCCCATTTGTCCTAACTTTTGAGGAAGTTGGGAAACTCAGTGGCCTTTAATGTGAAGGATTATAGAATGAACTATTTGATTTTTCAAATAAAAAATGTAGAATAATGAAGGTTAGTGAAAGTAAACTGAAAGGACTACGAATCCGTAGGTCGGGTGTTCGAATCACCCTGGGCGCGCCAAATATCAAGGAGTTAGCCGGTCCCGGTTGACTCCTTTTTTATTCTTTCCGGATAATTCTACCTTGTGGGCAACCGATTCCTCCGCCCGGGCGGCCCGCACCACCGCCGAGGTGGTCACCCCCAGGAACCGGGCAACGACCGCCGCCGGATACCCCAACTCGTCCACTGAGGCTCGACAAAACCCTTTTCGGGTTTCAGAGACCTTCCGCTTGCGACTCCCGGAGCGGAGTTCCTTTTCGGTGATCCCCTGGTCCGCGGCGATCTCCCGGGCCAGGATTTCTAAATCTAGGCCCGGACCCTTTCTTCTCAAGGTTTCTTTTTCCCGTTCCGCGGATTCCGACCAGATTTGCTCCACAAAGTCCCCGTCTCCCAAAACGCGATCATCGGCGGCCATCCGCAGGCCTTTCCGCCGCAGCGAAAGCACCTGGGACCAACCCCCCAGGCTGCGGATCAACCCGCCGCCGACCAGTTCCGGCCGCCGGCCCCGGCCGACTCCCTCGGCCACAAAAGTCTTATACCGCCGCACCGCTTCCCGGAGCTTCCCGGCAAAGTACCCTTGGATCGCGCCGGTATCCTGCCAGTCCCGCTCCACCTGCCCCGTCAGGGCCGAGTGGCCGGCCCAGGGATACCGGCCTAAAGCCTCCAGGTCCGGGACCAGGCCCGCCCGGATCGGATTCAAGTGGATATAACGGGTCAGTTCCAGCAGATAGAGGTCTTCCTGACAGACGATCGACTTGTAGCGGTTCTGAAAGAGGTGCCCCCGTCTTTTGTGCCGCAGGTTGAAGTTGATCGCGTAGCCGGTCATCAGGCGCCGCATGCTCCGGGCCAAGGGCTCTTTTCCAGTTCGCACCAGCAGGTGAAAATGGTTGGGCATCAGCGCCCAGGCGTATACGGACCATCTGCCGGACCGGCACAATTCCGCCAGGCGGTCAATGAAGTCCTCCCGGTCTTTCCTGGTTCTAAATATCTTGCTGGTCTCAATCCCCCGGCCCATGACGTGATGCAGGGTCCCGGGGGCATCCAGTCGCGGTTGTCTGGGCATGTTCTCCTTAATAGCGTTTTGAACCGCACCTGTCAAGTTGATTCAGAAACTACGTCCCCTATATATGTTTGAGAATAGGAGGTGAACATCCGTTGGCCAATGTACAGGCGGTCATAGATCTACCGGAGGACCTTTACCTTTCCTTATCTTCGGTTGGTTTGACGAGGGACAAGCTGGCACAGGAATCCAGAAAGCTGCTGGCCCTGAAGTTTTTTAAAAGCAAGATGCTTTCCCTGGGGAAAGCGACTGAACTATCGGGGCTCTCCAAATGGGATTTCATAGACTATCTGGGCGAAAACGAGGTTGCAGTAGTGGACTTTGACGATGACGAGATAGGCAGGGAACTTCGCGCCATCGACCAGGTGAAGAAAAGACTCAAAGGAAAAAGTTTCGGATCAGCGAAAGGATCATAACCGACGCACTTAAAAAATGCTGGAGAGGTTAACTGACTATTCATGGAGCGTTCGTAATACGATGCGTTAATCGGCGATTTGTCATGTAAAAAAATCATTCGACCCTACCTCGAGGCGCTGCTGTTACGGCTTCATGAAAAATTTATAGTTCCTGAAAGCCGGCATGGCGTTTGATAATTATCCCATTGTTGACAATAGCCACAAATGGGAATATAATTAACGCCGTAAATCATCGCTGCCTGGAGGTGCTTTTATGGCCGACATCAATATCTTAAGAACGGATTCCCGTGGCCGGGTGACCCTGCCGGGGACTTTCCGCAAGGAACCCCTGTTTGAATACATAATAGAAGGGGACCAGATCACCCTCTATCCGGTTAAGACCGTCCGGAAATTCCCGGACATGGAGGATCTTCCGGAAGGGGAACTCGGAACGGATTGGCTGGAAAAAGAGGAGCGGGTCAACCGGGATAAACGCCCCGGAATCAGGGCCACCTCCCCGGGCGAAGCCCTTAAAAGGATCCGGGGATAAAGCCTCATGGGTGCCCGACCCCGACCCTTCAACCTGTTTTTTGAAATGCTGTTTTTGGAGAGCTACTCCGAACTGGGCCCGAAGGAAAGGAAGGCCATTGACCGGGCCGTTCAGCTTCTGGCCGAAAATCCCCGTCACCCTTCCCTGCAAGTCCACAAGGCGAAAAATGTTCCAGGGAAATACCCCATCGGAGGACCCGGTGTGTTTATCGCCCATGCCACCAAAGACCTGGGCCTCACCTTCGAATACGGCCCGGAACCGGGAAGCCTGGCACTCAGGAACTGCGGTTTTCATGACGCTTGTGAAAGTAATATGTAAATTTCACTGCCTTTAATAAAGGGGACGGACATGGCCAGGGGCGACCCGTTGGGGAGGCAGTGGCGGATCATCCAGACAGAAATTTTTTCAGGGACCCTCCCTGACTGCAAGCGTGTCCCTGAAAAAATTTCTCAGCAAAAGCCAATTTATCCGGGGCCTTCAGTGCCCGAAATCCCTCTACATGTATAAAACCCAGCCCGACTTGCGGGATCCGGTTTCCGATGCCCAGGAGACTGTATTCCAGGCCGGAACTGACGTTGGGATAGTCGCCCAAGGCCTCTTCCCTGGAGGGAAGGTCATCCCCTATGATGGCTTGTCCCTCGACGACCAGAAGAAACTGACTCAAGCCGAGATCGCCGCCGGGACGTCGGTCCTCTACGAGCCGGCCTTTGAATTCGACAAAGTTTTCGTCAAGGCGGATGTCCTGAGAAAAGTCGGGGAGGGATGGGACCTTTATGAAGTCAAGGGGAGCACGGGGATCAAGGAAGTTTACTTTAACGACATTGCCCTCCAGTACTACGTCCTTAAGAACTCAGGGTTGCCAGTCAGGAAGGCCTACCTGGTCTATATCAACAACCAGTATGTCCGAAAGACAGCCTTTCTCCGGTCCAGTTGCTGCAAGTCGAGGCCTACCTTGACCAGAGGGGCGTCTGTCTATCTTAAAGTATACCCGCGGGCATCGAGGCAGGCACTGATCGCCCGCAAGTAATCCGAGCTTTTTTGTTTGGTCTGAGCATCAGGCGCACCATCGGGCGGCTCTGACGGATCGAAGCCCGTTTGACCAACGGCCCAACTATGGCACTCGTCAAAATCCTTGGCCCGTTGCTCTTCACTTTGACTTTGGCGGGGGTAGATGAACATCTGGCCACCCGAATTTTGGCTGGGCGACGGTGGCGCCTGACTTCCTTCGGACGGCGGCGGATAATAAGAATTTGGGGGAGGCTGAGGGGGATAATAATTATCCGGCGGAGATGGATAGGCATAATAATCCGGCGGAGGCGGGGGAGGGTAATTGTAATAGGCTGGAGGGGCATAGTACCCAGGCCCCAAGCCCCAGCCTAAGGCACCGCCGATAAATAATCCGGGAAAGAACCCGCCATAGCCACCATGATATCTGCCATGTCCACCATAATATCCCCGATATCCTCCACGCCCGCCATAATGCCCTCCATGCCCACCTGACCTTCCACCTCCACGATACCCGCCATGGGCACCGTCTCTACCTTGACCACCGGATCTTCCACCTCCACTGTATCCACCATGAGTACCGGACCCACCAGGCCTGCCAGACCCACCTCCTCCACTATAACCTCCGTGCCCACCGGATCCTCCACCCCCACGAGCAGCCTCTGCCTGATTGGGTGGCACCAATATGGTCAACAAGAAAAGGAGGCATAATGAACTGAGGAGTCGAAACCACCCTCGTCCACTCCCCCGGGCAGCTTGTGACGCAAGGGTAATACCCTTGGGAAGCCTGGCGGTATTACCAACAGGGGTCTTGCTCCGGGTCGGTGAAGTTGGGAGGCTGGGTAACGGCATTCGGTTAATAAGGATAGTAATAAGGGGAAGTATAGTAGTAAGGGGAAGGATAATACCCGTAGTAGTAGGGGTACCCAGCGTATCCGCCGACGTAGACGCGGGATCCTCCGTAGAAATGTCCTCCGCCATAGTATCTGCCATGCCCGCCATAATACCCACGATATCCTCCATGTCCACCATAATACCCTCGGTGTCCACCATAGTACCCTCCATGGCCACCATGCCCACCTGATCTTCCACCCCCACTATACCCTCCGTGGCCGCCAGACCCTCCGTATCCTCCACCACGATAAGCCTCCGCCTGATTCGTTGCCACTAATATGGTCAAGAAAAAAAGTAGGCTTAAGAAACAAATGATTTTTTTCATATTTTAGTCTCCCTTCTCGTCCGGAGCGAGCAACTGATTCGCTCAAATATTTTATAGATTAGACTTCAAAGGAACATAAAAGTTAAAAAAACTACGTCAATCTATCTTAACGTATACCCGCGAGCGTCGAGGCAGGCACTGATCGCCCGCAAGTAATCCGAGCTTTTTTGAATGGTCTGGGCATTGGGCGCGCCGTCGGGCGGCTTGGACGGGTCGAAGCCGGTCTGGCCCACGGCCCAGTTGTGGCAGCCGTCAAAATCCTGGTTCTGCTGCTCCTCACTCTGACTTTGACGGGGATAGATAAACATCCGCCCGCCCGCCTCTTGGCCGGTCGGCGGCGGCGCTTGGGCGGTCGGCGGCGGCGCCTGAATTCCTTCAGCCGCAGGGGGATAATAATAATTGGGCGGCGGAGCAGGGGGATAATAATAAGTGGGTGGGGGAGGATAATAAGCCGGAGGGGGATAATAATACGGCGGAGGGTAATAATAGCGTGGCCCCAATCCCCAGCCTAAAACGCCGCCGATAATCAATCCGGGCCAGAACCCGCCATACCCGTATCCACCTGCCCCCGATTAGCTAAAGCCGGTTCAGGCGGCACTACTAAGGACAACACTAAAAGGATACTTAACAAGCCAATGATTTTTTTCATTTTTTATCCTCCCTGCGTCTTTTAGAGGTAAGCCCAATAAAGGCTCAAAAACATTTAATAATAAGACTCTGATCGGGCTAAAAAGTTAAAGATATTATTTTTCCACCGGATAGCCGGCCTGGATCCATTCTTCGAAATAAGCATTCATCAACACGGCATTTTTATAACCCAGATCGTTCAGCGTTTTGGTGGCCAGAGCCGAACGCATGGCCGTTAGACAGTAGACATAGATCTTGGCGTTTTGATCAGGGACCTTGTCCCAGATCTTAAACTCCAAGGTCCCCCGGGAAACGTTGATGGCCCCGGGAAGATGGCCGGTGGCAAATTCCCCAGGATCCCGGACATCCAGGAATACGGCCTGCTCCTTCTTGTCCAGGGCCTCCTTCACCTCCGCGGCCGTGACCGTCCTGATCGCCGCCTTGGCTTTTTCCACCATCTCCTGCACTGCCGGCGGAGGCCCCGCGGATTGGACGGTCTGGGTCCAGATTAGACTCAGCAGGGATCCGGCCAGCAGAAACGACACCAGGAAACAGGTTTTTAGCCATTTCATTCTTACTACCTCCTTGGTTTCAAAGATTGTTAGCGAAGAATTCTTGCAACCTGCAACGGCTTTCCTTCTTATACTAAGTGCGCAACTATTAACTTACCTCCCCCGCGTCTATAGAATGAATAGTCCCCCCATTCCCGAATCAGAGACGCCAGCTTCCCCTCCTTAATCGCCGAACGGATTTGCTCCATCAGGATCTCCATGAAATGCAGGTTGTGCCGGACGGCGAGGTGCATCCCCAGAGGTTCCCCGGCCATAAAGAGATGTCGGAGGTAGGCCCGGGAATAGCCCCGGCAGGTTGCACAGGGGCAGTCTTCCTCGACGGGTCGAAGATCTTTCCGAAAAGTTTCGTTCCGGATCCGGAGGCGGAAGCGCTTTTCCCGTTTAGCCAGCAGCGTGCCGGTCAGGGCCAGACGGGTTGGGGCGGCGCAGTCCAGGAGGTCGATCCCCTGTTCGACCGCCTTCAGGACGTCCTCCACCCAGCCGATGCCCAGGAGGTGCCGGGGTTTACCCTCCGGCAAATGGGGAATGGTCCACTTCAGGACCTGCGCCATGCGGGCCCGGGATTGGCCCAGGTAACCGCCGATTGCCAGGCCGTCAAAGGCCTGACCGGCAACGAACCGGGCGCTCTCCCGCCGCAGGTCTTCGAAGTCCCCGCCCTGAATGATGCCGAAGAGGGCCTGCCCCCCGGCCGGGCGCCGTTGAAAGGCAGCCAGGGACCGCAGGGCCCAGCGGTGGGTGCGTTCCAGGGCTGCCCGGGTTTCCCCGTAGGAATAAAGCGGGGAAGTGCATTCGTCCAGGGGCATGATCAGGTCGGCCCCCAGGTCCAGGCCGGTCTCCACCACCCCTTCGGGCGTGAAGCGGTGCCGGGACCCGTCCCGGTAGGAGATGAACTCGGCCCCGGCCTCATCCACCCGCACCAGCGGTTTGGCCTTCCGGGCCGGGGGGTGTCGGCCCCGGTCCCCTTCCCCGGTAAACTCGGAGGCCACCTTGCTCAAACCCTGTTTCCGTCCTTCGCCCAGGCTGAAGATCTGAAAGCCGCCGGAATCGATCATGATCGGCCCCTTCCAGCCCATGAAGCGCTGGAGCCCGCCGGCGGCCCGGATCACCTCTTCCCCGGGTTGCAGATGCAGGTGAAAGGCATTGGTGATGAGGACCTGGACGCCGATACCCTTTAAATCTTCCGCGGAAAGACCGGGAATGGCGGCTCGGGTGGCCACCGGGACAAAGGCCGGCGTTTCGATAACGCCGTGCGGCGTGGAAAGTCGTCCGGCCCGGGCCCGCTGGTCCCTGGCCGATATTTCGAAGGAAAAGACCGACGCGTTATCCATGATAACCTGGCAAAAATCTGTCTTTAAAGCGACTTATTGCGAGTCCGTCAGCCTTCATCCCTGATGATTTCGCCGGTTAGGTTATCCACGATCACCGGGGTCTCGAAGTAGGTCACCGTCGGCTCGGACCCGTATTTATCAAAAATAAATTTTTTCCAATCCACGGTATAAAGCCGTTCCGCGTCTTCCCGGGATCTCCACAAATAAACGCCGCCCCCGGTCCCGCCGTCCAATGACAGGAGGTAATATTTTCGGATGAGTCCCGGAGTCTCCCGGTATTTTGGGGCCGTGCCTAAAAAAATCTCCTGGGCCTGGGCGCGGGTAACCGGCTTCGGCAGCTTAAATTGGATCAGAGCAGTAATCATGTTTATCTCCTTTCGTTAGTCAAAATGCTTCCTGGCTTTCCCTTCCTCTGTGATTATAGCTTATTGCCGAACGAAAAGCACCTGGTACCAAGGGGAACGCCCTGAAAGGCACAGTATTAATAATCAATACTCAATTATTAATTGTTAACGGAATATATGGGCTCTGCTGAGGCTTTTAAACCAGCAAACCAGCAACCTGTAACAAGCAACGATACCATTTTCGTATTGATGGGGAGGTGGGGGAAGGTCGATGGGCCTTCCCCCGAGGAGGAGGAATGAATCGAAGCAGTCAGACCTGCGGGGCAAGAATTATTAGGGAGAAACCTCCATCATTTGTTGAGTAACATGGGTACGCCTCCTTGAAACATCTTCGAAGCGGCCGCGGGTGGTCTTCCGGAAAAGCACTCGCATTTCATCCCTTATCTTCCGGTAGCAGGATAGACAAATCCCATGGGATATTTCGTCTTTTCCTGGGACCCGACTGATCTCCTGGTTACACCAGGAACAACTTACGACAAACACGAGACACCATCCTTTCTTCTTTGTTCAAAAACCATTATTCTTCAAGGTGGACCATTTACTTCTCTTTCCTTGCCAATTATTAAATGCAATAAAGATGCCAGATTTTCGGGAATAACCTTTTAAAAATATAACCATTTGAATTTAAATATATAAATAAAATAATAACCTGGTTTATCCGGTCATCTTGGTATCAGAATGGATAGTCGAATCCTTCATTAGAATCCACCAAATTGTATGGATTTGAATAGGAGCCCCTGTCATAAAAACAACGAAATCCGGTGGAATCCTGTTCACCGTCATGGACAACACCATGGCCTGGGCCATCATGTCTCGGCTTGACCGGGGCTTCAGTTGCACCACGATCGATCTGAACATTCAGTACCCGGCCCCGGCCGCGGCAGTTTCTTCGGTGGTAATTGCCGGCCGGGAAATGGGCGCCATACCGGGATTGTCTCTACACATCAAGACCTAATTAATATTTGGTTCTTTGCGGAGGCATAATGGGGAAGGAAGGAGCATCGCCCCTTCCTTCCCGGCAGGTAAAAGTGGGGAGAATAACCGGTTTCCTTTATCCAGGAAACGGATCTATTTGGATTACTGTGCCCCGAGGACTGGCGCCGGTCGGCCCTATTTCTTTTCCAAAGTGAAATTCACGCCTTCCACCGCCAGCTTGAAGTTGACCCCCTTGGTCAGGGGGCTGACATAAATCACCACGCCCTTCTTGTTCTTCATCGCCGTTTCGCCGGCACCGGCGGCGATGGTACCTTCAACGCTGCCGGCTAAATATGTGCCGTTAAAGTCCTCCAGCTTCTTGAGGTTGAAGACCCTTCCCGTCGCCTCGGCCTTGGTGATCCCTACCTCACCCACTGAGAGCCCCTTGACTTTGAAGGCCTGGTCTTTCCCCTGGAAGTTCAAAACGCCTTTCCCCCAGCTCCAGCCTATGCCCACGGCCACCGCCCCCTCGGAAAACTTGAGGGTAGCGTCGGGTTTCTTCTCCTCGGCAAACGTCAATCCGGAGCACACCAGGGCCATCACCAATACCAATACCATTGCCATAGAACGTTTCATCGCACAGCCTCCTTTAATTTGGGTTTTTTGTTGTGAATCGGAGTCGTCTCAATCGAATCTTGCATCTATATCCTAATCCTAAAAATATTTCAAATATTTTTGTCTAGGGTTATGAGGTCAAACCCCGTCTAAAGACCTCCCCCCCGGCGGTATTGCCAGGCAATCCCCTGCAGGTTAAAGTTCTCCCCGGTCCGGGTTTACACACCGGCGCCGGCGTAGAGCTTGACGAGTGGAGGGGGTCGAGGGTCGAGGGAAAAGCGCCGCTAAAGTTGTACGTGGCGTGTAGTTGCGTGGAGCAGACGGGATCCTGCTCCAGCGTCTTGCCGCCGAAGAAGTCGTCATTCTTGCTAAAAAAAAGCGCCCCGGTGGAAAACTCTAGCGCCAGTGCCCCCCATGCCTTGGAGACTCCGATGTCTGGCTTGACAAACCAGCGGTTATTCCCAAGGTTTACCAGTTTGTCCTGATCATACTGTCCGAGGGGCGCCGATACCTGAACGCTCGCCCCGATGATTAAATCCTGCCGGTAGGTGGCAAATTCTTGTAGTGACAGCGCGGGGGCGCCATAGAAATTGACC
Organism: uncultured delta proteobacterium; assembly: GCA_963716045.1. Taxonomy (GTDB): domain Bacteria; phylum Desulfobacterota; class RBG-13-43-22; order RBG-13-43-22; family RBG-13-43-22; genus CAVQSS01. The sequence continues at coordinate 62,330 of CAVQSS010000024.1, read as the reverse complement.
GAGAAGCGGAAAAGCGGGTCGTTTAACCCGGAAACATACCGTTCTCGCGTTTGCCCTGCAACCATTGCATTTCCTGATAGTTCGGAATAAGGCAGTATGACATCGAGCTTCCCTGATTTGCCCCAGACGTCCAGTGTCCGGGCATAAGCAAAGACGCCGGTATTCATCTTGAGTTGGGCGTCCTTGATCGGCGACGAACCTGACGTTGACAAACCGCCATCCGAATAGGCATAGCCCACAAGCAGGAAATTGATTCCGACCGGCGTATTGACATAGGATCTCGGCTCGATTTCGCCGGCAGGTGCCGGCGCGGCCACCAACGAGATCGCCATCACGGCCGACACCGCGGCAGAACATGTAATCACCTGGCGATAAGCGCTCAGTATGAATCGCGCGATCGCTACACGAAAAAAAAACCAATCCCGCATAATCCAACCTAAAGGCAACATTATTAACTTCCCCTCACCGGGCGTTAGGCGGTAAAGCAGGCGATACACGGATCATTGGCGCAGGTATCGCCATGGATCCGTGTATCGCCTGCACGGGGAACCCCGTGGCAGATTCTTAGGCAATCCTACCGCAGCAACTCGATTTCGCCGGGCCGCCAGGTCTTGTCGAACCACGCTTCCGTCGGGCTGTAGAGTCGCAAAATCGTGTTCCATCCCTTCCCGGGCACGGTCTGAATCCAGTTTGCCTTGTGCGCCGGGGCCTTCGGGCCAAAGTAGATGTCCACTGACCCATCCGCGTTGATCACGAGGTTCTTTTGCTGGCTGCTGACGCTCGGGAACTGCTGGTCGGTCTGCACCATCGAGCGAGCCTGGTTATCGTAAATGATCACCGACCAAAAATTCTTTACCGGGATATTGGGAGGCAAATGCAGTTTGTATGTCTTGCCACCGTCCAGGGGAAAGCCCTTTGAATCTACGACCGCCCAGGCATATTGCGAGCCCTGGCCGACCATCTTCTCCTCCATCGCCGGCGTTACTCCCGTGGCGGCGAAATAATACATGATGTAGCCGTCCATGTTCAGGACGCCAGGTTGCCTCTCGAATCTATAGCCTCCGACGAACGGCAGGCGCCAGGCGCTGTTCTCGTAATAGAAGCTTTCCTTCTGCCGGATCCGGAACGCCACTGCGCGAGCCGTGGCATCGCCCACTGCCGCGGCCTCGGTGAGGATCTTCTTCATCCGGGCGTCCGGCGCAAAGGGCTTGCCCTTCTCGATGCCAATCGAGGCGTAGAAGCCCAGTCGAATGGGATCGAGCGACTCGCTCGGCTCCTCCTGCACCACCTGATTGAGAAGCTCCCAGAAGGCATAATCCGCCGGGGCAACGGTGCAAAAATCCTTGCCGGATACGTTCACGAAGTTCATGGCCGGGGGATTGGCGGCTTCGGAGAGGCGATAGACCCGCGTGTGCTTTTTAACCAGATCGACACCCGGTTTCGGATCTCCATCCACAACGAAGCTGCGCCAAGGCGCCCAGAGGCTGAACGTCGGCGCCTTAACAACGAAGTAGCCATCTGGAATGCCGCCCTGGTTGCCAGGGGGAGAATCAGGAATTTGCCGCCCGCGCCCTGGTCAGGACCCGTGAACCCGATATCGATGACCCATCGATACCACATATCGTTGAGGGCACCGAGCACCTTCGGCGGGGCCTCGAGCACCAACGGACCGTCGCGCAGGTCGAGCCACATCCAGCTGTAGGGGGTTTCCGTATTGGGAGTCAGGAAGATAGACTTCGAGTCCATCCGGTTCTCAAAGATCGGGACCGTCCTGTTCGCCGGGCCCAATTTAAGAATTTCCTTCCGGTTGGCCGCTTGACTCACAGCCGGGATTGCCAGCAGGTAGGCCTGCACGGCGCGCTGGAAATCCAGGTTGTCATAAAGCCTGGTGACCGTAGCCTTGTCCGGGAAGCCGTCGAAAAACGTCAGCGTGCCGAGACGGGTTTTCACTTTGTCCGGCGAAGCGATGCCCGGGGGCATCGGGGTAGTCATTTTCATTTTGGGCGACGCGGCCCATCCCGGCAGCGTAAGGCCGAGACTCATCAGGGCCACGAAGGTCGCGTTTAACACCCAGGTTCTTCTCATTCGGTTCGCTCCTTTATTTATCCGGTAGCCATCGCACCTTACCTTAAACGTGCTCAGAAAGGAATGATTACATCTCCGTTTCTTCCGTTTGCTCCAGTCGAAAATCTCTCGTCTTTCTCTCGTGCTTGGTGAAATCGCGGGCCGGCCCGTGCCGGACTGGCACCGGAACGGCCCGCGCGGTTCACCAATGAAACCGTTTTTACTCGCGGCCTGCTTCGACTTTCTTCATGCCCTCTTCGAGTTTCTTGATGTCCTCCGGCGACAACTTCGGCCGGTCCACCTTGATCGTCAGCTTGTTGAGCTTGGCGGTAAAGGGGAACGGCGGCTGGTAGTCGGCGTCGTTGACGCCGGTCAGCGTGTCGGAGCCGATGTCAAAGCTCTCGTCCCACTGCAGGATCATGGGCAGCGTGCGCGGCATCTTGATGGTTTGCACCGCCTGGCCGTCCACCTTGAGCGTGCCGGTGCCGGAACGACCCAGACCACTCATATTATTGAAGGCGAGCGTGCCCACGCCCAGGCCGTCATACTTGAAGTCGAATTCAACCGTGTGCCTGCCGGGTGCGAGTTCCGGCCCTTCCCACTTGACGCGTTTGAGGTCAATCAGGTTCCAGAGAAACACCGGCTTGCTCTTGAGGAGGTAGAAGCCGTAGCCGGCAAACCGGCCGCCGGAGGTCAAGATCATGCCCTCGGCACCGCCCTGCGGGACCTCGATGTCCGCGGTGATGGTGTAGGAGCTGTTGAGCAGGGACGGTGAGTCGCCCTGGGGCAGGCCGACCATGGGTTTCGTATACACGAACTCCGTGCGACCGGCGGTGATGTTTGGGCGCGGAGCCACGATGCGGGCCGCCACCGAGGCGTCCATGGGGAAGACCTGATACTTCTTCCCTTCCTCGATGAACATCTGCTTCATCTCTTTCACTTTCTCCGGATACTTGTCCGCGAGATTCTGGGATTGGCTGAAGTCCTTGGTCAGGTCGTAGAGTTCGAGCACCTGGTTGTTGAGCGGGTCGGGATTGGCGGCGCCGAAGGCCTCCCAAGGCGCGCGGTTTACTTCGGTGCTCAGCAGCCAGCCTTCGTGATACAACGCCCACTGGCCCATCATCTCGAAATACTGGGTCTTGTGCCGGGACGGTTCCTTGGCGTTTCTGGCGTCGAAGGTGTAGGCGAAGCTCGTGCCCTCGATGGGCGCCTGCTTGATGCCGTCCACGGTTTCAGGGGCGCGAATGCCGGAGACCTCGAGGATGGTCGGCACTACGTCGATCACGTGCATGAACTGCTCGCGGAGGCCCCCCTTGTCCTTAATGTGGCCGGGCCAGGAAACCGCCATATTCTGCCGGATGCCTCCGAGCTTCGAGGCGTTTTGCTTGAACCAGGTGAAGGGCGTATCAAAGGCCCAGGACCAGCCCGCCGACATGTGGTTATAGGTCTGCTCCGTACCCCAGACATCATACCACTTCATCTGGACATCGACCGGCATCTCGTTGACGCCGTTGAACCACGCGACCTCGTTGGGCGTGCCCAGCGGGCCGCCCTCGGCGCTGGTGCCGTTGTCGCCGTTGATGTAGATGATAAGCGTGTTGTCGAGCTTGCCCATGTCCTCGATGGCCTGGATGACGCGCCCAATCTCGTGGTCATTGTAAGCCGCATAGGCGGCAAAGACCTCGACCTGCCTGATGAACAGCTTCTTCTCTTCCGCCGAGAGCGAGTCCCACTCTTTCAGCACCTTCTTTGGCCAGGGCGACAATTTCGTGTCTGCCGGAATCATGCCGAGGCGCTTCTGGTTCTCAAAAATCCTCTCCTGAAGCTTGTTCCAACCGTCGTCGAAGAGGTGCAGGGCGCGGATCTTCTCCACCCATTCCTTGGTCGGGTGATGCGGCGCGTGCGTGGCGCCGGGGGCATATTTGATGAAGAATGGCTTGCCGGGATCGATCTGGTTGACCCGATTCAAGTAATCAATGGCGTCGTCGGCCATGCCGGTTACCAGGTTCCAGCCCGGCTTGCCTTCGAAGGGGTAGATCTGGGTGGTGTTGCGGAACAGGTTCGGCTGCCACTGGTTGGCGTCGCCGCCGACGAAGCCGTAGAAATACTCGAAGCCCATCCCGGTCGGCCATCGGTCGAAGGGCCCGATCGCGCTGGCCTCGAAGGCCGGCGTGTTGTGGTCCTTGCCGAACCAGGCCGTGGCGTAGCCGTTGTCGAGGAGAACCCGCCCGATGGTGGCCTTGTCCTTGGCGATGATGCTGTTATAGCCGGGGAAACCCGTGGACTGCTCAGAGACCACGCCGAAACCGGCCGAGTGATGGTTGCGCCCGGTGATGAGCGCGGCGCGGGTCGGCGAACAGAGCGCGGTGGAGTGGATGTTATTGTAGCGCAGACCGTTTTTGGCCACGCGGTCCATGGCCGGCGTGGGAATGACCCCGCCGAAGGTGCTGGGGACGCCGAACCCGGCGTCATCCGTGATGATGAGCAGGACGTTGGGAGCCTGCTTGGGGGGCACGATACGCGGTGCCCACCACGCCTTTGATTGTAGGGCTTCATCCTTGATAACACCGCCGAACTTCGGATCCGGCGCCGGCAACTGTTTGCCGTCGATGGTCGTGGTGGCGTCGGGCGCACCCGGCGTACCTGTCACCTGCTGCGCGACGGCTGGCACAATCAACCATGACCAAGGCCGCGGCAAGCAGAAGCATTGGTAAAACGGTTCTTCTTGTCATACAATTCCTCCTTATCAATTTTTCTCCTGATTGGGAACCAATAGGGCGATCTGGAAACGGAGGGACCACTCCGGTCCATCCACCATCCACTTATTGCACCTTCTTCACTGGCGGCGCGGTCCACTTGCCTTCCAGCGCCCCGGCTTTCGGCCAGTAGAGTCGCATGGCCATGAACAAACGGCCCCTTCGGCGCGGGCAGCCAGTTGGCTCCCTTTCCTTCCTTCTCTTCGAGCCGGTTCTCGGTTCGGCGTCCCCTACAGCCTCCTGATGACTTCCCGCACCTGAACGATGTGCCCCCGTAAGGTATACAGCATGTTGGCGTAGGTCGCTGGGACCCTGATACGGTTGGCCTTGTCTCCAATTCGGTCGAGACGCTCGTTTAGATCGGCCACACCCTGTCCTGTAGGACGGTCCCTCAGATCTTTCTCCAGGAGACTCAATTCACCGTACAGCCGGTAGATCCTCTGCTTCATCGACGAGTCGTACACCGAAGGCAGAAGTCGCGCCAGGGGATAAATTACACCGATTACCGGAATAAGTAAAACCAATAGTCGATCCAGCAGCGCCGCCAGCCAGAACGGCAACTGACGCTGGAAGAAAGGTTTTCCAGACTTGTAGAATTGGCGCGCTTCATCGCTCAGGGGAAGGTCGATCGATTCAGCCGCCGGGAACTGACCGGCCTTCTGGAAAATCCCCGGTCCGGAGTGGATCTGCTCCGCAGCATCGAGCAGCAGGTACTGCAGCGCCGGATGAAGGTCGTTGCGCACCACAAGGCTCCCCTTGGGTGCCATAAGGTTTATATCAGCCGGAGGTTGGTTCTGGGCCAAGTCGACGACCCCTTGGGGCAGAACGAGCTTGTGCAAATAAGGAAATAGGGCTATATAGGCATCGACCCTGGGATAGCTCTTCAGCTTGATCCCTTTGTCCTTCAGAAGGCGCTGGACGACAGGGTCATTCCAGGAGGCCAGCATGACCGCTGCATCGATCTCGCCGCGTACCAGTCTGTCGCCGGCTTCCTGATGGGTAAGAGGAAGCAGATGGGCGAAACCCCGATCGATCCCAGTTCGGGCAAGCAGCTTAACCGCCTCCTGCTGGGTGCCGCTGCCATTGGGACCAATCGAGATCCTCTTTCCTTTCAAGGCTTCCAACCCTTTTCCCCAATCGACGTCCCGGTAGAAGAACCACATGGGCTCATAGAAGACCGTGCCAAGGGAAGCCAGGCCAGGCGATTCCTTTCCGCTGGTGATGCCGCTTTTCAAAAATCCAACCGCCACACTGGATTTCGAATCCTTCAGCCGCGCCAGGTTTTCCACGTCCCCGGCCGTTGTCAACAGCCGCAACCTGATCCCCTCACGGGCCAGGATTTCCCGATATTGCATACCAAACGCATGATAGGCGCTCCCCTCCGGACCAGTCGCCATGGTCAAGGTCCGGGGCGGCATCGGTTTCAGGAGAGCGATGGCCGTAATCAGGGCTGCCAGGGCGAGCACGATCAGCAGGCTCAAGAATTCAAGCCGGTGTCTGCGGCTGTAGTCTCGCACAGTATCGACCCAAGACCTTATTTTCCGAAAAGCCATAAATTACCTTTTTCGTAACAGTTTAGCCTTATGAAAACCTTTTTCACCGCAGAGGGCAGAGGACGCAGAGGATTCTATTTTTCATAAAATCGGGAGGTACCGATTTTATGAAAGATCCAGCCGCCTTCGGCGGGTTAAGGGTTCGGGAAGCGAGGAGTGGTTTTCCATTGGCGGTACCTCCCGCCAATGGAAAAAAATTATTCTCTGCGTCCTCTGCGTCTCTGCGGTGAATAGGCCTTTCAAGGTCTCTTTCAAAAGACTAAATTGATACCCTTTTTCTTCTTTCTCCCTTTACGGGAAACAGTAAGGCAATCTGGAAACGCAGCGACCACTCCGGGACATCCACACACACTTATTGCACCTTCCTCACCGGCGGAGCCTTGTAGGTGGCGTCGAGCACAGGTTCTTTCGGCCAGTAAATGCGCACGGTGAGGTTGAACGGCCCGCTCGGGATTCTCCGCGGGCGTTACAGCCCCCGACCCCAGCGGTACTGCCAAACAATCCCAATCAGATTGAAATCGGTCCCCACACTGGTGGATACACTGCTGCTGGCGAACAGTTTGATCGAGTTGTTCCGGTTCACGGGAACCGCCAGGGTGAACCCTATTCGCGAATTGTTCACTAAATCATCGCTCTGCACCCCGTCTATTGTCGTTCGGCCCCCGTAATCGTAAGTCCCGCTCAATGCAGCCCAGATGCCATGGCCAAGGTCGTAAGAGACGTGTAGTTGCGTGGAACAGACGGGAGCCTGCTCTAAGGTCCTGCCGCCGAGGTAGTCGTCATTTTTGCTGAAGAAAAATACCCCGGTGGAAAGCTCTATCGTAATCGGCCCCCAGGCCTTGGAGATTCCGATGTCGGGCTTCACGAACCAGCGGTTATTGCCAAGGTTTACCAGCTTGTCCCTGTCGTACTGTCCGAGGGGCGCGGATACCTGAACGCTGGCCCCGATGATTACATCCTGCTTGTAGTCGGCAAATTCTTTCAGTGACAGCGCGGGGGCGCCGTAGAAATTGACCGAGAAACGGAAGAGCGGGTCGTTGAACCCGGAAACATCGCGTTCTCGGGGTTGACCGGCAAACAAGGCGTTTCCTGAAAGTTGGGAATAAGGCAGGATGACATCGAACTTCCCTGACTTGCCCCAGACGTCCAGTGTCCGGGCATAAGCCAAGACGCCCGTATTCATCTGGAGTTGGGCGTTCTTGATCGGCACCGAACCCGGGGTTGCCAAACCGCCGTTCGTATAGGCATAGCCCGCGAGCAGGAAATTGATCCCGACCGGCGTATTGACATAGGATCTCGGCTCGATCTCGCCGGCCTGTGCTGGCACGGCCACGAACAAGAGCACAATCACGGCCAACACCGCGGCCTGAATGCTCGATCACATCCCGATGATGTTCGCAGGACGGGTCGAGCGATAGCGACACAAAAAAAGCACCAGTCCCGTCTATTCCAATTCGAACTCAACATTTATGTTAATACCCGAATATTGCGTAGGGAACGAATAGCCAGCTAAAAAATATGGACTGACCATTCAAGCCCCCTTATTATTCTTGGGTCTCAAGACGCCAAACCAAAAACCTGGGAACGATAAGGAGGTCACTTAAAATGGTTAGATCCAAGAAGAAGGATACCGCTCGAAAAGGCCAAAAACAAGGGGAAAATCAGTGGTTCGGAAGGGCCAGGAAAAACAAGGGTTCCACGCGACACGGCTACACCGAAGAGCTATTAAGCCCTTATGGCGGACTCTTGCCATTGGTTAAGTTGCGGGAGGCCTTACAGCTTGACTCGTTATCTTCCCAAACCTATCAGGAACCCCGGCGGGCCATGGCCTATGGAAGCCTGTTTTTCGTCAAAGGGTTGATCCTGCTACTGTTCATCGGGTTTTGCCGGCTGAACCATTTTGTCTAGGTCAGCGAGGACCCCATGCTGCTGGGCATGTTGGGGGTGAAGCAATTACCGTCTGACCGGAAATTTCCGTCGGGGGGAAGCGATTTCCGGCCAGGAGGTGGCTCGATTTATATTATCCTTCCGTACAATTCCTGTGGGTTTCAACCCATCGGCTGGGACCATCCCTGTCGGTTTGTAGTCCAAAGGAACAAGGCTTATTTTCAGATCGTCCTGCTCTCCTATGATTTATGGCGATATATCGTGGGATTTGCCCAGGCCAAAGATCAGGAAAACACGCATCAGCCGACGATCCATGCGGCCCGCCTCAAGTTGTTGTTTCTGGCTTCAAAAATTATCCGCGGAGGCAATCGGATGAAAATCCTCTATTCATCTTAGTTCAGTGGGAAAGATTGGTTGGATCGGCTTATCGGGAATTTGGATACCCTTCGCGGTCATCCCGAGCGGTGCCGAATTCTATTTTCGTATTAAAAACTAAACCCAATCCCAAACCAGGGACCATGCTGGGTGGCATTCCATTCATTGTCGCCTGAGTTGTATTTCAGGTAATAGGCCCGATAACCGGCACTCAAAGAAAAGAGCTCGTTGATCTGCCAGTTGATGGAGGCGTTACCGTTCAGGGCCAGGTCCGAGGCGTTGCCGATCCCGAAGCCGCCGATGTCCCCGCGCAGACCGATGTACCATTTCTTGTCCAGGGGAATGAAAATCCGACCTCCCACGAAGGGATCGACCCAGGACACGGTGTCGCTCACGGTCACGGGCCGGCTGGGAATGCCAAGTTCAGTGTAATTGTAATTGTAGCGCCCGCCCACAAAGACATCGGCCACCACCGGCTTCCAGGTCAGCCGATAAGGGACGGCCAGTTCAATCAGCGACTGGTTTATCTTCATTTGCCTGGTTCCGGGAACCAGTCCTCCGGGATGGTCATTGCTTTTTTCCAACTGGGTGTAACTCAGATCGAAAAGAATCCCCCAATGTCCTTTCATGCCTTCATAGTGCCCCATGAAAAAAAACTTCAGGGCGCTGAAGGTATCGGAATAGGTGACGTCCAAGTTGTTTTCCACCCCTTTGACCTTGAGATCCCCGTTGATGGCCTGGGACCAGCCATAGAGGGCCGCAAAGTTTTTCCAGTGTTCGGATTTCTCGAGGATTTCCGTCTTGCCCGGCGTTCCGAAGCCCAGGATGAAAACGCAGGTCAATATCAGTGCCAATAAGATCTGTTTCAATGGTTTCATTTTTTCTCCTTTTCTATATTTTCTATATTGTTTTCTATTGTCTTGTCGGCTCTTTTTAATGCCTCCTTCCGGAGGATGTCCGGGATTTCACACCGGGGCAGGGGATAAGAGCTGATTTTAATTATATAAGATCCTGATTTATTGGCAATAGGAATTTTACTAACGGTCGATGCCGGCAGTGGAATATAATAAAGGGGCGCCTGGTCAGAGGCGAATCCCCCACGGTTGGGTAGACGCTTGAACACCTTCGGCGCGCCCAAAGGAGAATACCCATGATGCCATGGTTTCACCAAAATCCTTTTGCCCACGGATGGCTTATTCTGCTGTTCGGAGCGCTATTGGGTTATGTCTTGTATTGGATATTGGTCAAAATTGCCAGGGGCAGAACGTCCGCCTTTTTCTTCACGGCCGGGTCCCCCGCGCTTCGGAACGTCTGGTTGCCGCTGATCCTGACCACACTGGCCATCTTTGCCGACGATGCCGTAGAATTAGGAGGTTTAAAAGTATACTACTGGTGGGACGAATTCCTCGCCCTGCTGCAGTCGCTGCCGGTAATCGCCTGGACCTGGCTATTGGTTACCGTCAGCCGATTCCATTTTTCCCGGCTGACCGAACGGCATGGGGAGGAAGCCAACGCCGTTCACACCCTGGCCCTCGTCAGCAACCTGATCACCATACTGCTTGTCATCGGAGGCGGCTTTGTCCTGCTGCGGATCTGGTCCCTCGATCTCACTCCACTGCTGGCCTCGGCAGGTCTGGTGACCGCGATTGGCGCTCTGGCCGCGAGAGATACGCTCTCTGATTTCTTTGGCGGGATCGCCGTCTTTCTGGACCGCCCCTATCATATCAAGGATTTTGTTGTTTTGCCCGGCGGGGAGCGCGGTGAGGTGGAAAGCATCGGTATTCGCAGTACCAGAATTCGCACCCGGGACGATGTTCTGGTATCCGTTCCCAATTCGGTAATGGTCAGCGCCAGGATCGTGAATGAGACCGGCCATCTTCCGCAGTATCGAGTCCGGTGTCGTGTAGGGGTAGCCTACGACAGCGATCTGCATGAGGTGGAGAAGGTTCTGCTCGATTCACTCCAGGGCAACCCCCACCTGCTCCAGGAACCTGCGCCGCGGGTGCGGTACCGGGAGTTTGGTGAGTGGGCGGTGGAGTTGGAACTACTGGCCTGGATCAAGAACCCTCGCGACCGGGGATGTGCCCGAGACCTGATCATCCGGGGAATTCATCGGGCTTTTCGGGAGGGGAAGATCACTATACCTTGTCCTCAGAGGGAAATTACGATTAAGAAGGATGGATAGGCTAACCTTCTCTCCGGATATCCTTTCGCCAAATCAAGAAATTATATGGTAATTTCCTTCAATTTTTGTATTATCAATCCCGGCAGGGAATAGCCTGAAGACGTTTCTGGAGGAGATTGAATGAAGTACCGTTGCCTTAACGTATTGATCGCTGGACTGGCCGTATGGTTTTTTTCGGGAACCGTTTTTGCCGCGAAGGAGGTCCCGAACCAACCCGCAAAGAAGGCCCAACCGGCCAAGACATCTTCTTCAACCACGAAATTGCCGAGTGTGGCCGCCAAAAAGTGGACCGGCGACCTCGACGGAATGATCAAGCGCCGGTATATCCGGGCCCTGGTGCCCTTTACGAAAACCTTTTATTACATCGACCGCGGAACCCAGCGCGGATTGGCGTATGAGGCCCTCCGGCTCTTCGAGGATGACCTGAACAAGGCCTTGAAGAAAAAAAATGTCCGGGTCCACGTGGTTTTTCTACCGGTGAGCCGGGACAAGATCGTCCCCTACCTCCGGGAGGGTAAGGGCGATATCGCCATGGCCAACCTGACCATCACCCCCCAGCGCCTCAAGGAGGTGGATTTTTCCGCCCCCACAACAAAGAATGTAGCGGAAATCGTGATCACCGGACCGGCATCCAAACCGGTGTCCGACAAAGAGGCCCTTTCCGGGCAGGAAGTCTATGTGCGAAAATCCTCGAGTTTTTACGAAAGCCTGGAAAAGCTGAACGCCGACTTTGCCAGCCGGAAAAAGCCGCCGGTGCGGATACGATTGGCGCCGGAGAACCTGGAAGCGGAAGACCTGCTGGAGATGGTCAATGCCGGGCTGGTCAAGGCCACCGTCGTCGATTCCCCTATCGCGGAATTCTGGAAGCAGGTTTTTCCTAAAATCGTGCTCAACCACGGGGCCGCGGTTCGGACCGGGGGGGAATTCGGGTGGATGTTCCGCAAGAACAGCCCGAAGCTCAAGGCAGCCGTCAATAAATTTCTGGCCCGTTACCCGGAAGGGTCCAAAACCCGAAATTTGCTCCTGCAGAAATACCTGAAGAGCGCCAAGTATGCCAAGGATGCCACCTCCCAGGCGGAGATGGCCAAGTTCGAGAAGACCGTCGATTTCTTTCGTAAGTACGGCGGGCAATACGACATGGACTACCTGCTGATGATGGCCCAGGGGTATCAGGAATCCCGCCTGGACCACAACGCCCGGAGCAAGGCAGGAGCCATCGGGATCATGCAGGTCATGCCGGCCACCGGCAAGGACATGAAAGTGGGGGACATCCGCCAGATGGAACCTAACATCCAGGCCGGCGTAAAATACATCCGTTTCATGGTGGATCAATACTATAAGAATGAACCCATGGACCAGCTTAACAAGGGGCTCTTCGCCTTTGCCGCCTATAACGCCGGTCCGGCCCGGATCTCCCAATTCCGGAAGCTGGCCGCCCAGCGCAAGCTCAACCCGAACGTCTGGTTCAACAATGTGGAACTGATCGCGGCGGAGAAGATCGGACGGGAGACCGTGACCTACGTATCCAATATCTACAAATACTATCTGGCCTACCAGCTCATCGTCGAGGAGGAGAAGGAGCGGCGGGAGGCGGTTGAACAGATGAAGAAGGAAGCAAAGTAGAGGCCATCGGCCATCGGTTATATTTCCCCGGCCTTATGGATTCGCATCACGATCATCCCCTATCGTCATCCTGAGCCCCGCTCCTGTCATCCTGAGCCCTTCGCCTGCCGTCATCCTGAGCGAAGCGAAGGATCTGGGTTCTCGGCTCAGGATAAACTCCGCGAAGGATCTGGCTACTTGGTGATAAAACCAGATTCTTCGCATTCGCTCAGAATGACAAGCACTCTCCGGGGAACTTTTTGCGAAACCATCACCAATGTCCAAAAATTTTAATATTTTTTGTTTAGCAATGCTGATTTGTTTCTGTTACCTTAAGAATTAAATGACACCTGCTCAGCCTTCTTCTGGAAATTCAGAATCCCCGCCGGCGGAGATAGCCGAAAGCGTCAATCCTTCCCTGCGTATGGATCATACGGATGGGGGGCAGGTCCTGATTTATTTTTCGGGGGATTGGGTGGTCGACCGGCCTTTGCCGTCCTTCGAGGAGGTGGAAAAAGGGCTTTCAGCCGACCCTCGACCGAAAAAGGTGCAATTTGAGACCACCCGGATGGGCGCCTGGGACAGTGTCTTCCTGACCTTTCTAACCAAATTGATGGCCTCCTGCACCCAACACCAGATAGAATCCTCGAATGAAGGTTTGCCCCCGGGGGTGCAACGCCTGCTGGCCCTGGCCGCCGCCGTGCCGGAAAGAAAAGGGGCCCGAAAGGAAGACTCCCGCGAGCATTTTTTGGAACGGGTGGGCACCCGCTATCTGGACACCGCCCAGTCCTTCAAGGGTATGCTCGGGTTTATCGGGGAGATATTCCTGGCCTTCCTGAAACTGTTTCGGGGCAAAGCCCAGTTTCGCCGGTCGGATCTGCTGCAGATCATCCAGCGCACCGGCACCGACGCCCTGCCCATCGTCTCCCTGATCAGCCTGCTGGTGGGGCTGATCCTGGCCTTCGTGGGAGCCGTGCAGCTTAAGATTTTCGGGGCCCAGATCTACGTAGCCACTCTGGTGGCCATCGCCATGATGCGGGTCATGGGCGCCATTATGGCCGGAATCGTCATGGCCGGACGGACAGGCGCGGCTTTCGCCGCCGAACTGGGGACCATGCAGGTCAATGAAGAAATCGATGCCCTGCAGACCCTGGGGATCTCGCCGATCGAATTTCTGGTCCTGCCCCGGGTCCTGGGCCTGGCGCTGACGATGCCCCTGCTGGGCATTTATGCCGACTTCATGGGGATGATCGGCGGACTGATCGTGGGCGTCTTTATGCTCGATATCAGTTTCATGCAGTACTACAATCAGACTATCTCCTCAGTTTCCTTAACCCATTTCTGGATCGGCCTGGTTCACAGTTCGGTCTTCGGCGTCCTGGTGGCCCTGACCGGCTGCCTCAAGGGCATTCAGTGCGGCCGAAGCGCCATGGCCGTAGGGCAGGTGACCACCTCGGCCGTGGTCAGCGGGATCATCAGCATCATCGTGGCCACGGCGATCATTACGGTCATTTGCAATTTTATTGGAATTTAAAACAAAAATCGTTACTGGTTGCAGGCTAAAAAGACCGATATTGGATAAGAACAACCAATTATAATGAGAACAGCATGAGAATAACTGCAGCTAAACGATCTTCGCACCCTGGTCATCCTGAGTGACCGAAGGGAACGAAGGATCTCGTCTTAAAACAGGGCACCACCTGCGGTCCCAATAAGCTTAGAGATCCATCAGGGAGTTTGCCAAAAGCCGAAAAGCGAGATCCTTCGCTTCGCTCAGGATGACAGGAAGGGGAAAGGCTTAGAATAAAAGGGCGGGGGCTTCACTGGGCCACCAAATTTCATATAACGTAAATTATTGGACGATAATTCCACTGTGGAAACCGAGGTTAAAAACAACAGCCAAATCGTAGTCCGGGACCTGAAGATCGCCTTCGGCAGTTTTGTCCTGATGCACGACGTCAACTTTACGGTCAGCAAGGGGGACGTCTTCATTATCATGGGGGGGAGCGGCTGCGGCAAGAGCACACTCCTGCGGGTCATGATCGGGCTCAAGGAGCCGAGCCAGGGGCAGATCCTCTATACGGGGACGAGCTTTTGGGAGACGGAACCCGAGGCCAGGAATAAGGTAATGCAGCGGTTCGGCATCCTTTACCAGCAGGGCGCCCTGTGGAGTTCCATGACCCTGGCGGAGAATGTGGCCCTGCCCCTGGGGGAATACACCCGCCTTAAACCGGGACAGATCGAGGAACTGGCCTCCTTGAAACTGGCCCTGGTCGGGCTGGCCGGCTTCGAGGACTATTATCCCTCGGAAATCAGCGGGGGCATGCGCAAGCGGGCCGCGCTGGCCCGGGCCATGGCCCTGGACCCGGAATTCCTTTTCCTGGATGAACCTTCGGCCGGGTTGGACCCGGTAAGCTCCCGCCTGCTGGACGATTTGATCCTGGAGCTGCGGGAGAGCCTGGGGACTACCTTCGTTGTCGTCACCCATGAGCTGGCCAGCATCTTCGCCATAGCCAATAATTCCATTTACCTGGACGTGGAGACCCGCACCATGACCTCCCATGGAGACCCTAAGAAGCTGCTGGAGGCGTCCGATGATCCGAAGGTGCTGAAATTTCTGACCCGGGGGGAAAAGTAATATCAAGGGTCTCACAATAGTCTGTACTTGCACCGACCGTCATCCCCGAGTGTTTTAATCGGGGATCCAGAATCCTGCAAAGCATGGGCTGGATTCCCGCCCAAAATCGCTGCGGGAATGACGATAGGATGGCCAGGGGATAGTCGGTTCTATTATGAGACTGTTAATAACTCCCAGGTAGGGGCTACCCAGGAAACATTAAAGTTCACAGCCGAGGGCGGCTGTGCTACGTCAAGATAAATACTTGGGCTCATTTTGTTTTTTAAACCGGCAACCACCAACTTGCAAACAGCAACGATTTTATTCTCGTATTGAGGTGTGGAACCAATGAGTAAAGGCGCCAGCAAAACATTGATCGGCGGGTTCGTGGTCGGGGCAGTCGCCCTGCTGATTGTGGCCGTTTTGATCTTCGGCTCCGGGAAGATATTCTCCCAGAAGATCAGGCTGGTCCTCTTCTTCGAGGAATCGGTCAGCGGGCTGAGCCTGGGCGCCCCGGTGGTCTTTCGCGGGGTAACCATCGGTTCGGTGGTAGGGGTGGATCTCTGGACTTATCCCAAGGAAATGAAGGTCCTGATCCCGGTCTATATCGAAGTTGATCCCGCCCGTTTCAAGGAGAAGGGTGAAGGAGAGCGGACGGATATGACCTTTAAAAGCCAGATCGAAAAGGGATTGAGGGCGCAGATTAAGATGCAGAGCCTGGTCACCGGGCAGTTGATGATCTATGCCGATTATTTTCCAGGCAAGCCCCTGCGCCTGGTAAAGGCCGAACCCAGGTATCCGGAAATCCCCACTATTCCTTCGGGAACCGAAGAGATTATCAAGGCCCTGGAAAAAATCCCGGTGCATGAGATCGCCGCGAAAGCCACCAAGACCCTGGACGGGATCGAACGCCTGATCAACTCCCCCGAGACCAGGGAGGTGGTCGGGACCCTGAACGCCGCTCTGAAAGATTTTCAGAAAGCGGTTGGCGAAATCCGAACGCTGGCCAAGAACGTGGACGCCCAGGTTGGGCCCCTGGCCGCCGAGACCAAGGGCACCCTCGGCGATACCCGAAACCTGATTAAGGGTGCCGACAAGGAAATCATCCCGCTGGCGGCCGGCCTGAAAAAGACCCTGGACGAAGCTGGAGGAGTTTTAGGTGAGGCCCGTCTGGCGCTAAAAAAGGCCTCCGACCTGGTTTCCGATGAATCCGTCCTTTCGGCGGAAGTCCTGACCACGTTGGATGAAATGAACCGGACGATGCGGTCGATTCAGTTGCTGGCCGAATATCTAAAACAGCATCCCGACGCCTTGCTGCGGGGGAAAAAACCCGGTGGAGGAAAATGAGCATGAAAAAGAAATCCCTGGTTCGATCGGCCCTGATCGGTGTTAGTCTCAGCCTGCTGCTGGGTTGGGGCTGTGCCTCCACTCCGGCCTCCCGGTTTTATACCCTCAGTCCCCTGTCCGGCCCGGTAAAAGCCAAAGCGGACCAGCCGCTGAGTCAGGGGCCGACCATCGGGCTGGGGCCCATCCGTTTTCCGGATTACCTCGATCGTCCCGGGATCGTGACCCGCAGCAGCGGGAACACCATCGAGATTGCGGAGTTCGACCTTTGGGCCGGCTCCCTCAAAGACGACTTCCTCCGGGTCCTGGCGGAAAATCTTTCCATTTTGCTGGAAACCGACAAAATGCTTCTTTATCCGTATATCGGGATCGTTCCCACCGATTTCAAAATTGGCATAAATTTGAACCGCTTCGAGGGGACTCCCGGGGATAGGGTTGTTCTGGATGCCACCTGGGTCGTCCTCGAAGGGCCGGATAAAAAGGAGGGGGTCGTCCAGAAATCACAGATCACTGAACCGGTCTCTGGATCTGATTACCAAGCCCTGGTGGCCGCCCAGAGCCGGGCGGTCGAGAAATTAGGGCGGGAGATCGCCAAGGCCGTCCAGGCACTTTCAGCCGCCTCTTCCAAGAAATAGTAACCGTTCATCTTTTTATGACGGCGCAGCTTCGGGTCCACGATCGCGGTCCGTACATTTTGGAGTGCGGCGACGGGTCGCCGCTTTCTCATACCGGGACACGTCCCGGTGATCAAAGCGCGGACGCGTCCGCGCACTCCAAAAAGAAAAGCGCCGTCGTGCCGGCGCACTCCAGAGCCTGAGCGGCCGAAACTGAAAGAAAGAAAAATTCAGCTTAAGGAAGACAACAGTTCGGAAGCCCGATCCCGGACCTCCGGGTCCTCGGCCAGGGCGGAGAGGGTGCGCAGTTTGCTCAGGAAGGCCTGCTGCTCCCGAGGGGAACGCGTGGGATGCAGCCGGGCCAGTTGTTCCAGACTGGCGGTGGATATGGAGGGGTCCGGAAATTCCAAAAAAAGGAAGAGCAGGCCCCAGTCTCGGGGAAGGCCGTATTCTTTGACGTACTCTTTGACCAGGGGATTGAATTTTTTGCCGCCGAAATGCCGGTGCAGGGCGTCGGCCGCCTTCTGGTGGGCCGGGGTCCCCTGTTTGCCCTGAAAAACCTTATTCGCCGCCTGGAGCGCCCGCTGGCGCAGCCGTTCGGCTTGGGGGCTTCCCGGTCGGGCCGCCGGCCGCTCTCCCCGGGAGACATGGCGGCTGCCGTCCCGCCGCTGGTCGATTTCCCGCCAGGAAGGCCGCTCCCGCTCGGAAGGATCGTCGTTTCGCGGGGTCACCCGGCTCACCCTTCACCGGGCGGACGCCAGTCCGGATTATTCTTTAAGGGGGGTTGGCCGGTGGATTCCAGAACGCTCAGCCACATATTGCCCTCCAAGTCCACCTGCTTCCGGCGGGCTACCGCGGCCCGGATGGGGACGTGCACGTATTGGTTGTTCCAGAGACTGACCACCATATTGGTCTTGCCGGCCATCCCGGCATGGACCGCGTTTTGCCCCAGGAAGCCGCAAAAGATCCGGTCGCTGGAATTGGCCGGCTGGCTGCGGACGATGTAACTGGGATCGATGTATTTCAGGTTGATCTCCTGCTTCAGCCGGGCAAAGTGGGCCTTGATTTTGTCGACCAGAAAAGGCCCGATATCGCCTAACCGGATGTTTCCCGAAGGGTCCTGTCTTAAGGGGTCGCCGGTAAAAAATTTTTGCCCGGCTCCTTCGGCCACCACGATCACCACATGTCCACGGTCGGTCCAGTCGTTTTTGAATGGCGGCCAGCAATCCCTCGGGGCCCTCCAGGTCGAAATCGGTTTCGGGGATGAGCACCAGATTGGCTTCCCGGGAGGCCAGGGCGGCATGGGCGGCGATAAACCCGGAATTGCGCCCCATCAGCTTGACCATCCCGATCCCCTTGGGCGCCCCCAGGGATTCGATATGGGCGCTGCGGATGGTCCCGGCCGCGCTTTCCACGGCCGTGGCAAAGCCGAAAGACTTTTCCACCAGGGAGATATCGTTGTCGATGGTCTTGGGGATGCCGATGACCGAGGTGACCAGGCCGCGCCGCTTGATTTCCTGGGAGATCAGATCGGCCCCCCGCAGGGTGCCGTCACCGCCGATGGTAAACAGGATGTTGACGTTGAGCTGCTGCAGGGAATCGACGATTTCCTCGATCGGATACTGGCCCCGGGAAGAGGAGAGAATCGTTCCCCCCAGTTCGTGGATGGAAGACACCCGCTCGGGGTTCAAATCGATCACCGAGTGGTTGTAGGCCGGGATGAAACCCTGATAGCCGTAGGGGATCCCGATGATGTTGTGCACCCCGTAGATGTAGTAGAGTTCCAGGACAATAGCCCGGATCACGTCGTTCAGTCCGGGACAGAGCCCGCCCGCGGTGACGATGGCGCATTTGACCTGCTTGGGGTGGTAGAAAATCTTGTAGCGGGGACCGGCCTTTTCGAAGGACAAGGGGACTTCGCCCCGGCGAAAACATTCCAGAAAATGCTCTTCGGACAGGTCGATGAGCACCCGATCCTGGTCGCGGATATAGTTTTTGCAGATGCGCTGGGGGGTCTGTTCCTCCGCATTGGCGAAACAGCGAACCGGGGTCTCGGTTTTGGGCACCCCCATGGTTTCAATCAGGACGTCTTCATCCGTTAGATGACTGGTGATATCCATGGCACTCCTTTAGTTAACGGAACTTAAACTCTCCCCGGCCTAAAAGGTCATGGAGGTGCAGGATCCCCAACACCCGCTGCCGGGGATCCACGATGGGCAGCGCCGTGATGAGATAGGCTTCCATGAGATCCAGGGCCTCGGAGGCCAGGGCTTCCGGGGAAACGGTCTTGGGGTTCGGGGTCATGGCCTGGCCGGTCAGGGTATCCTCCAGCGGGACCCGACGCTGGATCAGGCGCCGCAAGTCCCCGTCGGTCAGTATCCCCCGCAGGATCTGCTCTTCTCCTTCCACCACCAGGGTGGCGCCCAAATCCTTGCGGTCCATTTCCCGAATAGCTTCCTCCAGCGGGTGGTCCGGAGAAACCAGGGGGACCCGGTCTCCGGTCAGCATGACTTCCGCTACCCGGACGGTCAGTCGCTCCCCCAGCGTGCCCCCCGGGTGAAAGCGGCGGAAATCCCGATGATTGAACTGGCGCCGCTTGATCAGGGCCACGGCCAGGGCGTCCCCCGCGGCCAGGGCCGCGGTGGTGCTGGCGGTGGGCACCATCCCCCAGGGACAGGCCTCTTTTTCCACCCCCACATCGATGGCGATATCGCTCTGCTTGGCCAGGGTGGATTCCGGATTGCCGGTAAAGGCGATGCATTTGGCCCCGATCCGTCGAATACTGGGGAGGATGAGGGTCAGCTCCCCGGTTTCGCCGCTGTTGGAAAGGGCTAAGACGATATCCTTAGGGGTGACCATACCCAAGTCCCCGTGCATGGCCTCCACCGGATGGAGGAAGAGGGCGGGGGTGCCGGTGCTGTTCAGGGTGGCCACGATCTTACGGGCCACGATCCCGGATTTACCGATCCCGGTGATAATGACCCGGCCTTTGGAGCCGTAGATGAGGTTAATCGCCTCTTCAAATTCCTTTCCCAGTTTGGGGATCAGATTTAGAATCCCCTGGGCTTCTATTTCCAGGACCTCTTTGACCGCCGCCAGAATACTCATCAGACGATGCGTTCCAGACAGAGTTTGGAAAAGGCCTGGTCGGGAGGCAGGGGGTAGCGGCCGTCAAAACAGGCCAGGCAGAAGCTGGAAGCCGGAAGACCGGTGGCCCCGATCATGCCTTCCAGGCTCAGGTATCCCAGTCCGTCCAGCTCCAAAAATTTCTGGATCTCCGGGACGGAATGCTGGCAGGCAATCAATTCCCCCTTGGTGGAAAAATCGATGCCGTAATAACAGGGGAAGCGATGGGGGGGGCAACTGACCAGCATGTGGATCTCGGTGGCCCCGGCGGACCGGATGGCCTGGACCCGGGTCCGGCTGGTGGTCCCCCGGATGATGGAATCCTCGATGATCACCACCCGTTTCCCTTTCAGGACGGATTTGACCGGGTTGAGTTTGACCCGGACGCCGAAATCCCGCATGGTCTGGGAAGGCTGGATGAAGGTCCGGCCGATGTAATGGTTCCGGATGACGCCCATTTCGAAGGGGATACCGGAAGCCTCGGCAAAGCCGAGGGCCGCGTAATTGCCGGAGTCGGGGAAGGGCATGGCCAGGTCCGCCTCCAGTTGAAATTCCTGGGCCATCATCCGGCCCAATCGTTTTCGCACCTGGTAGACATTCTGTCCGAAAATCAGGCTGTCCGGGCGGGCGAAGTAAATGAACTCGAAGATACAAAAAGCCTTCCGCTCCTGGGGAAAGGGCTTGATGGAACGCAGACCCTGGGCGTCGATGAAAACAATCTCGCCCGGTTCGATGTCGCGGACATACTGGGCCTCCACCAGGTCCAGGGCGCAGGTTTCGGAGGCCAGGACATAGGAGCCGTTTAAGCGGCCCAGGCACAAGGGCCGGAAGCCGAAGGGGTCCCGCACCCCGATCAGTTGATCCTGGGTCAGCATCACCATGGAATAAGCCCCCTGTACCTGGGACAGGGCCTGGATCAGGGCCGCTTCCAAACCGTTTTCCAGGGCGTGGGCGATGAGGTGAATGAATATTTCGCTGTCCATGGTGGATTGAAAGATGGCCCCCCGTTTTTCCAGGTCCCGGCGCAGGGTGTGGGCGTTGGTCAGATTGCCGTTATGGGCGATGGCCAGGGCCAGCCCGCCGTGGGAGACCAGAAAAGGCTGGGCGTTTTTCAACATGGAAGAGCCGGTGGTGGAGTAGCGCACATGGCCGATGGCCATATTCCCCTGCAGTCGGGCCAACTGCTGTTCGTTAAATACATCCGGCACCAGACCCATGCCCTTGTGTTCCCGCACCCAGGTGCCGTCGGAAATGACGATGCCGGCGCTCTCCTCGCCCCGGTGCTGCAGGGCGTACAATCCGAAATAGGTCAGCTTGGCGGCCTCCGGGTGTCCGAAGACCCCGAAGATGCCGCATTCTTCCTTGATCTCGCGGTTGGAAAAAAGGGCCATTTACTTTATTCCTTGATGGTATTCCTGGATGGTGCGGACGGTTATTTTTTCCCCCTGCAGGGCTTCAATGGCCTCGGCGGCGGCTTTGGCCCCGGCCACGGTAGTGTAGTAAGGGAGGTTATGGGTCAACGCGGTTCGGCGGATGGAATAGGATTCCGAAACGCTGCGGGCGCCGATGGTGGTATTGATCACCAAGTGGATGTCCCCGTTTTTGATCAGATCCACCACGTGGGGCCGTCCCTCCCGGACCTTGTGCACCGTCTGGTTAGGCAGACCGGCCTCCTGCAGAAAGTCGGAGGTGCCCCGGGTGGCCAGGATTTTAAAGCCCAGATTATATAACTTTTTCGCGGTGGAACAAATCAATTTTTTATCCCGATCCCGAACGCTGATAAACACACCGCCGCCCAGGGGCAGATTCTGCCCGGCCGCCAACTGGGATTTGGCAAAGGCCAGACCGAAGGTTTCGTCGATGCCCATCACCTCACCGGTGGATTTCATCTCCGGGCCGAGCAGGGTGTCCACCCCGGGAAAACGCAGGAAGGGAAAGACGGCCTCTTTGACCGAGACGTGGGTCGGGACGATCTCGCGGGTCAGTCCCTGGGCTTCCAGGCCCCGGCCCAACATGATCCGGGTGGCCACCTTGGCCCAGGGGATGCCGGTGGCCTTGCTGACAAAGGGGATGGTGCGGGAGGCCCGGGGATTAACCTCCAGGACGTACAGGATTTCATCCTTAAAGGCGTACTGGATGTTCATCAGTCCGCGAACCTCCAATTCTTCGGCCAGGGCATAGGTGTTTTCCTGAATCCGGAGGATCTGTCCCGGGCTGAGGGTATAGGGGGGCAGGACGCAGGCGCTGTCCCCGGAATGGATCCCGGCCTCTTCAATATGCTCCATGATCCCGCAGATCAGGGTGCGCCGGCCGTCCGAGATGGCATCCACATCGATTTCGATGGCCTCTTCCAGAAATTTGTCGATCAGGATGGGGTGCCCGGGCGAGACCAGGACGGCCTTGGCCATAAAGGAGTCCAGGGCCTCGGGTTCATAGACGATCTCCATGGCCCGGCCGCCCAGGACATAGGAGGGGCGGACCACCACCGGGTAGCCGATCCGGGCGGCCACTTCCCGGGCCTCGGCCGTGGTCAGGGCCGTTCCGTTTTCCGGCTGGATCAGGTTTAATTTTTGCAACAGGGCCTTGAACCGTTCCCGGTCTTCGGCCCGATCGATGCTGTCCGGCGAAGTCCCGATGATCGGGGCCCCGATTTGTTTAAGCCCCACGGCCAGGTTCAGGGGGGTCTGGCCGCCGAACTGCACGATCAGCCCTTTGGGTTTTTCCCGGTCCAGGATGTGGCGGACATCCTCCAGGGTCAGCGGTTCAAAATAAAGCTTGTCCGAGATGTCGTAGTCGGTGCTGACCGTTTCCGGATTGCTGTTGACCATGATGCTGGTCAGCCCCTCCTCCCGGATGGTGAGCGAGGCGTGGACGCAGCAATAGTCGAATTCGATCCCCTGGCCGATCCGGTTGGGGCCGCCTCCCAGGATGATAATACTCTCCGCCGGGGAAGGACGGACTTCGTCTTCCTGTTCATAGGTGGAATAATAGTAGGGCGTGTAGGCTTCAAATTCGGCGGCGCAGGTGTCCACCAGTTTATAAACCGGAAGAATACCGGCGGAGGTCCTTCGCTGGAAGACTTCTTCAGGGGAGGTCTGAAGCAGTTGGCCCAACTGGATGTCCGAGAAGCCGTATTCCTTGGCCTGGCGAAGCCGTTCATCGGGGAGTTCCTCCAGCCGCCGCCCGGCCAGGGTTTTTTCCAAATCCAAAATCTGAACCAGGTTTTCGATAAACCAGGGATCGATCCAGGACAGGTCATGAATTTCCTGGACCGTCAGGCCGGCCTGTAGTGCGGCCCGGAGATAAAAAAGGCGCTGGGAATTGGGCTGGCGCAGTTTTTTCTGGATTTCTTCCAGGGGCAGGATCGGGAGGTCTTTGCCGTCGGCCCCGAAGCCGTACCGCCCGATCTCCAGGGAACGGATCCCTTTCTGCAGGGCCTCCTTGAAGGTCCGGCCGATGGCCATGGCCTCGCCCACGGACTTCATGGAAGTGGTCAGCAAGTCCTCCGTGCCCGGGAATTTTTCAAAGGTCCAGCGGGGGATTTTTACCACGCAATAATCGATGGTGGGCTCAAAGGAGGCCATGGTTTCCCGGGTGATGTCGTTGGGGATCTCGTCCAGCGAATAGCCCACGGCCAGTTTGGCCGCGATCTTGGCGATGGGAAAGCCCGTGGCCTTGGAGGCCAGGGCCGAAGAGCGGGAAACCCGGGGATTCATTTCAATGACCACCATCTCTCCGGTCTGGGGGTGGACGGCGAACTGGATGTTGGAGCCCCCGGTTTCCACCCCGATCTCCCGGATAATGGCCAGGGAGGCATCGCGCATGGCCTGGTATTCCCGGTCGGTCAGGGTCTGGGCCGGGGCCACGGTGATGGAATCGCCGGTATGGACGCCCATGGGGTCAAAATTTTCTATGGAACAGATAATGACCACATTGTCCTTATAGTCCCGCATGACTTCCAGTTCGTATTCCTTCCAGCCCAGGGCCGATTCCTCCAGCATGATCTGGTGGATCATACTGGCTTCCAGGCCGGAAGAGACCAGGGCCTCCATCTCTTCCCGGTTGTAGGCCACGCCGCCCCCGGTCCCGCCCAGGGTGAAACTGGGCCGGATGATGACGGGATAGCCGAGCTTCTCGGTCAAGACCCGGGCCTCTTCCAGGGTGGTGGCGATGCCGCTTTCCGGGACCCGGAGGCCGATCTTCCACATGGCCCGGCGAAATTCATCCCGGTCCTCGGCCTTCTTGATGACCGGCAGCGAAGCCCCGATCAGTTCCACCTGGTAGCGCTCCAGGGCGCCGCTCTCGGCCACGGCCACGGCGGTATTGAGGCCGGTCTGGCCGCCCAGGGTGGGCAGCAGGGCCTGGGGCCTTTCCCGTTCGATGATCCGGATGACCATCTCCGGGGTGATGGGCTCGATATAGGTGCGCTGGGCCATTTCCGGATCGGTCATGATGGTGGCCGGGTTGCTGTTGATCAGCACGACCTCAAAGCCTTCTTCCCGCAGGGCCTTGCAGGCCTGGGTCCCGGAATAGTCAAATTCACAGGCCTGGCTGATGATGATCGGTCCGGAACCGATAAGCAGAATTTTCTTTATATCTTGACGTTTGGGCATAACTTTTTTTGTGTTTACGAAGTCATTTGAATTTGTTTCGGATTTCGGATTTCGAGTTTCGGATTTAGCTTAAAAAAATCAAATAGTTTTTCTTGGGTTATTCTCCATGAGGGTCAGAAAATTATCGAACAGATAGGAGGCGTCATGGGGTCCGGGGGCAGCCTCGGGATGGTATTGGACCGAAAAGAGGGGCAACTGCCGGTGCCGCAGTCCTTCCAGGGTCCGGTCATTCAAGTTGATGTGGGTCAGTTCCACTTCCTGGTCCTTCAAAGATTCCAATTCCACCGAAAAGCCGTGATTCTGAGAGGTGATCTCCACTCGGCCGGTGGGCAGGTGAAGCACCGGCTGGTTGGCGCCCCGATGGCCGAATTTCAGCTTGAAGGTGGTCCCCCCCAGGGCCAGGCCGATGATCTGATGGCCCAGGCAGATACCAAAAATAGGCAGGCGGCCGATCAGGTCGCGGACAATGGCCACGATCCCGGGGTTGGCCGCCGGGTCTCCCGGACCGTTGGACAGCATCACCCCATCCGGTTTCAGGGCCAGGACCTCTTCCACGGGGGTCAAGGCCGGCACCACCAGCACCTGGCAGCCCCGTTGTTCCAGATTTCGCAGTATATTGTATTTAACCCCGTAATCGAAAACCACGACCTTAAAACCCGATTCGCCGGGGTTCCAGGGAGATTCCCGCTCCTCAGGAGACCAGGGGTGGACCTGGTTTTGATGCCAGCGAAAAGGCTGAGCGGTGGTGACCCGATCCACTAAATTGTGCCCGGCCATGGGAGGAATGGCCCGGGCCCGGGCGGTTAAGGCCTCGGGATCCAGATTTTCCGTAGAGGCCGCGGATCGCATGGCCCCGAAATTCCGGAGGTGCCGGGTCAGCGCCCGGGTGTCGATCCCTTCCAGGCCTAAGACGCCGGATTGCTTCAAATAGCTCCCCAGGCTCCCCTGGGAGCGGTAATTGCTGGGGAAGGGCAGATACTCTTTCAGTAAAAAGGCCTCGGCCTGGACGCCGGCCGACTCGACGTCTTCCGGGTTGACGCCGTAATTGCCGATCAGGGGGTAGGTCATGGTAATCAACTGGCCCCGGTAGGAGGGATCCGTAAGGATCTCCTGATAGCCGGTCATGGCCGTATTGAACACGCACTCCCCCAGGGCCTCACCGGGGCCGGTAAAGGACCGGGCTCGAAAAATCGTTCCGTCTTCCAAGGCTAAAAGGGCTTTCATTTTAGTTCTTTCCTACGAAGTTCACAATGACCTCAGCCACTTTTTGAGTCACTCCCTGCCGGGAGCGCAGGGCCTGTTGCCCTGCCTGGCCCCTTAGGGCGGATTCCTCGGGATGGCGTATAAAATAATCGATCCTTAGGATCAGCGCTTCCAGATCGGGAACGGTGATCCCGGCGCCGACCCCTTCCAGCAACCGACGGGCGTCTTCAAAATCGTCCATAAAAGGCCCGAAAAGGACCGGCTTGCCCCAGGCCGCCGCCTCCAGGATGTTTTGTCCGCCCTTGGGGACCAGGCTGCCCCCGCAAAAGACGCAGGCGGCCAGGCTGTAGAGGTCAAAGAGGACCCCCATCCGATCCACCAGAATAAGATCTGCGGTCCGGGCTGCCCCCGGCTGAGTGATCCGGCTGTAAAGCTCATAGGCCAGCCCCTGGTGTTTCAGCGTTTTTTCCAACCCGGGGATATTTTCCAGATGACGGGGGACCAGGATCAGGATCAAATCCGCATGCCGGCTTTTTAAACGCTCATAGGCCGGGAGAAGGAAGCCTTCTTCCCCGCCGCGGACACTGCCGGCTACCCAGACCGGGACCCCTTCCCGGAGATGAAGTTGTTTCCTTAAGCGGATCTCGATTTCTGGCTGCGCTTTTTCCGGGAGACCATCGAACTTCATATTTCCAAAAACCCGGACCTTTTCGGAAGGGGCCCCTAAGGAAATGATGGCTTGGGCATCGCTTTCCTGTATCATAATCAATTGGGAGAAATTTTCAAGCAAAGGTTTAAAAAGCCCCTGGATTTTTAGGTATCTTTTTAAGGAACGCTTGGAAATTCGGCCATTTACCAGAAACAGCGGAACACCCGAAATCCGGGCCCGGTCGAGGAAATTGGGCCAAAGTTCCGTTTCCAGGGCCACAAACAGGCGGGGCCGGAGAAAAGCGAAAGCCCTTTTGACCGCCCCATAAAAATCCAAAGGATAATAGATCAGGCCGATTTCGTCCTTCAAAAGGCTCTCCGCCAACGCCCGCCCGGTGGGGGTGGTGGTGGAAAGCAGTAAAGGCACCTGGGGGAGTTGCTCCCTGACCAATCGGGCCAGGGATACCGCCAGCTTGACTTCCCCCATCGAGACGGCATGAAACCAGATGGGTCTTTCCGGTCGGGCCTTCAAAAAAGGATTTAATCTCCCGGGGATAAAAACCGAGCCGTTCACCGAGCCGGGCGGCATAGGGGCCTTTCCCCAGGCGGTAGAGGAGAAGAAAAGGGAGGCCGGCGGCAAAAGCCAGGGAGGTAAGGACCCGGTAGACACCAAGAGGCCAGGACATATCATCGCTTTCGCCGGACCGAGGGGAACAGGGCGGGGTCCGTATGGGGAAGGAAGCGGGCGGCGCTGAAGCGGTTCATAAAATCCTGATTGACGTTCATTTCCAGGTAGGTGATGGTCCGGGCAATGGTCTTCATCTCTTCCAGGCGGCGGCGGTCCAGGAGCAATTCGGCCGCCCCCTTCAGCGAGGCATTGCCCAGGGGGATAAACCGTTCCCGGGGCAGGTCCGGCAAGAGCCCGATGGTGATGGCCCGTTCCGGATCGATATGGTTGCCGAAGGCCCCGGCGATATAAAACCGTTCGATATCCGGCAGGCTATAGCCCACCGACTGCACCAAGGTGGTCAGGATGGTATACATGGCGGCCTTGGACCGGAGCAGGATATCCAGATCCACCTGGGAGAAAACCAGGGGCCGCCCGTTCAGGGTTTCTTCGGCCGCCACCAGCAGGTAGGCCGGCCGGTCCTCCACCAGGGTCCATCGTTCGGAGGGGACTTTCAGGTTGAACTTCCCCTGGATATCGATCAAATCCGCTAAAAACATCTCCGCCACCAAATCGATCAATCCCGAACCGCAGATTCCGGCGGGAGGGCCGTCGCCGATCAGTTTAAAAGTCAACTCCCTGGTTTTGGGATCGATGCGAACCTGCTCGATGGCCCCGTTACCGGCCGCCATCCCCATGCGGGCCACCCCGCCTTCCAGGGCCGGCCCGGCCGCCCCGGCGCAGCCCACCAGCCACTGGGAGTTGCCCAGCACCACCTCGGCATTGGTCCCCACATCCACCAGCAGGGACAGGGCTTCCTGATCCCGGAGCCTCGAAAAACCGATGCCGGAAATGAGGTCCCCGCCCAGGTAACTGCCGACATTAGGGAAAATCACTACGGCTCCCCGGGGATGCAGGTTTAAACCCAGTTCTTGGGCTGAAAGCGGGTCCAGGCTGTTGATCAGGGGGATGTAGGGCTCCCTGCGGATGGTAGAGGGGTCCAACCCCAGGAACAGGTGGACCATGGTGGTATTGCCGGCCAAAGTCAAGGCGTAAATATCGCGGGAAGACAGGGAATGCTCCCCGGCCAGGAAAGCCATGGCCCGGTTGATTTCCTCGACCACACAGTCCCGGAGTTCCTCTTAATCCTTCCGGGGTTTCCGCCACCTGAATCCGGGTCAGGATATCCGCGCCAAAGCGCACCTGCGGGTTTTGTCGGTCGATTTCCCCGATCAGGGTGCCCTGATGAAGGTCCCAAAGCTGGCAGGCTATCCGGGTAGTGCCCAGATCCACCGCCAGCCCGAAAAGTTTAGCCCCCGTGTCACCCGGTTCCACCTCAATCAACTGAGGCGCCAAAGCGGCCAGGGAGACGGTGGCGGTAACCCGGTAATCGGCTTTTCTCAGGATGGAAACCCAGCGGGGGATTTCGGCAAAGGGAATGGTCAAGTGCTCCAACCCGCCGGCGCCTTTCAATTGCCTCTTCAGCCGGTCGATCTCGGCGGTATTA
This sequence comes from uncultured delta proteobacterium, assembly GCA_963716045.1. Lineage (GTDB taxonomy): Bacteria > Desulfobacterota > RBG-13-43-22 > RBG-13-43-22 > RBG-13-43-22 > CAVQSS01. The sequence goes on along the minus strand of CAVQSS010000024.1, from coordinate 33,569 downwards.
TCCCGCAGGCTGGGAGGAGGAAGATGGAGAAGGAACTTTTTAACCAGGGGGGTGGGATCATTCATAAGCCATCCTGACAAATATTATTTGGGGAGACCCTTAACATCGTTGGAGGGTTTACAGTATCCCTAAATCGAGGGATAGGTTTCAAAGAGCTTTCCCCATTTGGTGTTCAAGGCCCGATGTTTTTGTCTTCTTTTTCCCTCGAGAGGCCACCACAAGTAGTCGTGGTACAGAAAGGACCCCCAGACAAACAGGTAGACGAGCGGTGTTCTAAACAACAACCGCTGCATGGACCTCAACGGCCCAAACCAAAAACAATCTCCAATCCTGCTGGCCAGGTTGTCTCCCACCTTGAATTGAAAATTGATATTGGAAATATCTTCACCGACTATCTGTATTTCTTCTATCCTTCCCACCCCCAGTCCGTCCTCATGGGCCATTCGCAAATAGGGAATGGACAGGGGATCGAACCCCATCATTTTGGCCGCGACGGCATCGATGGCTACGGAATCGGCGCCGGCCAGGATATAGTCCTTTTCGACCGGGATCATCGTCTTCGGCCCCGGTCCGTTGCCGCACAGGGTTCCATCCATGACCGCAAAGATGCCCGGATGGATTTCTTTCTGGATGGCCAATAGATCGACCAGGGTCTCGTGGATCACACTGTGGGTATAATGGCGCCGGCTGTTGAGCAGGCCTCCAAAGGCATTTTTCATCGCTCCGGTGGTAGTGGTATAAATATGCGTTTTGACGGTGGGCAGGTGGACAATGTTCTTTCCCATAAAATAGCCGGGTATTTCAATCCCTTTGGGGTAGACCCGATTTAGAATTCTCATCCGGGCCTTAGGAACATAGGTTTCCCAGCTGGATATCTTCGGGCACGAAGTTATAAAGCTCTTTAATGCCGTATTTGTGATAGACCGGAGTCAGGCGATTGAGGGCGCCCCCCCTGGTAAGGATTAGTTACCACCGTGTTGTTGTGGACCGCCGAGATTTCCCGGTAGCCCATTTGCTGCAGCGCCAGGATCGTTCCCTCTAATTGCCACGGGGTGGTGTTGGCGCTCAAGAAGGGCATATGCCAGGAAATGTTATCCTTCAGGATCGTCGGTTTGTTTGGCGGCAGGGAGGCTTCGATTCCAGCGGCTTGCATAATCGCCTGGCAATCCGAAAGAACCATTTCCGGGCTGGTCCTTATAACACCGACTACGGGTTTAGACATGTCCTGCGCACTCCATCATAGTTACAGGATATACACCACGACCAGCAGATAGAGTACCATTATTTTACCGAGGGCTAAAGATGGGAAAGGAAAATGGCGCGGAGGAGAAAATCAAAAATGAGAAAGGCGGGCAGGGCGGTGAGAAGCAATTCCGGCTGGAACTGATTCTTTGAAAAAAGCAAGGCCGACCCTCAACCGACAATCCAGACCGCCTTCTGACCGGCCAACTGAATAACCTTGGCGGATATGCTGCCCATGAAAAACTCCTGGGCTTTGGAAATCCCGCGACGACCCAAAACGATGGTCCCGCAGCCCCCTTTCTCGGCCTCGGACAGGATAGATTTGGAAATATCGGAGCAACGCCAGCAGATCTTTTTCTTGATTCGCTGGGCCGGGAGCCCGGCTTCCAATAGCAGGTTCTCCGCCTGATCCAGAAAAGATTCCATTTTCTTTTTGTGCTTTTCCTGGGCCGAGGCATTCAAAGAGGAGAAGTTGGGGATCACCCGGGGACCGCTGAGCGTCACCAGGCCGGGCCAGGTGTTTAACAACAGCACCTGGATCTGATCGCTCCGGCAGGATTCCACGATAAAGGAGACATGGTCCACTGCCCGGAGGGCGTTCTCCGAGCCGTCCAGGGCGATTAGGATTTTATGGGCCTCCACTTTTCCGCCGATAAGCCAGACCGGGATATCCCCGGCGCCCTGGAGTACCTTGCCGGAGACGCTGCCCAGAAAAAACTCCTCCACTTTGCTCAGCCCCCGCCGGCCCACCACCAGCGCATCGTAGAGGCCGTTGTGGGCCTCAAAGAGAATGTCCCGGGCCAGTCCGACCCGTTTTTCCTGGGCCTTGATTAGAACCTGCGGCATCCTCCCAACCCCAATGGAGCAATTTATCCTTCGATTTCTTTAACACCCGCTCTATGGCCTCCCGGTGTTTTTCTCTCCATTGGAGAAGGTACTTCTGGGCGATTGGGTCTTTAAAGATCGCCTCTTTATAAACAGGCGGCACCGGAGGGAGGACGTGGAACAGCACCAATTGGAGATTGGGGCACTGGCGGCCCAGAGAATGGACATAATCCAGGGCCGCCAAGGAATTTCTGGAACCGTCGATTGCTACCAGGATTTTTTTGTTCATGGTGAAATTTTTCTCCCCGTTAGATGGAGCAACCCGTCACCGGGCCTTCCTTCGATAGGCACGATGGAGCATCTCAGCCACCCGTTCCAGCTTCTTATCTACTAATGTCCAGAGGGGAAGTCCGGATAACATGGCAGAAGCAAGGAGATGAACGTCGATGTAGCCCAACCCCTTTCCCATGAGATCGTGGATTTCTATGAATGAAAGTACTTCTTCCGACTCTACCAGAAGAGTCATCGGCAGGGCTTCCAGAAGCGAAAGGATATTCGTTCTGTTTTTAAGATTTCCACAGGCGAGTTCGCCCACGATAAAGGGATGACAGGCAACTTCTCCCTCGTCGAGCAGATCCACAAGTCCGGCGTCCGTTTCCCGTAAATGAGAAACCCAGACGGATGTGTCCACCAGAACCATTCTAAAGAAACCCTCTCCTGGGTATTGGTTTTAACTGCTTCTCCGTCCCTCCCAACCGGGCCAGCCTCTTGCCACTTTCTCTGGCGATGAGCGACTCCAGCCCGAGCTTCACCAGGGCAGTTTTTTCTTTAATGCCCGTCATCCGGGATGCCTTATCAATCAGGCTGTCTTCTATATTCAGCGTTGTTCTCATGGCCTCACCTCAGGCAATGATATGCATCAGTATGCGAATATCATAGATATATGTCAAGGGGAACTCGTCGCACTGGTAGCAGAAATCAACCTGGGCAAAACAGGTTTCGCAACTCAGGCCGCAGGGGGACACGGACGCTTTGATTTGTTCATATTCCATAACATGCTCTCCTTTCGTTAAGTACTTAAATTTTCATTATTTATAATATTAGCATCTGCAATTCGAAAAAAAAGTGGCATAAACGACATTATGAGAGGCGATATCGACATATTATAATTACTTTTTAGGCCCTAAGAGTGAAACAATGAAAAAAGCAACTATTCTTGGACTTTACAACTCCATGGCCACCACTCTTTTTGGCCCCATGGATATTTTGAACCAGGCGGGAAGGCTCTGGCAACGGGTGAACAAATCCCCTCAAGACCCGTTTTTTGACGTGACCATTGCCTCGGCCGACGGACGACCCATTCAATGCCTGAACAAAGTCCAAATTCAACCCCATTCCAGTATTGAGGCCATTGATAAGACAGATTTGCTGGTTATTGCTTCGGCCACGTATATAGAAGAAATTCTAAAAAAAAGCCCCGAGCTGGTTCCCTGGATCCGCCGCCAATACGACCAGGGCGCCCATGTGGCCAGCATCTGCACGGGAGTCTTCTTGCTGGCGGAAACCGGTCTGCTGGACGGAAAACCGGCCACCCTGCACTGGGGGTTCATCGAGACGTTCCGCCGGAGATATCCTCGGGTGCCCTTGGAAGCGGACCGGATGTTCATCGACCATGGCCGCCTCTATTGTTCTGCGGGAGTGAACGCCGGGATGGATCTATCCCTATACCTGGTGGAAAAGTTCTGCGGCCGGTCAAACGCCGTCCAGTCGGCTAAGACCATGATCCTGGATTTGGGGAGGGAAACGCAGGCCCCTTACCGCAGTGTTTTTTATTCCACAGACCATGGCGACCCTCTGGTCGTAAAGGCCCAGAAGTGGATAGAACAGCATTACACGGAGTCCATTGATTACGACCAACTGGCCGGGAAATTCCGAATGAGCCGCCGGTCATTGGAGCGCCGGTTCAAGCTGGCTACGGGCACCACCCCGCTCGGTTATGTGCAGCAGCTTACGGGTGGAAACCGCCAAGCGCCTTTTGGAGGAGGGCGACCGGACCTTCGATGAAATCACCTATCAGGTCGGGTATGAGGATATTCCCTTTTTCAGAAAGGTATTTGTCCGGCTGACCGGCCTGCGGCCTAAAGAATATCAGCAGCGCTTTACCGGGTACTCGACTAAACCGGTCCTGCAAAACTGCCGATAATGAAAGGATGTACGGTCCAAGAAACATAGTTGCAAAACAATCCTTCCTCGTGGTATCCCTAACAGAAATTTCGGATTTCGTGAGTTGAAAATCGAATTTGTTCTACTATTCGGGAGGCACCATGCCGTTCATCGTTTCCATCGTCGGCTATAAAAAAAGCGGGAAGACGACCCTGGTCGAAAAGATTATTCCGATATTGAAATCAAAGGGTTACAAATTCGGGGTTTTGAAATATACCGGGGAAGGGCTGCCGGAAGAACTGGAGGGGAAGGACACCGCCAAGTTCCAGGCGGCCGGGGCCGAGGCGGTGGGTCTCTGCGGGGACGACCATTTCTCCCTGTTTAAGGCGGGAGGGCATCCGGTCCTGCCGTTGGACCGACTGGCGGCCTTTTTTTTCCCCGAGGCGGACCTGGTACTGACCGAAGGGTTTAAAAAACAAGGTTTTCCCAAGATCGCCCTCCTTTCCGAAGGGCAGGAGGAAAAACTGTTGGACGAGGTTCAGGGGGTGGTCCTGGCTACAGTGGGTCCCAAGCCTTTCCGGGAGAATCTGCCTCACTTTAAGCCCGAGGAGGCCGAGGGGATCGTAGACCTGCTGGAGAAGCGGTTTTTAAGGGAGCGCCACGAACCCCGGATTCGGGTTTGGCTGGACGGCAAGCGGATACCGATGAAGGACTTTGTTCAGGATATCATCATCCAGGGAATCATGGGCATGCTGGGGACTTTGAGAGGGTTCATGCCGGCCGGACGGGTGGACATCACGCTGTCTCCCCAGGAACCCTCGGCCGACGGGAAGCCCCAGAAAAATGACTGATCCCAAACCGCTTCGGGTGGCCGTGCTTTACGGGGGAAAATCCTCTGAACGGGATGTTTCCATCGCCAGCGGAACGCAGGTGATACAATCCCTGGATCCGGTCCGCTACCGGGTAACCGGCTATGACCTGCGCAACGACCTGCCCCGCCTGGTGGCCGAGTCCCCGTCCATCGATGTGGCCCTGATTATTCTTCACGGACGGTACGGGGAGGATGGAACGGTCCAGGGTCTATTGGAACTGTTGGGGGTACCCTACCAGGGTTCCGGAGTGCTGGGGAGCGCCCTGGCCATGAATAAAAGACTGACCAAGTTCATGTACCGCCAGGCGGGCCTCCCGGTGGCCCGGGATTGGACGGTATCCAGGGGCCGATCCTTTTCAACCGAGACCCTCATTGAAGATCTGGGCTTCCCGCTGGTGATCAAACCCAACCAGGAGGGCTCCAGTTTCGGGGTGACGATTGTCCGGGACAAGGTCCAATTGGAGGAGGGGCTTAAAAAGGCCTTTCAACTGGACGAGGAGGTCCTGGTAGAGGAATATCTGGCCGGCCGGGAGATCACCTGCGGGGTCCTGGGTAATTCCGAATTGGAGGCCCTGCCCCTGGTGGAGATCATCCCCACCGAGAATTACGACTTTTTCGATTACGAAGCCAAGTACAAAGAAGGGGCCTCCCGGGAGATCTGTCCGGCACCGGTCAGCCCGGAAATCACCCGCCAGGCCCAGGAATACGGGATCCGGGCCCACCAGGTTCTGGGCCTGCGGGGATACAGCCGTACAGACATGATTGTCCGAGGAGAAAAAATTATACTTTTGGAAACCAATACCATACCGGGAATGACCAGAACCAGCCTTTTCCCCCAGGCCGCCCAGGCCGCAGGATTGACCTTCGGTGCCTTATTGGATCGGTTGATTGAATTGGCCTTAGAGAAATAAAATCTCAGTCAAAACAAAAAGAGGAGATACTTTTTACAGTATCTCCTCTTTAGTTTTTCAAAACAAACCGAAGGGATTATTTTCCGGTTGCAGCCCCATGCAGTTTGACTTCAACTTTTTCATCCAGAGTGGCATAGTATTCACGGAGAATTTCCAGAACCTCTTCGCGACCGAAATGATCGGGAATCGGCGTGCCTTCGGACAGGCCCTTACGCAGTGCCGTACCGCTCAGCATGACGCGTTCTTTCTTGTCGTGGGGGCAGGTTCTCAAGGAAGCCATACCGTCGCATTTGTTGCAGTAGAAGGTCCAGTCGATCTTCAGCGGGGTGCAAAGCAAGGCTTTTCCGCCGGCCGGCTTGGGAATCTTGTCAAAAATGGTCTGGGCTTCAAACATGCCGTAGAAATCACCGACACCGGCATGGTCACGGCCGATAATCATTCGGGAGCAGCCGTAATTTTGACGGAAGGTGGCATGAAGCAGGGCTTCACGAGGGCCGGCATAACGCATATCCAGCGGATAACCGCCCTGAACGACTTTGTCTTCGACGAAATAATTCTTAACCAGCACGTCGATACATCTTACGCGATATTCGGCAGGGATGTCACCGGGTTTCAGATTACCGACCAGAGAGTGGATAAAAACACCGTCACACACTTCTACAGCGATTTTGCACAGATATTCGTGAGAACGATGCATGGGGTTACGCAGCTGCAGGGCGGCCACTTCACTCCAGCCTCTTTCTTCAAAAATCTTTCTGGATTCAGCCGGTCTCATATAAACGCCGGCATATTTGGTAGGATATTCGGCTTCACTGAGTACTTTTACCGGGCCGGCCAGATTGACATCTTTTTGGCTCATGACCATCTGAACGCCGGGATGATCATCTTTGGCAATTTTCCAGAAGTCTTCTACGGTTTTGGTCCCTTCGCCCATAAAAGTTTTTTCGCATTCGAACTTTTTGTCGGCCTCGGTCATTTCGAATTTTTCGGTAACCTTCATGGTAGCCATGAATTCGTTACGTTCCGGGTCGAACAGGGCGATCTCTTCACCGATCGCTATCGCTGCGGCTTCTTCCTTGGAAGCGGAAAGCGTAACCGGGATGGGCCAAAACGTTCCGTCAGCCAGAAGATAATTATCCAAAACGCCTTTCCAGTCTGCCTTGGTCATAAAACCGGTCAGGGGGCTGAACCCCCCAATACCCATCATGATCAAATCGCCTTTTTCACGGGGGCTGACATCGATTTTTTTTAATCCTTGAGCTTTTTTCAATTCTGCCGCCAACTCTGCGCCTTCAAGCAAGCAGCAGGTCAAACCTTTTCCGCCATGAGGTGGGAGTAATTTTGACATCTGTTCCTTTCTCCTTTCAATTCTTACTTGGGTTTAATAGGTAATTACATGGAACCTTCCATGACTACTTTCCATACATCGTTACGCATTTAATCAAAACCATGAATTAAGTCAAGTGAAAAAATATACAAAAAGAAGATACTGAAGAGAAGATGAACTATAAAGGGGGGTGAAAGAGGGAAAAAGAGGGAAAAATCCTTCTAATTTGACAAAAAATATATCGAGCAAACCTTTCAATAGAAGAATGAGGGAGTTAGCCGGTGAGTGAACTCCCAGTGATGAATAATTCCTTATGAGAAAAAGCTATGCACCTTGTCAAGCATTATTTCCCGGCCCCTGGCAAGCCCCCTCTTTTTCCTTGACATCAAATTTTATTCATGATAGACGCATTTCTTGTTCTAAGTTTCACAATAATGCCCACCCGAAAGCATACTGGAAATCAAAATGGAAAGGAGGAAAAAAACGGAAAGTAGAGGATTGAGCTTTATTAGGACTGAATATTTTTTAGTATGCAAAATCATTGAATAAACTGAGGAGGAAAACATGCCAAGTTATGTAATTACCGAAAAATGCGACGGATGCAAGGGTCAGGATAAAACCGCCTGTATGTATATCTGCCCCGTTGACCTCATGTTCCTGGATAAGGACGGGTCCCTGGGTTACGGCGAAATGAAGGGTTTCAACCGGGATCCCTCCCTGTGCTGGGAATGCTACAACTGCGTCAAGATCTGCCCCCAGCAGGCCATTGACGTCCGGGGTTATGCCGACTTCGTGCCCATGGGCGCCAGTGTGGTCCCTCTTCGGGGTTCCGAAGACATTATGTGGACCGTCAAGTTCCGGAATGGTACGGTAAAGCGCTTCAAGTTCCCCATCCGGACCACGGCTGAAGGCACCGCGGTGCCCAATGGCGGATTTGATGAAGGGTCCGGCGATCTGAAGAGTCCCTACCTGTTCACCGAGCCGGCTTCCTTGAAAATGGCAACTTTACCTACACCCAAAAAGTAACGAAGGAGGGAAACGATTATGGCAGATTATCCGACCGTAGAAGTAACCACCGATCTGTTGATTCTCGGTGGTGGGATGGCCTCCACCGGCTGCTGCGTGGAAGCCGCCTATTGGGCCAAGAAAAACGGCATCAAAGTGACGGCGGTGGACAAGGCCGCTTTTACTCGTTCCGGGGCCGTGGCCATGGGCCTTTCGGCTATCAACCAATATGTCGGCGTTAATGAAGGCCAGAACACCTGTGAAGATTATGTGCATTATGTCCGCCAGGACCTGATGGGAATCTCCCGAGAGGATCTGGTTTATAATATCGCCCGCCATGTGGACGGCTCGGTCCATTTGTTTGAAAAATGGGGACTCCCCATTTGGCTGGATGAAAACGGCCGCTATGTCCATGAAGGCCGCTGGCAGCTCATGATCAACGGTGAATCCTACAAGGTGATCGTGGCCGAGGCCGCTAAAAACGCCATGGACGCCGGCGGTTTTGAGATCTATGAACGCGTCTTCATCGTGGCCCCCCTTCTGGACGGCGACCGGATTGCCGGCGCGGTCGGTTTCGGGACCCGCGACGAGAAGTTTTATGTCTTCAAGGCCAAGGCCGTAATCTGTGCCCTGGGCGGCGCCGTACACGTCTTCCGTCCCCGGTCCACCGGTGAAGGTCAGGGTCGTTCCTGGTATCCGCCTTTCAACAGCGGATCCAGCGCTTTCTTCACGATTAAAGCCGGCGCGGAAATGACCTGCCAGGAAGTCCGTTTCATCCCGGTGCGGTTTAAGGATGCCTACGGACCGGTCGGCGCCTGGTTCCTGCTGTTCAAATCCCGGGCCACCAGCGCCACCGGCGGGGAGTATATGGTCGTCCGCAAAGAAGAGCTGAACAACTGGGCCCCCTATGGATTGGCCAAACCGATCCCGGCCAACCTGCGGAACTACTTGGGCATGTTGGACGTGGAAGCCGGCTTAGGGCCTCTCTATATGGAAACCGCCGAGGCGATTCAGAATATCGCCGCCAAGTACAAGGACGACCAGAAGGCCTTCAAGAAGAAGATGAAGGAACTGGAGTCCGAGGCCTGGGAAGACTTCCTGGATATGACCATTTCCCAAGCCATCCTTTGGGCGGCCAGCAACATCATGCCTGAAGAAAGCCGTTCCGAGATCGCCGCTTGCGAGCCTTACTTCATCGGCTCCCATTCCGGCGCCTCCGGTGCCTGGGTCAGCGGTCCCGAAGACCTGGATACCCCCTACAAGTGGGGTTACGGCAACATGTGTACCACGAAGGGCTTGTTTGCCTGCGGCGACGCCTCCGGCGCCTCCAGCCACAAGTTTTCCTCCGGTTCCCATGCGGAAGGCCGTTTCACCGCCAAGGAAGCCGTCCGCTTCTGCGTCGAGAATACCGCCCTGCCCAATGTGGATGCCGGGGCCCTCGAAGCCTTGAAGAAGGAGATCCTGCAGCCGCTGGACACCTACGCCGCGAACTGCAAGATGACCACGGCTCCCGAGATCAATCCCAACTACATCAAACCCATGAACTACATGTGGCGGCTCCAGAAGATGATGGATGAATACGCCGGCGGCTGGGGTGCGGGATTCAAAACCAGCAAATCGCTGCTCGAAAGAGGTCTGCAGCTCATGGCCATGTTGAAGGAAGACTCCCTGAAACTGGGCGCGGCGAACGTCTATGACCTGGAGCGTTGCTGGGAGAACCAGCATCGGACCTGGCAGGCCGAGGCCCATATGCGGACCCTCCTCTTCCGGGATGAGACCCGCTGGCCGGGATACTACTTCCGGGCCGACAAGCCGAAGATGGATGAGACCAATTGGCACGCTTTCGCCAACTGCAAGTGGGATCCCAAAACCGGCGAGTGGGAAATGATTAAGCGGGACGTGGTTCCCTTGATTCCCTAAGCTGAAATAACTTTTACCTCCAGGCGCCTCCGGGCGCCTGGAGTTTTTTAACCTCAAACAGTGTTGATCAAAAGGCAGGAGGAACACTCCCTAAGGCTGCCTTTTGATGAGCAACGTTTGATTCTCTCCAACCGTCTGCGGCAACATCCTGAAAAAACTTTTCAACCAAGTATAGAGGCTTTGATATTTTTTTGTTGTCTAAACGGTTTTTTTTGTATAGAAGAAAAACGTTCCAAGGCGAATAAATCAGAAAAAATATTTCTGGAGGAGAATAATGGGCGACAAAAAGAGTATTTTAGTGGTCGGCGGCGGCATGAGCGGACTGACCGCGGCGATTGAAGCGGCGGAAGTCGGCTATGAGGTCGTCATCGTTGAGAAAAACGCGTATCTGGGTGGGCGGGTAGCCCAGTTGTATCAGTATTTTCCCAAGCTTTGTCCCCCCAGTTGCGGGCTGGAAATCAACTTCAAACGGACCAAGAGCAACCCCCGGGTAACGATGTACACCTTGGCCGAAGTGGAACAGATCACCGGCCAGGAGGGCAATTACCAGGTCACCATCAAGATCAAGCCGCGCTTTATTAATGATAATTGCACCGGCTGCAACAAATGCGCCGAGGTCTGTCCGGTGGAACGGCCCAATGACTTCAATTACGGTCTGGATAAAAACAAGGCCGCCTATTTGCCCCACGACATGGCCTTCCCCATGAAATATGTGATTGACGGATCGGTCTGTCTGGGAAAAAGCTGCGCCAAGTGCGTGGAGGCCTGCGCCTATCAGGCCATCGATCTGGAGATGCCGGCGGAGACCAAGACCCTGGAGGTCGGGGCCATCGTCTGGGCCGCCGGCTGGAACCCTTACGACGCAGCCAAGCTGGAGAATTACGGGTTTCGGCCTCTATCCCAACGTGATCACCAATGTGATGATGGAACGGCTTTGCGCCGAGCGGGGACCGACCCAGGGCAAAATCCTTCGCCCCTCCGACCAGAAGGAGGCCGAAAAGATCGCCTTTATCCAGTGCGCCGGTTCCCGGGATGAAAACCATTTGGCCTATTGCTCGGGGATCTGCTGCCTGGCCTCTCTGAAGCAGGCCACCTATGTGCGGGAGAAAAACCCCAATGCCCAGGCCTTCATCTACTTTATCGATATCCGGGCCCAGGGTAAACTGGAAGATTTTTACGTCAAGGTCAAACAGGACGAGAAGCTGTCCCTGGTGAAATCCAAGATTGCCCTGATCACCGAGGACCCGGCCACCCACAATCTGATTCTGGAAGGGGAAGACACGATGTCGGGACAGCGGGTCCGGGAGACGGTGGATCTGGTGGTCCTGGCCACCGGCATGGAACCGGCCACGGCTTCGGTGAAGGTGCCGGCCGAGGTGGCTTACGATGACTACGGCTTCATTACTTCGGACCAGGCCCAGGCGGGCATTTACGGGGCCGGTTGTATCAAGCGGCCGGCCGACGTGGCCGGGGTGGTGCAGGACGCTACCGGGGCCGCGCTCCGGGCTATTCAATCTGTGGTGAGGAGGTAAGCGATAATGGATAAAAAACTGGGCGTATATATTTGCAGCGGCTGCGGGATCGGAGACGCACTGGATCTGGAGGCCTTAAAAAAGGTCGCCACCAAAGAGTTCAAGGCCCCGCTTTGTAAGACCCATGCCTGGCTTTGCGGGGCCGAAGGGCTGGAAATGATCAAGGCCGATTTAACCAACGAAGGGGTCAACAACCTTTGTCTGGTGGCCTGTTCCCCGCGGGTAAAAACCGATGAGTTTGATTTCGGGGCGGTCCTGATGGATCGGGTCAATGTGCGCGAACAGGTGGCCTGGGTCCTTCCGGCCGGGGATGAAGACACCCAGATGATGGCCGAGGACCAACTGCGCATGGGCCTGATCAAACTCCAGAAGACCACTTTCCCGGAACCCTATCTGGCGGAAAATATCAGCAAGACCGTCCTGGTGGTGGGCGGGGGCTTCACGGGCATGAATGCCGCCGTCGGGGCCGCTCAGGCCGGTTACCCGGTGCTCCTGGTGGAGCGGGAAGCCCAGTTGGGCGGGTTTATGAACAAGATGAACAAGCGCCTTCGACCGCCCTACAAGGAACTGAAACCCGTGGGCCTGGAGGAGCAGATCCAAAAGGTGGAAGCCGAACCCAATATCAAGGTCTTTACCTCGGCCACGATTGAAAAGATTTCCGGGGGTCCCGGGGTATATGACGTGACCATTTCCCAGAACGGCGCCTCGGTGACGGAACGGGCCGGGTCCGTCATTCAGGCCACGGGCTGGAAGCCCTACGATGCCGCCAAGCTGGACCATCTGGGCTACGGGAAATTCGCCAACGTGATCACCAACGTGCAAATGGAAGAGATGGCCAAGGGCGGGAAAATCACCCGTCCTTCCGACGGCCAGGAAGCCAAAAACGTCCTCTTTATCCAGTGCGCCGGCTCCCGGGATGAAAACCATCTGCCCTACTGCTCCTCGGTCTGCTGTCTGGTTTCCCTGAAGCAGGCCACCTACGTGCAGGAACAGAACGCCGAGGCCTCGGTGTTCATCCTCTATAAGGATATGCGCACGCCCCACCAGAGCGAAGATTATTACCGTAAAGTTCAGCGGGACGGTGCGATCTTCATCCGGGGCGAGGTCCTGGAGATCTCCGAAGAGGGCGGCGGCCTGGTGGTGGAGGCCGATGACGCCCTGTTGAACGAAAAAGTCCGTCTGGAAAACCTGGATCTGATCGTCCTGGCCGTGGGGATGGTTCCCACCTCCCAGGAGGACGTGGCCCTGAACCTGGATTACCGCCAGGGCCCGAGCCTGCCGGTCACCAAGTACGGTTTTCCGGATTCCAATTTTATCTGTTTCCCCTACGAGACCCAGCGGACCGGCATCTATGCCGCCGGGTGTGTCCGCGCTCCCATGGAGACGGCCATCGCCGGGGAAGACGCCGCCGGGGCGGCCCTCAAGGCCATCCAGGCCGTGGAATCCACGGTCGTCGGCTACTCCACCTTCCCGAGGTCCGGGGATATGACCTATCCCGAGTTCTTCATGTCCCGCTGCACCCAGTGCAAGCGCTGCACCGAGGAATGTCCCTTCGGGGCCATCAATGAAGATGAAAAGGCCAATCCCATCCCCAACCTGACCCGCTGCCGTCGCTGCGGGACCTGCATGGGGGCCTGCCCGGAACGGATCATCTCCTTTAAGAATTACTCCATCGATATGATCGGCTCCATGATCAAGGGCATCGAGGTGCCGGACGCGGATGACGAAAAACCCCGGGTGATCGCCTTGATCTGCGAGAACGATGCCTACCCGGCCCTGGATATGGCCGGCATCAACCGGATCCCGATCGATCCCTTCTTCCGGTTCATTCCGGTACGCTGCCTGGGGTCGATCAACCTGGTCTGGATTGCCGACGCCCTGGCCAAGGGCATTGACGGGGTGATCCTGCTGGGCTGCCGCAAGGGGGACGATTACCAGTGTCACTTCATCAAAGGCAGCGAGCTGGCCAATACCCGGATGGAAAAAATCTCGGAGACCCTCGGCCGCCTGGCCCTGGAACCGGACCGGGTCGCGGTGGAGGAGATCGGCATCATGGATTACCAACGGCTGCCCGAGATCCTGAAGGCCTTCATGGACCGGATCAAGGAGATGGAACCGAATCCGTATAAAGGCTTCTAATAGGCTAAGAAGACAGAAGACAGAAGTAAGACAGAAGACAGAAGAAGAGAAAATTCCTTCTTGGGTATTCTGGATTCTGGCTCCTGTCTCCTGACTACGTTCACCTCATAGGGAAGGATAAGGACTATGGAACAGGTAGTGGGACCTAAATACGATTCCCAGGGTAATCCCCGGCAGGCCTATGACCAATCCTTCGCCCGGGAAGTGTACCGGAAGGTGGATTCGGGAGAAGAGATCAAGATGTGCATGCAGTGCGGGGTCTGTGCCGCCTCCTGCCCGCTGAAGGACAAGATGGATTTGTCCCCCCGAAAAATATTCACCCTGATCCGGGCCGGGCAGCGGGACAAGGTCCTGGGCAGCCAGGCCATCATGCTCTGCACCTCCTGCTACTCCTGCAAGGTGCGCTGCCCCCGGAAGGTGCCGGTGGTGGATGTCATGCACGGGCTGGCCCATTACGCCCTGCGCCAGGGCTACACCCCCCGGAAGGAGTCGGCCCTGTTCGGCGAGAAGTTCTGGGGCAATATTTACCGGCTGGGCCGGATCGACGAGAAGGACGTGGCCAACCGCTACTTCTTCGGCCACGGCATCGGCGCGGGGATCAAGATGGCTCTGGACAACAAGGACATGGGCCTGGGCATGCTGCTCAAAAAAAGGATGAAGCTCCTGCCCGAGCGGCCGATCAAAAATATCAAGGCCTTGAAGAAGATGCTCGATAAGGCCAAGGCCATGGGGAAAGGAGGGGCGGCATAATGGCGGACTATTTTCTCTACTCCGGTTGTTCCTTGGAGGCCAGCGGGGTGCATTACCTGATTTCCCTGGAGGCCGTGGCGAAACCCCTGGGGATCAACTTGAAGGAGATCCCGGACTGGAACTGCTGCGGCGCCAGCATCGCCTATGTGGGAGGCAACGAGCTCTCGGTGGAAGTCTTGGCCGCCCGCAACCTGGCCATTGCCGAGGCCAACGGGGGCCTGGACATCGTCGCTCCCTGCAGTTCCTGTTACATCGTCCTGAACAAGGTCAATCATAAGCTCCAGGAGAAACCGGCCCTGTTGGCCGAGGTCAACGAGGTCCTGGCCGAGGGGGGCTTGAAATACAGCGGCCGGATCAAGGTCCGGCACCTGCTGGACGTCCTGTTCAATGACGCCGGACCGGACAAGATCAAGTCCCTGGTCAAAAAACCCCTGACCGGGATCAAGGTCGGCGGCTATGTGGGCTGCCAGACCGTGCGGCCCTTCGGGGAGTACGACAGCGTGGAACATCCCACCGTCCAGGATCGGCTCATCCAGGCCCTGGGCGCCGAGGCCGTGCCTTTCCCGAACAAGATACGCTGCTGCGGCTCCGGGTTGTTTCTGACCGAGCTGGATCACTGCTATGAACTGGCCCGGGATATTTTGAAGGACGCCATCGATCACGGCGCCCAGATCATTTCCACGGCCTGCCCCATGTGCCAGATGAACCTGGAGGCCTACCAGAAGAAGATCAACAAGGCCCTGGGCACCAACTTCAACATCCCGGTGGTCTTCATCACCCAGCTCATGGCCGTGGCCTTCGGCCTGGGCAAGAAGGCAGCCGCCCTCGACCGGCTGCTGATTTCGGCCGGGCAAGTACTCCAAGCGGCCTGAGATCCATTGAAAAAATAATCGGGGCTTAACCAAGAGCCCTCCCGGCAGTCCGGGAGGGCTTTTTTATTAACAGGTTCATAATTAAAGCAACTTTTTTACCTGTCCACGGATTGACCCTGGACTCGCGGCTTGGGCCGGGTGTTTTTGCTGTCATTCCGGCCCCGCCTAAAAAGCGGGGTAGACTCCAGCCGGAATCCAGGCCTCGCAAGTCTCTTTAAAAATGAGACCCTTGATATCTCATTGCTGAGAAAGTTAAAATATGATTTACCGTACTATCAAATTGTGCAACGGGTCGCTGCACAATTTCCCAGGTTCCGAAGGACGAATTCAAAGGCAGCCTTCCCCCAGTAGAAGAAGTTGAAACGGAATTGGGATGGAAAAGACGACCAGAATGATCAAGATAGCTAAATGCTAGAAAACGATTTAGAAAAATTTTGATGAGATGGGGAGATGAAACCATCTTTGTCTAAGGAATGAGCAAAAACTCGCACCATTGGTGAGAGAAATCGGTTGGCTACATTATTTTATCAATTGCGTACCGAAAGACCTCAAGGGCAGTTGCCGGGGCCGCCGGAGGAGATCGTAAGGATTCTGGAGGACGGGGGGTGATCGACGCATTTGACATCGCCCGGGATCTATGCTATTTCCTTTCTATCTTGCTAATTTTTCTTTTCTTTTTTCCTTAAACCCTGACCTGGGGAGGATTGGATGAATATCGAAAGGCCCTTTTTCTTTTTTGGAGGAAAGGGCTTTTTTTGTCTGGAGAAGCTGCGCGCCCTGCTTGCGGGCGGCTCGCCGGTCACCCCCACGGGAGATGCTGAAGCGGTTCGAAGAATACCTGGACGCGCTTACCAAGGGCAAGTAAGGATCGTGTTGGAGTAACCCATGGACACAAATGAACTTTCCTCCATTGAGCCGGACGGCGACGATCTATTTGATCGTGTTGTTTCTATTCTCGAACAAGCGCGCACCAATGTTGTTCGGTCTGTCAATAACAATATGGTCATCGCCTATTGGCTCATCGGGCGCGAAATCGTTCAGGAGATTCAGGGCGGGGATGAGCGTGCCGAATACGGCAAGCAAATTATCAAAGACCTTTCCGGCAAACTGACCAGCAAATACGGCAAGGGGTTCTCAACGTCAAATCTATGGTATTTCAGACAGTTCTATATTGTTTATTCAAGTCGGGAGCCCAAGATTCGCCACAAGCTTTGTGGAGAATTGGATTTTGGGGAAAAACTCCACAAGGGTTGTGGAGTTTTGGACGACTTGAGCCTTTCTGTTGAAAAAAGCGATTTAATTCAATGGTTTTCTCCCCTATTGAGCTGGTCACATTATCGAACCCTGACCAAGGTTGACAACAAAAACGAGCGCCTTTTCTACGAAATTGAAGCTGAGAAAGAAGGCTGGAGCGTTCCTGTCCTGGAGCGGCAAATTCACTCCTTCCTTTTTGCGCGACTTCTGAAAAGCAGGGATAAAAATGGCGTTCTGGAATTGACATCAGAAGGGCAAGCGATCAAGAAGCCGGTTGACACCATGAAGGATCCCTATGTCCTTGATTTCCTGGGGCTGCCGGATTTAAAACAACTTCATGAATCAGATCTTGAATCGGCTATTATCGACAACCTTCAGTCATTCCTGCTTGAGTTGGGAAAAGGGTTTGCCTTTGTCGCCCGTCAAAGACGCCTTCAGTTTGAAGACGAATACTTCTATGCCGATCTTGTTTTCTACAGGTGTAGCAGCCGGGTCGGTTCAAGACATCCTGGGCTGTAGCGTCAAGACGGCAAAAGACCTTCAGACTGAGATTGCGCGACTGGAGCCCTGGCAGGCTATCGCCCGAAGTCCTGGAAAGACAGAAGAGTTCGTTAAGTTTACCGCGGAGGCGTTTTTTAAGAGCTACGGTTGAGATGCGCGAAGTGAAACGGGGCATGTTGGGAAAAACTACGAATAATGGTGACATCCGAAACCATCGCTTGCGCTGGGAGACCTAATGGAAATTCTCTTTGCGGCTCCTGAGAAGGCCTGGGGAGGTTTTTTAAATAAGATCCGGGATGAGCTTCCGGAACATCATTTTGAGGCTACGGGCCGCTTTGGCCTGGATACCTTAAAGGGAGTTCAGATCTTGATCCCGACCATGTCTTCCATTACCCGGGAGCTGTTGGCCGAGGCGGATGATCTGCGTCTGATCCAGCAATGCGGCGTGGGGCTGGAAGGGGTGGACCTGGAGGCCGCCCGGGATTTGAATATCCCGGTGGCCAATGTACCGTCGGATATATCAGGCAATGCCGATTCCGTGGCCGAATTGGGCATCTATCTCATGATCGGCCTGGCCAGAGACTTTCGCGGTATGGCCCGCAGTCTGGCCCAGCGCAAGATGGGTGAACCCCAGGGCAGGGCCCTTCAGGGCCTGACCGTGGGCCTGGTGGGCCTGGGCGGAATCGGCCGGACCTTGAGCGGGCGACTTAAATCCTTTGGCGTCCAGCTCCTGGGAATCAAAAGAACTGACCCCCAAAAGGCCAAAGAGGACCTGGGGCTGGAATGGGCCGGGACACCGGATGACCTGGGGGAGTTGCTTGGAAAGTCGGATTTTGTCATCCTTTGCCTGCCGGTTACCCGGGAAACCAAGCAGATTATGAACCGAAACACCTTGGCCCTGATGAAACCGGGGGCTTTTCTCATCAACCTGTCGAGAGGGGGCCTGGTGGACCGGGATGCTTTGGAGGAGGCCCTTTCCTCGGGGAGGATTGCCGGTGCCGGCCTGGATGTCTTTTGGGAAGAACCGCCGGATCCGGATGATCCGATTTTTCAGTACAACGTCCTGGCCACCCCGCATATCGGCGGTTCTACCGATGTCTCCATCAAGGGCATTGTTACCGCCGTGGCCGGAAATATCCGCCGGGTAGCCAAAAATGAGGAGCCCTTATATCTCAAATAGGATGGGGATCATGCCTCACCGACCGATGTGGCTAAGATCCAAAAACCGACTGAGTCGAAAACCACAACGGCCATAAGATTTGTGAACTTGACAGACGGCTTAAATGGCATATAATATGCTATAAAGTTTTTTGGCGAGGTTTGATAGGATTTTAGGTTAACGCTGGGGTGGATCATACCCGTTGAATCGAGAAGTGGAGGCGAAACCATGGGAACAACCAAAACAGCTACCGCCCGGGCCTTGATCGAACCGGCGGTCAAGAGAGAAGCGGAATCCATACTTAAGAAAATGGGCCTATCGGTTTCTAATTCGGTGGAACTGTTCTACCGTCAGGTGGTGGCTCAGCGGGGCCTGCCTTTTGAACTACAGGTGCCGAATGAAAAAACCATGAAGGCCATCAGGAACTCCCGAGCAGGAAAAGGTCGGAGATTTTCCACCGCGGAAGCGCTTTTTAAGGATTTGGGCATCTGAGATCATGCGCTCCATCAGACGGGATACCCAGTTCAAGAAAGACGTGAAACGTCTGCTCAAGCGCGGTAAAGACCTCAACAAACTAAAGACGATTATTGAAACGTTGGTCGCGGCTGAAGAGCTGTCGGCTCGAAACAAAGACCATCCCCTTAAGGGAACCCTTAAGGATTGTCGGGAGTGCCATATTGAGGCGGACTGGTTGTTGATCTACCGCATTGAGGGCAGCGCGCTTTGCCTGGTGAGAACCGGGTCCCACGCGGACTTGTTCGAATAATGATTGCACGCCAAAAGGAGGAATGGCTATGAAGGTAGTAGCGTTCAACGGCAGCGCCCGCAAGGAAGGAAACACCGCGATTCTGTTGAATACCGTTCTGGAGGAACTGGGGAAAGAAGGGCTGGAGACCGAACGGATTCACCTGGTCGCGGGTTCCCTTCAGGGCTGCATCGCCTGCTTCAAGTGCTTCGAAAACAAGGATCAGCGCTGCGCGGTCGATAAGGACGGCCTGAACCGGCATCTGCAAAAGATGATCGCCGCCGATGGGATTCTGCTGGGATCGCCCACCTATTTCTCGGATATTTCCGCCGGGATGAAGGCCCTGATCGAGCGCTGCGGCATGGTCAGCCGGGCCAACGGCGACCTGCTGAAACGCAAGGCGGGCGCCGGGGTGGTGGCCGTCCGCCGGGCCGGGGCCAACCATGCCTTCAGTTCCCTGAATTATTTTTTCCTGATCGGCCAGATGATTATCCCCGGTTCCAGCTACTGGAACGTGGCCATCGGCCGGGACCCCGGTGAAGTCCTTAACGATGAAGAGGGTATCCAGACCATGAAAACGCTGGGCCAGAACATGGCCTGGCTGCTGAAAAAGATAAACAGTTAATAAAATTCTATTTATTGCAGTTACAGGTTTTTTGTCGTCATCCCCGAAGGCCTTTATCGGGGATCCAATGTTTCTTAAGATAAGCCTGGATTCCCGCCCAGAAACGCTGCGGGAATGACGCGCTGAAGAGTCACCATTACCGGATCGGACTCCGGATTCAGCCAGACCAGATCCGGGAAGGTCTTGCTCGGCGGGTTCTCCCCTCGATCCTCCGATAAAAACACTTTTATGTTAGTAAATATGATAGAATACTTTATTGTATTTGCTATGTAGAAAACTATTCTAATTCAGGCGGGGGAGATGATCTGGCGTTCGCTGGAAAAGCTGGTTAAGAGCATACGAGCTGAAAACTGGGCTGCGGCTTGTCCGGAGGGGCTATTTTGGGACCGGTTGGCCGCAACCCTGCAAAACACTTTCCTGCCTGATTTCCTAAGCGAAATTTCCAACAAGGTCGAGGCGATTATTGAAATCGACCCGGAACTCCCTGAGCCCGAAATTTTGGCCAGGGTGACCTGGTATATGGTGGAGTTTCTGCGGGCTTTGTCCTCGTCGGTCCGAATTTACGATCCCGATACCGGGCAGATGCTTTCCTATGGATCGTATCCCTTTCAGGAGGCCTCCCGGGAAACCTATATCCCTTTGGAAAATACCATTGCCGGAGAGGTCTCGAAGACCCAAAAGACCTATCTCGTCCCCAGCATCATGCGGGAAGCCCTTTACACGGACAAAGGGGTCATTGACCGGCGGGGGGCGCATTCTCTGATGGCCATCCCGTTTGCCGTTCCCCGCTTCTTTCCCCATGAAAGAGAGACGGCGGGAGTTATTCAGATTTATTATCCGGAAGAGGATCGCGCCTTTCCACCCCTGGACATCCAGATGGCGGAACTCATGGCTCGAAGACTCAGCTTTGTTATGGCCCGTAAAAAGATCCTTTCCTTATACCGGATCAACGAAAAGAAAGAGGCCATTGTCCAAAAGATTTTCCAAAAGCTTGGATCCCGGGAAGGGGTCAAGATGGCGGAGGTCTTCGACCGGGTGATCCCGGAAATAGCGGACATCATCAACGTCCAGAGTTGTACGCTCTTTTCCGTGTCTCCGGATCGGGAAAATGTGGTGCTCGAGGCCGGCTACCCGGCCACCTCCGGTTATCACGGCATCGGCAAGACCTTCCCGGTAAAGAGCGAGCCGGCCTTTGAACTCGTACTGGAAAAGGAAAGAGACGACGAGCCCTCTCCCTATGAAGTGGTGACCCCGACCTACGTTCTGGTCATCGACCCCCAGCGAAGCGAAAAGATTTCCGCCAATCTAAAAAAACTCGCCGCTCTCCGTAATGTCAATTCCATCCTCTATGTACCGCTGAATCTTGGTGAGGAGGTAACCCATTTCCTGACCTTTGATGCCCTGGATCTCAGAAAAGGCTACAGCCCGTGGGAGATTGAGATTTTTCTATTCCTGGGCCGGGAACTCATGCAGGCCCAGCGCCTGGAGCAACTGGATGATACGCTCCATGATTTCAAGAACCCGGCCATCGCCATAGCCGGTTTCGCCCGTCGGCTGAACACCCTGCTTCAAAAGGCGGCCCCCTGGGAAGAAACAGAGACCATCAAGAAATATTTGGATATCCTGGTCGAAGAAACCAGCCGGATGCAGGAGATGGCCTTGAGCATTCATCATGCCGGCCAGGAACAAGTGGTCAACCTGACGGAGATTCTGAAAAAACGTTTTGAGATCAACCAGGAGGCCATCAAAGAGATGCTGAAGGCCAATGTGTCTCTCCAGAAAGGACCGTTCCAAGAACCGCTGCCGGTATTCTGCTACCCCATCCAACTGGAACGCATTCTGGACAATCTCCTCAACAATGCCACCAAGGCCATTCCCTTGAAAGGGGGGCGCCTCTCCGTACGGACCTATGCCGACGGTTCCTGGGCCTGTGCCGAGATCACCAATACCGGCCGAATCGCTGAGGAAGACCGCCTGAGGCTCCTGGAAGGAGAAGGCCGGGGCCGGGGGATTTATATCACCCAGCGTATCGTCCAATTGCTGAAAGGAAGGTTGGATGTGAAAGTGGGCGAAGATTCCACCACCATGATCGTGTGCTTTCCTATGGGTCTGGAAGGGGCCACTTCTCCTCAACCTGCCTGAGAATCCTCCTCGTCGCTCTCTCTCGAACCTAATTTAAATTATTAAAAATAATTGACAACCTACTGTATTTAAAATAGTATTCAGCAAAGAACTTGCTTGTTCCGGCAAACAAACAATGAATTCATGAAGGAGGGGGACAATTTGAATAAATTGCGGCCTTATCTGGGGGGCATTTTTTTGTTTTTTTATTTTTGGGTTTCACCATTCCAAGTGGCGGCCGCGCCTTCCCTCGGCCAGATGCCTGAGGCCCTCATTACGGAACTTGCAGAAAATTTTGACGGCGTAACCCCCATTCCAACCTTGCCTGCGGGCTGGATTTCTTTAACTGTTAATGGCCTTTCCAGTGCCTGGGCTACAGACCAGGGCGCAAAGTTTCCTCCCGGTCCAGCGGCGTACAGCCCCAATACCCTGGTTTATTTTAATTCCTGGATATTGAATAAAGGGAATTCAGCCAGGCTCCATTATAATGCCCCTTTTGATTTCAGCCAGGCCACTGGGGCAACCTTCAAATTCTGGATGTACCATGATACTGAAACGACGGATAATGACCTTCTTCAGGTCCAGGTTTCCACGGATGGGGGCGCCACCTGGGGTAACGTAGGCGGTCCAATTTCGCGGTTCGACGGGACTGATAGTTGGGAGTCCCATATGGTCGGCCTGGATAGCTACCTCGGACAGTCCGCTGTTCTGGTGGGCCTGCTCGGCATCAGCGCTCATGGAAACGATATTCACCTGGATGATTTAGCCTTGGAATTCAAAGTACCTATGGTTGCTTTATTGAACGAAAACTTTGACAACCTGAACCCTTCCGGAAAACTGTCCTCGGACTGGATTATAAGCCCGGTAGTGAATTCAGGGGGTGATTGGAAGCCCTATCCGGAGACCAGCCACCCTGCCGGAAACCCGGTCCATAGTTCACCCAACCTGGTTTACTTTAATTCTTTTTCAACCGTGGCGGGAACCGAAACCAGGCTTCAATATGCCAAAGGTTTTAATCTAAGGACGGCGGCCGAAGCGTTCCTGACCTTCTGGATGTATCACGACCTCGAAAAGGAAGGCTCCAATGACCGGCTCCAGGTCCAGGTTTCCACGGCTGGGGGGCTCTGGCAGAATGCGGGCCCTGAGATCAAACGCTACGATGGCTATAAAGGCTGGAAACCCTATAAAGTAGACCTCCAGCCTTACTTGGGTCAACCCCAAGTGATGATTGGTTTCTTAGGAATCAGCGGTTTTGGAAATGATCTTCATTTGGATGACATTGCCCTGTACCGCGACTACCCTAAGCAGTATTTACCGTTTATTTTTAATTAGTTAAAAGTATTTATTAAACAACTGCTTTATTGGGGCAACAAATTGAACTGGAAAAAAATCGCTACCCTGGATAACCAGTTTCAGGCCGATCTGCTCACCGATGCCCTGAGAAAAGAGGCCATTCCTTTTCTCCTGAGGGAATACAAGGACAGTGCCTATGACGGGCTCTTTGTGGCCCAGAAAGGCTGGGGAACACTGATGGTGGATGATTCCCGGCTGGAAGAGGCCGAAGGGATACTCAGGGATCTTTTCAACCCCGGGCCCGGAGAACCGCATCGGGTCGGTTCGGATTGGCCCTGAGTCCGGTCCGGGTTTGCTCAAGCTCGGTGGCGGACGTTGGCGTGGGCCCGGCGGGCGTAGTGGGTGATCAATTCAATCAGGCGGTTCTTGGAGGTTTCCCGGGAGAAGGGGATGGCGTTGGCTTTGGCCAGGGCCTTGAGCAGGGCGATGGATTTCAGTCGTCCGCTGAATTCAAATTCCAGTTCCTCGTCGGACAGGGACCCCAGGCGCAGGAACTCATTCTGCAGCGAGGTCTCATCCTTGGCCGGGGTCGGACGCTGCGCGGCCTGCAGAAAAAACCGCTTGAGGGCCTCCAGGGTTTTTTCCCCGGTCTGTTCCCGCTTCACCCGCTCAAAAAATTCTTTCCGGGCCCCGGCCAGTTTCTCGGCCGCGGGCAGCTCCCGGAAAAGTTCCTTGAATAGAAGTTTCAGGGCCGGCAGCTTCAGGTGGCCCCTGGCCTGGGGCGACTTGAGCAATTCTTCCAGTTCCTGAATCCCCGGACCCCGGCCGCCCAGAAAATCCCCTAGTTTTTTTTCATACCTCTCCGCCGCCCGGACCAGACTGTCAGCGGCCCTGGCCAGGGGGAGTCCTTCCAATTGGTGATGATGCCGGGCGGTCTTCAGGCCTAAGGTATTCAAAAGATCGGCTAATTCCAGGTAGTTCATAGGGTTTCCTCGAAATGAACGATAAAATTCTGGGTCAGATCCGCGTAGTCCCGGGCGCCGATGCTCTCCGGTTTGTGCAGGATGACCGGCAGGTGCTCACTGGTGGACTCAGACACGTGGACGTTAAAACGAATATAGGGGTGTAGGATATCCGCCCGGGGATGGATCTTACCGCTGGGCCTGATCTGGTTGATGGCCAGTTTTAGTTCGTTGACCCCTAATTCGAAGACATTCTTTTTCTTCTCGTAATGGTTGATGATGAAGGCGGCGATCTGCGGCCGCCGTCGGGCGGTCATGAGCCCGCTCATTCGGTCGAAGAAGTCCCGAATTTCGTCCACCAGGACCTCGAACCCGGATAGGGAGAGAAAATCCGGTATATAGGGGATGACGCAGTAATCCGCGGCAAAGAGGGCATTCTTGGTCACCGCGTGGAGGTTGGGGGGGCAGTCCAGAAACACATAGTCGTAGCCCTCCAGGTAGGGTTTCAGGGTCTTATGTAGAAAAGTATGAAAGGGGGCAAAACGGTTCTGATGGATCTTGTCCTCGATGGCGATCATTTCCACTGCCGAGGGAAGCAGATCGAGATTGGCGATCAAAGGATGGTTTTTATGGGGCACTCCCCGGACGAGGGCGTTTCCGAATTTAAAGCGGCTGGTGCCGACGATCTGGTCGTGAAAGATCTGATAGGTGCTGCGGGTCAGATCCCGGGTATGGGAACGCCAGTGCTCGGGGTGCATCAGCCAAAGGCTGGCGTTGGCTTGAGCATCCAGGTCGATGATCAGGACCTTGCGGTCATGATACTTGGCCAAAACGGCGCCGATGTTGACCACATTGGCCGTCTTGCCTACGCCTCCCTTGAAATTGGTAAAGGCAATGACCCGGGCGCCCAAGTTGAATAGACCTCCTCAGGTTCAAAGGTCAAATTCGAAATCCGAAGCACGAAATCCGAAACAAGCACGAAGGTCCAAAATCCAAATGAGCAAAACAAAAACGTTTCGAATTTCCAACCAAAAATTCAAATATTTTTGGTTAGAACTTATCATATTGATAGGGTATTGAATAGCGATTTATTCTGGCAGGGTTGGGCGGGCGGCGACCACCCGGTTGCGGCCGCTTTCTTTGGCTTCGTACAGGGCCTTGTCGGCCTCCCGCAGGGTGATCTCCCAGTTGGTTCCGTTTTGCGGGAAAAGGGCGACGCCGATGGATAGGCTGATTTTCTCCAGTTCCCAGCCGCGGTAATGGACCCGAAGCTGTTCAACGCCCGCCCGTAGGGCCTCGGCTCTCAAGAGGGCGGTCTCCAGGGTTAAATCCGGAAGGATCAGCGTGAATTCCTCCCCGCCGTAACGACAGGAAATATCATCCGCCCGGACACTGTTTTTAAGGTAATTTCCCAGCGCCTTAAGCAATGTATCCCCGGCTTCGTGGCCATGCCGGTCGTTGAAATTTTTAAAATGATCGATATCCATCATAAGGATCCCCAGGGAGGTGCCTTTCCGTTTGGCCCGATGGATTTCCCGCTCCAAAGATTCTTCCATGTACCGCCGGTTATGCAGGCCGGTTAGGCCGTCCCGGATGGCCAACTGATATAGCTTCTGCTTTAATCGTAGGTTGGACAGGGCCAGGGCGATGTGGTCGGTGAAGGTAGCCACCAGTTTTTCATCCGGCAGGTCGGGCGGGCCGGACATAAAGGCATCGGACATCGGACCGGTCTCATCGATGGTTTGGAGATGCAGCATCCCGATGGCCTGGCCCTGGTTGATGAGGGGGATACAGGTGGCACAAGGGGCTTCATAGTCTTTAAGATGGCGGCAGTTCATCAAGGGATCCCTTTCCACGACCTGATGGATCCGGCCTCTTCGAACAGCCCAGCAGTCCTGGGGGATAAAAGTCTTCACGGCCAGAACCGGCTCTCCCCAAATGCTGACCGATTCCAGGACCTCATCGCTGGATTGGATCATAAAGAGAGACCCGGAGGTGTTGGGAAAAAGTTCCCGGGCAAAACGGGCGATCAGCGGGTAGGTCTCCTCGGGGTTCTGGCAGGCCTGCAGGAACTCGCTCATTTCCCGGAGAATGGTGGTATCCCGGTTCCTTCGGCCGTATTCGTAGACCATTTCCTGCAGCTTGGCCGTGGTCTGCTGCAGGGCGTCTTCGGCCTGCCGCCGTTCTTCCACTTCCGTTTGTAATTGACACTGGAAGTCCAACGCCGCCGCCTGACTCGCTTTGATCTCGCCCAGGTCCCGAATGAAACAGATCCTTACCCAAGGTTCCCCGGTTTTTTGGGAGCAGGGCGGCAGGGAAACCTCGCAGGACAGCGTGGCCCCGTCCGGTGTCTTGAGCAGCGCCTCCCGTATAACCGGTTCATCCCGCTGGTTGGCCATAAATAACAAGAGATCCAGGTCATCCCGATTTACAAACAAATCATAAAGAGAGACCGGACGGTTTTCGGAGCGGGACGGAATGAGATTTTCAGCGGCCTTTTGGTTCCAACGGAGGATGGTTTCGTCCGGGGCGATGAACAGGGTGGCCACCGGGGAGCTTTCCAGTGCCCATTCCATTAAGGATTGGGTTCCAGCGGCTATTTCCAGATCTTCGGGTCTAAAGACGGTTTCAAGGCGCAGGGTATTCATAAGAAGGTCATCATCCAAAGGGGAATCCCTCTCGAGGCCGTTCCTCGACCTAGATGGTCTATCGGTGGTTCGTCAAAAAATATTAATATTTTTTTGCCGCCCGCTGACTTTATGGGCAAAAAAGGATTAGCGGGAAGGCCGATTTTCGCGGTTTAGGCTGTCCGCTTACTCCACTTCGATCCTCGTGGCCTTTTTCCGGCCCCCTTCCTTTTTCTTTTCCAATTCACCTATCCGGTCGTCTACCAGGGACCGGATGGCCTTAAGCAATTCGATCTGGGACTGGTGGAGGTGGGCAAAAAAGGTGGATTTCTTCCCGTAGGTCTTCTCCATTTCGGTAAAAAATCGGGCCACCGGGCAGCCCCTGGTTTCCGGATTCTCTTTTTCTTTAGGCATTTTTTTCTCCTTCAAAGGTAATTTGCAGGATGTCGCCATCCATTTTGGCTCGGATCGACCTGGCGCCGGCCACGGGTCGGGGCAGGGGGATCAATCGTTTGTAGCCGCCCAGGCGGATGGACAGTTCTCCCGCGAAGGTATTCAGGACGATATCCTCCTTGGAAGCGAAGGGCAGTTTCAGGAGGAGCCGGTAGGCGCCGTCCTTCTTTTCCAGCCGGTAAAGCTCCCCGGAATAAAAATGGTCCAAGGGGTTCTTCCCGGCGTAGACCTCCTCCGCCAGTCGTTTCAATGGTTTATACCCCAGGACCTCCTCCCGAAAAAGGGGGACCGAAAGGATGGGCAGGGGGCTAAAATATTCCTCCGCCTTTTTCCGGTAGGTTTCCTGGTTTTTTTTCCACTCGCTGAAGTAGGCGTCTTGGACGCGTTCCGGGAAGATGCGGTTCAGGACAATGGCGTCGATGTGCATCCGGTAGAGACAGAAGTACATGTAGGCCCGCTGGGTCTCTTTGAGAACGATTTTTTCCGGGTTGGCCACCAGGCGGACGGTGGTGCACTGGGGATCGGTCAGGATCTGATCCACCCCCTTCAGCCGCTCGAACAGTTTTTCCAGGGTCTCGAAGTAATCGTCGCCCGGCAGAGGGACATGGTATATTCGTTTGGCAATGGGGCGAGCGACTTTGACCAGGGTCCGCTCCATCTTGAAGACCTTGCTCATATACCATTCCAGGGTGGTGGGGATACTGATGAAACGCAGGGATTCCCCGGTGGGGGCGCAGTCCAGGATGATGACCTCGAATTTTTTACGTTGCACGTACTGGTTGATATAGAGGAGCAGGCTGACTTCTTCCATGCCCGGCAAAATGGCCAGTTCCTCGGCCAATATTTCATTCAACCCCGTAGTATTCAACAGCAAAGAAAGATACTTGTGGATTGATCCCCAATTCTTTTGGATTTCCTCCTGGATATCCAGTTCCTGAAGCCATAGATTTTCCCGGACCTTAACGGGCGTTCCCCGGTTTTGGTCCAGGAGGTTTCGGCCCAAATCAAAAATATCAATGAGGCTGTGAGCCGCGTCCAGGGACATGATCAGGGTTTTTTTGCCCATCTCCGCCGCCTGGATCCCCGTAGCAGCGGCTACGCTGGTTTTGCCCACGCCCCCCTTGCCGGCAAAAAAAATGATCCTCATCGCAGGAACCCTTTATCTTATCAGACTTTGATCATAAGATAATCCATTCCGAAGGGTTTTGCAAAGCGGATCCTGTTCCCCTCGGACGGTATTGCCTAACCTGCCAAAATAACATTAAAAAGCTAAGACACGGGGGTGATAAAAGCATTGACAAAACAGCTAAAAAAACCTATAACTCCTCATAAGAATTATTTAACCGCCATATCTCGCTACGAATCGGGGACGAATCGAAGGAGTGAACAACAATGGAAAAAGTCTATATTGTCAGCGCCGTCCGGACCCCTGTCGGGTCTTTTAACGGGACGCTGAGTGGTTTTACGGCCACGGAGTTAGGCTCCCTGGTGATCAACGAGGCCATTAGCCGGGCCGGGATCACCAAAGAACAGGTGGATGAGGTCATCATGGGCAATGTGCTGCCAGGGGGGCTGGGGCAGAATCCCGCCCGGCAGGCCATGCTGAAGGCCGGCCTGCCCTATGAGGCGGGGGCCATCACGGTGAACAAGGTCTGCGGATCGGGGCTCAAGTCGATCATGCTGGCCGCCCAGGCTATTGCCGTAAAAGACGCCGAGGTTATCGTGGCCGGCGGTCTGGAGAGCATGAGCCGAGCCCCTTATTTCCTGGATAAGGCCCGGACCGGTTACCGTATGGGCAACGGGACCTTGTTCGACAGTCTGGATCACGACGGACTGCGGGACATTACCAATGATTTTCTGATGGGGGTAAGCGCGGAGTATTGCGCGGAAAAATACGGGGTGACCCGGGACGATCAAGATCAATTTGCCTACCAATCGTACGTCAAGGCCCTGAAGGCCAGGGCGGAAGGGAAATTCAAGGATCAAATCTTTCCCATCAGCATTCCCCAAAAAAAGGGAAAACCGCCTCTGGTGATGGATTACGACGAGATCGTGAAGGAAACCAGCCAGGAAGCCTTATCCGCTTTGCGGCCGGCCTTTAAGAAGGACGGCACGGTCACGGCCGGAAATTCGTCCAAGATCAGCGACGGGGCGGCGGCGGTAGTGTTGATGAGCGGCTCCAAGGTCAGAGAATTGGGAGTTAAACCGCTATTCCGAGTCGGGGCCCAGGGTTCTTCCGGGCTGGATCCCAAGTACGTCCTGGTGGCCCCGCTGCTTTCGATTCCCAAGGTGCTGAAAAAAGCCGGGCTGACCGTCGCGGATATCGACCTCCAGGAGGTCAACGAGGCCTTTTCCGCTTCCACCGTGGCCGTGATCAGGGAGCTGGGGCTGGATCCGGAAAAAACCAACGTCCATGGCGGTTCCGTGGCCTTGGGACATCCCATCGGGGCCAGCGGCGCCCGGGTCCTGGTCACCCTGCTCTATGCCCTGAAGGATCGTCGGGTTCGGCGGGGCATGGCCTCCCTCTGCCTGGGCGGCGGGGAAGCGGTGAGTCTGATTGTGGAGAACCTGGTTTAGATTCTTACATCCATTGTTCTGAGAATTTGTCTCTAACAGATGGTGTGAACTTAAAATTCCGAAATTCGAAGCACGAAATTCGAATTTCGAGTTTGAACAAGTAAAGGAGCGAATTTATGAAAGAAATTGTGATAGTGGGTGCGGCCCGGACACCGGTGGGCCGATTTGGAGGAGCTTTAAAGGATATTCCCGCGGTTACGTTGGGTGTGATCGCCGTTCAAGAGGCCTTGAAGCGGGCCAAGGTGGCTCCGGACCAGGTTGATGAGGTTATCTTAGGCAATGTCCTCCAGGCCGGTCTGGGTCAGAATACCGCCCGGCAGGTGCTGATCCATTCCGGGGTTTCCCAGGAGGTCCCGGCCCAGACCATCAACAAGGTCTGCGCCTCGGGATTGAAGTCGGTCATGCTGGCCGCCCAGGCCATCAAGTCCGAGGACGCCGAAATCGTGGTGGCCGGCGGTCTGGAGAGCATGAGCCAGGCCCCCTATGCCCTCCGGTCGGCCCGCTGGGGGACGCGGATGGGCAGCGCCGAGATGGTGGACCTGATGATTTACGACGGGCTGCTCGACGTGTTTAACCAGTACCATATGGGGGTCACCGCGGAGAACGTGGCCGCGCGTTTCAACATCACCCGGAAGGAACAGGATGAACTGGCCCTGCGCAGCCAGGAGAACGCCCTGCGGGCGATTAAGGAAGGGCGCTTCAAGGAGGAGATCGTGCCGGTGCCTATCCCCCAGCGCAAGGGCGACCCGGTTTTGTTCGACACCGATGAACACCCCCGGGGCACTACCCTGGAAGCCCTCGGGGCGCTGAAACCGGCCTTCAAGAAGGACGGGACCGTTACCGCCGGGAACGCCTCGGGGATCAACGACGGGGGGGCCGCCTTTGTGGTCATGTCCGCGGACAAGGCCCAGGCGTTGGGTTTAGCGCCCCTGGCTTATGTCAAGTCCTATGCCACCGCCGGAGTGGACCCCGCCATTATGGGCACCGGACCGATCCCGGCCAGTAAAAAGGCCTTGGCCAAGGCCGGCCTGACGGTGAATGACCTGGATCTGATCGAGGCCAACGAGGCCTTTGCCTCCCAGGCGGCCATCGTCAACCGCGAGATGGGCTGGCCCATGGAAAAGGTCAACGTCAACGGCGGGGCCATCGCCATCGGCCATCCCATCGGGGCCAGCGGGGCGCGGATCCTGAACACCTTGCTGTTTGAGATGATCAAACGGGATTCCAAGTTCGGCCTGGCCACCCTTTGCGTCGGCGGAGGCATGGGGGCGGCGCTGATTCTGGAACGCAAGTAAGGACGCCGGGCGCCGAGCGCTGAGGGAAGATGGAAGATGGAAGAAAGAACTCAAAAGGCAAATTGCAAGATTAGCGTTTGAACAAATTCCAATACAGCTTGGGGCCGATGGTTTTTTGCCGTCATGCCGGACCTGATCCGGCATCCAGGGAGTTTGAATCCTGATTGGCCCTTAATAAGGAGAGCAACATGGCCTACGAATTGATACTGCTGGAGATACAGGAGGGAATTGCCACGATTTCCGTAAACCGGCCCAAGGCCCTGAATGCCCTGAATCCCCAAGTGATGGAGGAGATCGGGGCGGCGTTGAAAGAAATCAGCCGGAACCCGGAAGTCCGGGTAGCTATACTCACCGGGACCGGCGACAAGGCCTTTGTGGCCGGGGCGGACATCGGTACCATGGCCAAACAAACCGCGCTGGAATCCAAGCGATTTTCCGCGGCCGGGCAGGAAGTCCTGTTTGCCATGGAAAATGCCGAAATACCGATTATCGCCGCCGTGAATGGCTTCGCCCTGGGCGGCGGCACGGAAATCGCCATGTCCTGCGATTTTATCTATGCCTCCGAAAACGCCAAATTCGGGCAGCCGGAGATCAACCTGGGTATCATCCCCGGTTTCGGCGGGACCCAGCGGCTGGCCCGCCTGGTGGGCAAGGGCTGGGCCCGGGAGCTTTGTCTGACCGGGGCCATGATTTCCGCCCAGGAGGCCAAAGAAATAGGCCTGGTCAACAAGGTGTTCCCGCAGGATACGCTTATGGAAGAAACCCGGAAAACGGCCCGATTGATCGCTTCCAAAGGCCGGGCGGCTCTCCGGGCCATCAAACACACCATTAACCGGGGTTATGATGTGGACCTGCGCAACGGCTGCGCCATGGAAGTGGACGCCTTTGCCGTTGCCTTCACCAGCCCCGACGCCCAGGAAGGGCTGAACGCTTTTCTGGAGAAGAGAAAACCGGATTTCAAGGGAGAGATCTAAACTATTCAAGAGACGCCAGAAGCAAGTCTTATCTGCGCCGAAGGGGATAATAGAAAACTGAATCTACAAAAAAAGGAGAACGGACATGAACTTTGAGTTGACCGAAGAACAGCAGATGGTGCGGGATACGGCCCGTCGTTTTGCGGAGACGGAAATCAAACCCGTGGCCGCCAAACTGGATGCCACCCATGAGCATCCGGCGGAGATTTGCCGGAAACTGGCCGAACTGGGCTTTTTGGGTATTGCCGTCCCCGAGGAATACGGCGGAGGCGGTATGGACTATGTCAGCTACGTGCTGGCCCTGATCGAGATCTCCAAGGCCTGCGCCTCCACCGGCGTCATCATGTCGGTGAATAATTCCCTGTACTGCTTCCCGGTCATGGCCTTCGGGACGCACGAGCAGAAAATGAAATATCTGAAACCGGTGGCCAGCGGCGCATACCTGGGCTGCTTCGGCCTGACCGAGGCCGGAGCCGGCTCCGACCCGGCCGGTATGCGCACCACGGCCGTCCTGGAGGGCGACGCCTGGGTCATTAATGGAGAAAAGAAGTTTATCACCAACGGCAACGTTTCCCGGTATGGCGTGGTGGCGGCGGTCACCGAAAAAGGAAAAGGCTATAAGGGAATCAGTTCCTTTGTGGTGGATTTTGAGAATACGCCGGGCTTCTCTTTAGGACGGGTGGAAGAAAAAATGGGCATTAACGCTTCCGGGACGGCGGAACTGGTCTTTGACAATGCCCGGGTCCCTAAAGATGCCCTATTGGGCCGTCCCGGGGATGGGTTTAGACAGATGCTGACCACCCTCGATGGGGGCCGGGTCGGGATCGCTTCCCAGGCCATCGGCATCGGCCGGGCGTCACTGGAAGAGTCCCTGGAGTACGCCAAAACCCGCGAGCAATTCGGCAAGGCCATCGCCACCTTCCAGGCCATCCAGTGGAAGCTGGCCGACATGGCCACCGAGTTGGACGCCGCCGAACTGCTGACCTTGAAGGCGGCCTGGCTGGAAGACAACCATCTGCCCCACGAAAAAGCGGCGGCCATGGCCAAGATGTTCGCTTCCGATGCGGCCATGAAGGCTTCCATCGAAGGAGTGCAGATCCTGGGGGGCTACGGCTATTGCCGGGAGTACCCTATGGAACGCCATATGCGGGACGCCAAGATCACCCAGATCTACGAGGGCACCAATGAAATCATGCGGATCGTGATTGCTAATAATCTGATCAAGGGAAAATAGGGACGCGAAGCGCGGAGCGCAGCGCGTAAGAAAAGAAGGAAGACAGAAGAGGGAAGAGGGAAGCAAAAAAAGCCGTCATGCCGGACCCCGGATCGTTGTCCGGGGCAGGCTCTGATCCGGTATCCAGGGTAATTGCGGTTTTAACAGCCCTGGATTCCGGCCATTCGACTGGCTCATGGCCCTGAGTTTATC
>CAVQSS010000023.1:0-23973 GCA_963716045.1 uncultured delta proteobacterium | reverse complement strand
GAAATTGTAGCAGGGGCCGGCCTCTACCCGCGGCCGAACCTTTAGGTGCTTCTTTGATTCAAATCCGAAATCCGAATTTCGAAATCCGAAACAAATTCAAATGATCAAAATTCATAATGCTTTTGTTTTGGTCATTTGAATTTTGGACCTTCGTGCTTGTTTCGGATTTCGTGCTTCGGATTTCTGATTTAATTATTCTGCCGGTGTAAAAGGAATTGGTTATGCCTCCGAAATATCATATCGAAACAGCTAATGTCCCCAACCGCTACCCGACCATCACCCGCTCCGGGGTGATTGCCTGGGAAGAGGGCTGCCTTAAGTGTCCCCGCTGCGTGAAACGGGAATGCGTCTACGGCGTTTATGACAAGAAAAACCTGGATGCCCGCCTGATGGTGGATTCCCTGGACAGCCTCTGTAAAGACTGTTTCCGCTGCGTCCAGAACTGCCCCAACCGGTTGATCCACAAATCCCTGAACCCGGAATATAAGAAGCTGGGGGATGACTATTGGACTCCTGAAATTATCTCCAAACTCTGGTATCAGGCTGAAACCGGAAGGATCCCCGTATCCGGGGCCGGATACGGAGGGACCTTCTCCGGTCCGGGATTCGATGCCATGTGGACGGACATGTCGGAGATCGTCCGGCCGACCCGGGACGGGATTCACGGCCGGGAGTATATCAGCACCCAGGTGGATTTGGGGCGCAAATGGATGTCCCTCGAGTTCGATGGCCGGGGAAATTTGCTTTCGCCGGCTCAGTCCCTGGTGGAAATTCCCTTGCCGATTATTTTCGATCTTCTGCCCTGGTCGCCTCCCCGGGACCGCATCAACCATACTTTGCTTAGGGGGGCCCGGAGTATCGGGTCCTTTGCGATAATCTCCCAGCAGGATTGGGAGCCCAGCTTGAAACAATATCTGGATCAGGTGTTGCTCTATATCAATCAGGAGATTGAAACCGTGGATCCGGAATTGATCCAAAAACTGCGTCTGGTCGAGATCCCCGACGGCCCCCGGGTTCTGGAACGCCTCGGGAAGCTGAAGGCGATCAACGCCGAGGCGATCATCGCGGTACGATTGCCTCTGTCGGCCCGTTCCAGCGAACGGGCCTTGGAATTGACCCAGGACGGAATAGAAATCCTCCATTTCACGGCCAATGAACTGGGCCGGGAACAGGGAGAGGATCCCTGGTACATCAAGGACCGGATCAAAGAGATCCACCTCCACCTGGTTCGTTTCGGCGTCCGGGATCAGATTACCCTGATCGCCGGAGGCGGGATTGCCATGGCGGAACACCTGGCCAAACTGATGCTCTGCGGGGCCGACGCCGTGGCCGTGGATATCCCGCTGCTGATCGCCCTGGAATGCCGGGTCTGTCGCCGTTGCGCCGCCGGCATCCCCTGCCCGGTGACTATTGATCAGATCTATCCGCCCCGGGGGGAGGCCCGGATCAGAAATCTAATGGCCGGTTGGCATAGCCAGTTGCTGGAGATCATGGGGGCCATGGGAATTCGGGAAGCCCGCCGCCTGCGGGGAGAGATGGGCCGGGCCATGTTTTTTGAAGACCTGGAGGCGGAGGTCTTTGCCTCCCTGGGGAAAGGAGCAGTTTCATGAATCCCCCCATCCCCTTTACTCCCCCTGAGATCAAACGCGTGCCTTCCCGCTTCCGTCAGTCCTTAAGCAAGTACCGGATCACCTTGACCTCGGACTGCGACAATTGCGGTCTCTGCGTCACCCTTTGCCCTTACGGCGTCTATCAGAAAGGCAGCAAACGCCCCCGGGTGGCCCAGGACTATCTCTGCCTGGGTCCTTCCTGCCATAAAAACGAATTCTATTGCCTGGCCCGCTGTCCCCGGGACGCTATTCGACTGAATCCCAACCCTTCCTTCGAGGTCCTGGGGGATAAACGCTGGACTTCGGATTTGTTGGCCAGCACCTGGTATATGGCCGAGACCGGGGAGATCCCTTATCAGGATATCAACTTCAAAACCGGGGATTCGGGCGGCGGCTTCGACAAAATCCGGTTCCGGCTGCCCTCCGTCCCCCCCGTGACGATTTCGGAGGAAACCATCTCCCTGGGTATCGAGCTCAACCGGACCGGGGATGAACGCCCGCAAATCGCTTTGCCCGTCCCCTTTTATCTGGGCGGCATGTCCTTCGGCTCCATCAGCATTCATTCCATGCTTTCCCGGGTTCGAGCCGCGACCGCCTGGGGAACCTTTTGCTGTACCGGTGAAGGCGGGTACCCGGACGATTTAAAGCCTTATGACGATCACGTCATTACCCAGGTGGCTACCGGGCTCTTCGGGGTTCGGGAAGAAACCATTAAACGGGTTCGGATCGTGGAGTTTAAATACGCCCAGGGCGCCAAGCCGGGATTGGGTGGTCACCTCTTGGGGGATAAGGTCACCCCGGAAGTGGCCCGTATGCGGGAAGCCGTGGTCGGAAGTTCTCTGTTTTCTCCTTTTCCGTTTCACAGCGTTTACTCGGTGGAGGACCATAAAAAACATATCGATTGGATCAAAGAGATCAATCCCCAAGCCCTGGTTTCCGTCAAAGTGTCCACCCCCAACGATGTGGACATGGTGGCCGTGGGCAGTTATTTTGCCGGGGCCCATATCCTGCAGTTGGACGGAAGTTACGGCGGGACCGGCGCCGCCCCGGACATTGCCAAGAAAAATATCGCCATGCCCCTGGAATACGCCGTACCCAAGGTGCATCGGTTCCTGAAGGACGAAGGGATCCGGGATAAGATCACCATCATCGCCAGCGGGGGAATCCGGACGGCTTACGATGCCGCCAAAATCATCGCCCTGGGCGCCGACGGCATCTGTTTGGGCACTCTGGACATGGTCTCCCTGGAATGCCTGCGCTGCCACAACTGTGAATCTGGCCGCGGCTGCGCCCGGGGCATCGCCACCACGGACCCCGAATTGACCAAGCTGATCACCCAGGATTGGGGGACCCAGCGGATCATCAATGCCTACGCCGCCTGGATAAAGCAATGGCGTACGTTGCTCCGCCGTCTGGGATTGACCCGTATCCAGGACCTGGTGGGTCGCTGGGACTTATTGGTACATTTGGATTACGTGGATCCGCAAGACTTGGAAGGAATATTGGAGTAATGGAGTGATAGAGTAGTGGTCATAAAAACAATACTCCACCACTCCAATACTCCACTAAAAAATCGTAATAATAAATTAATCGAAAGCAATCTATGAAACACCTATCCCAGAGTCAAGCCATTTTGCAATCCCGGGCTCATCTATTGGAAAAACTCGATCCGAGTCGGCGTTTTCCCCGCCGGCCGGAGTCCGAAGAAGGCGGGTGCGGGGTTACCGGTTTCGCCTGCAACATTCCGGTCAGCGGCCGTCATATATTCGAACCCTCGGTGCAGATGCACAACCGGGGCAATGGTAAAGGCGGGGGCATCGCCGCCGTCGGACTGGAAGCTTCCAAGCTGGGAGTGGACCAGGACACCCTGGATGGGGATTTCCTTTACCAGATCGCTCTGCTGGATAAGACCGTACTGCCCGAACTGGAGGAACAATTTATCCGCCCCTGCTTCCGGGTGGATCACGAGGCTTTTCTGCCCACCGTGGACGACTACCGGGACGTGCCCGGTCTGGAACTGGAACCTCCGGCGGTCAAGCGTTATTTCGTTCGCGTCCGGCCCGAGGTGCTGGCCCGCTTTCAAAAAGAGCGGCGCCTGGACAAGCTTTCGGCCAGAAAAGTCGAGGAGGAATTCATCTACCAGAATTCCTTTCAACTCAACCAGCGCTACTACAGTTCCCTGGGGGACAAACGGGCCTTTGTTTTGTCCCACGGCCGGAACATGATGATCTTAAAAATCGTCGGGTACGCCGAGCAGGTAACCCAGTATTATCGTCTGGAAGATTTTAAGGCCCATGTCTGGATCGCCCACCAACGCTACCCAACCAAAGGAAGGGTCTGGCACCCGGGCGGGGCCCATCCCTTTATCGGGATGGACGAGGCCCTGGTCCATAACGGCGACTTTGCCAATTACTATTCCGTCAGCGAATACCTTTACCAAAGGAACGTGGTCCCCCTGTTTCTGACCGATACCGAGGTCTCGGTCCAGGTTTTCGATCTGTTAAACCGGGTCTATGGGTATCCGCTGGAATACATTATCGAGTCCCTGGCCCCGACTACGGAACTGGACTTCGATCAGTTGTCGGCCGAAAAACAAACGATTTACCGGCAGATCCAGGCTACCCAGATCCACGGTTCCCCGGACGGTCCCTGGTTTTTTATCATCGCCCGGAATATGCCCGGTCAACGGAAATATCAGTTAATCGGGATTACCGACACGGCCATGCTGCGTCCCCAGGTCTTTGCCCTGCAAAAAGGGGAGGTGGAAATCGGGCTCATCTGTTCGGAAAAACAGGCCATTGACGCCACCCTCCAGAGCCTGGCCCGCGAGGACCCCCGATTTGGGACCCTGGCTGACCGCTACTGGAATGCCCGCGGTGGAAGCTACACCGACGGGGGGGCTTTTATCTTCTCGGTCCAGGAAAAAGCTCCGGGCGCCCTGGAGCTCACCTGCAGCGACAAATTCGGCCGGGAGATCACGGTCCCTCAAGACCGGCAACCCTACGATTTTCGGGTCCCGATTGCGGCCGACGGGCTGGAGGCCGGGATTCAGAAGGAACTCAAAGAAGGGTTAGCCTCGGGCCTTATCCCGGGGCTTTTCAACGATTGGAAATCTTTTTTGGCCGAGAGCGATTATCGCCGTCTGGGTTCCTGGATCCGTTATCTGGGGGAATTGGCCCGCACGGAGAAATTGAAACCCGCGGTCCAGGAACTGCTGACCCTGGTCCTGGATCGACGCTATCCCACCGGCACTAAACGGCGCCGCTCGATCCTGCAAATGGCCCTGGAGACCCTGGAGCGGATTTTCCTGGAGATTCCGCTAATCCACGAGTCCAAGGGTAAAACCTATCTTCGGATCGATTATGACCACCGCCGCCAGCTCCGGGCGCCCAAGGGCAAAGAAAAGGTGCTGGTCATCGATGCCGGAAAATTCCCGCCCGAAGGGCAAGAATGTGATGCCCGGCTGCTGGTCAAGGCCTATGAACTGGGATGGAAACGGTTTATTGGGTTTGGCTACCGCGGGCAACGATTCCTGGGCAACGGTCTGGGACCGGATACTCAGGGGGTTCGGATTGACGCCTACGGGAGTTCCGGGGATTACCTGGGCTCCGGCATGGACGGTTTGGAGCTCTATGTCCACGGCAATGCCCAGGACCAGTTGGGACAAATCCTTAAATCCGGCAAACTGGTGGTTCATGGCGATGTGGGTCAGACCTTTTTATACGGGGCCAAGGGCGGGGAGGTCTATGTGCTGGGCAACGCCGCCGGACGCCCGTTGATCAATGCCGTCGGGCGCCCAAAAGTGGTCATCAACGGTACGGCCCTGGACTTCCTGGCCGAATCCTTCATGGCCGGGGACCCCCATCAGGGAGGGGGCTTTGTTATTTTAAACGGCCTGACCGTGGACACCCAGGGGCAGATCATCCCCCAGGTAACCCCTTACCCGGGCTCCAACCTTTTTTCGCTGGCTTCCGGGGGGGCCATTTTTGTCCGCGACCCGGAGCATAGAATTATTCCCGAACAGCTCAACGGAGGGGAATTGGCGCCCTTTACCGATAAAGACTGGGAACTCATCCGGCCTTATCTGGAAGAAAACGAGCACCTTTTCGGGATAGGTATCAAGGAACATCTTCTAACCGTGGCCGGGGAAGTCAAGTCCCCTGCGCAGGTCTATCGCACGGTTCAACCGCTTAAGCGGACGGTGCTGACCGGCAGCGAGGAGTGGGAATAGGATTCCGGGTAAAAGGGGTTATACCTCCAGGTAGTCCGGCCAGTTGAGGAACTCGTGGATTAATTGATAGAGGAAAAATCCGCCCAAGATTATAGCCGCTGCAATCATAACCGCGAACAAAACCCCCAGAATCCAGACCCACCGGTTTACTCCGCCGATCTCGGACAGAGTTCCAGCGGGCAGCCCCGCATTCAATCGACCTCGGTATTCCCCGATTTTCCGTTTGGCTTGACGATAATACAAGTAATTGGCAACAGCCCCCCAAACAAACCAGGCCGGCAGGGCCAGGTGGGGAATCAACCACAAACCCGAGGCCACCAGTGCCCAAATATAGAGCTTGCGGTACAAAAACCACCAAAAGCCGAAAATAAAGGCCGGCCAATGCCAGGTCAGCGCGAATCCTTCTGTGGCGGTAGCCTGAAAATTCTTAAATTTCACTAAATATTTTTCCGCCTGAGGGCCAATGTAAGCCCGAAAATCTTCCTCCATCACAGCAGGCTGGATCTCCTGGGATTGCGGATCCACCTTTTGTCCACAGTGCGAGCAATAGACATTACCCTCGCTGATCTCTTTTCCACACCGACCGCAAGTCATTTTTGGAAATCCCTTTCCACACCCTTTTTTTAATTGGTCAATAATTATAACATAAGGTAAAATGCCTTGCTAAAATTAATATATTATTTTAATCCCTTAAATGTTAAAAACATTTCATGAACCTTGATACCCCTCTTTACAACAGCCGCCTACTAAAAACCTACTTCGATTATCTTGCTAAATACTATCCCGAGGTAGATAGCGACACCATCTTGAACTACGCCGGTATGACCCGTTACGAATTGGAAGATGGCGGGCATTGGTTTTCCCAAAACCAAATTGATCGCTTTCAGGATATTTTGAAACAAAAAACCAGCAATCCGAATATCGCCCGGGAGGTCGGCCGTTTTGCCTCGACATCGGAGTCCTGGGGAGCCATTAGACAATATTTCATGGGGTTCCTAACCGCCCACATGGCTTATACCATGTTCGAAAAAATGGCTTCAAACCTTACCCGGGCTACTACCTGGCGAACAAAAAAATTAGGACCCAACAAAGTCGAGATAGTATCCATTCCCAAAAAGGGCGTGAACGAAAATCCTCAGCAATGTGAAAACCGGCAGGGGATTTTCGAAGCCCTGGCTAAAATCTATACCCGAAAATTAGCCACCATTGAACACCCCACCTGCCTTAACAGTGGTGGGGACTACTGCCAATACATTATTACCTGGAAAACCACGCCCGCTTACCGTTGGAAAATCATCAGCCGGTACACCCTGGCCCTGAGCATGTTCCTGTCCATTCCACTTTTCCTTTTCTTGCCTCGCTCCATCTGGGCCGAATGGATGATCCTTCCCGTCCTGCTAAATATGGGGATCTTCCTCAACACCAAGTCTATTGAGAAGGGAGAACTGATAGACCAGATAACCACCCAAAGCGATATAGCTCACCGTTTAGTCGATGAGACCAATCTGAGGTACAACGAAGCCACACTGATCCAGGAAATTGGCCAGGCCATCTCCATGATCTTGGATATCGATGGTCTTCTTAAATATATCGTGGAGGCTTTGGAAAAACGACTGGACTTTAATCGCGGAATGATCATGATGGCGGACAAGGGGAAAAAGCGGTTGACCTTTTCGGTCGGCTACGGGTATTCCCCCGAAGAAAATGATTATTTAAACAAGTTATCCTTCCGTCTCGACAATCCCCATTCCAAGGGGGTGGCCGTTCTAACCTTTAAAGAACAAAACCCTTTTTTAATCGATGACGTCTCCAAGATTAAGAAGGATATTTCCCCCAAAAGTTTGGAATTTGTTTACCGCATGGAAACCCGGTCTTTCGTCAGTGTCCCGATTGTTTTTAAAGGGGAGTCCTTGGGAATCCTACTCGTGGATAACCCCAAATCAGGACGCAAATTAAACCAAAGCGATTTGAACCTCCTCTTGGGCATTGCTCCTCAGATCGCCATCAGCATCAATAACGCCATTTCCTATAAAAGAATTCAAGAGAGCGAGGAACGGTTTCGCTCGCTTAGCTCCAACTCACCGGATATCATCTATACTATCGGAATCGACGGGGCCTTCACCTATGTCAACCCGGCCTGGGAAAGGATCTTAGGCCACCCGGCGGACGAGGTAATCGGCCGTTTTTTCATTCAGTTCATCAAACCGGAGGAGGCCCCGCTGTATAAAAAGATCTTTAAAGAAACGCGGGATCAGAAAAA
The DNA here is from genome assembly GCA_963716045.1 of uncultured delta proteobacterium. Taxonomy (GTDB): domain Bacteria; phylum Desulfobacterota; class RBG-13-43-22; order RBG-13-43-22; family RBG-13-43-22; genus CAVQSS01. The sequence goes on along the minus strand of CAVQSS010000023.1, from coordinate 15,872 downwards.
AACGGTCCGGGATTTGACCGGGACCATTCTCCATCAAAACGGCAGTGAACGCTATTTCAGCCTCAGCGCCGCGCCCAACCTGGATGCCGAAGGAAAGGTGATCGGCGTGGTGGGGACTTTCAAAGATATCACCGACCGGCAATTGGCCGAAGAGGCCCTTCAGTACCGCGTGGATTTAGAAAAACTGATTACCTCCATCTCCACGCACTTTATCAATTTAGCCTCCGAGGATATCAATCCTGAAATCAACCTGGCATTGAAACAGATCGGGAGCTTCGCCCGGACGGATCGCAGCTTTATTTTCCAATTTATCGATTCCGGCGGCAGGGTCGAGAATACCCACCTTTGGTGCGCCGAAGGAATCGTCCTCCCCCAAAATATATTGGAGGAGGCCTCCGTGCCGGATCTCCCCTGGTTTTACAATAAAATGAACCGGCAAGAAGTGGTCTCGATCCCCCATGTCGCTCAGTTACCCCCGGAAGCCGAGGCGGAGGAAAAGGCCTTTTTATCCCGGGGCATTAAATCCCTCCTCTGCGTCCCCATGGCCTATAGCGGAAACCTGATCGGGTTCCTGGGATTTGATTCGACCGGAAAGGAAAAAGACTGGTCGGAGGAAATCGTAACCTTATTAACCATCGTCGGAGAAATCTTCGCCCATTCCCTGGAACGGTTGGGGGTGGAAGGGGAAAAAAAGAAATTAGAGGAGCAGTTGCGGCAATCCCAAAAAATGGAGGCCATCGGCCGGTTGGCCGGTGGAGTGGCCCACGATTTCAATAATATGCTGACCGGAATCATTGGCTATGCCGATCTCATTTTATTGAGTTTAAACCGGGATCATCCGCTGATCGGCAAGGTGGAGGAAATCAAAAAGGCCGGGAAGAGAGCCGCCGCTTTAACTCAACAACTGCTGGCTTTTAGCCGAAAACAAATGCTGCAACCCAAGATTCTGGATTTAAACCTGATAGTGAATGATCTGAAAAAGATGCTCCAACGCCTGATCGGGGAAGATATCGATCTGGAAACCCATTTGGAACCCAGCCTTTTTCGGGTTAAGGTGGATCCGAATCAAATGGGCCAGGTCCTGATGAATCTGGTGGTAAATGCCCGAGATGCCATGGCCCGGGGGGGAAAGATAGCGATTGAAACGGCCAATGTCGTTTTGGATCAGGCCTATGGACGCAAAAAAGGGGTTAGTCTGCAGCCCGGTGCTTACGTTCTGCTGGAAGTCAGAGATACGGGAACCGGGATGGACCCGGAAACCCGATCCCATATATTTGAACCTTTTTTTACCACCAAGGAGTTAGGGAAAGGAACCGGCTTGGGCTTATCCACCGTTTATGGTATCATTAAACAAAGCGGGGGCTATATCTGGGTAGACAGCCAGCCGGAGAACGGAACGACGTTTCAAATCTTTTTGCCCCAGGCGGAGGGGGAATCGGCCCTCAAGGAAAGCCATTCTCATTCGCCGCTTCAGTTTCAAGGTTCGGAAACCATTCTGATCGTGGAAGATAATGAACTGGTCCGCAACCTGACCAGCGAGGCCCTAAAGCAGTATGGGTATAGGGTCATCGAAGCTCCCGGGGGCGAACACGCCTTAAAAATCACCCGGGAATACGGGGAGAAGATCGACCTCCTGCTGACCGATGTGGTTATGCCGGGCCTCAATGGCCGTGAGGTGGCCGATCAAATCGTTTCCATCAGACCGGGCATCAGGGTCCTTTATATGTCCGGCTACTCGGACAATGCTATTGTCCAACACGGAGTTCTTAGTTCGGGCTTAGCCTTCATCGAGAAACCCTTTTCACCGGAGAACTTAGCCGAAAAAGTTCGCCAAGTGATCCATTCCAGTCCTCCCCCTAAGAATCCCCCCTCACAGGCACTTGGGGCAACGGTCTCCGCGAACCTGCCTGTTGTCTGAAGGGGGAAAGCACCCGGCAATCCGGGCCTCATGGATTTTTAGAATTGACAGGCTTTCTTAACTTTGGTTACATAAAACGAAGAAGGTGCCCCCCACCTTCACCTGAAAGGGAAGAAACAAGGTTTGAGTCAATGAAGTATGTTTTTGGACCGGTCCCTTCTCGCCGACTGGGCTTTTCTCTGGGGGTGGACCTCCTGCCCTATAAAACCTGTTCCTTTGACTGCATTTATTGCGAATTGGGCCCCACTACCTGCCGGACGCTGGAACCCGAGGACCAATTTCCGCCGGAGGCCGTTTTAGCCGAACTGGATGACTTTCTGGCCACCACGGTTCAAAGGATCGACTATCTGACTATTTCCGGTTCCGGGGAACCCACTCTTCATCCCGGCCTGGGATACCTGATCCGGACGATTAAAAAAAAATACGCCCGACCCCTGGCCCTGATCACCAACGGATCCCTTTTTTATGATCCCGCCATTTTAGATCGGGTCAAAGAAGCCGACCTGATCATCCCCTCTCTGGATACCGTCGATCCCGAGGCCTTTCAGGTGATCAATCGGCCCCATCCCGAATTACGGCTTGAGGCCATCGTCGAAGGGCTGATCCTTTTAGGTCAACTCCCCGGCCCCCGGATCTGGCTGGAAGTTCTCTTCCTGAGGGGTTTGAATGACCAACCGGCTCAAGTCGAAGCCCTGTCCCGAACCATTGAAAAGATAAACCCGGAAAGAATCCAGATAAACACCGTGGTTCGGCCGCCGGTAGAGGCCTTCGCCCAGGCTTTGGATTATAGGGCACTGGAGGCTATCCGGGAAATATTGGGACCCCGGGCGGAAATCATCGCCCCGCCCACGGTAAAGGCGGATTTTCAAAATGAAATGCTGGAATCCGAGATCCTGGGCCTGGTAGCCAGGAGGCCCTGCACGGCAGAGGACCTCTCCCGCCTGACCGGCCTTTCCCCCCAGCAGACCTTGGACCTGTTGAATCGTTTGTTGGATCAGCAAAAGATCGCGTGCGAAGGTTTTGACCGGAATGATTTTTTTCTCAGGCGGTAGCCTGAGCCTTATTATTGGAGGATTAGATGGACGGGTATTATTTGGGAATGGATATTGGTTCCGTCAGCGCCAATACCGTTATCCTTTCCGCGAGCAATCAGGTGCTCAAAGAAGATTACCAGCGTACCAAGGGCAGGCCCCTGGAAACGGCGTTGTCCGTCTTGCAGGAATTTTTTCAGGAATTTCCCGTTGAAAACTGTCGCGCCTTAACCCTGACCGGCACCGCCGGTAGGCTGGTGGCCGAGATTCTGAAAGTCCCTCTGGTGAATGAAATCATTGCCCAGGCCCGGGCGGTCGATCTTCTTCATCCCCAGGTCCGGACCATTATTGAAATGGGCGGGGAGGATTCCAAGCTAATCCTGCTGGAGGAAGAGGCCTCCGGGAGCCTGGCGATTCTGGATTTTGCCATGAACACGCTCTGTGCGGCCGGGACCGGTTCCTTCCTGGACCAACAGGCACACCGACTGGGGTTGTCCATCGAGGAATTCAGCGCCCTGGCTTTAAAGTCCACGGTTCCTCCCCGCATTGCCGGACGTTGCACGGTCTTTGCCAAAACCGACATGATCCACCTGCAGCAGGAAGCTACCCCCGATTATGACATCATCGCCGGGTTGTGTTTTGCCGTGGCCAGGAACCTGAAAAGCAATATTGCCAAAGGGAAAAATATCGTTAAACCGGTAGCCTTCCAGGGCGGGGTGGCGGCCAACCTGGGGGTCCGCCGGGCCTTCACCGAGGTCTTAGGCCTGGGAGAAGGAGAGCTGATCATCCCGGAACACTTCTTTTCCATGGGAGCCATCGGGGCCTCTTTGGTCACCCGGGAGGATCCGCACTTTAGTTTCCGGTTCTCCGGCTTGGCCCCTCTGGAGGAATATATCCGGACCTATTCCCCGGAAGCCAGGCGCTTACCTCCGCTGACCCTGAGGCCGGACTACCAACAACCCTTTTCCACCAACCCCTCCCCGGAGGAACCCTCGGCCGAAGAAAAAATCGAAGCCTACCTGGGAATCGATGTGGGGTCCATCAGCACCAACGTGGTGGTCATCGACCGGGAGATGCGGGTCCTCTCCAAACAATATTTAATGACCGCCGGAAGGCCCCTTGAGGCCATACGTCAGGGATTGGCCGCGGCCGGGGCCGAAGTGGGCAATCGGGTGGTCATCCGGGGGGCCGGGACCACGGGTTCCGGAAGATACTTGACCGGGGACTTTATCGGGGCCGATATCGTCCGCAATGAAATTACCGCGCAGGCCACCGCCGCCGCCGCCATCGATCCGGAAGTGGATACCATTTTTGAGATCGGAGGTCAGGACTCCAAATATATCAGCCTGGAAAACGGGGCCATCGTGGACTTTATGATGAACAAGGTCTGCGCGGCCGGCACCGGTTCCTTTCTGGAAGAACAGGCCGAGAAGTTGGGCATTTCGATTCGCGGAGAGTTCGGCGATTTGGCCTTGTCTTCCCAGGAACCTATCCGCCTGGGCGAACGGTGTACGGTTTTTATGGAATCCGATTTGGTGCATCATCAGCAACGAGGGATGGACCAGCCCGATCTGGTGGCCGGACTGAGTTATTCCATCGTGGAGAACTATTTAAACAAGGTTGTGGAAGACCGGCGCATCGGCCGGCGCATTTTCTACCAGGGGGCCACCGCCTCCAACAAAGGTATCGTGGCGGCCTTTGAAAAAGTGGTGGGTAAACCGATCATCGTCCCGGAACATAATGACGTTACCGGGGCCATCGGGGTGGCTATCCTGGCCCTGCGGGAACGGACCTGGGAGGAGAGCGGCTTCAAGGGCTTTGACCTGGCCCAAAGCCGTTATGAGATCTCCTCCTTTGAATGCCGGGGCTGCCCCAACCAATGCGAAGTCAAGAAGGTGACCGTTGAAGGCGAACGGCCCCTGTTTTATGGCAGCCGCTGCGACAAGTATGATCTGGACAGCAAGAAACCTGCCGCCACTAAAGCCCTGCCCGACCTTTTTGCCGAACGCGAGGAGTGGCTGGTCGGTCGGCCTGAGGCCTGCAACCCCGGCGGGGAAAGAGGAAAGATCGGGATACCCCGGTCCATGTTTTTCCGGGAAATGATGCCCTTCTTCCGGACCTTCCTGACCGAACTGGGCTTTGAAGTGGTCATCTCCGGTCCGACCAACAAATCCATTATCCACCGGGGCGTGGAAGTCATGGCCGCCGAGACCTGCCTGCCGATCAAAGTGGCCCACGGCCATATACTGGAATTGATCCAGCAAGGGGTGGACCGCATTTTTCTGCCCAGCATCATCGACATCAAAGCGAAGAACCAGGAACATGAACAGGGGGTGGTTTGCCCCTATGCCCAGACCTTGCCCTACCTGGTCCCGGCCAGCATTAACCTCGCCGCGCTGGGCGTGCAGGTATTCCAGCCGGTGCTGTATTTCGGCCGAGGGGAAAAGGCCTTGCGAAAAGGCCTGGTGAAGCTGGCCCGGGACCTAAAGGTCAGCCCTTTCCTGGTGCCCATAGCGCTCGAAAAGGCCCTGGCGGCCCAGGAAGCCTTCTATGCCCAACTATTGACCCGGGGCCGGGAAGTCCTGAAAAACCTGGGACCCGAAGAAATCGCCATGGTCGTGGTCAGCCGCCCCTACAACGGTTTTGACCCGGGGATCAATTTGAATATTCCCAAGAAATTAAGGGAATTGGGAATCCTGGCCATTCCCATGGATTTCTTTCCCCTGGATGCCCCTGTTGATCCGGAAGAGTCCCGGCATCATTACTGGCGTTTCGGACAGAAGATTCTGGGAGCCGCCGATGTCCTGCGTCACCATCCGAACCTTTACGGGATCTACATCACCAATTTCAGTTGCGGACCCGACTCCTTTATCCTCCATTTCTTTCGAAACACCTTGAAAGGAAAGCCTTACCTTGAAATTGAAATCGATGAGCACAGCGCCGATGCCGGCGTGGTAACCCGCTTGGAAGCCTTCCTGGACAGCCTGAAAAACACCCGGAGCCGACAACTCCCGGCAACGTCGCGGGCCAAGGTGTCCCGAATCCCCGGCGGAAACAGCCGGAAAATCTATATCCCGCCTATGACCGATCAATCCCTGGCCGTGGCCGCCGCCTTCCGGGCCTGCGGGGTGGAGGCCGAGGTCCTGCCCGATTCCGACCAGGAGACTCTGGTTCTCGGCCGAAAGCTCACTTCGGGCAAGGAATGCTACCCTTGTATCTTAACCACCGGCGACATGGCCAAGATGGTCCAGCGGTCGGATTTCAATTCCAAAAAAGCCGCTTTTTTCATGCCTTCAGGGACCGGCCCCTGCCGGTTCGGCCAATATCACCGCTTCCACCGCCTGGTTCTGGATGAGCTGGGTTATCCCGAAGTGCCCATCTACGCTCCGGACCAGAGCGAGACCTTCTACCAGGAACTGGGTATGGTGGGAGGCAGCGACTTTACCCGGTTGGCCTGGCAGGGAATAGTAGCGGTCGATCTGCTGGAGAAAAAGCTGCGGGAAACCCGCCCCTATGAAGCCCGCCGGGGGGAAGCCGGGGAACTGTACCGGCACTTCCTGGAGAAAGTGGCTAAGATCGTCGCCGCCCGGGGCGATTTGCCGGCCCTGCTGCGGTCGGCCCGACAGGCCTTTGAAAACTTGCCGGTCAACGACCCGGGTTCCAGGCCCGTTATCGGCGTGGTGGGAGAAATTTACACCCGGGCCAACAAGTTCTCAAATGAAAACGTAGTACTGGGGATCGAAGCCTTGGGTGGTGAGGCCTGGCTCCCCCCTATTTCCGAATGGATTCTCTATACCAACTATACCGCCATCTGGCGGGCCTTCCGTTTAAGGAAATTTTCCAGCCTGATTGAAGTACTGCTCACCCATCGGGTCCAGACCAAACTGGAGCATGCCCTGGAAAGCACCTTTCAGGGGGCCTTGCGAAATTTCGGAGAGCCGTCCATCAGCCTGACTCTCAAAAGGGCGAAGCCCTATCTGGACCCCTCCTTTGAGGGCGAGGCGGTCTTGAGTATCGGCAAAGCCACGGACTACGTCATGAAGGGCGCCTCGGGGTTGGTCAACATCATGCCTTTTACCTGTATGCCCGGAACCATCGTCAACGCCCTCCTCAAGCGGTATCGGGAAGACCACCAAAACATCCCCTTCCTGAACCTGTCTTACGACGGTCAGGAACAGACCAATACCCAAACCCGTCTGGAGGCCTTTATGTATCAGGTCCAACAGCACCGGAATCGCTCAGGCAACGGAGAAACCTAATGGCTGCGGTAAAAAAATTATTGATCAACGCCATCGACCCGGAGGAATACCGGGTGGCCCTGATCGAAGACGGGCTCCTGGAGGAATTTTATATTGAGACCACCGCCAAGGAGCAGATTCGAGGCAATATTTACAAAGGGGTCGTGGCCCATGTGGAACCGGCCTTTCAGGCGGCCTTCATCGATTACGGGGGCGAAAAAAACGGGTTCCTGCAGGCCGATGAGATCCATTCGGATTATTTCCAGCAGACCGCTGAATCCGGCGGATCGGAAGGGAAGCACCTCCCCATTCAGAAAATGGTCAGCCGGGGCCAGGAGATACTGGTCCAGGTCACCAAGGAGGAGACGGGAAAAAAGGGCGTGGCCCTGACTACCTACCTCTCCCTGGCAGGCAACTTTCTGGTGTTGACCCCCGGAGAACCCATGGTCGGCATTTCCCGAAAAATCGAAGCCGAAGAGGAACGGACCCGCCTGAAGGAAATCATGGCCCAGTTAAAGATCCCCGAAGGGATCGGGTGTATTGTCCGGACCTCGGGAAATGGAAAGACCAAACGGGAATTGGCCAAGAACCTGGAGAACCTTTTACGGCTCTGGGAAGAAATCCGCAACCGGGCCATAGAACAACCGGCGCCGTCACTGATCTACAAGGAAATCGACCTGGCCATCCGCAGTGTTCGGGATCACTTTTCTCCGGATATCCAGGAAGTCTTGATCGACAACAAAGAGATTTTCAAACAGGTCTTGGATTTCCTGAAAATCATCAACCCTAAATACGGCAGCCGGGTAAAACTGTATAAGGAAACCCGTCCGATTTTTTCCAAGCACCAGATTGAAAACCAGATCGAGACCATCTTTCAGAACCGGGTAAATTTAAAATCCGGCGGCCAGATCGTGATCGACCCCACCGAGGCCCTGGTCGCGGTGGATGTCAACTCCGGCCGTTCGGTGAAGGAACGGCAGATCGAGGAAACGGCTTATAAAACCAACCTGGAGGCGGCCGAGGAGATCGCCCGCCAGTTACGGTTGCGGGATTTAGGCGGACTGATTGTCATTGATTTCATCGACATGAAGGAGTCCAAGCACCGCAATGAAGTGCAGCGGGTACTTAAAAACCATTTAAAAAGGGACAAGGCCCGCACGACCCTCGGGCGCATTTCCAAGTTTGGAATCCTGGAATTATCCAGGCAACGCATCCGTCCGCCCATTCAATTCGGGACCTATTATACCTGTCCCACCTGCCAGGGAAAGGGGCAGGTCCGCTCGGTGGAAACCCTGGCCCTCTCCTATCTGCGAAAAATCTGGCTGGGAATCTCCAAGGGCACCGTCACCAGCGTCAAAGGGATTCTGCCGGTGGAAGTGGCCCATTACCTGTTGAACCGCAAACGGGAGGACCTGCTTCGTCTGGAGTCACGCCACGAGGTGACCATTCACCTGGAGGGGCAGCCCCATATCCTGCCCGAAGAGGGGCGGCTGGAATTCAAAAAGAAAGAATCGCCGGAAACCGTTGACTCCCAACCGGAATCCCGGGGAAGCGATCCGGAAAAAGCGGAATCCATCCCGACCCAGGTGGCCCCGAACTATTGGCAAAGCGCCGAGAATTATTTATTGTCGGAGGCCCAAAAAGTTCCCCATCCCCGCCAATCCAAACCGTAACCATGATCCTAGATATTCACACCCACCTCTTTCCCCCGGAAATCGTCGCCCAGCGGGAATCCTTTTTCCCTGGGGAACCGGCCTTTCAGCTCCTCTATGAAGACCGGAAAAAATCTCCTCTGGCCACCATCGAAGACCTCATCGGCGCCCTCGATACCCATCAGGTCCAGGGAGCCGCAACCTTCGGGTTTCCTTGGAAACAGTCCGCTCTGATCCGCCGTTCCAACGAGTATGTCTTGGAAGCCATGCGCCGCTTTCCCCAACGATTGGCCGGCTTCGTCTGCCTGAACCCCGAACTCCCCGACACTTTGGAAGAAGCCGAAAGGTGCCTCCGGGCCGGAATGAAAGGGATCGGGGAACTCGCCCGCTATGGTTCTCCCAGCCCGCGATCCTTTCAAGAGCTCTTCGGCCCCCTGGCCCGGCTGGCGGCGGACTGGGGCGTTCCTTTACTGCTCCATACCAACGAGCCGGTGGGCCACCGGTATCCGGGGAAGGAACGTCTGCCTCCCTGGGACCTGTATGAATTGATCCAGTCCTTTCCGGAAACGAAATTCATCCTGGCCCACTGGGGAGGAGGACTGTGGTGGTATCAACTCTTGAAGCGGGAAGTCCGGGAAGTGCTCAAAAACGTCTATGTGGATACCGCCGCTTCGCCTTTTCTCTACCACCCGGAAATTTACCGCTATGCCATCGAAATCCTGGGAGTCGATAAGATCTTGTTCGGGAGTGATTATCCGCTTCTGGAGCCGAACCGCTATAAAAAAGAACTGCTGGAAGCCCGGGTCGAGGAAGAAGATTGCCAGGCCATTCTTGGAGGGAATGCCCAAAAGTTACTGCAGTGGCCTTCTCCCTGAATTAGCTCCCCAATCCTTCCGGCCTTCCCGAATCGTTCTTTCCCGACAGGGGAGGCTGGTTTGCGCCTCTGATCCAGCTATCCTGACCGAACGTTAAGGTGAGGAGTACACCGATTTTATGACGCGCCGCTCTGGTAAAAAGAAGAATTCAACGGGTGTCCTTACCAATCCACTTGCCAACAAATCGGAGTTCCTCGAACAGGCCGCCGCAACCCTGAAGGAATCGGATGCCCTCTTCAAAACGATCGTCCAAACCTTGCCCAGCATCCTGCACCTCATGGACCACCGGAAGAGGACCTATTACATCAGCCCCAACTGTGAAAAAATCGCCGGCTATCCGCCGGAAACCCTGAAAAAGATCGGCCACTGGATTCATCCCGAGGACATCGCCAAGGTCCAACGCGCCTTTGATCAGAGCTACCGGAAGAAGGCGGCCGGAAGAGAGTTTGAATACCGGGCCGTCAGAAAAAACGGGGAAATCTGGGTCGCTTCAGCTTCCTGGGAGCCGATCATCGCCGAGGACGGGTCCTTCCGGGGCTTTGTGGTTCAAACCGTGGATGTTACCGCTAAAAAACAGACGGAACGCGCCTTAGCGGAATCGGAACTCAAATACCGGACCCTGGTGGAAACGATCCCGGCCGTGGCCTATCTCGCCTCCCCTTCCAGACCGGCGGAGCTTTTTTTTATAGCTCCCCAAATCAGGGATCTGCTCGGATATTCGCCTGAGGAATGGTTGACCACCCCGAAAAACCGGTTTCGCCAGCTTCACCCGGAAGATCGCCCCCGCCTAAATAGGGCGGTCCGGCATTCCGTCAAGACCGGCGACCCTTTTATCCAGGAATACCGTCTACTGACCCGAGACGGACGCACCCTCTGGGTCTATGACCAGGCCCACTTGCTAAAGGATTCTTCCGGACATCCTCTTTATTTTCAGGGGATCGTGCAGGATATCACGGGCAGGAAAAAAACCGAAGAGCGTTACCGGCAGGTGATAGAAAATGCCGAGGAGGCGATCCTGGTTCTCCAGGACGGCTGGGTGAAGTTCTGCAATCCCAAATCCGTTGAAATCTCCGGATATGCGGAGGAAGAGCAGAAGGGCCGGCCTTTCATCGAGTTCATGGATCCCGACAATCGAGACCTGATCATGAAGAATTATACGCGCCGAGTGGCCGGAAAAACGTCACCGGCGCGTTATGAAATAACCTTTATTCATAAGGACGGGCGCCCCCGTTTTCTCCTCCTCAACACCAAGTTGATCACCTGGGACGACCGCCCGGCTTCCCTGGTTTTTGCCACGGACATTACTGAAAAGAAATTGGTCCAGGAGGCCCTCCGCGAGAGCGAAGGACGGTATCGGACTCTTTTCGAAGCCACGGAGGAAGGGGTGTTCATCATTTCCGAAGCTGGACGGGTGATAGACATCAACCAGGCCTGTCGAAAATTATTCGGGTTTAAGAAAACCGACGATTTGGATGGTTATTACGCCTCTGATTTTTATGTCAGCCAGGAACACCGGAGGGCCTTTGTCAAGGCTATGCATCAGAAGGGATTTGTCCACACCTTTGAAGCCACCTACCGGAGATTCAATGGAACGAGCTTTCAGGGGGTGGTCTCCGCCACCCTGCAACGGGATGACAAAGGCCGTCCGCTTTTCATGGGGATCATCCGAGACATGACCGAACGCCGCAAGGCGGAAGGGGCCTTGCGTGAAAGCGAGCTGAAATACCGGAGTCTGATTGAGACTACGGACACGGGCTTTGTTATTTTAAATGAAAAGGGCCAGGTCCTGGACGCCAACCTCCAATATGTCCGGTTGACCGGACATCACCGTCTGAAGGAAATTATTGGACGGGGAGTCGAAGAATGGACAGAGGAAAACGAGCGGGATAAAATTCTGGCCGCCGTCAGGGAGTGTTTCCGTCGGGGATTTATTCGTGGCCTGGAGATTACTTACGGGGATTTAAGGGGCCGGAGGACTTCGGTGGAGATTAACGCCACAGTAGTAAAGGGTACGCAGGGTCCCCGGATGTTTTCACTGGTGCGGGATATTACCCAGCGCATGGCTACCGAACAGGCCCTGAAGGCCTCCCGGCGGCAACTGCGGAATCTTTCGGAACACCTGCAAACCCTTTTGGAAAAAGAAAAAAAGGAAATCTCCCGCCGGATTCACGATGAACTGGGTCAGCAACTGACCGCCATGAAAATGGATATGTTTTGGCTCAGCCAGCGGCTTTCTCCCGATCAACCGGCCCTGTCTGAAAAAATCAAGTCCATCACCCGTTTGATCGACGACACGATCCATACCATTCAAAAAATTTCCAGGGAGCTTCGCCCACCCATGCTGGAACACCTGGGATTGACCGCCACCCTGGAATGGCAGCTTAAGGACTTCCAAAACCGCACCGGCCTAATGGGTTCCTTGATGATCTCACCTCGGCAGTTGACCCTGGATCCGGAAGATTCTACTTTAGTTTTTCGTTTAATCCAGGAGATGTTGACCAATATTATTCGCCATGCGGAGGCCCGGGCGGTAAAAATTACTTTGAAAAAAACGGAAAATCGGGTAACGTTAACCGTCAGTGATAATGGCCTGGGAATTACACCGGACCGAATCAATGACCCCCGTTCCCTGGGTTTAATCGGCCTGCGCGAGCGGGTCTACGCCCGGGGCGGGACGATTAAAATCCGGGGAATCCCTCGTCGAGGGACAAAGATTGCTGTTGAATTTCCATTGGACCAAGGGAGGAAACACCATGATAAAAATATTAGTCGCCGATGATCATCCCATTGTCCGCCAGGGACTCAAACAAATCCTTTCCGAGTACCCCGACATGACGGTCGCCGACGAAGCCGGCACCGGCAAAGATGTCCTGGTCAAAGTGGGAAAGAAGATTTTGACATCGTCCTTTTGGACATTTCCATGCCCGGCCGGAACGGGTTGGACATCCTCAAGGAATTAAGGGCCAAGAAACCTAAAATACCGGTCCTGGTGTTAAGCATCTATCCCGAAGATCAATACGCCGTGCGGGTCTTAAAACTGGGGGCGGCCGGCTATTTGACCAAAGAGAGCGTTCCCGAGGACCTGGTGGCGGCGATTCGCAAGGTGGCCCGGGGCCGTAAATACGTGAGCAACAGCTTAGCCGAGAAACTGGCTACCGACCTGGAAATCAATGCGGAGAAATCGCCTCACGAAAACCTTTCCGACCGGGAATATCAGGTCATGTCCATGATCGCTTCCGGTAAGCGGCTCAAAGAAGTCGCGGAGGAGCTCTCCCTGAGCATCAAGACGATCAGCACCTACCGCTCCCGCATCATGGAAAAGATGAATATGAGGAACAATGCCGAGTTGATCCGATACGCGCTTCAGAATGGCTTGGCCTGAAAGAAAAAGCCCTACCCGGAAGCCTTCTTAGGGGTAAAGATGGAGTTGATTATTTCCGAGGTAGCCAAATTTGAAAACTGCCTAGGGGCGCTTCGGTCTGCTCGTCGATCGGGCGTGGACCCCCTCTCCTCTCTCGAGGACCGTCACTTAAAACGGCGCCTGAAGCCCGCCAAGCTCCGGGAAACCGGCTTGTCTGGAAGACGTCGATAACCGATACAAACGCGGACCGCAAGCCGCCGTTCTCCAAAGCCTGGCTTCCGATCATTGGCTGACCCACCAACATAACTCATCGTGATTGGCCCCACGGGCTCTGGCAAAACCTACCCGGCTTGCGGCTTGGCCCATCAGGCCTGCCGCCTGAGTTTCTTCACCCGTTTTGTCCGGATCCCCAAACTCCTTCATGAATTCCAGAGGGCTAAGTCGGATGCCTCTTAGTCCCGCCTCCTCCCGCGATTAGCTAAACCTCCACTTCTTATTCTCGATGACTGGGGGCTGAAGGTCACGACCTGTTGGAAGTTCTGGAGGACCGCTACGATCGGGCCTCGACCTTGATCACAAGCCAATTCCCCATCTTTACTTGGCATGAAACAATTGGGGGCCCTACCCTGGCCGATGCCATCCTCGATCGCCTGATCCACCAGGCCCACAAAATTACTTTGAAAGGAGAATTCATGCGAAAATTACGTTCCTCCTTGACTCAAACTGGCCAAACCGTTGTATAATCCTTCCACCCGCGTCGCTACGCTCCGGTCACTGGTCAGCTTCCCCGGAATTCGTGGTCAGTTTGAACGGAATAGCCACCGTTGAGGATATTCGAATGTCCATATTATTTCAACCTGGCAAAATCGGTACTATGACCCTAAAGAACAGGTTTGTTCGTTCCGCAACGCGTGAATTCCTCGCCTCTCCTGAGGGGAGATTTACGGACCAGTATCTTGCCGCCTATAACCAGTTGGCTGAAGGAAAAGTGGGGTTGATCATCCCAGGTAGTTATTACGTACATAAACTGGGTCGAACGGCTCCGCGTGTGACAGTATTAGACGAAGATGGAGTGGCAGAAGATCTGCAGATCCTAGCTCAAAACGTTCATAATCGTGGAGCAAAAATTGTGGGGCAGGTGAACCACGGTGGACGTCAGGCTGACCCTCGGATGATAAAAACAACGCCCATCGGTCCTTCCGCAGTGCGAGACAAGCGATCAATGATCAAACCTCGACCAATGGATGAAAATGAAATCGAAGGGACGATTAAGGCCTTCGGGACGGCGGCCCGACGATTAAGGGAAGGAGGGTTCGATGGGGTCCAAATTCACGCCGCCCATGGATATCTGATAAACCAGTTCCTTTCAGGATACACCAATCATCGTAAAGATCAATGGGGAGGTACCCCGGAAAATCGAATGCGATTTTTGATGGAGGTTTTCAATTCAATCAGAAGCCAGGTAGGGGCCGATTTCCCCATTCTTATTAAGATCAATGCTGAAGATCACATCAAAGGCGGGGTGACCATCGAAGAAACCATCTTCGTTTGTCAAAAACTGGAAGAACTGGGAATAGCGGCCGTAGAAATCAGTGGGGGGATAGGGGAAACCGGTTTGAGTACGTCAAGGGGCGGTTTGCCTGAAGATCTCGTGTTGAAAAATCGTAGTCTGCTCCAACGCCTTATTATACGTTTGAAAATGAAATCCTTGCGTACTGAAGCTTACTTTCATGAGGCTTACTATCTGCCTTTCGCCGCCGCTGTCAAAAAAAGGCTAAGAACACCGGTGATCGCCGTCGGTGGTATTCGTCGTCGTCTCACCATGGAGCAAGCACTTAAAACCGGACAGGCTGATTTCATTTCTTTATGCCGTCCATTTATTCGCCAACCTCATTTAGTCAAGCTGATGGAAAAAGGTCTTGAAGACCCCATCACCTGTACGAATTGCAATCGCTGCACTCTTGAAATGCTCCTCCACCACAAACCGATGGGGTGTTATTGCAGGGAGAAGAAAGCCCTTGGGCGAAATTCAAAAGACGCTGCGTCCTCTTAGATAGATACCCCACCCCAATACCAGGTATGCCGTCTGGGTCTCTGATAAGGGTTTTTCAAGGGCCCTCCGAACTCTTAATGCCATAGCCGTTGGGAGTAACGAATTGGACAACGGGGTAAGAACCGGTCTGGAGGTTCCGGCTAAAGGGAGAAAACTCCAGGACAGAAAGTGGCTAATCAGCTTCGAGAGGTCTCTGTTCTATGAGAGCCTTTTGGGCTGAAAAAAAGAAGATAAGGGCCATGATCGCTGCTACTCCTTCCAGGAATGCCGGCAGCGAAAGCGCTCTACTAAAAGTCGTCGTCAGGGCCGCAGCCTGATCTTAAACGCGTGCAGGGTAGATCATTTCGATTGACAGAATATGCCTTATTCCGTATAGTTGTAGTCCTCAATGAAGAAGAGATTATTACTCCTCACCCAAAAAGAGCGGAGTTTTCTGCAAAAGGGGAAATATGAATAATGGCTTGAATTATCAACAATGGAAAACCCAATATGGTCAATTTCTTGAAACCTTTTCCCAAAAAAAAGTGATGATGTTTTTTTCGGGGGGAAGGATTCATCTGTCGTTTTACATTTCATTCAACAAGCCAGCCGGGAGTATGGATTCTCCTTCGAAACACATGCCGGGATCTATCCCCAACATGTGTTTACTTCCGCTGATCGAATTAAAATAGATGATTATTGGAACGCTCGGGGAGTCGTCATCAATTGGCATTCGGTCCCGGAATCGGATGACCAACTTGCCGC
>CAVQSS010000022.1:0-36740 GCA_963716045.1 uncultured delta proteobacterium | reverse complement strand
CCAAAAAATAGATTTTACTGGAATCGAGCCTGGAGGGCCTTATAGTTCCAGCCGAAGGAAATGAGCAGCTCCTCCCCGGCCTTGAGGAGCAGCTCAAAATATTTCTCGTGGTCGTAGGGTTCCTGGCCGGTCAGGAAGGGAGCGGGGACCACCCGCTCCTCGGGCAGGGCCGCGCCGCTGTCTCGCAGGAGGTAAGATACCCGCTGGCCGGGATGGAGGGTCAACCCCTCGGCCTCCAGTTGCTGGAGGGTCAGGGCCGACTGGGTAGCCACCCGGTACTGGTCCAGGGGACGGCTGAAACGGCGGGTGATGATCAGTTCCGTAGGGTGGACCCGTCCACCCTGCAAAATTCCGGCGTACTCGCCCAGACGGGTCAGCATTTCCGGCACCTGCTTTTCCAGGGCCTGCCGGTCCCCGGACCGGGCCATCCAGCCCAGGAGTTCCTCCTGGGCCTCCCGGACGAAACGGGGGGTGTCGCTGCGGCAACGGGCGATCCCCCGGGTCTTGAGCGTCCCGTTTTGAAAGGCTCCAAAGTAACGGTTGGCCACCGGGCGGCGCGGCTGGACCTTGGAAGGCAGGAAGACGATCCAGCAATAGATCCCCTCTAAACTTATTGGAACTTCAGTCTTTTTTTCTATTTCTTCAAGCAATACTTTAATGTCCTCTTCCGCCAGTCGATCCCCCTGGAACCAGAGGGAATCGGTCAGCCCGTGAAGGACCTGGTAGCCTCGGGCCTCGGCGCACTCCTTGGCGATCAGGAGCTTGTCCCGGCCGAAGGCCGTGATGGCCTCGTGGGCCTCGATCCGCCCGAAACGGGCGTTCTTATAGCCCAGGTAACCGAAGCAGGTCACCAGCACCCACTTCAACCCTTTCTGCAGGGCCTGATAAACTGCCTGCCGTGGGTGCCCCGCCTTGACCCGGGCCTTGAGCTCGGTCCGCAGCTTCAGGATCGGCTCCAAGGTTTCGGGCACCAGACCCCGGCGGCGCCGGCAGATGTTGTAGCCCGCCTCCGGGACCACCGGCTCCGGACAGCAGGAACAAAGCATGGTCTCCGGCGAGATATTGTGACGGACCATGATGGTGGGATACATGGAGGCAAAGTCCACCTCGGCCACCCCTTCTCTGAGCCCGATCGGCGGCTGGAAGACCAGCCCCCCTTTGTCCGAAACCAGCAGGTCCCAGGCGGTCTTGAAGTCCTCGGGGCGCCCCTTTTTCCAGGGGATCAGGATCCCCTTTTGCACCGCCCGGTCGAGCTGCATGGAGGTGATGGCCGTGCCCGGTGAGGTCCGGGCCAGGGTTTGGACCGGGATCTTGGTCAGTCGGGCCAGGAAGATGGTCCCCTCCAGGCCGCACTCGCCGTGGGTGAAAAAGAAGGAATTGTTCCGGTCGATGTGGAAGCGCCCGAAGAGGGGGAAGGCCGCCCCCTGGTAAGCGATCTGGCCGTAGGTGAAATAGGAGCGCCCCTCCCCTACCCGCCGGCGCGGCGGCGGATGGGGATCCCGGTCCAGGACCAGGGGAATCTTTTCCTTCTCGGACCAGCGCCAGAGACAGGGAAAGATGCGGCCGTCCCCGTGTTGGGAAAGAAGGCAGTCCGGATCCAGGCGGGCCATGAGTTGGTTGAATTCGGTCAGCAGTTCAACGGGTGTCAGGCCGTCCAGCTCGAAGACCCGGTCCTCATATGTCACCTGCAGGCTGTTGCCCCGGTCCAAAGGGATCTGGGGGTGTTTGGTCAGGGCCACCTCGACGACCTTGAGTGACGGGATGGGGGCGTCCGGGTCCCAGGGGGAGTGGAGGACCTGGAGGCCCCGGAGCTGATTGCGCTCCCACTCGAATTCGCAGAAGGCCAGGGGGAAGAGGCCCCGCTCGTAGGCGTAGTACTGGGGAACGGCCAGGTCGCAGTTGTAAAAGGTGATCCCGCCGGCCCAGTCGGCCAGGCGCCGCTGGATCTCCGGGAGCTTCTGCAAGGCCCGGACCTCCAGCTCGAAGACCGGCACCGTCTTCCCGCTCCAGAACTCGGTCCGCTCCGTCCAGCCCGTCCGCCGCAGATACCGGCCGAGCGCCCTTTCCAGCGCGCTCAGAGCGGACCGGGCCCCCTGGGCATAAAAGCGGTAGCCGAAAAAATCGGTCAGACAAAGCATCTCCCCGCCGGTAAGCCGGAACCAGAGGACCATCACGTCCTCGCGCACATAGAGGTCGAAAAGCCAGCCTTTGGCTATCATCGGAGGACAACTTATGCTTATTTAGGAAAAAAGAAGATTCGGTGATTTAAAAAACGTAAGAATGAATGGGTTACCCGATTGAACAGGTCAAAACTGAGGGGAGTTTATCGCTTACCCCTTTATGATCTCGATAAGTTTCTGAACGACTTCCAGTATCTTGCCTTGTTTAAGGCTACCGATTTTGTAGAGAATGATCTGTTGATCAGCGGTGAATAATCGATTGGGCCTTATATTGCCTGGTTGTTTTAGAGATCCCGATTCCATATCCGTGTCGAGTATTGAAACAGCATACCCGTCCGTGACCGTTTTGCTGGTTATCTGGCAAAGAATAGCATCCCCTCTACCACTACCCTCTTGGTAACATTTAATTATGATTTAACTGGTCGTTGCCTTCTAGCGACACGATTACCAGACTCGGGCGTCGTTTAGCCTGGCTAAGATCGGAGAAAGGAAAGGGAATAACAACAATATCACCTTTTACAAATTTTGCCATGCCTCATCCTCCTCCGGCTTAAGCCAATCCTTGCTTAAAGAAGATTCGCTCATCAGGGCAACGTCGAACCTTTCCCGGACGATTTTAGTCTTTAAATAATGGATAAAATCGAGCACCTCAACAAGAAATGGCTCGGGCACCTGTTCTATCTCGTGTAATAATAATTCTTTGGTGCTCATAATACTCCTCCCTAATTTTTTTTACCGGCTGCCGGATGACGGTCTTCAGCTTCTCCGGGGCGGTCCGGCGGGGGTCGCTCAAGTAAATTTCGTGGTGCTTGCCGTTGAAGTCGTAGCCCTGCTTCTCGATGAAGGCGTGGATTTTTTGAATGTTAGCTGTTTCTTCGGAAAAAGGCCCGACGTGCAGAATCTGGGCGGAGAGGCCCTCCGCATAGCTTTCCCAACGGACCCGGGGAAGAAAAGGCAAGGGCTTTTTCTTTTTCACCTGTTCCCGGGCCTGCTCGAACAGCTCCGGGGTGACCGGCTCCGGTTGCCGGATCATCAGCGTCCACTGCCAACGATTTTTGTCCGAAGTTTCCGGTGCGAAGGCCCCCATGTCCTCGGCCCACCAGAGCCCTTCCAGGGGCAGAACGAAGTAATCGATCCCCTGCCCTTTCTTGACCATGAACTTGAGCGTATAGGAAAGGCCGTACAGTGCCTCCACCGCTGCCTGGAAATCCGGTGAAGTGTTGGGGTCCCCAGCCCCGTCGGCCATGAGGAAATTCATGGTAGGCACCTCCACCAGCGTTACTTCTTTGGCGGACGGGGCATAGAGGTGCTTCTGGTCCTTTTTCAGGTCGAGTTTTTCCATCATTTGGCTCCGGATGTTTCAACCGATTTTGATTCGTTACTGGCTTGCTCCATTAGCGGTAGAATATTTGGGATATCTTCTGCGACCGTCCGCCAAACCTTTTCGTCGCTGACGCCAAAGTAAAAATGGATCAAATGGTCTCGCATACCGGCCATACTCTTCCAGGGAATGGCGGGATATTTTTCACGCAGGGACGCGGGTACATTCTTGGCGGCCTCACCGATTATCTCCAGGCAGCGCAATACCGCATAGACAGTTTTGGGGTCTCGGATAAATTCTCCCACGTCAGGTTCCCGACAAATTGCTGGGCCAAACGCATGTTATGGACAATGTCCTCCAGATAAAGGACTGTATTCCGAGTCATAGCGCTAAGACCTCCGCCTCAATGGAATCCCGTTATTCCGGCCGAATTTCCTCACGCGGAACCAGATCCACCTTGACTTCCAGAAGTTCCGAAAGCATGACCTGCGCCCCCCCCAGATCAAGCAGCGAGGCCTTTTCGTCGAATTCCGCCAGTAAATCCAGATTGCTTTCCCCTCGCTGCTCCCCGCGCACGTAGGAACCGAAAATGCCCACCACCCGGGCCTTGTAGCGCCGCCGCAGTTCGTCTTCATGAACGCGAATCACCCGGCGTATTTCTTCCAATGTCTTCATAAAATAGCCCTTTGTCTTTCTTGGGTTGCCATTTTCAGGCCGACGATTGTCTGAAAAATGTGGTTCTTGAGTTTGCCCCTATGATTTCTCGGCTCCGAAAACCTTCTCGATATAATCCCCATCCTGCCTAAAGGTTTTTCTTGGCTGACCTTCCGTATGTCGCTGAGAGCATCGAACTTGTCCTGGTTTCCGCTCAGCCCTCCATGGTGAAGCCCATGAGGTTCAAGGAATTGCACCCTGACCGATTTTGTCTTTTTATCTTTAATCCAGAGAATAAAGTCCGGGAAAAATCCGCTGCGTTTGAAGAACCCGACGCCCACTCTGGGCAGGTTTCGAAGCAGATATACTTCGGAGTAAACATCATGACATAGTCATACCCCTGATTAAGTGCATCTATTGTATCAAACTGGGCTTGTACGCTTTTACTCCCGCGTCTCTGGATGATGGTGGACTTAAAGGCTGATCTCCCCCAAATCGAATCAATAAGATTCAGAAGACTTGAGCATTCTTCGTTCCCAATGCTTACGAAAAAAGCCCCATCCTGAGCTATCAAACTTCTGCAAAGCTGAATGCGCTCAGAAAAGGATGTCACCCAACTTGAATGCTGAAACTGGTCTTTATAAAGAAAACCATCGTAACCCATATTATATGGGGGATCCATGTAGAAATATTTAACTTTGCCGTGGCACTTTTTCAGTAGCAAATTGAGAGCCTGGTAGTTTTCACTATGGATAAGCAGCCCGTCGATGATTTCATCAAGATCCCCAAGTGAGGAAAGGAGGCGGTCTGTAAAATCAGGAGGGAATAAGGATGTTTTGACAACGAGGGTTGGATGTTCTTCGATGAATTTCTTGTTAATTTTTTCTTGGGGATCAACAGCAAAAAGATCTTGCCAATCCTTGATCTGTTCCTTGTTTTTAAGGACTTCCCCCCACAATTCCGAGGGCACCTCTTTTATGGGGGCCAGGTAATCGGTCCGGAGGACAAATTTCTTTTTTTCGAAAAGCCGCTTCTGGACTTCTTCCAACTGCGCCAGAAAGGTGATGATCTCTTCGCCCAAACGGCGGGTCACGCGGATAGTGCGCCGCTTGCCCTCCAGGTCGCCCTCCAGATCCAACAGGTTCAGGACCTATCTTTAAGATAAAACTCCAGTTCCCGTTTTAAAAAGCCCTCTAAATTTTTATGGATGAAATAGTCGGTGGTATTGCGACGGCAGAAGTGTCGCAACCGCTTGAATAACAAGGTAATTTCCTGCCCGTCCCTGGAATCGACGGCCTTAGCCAACTCGGCAGCCAAAAGGGGCTCCGGGATAGCTTCCAGTATTTTATCCAGATTGGTTTGAAGTACGGATTCCTGGAACCGGCTGTTCTTCCCGTGGGCAATGACCTCCTGCTCGGTGGGTAGGCGGTAATGAAAAGGAAGGCGGATAATCTTGGCATTCTGATCATAAGAGGCTTGATCCGTAAGAGGAAAAAAATAACGGGTTTCACCTTTGGTATTCCCCGGCGGCAGGCTGGCCTCGGTCAGGACAAAACGAACTTGGTGCGAAGCTCCCAGAACCTCTACAGAAAAAGCATAATCCTTGAAATTTTCCCCTGTTTTAACGTAATGTTGGTCCTTGTTGGCCCAATGGAAAAACACTTCTTCTCCATTGTAGGGAACGGCATAGGTCTCCCGGCTCCCATAGCGCCGGCGAGGGATAAAATCCCCTCCTTCATAGTAGCGGGAGAAGAAAGCATAAAGATGATTAAAAACCTCGGCCTGTTGGGCCTCGCTCACCTGGATCGACTTCAACTGGTTTCGTCTGGTGTCATAGGCTTCGATAAGCCTAAGGGCCGCCTTGATCTTAGTTTTCCGATATTCCGGATTAATGTCTCCGTCTTCAAGCAGGGCATCATCTCCGATATTTTCCAGGATCTTTTCCCTGATTTCGGAAATTTGACCTTCGAGATCGCTTGCCTCCTGGCCGGCCATATCGTGAAAAGCCTCTTTTACACTCCGGGGAAGCTGATCCGTGAGAAAGGCTTCCAGTTCGTGGCGTTTTAAATGCAGCAGTCGGTACATCCCAAAATCCAGATCAGCCAAGTCAAGCTGGAACAGATCCCGGAGCAATTCCTGCAATTTTTCCAAGGATTTCATATTGTTTCCCAAGTTTCAGTTGATTTTTATCCTAAATACATGAAAGATTGCGGCGGCGGCCCAACCATGAGATGGCTCAGATTCACCGGCACATCATAAATTTGAGCAGCCTTAACCTCAATGGCGTATCCTTTCGGTTTATCCTTGAAATATTCAAAAAACCTATCTTTACTAATCCCGGCATGGGTTTTAGTTTTATCCCATAATAATTGGGGAGACTCATGGAGGATCCCCCCGATCTCGAATTCACCTATTACCTTCTTAATTGGGTCCGAAGCATAGACAACAACCTTACCCACCTCGCCTCTTTTAAATATCGATCGCCGGTATTCGTATCGCTTCGTTCCCTCGAAGATCTTTAAGGCAAATTCGGGCTTAATCGACAATAATACTTTCATCTGCTTGGCACTCCCTTAATATGTCTTTCAGATTCTTGACGCTGAGGCGAGCAAACCCCCTTGGCGCATCCTCCACGCTTGCGATCAGAATCAAGCGGCCGTCAGTTCCTGTTCATGGCAAAAGAGGTTGGTTTTGGGTAATCTCTTGAAGATCTTTTTCCAGGGCCTCCATCTCGGCGCCCAATTTGGGGAGTTCCCCAAGCACCCGGGAGAGGTCTTTTAAACAGACCGTCTTCCCGGGAAGCTCCACGCGGGTCATGGGGGCCACAGGCTTCCCACCCCGTTCAATAATAACGGTCCGTCCCTTTGATTTAATGGAGTTCAACATATTTTATTAATCCAAGCAAGATTTTTCCCGGTTATTCCGGAGCAAGTCATGCTGATCGGGTCATAAAACCAAACTTGATTCTATCAAAATTATGTGCTAATTTTGACAAAAAAAAGCGAGGAAAAAGTATGCCCATTATCAAGCCCATCTCCGCCCTCCGCAACAAGACCCGGGAGATCGCCTCCCTCTGCCACCGGGAAGATGAGCCGGTCTACCTGACCACCAACGGGGAAGGCGACCTGGTGGTCATGAGCATGGAACACTACGAGCGTCTTCAGGCCCGGGTGGATCTCTTCGAAAAACTGGCCGGCGCCCAAGCGCAATCGGCCTCCGGCGCCAAGGGGTTCACCCACGCGCAAGTGATGAAAAAATTACGGCAGCGTCTGCATGGCCGGTAAGGTTTTACTTCGTTACCTCCCGGTTGCCGTTGATGATTTGACGGCCATTTTCGACTGGATTGCCTCGGATAACCCCGCAAAAGCCGCGGCCTTTCTCGACCAGTTGGACCGGTCTATCCAACACCTGGAATCCCATCCCTTTTTGGGAAGAATACCCAGAGACGAGAAACTGCGGACCTTCGGGTATCGGGTACTGGTCATCGAAGCCTACCTCGTATTTTATCTCCTTCGAGGGAAAACCATCGAGATCCATCGGGTGGTTCACGGTTCCCGCAACCTGGCCGACCTCATTTAGAGGTTGTCCCCCTTTCCTCCTTCAAGGTCGCAAGCTCCGCCCGCAAATCCGCCAGTTCCTTCTCCTGCTCCAGGAGGATGGAGACCAGGATGGTCTCCAGAGGCCAGGGCCGGGAGGCGTAGCTGCCGGCCTGCACGTGGATCCGGGCCCGGTCGAAGAGCCGGTCCAGGACCTGTTGATCCTCCCGGCGCAGGGCGCGGCGGAATTTCTTCCAGTCTTCGTATTCCCGCTCCAGGGCCTGGCTAAAGGGTAAAACCGTCCTTCCCATCAACAACTCCAGATTAGAAACTCACCACCCGCTTCGCTCAAGGCGCAAAGGGCGCAAAGGAAAATTCTTTTTTGTTTTCCGGTGAAAAACCGGAAAACAAAATTTCTTCTTCGCGTCCTTTGCGTCTTTGCGGTGAAAAAAATTTATTCTCTTACCCTCGGCGAGGGGCCACGGCGGTTCGGTGCTGCAGCATCCCCTCGATGCCCTGCTCCCCGTAGCGCACCCGGATCACTAACTCCACCCGGGCGGCCAGTTCCCGGCCGTAAAAAAGATTCTTAACCCGGGCCGACACCGGCCCCTGGAAAAGGAATACCCCCCTGCCCCGCCGCCCCAGGACGGCCAGGGAGGCCGCCACTTGTTTAAAAAGATTCCGGCGCTCCGTCAAAGCCACCTGATCGTCGTAGAACAGAGCACAGGGTCCGAGGACGAAAAGGGGTTCCCCCGGCCCGGTCGCGGGCAGGGTCTCACAGAGCAGGGTGACCAACTGATGACAGGTAAAAGCCCGGCTCAGGCGAATGCGCTCGAGCAGCGCCCGGGGGTCCAGTTCCCGGTAGCGGCTCATGCGGGCCACCAGGTAGGGATCAAAGGCCTGGGCGGCATCCACCAGGGTCACGGGACTCCCCTGCAGGGCGACCCGGCCGATAAGGTAGGCGGCCAGGCGGGGCATGGCCTCCCCGAAAAAAAGGATGCTCCTGCCGGTCAGGGCCAGACGGGTAATTTTTTGAAAAGGAAGTAAATCCATAGCCTAAAAGACGCGGGGCGCAGAGCGCTAAGCGCGGGGCGCAAAAAAACCTCCCCAACTGTCATGGCGACCGAAACAAAGCAATCTTCATTGAAGCTTTCAAAAACCGAGATCCTTCGCAGAGTTTACCCCGCTGGGAGGTCCGAGATCCTTCGCTTCGCTCAGGATGACAAGAGCGGGGCTCAGGATGACGGCAGGCGAAGGGCTCAGGATGACTTTCCAGCAGTTACGCTCCGCGCCCCGCACTCAGCGCTCCGCGTCTTTGCAGTTACGCTCCGCGCCCTGCGCTCAGCGCTCCGCGTCTTTATGGTACGGGTCGGTAGATCCCGATCACCTGCCCGATGATCCCCAAATCGGCCAGATTTTTCCGTTCGATGATCAAGGGCTCGAATTCCGGGTTGTCCCCTTTGAGGACCACCCGATCCCCTGCCCGATGCCAGCGCTTCAAGGTCACCTCGTTATCCAGGCGGAAGACCCCCACCGTCCCTTCGGGCAGGCGCTCCTGGCGGCGGACGATCACCTGGTCTCCCGTGTGGATGGTGGGGTGCATGCTCTCGCCCTGGACCCGCAGCAGGAAGACCTCCTCCCCTTTGGCCCAGTCCGCCGGCAGGGTCACCCGGTCTTCCGCCTCTTCGGGGATCAGCCGGGGAGCGCCGGCGGCAACGGACCCGTAGCGGAACACGGTGCGCAGCGGGCCGGAGGTCGGCTTCAGACTCAGGCCCCGGGAGCGGTTCGGCTCCCGCTTCAGATGGCCCTTCCGGACCAGGGCCTTCAGGTGGTCCTGGATGGTGGCCGGATAGACCCGGAAGTGGCCGGCCACCTCCCGCCGCGAAGGCGGGTACCCGTGCCGTTCCTGGAAATCCCGGAGGTAATCCAGGATCTCCTGCTGGCGGGAGGTCAATTCATCCATGGCCTACCATATACCATACATTTGTATGGTTGTCAACTGAAAATCATATTTTTCTGGAGGGAGCGTATTAAACCCCCATGGCCGCCTAAAGCCACCCGTGAAGCATGAAAATTTCTTCCGCATTCAATGTTCGATGTTGGACGTTCGATGTTCGATGTTCATTTATTTTCGTATTAACCAGTCGATGATCAGTCCGGCCGTTTCTTCGGGGAGTTCTTCCTGGGGGGCGTGGCCGCAATGGGGGATGATGCACCGGGTAGAATGGGGAAGACCCCGGTTCAAACGCCGGTCATTTTTATCCTGGTCGCAGGGCTTTCTTGTCCACCTTCCCCACCGGGGTCAGCGGGAGGGAGTCGACGAATTCAATAATTTTGGGGACTTTGTAGGGGGACAGGTTCTCCCGGGCGAAGTTTAAGATTTCCTCTTTGAGCTTCTCCTCCGGTCGGTCTTTGGAAGCCTGGGACCTTTGAATCACCAGTTTGACCAGTTCGCTGCCCGGACGCTGGGGATTGGGAACTCCGATAATCGCGCAAAGGTCCACTGCCGGGTGGTCGTAGAGCTTTTCTTCCACCTCCCGGGAGAAGACCTTAAAGCCCCCCACGTTGAGCATATCCTTGGCCCGGTCCACCAGGGTGAAATACCCGGCTTCATCCATGCGGGCCACGTCGCCGGTATGCATCCAGACCTCTCCCTGAAATTCACGCAGGGCGTGGGCGGTTTCCTCCGGCCGGTTGAGATAGCCCTTCATTACCTGCGGACCTTGAATGATAAGCTCCCCTTCCCCCCCGATGGGCACCTCCAGGGTCCCGGTTTCCAGGTCGGCCAGCTTCACTCGCGTATTGGATAGGGGCAGCCCGACGGTGCCGATCTTCTTTTGGCCCAAATGGGGGTTGCAGGTGATCAGCGGGCTGGATTCCGTCATCCCGTACACTTCCACGACTTTCCCGGCGCCCACGATCGCTTCCAGCGCCCGGATGGATTCCACCGGAAAAGGCGAGGCCCCGGACAGACAGAAAGCCAATTGGCTGAAATCGAGTTTCCGAAACTTCGGGTTGTCCATCAACATCAAATAGAGGGTCGGCACGTTGACCAGGATGGTGGGCCGGTACCGGGCGATCTCTCGGCAGATGTGGTCCGTATCCCGGGGGTTGGGGATCAGGACCTGGGTGCCGCCCAGGGCCAGGGTGGTCATGGCCAGCATCAATCCCGCCAGATGGAAGAAGGGGAATCCCGATAAAATGACTTCTTTGCCCGATCCCATATGAAACCAGGTCCTGCTTTGAACGATATTGGTCATCAGGTTGCGATGGGTCAGCATGGTCCCTTTGGGGAGACCGGTGGTGCCCCCCGTGTATTGGATCAGACAGACGGCCTCCGCGGGTATCTCTAGATCTATCGGTAACGAAGGGTATTGATCCATGACCCGCATGAAAGGGATCACGGTTTTATCCGGCAGGTCGAAGACCCGTCCCGTGGGGACCTTTTTAATTTTTTCCCCCAGGAACTGTTTCCAGCGGGGCAGGAAATCCAGGATCCCGGTTGGGCAGACCGTCCGGAGGTCCGGCAATTCCTTATGGATGGGGGCCAGGCGTTTTTCAAAAATGGCATCCAGCGTCACCAGCACCTTGGCGCGACTGTCTTTCAATTGGTAAGCCATCTCTTTACCGGTATGAAGCGGGGAAAGGCCGGTGACGGCGCACCCGGCCAGGATAGCGCCGATATGGGCGATGAGATACTGAGGGATGTTGGGCAAATTGACGGCCACCACGTCCCCGGGTTGGCAGCCCTGCTCCCGGAGCATCTGGGCGAATTTTAAGGCCCGGTTTTGGAAATCCCGGAAGGTGGTGGTCAGACCCAGAAAGTGATAGGCGGTTTTCTCGGAGAAGCGCTGAAAGGTTTCCTGGAGCAGATCCGGATAGGATTGATCGGGAATGGGAATTTCGGACGGGACGTCCGGGTCATAAGAAGCCAGCCACGGTCGGTCGTCGTAGTTCATGATGGCCCTCCTAAGAAAGGGGAAGCGTTTGACTACGAATAAAGCGGGTTGATTTTTGGAATGATGGCTAAGATTAGACACGTTTTGCTTGGGTTATCAAGAAAAATTATTCCCCTATTATTTGACATACGGAAAACGAATTCTTATTATCTTAAAATTGTTATTAAGAATTATAATTAATACTATTAAAAGTAAAATTATGTAGTGAATTACATACGCATAAGGTTGGACCAGGCCGCTTAAGACGGTAAGGCATAACCAGAAAACATTTTCTATTCTAATGTTTTTATTGGAAAAATATTTTTCAATCGCCGAATCTGCTCTTATTCGGGCTTCCTGGCAACGTATTTGCTTAGCAAGGTAATAGCAGGGACCGTTGAGCAGGCTTACTATTGTCATCAGGAAGGTGATCAATGAAACCAGACTTTAAAGAAAAAATGGAGAAACAAGGCATAACCAGAAGGGATTTTTTAAAATTCTGCAGTGTAATGGCGGCTACACTCGGCCTGCCGGCCGGGAGCGGAAAGGCTATCGCCCAGGCACTGGAAGCTGGCCCAAGGCCTCCCATTATCTGGCTGGAGTTCCAGGACTGTACGGCGGATTCCGAGTCTTTTCTGCGGGAGCCTACTCTGATCAATCTTCTTTTTGACTCACTTTCCCTGGACTACCACGAAACGCTGATGGTTCCTTCAGGGGCCCTGGCGGAAAAATCGAAACAGGACACAATCAAAAAATATGCCGGCCAGTATCTCTGCGTGGTGGAGGGGTCCATCCCGACTGCAAACGGCGGGGTATATGCTATGATTGGCGGAAGAACGGCCCTGTCCATTGCCCAGGAGACCTGTGGCCAGGCCCTGGCCACGATCGCCGTCGGCAATTGCGCCTGGGATGGCGGGATCGCCGCGGCCTTTCCGAACCCCACCGGGGCCAAGGGCGTCAAGGACGCCCTTCCCGGACTCAGCCCCCTGATCAACCTGCCGGGCTGCCCCATGAACGTCTATAACCTGACCGCGACGATCGTCTATTTCCTGACCAACAACCAGTGGCCTGCAACCGACAGTCTGGGGCGGCCCAAGTTTGCCTATGGGGAAGAGATTCATGAACGATGTGAACGGAAACAGCATTTTGAACATGATCGATTTGTGTTGGCCTGGGGTGATCAAGGACATCGGAACGGCTGGTGCCTGTTCAAGATGGGTTGTAAGGGACCGCGCACCAAACACAATTGCCCCACAGTCCGATGGAACAGCGGCACCAATTGGCCGGTAGGCGCCGGTCACGGTTGTATCGGCTGCGCCTCCCCCAAATTTTGGGACCAGCCCCCCTCTTTTTATAACCCTCTGCCGGACGATTGATTCCCCGGATCAATTTTTTCAACCGAAAGGAGTTCCTATGCATCAAGTCTTTATGCCTTTTATAGCCAATGGATCCTCGGAATCCCAGCCCACGCCCACGCCCACGCCGCAGCCCAAGCGGATCGTCATTGATCCGATCACCCGGATTGAAGGGCACCTGCGCTTAGAGGTCCAGATAGAAAACAACCGGGTAGCCGATGCCTGGAGTTCGGCCATGATGTTCCGGGGCCTGGAGATCATACTTAAGGGGCGCGATCCCCGGGACGCCTGGATCTATACGCAGCGCATCTGCGGGGTCTGAACTACCGTCCACTCCATCTGCTCCGTGCGAGCGGTTGAAAACGCCCTGGGGATCACCATCCCCGATAATGCCCGGCTTCTGCGCAACCTCCTGGAAGGGGCTCAGTTCATTCAGGATCATGTGGTCCATTTTTATCATTTGCATGCCCTGGACTGGGTGGATATTGTCAGCGCTCTGAAAGCGGATGCGGCAGCCACCAGCAGCCTTCAAAAGTCCTTGTCCGACTGGCCCAACTCCAGCCCGACCTACTTCCAGGCGGTGAAAGACCGCCTGTCCAACTTCGTCAACAGCGGTCAACTGGGATTATTCGCCAATGGCTACTGGGGGCATCCGGCCTATAAACTGCCGCCCGAAGCCAACCTCATGGCGGCGGCCCACTATTTGGAGGCCCTCGACTGGCAGCGGGAGTTTATCAAATTCCACGCGGTCCTGGGCGGGAAAAATCCCCATCCCCAGACCTACCTGGTGGGCGGCATGGCCATTCCCATGGACCCATCCAGCGCCCACGCCATCAACGCCGGGACCATTGCCCAACTGCGGAGCATGTCCTCCCAGGCCCTCGATTTTGTGTCCCGGGTTTATCTTCCGGACCTGGTGGCGATTGCCTCATTCTATAAAGACTGGGCGTCTATCGGCGCCGGGCACGGGAACTATCTGGCCTATGGGGACTGGCCGTCCAAAAACGGATCTCCCTATGCCTGGGGGGACTTATGGCTTCCCCGGGGGATCGTCCTCAATAAAAACCTGGCGGCATCGCCTCAAGTCCTGGACCAGACCTTGATCAGGGAACAGGTGACCCGATCCTGGTATAATGGGACCACTCCACTCCACCCCTGGGCCGGGGAAACCCAGCCCAACTATACCGGCCCGACCCCGCCTTTCGAATACCTCACCCTGGACCAGAAATACTCCTGGCTCAAGACACCGCGTTACAACGACCTGCCCATGGAGGTGGGTCCCCTGTCCCGTATGGTGGTGGCTTATGCCGCCGGACACACCCAGGTCCGGCAGGAAGTGGACAAGGTCCTGGCCGCATTGAAACTTGGCCCCCAGGCGTTATTTTCCACCCTGGGCCGGGTAGCCGCCCGCGGCATTGAAACCCTCTTGCTCGCCCGGCAAATGCCACTGTGGCTGGATGAATTGGAAGCCAACCTGAACAAAGGTGATTTAACGGTTCATAACGGAACCAAATGGGATCCGGCCTCCTGGCCGGCGGAATGTCAGGGGTGGGGAGCGACCGAAGCCCCCCGCGGGGCCCTGGGGCATTGGATCCGCATAAAAAACCGACAAATTGAGAACTATCAGGCCGTGGTGGCCACCACCTGGAACGGTTCGCCCCGGGATGGCCAGGGACAGCGGGGTATCTTTGAAGAAGCCCTCCTCAATACCCCGGTAGCCGATCCGGCCCGGCCCCTCGAAATCCTGCGCACCATTCACTCCTTTGACCCCTGCATGGCCTGCGCGGTCCACGTTTTTGACCCGAAGGGAAAGGAGATCACGCAGGTCGCCGCGGGGCATTAATCCTTGCTCCCGCAGGCCTTCGAAGAACATGTCTCCCAAAGCTGGGATACGATGCGTGAAGTAACCCCGGCCAGGGTATTGGTACTGGGTCTCGGGAACGTATTACTGCAGGATGAAGGCTTGGGGGTTGAGGCCCTGAAGCGCCTGGTGGAACAATACCATTTGCCCGACAACGTACGGATTTTGGACGGGGGGACTCTGGGGATGCATTTATTCCCCTACCTGGACGGCTGCACCCATCTCTTGATACTGGATGCCGTGGAGACGGACGGTCCCCCAGGAACCCCAGCTCGAATAGAAGGGCCGGACCTTGACCAGGCCCTCTCTCGAAAGCTTTCCATGCACCAGGCAGGAGTACCGGAACTGCTGGCGGTAGGCCGCCTGGTGGGAAATCTCCCTGCGCAGGTGGTGGTCTGCGGCCTTCAGCCGGGAACCGTCGATTGGGGTCTCGACCTCTCGCCCACCATTGCCGGACAGGTGGACCGCCTGGTAAGCCTGGCTGTTGAAGTACTGCGCAACTGGGGAGTCCCGGCAAAACGAATCTCCGAGGCATCTTAACCAAAACGAAAGCTTCGGCCTGAATCCCTCCGGCAACATCCGTATCCACAAGACGGCAATAGCCTACCCTTCGGTATGCTTCTTGAATTCCTCCCTTTTCAGAATAAAATGAAAGGGGAATATCGCCGCCCTTTATTCCCCAGGGTCTTTGTGATATAAAATAAGTTTTGGTTGTTGGAAAAAAATCAAAGAATATCTGCGGCCAAGGCAGCCATGAAAAAATGGCAACGAATATCCCTTCGGGGTCTGCTGATTATCATGATTCTCGTCGCCGGCGGGTTGGGGTGGTTTGTCTACCAAGCCCTGCCCATCGGCACCGGTTATGCGGCGAAATACATCTGCTCCAGCGTTTTTATATCCCAGCGGGACCCGGGAGTGGTATTTAAGGACGATATCAGGCCGATGGATAAGATCCTGACCCGGATTATTGACGCAGAGGTGGACTATACCCAAAAAGCCGTAACGGCCAGGGCCTTGGGCCTATTGAAATCCAGGGCGATCTATCGCCAAGGCTGCGGTTGCACCCTGGTGGTCGGCGCCACCGAGGATGAACTTCGAAAGCAGCCCCTGCCCGCCTTTACTTCCAGGCGTCTCCCGGAAAATCAACCCTGGCCCGAGGGGGAATCCGGACCGGAAAAAACCCGGCCGGTCGGGATTGGATGATACCAAGCTACGCCAGGCCATCGACCGGCACTTTGCCGAGCCGGGCACTGAAAAGAAAAAGCAGACCCGGGCCGTGGTAGTGGTTTTCGACGGGCGCCTGGTGGCGGAGCGCTACGCCCCGGGATTTCACCAGAACATGCCGCTCCTCGGCTGGTCCATGGCCAAGAGCGTAACCAGCGCGGTCCTGGGGATCATGGTGCAAAAAGGGATGATAGACATCCGGCAGCCGGCCCCGGTCCCGGAATGGCAGAATCCCGGCGATCCCCGCCGGGCGATCACCATCGACCAATTACTGCGCATGTCCAGCGGCCTTAAATTCGAAGAGGTCTATAAACCGCTGCGCGGGGTGACCACCATGCTTTACGGCTCCCGCGACTTCGGGGCCTTTGCCGCCGCCCAGCCCCTGGAAATTCAGCCGGATCGAAAATGGCACTATTCCAGCGGAACGGCCAATATTTTGGCCAGAATTATTCGCTCAAACCCTGGAAGCCGCACGGTCAGAACTCCTTATCCTTTATCCGCCGGGAACTCTTCGATCGGGTCGGTATGACCAGCGCCGTCTTTGAGCCGGATCCCTCCGGGACCTTCGTCGGCTCCTCTTACCTGACGGCCACTCCCCGGGATTGGGCGCGCTTCGG
This sequence comes from uncultured delta proteobacterium, assembly GCA_963716045.1. GTDB lineage: Bacteria > Desulfobacterota > RBG-13-43-22 > RBG-13-43-22 > RBG-13-43-22 > CAVQSS01. The sequence goes on along the minus strand of CAVQSS010000022.1, from coordinate 20,054 downwards.
ACTATTGTATTTGCAGGACGGGATCTGGCAGGGACAGCGGATTCTCCCCGAAGGGTGGGTAACCTATTCGGCCACCCCAGCTCCGTCGGCCCCCCGGGGTCAATACGGCGCCCTTTTCTGGCTGAACGCCGGTTCCGCATCCAACCCTGCCGACCGGGTCTGGCCCCGTCTGCCCTCTGATACTTTTTTCGCCGACGGCTACCAGGGACAGCGGGTGGTGATCATCCCCTCCAGGAAACTGGTGGTGGTCCGCTTCGGCCTGACCCCAAACCCCGCCGATATGGAATTTGAGGCCTTTCTGGGCGATGTCCTGGGGGCGTTACCTAAATAAAAAATATGAGCCAAACGATTTCCCTTCAAAATCATAAATTAAAAAAGGCCGCGCTGCGGGGGTTTCGGGAATGGAAGCGACTGCTCCCTTCCCTGTCCTATCTGGATGAATCCACCCGTCTGCTGGACCTCCCCGATGAACTGATTCTTTTTTTCTGTGAAGATACTCCCAAAAGCCGGGTCCTGATCTACGACCTGCTCATGGGAATTTACGGGTTGGGAAGCGGTTATGAATTCGAGTCCCTGCCGCCGGATACGGTGAGCGCCCTGCTGGATCCCTTTTTCCTGATTACCGACCAGATTCGCTTTGACTGCCTGCGTCGGTTGAACTGGGCCAGGCCTTCCCCGGCGGCGGAAAGACCGATCGTCGAATTAGTCCTGGATATCCGGGACAAAATACCGCCCGAATTTCTGGAAATCCCCCAGGTCACCCCGCAACACCCGGCCTATCATCTACTGAAACCCGAAAGCCTGATGGAACGGGCGGTGTTGATCCGCAGGCTCCTGCCGGAGGCCATCAGCCAATTCAGAGAAAAAATCAAGAGCAAGAGGGTGATGGTTCCCGGCGGACCGGCGGTCACTTCCCCGATCACGGCGGCCTCCCTGATCCCCCGGGCCTTTAACTTTTCCAGCATTTCCGCCGCCCGGTTTTCCGTCACGGAAATCAACAATCCCCCCGAGGTCTGGGCATCGGCCAGAATATCCAGCAGGTGGGAAGGGATGGCCGGATCCACCGTCAGCGATTGGTGGCAATAGTTGCGATTGGCGTACGTCCCGGCCGGCACCAGGCCCATCTGCGCGTATTCCCGGGCGAAGGAAAGAATGGGCACCCGGGAGGTCCTTAACACCATCCCGCATTGACTGGCGTTGGCCATTTCCAGCGCATGGCCCAGCAGGCCGAACCCGGTGATGTCGGTGCAGGCCTGCGCCCCCACTTCCTCCATCACCTCGGCCCCGACCCGGTTCAATTCCACCATTACGGCGATCATCGCCTCTTCCGCTTCCGGCGAGGAGAATTTCCCTTTAAGGGCCGTGGAAATAATCCCGGTCCCGATGGGCTTGGTCAAAATAAGATGATCCCTGGGTCGGGCGCCGGCATTGGTCACCACCCGGTCCGGGTGAACTATCCCCGTGACGGAAAGCCCGTATTTCAGCTCCGCGTCATCAATACTGTGCCCCCCCACCAGCAAAGCGCCCGCCTCATGGATTTTTTCCAAACCGCCCCGCAGGATCTCCTTGAGAATCCATTTATCCATGGTCTTTTTCGGAAAACCCACGATGTTCATGGCGGTCAGCGGCCTTCCTCCCATGGCATAGACGTCGCTCAGAGCATTGACGGCGGCAATCTGCCCGAACCGGTAAGGATCGTTGACGATGGGGGTAAAAAAATCGAGCGTCTGGATTAACGCCAGGTCGTCCCGGATTTTGTAAACTCCCGCATCGTCGGAGGTTTCCCTCCCTACCAGGAGGTTGGGATCGGTCTCCAGGGGCAGATCGGCTAAAATTTCCTGCAGGTCACCCGGACCCAGCTTGGAGGCTCAGCCGGCGGCCCGGGTGGCGTCGACTAACCGGATTGCTTTCGGATTATTCATTGTTACCAACCTCGCGGGCGGGACTTCATTCGGCCTGGGTTTGTTGACAGACTTCCGGCGGGGCCGTCCTTATTCGCTTCGCTTAGTAAAAAATCCTTGAACTCCTCCGCCAAAGGGGAAAGGGTTCTTTGGTTCTGGTGAATCAGAAAGAAATTTCGCCACAAGGGAAATTTCTTAATCTTAATTTCTTTTACCAGCCCGGCGGCCAGGTCTTCCGCCACCGACCGGCGGGAGAGTATGGATACCCCCAAGCCGGCCTTGACCGCCTGCCGGACGGCCTCGCTGCTTCCCAGTTCGGCCACGACCGACAATTCGTCCGGGTTCAAGTTAATTTTCGTTAGGGCCTTTTCGATTGAACGGCGGGTCCCTGAACCCGGCTCACGCAGAATAAAGGGCAGCGATAAAAGCTCCCGGGGATCGAGGGCCTTCCTTACCGAAGGGAAGTCCGCCGGTTGAATACAAACCAACTCGTCTTTGGTCAGGAATTGACAGGAAATCAGCCGATGCTCCACCCGGGCGCCGACCACTCCTATTTCAATCGCCCCCGCCAATAGTTTCTCCACGATATTCCGAGTGTCATCGATCAGGACTTGAACCCGAACCTGGGGATACTTTTGTTTAAACCCCCCCAGGATCCCCGGAAGCAGATATTGGCCGGGAATATTGCTCCCGCCGATCAGCAGTTCCCCCTGGCCCTTGTCCAGGAATTGCTGCATGGCCCGAAGGGCCTCCTGGCGCAAACCGGTCAATTGTAGGGAATAGCCGTAAAGCAACTCTCCGGCCTTGGTGGGGATCACCTCCCGGCCCTGGCGGTCAAAGAGGGCGAGTTTCAGGTCCTCTTCCAGCAGGCGGATGTGCTCACTGATGGTGGGCTGGGCCAGCAGCAGGGCCTGGCCCGCCCGCGAAAAACTTCTCAGTTCAAAAACCTTCTGAAAAACTTCCAAACGTCGAAAATCCATCAAAATTTTCTTTTTCTTAAGATAGTAAAAATCAGTCCCAGACCCAATAGCCCGGAAACCAGGTAACCGATCACCCCCAGAACCGGAAACCCGAACAGCAGGGGTTTGACCCCGGTGGTGATGATCATGGAAGATCCCACTATCAAAGCAGCGATAATGATACCGAAGGTGACCCGGTTGCTGATTCTTTCCAGGGTATTGTTAAGGGTAGACAATCCGGTGTGTCTAAACGTCAGGGTCAGGTCCCCCTTATCCACCTTCCAGAAAAAGGCCTTCAGACGGGCGGGAAGGTCCTGGAGCAGGTCATAGAGTTCCCAACCCTGGGACTGGAGGGATTCCGAAATATGCCTTATTGACCAGCGCTCCTTGACCAGTTCCTCCAGCAAGGGCCGGGCTTCTTCCACGGTATTGAAATCCGGAAACAGTTGTTTACCCATCCCCTCCAGGGACAACAGGGCCCTGGCCAGGAGAGCGAAATCAGACCGGAGACGTAAACGATGGTCCCGGAGTAAGCCGATCAAGTCATAAATCAATTCGCCGACCTGGATCTCCTTTAAAGAGATTCCATAATAGGAATCCATCAAATCCAGGACGTCCCTTTCCAGCCGTTGGGGATTTAAATCCGAGGGTACGTCGGCGGCCAGATGGGGGATCAGCCGCAGAATGGTGTCACTGTCTTTTTCAACCAAAGCCAGGATCAGGTCGACCAGGGTCCCTCGCAGCTCCTTAGTGATTCGCCCGGTCATGCCCCAATCCAGAAAACACAAACGCCCATCGTCCATGACCAACAGGTTGCCCTGATGGGGATCGGCGTGGAAAACCCCTTGACGCAGCATCTGATCCAGCATGATCTTGGCCCCGTTTCGAGCCAACCTTTCCTGGAGGACCCTATCCGGAGGCAACCGATCCAGGCGAACACCTTTCACCAGTTCCATGGTCATTACAAAGGGGGTAGTTATCCTCCTCATAGACCTCGGGAAGGTACATCAAGTCCGGGAAAGCCAGGTTCTTACGAAAGATTTTCATGTTCCTGGCTTCCAGGGTAAAATCCAATTCTCGAACCAGGCTGAAGCGCAATTCCTCGACCAGACCCGGGAAATCGTACAACTGATAATTTTTCAGCTCATTGAGCCGCTCGGCAATGAAGGCCAATATATCTAGGTCGGAATCAATCATCCGGCGAATACCCGGACGCTGCACCTTTACGGCCACCAGGCGGCCATCCCGGGCCAACCGGGCCCGGTGCACCTGGGCCAGAGAAGCCGATCCCAGAGGTTCCCAATCAAAATCGGTGAACACTTCCTCAATCGGTTGCCTCAGGGTCCGGGTCAGCAGGTTTTCGACTTCCAGGGTGGGAGAGGGCGGAACCTGATCCTGGAGTTTCTTCAGTTCCAACAAAAGAGGACCCGGGATCAGGTCCGGACGCATACTGAGGACCTGGCCGAACTTGATAAAAGTGGGGCCCAATTCCTGGAAAACCAAACGGATCCGCTCGTTGGTCGACAACGGAGTTTTAATCCGGTTGATCCGCCTCAAAATAAAGGAACCGGGAAGTTCCAGGCGGTGGACAATATCGTCGAACCCGTATTTAAACAGGACCCAAACGATTTTCTTAAAGCGGTTGATGTTGCGGATGGATTTGATTTCCATGCTTTTTTGTGCTAAATAAGGGCCTCATGATCAGCGCCCTGCCCCATTACCGGCTCATTGAGACCCCCCAGGACCTGGAAAACCTGGGGGAACGGTTAAATCAGGAAACCTCCGTCGCCCTGGATCTGGAGGGCGATTCCCTGTACCATTACCGGGAAAAAATCTGCCTCATCCAAATTTCCGCCGGTTCCGAATGTTTCCTTATCGATCCTCTAATTATTTCGGACCTTTCCCCTTTGGCGCCCTTCCTCAATAACCCGGAAATCCGGAAAATTCTTCACGGGGCGGATTATGATATTCGATCCCTTTTCCGGGATTATCAGTTTCAAGTCCAAAATCTCTTCGATACGGAAAGCGCCGCTCGATTCCTGGGGCTCAAGGAAACCGGACTGGGGGCCCTTCTGGGAGCCCGGTTTCAAATCCAACTCGATAAACGCTTTCAAAAAACGGATTGGTCCAAGCGGCCTTTGACCGATCCCATGTTGGCCTATGCCGCGGCTGACGTGGCCTATTTGATCCCCCTGGCCCAATCCTTAATAACGGATTTGGATGCCCTGGGAAGGCTCCCCTGGGTCCTGGAAGAAGGGGAACGCCTTTGTCGGGTCCGGTTCAATCCCCCCAATCAGGGACCGCTGTTCCTGCAGTTTAAAGGCGGGCGGCACCTGGATTCCCGTTCTTTGGGACTGCTGGAAAATCTGCTTCAATTTCGCAAGGCCCAGGCTGAAAAACGCGATCGGCCCTTGTTTAAAATCTTGGGAGCCGATGTCCTTAAGACCTTAGCCCTGGAAAAACCTTTAAGTCTCGATCAGTTAAAGGGCATTAAGGGCTTAAGCGCCAAACTAATCGACCGCCTGGGCGAGGGGCTGATTGAATGCCTGAAACAGGGACTGGCTATTCCCGAAACCGACCTGCCCCGCTTCCCCCCGACGATCCGGCCCCAGGTTAACCCGGCAGTGGCCGCCAGGGTCAAGGCCCTCAAAGGGTGGCGGGAGAAAAAAGCCCGGGAGTTGAACCTGGACCCAGGGGTACTCATCAGCAATGCCCTGATCGATCAGATCGGAGAAAAAAATCCGACCGGGCCGGAAGACCTGGATTTAATCCCGGAATTAAGGCAGTGGCAACTTCAGGCCTTTGGCCCGGAAATCCTTAAAGTCATCGCTTAAAGTCCAAGAATGAGAAATAAACCTCCATTGAACATTCGATGTTGGAAGTTCGATGTTCGACGTTCAACTTTTCAGTCTCCAACCTATTGTATTTTCATACTAAGGACTATACCCGGCCTGAAAACCCTTGATATTCTGCTCTCGAAATTTGGCCGGGGATAATCGTTCAATAGCCTCCAGGTACTTTGAATTGTCCAACCCGATCTTCGATTGCTTGGCCGCATAACCCAGAAAAACCATATTCCCGGAACGGGGCTGGCCCATCTTTCGGGCCAAGCCTTCAGCGTCAATCATCCCTTTTCCTTTGTCCCGTGAATTGATCACCTGAATCCCCTGATCTTTCAGGTAATAGCCATAGGCCTGGGCTTCCTCGGGGGTCAGGCCCAGAAGCACATCCGCCCGGCCCTGTTCGATGGCCGGGCTCAGGTATTTACCGATTTTCACCTGGGAAATGACCGACCCGCCCCGCATGGCCATGCCGTGGGTTTCGGAGGAGATGACCGGTTGCCCGGATAGAAAAGCCGCCTCCACGATCACCCGGGTGACAAAGAGCACCCCCTGCCCGCCAGTTCCAACGATCACAATCTGCTTCTTCATGAGGCCTCCCGGCGAATGTGTTTTTTAGGACAGACGGTTAGGCAGGTCCCGCAGTCCGTGCAGAATTCCTCCAGGATTCGAGCCGGCTGTTTTTTCACTTCCTGGACGATCGCCGGACAATCAAACTGAGTGACGCAGAAACCGCAGCCGTCGCATTCCTCTTTCTCGATTACTACGCGCGCCGCCGGCCTTTCCGGCAGTAGATGCCGTCCGTAGACCATACAGGGATGCCGGGCAATAATCACGGCTACGTTGTTTTTTTCCTCCTGAATATAAGCGCCGGCCTTTTTCAGGAGGTCAGTCATTTTCCGGACATCATAGGGGTCCACCACCTCGAGAAATTGCACCCCGCAGGCCCGCACCATCCCTTCCAGATCGATAGGCTGAGCCGGACTGCCGTCGGACAGGGTCGGCAGGTTAGGGGCCGGCTGCCCGCCGGTCATGGCTACGGTGGAATTATCCAGGATGACCAATATGAATTTGGCCTTTTGGTGCACCGCGTTGACCAGGGCCGGGATGCCGGCATGGAAAAAGGTGGAATCGCCGATGGTGGCCACAATCGGCGGGACCTCCCGGCCCGAAGCGTTAAACCCCTGGTAGAGGCCGGTGGCGGTGGTGATGCTGGCCCCCATACATAAGCAGGTATCCACTACCCCCATATTGATCCCCAGGGTGTAGCAGCCGATGTCCCCGGGAAAGATCCCTTTGGGAAAGGTCTTCTTGATAGCCCAGAAGGCCGAGCGATGGCCGCAGCCCGCGCAAAGCGTGGGGCGGCGCCCTTTGGGTTCAGGCACCGTTTCGGCCGTTTTCTCCCAGCCTAATAGCTCACCCAGGACACGATGGAGCACATCCACTGTGAGCTCTCCTTCAGCGGGTATCAATCCGTCCCTCCTTCCCCGCAGTCGCAGGCCGTCGGCCAATTGCATTTCGATCAAGGGATAGGTTTCTTCCAGTACCAGCACCGATTTGAAAGAGTTTAAGAAATTTCTTCATTTCCTTGACCGGGAGCGGGAAGGGTTGATCCACTTTAAACAACGGGACCTGCCCCAACATTTTCTTATCCAACAGGAGGTCATGGACCAGGGCGTAAGGAACCCCCGAGGCCAAAATGGCCAGGGATTTCGATTCGGGAGGTTCCTTCCAATTTTTAAGAACCGGATTTTCCCTGGCCAGGTCCTCCAATTTCCGGTTCAATTCCTGATGCAGTTTGAAGCGAAAACCCGGGGTGGCCGCCCAGCGGGTGGGGTTCTTTTCAAAGGAAGCCACCGGATTCGGTTCCGGGAGGGGATAAAGGGGGATGGGCTGCCGGGAATGGCAGACCCGGGTGGTAGGCCGTAACAAGACCGGGATCTGATATTTCTCCGAAAGCGCCAGGGCCCTGGGGATCATCTCCTTGGCCTCTTGAGGGGAACTGGGGTCAAAAACCGGGATCTTGGCAAAGAAGGCCTGAAACCGGCTGTCCTGTTCGGTCTGGGAGCTTTTCGGCCCCGGGTCATCCGCCGAAATAATAAGAAACCCGCCCTTGACCCCGATATAGGCGGCGCTCATCAATGGATCCGAGGCCACGTTCAACCCCACCTGCTTCATGGAAACGGCCGCCCGCCGGCCCAGGTAGCTCTGGGCCAGGGCCTGTTCAAAGGCCACCTTTTCATTGATCGCCCATTCGGCGAACAGGGGGACCTTTTCCTGTTTCTTGAAACGGATCACCGCTTCCAGGATCTCCGAAGCCGGGGTCCCGGGATAGGAGGTGGCACACTGGACGCCCGATTCCAGCAATCCCCGGGCCATGGCCTCGTTGCCCATCATGACTATTTCACCGATTTTTTTCCTTTTAGCTGCCATAGGTACATTCCTTTTCTAATATGACGCTTTGCCCTTTTGGCCGGGCACCCGCGATGCATGAAAATCTTTCCGCATTCGATGTTCGATGTTGGACGTTCGATGTTCGATGTTCATTTATTTTCGTACTAAAGGAAATACTTTTCCGGCACAAAATCCTCCGGCCTCACGGTCTCCAGAGCTATGGCCTCCACCGGGCAAACCACCCGGCACAGGCCGCAGCCGATACACTTTTCCCCTTCTACCTGGGCCCGGCCCTCTTCATCGGCCTGAAGCGCCCCGAAGTAACACCGTTCCAGGCAGGCCCCGCAGGCGGTGCATTGGTCCGGGTCCACCCGGGCCTGAAAACGGCTGGGGTCGATCACCCGGATGCCGCCTTTGATCAGGATAGGCATGGTCTGGCAGCAGCAGGGGCAGCAGTTGCAGATAAAGTGATCCACCTGGTGCTTGTTCATGGTCACATGGATCAGTCCTTTTTCCTCGGCCTCTCTTAAAATCGTCAGGGCCTCTTCCTTGCTGACTTCCCGGCCGGTTCCCCGGTCGATGCTGTACTGGGCGGCTCGGTTGACCTGCAGACAGGCTTCCAGAGGCCGATCGCATTTATGGGCCGTCAACCGGCAGGTGCACTTGGTAACCGCCAGGGTCTTGGCCTTCTCGATGATCTCCTGGACGTTTTCATAGGCCAAGACCTGGGTATCGGCCTGTACCGCCACCCCCACGGGAATCACTCGGGTGAACGGACGAGGCATCAGGGCGCTGAAGTTTTTGGCCATTTCCGGCCATTCGGTCTCCATGATGTCCTGCCACTGGTCCAGAAAGGCTTGGGGGGCATCCGGCCAGAGGATCGTGGCGTCGTGCAATTGAACGAAATCGCGGCCCATGCGCCAGGTGGGTGGATCGGTTTTGGGGCTGGGAAAGGCCAAGCCCTTAAGATAGAGAACGCGGATCATCTCGTCCGCAACGTCCAGCGGCAGGCCCATCTTCCGGGCCAGATCGGCCGGCTGGCCGGGCATGGCCAGCAGCAGACGGGCCTCTTCCTGATTGATGATCATCCCCATCAGCTTCAGAAATCGGTCACTGGATGGTACAAACATCTTTTCCAGGATTTGAACAAACTCAGGAATTCTGTTTTCCATTACTCCTCCATTAAGTCAATCATTCATAAGCTTCGCCCTTTTGGGTGGGTACCCCCATATCGGGTATGGCCGCGGGGTCTCGGCGAAAGGGTTTTCCAAAGGTACTCCGGACTTTGAATCCGGGCCTAAGTTACTAAATTTAAAGCAGGCCCATACTCCGAGTCTTTTGAGGCCTTCCAGGCTGGCCCTGCCTCCTGGAAGATTTGAATAACACGGGGGCCGGTTTAGAACCTATAAAGCAATCTGGAAAACCCTTTCGCCGAGACCCCGCGGCCACGAAGGGCTGATTTCAGAGCGCGCTACTATGTTTTGTCGACACCCACCCAAAAGGGCGAAGAACCATTATTCACAGCCCGGACAGATCGAAACGGGAAAGCGGATCTTTTAAGGCGCTGATATCCGTTTGTCCGTCGATGGCTTTGAGCAGCTTCACCCGGCCCTCCAGCTTTCCAAACAAAAGGACCCCGGCCAGATGGTTATCTTTAACCACCAGTTTGCGATAGGTCCCGGCCTGGTTATCCTGTTCCACGAACGATTCCAGCTTGCCGTCCGGATCGATATCCCCGGTAGCCAGCAGATCAATGCCGACTACTTTTAACTGGTTCGAGAAGGTGGTCCCGTTATAGGCCAGGACCCCCCCGGCCATCACGGTTCCGGCCACCTCACCCTGCTGCTCGGCCGCCGGCCAGATGCCGTAGACGACCCCACGGTGTTCAATCGAGTCGCCAGCGGCGTAGATTCCCGGCAACTCCGTTTCCATCTGATCCGTCACCGGGATCCCCTTGCCTATTTTGATCCCCAGCTTTTGAGCCAGCGCCATATTGGGACGGACCCCGGCGGAAACGATGACCAGATCAGCGGGAATTTGGCGTCCGTCTTCGAGAACCAAGCCTTGAGCAATTTCTCCGCCGATGATTTCCTTGGAGACCACTCCCAAGTAAAAAACAAACCCCATTTGTTCCAGGCGGCCCTTCAGCAACTCGGCGCAGGCCGGGTCGGTTTGCCGGGGAAGAAGCCTGGGAAAAAATTCCGCCACTGAAACGTTCAGCCCCGCTTTGCGCAGGCTCTTGCCGACTTCCAGCCCCAAGAGGCCTCCGCCGATCAAAAGCGCCTTTGATTTGCCCTGGGCATATTCTTTAATGGCTTCGGCATCCTGAATGTTTCGCAGGGTAAAAACGCCTTTTTTTTCGGACCCTTTGATGGGCGGCAGAAAAGAAACGGCCCCGGTGGCCAGCAGCAGTCGGTCATAGGGAAACTTCTCTCCAGACTGAGTCACGATCTCCCGACCGATCTGATCAATATCCACCACCCGGCTGTTTAGAAGCAATTGGATTTTATTTTCCTCATACCAGGCTTGATTTTTTATTTGTAATTTTGGAAGCTCCACCTCCCCGGAAATATACTCCATTAGACGAATACGGCTGTAGAAGGGATAGGCCTCCTCGGTGATCATCCGGATTTCCCCGGCGGGATCGTTTTTACGGATGGCCGCTGCCGCCGTGGTCCCGGCCACTCCGTTGCCAATAATAACGTATCGCATAAGCTCCTCCTTGGAGTCTGGATAATGTCACGTTAGACTATGCTTTTGGAGGTTTTTTGTCAACACCCTTGCTTTTCATTCATGATATAATTTTCCGCATGGAACCAGAAATTAGAGACGCTATTTTTGAACAGGTGGGTAAGGAACCCTTTGCCCGAAAATTCGCCTTGACGCTGGCCGCGTTGGATGACGGGTATTCCAGGGTCGAGATGACCTACACGGCCGACATGAATAACATCTTCGGCCTGGCCCACGGGGGGGCCATCTTTGCCCTGATCGACGAGGCCTTTCAAACGGCCTGCAATTCCCATGGCACCCTGGCCGTGGCCTTGAACCTGAATATCACCTATATCGCTCCGGCCGTTATAGGCCGTCGGCTGACCGCCGAAGCCCGGGAATACAGCCGCACCCGCAAAACCGCCAGCTATGAAATTAAAGTCACGGACGATCAAGGCAGCCTGCTGGCTGTTTGCCAAGCCTTGGCTTATAGAAAAGGGACCCCCCTGCCTTTCATTCGAACAGGTGCGGGGCAAGAGTTTTAATCGGTCCCGATCGGGTTAATTAATAATTTTTCTTGCATTGACCGAACGGTATACGCTATTTATTCGAAATATTTTTGTTTTCCGAAGGGGTCGGCAAAAACTTTTAAGGAAAAGGAGGAAAAGGAGATGAGGAAAATTGCAATTTTGTTAACCGGAGTGGTATTTATTTTAGGAGTGCTGCTTCCGGTGAGCTACGCTCAACTCAAGCAGGAAAAGCAATCGCCAACAGGCCCAATCCCCAAGCAGAACACCATCCATCTGAAAGAAACGGATGATAAGACCACAAAAGAAATGCAGAAAGATATCAAAGCCCTGAAAGGCGAAGAGAAAGCCCCGGCGACCCCTGAACAAAAAGCCATGACCGCGGGACCGCCCGCTCCGGCCGATACCAAGGCCCCGGCCAAAGATACCAAGAAGTCCAAAAAAGACAAGAAAACCAAGAAAACCAAGAAGACCGAATAACCAAGGAAACTCCGACCCCCGCCTTGATGCCCTCCCTCAATTTGGGGGGAGGGCACCCTTAAGACCGCCCCCCATTGATTCCTTCGGCCCTAGAAGGCACTAATTTTGCATAAAAGTAAAGCTGTCACCGAACCTCGAACGAGGGTCAGGTAGACCTTTGATGTGCTTAATAATCTGATATAAGAGATAAAATTAGATTCTTGTTTGTCGGCCCAGGATCCTAATCGAGTTTGGGGGGGTCAAAACAATTGACAAATTGAGAGAGAGGAAAGGATTGGACTTATGGGGATAACACCGGCGAAGCCTGTTCCGGCGCAGGGTGATTTGAAAAACAAAGTGCAAATACCCATTGCCAGGGAAGGGAAAGATGCCTTTTCGTCCCTGTTGACTTCCCGAATAAAAGAAACGGGGGAAAATAGAACCCCTGAAAAAGCCAAGCCCATCGAGTATGAGGTTCGCCCCGGAGACAGCCTCTGGAAGATCGGGGTCCGCCTGTTCCATAAAGATCCTCAGCAGATTGCCCGGGACAACGGCCTGACCAACCCGGACCTGATCCGGCCGGGGCAGAAGTTGTTGATCTATCCAACCGAAGCCCGGACCCCTGAAAAGGTTACCGAAGCCCGGACGCCTGAAAAGGTTACCGCGAGCTGGTACGGAATGGAGCACCATAACAAGATCACCGCCGGCGGACTCCCCTTTGACGCCAACCAGAGCACCGTGGCCCATCGGACCTTGCCCCTGGGAACTAAAGTTCGGCTGGTCAATCCGGAAAACGGCCACACGGCGGTTGGGCGGGTGGCGGATCGGGGCCCCTATATTCGGGGGCGGGATCTGGATGTTTCTCTAGCCCTGGCGAAAAAACTGGGTTTTGTCCGGAAAGGGGTTACGGAACTGGAGATCGAGGTTCTTTCCTGAAGGCTACCGAAATTTCAGACCGGCTCGGTTTTCGAAACCAAGTGGGAATCATTAACGGCTTCCTCAAAGACCTGGATGATTTTCTCGAAGCCGGATTCTTGCCCCAGATAACACAACAGGGCCCAGCTATCGAGAACCCTTGCGCCGCTCAATTTTTTCTTCCTCCCGTCTTCGGTCTTCGGCCCGAGATTTCTCCAGGGCCTTCACCAGATCACCGCCTTTCAGGATACCGTTCATTTTCTGAAAATATTCCCGGTTGAGAGGACGGAGGATGACCTCCCCATCCCGTTCTTCTACGTGAAGCCGGGTCCCCTTTTTGATACCCAGGCGCTCCCGAATTTTCGCGGGTATAGAGGATAATGGTGGGAATGGTTCAAAAGCGGCCGATTGGTCCCGGAGTATTAGACCGCCTCGGTTTGGTAAACCGAGGCGGTCTGCAAGCTGCTTCCCCAATGGCCCCTAACAAACAGAAAGCCGCTCGGCGCCCGAGCGGCTTTCTGTTCCATCCTGCGCCGGCCTCCGCCGGCGTTTTTACCTATTCTGCACTTTTCATTTTGCACTTTTCATTTTGCATTGCTCTATTCCACCACCGGCCGCGGCAGCAACCCGGCCATTTCCACGATCTCCGGGACCCTTTCTTCCCATTCGATGGCCATCACATGCACCCCGGCGATGCCTTTCATCTCTTTCAGGCGCTGGATGGTCTCCACACAGATCTTGATCCCTTCCTTGGCCTGGTCCTTTTTATCCACCCCTTTCAGTCGGCTGATGACCTCCTCGGGCACGTCCATGCCGGGGACCGAGTTCTTCATGTAGCGGGCCATACCGACCGACTTCATGGGGGTCACCCCGCCCAGGATATAGACCTGTTTATCGATCCCCAGGTCCCGCACCTGCTCCATGAACTTCTCCATCCGGTCCAGGTTATAGATACACTGGGTCTGAACAAAGTCCACTCCGGAAGCGGCCTTTTTCCCCAAGCGGACAGCCCGAAAATCGATCGGGTCGGCAAAGGGGTTGGCCGCCGCCCCGATGAACATCTTGGGGGGATGCTGGATCTCCTGATCGTTGATGAATTTTCCCTCGTCGCGCATCTTCTTGACGGTCATGATCAACTGCATGGAATCCAGGTCAAAGACATTCTTGGCCGCCGGATGGTCCCCGAATTTCTGGTGGTCGCCGGAAAGGCAGAGCATATTGCGAATCCCCAGGGCATAGGCCCCCAGAATATCGCTCTGCAAGGCGATCCGGTTCCTATCCCGGACCACCATCTGTAAATTGGGCTCCAGGCCTTCCTGAAGCAGCAACAGACAGCCGGCCAGACTGGACATGCGCACCACGGCCGTCTGGTTGTCGGTCACGTTGACCGAATCGACCACTCCCTTCAGATGTCCGGCCTTTTTCCGGACATGCTCCGCATCGGCGCCGCGGGGAGGACCGCACTCTCCGGTTACGGCAAACTGTCCACCGGCTAAAATCTTTTCTAAGTTTGCTTCCCGATTTCATAGTCTCAAGTCCTCCCTGGTCATCTTACGAGGTCCCCCATCCCGGCTGGTAGCCCAGTCCTTACAGGGAATGACCCGCGTTAATTTATCCAATTGGCCCAGGCCTTTCAGGCGGTCATGGATCAACTGCCAGACGCAGTCCACGTCCTTACTGATCTCGCATTTCCCGTCGGCCGACCCGCCGCAAGGACCGTTGAGCAGGCTTTTCGAGCAGCGGGCGATGGGACAAAGCCCGCCGAAGTTATGGATCCCGCAGGCCCCGCAGGCCTGGCAGAATTCGGCGAAGACCCCGTGCTCCAGGGAGCCCCCGATGAAGGTCGTGTTCAATCCCGGGAAGACCATCCTATTCGGGTACCGCCCGGCGATATATTGGGGCCCCACGCTGCAGGCGATGGAAACCACCGCGTCCCGGTCTTTCAGCGGGGCTTCCAGCAGTTCGATGTACTCCGGATCGCATTGACGCTCAATGGTAATTTCCTGCACATCCGGGTCCTGTCCCTCTTTTTCCGGGCGATCCGGATCTCCGCGGCCAGCACCTCCACTTCCTTCTTGCCGCCCGCGTTGCACACGGTCACGCAGCCCTTGCACCCGGCCACCAGGATCTTTTTGTAAGGCTCGAGCATGGTCAGGATTTCATTTAAGGGTTTTCTTTCGGCTACTACCATGATTCTCCTCCAAAATTAAGTTTAGTTTAGCTAATTTCGTTTCAATTTGAAATCGGGACCCAAGGATTCAGTAATAGTCAACAAGCACGAGGATTAAAATTCGTAATGACAATAAAGACTTTTCCGAGTTTATTTCCAGGCATTCGAGACGCCCAAATTTCATTTACCCCCGGTTCAGGCCGCCTTGGCCGTCGGCTTGATGGGGCTGGGGCCCAGGGCCCTGATCTTTTCGGTCATCTCCCGGGCGATCTCGGCGAAGCGGGGTCCCTGGGCGGCCGAAAGGTTGTACATGGCCACCCGGTCCTCCTCGAGGCCCAGATCGGCGAGTATCTTTTTGACGGCGCCCACCCGCTTGCGGGCCTTGAGATTGCCGGTCAGATAATGGCAGTCCCCTTCCAGGCAGCCGGCCACATAGACCCCGTCGGCCCCGTCCTCGATGGCTTTCAGCAGATGGATCACATCCACCCGCCCGGTGCAGGGCATCATGATCACCCGCACGTTACTCGGGTATTGCAGTCGCATGGAACCTGCCAGGTCCGCGGCGCTGTAGGCTCAGTACTGGCAGCAAAAGGCGACGATCTTCGGTTCGAATGGTTCGCTCATAAGTTCCTCTTTAATCCAATTGAAGTTATATTCATTAACAATTAATTGTTAACAATTGATTATTGATTATTAAGTTTTTATGCCGCTTCTTCCATCAGGGCATCCACCTTGGCGATGACCTGCTTGTCGGTAAAATGCTGCAGGGCGATGGCCTTGCCCGGACATTCGGAGACGCAGACCCCGCAGCCCTGGCACTTGGAGACATCGATCTCGGCCGCCCCGCTCTCGCCGATCACCGGCACGTTGAAGGGGCAGGCCCGGACGCAGGTCAGGCAAACCGCGCAGAGTTCCGGGTTGACCACGGCCACCACGCCGCCCACCTGAACCGAGTCTTTGGAGAGCAGGGTCAGGGCCCGCCCGGCGGCCGCCTGGGCCTGGGCAATGCTTTCATCGATAGGCTTGGGGTAATGGGCCAGTCCGCAGAGGTAAATGCCCTCCGTGGTGAAGTCCACCGGCCGCAGTTTCATGTGGGCCTCCAGCAGGAACCCTTCGCTGTTCAAAGAGATCTTGTAGGCGTCAACCAGTTCTTTGGCCGGGTTGGGGATGATGGCCGAGGCCAGGGTCAGCAGATCGGCCGACAGGGTAATGGGCTGACCCAGCACATGGTCGATCACCGTTACCGTCAGCTTATCCCCGGTCACCTGCACTTCCGGTTTATTCTCCAGATCAAAACGGATAAAGAAGATCCCCTTGTCCCGGGCCTCCCGGTAAAGGTCCTCCCGGACCCCGAAGGTCCGAATATCCCGGTAGATGATGAAGATATCCATTTCCGGGTTGACTTTTTTCAGGGCCAGGGCGCTTTCCACACTGTGGGTGCAGCAGACCTTGCTGCAATAGGGGCGCTCCGGCTCCCGGGAGCCGACACATTGGATGAATACCGCGGTTTGAGCTCCGGCGACCCTGGGGTCATTCGCGGTAATGGCCTGGTCCAGTTCCAGGGCGGTCATGATCCGGGGATCCTGGCCGTAGCCGTACACATCCGGTTGCCATTCCTGGGCCCCGGTGGCCAGGATGGCCACCCCGTGTTCATATTGTTCGGTCTGGCCGGCCCGATTGAGAACGGTGGTGTAATTCCCCACAAAACCCGAGCCATGCTCCACCTCGGTGTTAAAATAAACCTGGATCTTGGGGTGACTGTTGACCCGGACGATCAAGTCCCGCACGAAGGCCTGGATGTCTTCCCCTTTCCAGGTATGGCGGAGCTTCAGGGCGTTCCCGCCCAGGGTGTCTGTTTTTTCAATTAATTTTACTTCGTATCCCTGCTGGGCCAGGTTGAGGGCCGCCGTCATACCGGCCACGCCGCCGCCCACCACCAGGCCTGTTTTCTTTAACCCGAAGGAGACCTTGTGCAAGGGTTCCAGCAGAGAAACCCGGGCCACCGCCATGCGAACCAGATCCTTGGCCTTACTGGTGGCTTTTTCGGGGTTGCCCTGGTGGACCCAGGTATCCTGATCCCGAATGTTGGCCATATCAAAAAGGTAGGTATTCAACCCCGCCTCACGGATGGTCTGCTGGAAAAGCGGTTCGTGGGTCCGGGGCGAACAGGAGGCCACCACTACCCGGTTGATCCCCTTTTCCTGGATGACCTGCTTCATCTTCTCCTGGGTATCCTGGGAACAGGTAAAGAGATTATCCTCCACATGGACCACCTGGGGCAGCGACTTGGCGTACTCCCGGACGGCCGGCACATCGGCCACCCCGCCGATATTGATCCCGCAATTGCAGACAAAGACCCCCACCTTGATATCCTCTCCGGCGAAGTCTTTTTCCGGGGGCAGTTCCTGGTAGCGGATCAACTGGTTGCGGCTCTCGGCAATCCCCTCCGAGGCGGCACAGGCGGCGGCCGAGGCCTCCATCACCGCCTGGGGAATGTCCTTGGGACCGTTAAAGGCCCCGCAGGTAAAGACGCCGGGTCTTTCCGTGGCCACCGGGGTAAAACTGCTCACCTGGGCAAACTGGTTTTTGTCTATGGGCACCCCCAGTTTTTTCGCCAGGTCAATGGCCTCCGGGGCGGTTTCCAGTCCCACGGAGAGAACCACCATATCGAATTCTTCCTGCAGGACCTCCCCTTTTTCCGTGACATACTGAAGCAGGAGATTGTCGCTTTCCGGAATCGGATCGACGGAATGAATCCGGGAACGGATGAATCGGACCCCGCGCTCATTCTCGGCCCGGTTATAGTATTTTTCAAAGTCCTTGCCGTAGGTCCGCATATCCATAAAGAAGATGGCCGTGTCCAGAGGATGGGGACTGTGTTCCTTGGCGATCACCGCCTCTTTGATGGCGTACATGCAGCAGACGGCCGAACAATAGCCGTGGTCGCAGTGGTTGATATCCCGGGACCCCACGCATTGCAGCCAGGCGATCTTTTCCGGCTCCTTATGGTCGGAAGGCCGGATCAGATGCCCTTCGTAAGGACCCGAGGCGGACAGAATCCGCTCGAACTCCATGCTGGTCACCACATTGGGATGATGGGAATAACTGTAGGCTTCGTAGGCCGTGGGATCGAAGGGTCTGAATCCCGGGGCCATGACGATCGACCCCACCTCGATGACCCGTTCCACGGGCTGCATCTCATGGACCACCGCCTCGGCCAGACAGACCTTGACGCACTGGTAACACTCCGAACAGATCCCGCACTTCAGGCATCGTTCGGCCTCGGTCAGGGTAGTGGCTTCCAGGAACCCCTGGGCCACTTCCTGGAAGTTTCCTTCCCGGGCGGCCGGAGGGATTTTGGTGATGGACATGCGGGACTTCTTGAGGGTCCCCTCGGTGGAAGGTTTTTCATAGGACCAGTCTTCTTCCCGGCCGGCCTTCAGGTCCACCCCGTTGAGATAGCGGCGGATGCTTTCGGCGGCCTTCTTGCCGCTTTCCACCGCTTCGACCACCGACTTGGGGCCGTAAAAGACATCCCCGCCGCAAAACACGCCGGGAATAGGGGTTTCAAGGGACACCGGATCGCCCTGAAGCCCCCCGCGGGGGGTTACGGCGACACCCTGGCCGGCGGCAAAGGAGAGATCGGCCGCCTGCCCGATGGCCACGATGACCGTATCGCCGGTGAGGGTGGTCAAATCTTTTTCATCGTAGGTGGGCCGGAAGGCCCCCTGGGCGTCGAAGACGGCCGTGCACCGTTTGAATTCGATCCCGCTGACTTTCCCGCCTTCCTGGAGAAACCGCTTCGGACCCAGACTGTTAACGATTTCGATCCCTTCCTCGAGGGCCTCCTCGATTTCATAATCCCAGGCCGGCATTTCTTCCCGTTTTTCCAGACAGATCAGAGTCACCTGCCCCGCGCCCAGGCGTTTGGCGCTTAAGGCCACATCGACGGCCACGTTGCCGCCGCCGATGACCAGCACTTTTTTACCCAGGGTCACCGGGTTCTTCAGGGCCGAGTCTTTGAGAAACTCCACCCCTTTGAGCACCCCGGGCAGGTCCTCGCCTTCCACATTCAGGCCCCGGCTCACATGCAGGCCCGTGGCCAGAAAGAACGCCTGAAAACCTTCGGCTCTTCAGGGAATCCAAGGTAATATCCTGACCAAAGGTCACCCCGGTCTTGATTTCCACACCCAGGGCCTCGATGGTCTGAATTTCAGAACGAATGATGTCCCGGGCAGACGGTATTCGGGAATGCCCACGGCCATCATGCCCCCGGCCACGGGGAGTTTTTCGTAGACGGTCACCGGGTAGCCGTCCTGGGCCAGGAAATAGGCGGCCCCCAGACCGGCCGGACCGGACCCGATGACGGCTATTTTTTCGGTCTTTCGTTCCTTGACTTCCGGGACATAGCGCTCCGCCTGGGCCAGATCCTCATCGGCCAGAAAGCGGTGCAGATACTGGATGGCGATGGGCTCGTCCACATCCCCCCGGGTGCAGTCCCCTCGCAGGGATGGTGGCAGACCCGGCCGCAGATTCCGGGAAAAGGATGAGCCTCTTTGAAAAGGTCCAGGGCCTCCCGGTATTTCTTCTGGTTGATCAGGGCGATAAACCCCTGGACGCTGACGTGGGCCGGACAGGTGGCCTTGCAGGGGGCCGTCCCGCTCTTTTCGATAGCGAAGGCGCTGGGCATGGCCTGGGGATAAAGCTTATAGGCGGCCTTGCGGTTCGCAGCCCCTGATCGAACAGATTGGGGACCTCGATAGGACAGGCCTTGGCGCATTCCCCGCAGGCCGTGCATTTGCTCGTGTCCACATACCGGGGATGTTCGAGGATTTTGACCTGAAAATTTCCCGGACCGCCGGAGACCTCTTGAATTTCGCTCAGGGTCAAGAGTTCGATGTTCAGATGCCGACCGCTTCCACCAGCTTGGGCGAAATGATGCACATGGAGCAGTCATTGGTCGGGAAAGTCTTGTCCAGTTGGGCCATGACCCCGCCGATGGCCGAATTCTTTTCCACCAAATAGACATAATAACCGGATTTGGCCAGGTCCAGAGCCGTCTGAATACCGGCAATCCCCGCCCCTGCCACCATAACCGCCCCTACTTTTTTGTTTTCGCTGGCTGCCATAGGTGAATCCTTTTACGAATTAGTTTATTTTTTGATTTCCTTACTCTTGTC
>CAVQSS010000021.1:0-106369 GCA_963716045.1 uncultured delta proteobacterium | reverse complement strand
CATCATCTTTCTCTTGCTAAAGAAAACTTTCTTATGCTAGACTTAAAGAAAGGAGGTGATACTATGACCAATCGAATAGCCAGAATAACCGAACTTATTTCAGCCTCTCCCAAGAGTTTTGAGGATGCCATCCAGACCGGGTTTAAACGGGCGACTAAGACCCTACGGGGCGTCACGGGGTTAAGGATCTTAGAACAGCGGGTGGCGGTTGAAAACAACAAGCTGGTCGAATACCGCGTCCGTATGGAAGTTATCTTCGTGTTAGAGTCCTAGACGAAAAATTGACTCTTTTTTACCCAAAACCCCCGTTCATCGGGGGTTTTAATTTTGGGAATCGCCAGGCCCCTTTATCTTTTCACCCGAAGGCGGGTCCATGCCCATCAACACCTATCGCGATCTATCCGAAATTATTGAACGGGTCCGGACCGGAAAGGCTGCCCCGGTTTATCTGATCGCCGGCGATCCCTTTTTAGCCCGACGGGTCCATCAACAACTCCTGGAAGCCCTGCTCCCGGAGGCTATTCGGGCCTTGAACTGGGAACAGGTGGACGGAGAGAAAGAAGAAATCCCCACCCTGATCGAACGCCTGCGCACCTATCCTTTTTTCCCGGGACGAAAGGTCGTATCGGTTAAAAGTCCGGTGATCCTCAAACCCGCGGAACCGGAAGACCTCCTCTGGTCAAAGGCCGAAGAATCTTGGGAGAAGAAACGGCCCGAACGGTGCCTCCGGATTCTTTCACGGCTTCTTCCAAAATCCCGGGAGCCGGCCTCGGCGGGTGATCTTCCGGGACTGTCGTCCTTGTTTACCAAGGTCTTTCCCTCCTCACCGGGAGAAGCCCTTCCCGGATGGCTGGATCAAGCCTTGGCCTATTGGATCCATCACCCGGTGGACTGGGTCAATCCTGAAATGCTTTTGGAGCAGGCCCTGCAGACCGGATTCCCGGAAGGACACATCCTGATAATCCTCTCGGAGGAACTGGCCTCTTCCAAAACCCTGGTTAAGACCATCGCTCAGCGGGGCCTCGTGATCGATCTGACCCTCAAAAAAGCCAAAAAAAACGAACAAACGGCCGCTTCCCGGCGTTACCTGCAGGATGGTTTGGTCCGGGAAGGAATACAGATCGAAAAGGAAGCCGAAACGCTGCTTCTGGAAAGGGTTGGTCCTGATCTGGGACTGCTGGAAATGGAAATTCAGAAGCTGGCGACTTATTCGGAGGAAAAACGGATTTCTCTTTCGGCCGTCGAGGCCCTGGTGGCCGCTAACCGGGAGGAACCGATTTATGAATTGACCGCCGCTCTGGGCCGGAAAAACGCTTCCGAGGGAATGCGCATTTTGAGGCGACTCTGGGAGCAAGGGTACCATCCCCTGCCGATCTTAGGCGGCCTGATTAAGGCCTTTAGAAGCTTTCTCCTAGCCCTAGATAGGCTGGCCCCTTCAAGATCTCGGGCGGCTCAGCGTCTGGGAGACTATCTGCCCTTCAGTCAAAACATCCTGCCCCGAATGCAGAAAGAGGGCCTCCCCGAGGCCCTTTCCAAGCTCCATCCCTTTGCCCTTTTTAATATTTTCAAGGGGGCCCAAAATTTCACTTTACCCGAGCTGATCCGTTCCCTGGAATCCCTGCACCGCATTGATCGCCAACTAAAGACCAGCGGGGGCACCGACCGTTTTTTACTGGAAGACTTTATCCTGACCTTTGGCCGATAAAGCCGGTTTCTGCGAACGTCTATAATGTTTTAAGCTTTTTCTTGGCCGTTGACGCCTGCTCGGATTTGGGGAATTCCTTCACAATTTTTTCAAGAAGCAATTTGGCGCTGCCGTTATCCTTGAGCTGAATAAAGGCCAGGGCCTGTTTGTATAAAGCACCCGGAACCAGATTGCCTTTGGGATTCGCCTTAATTAGCTTTTGATAAGCCAGGATCGATTCCTCATAGGCCTTTAACTCATAAAGGCTTTCGGCCATCTTGAAAAGGGCTTCTTCCCGGTTTTTTCCTTTGGGGGACTGTTTCAGATATTCGTCGAATTTTTTCTTGGCCTCTTCAAAATTCTTCTTCTTATAGGCCTCCCGGGCTTCTCCAAACAGTTCTTCCGGGGAAGAAGGCTTGGCCTTGGCCTTCTCCTCCTTTCGCTCCTCTTTCGGTTCTTTGAGGGGTTCTTTACTCTTTTCCGTTTTGGCCGATTCGGAGGCCGCCACGGCAGTTAAGGCGGTCGATTGTTCCAGCCGCTGGAGGCGCAATTGGACTTCCTTAAGGTCCTTGGTCAAGGAATCCAGGGAATCCCGAGAGGGGGTCTCTTTTTTCTGCAAATGCTCCAGCGCCTCCAGACGGCCCTGAACGGCCTGCAGGCGACTCTTGACGTTCTCGATCTCACTAAGGGAATTGGCCTGGTTTTCCAACAAAGGCTGTTGGGCGCTTTCCATCTTTTTTTCAATTTGCCCGGCTCGGGCGTTCAACTGGTTTTTAAAGAGGCTCAACTCTTCTTTGAACTGCTGGATCTGCCGCTGCTGGTTATACAGGCGGTTCTCCAATAATACCGTGTCCTCCCGGGACGCACACCCTCCCATCAGGGCCAGCACCCAGAGGCCAACCAAGGCATAGCAAGCGGTTCTCATTCTAAAACTCCTGATCCTTTGAAGGAATTCAACTCTTATTTTAAGACAAAATGGGCCCGGCGGTTTTTGGCCCAGGCGGCCTCGTTTTGCCCAGGATCCGCCGGCTTTTCTTTTCCAAAACTGATCGTCGAGACGCGGGCGGGGGTGATGCCCAGGGCAAGGATAAATTGCATTGCGGCCTCGGCCCGTTTTTGCCCCAATGCCAGGTTATACTCCGTGCTGCCTCTTTCGTCGCAGTGGCCTTCGATCAGGGCCTTAGCATTTGGACGGTCTTTCAGCCATTTGGCCTTTTTGTTCAAAACCGCCTTGGCGGAATCGGAGAGGACGAACTGATCAAACTCGAAATAAACGTCCTCATTCTCGAATTCAGCGGCCATGGCTTGGCGGCGGGCCTCCTCTTCAGCCAACGCCTTTTCGCGAAGCTGTTGCTCGGTCAATTCCTGTTCCCGGATCCGGGCCCTTTTTTTGGCCTTCTCGGCATCATCCTCTTTCACCTGTTCCCCCCCCGGGGCACTCGTCAGGCCCTCGGTACTGATCTCCTTTTTGCTGCAGGCCAGCAGGAAAAGTCCGGAGAGTATCAATAGCACCAGCAGCCATCCTAAACTCGCATGTTTTGTTTTCACCATTCGTTCCTCCTTTTCCAATGATTAATTATCCGATTTCTTAGGTCCCCAAGAGGGGCTGAACTGTTCCCCATTCAAAAAGGTAATTCGCCTCTGGTTGGCCCCGTTGAGGTTCATGACATAAAGGGCCGATTTGCCCTGGCGGGTAGAACTGAAGATGATCATCCGGCCGTCCGGGGAGAAATCCGGGGACTCGTTTTTCCCACCAAAAGTCAGACGCTGGGCTTCCCCATTTTTTACGGCCAGGGTATAGATATCAAAGTGGTTCCCGGCCATAGAGGCGTAGGCAATCCGATCCCCCTTGGGTGACCAGACCGGATTGACGTTGTAATTTCCCTGAAAGGTTACCCGTCGGGTTTCCTTGGAGGCAACCTGCATGATATAAATCTGCGGGTTACCGGATCGGTTGGAGACGAAGGCCATTTGTTTGCCGTCCGGAGACCAGGCCGGGGAGACATCGATGGCCGCCCCGTTGGTCAGACGTTGCAGGATGTTTCCGGTCCGGCTGATCTGATTTATTTCCGAATTTCCTCCCGAATGGCTCAGGGCCACGGCCAACGAATCGCCTCCGGGAAACCAGGCCGGGGAAATATTCAATCCCGGGCGATTGGAGATCCGAACGGATTGCCCGCCGGGCAGTTGGAGTAGGTAAAGGGAAGGGTTGCCGTCTTTGTAGGAAGTGTACGCGATCTCCTGGCCCGTGGGGGACCAACGAGGAGACAGGGAAATGGAATTATGATGGGTCAATCGATTGAAATTGGACCCGTCAAAGTCGGCCAGATAGATCTCTTTTTTTCCCGAGGTGGTGGATACAAAGGCGATCTGGGTCTGAAAAAAGCCGTATTCACCGGTCAAGAGGTGAAGGATCTCATCGGCGAAGCGATGGACCATCCTCTTATAATCCCGGGGCGCCCCCGAATACTGTTTCCCCAACAGCAGTCGCCCCTGTTGGACGTCAAAAAGACGAAAATCCACCTGGAGACCCGCCCCGGTGATCTGATAATTCCCCTTGACCAACAAATCCGCCCCGGTCAGCCCCCAGGCCCGGAAATCAGGGTTTTTTTCGTCGTCTTTTCCCAGAAAAGCCTTGGGATCCATCCCCTGAAAAAAACCGGTAAAGTCCAGATCCTTTAATAATATCTGGGAGATGGTCCCGCCCAAGGCGGGTTCCGCTGATCCCAGGTTGATCAGATCAGGAATGACGATGGAAATTTTCTTGGCCGTCGGGGAGTCGATATCGATAGTGGCCCGGCTGAAAAGGGGAGACGGCCAGCCCACGATCATCATGCCGGCCCAGAAAAGCATGACCAGAGCCGGGATACGGGATTTCTTGGTAAAATGTAGCTTCATCGGCGTTCTCGTCTATCAATCGTCACTGGCCGCCCAGGTCCTTGGAATGGAAGGTCAGAACCACATCATAACTGTTTCGAGGATACCCTTCCGGCAAAGGGGGCAAGGGTTCACTTTTCTTCAGGGTCCGAACGACTTCCTGATCAAAACTATCGTTGCCGGATTTGCGTTCAAACCGAGTTTCTTCGATCCTCCCGTTTTGGGCTATGCGAACCAGGATGTCGGCGGAAATATCCGCTTTTTTCAGCAGACCTTCCGGAAGAAACCAATTCTTCTTAACCCGGCTGCGCAGGGCGGCATGATAAATCTGGAATTGCATCCCCAATCCCCCGGAACCCGCCTGACCGGCGGAGGTAATGATTCCACTCCCGCCCTCGCCTCGACCGGCAGGATTTCCTCCGGTTCTTTCGGACTTGGCCTGTTTTCGTTCCAGGCGGGCCAGGGCCTGCCCAAGGGTCTCTTGATTTTTTACCTTATTTTCCAGTTGATGGAAAGACCTTTCTAAGCTTTTTTCCTGATCAATTTTTTTCTTGATTTTTTCCAGGGCCTTATCCAGAGACTGGGGGTCTTCGGGGATAGAGGGCGGCAGCTTCTCCACCGTCCTATTTGGAGGGATTTCCTTAGGGGAAACAGGTTTGGCCGGGGAGGGGGGCGGGACCGGATCCGCGGCCCGGGGGGCCTCCGGTCCTCCAGCGGGTCCTTCACCCGGGGAGATCAAGTTGACCGTATAGGCCGCCTCCAGCGGCCTAAGCGCCTGGCCCCGCGGGACCAATTGGAAGAAAAAAATCAATAACAGCAGGTGCAGCCCCAGGGAAAAAGCCAGCATCCGGCCCCAGTTTTTCACCGGTTCCGGCTTTTTCCAATCAGTAACCCCCTGCGCGATCATTTCTTTTCCGGGGGACTTTCAGTGACCATTCCCAGCCGTTCAATTCCGGCGTTTTTGATATCGGCCATGACCTGGACCACCAGCCCGTAGGGCAGGGACTTATCGGCCCGCAGGAACACCTCGCTTTCCTTATTCGACTGATAAAGGGCCTTCAATTTTTCCTGCAATTCTTCCCGGCTGACCCGGTATTGATTGATAAAAATCTCCTGTTTTTTGCTTAAAGTGACCACCAGCCGTTCCTCCCGGGAAGGAATGGGCTTGGACTGGGTTTGGGGCAACTGGATGTCCAGACCCTGCATCATCATCGGAGCGGCCACCATAAAGATAATCAACAGCACCAGCATCACGTCGACTAAAGGGGTGACATTGATTTCCGACATCAGTCGGCGGTCGCCGCTGCCGCTTTGCATGATTAACCCCTTTTGCCGCCTGTTCGCCGCAACATATCTCTTTCCAGCATATTTAAAAAATCCGATGAAAAACTGGCCATTTCGGATTCCAGGAGGCGAACCTGATTGGAAAAATAGTTATAGGCAATCACCGAGGGAATGGCCGCCGCCAAACCGGCGGCGGTGGCGATCAGGGCCTCCGAAATTCCCGGGGCCACCACGGCCAAATTGGCCCCCCCCCGCAAACCGATGCTGTGAAAGGAGTTCATGATGCCCCAGACCGTTCCGAACAGCCCGATAAACGGGGCGGTATTCCCGGTGGTGGCTAAAAAGGTCAGGGCATAGCCGAGGCGGGTAACCTGGGAATTCATGGCCGCCCTCAAAGCCCGGGGAATGCTTTCAAAATGAACCAAATTGGCCGTCAGGATATCCGACCCTTCCCCCTTTCCTGCGTTCTCGCTTTCCTGGTGCATTTTATGAAGTCGGCCGAGTTCCAAGTATCCCACCCGAAAGACCTCCGCCACCGGGCTGTAGTGAAGTTCCTTGGATTCGGCGTAGGCCTTAGCCAGGCTTTTGCTCTGCCAAAAGATCTCCTGGAACTGGTTGGTTTCCTTGCGGGCCCGATGAACGATTCGGTATTTCATAAAAATAATAGTCCACGAGACCACGGAAAAGGTCAACAACAGGAGCATGACGAACTTGACCATCGGGCCGGCATGGACGACCATGGATAAAATTTCATTTTGCTGAAAAAAGTTCAATGACGGATCCTGACTCGCTTAGCGGGTTAAAGGCTAACACTATTAGCTAATAAAATAAAGACCCCGCCGCAGCGCTTCTGGTTAAATTTCTTTCCCGATCGGCCGATCGGTAAGGTCCCGAATTCAATTCCCTGGGGTTTTGTTCTCCCGAGGACCGATCGGCCTAAAAGCGAAGCTGCTCGATCAGGGCCGACAAGGCCTGGCTGGCCGGAGCCTCCAGAACATAGTCGGAAATAGTTTCGGAAAGGTGGGTTCGTTCCAGGTTAATTTCTATCAACACGGCTCCATTTTGTTTAGCCGTCAGGGGAAGGTGGCTGGCCGGGGCCACCAGTGCGGAGGTTCCGATCACCAGCATCACTTCACAGGTTCGGGCGAGTTCAAAGGCCCGTTGGCTGGCCGGTACCGGAATGGGTTCTCCGAAAAAAACCACCTCCGGTTTCAATATCCCCCGACAGGGACAACGCGGAGGCAGCACCGCCAGAGAAATGGCGTCCTTGGCAAAAACCTTCCCGCATTGAAGGCAGCGCAGCCTCTGCCCATTGCCGTGAAATTCGATGACTTCCCGGTTCCCGGCCTTTTGGTGCAACGCGTCGATATTCTGGGTGATGACGGCCTTTAATAGCCCCCAATCTTCCAACTGGGCCAGGGCCCGATGGGCCGGATTGGGCCTGGCCTGATCCACCATCACCCCCAATTCGGCCAACATCCGCCAGACCTTGCCGGGATCGGCCAAAAAAGCTTCAATATGGGCATATTCCAGGGGATCATACCGATCCCATAACCCCTGATTTCCCCTGAAAGCTGGAATCCCGCTTTCCACGGATATCCCGGCGCCGGTCAAGGCCACGGTTATCCGGGACTTCTGGAGGAGGTCTGCTATCTGAGGAATGGCCGCGTGTTCAAACAAAGGACTTCCTTACCCCTCTTCCTCCTCCTCTTCCTCTTCTTCTTCCTCAACGCCTCGAATTTCTTTAATGTATTCTTCGTATTCTTCAGCGGTCAGGAGTTCAAAGAACTCGGTAGTGGAGGGAACATCCACCCGAATAATCCAACCATCCTGGTAGGGATCTTCGTTGATGATTTCCGGAGAGTCCAAAAGTTCGGCATTGACTTCCACGATTTCCCCGGAGAGAGGAGAAAATAGATCGTTCACCGACAACTGGGCTTCGATCGATCCGAAAGGCTCGTCTTTAACGACCTCATCCCCTTCTTCGGGAAGGTCAATTCCGTTAAGTTCTCCCAACTCCTCCTGGAGATAATCCGTGATCCCGACGGTGATCCGGTTGTCGTCGTCCAGGCGGGCCCAGGAATGGTCTCTACTGTATCTTAGTTCCTCTAAGATAACCAAAATAATCCCCTTTCATGTCTTGCTGTATATGGAAGAACGAAATACTGAATGGGAGAACAGACTCCCCCCTCTTGACCGATCAAATTTGTGGTCTAATATAACCAATGTAAATTGGCAAGTACTTTTTTAGGGTTTTTCCTTTTTTTTCAGCAAATACGCGCCCAAACCCAAAGAAAAAAGGATGATCGCTCCGCTCAGGTATTGGGTATCGCTCCAGCCGCCGCCCAATAGATTCCCGCGGTAGTCCCCCCGGAAAAACTCAACCAGCCAGCGGGCCCAACCGGAAAAAAATAAATAGGCCGCCATGACCTGCCCGGCAAAAAACTTTTTTCTGCGCAGCAGGATCAAAAGGAAAAACAGGAACAGCGCCGCTCCGGATTCATACAGTTGGGTGGGATGGAGGGCGATGCCGATGGGGGCCAGACATTCCGGATGGGAAAAGGTGACCGCCCAGGGGACCTGGGAGGGGCGTCCGTAGCAGCACCCGGCCGCCAGACAGCCCAGGCGTCCAAAGACCTGTCCCAAGGCGAGGGAGGGGGCCAACAGGTCAGCGGTTTCCCAAAAGGGCAGACCGACTTTTCTAATATACCAGCTGCCAACCATAAAGGATAGAATCAACCCCCCAAAGAAGACCAGTCCGCCCTCCCAAATCTTAAATATCGAGAGCGGATCCTTAAGATACTGGGGGTAATGGATGATCGCATATAACAGCCGGGACCCGATAATCGCCGAAATAATGATAATCAGGGAAAGATCCAGGAGGCGTTCTCCGGGGAGGCCTTGCCGGCGGGCTTCCTTGAGGGCCAGGCCGATGCCGAGCAGAAAGCCCACGGCGATAAAAAGCCCATAGGCGTGCAGAGAAAATCCCCCCCAGCGGAAAAGGGTCGGGAACATAATCAGCCTTCCCTCCAGAAACGGTACACTAAAAAGCCAACCCCCACCGTGATGGCCGAGTCGGCCACATTAAAGGCCGGCCAATGAAAACCTCCCCAGTAGAAGTCCAAGAAATCCACCACTTCCTGAAAGCGCAGACGGTCCAGAAGGTTTCCCAGGGCGCCGCCCAAGACGGCTCCCAAGGCCAGAGACATCCCGGGGGTCATTTTCGGGTAACGAAACAAGATCCACAAGATCCCGGCGACGGCGATTAAAGGGAAAAGTAGCAGTGCCAGGTCTTTCCAGGATCCCGCTGCCGTATTGAAGATCCCAAAGGCCATCCCCCGATTGCGGACATGGACCAGGTTAAAGAAACCGGGGATCACCGACCGATACTGGTGAAGGGGCAAATGATCGATGATCGCCAGCTTGGTGAGGATATCCAGAATCGCCACCCCGGCGAAAGATAGTCCGAAGGGAATAAGCCGCTTAGCGATCATGGGAACGGCCGATTTCCTCCAGGGCCTGGAAACAGCGCCGGCAGAGGGTGGGATGGTCCGGGAAATTCCCCACTTCCGGACTGAAATTCCAGCAGCGCTCGCATTTTTCTCCCTGGGCTTTGGCCACCCAGACGGTCAGCCCGGGAATGATCTCCCCGGTGTAGCCTTCTCCGCTTTCCGGCTGGTTGATCACGGTAACCTGGGAGACGATCAACAGGGCAGGCAACATTTCCCGATAGGCCGGAATCAGCGTCTTCCAGGACTCCGGCAGGAGCAGGCGCACCTCGGCATCCAGGGGGTGGCCGATCACCTGAGCCCGGCGGGCCTTTTCCAGAGCCCGGGTCACCTCGCCCCGCAACAGAAGCAGGTTTTCCCACCGCTGCTCCAGGGCGTCATCCAGAAGGGCGGGATCGATCTCCGGGAATTGGGCCAGATGGACGCTTTCCCCTTCCCTTTCCTGTTCCGGGAGATGGCTCCAAATCTCCTCGGCGGTAAAGGACAGGACAGGGGCCATGAGCCGGACCAGGCCCTGAAGCAACCGCCAGAGGGCCGTCTGGGCCGAGCGTCGGGCCGGGGCTTGGGGGGCGCTGGTATACAGCCGGTCTTTAAGGATATCCAGATAGAAGGCGCTCAATTCATTGGTGCAGAATTGATAAAGAGTATGATAGACCACATGAAAATCGTAGCGCTCAAAGGCCCGCCGGACCCGGGTGATGACCTTCTGGAGTTGATGGAGCACCCAGCGATCCAGCTCCTCCAGTTCCGGGACAGGCACCTGGTCCTTTTGGAAATTGAAATCGGAAAGGTTTCCGAGCAGGAAACGACAGGTATTGCGAATTCGGCGATAGGCTTCGGTAAGTTGCTTGAGGATCTGGGGCGAGATCCGGATATCGTCCCGGTAGTCCTCGGCCGAAACCCAGAGGCGTAGGATCTCGGCGCCATAATTTTTAATTACTTCCTCGGGAAAAATTACATTCCCCAACGACTTGGACATTTTCTTGCCCTGACCGTCCACTACGAATCCATGGGTCAGGACCCCCTTATAAGGCGCCCTCCCCCGAGTCCCGACGGCGGTCAGCAACGAACTGTGGAACCAGCCCCGATGCTGATCGCTCCCCTCCAGATATAGATCGGCGGGAGACCGCAGATTGGACCGGGTTTCCAGCACACCGGCGTGGCTCACCCCGGAATCAAACCAGACATCCAGGATATCGGTCTCCTTCCGGAAGGCCTCCCCCCGGCAATGAGGACATGACGTCCCTTCCGGGAGCAAATCTTCCTCCGGGAGGGAAAACCAGACATCGGCGCCCTGAAGGGAAACCAGGTCCTCCAGATGGGATAAGATGGCCTGAGTTACCAGCCACCGGCCGCACCCCAGGCAATAAAAGGCCGGTATGGGGACCCCCCAGGTCCGTTGCCGGGAGAGGCACCAGTCGGGACGGGAAACCATCATTCCGTGGATCCGGTCCCTTCCCCAGGCCGGAGTCCAGACGACCCGTTCGATCTCTTCCAGGGCCTTTTGACGAAGCCCGTTTTTCTCCATGGAAATAAACCATTGCTCCGTGGCCCGAAAAATCACCGGCCGCTTGCAGCGCCAGCAATGGGGGTAACTGTGCTCGATGGCCTCTTCCCCCATCAGGGCCTCCACCGCTCGCAGCTTCTCTTTGATGGTCTCGTTGGCCTCGAAAACGAATTCTCCGGCAAAGAAGCCCACTTCCGGGGTAAACCGCCCGCCATCATCCACCGGGGAATAAATTTCCAGGTTGTAGCGCAGCCCGCTCTCGTAATCCTCCTGCCCATGGCCCGGGGCCGTATGGACCACTCCGGTGCCGTCTTCCAGGGTGACGTAAGAAGCCAAGATGATAACCGATTCCCGATCATACAAAGGGTGCCGGCATTTCTTGCCTTCCAAAAAACGGGGGTCCAGTTCGGCCAGGCTGACGGCGACCGGCCAGCCTACCCGCTGACCGACCTTCTCCAGCAGCCCTTTGGCCAAAATAAACACTTCCCCCCCCACCTCAACCGCCGCGTACGTGTAATCCGGATGGAAGGCCAGGGCCAGGTTGGCCGGGATGGTCCAGGGGGTGGTGGTCCAGATTAGAACCGAAACATTTTTGTCTTTTAAAGCCGGATACTGAAGGCTTAAATCATCCACCACCGGGAACTTGACGAAAATCGAAGGAGAGGTGTGCGGCTCATACTCCACCTCGGCCTCGGCCAGGGCCGTCTTACAAGAGGTACACCAGTAGATGGGTTTTTTGCTCTTCACCACCTCCCCTTGGAGGGCAAAACGACCGAATTCCCGGATAATCACCGCCTCATAGGCGAAGTTCATGGTCAAGTAAGGATTCTCCCATTCCCCTAGAACACCCAACCGTTTAAACTCCTCCCGTTGAATCTCGATAAAATTTTCGGCGTAGGCCCGGCACCGTTGCCGCACCTCCAGTTGGGAGAGGGCTCGCCTTTGGGCGCCCAACGCCTTATCCACCTGGTGTTCGATGGGCAGACCGTGACAGTCCCAGCCGGGGACATAAGGAGCATCGAAGCCGGACATTTGCTTGGACTTGATGATAATATCTTTCAATATCTTATTGAAGGCCGTGCCCATGTGGATATGGCCGTTGGCATAGGGGGGGCCGTCGTGTAGAATGAATTGTGGACGGCCCGCCGAGGTCTCCCGAATTCTTTCATATAACCGGTTCTGCTCCCACTTCCGCAACCATTCCGGTTCCCGCTGGGCCAGGTTGGCCTTCATGGGGAAATCCGTTTGGGGCAGATTTAAGGTGGGTTTGTATTCCATGCTTCCTCCAACAATGAAACGTCCGGTGTGGACTCCGGATCTATGGTAAGGTTGCCTATCCTTTCCAAACTTACTTAAAATAGTTGAACTGTCAAGAATAAATCGGCGGGGTCTGAAGGCCTAAGCGCTAAGTTGTTGGGTAAACATTTAAGGGCTTCATTCATGCCGTCTATGGTGTTTTAAAAGATGAACGTCGAACATCGAACATTGAACGTCCAACATCGAATAAAAAACAAACATCCAATACCGAACAACGTTCTTTATGATTCTGACCGAATACTCGAGCGGCCTTTCTTCAAGATCATCAGTCTGTTTCTTCATCTTTCCCCATTAAACATTCGATGTTGGACGTTCGATGTTCGATGTTTATCTTATCAAGTGACCCTTCCGCAGTCCATCCGGAACAAAAACAACTTAGCGCCTGTGGGGTCTGAGGGGGGGGTTACCTCCAGGGCCAGTGGGAGGCCAGGAACACCAAACTTTCGCGGACCCAATCCTCCTGGTGAGGTTCAATGGTAATAAAAGGCTGCAGTCCTCTGATCTTAAGCTGATTAAAAAGGCCGAGGAAATCGATGCACCCTCGCCCCAGGGCCAGATGATCGTCCCATTCCCCCTGGTTGTCATGGAGATGGAGCATACCCAGGTGAGGTCCCAGGGTATCGAGCCAGTCCCTTAGATCGGTCCGGCCGTAGAGGCGATGATGGCCCACATCCAGGCAAAAACGCAACCCGGCGGAGGGGACGGCTTCAAATAAGACCTTCAAGTGATCGGGTTCTTTTTCAAACACGTTTTCCAGCATCAGGGGCACCCCGGTTCCCTCCAGGCGGGACAAGAGCCGCAGCAAGGATTCCGTATTATTCTTCAGCCAATCTTCCCGATGGTCCTGGTAGTGACGGGCTTCGTAGCCCCCGTGGCAGACCACCCAGCGGGGTTGGAAAATGGGGATCAGGCGGATTACCTGCTCCATTCGCTCCAAGGAAACCTGGCGGATTTTAGGATCGATGGCCCCCAAGGACAGGTCCAAAAAAGGGGCGTGAAGGGAGCAGGTCAACTCAGCTCGGATTAACGTATCGGCTATCTTTTTCAGGTCGGCCACCGGACAAGTGTCCAACACCTCGGCATCCACCCCGATCTCCACCGAAACCCGATTTTCCAGGATCAAAGGGAGATACCGATCCCTCAACATAAAAAAGGGACAACTGACATGTACTGAATTTAAATCTTGTTCCATGGGAAAGGAAATCCTTTATGATCAAATCGTAAAATAAATGTCCATCGGTTTTATTATCACAAGTTCGATCCCTTTGGCAAAATAATACCGGGATTGACAGGAGCCGGGGGAACCATTATATAAAAATAATGAAACGCACCTTCACCGCCCCCCTCTTCTCCGCACTCATACCCGGGGTAGGCCAGATCATCAACCGCCAGTTGCCCAAGGCCGGCCTGTTCATTGCCGGGTTTTCTATCCTCTTTCTGGCCTTGCTTATTAAGGCCCTCTACGACCTTAACCAGGTTATGCTGTCCTTGAACTGGGAGCTGTTGGAAAAAGATCCCCATCGTTTTCAAACCATTACCCAGGCCTTAGGGCGGCAAAGTAAAACGGTTTTGCTGATCTTATTGATCCTTTTGGTCGGCTTCTGGGCCTTCAACGTCTGGGACGCCTTCTCCCAGGCCAGAAAATTGGAAAGGGGGGCCCATGCGCCAGGTTCTGCTGGATGAAATCCCTAAAAAAGAAATGGAACGGGTCCAGGACTACCTGCGGACCCATACCTTGCCCTCCGGCCTGGGGGAAATCTTCTGGTTGGAACTGCCTGCCGACCTGCTCGGCCCCGTTCAGTGGGAGCACCGGGCCTGCGGTCCCCATTACCTGGCCATCGAGGTGGGTAAAGATTTTATCAAATTTGAATTCCTGGTCCGGGCTTGCAATAAGTTCCGCTGCGATTGCGTGCAATACGCCAATCCCGCCCAGGAAAATTTTCTAATCCAATTTGCCCATACCCTGATCGAAAAACTTGATTTAAAAACCTAGCCAAAAGGAGATCCTTCATGAAAATAGCCATCAGTGGAAAAGGAGGCGTGGGTAAGACTACCCTGGCCTCCTTGATTATTAAAAATTTCGCCGACCGGGGAAACAAAGTCCTGGCCATCGATGCCGACCCGGATGCCAATCTGGCCGGCGCCCTGGGGATCGAACACCCCGAAGACATCATCCCCATTTCGCAGATGAAGGAACTGATCGAGGAGCGGACCGAATCCAAGGTGGGCACCATGGGGTCTTTTTTTAAATTGAACCCCCACGTGAGCGACCTGCCGGAGAAACTCTCGGTTCAGAAAGGAAATATCCGGGTCATGGTCATGGGCGGGGTCAAAAGGGGCGGCGGCGGCTGCATCTGCCCGGAAAGCGTCATGCTCAAGACCCTGATCACCCATCTGATCCTGGCCCGAGACGAAGTGGTGGTCCTGGATATGGAGGCCGGCATCGAACATCTGGGCCGGGGAACGGCCTCGTCGGTCAATAAACTGATTGTGGTAGTGGAGCCCGGCAAACGAAGCATTGAGACGGCCCATCAGATTAAAAAGCTGGCCCAGGACCTGGGCCTGAAAAATATCGTCTTGGTCGGCAACAAGGTCCGCAACGACCAGGATAAGGAATTCCTGATCCGGCAACTGCCTGGTTTCACCTTCTTAGGCTTCCTGCCCTACAACAATCAAATCATAGAGGCCGACCTGGAAGGCCGGGCGCCTTTTGAAAAAGACCAGCTTCTGCACCTGGAAGTGACCAAATTCGTAGACCAATTGCTGCAAAGCTAACCTAACTTAAATAGTTCTGGCGTTTCATTGATGAGTCCATCCGGACCCCTATAAAGGGACGGATGGACTTTTTCATTTGGTTCCATTTCTTCTTCCCTCCATTTTTGAACTGCTCATCAAAACCTCCCTTTTAATCCTAAATCCAATTTTTGCGTATAGCGGCATTTTTTTGCAGGAACAGAAAAACGATCCAATTGAGTTGATCGTCCATCCTTAAGTTAATCACAGGAAGTTATTATTAATTTTTTTTCGGGGGGCCTGAATTTTTTTTGGTCTTCAATTTGCATTAGAGCAGTTCGGACCCCATGGTCCAAAAAAACCTGAAAAAGGCAAACCATCCGAAAGGGTGGGACGCAAAGCCACTGGCCTACGTGTGACGCTTTAGTCGCCGCATACGGTAGCAGGGTTGCCAGGCGAGTGCGGTACCTCCTGTGGCTGCATTTCGCTTAGCAGCAATTTAAGGAGGTATTGCCATGAGTGCGATTCCAGTCCGTAGGGATACTCTTCACCATTTTTCTCCCCGTTTACTGTCCAAAATCCTCGGCCTTTCTCTTATGTTTATGTTGCTGCTGGGGCTGATCGCCCAGGCCCAGGCCGCCCAGGTAACGTTGGCCTGGGATCCCAACGGCGAGCCGGACCTCGCCGGATATAAACTCTATTATGGGACCTCGCCCGGCAGCTATTCCAATTCGATCCCCCTGGGACTGGTGACGACTTATACGATGACCAACTTAAGCGATGTTGTCCCTACCTATTTCGCCCTCACCGCCCTGGATACCATGGGCTATGAAAGCGGATACTCCAATGAAGTGAGCTACACCCCGCCGGCTTCCCAATTCACCTTAACGGTTTCCAAGACCGGAACCGGTTCCGGCACGGTGACCAACTCCCCCACCGGGACCTCCTTTCCCAGCGGGACCTTGGTCAGCCTGTCCGCGGCAGCCGACGCCACCTCCAATTTCACCGGCTGGACCGGGGCCTGCAGCGGGACTACCAACCCCTGCACGGTCACCATGAATGCCAATGCTGCGGTGACGGCCGTCTTCGCCCTTAAAACCTATGCCCTCACCGCCTCGGCCGGAAGCGGCGGCTCCATATCGCCAACCGGCGGAATCAACGTCAATTACGGCGCCTCCCAGACCTATACTATCACCCCTAATACCGGTTATCAGATAGCCGCCGTAACGGTGGACGGTGTTTCCCAGGGGGTGATCGGCAGCTACACCTTTTCCAATGTGACCGCCGTCCATACCATTCAGGCCACATTCGCGACGATTTCTACATATACCCTTTCCGTTTCCAAAAGCGGCACGGGAACCGGGACGGTGACCAACTCACCCACCGGGACCACCTTTAATGCCGGGACCCTGGTCAGCCTGACCGCCGCGGCCGATACCAGCTCCACCTTCACCGGCTGGACCGGCGCCTGTAGCGGGGCCACCAACCCCTGTTCGGTCACCATGAACGCCAATGCCGCGGTCACGGCCGCCTTTGCCCTTAAGACCTACGCCATCACTGCCTCGGCCGGCGCTAACGGTTCCATCTCGCCCTCCGGCGCGATCAACGTCAATTACGGCGCCTCCCAGACCTTTATCATCACCCCCAATACTGGCTACCGGATCGCCAGTGTGACGGTAGACGGGGTTTCTCAGGGAACACCCGGCAGCTACTCATTTTCCAACGTCACTGCCGCCCATACCATTCAAGCCGCCTTTGCCGTCAACACCTATACCTTGACGGTTTCCAAGACCGGAACAGGCGGCGGCACCGTCACCAACTCGCCCGCCGGGACCTCCTTTAATGCCGGGACCCTGGTCAGCCTCACCGCGGCGGCCGACGCCAACTCCGTGTTTACCGGCTGGACCGGGGCCTGCAGCGGGACCACCAACCCCTGTACGGTCACCATGAATGCCAATGCTGCGGTGACGGCCGTCTTCGCCCTTAAAACCTATACCCTCACCGCCACGGCCGGAAGCGGCGGCTCCATCTCGCCCTCCGGCGGGATCAACGTCAACCAAGGTGCCTCCCAGACCTTTACCATCACACCCACCACGGGCTACCGGATCGCCGGCGTAACGGTGGACGGGGTTTCCCAGGGGGCGATCGGCAGCTACACCTTCACCAACGTTACCGTCGCCCATACGATTCAAGCCGCCTTTGCCGCCAACACCTACGCGTTAACGGTTTCCAAGACCGGAACGGGCAGCGGCACCGTTGACCAACTCGCCCGCCGGAACCTCCTTTACTACCGGGACCCCGGTCAGCCTCACCGCGGCGGCCGACGCCAACTCCGTGTTTACCGGCTGGACCGGGGCCTGCAGCGGGACCACCAACCCCTGCACCGTCACGATCAGTGCCAACGCTTCAGTCATAGCTACCTTTAATCTGGAAACGAACAAACCGGCTTCCTCGATCAGCAGTCCCACCGGTGGCGCCACTTTGCGTCATCCGGCGGTTTCCATCGCCGGAGGGGCCACGGACGGAAACGGGTCCGGAGTTCAAAAGGTCGAGGTTTCAACCGACGGCGGTGCGACCTGGATGCCGGCCAGCGGAACGATCCTCTGGAGTCATTCCTGGAATGCGCCTGGGAATGGGACTTATGTGATTAAAACCAGGGCCACGGATAATGCTGGGAATGTGGAGAACCCCGGAGCCGGGGTGACGGTAACCGTGGCGCCCTATCAGCCTACGGCCGTGGATGTGAGCGGAAAACAACTCCTGGTCAACGGCACTCCTTTTACGGTCAAAGGGGTGGTTTATTCCCCGGTGCCGATTGGGGAAGACCCGAATGCTTGCTCCCTACGGGGATTATTTTACGGCGCCCTACGGCGCTCTTCATAATCGGGATCTCCCGGTCCTGAGAACCCTGGGGGCCAATGCCGTCCGTCTTTACCATTGGGAAAAAACGGCCGACCATTTCAATTTCCTGGACCAGGCCTATAATGGCGGATTGAACCCGATTTATATCATTGCGGGCTACTGGATCAACGAAGGACTGGACATCGATCCGGATTCGTCAACGAATGTTCGCAACCAGATCAAGGCCGATTTTCAAGAGATGGTGGCCGCCCATAAAGACCACCCGGCTATCTTGATGTGGTCGGTGGGCCACAACTTGAACCTTCCCGAGGCCTATGGAAACAATCCCCATCTTTTCAGCCTGATCAACGAACTGGCGGAGACGGCCCATCTGGAAGAAGGGACGAAGGCCCACCCGGTGACCACGGCCCTGGCCGACCAAAACCTGTCGGCCACCCTGACCGAATTTAAGGGGGCGGTCCCAGCCCTGGATATCTGGGGGGCCAATGTGTATCGGGGCAGTTCTTTCGGCACGCTGTTCAGTGACCTCGGTGCGGCAAGCGAGAAACCGTTGCTGCTCCTGGAATACGGGATCGATGCCTATGATAACACTCGAGGCAATGAATACGAAAAGTTAGGCGCCACAACTCAGGCGGATGTTACCGAAGCGCTCTGGAAAGAAATTGCCGCCCACGGCCAAACTTGCATCGGCGGAACAATCATGTCCTACTCGGACGAATGGTGGAAAGGACGTTATGCCGGGGATACCTCCTGCCCGGCAGATCCGGAACCGACCCTGCACGGCCGCTGCGGCATGGCCACCAACACTCAGCCCGATGGCTATGCCAATGAGGAATGGTGGGGGATCGTTCGGGTCCTGGACAATGGGACCGGCCCCGACAAGGTGGAGCCTCGATCAGTCTATTACCGACTCCAGTATTTGTGGGGATCCAATACCCTGGCCCTGGCCTCACCCAACGGGGGAGAAGCCTGGCAGGTCGGCAAACCACAGACCATCGGTTGGAATTATGCCGGCAACCCGGGAACCTACGTGAAAATCGAACTACTGAAAAATGGATTGGCAATCAGAACCATCGCCAATTCGGCGAAAATAGGCGCCAATGGCACCGGGTCCTATTCCTGGACCCCTCCCTGGAAGCTGAAGCCCGGGTCGGATTATAAAATCCGGGTAACCAGCACCAGTAATAAGCAGATCATTGATACCAGCGACGCCAATTTTATCTCTAAAATCTTTACAATTCGTGTCGAAATAGAATAAGGGATAGTTAGGTTACCGCTGGCCGGGCTGACCCCCCGGCCCGTGACCCCCCCGGCCACACTGCCGGGGGGCTTGATTAATAGGTTCCATGGGCCTCATGCTTGACAAACTTGCCAGCGGGTTTCGATTCAGGATATTCGCCGGATGGGGGGCGGCAATCTTTTGGGTGCTCGCCTCTTTGTCGGGAGCAATAACCGGCTGGGCCGAGGAAAAAATATTCCTGCCGGCAATCATCCGAGCCGGCAGCGGCCCTGTCCTGGCCGGGTGTCCGGTCTTTCCGGCCGACCATATCTGGAACGCGGCCATCGATCATTTGCCGCCGGATCCCCTTTCCGACCAGTTCGTAAAAACCATCGGCTTAACCAAAGGGGTGCATGCCGACTTTGGATCGGGCACCTGGGAAGGAGGGCCGATCGGAATCCCTTTTGTTGTGGTTCCGGGAAGCCAGAGCAAGGTCCCGGTTACCTTTGATTACCAGGAAGAAAGCGACCCGGGCCCCTACCCCATTCCGCTGAACCCACCCATAGAGGGAGGGGCAGCCGGTCAAGGCGACCGCCACGTGCTGATTTTGGATCGCGATCGCTGCCGCTTGTACGAGCTGTATAATGCCTGGCCTCAGCCCGACGGATCCTGGCAGGCCGGATCCGGCGCC
Source organism: uncultured delta proteobacterium (assembly GCA_963716045.1). GTDB lineage: Bacteria > Desulfobacterota > RBG-13-43-22 > RBG-13-43-22 > RBG-13-43-22 > CAVQSS01. The sequence goes on along the minus strand of CAVQSS010000021.1, from coordinate 86,686 downwards.
CAATTCAATTTGAATTCCTACGAGCTGCGGCCGGAAACCTGGACCTCGGCCGATGCCGCCGGACTGGCGATCCTGCCGGGTCTGGTCCGCTACGACGAAGTTGCCGCTGGGGAAATCCGGCATGCCCTGCGTTTTACGGCACCGGCCACTCGGAAGGAATATATCTGGCCCGCCCGGCATTACGCCTCTTGGCATACGGAACCCCCGTTTCCTCCCATGGGCCAGCGTTTTCGCCTCAAGGCCGGTTTCGATCTCTCGGGTTTTTCACCCGAAGTGCAGGTGATCCTGCGCGCCCTTAAAAAATACGGAATGATCCTGGCCGACAACGGCTCATCCTGGTATATTACCGGAGTTCCGGATGAACGCTGGGACAACGATCATCTGCATGAATTACACCAAATCCCGGGTTCGGCTTTTGAGGCAGTCACGGTCTCGTCTCTGATAAAGGACCCCCAATCCGGTCAAATCAAGAAATAAGCCTCATTTTCTTTTTTTTTGAGGTCTCCTGATGGATTACTCACCTTGCCCGCAAAAAGGTGAAAAGTCCGGTTTCAGGTCATCCCTTATCTCCTGTCTGCAGGTTCTTTCCGGGAACCCCTTGACTATTCGCCTAAGGATGCGTTAACCTGATCATATAATCAGTAAATCCAGCGAAAGGCAAAGCAGGAAGAAGCGCTATTTCGCTGTCCACCGTTAAACCTGAACCCATGCGCCTAAATATCCTGACACGCCTGATCTCCGGATACCTGATTATTCTCCTGGGGTCCAGTTTAATCAGCGGGCTGGTTATTTTTGAGCTGCGGGACTTCAGCGTTGAAACCAATGAGATCCTGGTCCAGGAAAACCGGACCCAGGAATACACCCGGAAGCTGACCGACGCCTTGTTGTCCCAAAGCCGTTATGAAAAAAAATATTCTATTCTTAAGGACCCGGCGATATATGATCAATATCTTCAGGCCCAGGAGGACTTCCGGCAGCAAATGGCCGAACTCCGGACCCTACCTGGGGGAACACTGGAAAGCGCCTTATTAGCCCAAATTGACAAGGGTCAGCAGGTTTATAGTTCACTGATAGAGGAGGTATTGCCCGTTCCCCGCTTGAAAGACCGGGCGGCCCGGAAGGAATGGGAGCAGGCCAAAGAAGAGAGGGAGCAGGTCAAAGAAGAAGCAGTCAACCAATTAATCGGGCAATTGGAACAGTTACGGATCTCGTCCCAGCAAAACAACCTCGAAAGGATTCGGAAAATTGGGGGAAGCCCAGGAGACTTCTCTCCGCTTTATTATTTATATCGCCGCCGTGGCGCTGGTCATGATTATAGTCATATCCATATATCATCACCCGCAGCATTGCCCGGCCGATTGCCCTCTTGGTGGAAAAGACCAAAGAGATGGCCCAAGGGAACTACCCGGGGGATTTAAACATCCAATCCCCCCCGGAACTAGCCAGACTTAGCCTGGCCTTTAACGCCATGTGCGACAATTGAACAAGATCGATAAAATGAAATCCGACTTTTTTTCCGTCATGTCCCATGAATTAAGAACCCCTTTGACCTCGATCCGGGAAGGAACCAGCCTCCTGCTGGAGGGGGTGGGGGGCACGCTCAACGAAAAACAAAAGAAGCTCATGGGAATCGTCTCCGAGGAGAGCAACCGCTTAATTGATCTGGTGAATTCCCTTTTGGACCTCTCCAAGATGGAAGCCGGAATGATGCACTTTCACTTCTCCCGGATCAATCCTCTCCCCTTGTTTACCATAGCCGCACAACTGCTGGAACCCCTGCTGGTCAATAAAAAAATCGCCCTTCGGCTGGAACTTCCCGAATCCCTGCCGGCGGTCCCTTTGGATAGCGATCGGATCCTGCAGGTGCTGAAGAATCTGCTGGGCAACGCCATAAAATTCACCCCGGCAGGCGGGGTTATCACGGTCTCCGCCGGGGTCGAATCGGGGGGTATCCAGGTGACGGTGAAGGACAACGGGCCGGGGATTTCCGGGGACCAGTTGCAACGGATATTTGAGAAATTTCGGCAAGTCCCCTCGCCGGGGACGCCGATGGTGAAAGGAACCGGCCTGGGGCTGGCGATTGTTAAACAAATTATAACCGCGCATGGAGGAAAAGTGTGGGCCGAAAGCAAACCGGGAAGGGGAAGTACCTTCCTTTTTACGCTGCCCTTATCGTAACCCTATTTTTTTCCGGCTGCACCTTTTTCCAGGAGATCCTGGAGGAGGAGCGGGTTGAGGAAAAAATGGTCCAGGGGCAGAAATTCCGCAGCCAGGGGGACTTTGAACCGTCCCTGCAGATATTTCAAGAAATTCTCACGGCCTATCCCCATAAACCACCGGGCGACCAGGCCCTGAGAGAAGCGGCGCTCACCCTGAGCCACCCGGGAAATCCCCGAAAAAATTTTCCGGAAGCCCTGGCCTTCTGGTGGAAACTTCAAAAGGATTTCCCCAAAAGTCTCTATGCCGAGGAGGCTCGGGTCTGGATCGGGTTAAATACGGCCTATACGGAGGCGCTGCAAAAGGGAGAAAAAACCAGGAGCCAGCTTCAGCAGACGAAAACCCAGATGGAGGCCTGCAAGGCACAACTGGAAGAGGTCAAGTCGGATCCCCGGTTGCTCATGGTCGAACTATTATCCCGTAACCAGAAGCTCTGGGCTCAAAATGATTTCGACCGGGCGCTGGAGGAAAATCAGGCGGTTCTGGCCAAGTACGGGCACAAACCCCCCGCCGATGAAGCCCTCTATGCCCTGGGTTTCATCTATGCCCAGGCCAATAATCCCAAGAAGGATTACCCATAAGGCCATCTTCTATTTCAAGAGACTGCTAAGGGAAATCCCCCAGAGCTTGCGGGCTGAAGAGGCCCGGGCCTGGGTGCAGATCCTGGAGCTTTGGGAGCGGTCCAAACAAATCGACCTGGAGATTGAAAAAAAACGGAAACAGTATAGAAAGTAGGATAACCGAATGTCTTTGGGAAAAATATTGGTAGTGGATGACGATAAAAACCTGCTGGAACTCCTCCGGATGCGGTTGGAGGCGGCGGATTATCAGGTTTCCACCTCCTTGACTGAAGAAGGGGCCGAGGAACTGGTCCGGGAAGATGCCTTCGACCTGGCGGTGATTGACCTGCAACTTCAAAAAATGGACGGCATCGCGCTGATGAGGCAGCTTCATTTGATTCACCCGGACCTGTCCGTGATCATTTTGACCGCCTACGGGAGCATCGAGACCGCCGTGGAGGCCGTTAAGAGCGGCGCCTTCACCTATCTCACCAAACCCTTTGACCCCCGGGCCCTCTTGATCGACATTGAAAAGGCCCTGGAAAACAAAAAACTGACCCATGAAATCAAACGCCTGAAAGGGATGCTCTCGGAGCGTTTTGACATACCCAATATTATTGCCAAGAGCGAAAAGATGCGGGAAATCATCGACCATGGTTTCCCGGGCCGCGGAGACCGATTCCACGGTCTATATCCAGGGGGAAAGCGGTACGGGCAAAGAGATCATCGCCAAGGCCATTCATTTGGCCAGCGCCCGGAAAGACCAGCCCTTTGTGGCCCTCAACTGCGCGGCCATTCCGGTAACGCTGCTGGAGAGCGAGTTGTTCGGTTATGAAAAGGGGGCCTTTACCGGGGCGATTCGCAGTATGAAAGGCCAAATTGCCCAGGCGGACAAAGGGACTTTTTTTTTGGATGAGATCGGGGATATGCCCTTGGCCATCCAGGCCAAACTGCTGCGGGTGCTGCAGGAAAGGCAATTCTACCCCTTGGGGGGAAAAAAATCGATCTCGGTCGATATTCGGGTGGTGGTGGCTACCAACAAGAACCTGGAAGAAGAAATGCAAAAAGGGGCCTTCCGGGAGGATTTATTTTACCGGATTTACGTCATTCCCATCATCATACCGCCCTTGAGGGAGCGCAAGGAGGATATCCCGGCCCTGGTCGCTTTTTTCCTGAAGAAACTGGCCCGGCAGATGAAAAAAGGGGTCAAGGGATTGACCCCCATGGCCATGCAAAAATTGATGATCCATGATTGGCCGGGTAATGTCCGGGAACTGGAAAACTCTTTGGAGTTCGCAGTGGCCATGGCCCCCTACGAGCTTATCACCGAGGACTTGATTTTAAAAGGCCGGGAAATACCCGATGAACCGCTAGTCCCCTTAAAAGAGGCCCGGGAGGATTTTGAACGCCGCTATATTATCCGCCTTTTGGAAATGACCCAGGGAAACGTCAGCAAGGCCTCGAGTCTGGCCGGTCGTTACCGGGCCGATTTCTATCACTTATTAAAAAAATACCATCTCGACCCGGATATTTTCAAGAAGGAAAAACAGGCCCGCACCCGGGAAGGGAGTAACCAAGACTAAAAAAGGTTCAGTTGACGGTCGACAGGAGGGGGGAGGGCGTGGTTTTCCGTGGGATTTTCGGTAAACAGGTTAACCCGGCCATAGACCCCGTCGTAGCCGGGGGCCACGGTAACCAACCCCTGACGAACCCCGAGGATCCCTTCGACCAGGCGGGAATCCATAAAAGAGGCCAGCTCCGCGGCTGATTTATCCAGCAGAATTTCCAGTTCAGGGCCTCCCCGTTCAAGAAGGTTCAGGTATTCCCGGCGAACACGCTTCGATCCTGCCCCCAAGCCATACCCCGCGGCGATGATTTCCTCCAGAGGGACCAGATGGATGGCCGAAATCGCCCCTGGGGGCCGAAAACCCGGTGGCCGGTCGGCCAGTTCTTCCACCCGGTGCATTACTCCGATGACAATTTTCTTGCCGCAAACCGGACAGCAATCATTATTTTCCCGGCTTTGCCCGGGAGAGAAACAGACCCGGCAGTTCCGGTGGCCGTCAAAGTGATATTTTCCTTCTTCCGGAAAGAATTCAATGGTGGCCGAAAAGCGGGCCGGGTCTTTTTGCTTAATGGCTCCGATGATGGACGGGTAGGAAAGATCGGTTTCGAAAATATTGGCCTCCCGTCCGATTTTGGCGGGAGAGTGCGCGTCGGAATTGGAGATTAAGGTCAGGTTATCCAAGGCCGACCAGCGCCAGTTCATTGCCGGGTCCGAGGACAGACCGGTTTCGATGGCGAAAATATGGGCCGTTTCCTCCTCGAAGCATTCCTCCAGGGAATCGAAGCCGGATTGGGAACCGAAGACCGAGAACCAGGGGGTCCAGACATGGGCCGGCACCAGCAGACAGGCAGGTTCGATATCCAAGACCACTTTGACCAGGTCCTTAGCGGAAAAACCAAAAATGGGACGGCCGTCGGATTTCACGTTTCCCAGGACACCCAGCCGGAGATTGATCTTTTCAGCAGCGGCCATCCCCGAGGCGAAAATCATCATGTGGACCCGCCGGCCCTTTCCGCCCTGGGTAAAGATATGGCTGGTTTCGGCGGTCAAAAGAAAAAGAGGGTCGTCGGCCTTTCCACCCTTGAGGCGCAGCAGACCATTTCCGGTTTCCTCCAACTGGCTCCGAATCTCCTGAAAATACGCCGGGTGGGTAAAGTCGCCGGTCCCCAGGAGGGACAGTCCCTTCCAACGACCCCAGCGGGCGATCTCCGGCAGATGCATCTCCCGACTGGTCGCCCGGCTGAAAGCCGAATGAAGGTGGAAGTCGGCGATGATTCTCAAGGCCAGACCGTGTGAATTTTTTTATCTTTTTCCTGGATCTCGGCTTCGAGGCGCTGTTTGAAAACCTTCAGGGCCAAGGCGATCTGGGGATTATTCAGGGCCAGGATCTGGGCCGCCAGGATGGCCGCGTTTTTGGCCCCGGCGACCCCGATGGCCATAGTGGCTACCGGGACCCCCGACGGCATTTGAACCATGGCCAGCAAGGAGTCTAACCCTTTCAAGGGCGAGGAGTCAATCGGGACCCCGATCACCGGCAAGGTAGTCTCCGCCGCCAAAACACCGGCCAGGTGCGCGGCCGCCCCGGCTGCGGCGATCAGGACCTTGAATCCCCGATCTTCGGCCCGCCGGGCAAACTCGGCGGTTTTTTTCGGAGAGCGATGGGCCGAGGAAACCAGCAGTTCAAAGGGGATTTTAAATTGCTTCAAGGTGCGGGCAGCGATTTCCAGGACCGGCAAATCCGAATCACTGCCCATCATCAACCCCACCAGCGGTTTGGGTTTAAGGCCTCTGTCCTTAAGGTGTTTGGAGGCCTTTTGGCCGATATCGGTGCGATAGTAGGCCGTCTTCCAATGAATTTTTTCGACCGCCTGATAGGCCTTTTTGATCGCCCGGGGAATGTCTTCGCCCAGGGCGGTAACCCCCAGGACCCGGCCGCCGTTGGTCACCACCGCCTTATCCTTGAAGGCGGTGCCGCCATGAAAAACGACCACGTCTTTCAATCGTTTAGCCGCCTCCAGGCCCTGGATGGTCTGCCCTTTCTGATAGCTGCCCGGATAGCCCTGGGCGGCCATGACCACGCAAACCGACGGGCGGACGTCCCAGACGGCCTTCACCTGATCCAGTTTACCGGCGGTCACCGCCATCAGAATTTCCACCAGATCGCTCTTAAGACGCATTAATAAAGGCTGGGCTTCCGGGTCACCGAAACGGACATTGTATTCCAGAACCTTGATCTTTCCCTGATCGATCATCAACCCGGCATAGAGCACCCCTTTGTAGAGTCGCCCCTCTTTGGCCATGGCCCGAACGGTGGGGACCATGACCCGGTTCATGACCTCCTGAAACAGGGCTTCATCCACCACCGGGGCCGGCGAATAAGCCCCCATCCCGCCGGTATTGGGACCCTGGTCGTTGTCGTAAATCGGCTTGTGATCCTGGGATGTGGGCATGGGGAGGACCGTCTTCCCGTCGCTGAAGGCTAAAAAGGAGGCCTCCTCGCCGGTCAGGAACTCTTCCAGAATCAGCTTGTTCCCGGCGTCCCCGAAGGCCCGGTCCAGCATGATCAGTTCGATCGCCGCCCTGGCCTCCGCCAGGGTCTGGCAGACCATGACCCCTTTGCCGGCGGCCAATCCGTCCGCCTTGACCACCACCGGCGCCCCGATCTTGTCCAGGTAGGCCATCGCCTGTTTCGGATCGGTAAAGGAACGATAGGCCGCGGTGGGGATCTGGTATTTGTTCATCAGCCGTTTGGCGAAATCCTTGCTACCCTCCAGGAGGGCCGCCTTTTTACTTACCCCAAAGACCTTCAACCCTTTCTTTTCAAAGGCATCCACCAGGCCTAAGGTCAGGGGAGATTCCGGCCCCACTACGGTCAGATCAATTTTCTCCTTGAGGGCGAAGTCCAGGAGGGCGCCGGTGTCTTCCCCTTTGAGGGGCAGGCAGTCGGCCAATTCCGCTATGCCGGCGTTACCCGGCGCGCAAAATATTTTTTGCACCTGGGGACTTTGGGCGATCTTCCACACCAGGGCATGTTCCCGTCCTCCGCCGCCGATTACCAGAATCTTCATAAACTTCCTCCTCTCAAAAATAACCCCGGCCTTAATCGGGCTGGGCCAATAAAATCTCCCCCAGTTCCCGCCAGTTCGCTACCTTGGGGAAGGGATGCGGTTCCTGATTCCAGGGTTGCTCGAAAACGATAGGCAGGATGGCGTGCTGGAATAATAAATGACAGGTGTCCAAATGATCATCGATGTAAAAGGGATAGCCCAATTCTTGAAGTATTTTGAGTTTCAACTGATGCTCCCCGGTGGCGATGACCCGAATCCGGCGGGGGTCGACGTCCGGCAGATGGCCGAGGACCCAGTCGGTGATGGGTTCCGCCTTTTGACGGGCGGTGATGAAAGTCAGGGGATACCGCTGGCCATAAGCGCTCAGAACGGGCACCGCCTGTTCGAAAGGATTCATTTTCAGGGCATCGGGATAATCGACGATCTTCTCTATCAACCGATCGATGATCTCTGAATCCAGGTCCAGGCAGTCATAGAGATAATATCGGGTAATATCCCCGTAATGAATGGAATCGATCTGATACAGGTCACGGGCCAGGCGGATGAACAGTTCCATGACATTTCCGAAGACCCCGTCGATATCAAAGGCTACTCGGCCGGGCACCCGGGATAGACCGGGCAAACGGTTATTCATGGGGATCCACAAAATTCAGGTAGTGGCTGATGGCCCCATCGTAGCGCTGGGTCAGGTCGAAGACCTTCTTGGCCAGGTAGAAACGGGTGGCGGAGGAAGTCCGGCCGTTGGTTTTCAATTCCTGGAGGACCCGCGGGTAATCGTTCGGATCGGTGAGGACGGTCACCTCCGGGTAGTTCTTGGCGGCCGCCCTTAGCAGGGCCGGGCCGCCGATATCAATGTTTTCGATGGCCTCTTCCAGCGTGCATCCCGGTTGGGCCACGGTCTTTTCGAAGGCATATAAATTGACCACCAGCAGGTCGATGGGTTCAATATCCAGGGCCCGCATTTGTTCCCGGTGCCGGGGATCCTGGCGGCGACCCAAAAGACCTCCGTGGATCTTGGGCTGCAGGGTCTTGACGCGCCCGTCCAGGATTTCCGGGAATCCGGTATAGGCGGAGACTTCCGTTACCGGCAGCCCGGCGGCCTTTAGGGTCTTGGCTGTCCCGCCGGTAGACAGGATTTCAAAATCCAATTGAACCAGTTCCCGGGCGAATTCCACAATCCCGGCCTTGTCGGTCACGCTGATCAACGCTTTGGGAGACGCCGCCATGGTTTATCCTCTTTTATGCCCGTTCGAAAAGACCGGGGGAATGGTTTATTTCAGGCTGAAATAAATCGTATCCTATCAAGGATGGGAAACGAGGTCAAGAATAACCGCCGCGGCAAGAACTCCTTGTGAGGACCGGGAAAAACCGATATACTTAATAAGTTGAACGTCGAACTTGCAACAGTCGAATTTTAGGGGAATTATTATGCTTCGGGGTGCCTGCCCCGGGCCGGGGGGTTAGGTTGAAAGAGATGGTCTGGTTGAACCTGGGACTTGTTCCTTATCAGGCCGCCTGGGATCTCCAGAAATTCCTGGTTGACCAAAAAAAGACCGACCCCCTTTCCCCGGATTTCTTGATCCTCTTGGAACATCCGCCGGTGCTGACCTTGGGGAGGTGGGCCAGGTTGGGGAACGTTTTGGCTGATCACCGCCGGTTGCGGGAGCTCCAAATCGACCTGGTTCGATGCGAACGGGGAGGCCAGGTCACCTATCACGGCCCCGGGCAGTTGGTCGGGTACCCGGTCTTGAATCTGAAATCTCTCGGGTTAGGGATCCGGGAATATGTTTTTTTACTGGAAGAGGTGCTCATCAGCGCCCTGGCGGATTATGATCTCCAGGCCGGCCGAAAGGCAGGGTATCCCGGCGTATGGGTGGAAGGGGAAAAAATTGCCTCTTTGGGCCTGGCCGTGCAAGAGGGTATCGCTTTTCACGGCTTTGCCCTGAATTACGGCGTCAATCTGGATCCTTTCCATTGGATTATCCCCTGCGGGTTGTCCGGAATTCGAATGACCTCCCTGGAATTGTTGAGGAGAGAAACAATAGAAGCGACGGGACTTCGCCGACGTTTGGCCGCCTATTTTGAGAAAGTTTTTGACGTAAGACTGGTCTCCAGAGAACCGGAAGACGAAAACTTGAAAAAATGGCTTGAAAATTGCAAAAATACCTATGAGAGATTTTGATGGGCAAAATTGACGGACTCGAAACAAGTCGAAAAATGCCGTGCTCCGTCATTCCGGCGAAGGCCGGAATTTAGTTTTATCAACTACTTCTGGACCCCGGCCTTCGCCGGGGTGACGGCTTGGGGGGACTCTTGGCAAGGTTATCAAAATTGACGGACTCGCCAAAAATCCGTCTACAGGCCGAAGACGATTATTAAGGGTCTCATTATTGGATCAACATAAAAATTCTGGATTCCGGCGTGATTAGCCGTGCTCCCTTTCAGTTTCAGCCCAAGCCGGCCTGGCTGAAAATAGGGATGGCCGGCGGGCCGAATATCTCCCGGATTAAGGGGCTGATTCAGGAAGGCGGCCTTAATACCGTTTGCCAGGAAGCCCGTTGTCCCAACCAGGGCGAATGTTTCTCCCGGGGAACCGCCACTTTCCTGTTGATGGGCAGCCGCTGTACCCGGAATTGCACGTTTTGCGCTGTTTCTCCGAGCCCGCCGGAACCCCTGGATACTGAAGAACCGACGCGGGTCGCCGAGGCGATCCGGAAGATGGGGATCCAATATGCCGTCTTAACCTCGGTGACCAGGGACGACCTTTCGGATGGTGGGGCGGAGCACTTCAGACGGACTGTCTTGGCCGTCAAAAAATTGGCCCCCGGGATCTTGGTGGAGTGCCTGATACCCGACTTTCAGGGACGGGAAGAATCACTGCAAGGGGTGGCTGACAGCCGCCCCGCTGTTATTAATCATAATGTGGAGACGGTCCCGCGCCTGTACGCCCGGGTCCGCCCCGGGGCGGACTATCAGCGGTCCCTGTCCGTTTTTGATTATTTGAAAAACCAGGCCCCCGAGGTACTGACCAAATCCGGGCTGATGGTGGGATTGGGAGAGAAAGAGGCGGAAATCTTGGCCGTCCTTCAGGACCTTAGAAATCAGGGCTGCAACCTGCTGACTATCGGTCAGTACCTCCAGCCCACCCCCGCGCACCTCCCGGTCCGCCGTTATGTGCCGCCCGAGGAATTTACCGCCTGGGAGGAAAGGGCTCGGCAAATGGGCTTTGAAGGGGTAGCTTCGGGACCCTTGGTCCGAAGTTCCTATCAGGCCGCAAGTCTATATTGGCAAGGACTGTCCGGAAAAGATGGTGGGCTCGGCGAAAAAATGACTGAACGCCGGGACCTAAGGGGATAAATTTTTGGCCTTGACCCCCGATGATTCTTTTATGTCGTTGAAAAAAGATAATTTATGGTATCATTACCCCTGGCCAAGGCCTCGGAGCCTCCAGGCAAACAAATCCAATCGAACGTAGGGAGGGAATTGGAATGGTCCCGGAAAAGATGAAGGCGGTCTTAAAGCGAGAGTTCACCAAAAGAAAACCGGATCGGCACCAAGGAACCCGTCGACCGGCCGGCGTGATGACCCTGGGATTGATCTTTATAATACTGGCCGCCGGATTGCTGGCCTGCAGTTCCGGGACCGGGAGCAGCACCAGCACCGGGGCCACGGGCACCGGCGGATCAGGAGTGGGCTGGACGGTTAACGTCAAGATCTTTTCCAGCACCATTTCACTGGGCAAGGCGGAAACCACTTCAGTGGTGATTACAGTCAAGGACGCCGCCGGCGCGCCGGCCCCCAAAGGGACGCGTATTTGCCTGTCCACCACCCATGGACTGATTTTTGTCGATGAATTGGGCAAGGATACTCCGGTGGTTACCGGCTGCATAAGCACTTCCAATGATATCGGTCAACTTCTGGGGACCTACGTCCCTCAGCAAACCGGGACCGATCAGGTGCAGGCCTCCTCCATGGGTGGTTTCGGTTCAGCCACCGTGCAGATTAATTCCTAATTAACAGGCCGCGGTCGAATAGAAACTATTCCCACGTGGGGGACCTCTTGATACCCTAGAGAGTCCCCCCAGCTCCTTTTTTATCCCCCACCGGTCAAACGCCTTCCCTGATCTCCTTTCAGTTTGTTAAAAAATATTAATAGGGGGTTGCAATTATACCGGGAGAGGTCTTAATATAGAATTATGTAGAAATGGTATTCCTCTCCCTTCGTGGAGGGAAGTCTCGGGCATCGCCTTGGCTTTCCGTATAACTATTCAGCCGGCGTTCCCTAATCTTAAATAAATCGAGATAGGTGATTTATGATCAAGAAAAATGGATTCTGGCCTTTCATCCTGATGGTGCTGGTCTTGGTGGGAACGGTTTCTGCAGTCTTTTCTCAGGGCGGGAAGCCCGCCGCCCTCCCGGTGACCTCTCCAGGGGTCGGAAAGGCGGGACTGGAACCGCCCGCCCCGGCGGTGCCGGAAACGGTTACCCTGCAACTGGATAAAACCCAACTGAATAACGGCGGGACCATCAACGTGACGGGCAAGGGCCCGGCGGGAAAATCGATTTTCCTGGAAATTTCCGCCGAAAAAAAAGTTCGGGCCAACCTTTTTGACAACAAACGGGATAAAGAGACCGGTCAGATTCCTTACATTTTTTATTTAACCGATGAGATGCCCGCCTTTTATAAAATCATCGTACCTCAGGACCTGAAAGGGAAGATCGAGGAGATCAAGAAAGAGGGACGCCAGTGGTCCTATTCCAAGGCCCTGAAGGACCTGGGAGCGGACATGGCCTATTCGGCTCCGGCCAAGGTAAAGATCGACAAATACAAGACCTCGATCCTGGCCAGCATTACCGGATCGCGGGGGGAATTGCTGCCGGCCATGGATGAAAAGGAGAATAAGCGGCGGTCCATGCAACTGGTCAAATCCCGGTTCCGAAGCGTGGGTAAGGTGCTGGCCGCCGGAGTGGAGGCTGCTCCGGACGGAACGTTCAAGGCCCAGGTGAAGCTGGATCCCGGTCTGCCGGACGGAAACTACCGGATCGTGGCCGTGGCGGACAAGAATTTAAAAAGCCCGCCGGCCCTAGTTGAAAATAAGATCAGCTTTCCCGTTCTCTACCTGAGCAATGCCGGGTCCAGCATCAATCTTTTCTGGCCTTTCCTGCTGACCCTGGCCATTGCCATCTTCGGGGTTTTAATGGGGGCCGGTGGCGGGTTTATCCTCAATCCTCTTCTGCTCCTCATCTGGCCGCTGCCGCATAACGTGGTGGCCGGGACGGTCATGCCCACGGTAGCCTTTTCTCAGGCCAGCGGCATCTATAATTATTCCAAGATCAAATTCATCAATTGGAAAGTCGGGGTGATCGTCGGCTTGTCCATGCTGGCCGGCGGGTTCATCGGCCCTAAACTGACCGAACTGCTCACCCTGGACGAGTATAAATTCCTTTTCGGCTGGATCCTGCTGATCCTGGCGGTCCTGCTGATCTGGCAGACCACCCCCGGGTATATGTCCAAGAACAAAAAGGAACAGGCCATTTTGCAGGAATTCAAAAAACGGGCGGAAGCGGCCGCCAAAGGCCCAAAGGCTTAGGAAGGAGAACGGCGATGGAAGTTGAATTCTGGGGACAGAAATTCAAAGTCAATATGGTGATCGGGTGTATCGGCGGGTTTATTATCGCCGTGGTGGCTTCCATGTTCGGATTCGGCGGAGGTCCTTTCATGATGCCCCTGATGGCTATAGGCATGGGACTGCCCATGTACGTGGTGGTGGGCAGTTCGCTGCTGGCCATCTTTTTCAACACCGTCATCGGTTCCTTCCAGCATTTCCGGTTCGGGAACTTCGACGGGTTGTTTTTCCTGATCATGTTCCCGGCGGCCATCCTGGGCGGCTATATCGCCCCCCAGATTGCCAAGCGGGTCAGCCCTCTCTGGGTCAAACGCATTGCCGCCTTGGGGTTGATCCTCCTGGGTCTGATCTTGCTGGGGGTTCTTTTTTAGGACCGGCTTTCCGCGTTTCGGCGTATTCAGTCGAGAAGACGCAGGCAGTCCTGGGGAAAACGGTGCGTGCCACCGATCCCCTCGAGGGAGACCTCGACCAGCGCTTCCGGATCGTTGATCACCATGTCAGGATCTGTGATCACACCCCGGAACCCCACGTATTGATTCATGTACTCTTCCCATCTCTGGTCTTCGGACCTTTGAAATATCATAATCTTTTCACCCTGGCGGAAAGCGGACATGGTCTTATCTCCTTCTCTATAAAAGGGCGGATTTCTGAAAACCCCCTCAGGGTATGGTAATAACCGTCTTGGATTGGACGGTTCGCTTCCGAAAGCATTGGTCGCACATAAGTCCGTCGGTAATGGTTTCCTGGATACCCGAGGTTCTTTTTTTCACGTATTCAAGATACCGGGCAGGTCCCAACACCACCTGGCAGCGATCGCAATATTCCAGTTTTTCTCGGCAGAGAACGGTGCCGCAAAGGCTCAGGACCCGCTCCCCTTCTCTGTCCTTCAGGGTAATGGCCCCTGTCGGACAATTGGCCGCGCAGGCGCCGCAGAGGATACACCGCTCGGCCGTAACCCGGAAATCCGTGGATCCGGGAGAACTAAAATCCACAAATCCGAACTGAAGGGCATCGATTCCCATTTGGTCCCGGCAGATGGAGACACATTTCCCGCAACGCTTGCAGATGTCACAGCGGAGGCAGCGCTTGGCCTCCTGTCGGGCCGCGGTTTCGTCGTACCCCAATTCGACCTGTTGAAAGGTGATTCGGCGCCTTTCCGGACCAAGGAAGGGCATTTCCGGTCGGCGGAGGGACATCTTGGTCGTGGCCGAAACCTCCACAAGGGCCACTCTCCTTCGTCGGGACGGTACCGGCGGCATCTTAGGTTGAGGCAATCCCCGCAGATACCGATCAATCCCCTCAACAGCCCTTTTTCCGGCCCCGATGGCCTCCACCACGGTAGCCGGTCCCAGAACCATGTCCCCGCCGGAAAAGATGCCTTCCGCCGAGGTGGAGGACGTAATCGAATCCGCCTTGAGGGTCCCCCATTTGGTCCAGTGAAGACCCCCTACGGAATCCAGACTTGGAGAGTCCACCCGCTGGCCGATGGCCGAAATAACGGTATCCAGTTCGAGGTCAAATTCACTCCCTTCCACCGGCACGGGGCGGCGTCTCCCCTTCTCATCCGGGTCGGTCAGCCTGGCCCGGAGGCACCGGAGACCCTTGACCTTTTCGTCGGCGCCGAGGACCTCCACCGGAACGGTCAGGAAAGAGATCCGAACCCCCTCTTCCTCGGCCTGTTTCACTTCTTCCACGTTGGCGGGCATTTCAGAACGGGTCCTCCGGTAAACGAGGAGCACGTCCTCGCAGCCAAGGCGGAGCAGGGTCCGGGCGGCATCGATGGCCACGTTCCCTCCCCCGATCACCGCCGCTCTCCTTCCGGGCATACGCCGGTCTCCCTGGGAAACATGGCGCAGAAAGGAAATGGCGTTAAGGACCTGAGGGAAATCCTTTTCCCCTTTGATGCCCATATCTAAGGCTCCATGAGCCCCTATGGCTATGAAAAAAGCCTGAAATCCTTCGGATCGCAGTTGATCGATGGTGGTGTCACCCCCCAGTCTGGTGTTGAAACGGAAGGTTACCCCCAGTTCCTCAATGAAAGCCACTTCCCGATCGATCACCTCCCTCGGGAGCCGATACCTGGGAATGCCCGCCATCATCATCCCGCCGGCATAGGGCAAGGCTTCGATTACCGTGACCTGATACCCTTTGAGGGCCAGGTAATACGCAGCGGTCAAGCCGGCCGGCCCGGAGCCGATTACGCCAACCTTGACGCCCAGGTCCTCCGCCGGGAGCGGGTTCCGGTAGGCCCTTTCGGAAATGGCCCGCTCCGCGGCAAAGGCCTTCAGGTTCATTATGGCAATGGGATCGTCGATCCTTCCCCGAACGCAGACAAATTCGCACGGGTGGGTGCAAACCAGCCCGCATATCCAAGGAAGGGGGTTATCCCTGCGGATAATTTCTACGGCCTCAGCATAGCGGCCCTCCCCGATAAGGCCCACATAACTGGCCACATCGATTCCGGCCGGACAGGCCATCTGACAAGGGGCCGGTGTGAGGAAATCGCATTCCCCGGTGGGGCAATTGTGCGTTTCAATATGGCTGGCAAAAACCTCCCGGTGGGATTCAAGCGGTTGCCCCACAATCCTCTTGATTTCCCTGGAGAACTCCTCCGGTTCCTCGATCGCCATGGTGTCTACCGCTTTCGAGATGGCCTGCAGATGAGTTGGACCGCTGCTTCCGGTACAGACGTCTCTGATCAGATCGAGAAGGTCCTCGGCCCTCCGCCTTGCCCTTGGATGGGTGAGGCAGCCTGAATCAACCAACTCCATAAGTTGGTTGTACGTCCGGAAGACCAGGCAGATTGGCTCAATCATTTTTCATTCCCACCAAAAGCATCTCCCCTCGGGTGAAGAAAGAATCTATACCCCCAGGGCCTTATCCTGAGATTGTTTCCTCTTTGGTTTCAGCGGCTTAGCTTTCGGACCGGCCACAGGCTGCCGAAGGGTTACTTCCGTAGACAAGGAGGCCATGGCCCTGGCATGGCGCATTCTACGAGGATCGACCACTTTCTCCGGCCTGCCAAAATAGAGGCATTGGGTTACACATTTGGCCACGCAGGCGGGTTCCAGGCCCTGATCCACTCGATCCAGGCAGTAATCACATTTGACGACCTTTCCTTTTTCCTGGTCCCATTGTGGCGCACCCCAGGGACAGGCCCGCATGCAGGCCTTGCATCCCACGCAAAGATTGTGATCTACCAAGACGATCCCATCCTTGACCCTTTTCTGCATGGCCCCCGTGGGACAGGCCGCCACACACCAGGGTCGGTCACAGTGGTAGCAGGGCATAAAGACAAAATCCATTCTGGGAATACTCCCCACCCACTTGGGCCCGATGGTTTCAATACGGCAAAGCCTGGGTCCGGGTGGAAGCCTTTTGTTCTCCTTGCAATGGATTTCGCACGACAAACAGCCGATGCATTTCGCACTATCATGAAAAAGAAAATAGTCACTCATTCTATTCCTCCTGGTTATTCCGGCTTCCGGTTTCTCATGACACGGGTCTTACTCTGACAAAGGTATCATGCAGTCCGGGACTCCCGCCAATCGGGTCGACCACGTTTTCCTGGAGAACCGTATCACTGGCTCCCTGGCCGTAGCAACGGGTAGTAGCCGGCACCTGCCGACCGAAACCGTGAAGCATAAAGACCGCCTCCGGATGGATGAAATCCGTCACCAAGGTCTTGATTTTCCCGAAACCCTGATTGGAAGAAATCTCCACGATTTGACCGTCGGCGATACCTAATCTCTCCGCTTCCTCTGAATTCAACCACAAAACATTCTCCGGCAGGAGTTCGCATAAATAGGGATTGTTCTGGGTAGAGACATGGGTGTGGACCGCGCTCCGGCCCACGGTCAAACGGAACTCACCCTCAGGGGTGGGGGGCACGCTCTGATAGGGAGGAAACGAAGGGAGGCCGTTAAGCTCCAGCAGACTGGAGACCAGCTCGATTTTACCCGAAGGGGTCTTAAATTTAAGGCCCTCTTTCCGGTCCCAAAGGATCGGGTTTTTGGAGAGACTGACAAACCCTCTGGCATTAAAATCATCGATCTTGACGCCCAGGTCCTTGAGCTGAAGATTCCAGATGTCTTCAATCGTTTCATAAGGGAAGAACCGGCCCAGACCAAGCCGGTTGGCCAACTCGCGAATGATTTCCCAAGAGGGCTTGGTATCATACCGGGGGGGAACACACTGGCGCCGCAGGTATAGAGTGGGCTTTGGCCCACTGGCCATCTGGATCGAGTCGGCCCTTTCCAGGTAAATGGACTCGGGGAGAATGATATCCGAGTACCAGGCGGTTTCGCTGAAGTTGATGTCAATGGCCACGATCAGGTCCAGGTTGTCGAAGGCCTTCTTGTTCTGATTATAATCGGGGATGGACAACAGGGGATCAAACCGGTTGATGATCAAGGCCTTGAGGGGGTAGGGGTCCTCATGGAGGATGGCCAAAGGAAGCCTGGCGGCCACCCCATGGGCCGGGTCGACGATCGGAAATCTAGAACCGCCGGCCCCATCGAATCGCTCCGCCTTGGGTTTGGGAAGGTCCTGCTGATCCACCAGTTTTCCAAAAGCCCCATAGCCGGCGTCTTTGGGTCCTTTTTTAATAATAAGCCCGCCTTTGCTCTCGATGCTCCCCATCAGGGCGTTCAGGATGACCAGGGAGCGTCGGAAATAGATCTCGTTGGTATGACTGGCCCCGCGATACCCGTAATGAAAGATCACCTGGGGTCTCTCCCGGCCCACTTCCCGGGCCAAGGCCAGGATTTCTCCAGCGGGGATCCCGGTTTCACCTTCGGCCCATTCGGGGGTGTACGGTTTCACAAAGGTCCGCAATTCCGGAAACCCGACTACCCAACGATTCACGTACCCTTCGTCATAGAGGTTCTCTTCCAGGATCACATTAATCAGGGCGTAGTTGAGGGCCAGGTCGGTTCCCGGCCGGATCATCCAGAAACGATCGGCCTGGGAGGCCGTAACCGTGGAACGGATGTCGATATAGGTAATCCTCGCCCCTTTGTCCTTCGCTTCCAAGAGGGCCTGTATGGGTTTCAGCTCCAGGGATTCAAAGAGATTCCGGCCATACAGAATCACGTGTTTGGTCTGGGCCAAGTCCACGGCCACTTCGGCATCCGTATATCCCGTAAGGGTCCGGAAGGCCGTATTGACCGATCCCTTGCACAAGGAGTCATGGGAAAAGTGGTTGGGGGACCCCAAAGCCCTCATGAAGGTTTTGCTGATATGGGTATTGAGGTTCTGCCTTTCACCAAAGGCCACGGCCTGGGGCCCATACCGTTCGATGACCGCCTTCAACTTTTCAGACGTGTAATCCAGAGCCTCATTCCAGCTCACCCTTTTCCATTTTCCTTCCCCCCGAGCGCCTTCTCGTATCATGGGGTAGCGGAGCCTTTCCGCATCGTTCAGAAGCGCAGTGCCGGCACTTCCTTTGGCGCAGAGCCCTCCCTTTAACTGATAGGGGTTCCCCTCGATCCATTTGACTGCCCCGTCCTCAACGGTCACCTTAATCGGACACCGGACGGTACACATAAAACAGATGCTGTAAATGTCCTTGCGCATAGACAAACCTCCTTAGACACGGTCCCTACCTTCTTCCATCTCCCGGTTAGAGACCTGATCAGACTTGGCAGGGGGGGATCAATTTAAGAATTAATCTAAATGCATTGGATTTTAAAAAAATATAAAATAGGAGGATTTATAGTGCAAGTTTTTTATTGGGTATTATCGTCGCTCGTCCTCCTGGTCCATCGGCTCCGGGGCAACCGTATGCCCAATGGTTGCTGGTCGAACCTCAAAAACGATAACAACTCTCCGGGATATGATGAGTATGCCAATAACCCCTTATTTTGGCTACAATTCTAAATGGCCCGTCTAAAAACTGTCAAGACTAAAGCGGCCAAAATCACCCTGAAAAAAGCTTGACATTGTCTTCTTATCAATATAACTTTCGACTAAATTCGGAGTAATAACGATACCGGAAGGGAGGTGGTCTTGGAGAAGTACAAAAATACTGATTATAAAAGGGTTTGTTTACTTAAAATAAGAAAAGATTTTCAGAAAAGGAGAAAAGAGACAATGAAAAAAGCTTTATTGTTTACGCTGGTCTTGGCTTTGGCCGTGGCTTTGGCCGTTCCGGCCTTGGCCTTCAAGATCGAAAGCGGCAAAGACACCAGCTTTTATTTTGGCGCCCTGGTCCTTACGGATCTCGGGGTTTGGAATCGCAGTAAGGAATTAGCACCGGGGGGGAAATCCGACAGAACCGAGCTGATCTTGGACCTATCCAAGAATTCCCGGATTCGTGGAAACCTGGACGTGGGCAATGTGGGCGCCTATTGGGAAGTCCGTATGGGTGGTGACCAGCAACTAAGTAATTCCGGCGCCGGCGGCTGGTCAAGCTCCGGCTACTATTTTGCTGAAAGCGCTAAACTCTATGGATATTATAAATTTGGAAATTTCACCCTACTGGCCGGCAAGACCGATGGTCATGTGATATCGGTGGCCCCTTATCAGAATTTAGGGAAAAACAACAATGATCACAATGCCGGTTACGGCTGGGGCGCGATTAATGACCAAAGGAACACCCAGGTTCGTTTCTCCCAGGATATTTCCAAGGCCTTCGGGTACCACTTTTCTCTGGTGCAGCCCCAGTACTATAATGATAATGGGCTCGGAACGGTTGCTGCCGGAACCGCGGGTGCCCAACAATCCCTGGGCACTTTTCCCCTGGCGGCTCTTAAATTGCGGATGAACTTTGGCGCGGTATCCCTGATGCCGGCCGCCTATGTCCAATACGTCAAATGGAATGATTTACCGAAGACCCCCCTGGCTACCAACCCGGATGACAACATGACCTCCTGGGCCGCGGTGTTACCGATCGTGGTCAAGGCCGGGGCCTTCACGGGCACCTTCCAGGGCATGTATGGACAAAACACGAGTTCCGCTATTTCCACAAGCGGCGGCCCGCTGAGCGGGCAGAGCACCTATTGGGGTTATCGGAGATCGCCTAACGGGAACATTAAAAACAGCACCGGCTGGTCCGGTTTTTTCGACCTGGCCTTCGCCTCCGGTCCGGTTACGCCGCACTTCTATGCCGGCTATGATTATGTCGAAAACGACATCTTTGTGGGCTCCGACAAGAACAACGCCCGGCAGATGTACGGTGTGGGCGTCAACTGGAAGATCGCCGAAAGCTTCTACGTAGTCCCGGAATTCACCTACTATAACTATGGGAAGAACCCGACCAACA
Organism: uncultured delta proteobacterium; assembly: GCA_963716045.1. Lineage (GTDB taxonomy): Bacteria > Desulfobacterota > RBG-13-43-22 > RBG-13-43-22 > RBG-13-43-22 > CAVQSS01. The sequence continues at coordinate 66,383 of CAVQSS010000021.1, read as the reverse complement.
TCAAAAACCCCGACCTGGGCACGGAATGGCAGGCTGGCGTTCAGTTCCAGTTTGTATTCTAACCTGATTCTAATTGAAACCCGGGGAAGGAGAAGCCTTAGGGCCTTTCCTTCCCCCCGAAAATCAAATCTTACTAATTATGAGGTGATATGATGCACGGAATCAAAAAGTTATTACCGGCTGTATTGTTGGTCGTATTTCTGTTGATCCCCTTGGTGGTCAACGCGGACACGATCAAGGGAAAAATGGAAGGGTTGTCTTGTCTCCTGAAAGGGTACCTCTGCCCGCTGGATAAAGCCGACCCGATGATCAACCTGGAAAAAGATTTTGTGGTGGTCACGGCCGACGGGAAATATTATTACCTGTCCAATATCGGCCTGGGCCTTAAAGCCCGCCATGCCCTGGAGGTTGTTGAAGTAACAGGGAAAATTAATGAAAAATACAAAAGCATGACAGCCGACACGCTCAGCGTGGGCGGCAAGGTGGTCTGGAGCAAAAAGGCTGAAGAGGCATTGAAGAAGGAAATACAGCCCTAATTGATCCAAAAGTCAATTGACCCTTTAAGGCGGCGGTTCATCCCGCCGCCTTTTTTTTCTCATTTATCGGAATAAAGGGAAAGGAACCCCATGACCAATGTGAAATTTCATCAAGACCATGCCTGGATTCGGATGGAGGGCGGAGTCGGCATCATCGGCATCTCCCAATACGCTCAGGAGCAGATGGGCAAAATTATTTACGTGGAGTTGCCCGAACCAGGGACCGAGGTTATTGCCGGAGAACCGCTGGGGGCCCTGGAATCGAGCAAGGTGACCTCCGACCTCATGGCCCCGGTGAGCGGCGAGGTAGTGGAATCCAATCAGGCCCTGGAAGAGGAACCCACCCTGGTCAACGACTCCCCTTATGATCGGGGATGGATCACCCGGGTCAGACTGAAAGACCCCGCTGAAATCGATGGCCTGCTGGACGAGGACGCCTACCTCGCTCAGGTTTCCACTAAATAATTTTCAAAGATGAGCATCCGCATCGGCATTATCGGCGCCGGGCCGGGGGGCTATCTGGCCGCCATCCGGGCCGCCCAGTTGGGGGCGAAGGTACTCGTCGTCGAGCAGGAGTCCATCGGCGGCACCTGTTTGAACTGGGGCTGCATCCCCACAAAAACGCTCAAAGCCACCGCCGAGGCCATCGAACAACTCCAGCGGGCCAAAGACCTGGGCATTGATCTGGAAGGTGGTTTTCGACCCAACCTGGAACGAATTATGGCCAGAAAAAATGAAGTGATCGGCATTCTGGCTCAGGGAATTAGGAATCTATTTAAAAGCCACCAGATCGAATACTTGGAAGGAACGGTCACGGTTAAAGATCCTCGAAAAATCCTGGTTCGGGGGCCGAACGGCCCATCCAACGAAGTGGCCGTGGACCGGGTGATCATCGCCTCCGGGTCCCGGCCCATGGTCTTTCCGGCCTTTCCCTTCGACGGCACCCGCATCCTCTCCAGTAATGACGCCCTGACCCTGAAAACCATCCCGGAATCCATCCTGATCATCGGCGGCGGGGTGATCGGCTGTGAATTCGCTTTTATTTTCAAGGCCCTGGGCAGCCAGGTGACGGTGGTGGAGGCCCTGCCCCGGGTTATCGGCCTGCCCTCGGTGGATGAGGACTGTTCCACTATCCTTCAGCGGGAGATGAAAAAAAAGAAGATCCGTCTCTACCTGGACAAGACCGTGGAAATGACCGAAGTTCGGAACCAGCGGGTCAAAGTAACCATCGGACCTTCCCCTTTCCTTTCGGAAATCAAAGAAAAGGACAAACTGCCCATTGAGGTGGAGGTACAACAGGTGTTGGTCTCCATCGGACGGCAGTCGAACTCGGAGGCCCTGGGGCTGAAGGCCCTGGGCCTGGAGCTGGACTCCCGGGGCTGGATCAGGGCTAATGAACGCCTGGAGACCAATATCCCCGGGATCTATGCCGTTGGGGACGCCCTGGGGCCATCCAAGATCATGCTGGCCCACGTGGCCTCCACCGAAGGGATCGTGGCCGCCGAAAACATCATGGGCCGTAACCGAACCATGAATTACGAGGTAGTGCCTTCAGGAATATTCACTTGCCCGGAGGTGGCCAACGTGGGCCTCACCGAACCTCAGGCCAGAGAGCGGGGCCTGGAAGTGCGGGCCGACAGCTTTCCTTTTCGAGCCCTGGGCAAACCCCAGGCCATGGGAGAAATCGTGGGACAGGTTAAGATCATTTCGGAGAGGAAAAGCCTGAGGATAGTGGGGGTCCACATCGCCGGGCCCCACGCCACCGATCTGATCGCCGAAGGGACCCTGGCCATCCAATTGGGGGCCACGGTGGAAGACCTGGCCCAGACCATCCACGCCCATCCCACCCTGGCCGAGGCGGTTATGGAAACGGCCCATAAGGCCCTTGACGCCGGACTGCACAGTATCAAGGAGATCCATTAAAAAAAGCTTGACAAACTATTTATTAGTGTCTTAAATTGCCCCCTAAGCAGTTAAATCCGTTATGAGTTCATGTGGAATGTCATAGCGGTCGAAGTTGGTGGTAGATTAGAAAAGGTCCAAGCATCGTGGATAGTGAGTCGATGCCTTTATTTTTTTATTCGTATCCCAACTTGAGAAATCTGAAAAGGAGGGATACGATTATGCCAGAAGGACACGTGAAGTGGTTCAACGAGAGTAAGGGCTTTGGTTTTATTGCGGTCGATGGTCAGGAAAAAGACGTTTTTGTTCACCATTCAGCAATCACAATGCAGGGCTTCAGGACCTTAGCCGAAGGTCAACGCGTCAGCTTTGATATCGAAGAAGGCAAAAAAGGCCCGGCGGCAACCAATGTAAAGGCTCTTTAGAAACCAGATTTCTCAAAAAATAAAAGAGGGGTTGAACGGAAATTCAACCCCTCTTTTTATTTTTATGCGCGCTTCCGCCTGCCGATCAACAGATCCCCGGTGTTGCCCTTTTCCCCATGCCCGGGTCTTTATCAAATCACCCCAGCACTTTATTGAGATGTTCTACCAGACGGGTGGACTCCTGTTCGCCGATCAGTCGGGCGGTCTTGATCTCTTGCCCCTGTTCGTCGAAAAAGAGGATTGCCGGGGGACCGAACAGGCCGAATTTTTTCAATAGCTCCTTGGATTCTTCCTTCATTTCGGTGAGGTCAGCCTTAAGAATCTTAACTGTTTTCAACCGTTCCTGAACCCGGGAATCCTGGAAGGCACCGCGCTCCAGCACCTTGCAGGAGGTGCACCACTCGGCCCCGAAATAAAGCATGACCTTCCGGCCCCGGGCTGAAAGCAGTTGCTGTTCCAATTCCGCCGGGCTGGTCAGTCGTTGATAGTTCAATCCCGAAGCGGGGGTCGTTCCATGAAGCGGCGTACCCGGCGCCCGCCCTTCCAGAAGCCCCTCCAGGGGTTGAAAAAGATTTTTCCCACCACCCAAGGCTCCGATCAGCAAGGCCAGGCCGATCAGAAAGATAAGCACCCCGACGCCCTTCCGGAATTGAACCCAGCCCTGGACCGAGTCGGGCAAGGGGTCCAAGGCCCGCAGGTAAATGGAAGAGATGATCAACAGAGCGGCCCAGAGAAACATCTGCAGGGCCAAGGGAATGAAGGGACTCACCTGATAGAGAGCAAGGGCCAGGAGCATAATCCCAAAAAAGGTCTTGATGGCCACCATCCAGCCTCCGGCCTTGAAGAGGATTAGACCGGCCGAGGCGCCGATGATCAGCAGCGGGACTCCCATGCCCAGGGCCAGGACAAAAAGGGCCGTCCCCCCCAACCATACGTTTTGGGTCTGGCCGATAAACAGCAGGGCCCCGGCCAAAGGAGGGGTAACGCAGGGGCCGACGATCAGGGCCGAAAGGATGCCCATGAAAAAGACGCCGGAATAGCTCCCGCCGGAATAACGGTTGCTGGTTCGGGTCAACAGAGTCTGGAGCGGGCCGGGAATCTGAAGCTCATAGAAGCCGAACATGGACAGGGCCAGGAGTACAAAGATTAAAGAAAATAACCCGATGACCCAGGGATTTTGCAGCAGGGCGGAGATCAGGAACCCGGTCAAACCGGCGATCACCCCCACGGCGGCGAAGGTCAGGGCCATGCCCAGCACATAGATAAGGGACAAGGTAAAGCTCCGCCCCCTGGGGACGGAGGTCCCCTGGGCCACAATAATACTCGAAAGGATAGGGATCATGGGAAACACACAAGGGGTCAAGGAAAGGAGCAGTCCGAAACCAAAAAAGCTCAGCAAAACTAATAGCAGGTTGCCTTCCCGGAAGAGACGGTCATATTTTTGGGATAACGGATCGATTGGTTCCGGGCCGGGCGGGGTTTTCAAGGCCGGTGCCGGGGGGCCTGGAGGCAGGGTCAGGTTGATTTTCTTTCTTTGGGGGGGGTAACAAAAGCCGCCATCCGAGCAACCCTGATACTGGACGGTCAAGGCGATGTCCCGCGTTTCCAGAGTTGGACGGCTGATCGGAATACGCAACTGCAGGGATTGGCGATAGATTTCGATGCGCCCGAAAACGGGGTCTTCCTTGGGCCGGCCGGCCGGGAGTTGAAATTCCCCGGGTTGAATCTCAGGGGGTTGAATCTCAAATTTCAACTTGTGGCGGTACAGATAGGTCCCTTCCGCTATGCGGAAAAGAACTTCCAGATGATGCGGTCCTGCTGCCCGTCCCTCCACCTGAAAAACCTGGTCCGCCGGCAATACTTCCGGGGCGGCAGGGGTGGCGTACGGTTGGCCCGGGAAAAGGAGAATGATCAAAAAGGAAGCTAACCAAAACCTCCGTTTCCAGCCCGGCCTGGCAGGGATGATCGCTGTCATGAAACTTGGTATTGAGTGCCTAAAATGGGCAATCCCCCGGTAAGGGGGGATTGGCGGAAACATCTTTATTACCCGGAAAGGGCTTACGGTCTAAAAACATAGATGCTCATGTAGGCAAAAGCCCCTTTGTACGACGCCGTAATCTGTGTGACCCCGACGGCGGCGGCGGGGGTAGGGGTGGGGGTGGTGCCCCCTGAGGCGGTAAAAACGGCCGTGGCCACCCCGCTGGACAGAAAAGGGGAAGGGGGGCTGAAAGATCCGCCCAAGGTCGAGGAAAAGGTGACCCCCTGAACCGAATCATTCACCGGGTTTCCCTGGGCGTCCCTGGCGGCTATAATCAAGGTGGCGCTGCCGCCTTCGGGAATTGAAGTGTTGGAGGTGGTAAGATTCAGGCTATAGCCCGACCCGGTCCCGAAACCGCTGGAAGAAGAGGTGTTCGAATTACAGCCCAGCAGGAATAAGGTGATGATGATCAGCAGAGAGATTAGGGTAGCTATCCGGTCCATAGGCTAAACCTCCTTATTGAAAAAAATATCAGACAATATTGATGGTAATTGATCCCCGCAAAGGGGTCCCCGGGATGGCGGCGGCGATTTCCGTGGTGCTGCCCACCACCGCCCCTGCTTCAAAAGTGGTAATAAAAATTCCTCCGGTCGTGGTCCCGATGATGCTTCCGCCCTTCTTCTCGCTGTTGATAATAAAATTCCCCCCCAAAGAGGAGGTCAAATAAAAAGTGGCCTCGGTTCGGGCCCCCCGGCTGTCGGTGACCACAACCGTAATCGTGGTGGTTCCTCCGCTGGCGGCCAATTCACTGCTTCCGGCCGCAACCGTGATAACCGCCGGAGGAAGGCCGGACCCGCCTGACCCAGTGATGGTCCCGCTGGAAAGGCTGTTCTTACTATTGTTGGAATCACTGCTGCAACCCAATCCGATCAGGTTAAATGAAAAGGCCAGCAGGAAAAGGATAAGGTTCGTTTTGGATAAATGGATCTTTTGAAGCATAGAGGTCGGCCTCAGCAATCTATTTCAATAGGTAATAGGGTCTCTTAAAAGTCCCCGTCGCCCCTGATCTAACGAGGAGGCCTTAAAGGGACCCCTTCCGTCGGTTCAGGTCCATAATAAAAAGGAGACCGTGAAAATGTCAAGACAAATTTAGTAGATAGAACGAGTCCGGCCAACGCCGATTTTTTCTAAACCGCTTGGGCTTTCTTAGTAACCAGCCCCCCTCCGCGGACTTGAATCAGTTCTGCGATTATGGAGATGGCGATTTCCTCGGGGGTCTGGGCGTTAATGGCCAGCCCGATGGGGGCATGGATGGTTTTAATCTCTTCATCCGAAAACCCCTCCCGGCGCAAGGTCTTAAAAATAATTTCCGTTTTGCGGCGACTGCCGATCATGCCGAGGTACCCCAAAGGCTTTTTCAGAACCTGGCGCAGAATTTGATGGTCATGCAAATGGCCGCGGGTAATGATCACGATATAGGGGTTGGGGCCCAAGGGAAGCTCGTTAAGGTCCGCATCGAAAGAGTGTACGATCAGTTCATCGGCTTCTGGAAACCGGGCTTTCGTCGGGAACTCCTCTCGATCGTCGATGACTACGACCCGGAACCCGGCCATTTTGGCCAACTGGCAGAGAGGCCTGGATACATGCCCGGCTCCGAACAGAAACACCGTGGCCGGCGGGGTCCAGGTTTCCAGAAAAAGTTTAGGTCCTCCGGACGGATCCGTCAGGACTTGAACCGGCGGATCGTTATGCAGGAAATAGGACAGGCGATCCCTTAGGGGCTGGATCCAGGTCGGGGGGGGGTTGGGGAAATACCCCCCCTCCTTTTCGGAATAGAAAAAAAAATTCGTGTCCTGCCGGTCGGCGCTGCCCTGATCCTCGATCAGCGTTGCGAATAGAATTTTATGGTCTGGCAGCGACAGACTGGCGAGGGTCTCGAAAAAGTACCGATGATGGGGGTTCTGCGCGGAAATCAATTCCAGGAAGACATCCACCTCGCCGCCGCAGATCATCTCCATCTGCGCCACCTCTTCCCCCCGCAAGCGAAAAAAAAGCAGCCTATTTTCCCTTCGGGAAAAAACCTCGGGGGCCGCCTGGAGCACCTCGGCCTCTAATTTACCTCCCCCGATCGTCCCGCTGAAACGGCCATCCGACCGGATCAAAAAGCGGGTCCCCGTGGTCCGAGGAGCCGACCCTTTTTGCCGGACAATGGTGGCCAGGACGATATCCCGGCCCTGGGAGAGCTCCTGATTTATTTGGCGGTAAAGGTCATCCATGACATCCAGAGCTAAAAAAAAGAGGGGACAATTTTTAAAAGGATTCTAAAAATTGTCCCCTCGGGGTACCACGTGCTTTTAGCGAGACTATTTTTTTTCTGCCGGAGCTGCAGGAGCTTCGGGGGCCTTGGCCTCAGGAGCTTTTTGCTCTGCAGCAGGCGGAGCCGGAGCCGGAGCGGCCTCAGGAGCCTTCTGTTCCGTGGCGGCCGGCGGAGCCGGGGGTGCCTCCTCCTTCTTCTTGCAGCCCATAGCAAAAGTAAAAACTACCAGCAACATGACGACGAGCAACAGGGAAACAAGTTTGCGCATTATCTTCACCTCCTTTTCTTAAATTAAATTTCTTTCAGTCTCCCGAAAAATTTTCTAAAACCGGGAAATAATAAAAGCCATGTTTTTTCAGTAAGATAGAAATATCTCCGATAATTTTAAACTGGAATATTAAGGTATTTGAACAGGCATGTCAAGAGTTTTTTATTTAATCACTTCAATATCCACCAGGCGTAATTTGCCTTTTTCTCTAATAAAATCGCCCATCACCCAGTAACCGGCCTGCAGGTCGCTCAGCTCAAAATCGGAGGCATCCAGGGTCAGGCCGTCAACGACCAGGGTGCCTTCCCGTTCGTTGATCCGGGAAATCCGGCCCTCGAATTGTTCCAGGTTCTCCCCATTCAGGTTCGGGATCAGGAAAGACCAGAGCACCAGACAACTCAAAAGAAAGAAAAGGTGTTTTTGCTTTCTACTCATCCTGGGTTCCTTTTTTCTCTTTCAGCATTTTTTGGCGAACGGCGGCGATTAAGATCGGCCAGGCCACCGTGGCGTCACAATAGATTTCCGCGTAGCGGCCGCCTTCTTCCGGAGGAATGAACTTACCCCAGGAAACGCCTTCAGAGTAAGTGCAGCCGCTCAGGCCCCCCCAATGGGCCGGTTCCGGGCAAATACGGATCCCGCGGGAAAAACGCTTCAGGGGCAAGGCTTGGCCTAATCGGTATTGGAGGATCTCCACAAAAGGGCCGACTTGTTGGGCCCAGTTCCGGGGAACCCCGCCGCCGATAGTGAAGATGCCCACTTTTTTAGCCTCCAGAATACGCCGGGTATAACTGGCCAGGTCCAGAAAAGGGTTGAAGGAGAGTAGGGGATTCGAAAGGCCCTGAACCAGGTCCAGATCGGGCCGGTCGCTTAAAATCTTTTTTGCCATCCAGGTGGCCAGGTCCAAGCCGAGTTCGGAATCGGTAAAGGCCGGGATAAAAACCGGGACCCCCTTTTGATAGGCATTTTTCAGGATCCCCGGCTGATCGGTTATCTCCGAGAGATACCGGCCGACCTGGCGGCAAAAGATCTCCGAGCCTAAGGGTTCCCGGGGGTCCAGACGATCCAGTACCTGAGCGATAATGTTTTCCACATCGTTCAAATTCTTTTCCATTTCCAGCGTATCGTAAATTCGGTTATACCCCAGGGCATAGAGGCGGCTGTCGGTCTGGTCAGGAGGGTTTTTATAATGAACGAGTCCGATGGATTCCACCAAACCGTGGGCCATGAGGGCCCCGGTGGAGATAATGATGTCCAGCCAGCCCCAATCGATCATGTCGCAGATCAAGAGTCCCATCTTGGCCACCGACATGGCTCCGGAAAAGGTCCCCACCACCAGGCAATCGGGGTCCTGAACCATATCCAGAAGGATGTCCTGGGCCTCTCCCAGGGAACGGCCGCTGAAGGCCGTTTGGGCCATTCCTTCCAGCAGAGATGAGAAATCCTCCACTTGCTTCAGATCCAGGCTTCTTAAGGGGGTCAGGCCGTCCTGGGATCCGTCATGAAACTCCCGCCAACTAAATTTTTTACTCTCGTCCATAAGCAGGTTAGATTCTCTCTTTATGCAACAGGTACGACAGGGTTTTAAAAATCAACTTGGCCGCAATGAATTCGGACTGCTTCGAACCGGAGATGGGCATTAACTCGGTCAAATCCAGGCCTCGGATCGTTCCCAGGCGGTTAATGATCCGGATCGCCTCCAACAGGGAATACCAGCCTAAACCGCCTGGTTCGGGAGTGCCGGTTCCGGGGACCAGACCGGGATCGAGGACGTCCACATCCAAAGACAGGTAAATATTTTTCACCCCGCTTTCCGCCAAGTCCCGGGCAAACCGGACTAGGCCGTCCTGCAACAGGATTTCCCGGCTGGAATAGGTCCGAATCAGGGGATTATCCCGGATGAAATCCGCTTCCTCACGGGAAAAGCTGCGCAGGCCCAGATGAAAAATCGGGAGGTGCAACTCGGTTATCCGGCGCAGGACACAGGCGTGGGAGAATCTGGAGCCTTCCCATTCTTCCCGCAAATCCCCGTGGGCGTCCAGGGAGCAGACTGCCAGGCCGGGATAGATTTCCTGTAAGGATTGGACGATCGGGAAGCTGAGGGAATGTTCACCGCCCAAGGCCACGACCAACTTGCGATTTTGATGGTAGGGTTTAATCCTCTCCCGGATATCCCGAACCATATGCTCCGGCCCCCCATGATTTGCCGGGATGTCGCTCAAAGTCAGACAGGTGTAACGGGAAAAAGGTTCCCAGGATAGTTCCTCATCCCATAACTCCACCTGCTGACTGGCCTGAAGGATGGCCTCGGGACCAAAGCGGGTCCCGGGCTGAAAGCTGGTGGTGGCGTCATAGGGGATGGGCTGAATAATGACGTCGGCGGAGGCCGGATCGAGGCCGGTCGGATCTAAGCCAAGGAAATTGAGTGACCGCAAAGAATTAACTCACCCGTTAGGATAAGAAGCGCCGTACCCGGATTCTATTGGTCGCCGGGCGCTCCGAGGAGAAAGACCGCCGCCACTACCACCGTAGTCCACAGGCCGTTACCGCGGGCGACACAGGTATGGGAAAAGGTGTCCACGATTTTTCCACTCATGCGGTAAATTTCCCGCCGTTCATCGTAATCTTTTTGGGGGTCAAAGTCGATGCCCAGCGTGGTGGCCAGCATGGTGGAAGCCAGGTCTTCAGCGAAATCCCCCATTTCTTTTTCGTTTTCTCCGAAAGCGGCGTGCTCCGACAAATACCCGTAATGATATTCATCGGCCGGGACGGCCAATCCGATCGAGGCCCCCATCAAACGCTCCGGTTCATTGGAACTGATTTTGGCCAACACGCAAAAGGTGATTTGACCGGGCAGCAACTCCATTATCCCTTCTTCAAAAGGGATGATCTTACAGTTGGGAGGAAAGATCGAAGAAACATAGACCAGGTTGCACTTTTCAATCCCGGCGTCGCGCAGAGCCAATTCAAAGGACTGGAGTTTGGCCTTGTGCCGCCCGATTCCTTTGGTGAAGAATATCTTTTTGGGCACTAACCAGGCGTTGTTGAATTCCAGTGGTTCTTCTTTGGTCTTTTTCCCTTTAAAGGTCCCGCTCAATTTTTCCGTCTCCCGTAAATATGCAGAAATGGATATAATTATTATAAAACCAGGGGGATTGTCAATCAAAATAATTTTGAGCTTTTGAAAGAGCAACCCCGGTTCTCTGGCCGGGACGGTTCGACAGTGCCCGGCGAGGCTGCGGGGTGGCAAAAGATATGGGCCAGAACCTGGGCGTCTCCGATCATCCGGGACAAACGGGCCGTTTCATTCGGCTGATGGGCCGTTTCCAGAGTGGTCATCCAGACTGCCGCCGGCAGGCGGCGGGCCCGAAAGAAAGCGGCCACGGTGGCCCCTCCAATACCCCGGGCACAGGCCTCTTTCCGGTATACCGCCCGGACGGCTTCCTGGAGGGCCCGGACGACCGGAGCCTTTAGGGGGGTGGGCGGCGGGGCCTGAACGGCATTGACCACCTCATAGCGTATCCGGGCTCCTGTTTTCCGGGAAACGGCCTCTACCATAACCTGAACGCGTTCCAGGACCTGTTTTAAGGAATAGGCCGGGAGAACCCGACAGTCCAGGTAGAAAACATCCTCTCCGGGGATGGTATTGACATTCAAGACATTGGCTTCTTTTTTGGTAGGTTCGAAGGTGCTGATCGGCGGTTCAAAGGTCCTATCCCGCTGTTTGAACCAGCAAGGCAGTTGTTCCAGGGCCAGGATTAATTGAGCGCTGGCTCGCAGGGTATTCACCCCCAGATCCGGGCGGCTGGCATGACAGGAGGTCCCGAACAGGGAAAATTTAAGCCATAAAAGGCTCTTTTCAGCCACCTCGATCAAAGTGCCCTCCGGATTACCGGCATCCGGAACGATGATCAGGTCCTCCGGCTTAAAAAGTTTCGCTTGTTTCTTAAGGACATATTGTAACCCTCGCCGGCTGCCGGTTTCTTCATCGGAAACCAAGACCACCCCGATCGGATAGGCGGGAAGAACCCCTTCCTGCTGAAAGGCCTTGACGGCAAAGTAGGAGGACACGATTCCGTGATGGTTATCCTCCACACCCCGGCCGATGAGCCGGTCTCCCCGCTTTTGAAGCGTATAGGGATCACTTTTCCAAAGGCGCCGGTCTCCCGGGGGAACGGTATCCAGGTGGCTCAATATCCAGACCGTTCGCCCTGGGTCCCGGCCCGCAAACAGGGCCAGGATATTCGGCCGGCTCTTTGAAGGGACCCGGCGGTCCGGACAAGAAAGGGAGATCATCCGTTGAGGGTTCAGGGTCTTCAACTTTATTTGGAGATAAAGGGCCTTGGCCTGTTCCCCCTCCCCCCATTCTCAGGTCCCAATGCCGGGATAGCCGTCAGCTCCCGAAGCATTTGGACACATTCGTTTTTATACCCCCGCAAACGACGCTGAATTTTTGGCCAAGAGAGGCCGGGAGGATGGGGGGCCATGCATTCAGGCCGCCCGGCCCTGGCTGAACTCTTCCAGTTTGGCCGTTAAATAGTTGACCTGCCGTGAGACCTCGCTGTTTTTTTTCAAACTTTTTTCCACGGCATTCACAGCATGGATGATCGAAGAATAATCGCGGTTAAAGGCCTGCCCGATGGCCTCGCAGGTCTGATTGGTAAATTTTTTACTCAGGTAGATAGACAGGTTCCGGGGATAAAGGCAGGTCCGTCTCCTGGACTTGGAAATCATCTCCTCCGGAGTAATCTTGAAATAGCGGCCCACCAGGTTTTTGATATCCGAGATGGTAATTTCCCGTTGGGCCGGGAGGTGTTGTTGGACTATACATTCAGCCAGTTCAATGTCCGGGGGTTGATTTAACAGCATAATCTGAGCTTTCATGCTGGTGAGACAGTTTTCCAATTGCCGGATGTCTGTCAGGGGTTGATCGGCCAGATATTCTTTGACCTGCGGATCCAGGCCCAATCCTAAAAGAACGGATTTTTTTTCCACGATCCCCAAGCGGGTCTCAAAATCAGGCGGCTCAATACCTCCCAAGAGGGCGGCGCTGAACTGGGATTTCAATTTTCCCCCGATCCGGGACAGGTCCTTCGGCAAAAAAGAACTGGTGAAGATTATTTTTTTATTGTCGTTGAGCAAGGTATCCAAGGTGTAGCCCAATTCGGCCTGGGTGGTTTCCTTCCCGCTCAAAAAGTGAATCTCCTCCAACAGAAGGAAATCGCAATTCTTCCGGTATTTCTCTTTAAAATTTTCCATACGGTTCGACTTTAGGGACACCACCATTTCCTGAGTAAACTCCTCGGCCGACAGATAAAGGACCTTGGCCTGCGGTTTATGAGCTAACAGATGCCGGCCTACGGCCTGCGAAAGGTGGGTTTTCCCCAGACCGTTGGCCGAGTAAAGGTAGAGGGCATTGTTGTATATGTTTTGCTCCGAAGCCAAGGCCAGGGCGGCCAGGTAGGCAAAACGATTGCTCGGACCGGCGACAAATTGGTCAAAGGTAAAGCCGCCTTGAAAACGCCCGGGCCCTTTTCGTTCCAGGCCGGGCAATAGATACTGATGCGTTCGGGGGACCTCCGCCGGAAAAGAGCGCTGGTTGGACAACTGTAAGGTCAAACGGGGCGGGTGCCGCTGAAGGCGGGTTATTGTTTCAGAGATCAAAGGGATATATTTTTCTTTGATCCAGTTGAGAAAAAAAAGATTGGGGCAATGCAAAATGATTTCTTCTTCGGTAACTTGGGCCGGGTCCAGCGGGTCGATCCACATACGAAAAATATTTTCGGGGAGCTGAGACTGAAGCTCCCCTTTGACTTGGATCCAGATCGATTCCATGCAGGTGTTAAGCCCTTAGATTGCGTTTTGGATTAGGACGCGTTTGTTGCTTTTTGACGGTTGGATTGAGGAAGGTTGTAATGGATTCAAAATGCCCTGTCAAAGGTGGAAAGGGCGTTTTTTAAGTTAGCCAAGGCTCATACGCCGGGAAGGCTGAAGTAGCACTGAATGTGGCCCTTCAAGGTTTTCATTGGTCTAACTGGTTAGAAATTCATTCTATATTTGGATTTAATAAATACCTAAGTAGTTTTCAGGGTTAAGCCTCCTGGCGCGATCGAAGGCGGCGAGGGGCCCATTATTTAAACTCTGTTTTCCTTTTCTTTTCTTCTTTTTTTGAAGCCTCCCGGCCCCCTCCTTCAAGAATCTCCTTTTCTCCCTTCCCCCGATTAAGAAAAACGGGAAGGCGCTTGGTTTTGACGGGTCGGGGGGGGTTCTTTTTTCGATGAATAGCGGGCCCTCGCGGAACCTGACCCAGCGGCTTGGTTTTATGCTGTTATTTACCGGTCTTCCGGTGGGTCGGGGAATGGAGGAAAAAATATAAAAAGGTCTTAAAGACGGGTTCGGACCTGAGTCAACAGCCCTTCAATAAATTGCTGTATTTCTTTTAAACGGGCGGGTGATCGGGCTTCAAACCGCAGGACCAATGCCGGCTGGGTATTCGAGGCCCGAATAAGTCCCCAGCCGTCCTCAAAGAGTACCCGAACCCCGTCCACCTCGACGATCGGAAAACGGCCCGCCAGCTCTTTTTTCATGGCCTCCACCAGGTTGAATTTAAGTTCTTCCGGGGTCTCCACCCGAATTTCCGGGGTGGCGTAGGTTTGTGGGAGGCCGGCCAGGAGTTCGGATATGGATTGGCCGGATCGGGCCAATATTTCCAAAAGCCGCAGGGAGGCATAAATGGCGTCATCGAAGCCAAAGTAGCGATCCGCGAAAAAAATGTGCCCGCTCATTTCACCGGCCAGCACGGCCTGAACTTCCTTCATTTTCTGTTTAATCAGGGAGTGCCCGGTCTTCCACATCAAGACCTGGCCCCCCCGGCGGGGGATGTCTTCGTACAGATTTTGGGAGCACTTAACCTCCCCGATGAAGGTGGCCCCGGGACGAGTCTTCAGGATATCCCGAGCAAATAGGATCAGGAGTTGATCGCCCCAGATAATCGTTCCCTCATGGTCCACGACTCCCAGGCGATCCCCGTCCCCGTCGTAAGCCAGGCCCACATCCAGTTTTTCCCGACGCACCAGGTCGATTAAATCGGTTAGATTTTGGGGTACCGTGGGGTCGGGCTCATGATGAGGGAAGGTCCCGTCGATATCGCAATACAGGTCAAAGACCTCGCAACCCAACTGTTTCAGGAGCGGCAAGGCCAGCCAGCCGCCGGTCCCGTTTCCACCGTCCACCCCTACCCGCAGGGGCTTGGACAGGCGGATGTCGGAGAGGACGAACCGGTGATACGCCGGAAGGACATCCCGGTATTCCAGCCGGCCATTGCCGGAAAGGAATTTGCCTTTTTTGGCTATGCCCAGCAGCTTCTGGATTTCTTCTCCAAAGATGGTGTCCGGACCATTACAGATCTTGAACCCGTTGTATTCCGGCGGATTATGGCTGGCGGTGATCATAACCCCGCCCTCGGCTTCCAGGGAGCGGATGGAAAAATACAAGAGCGGCGTGGGACAAACCCCGATATCCAGGACATCGCAGCCGGTAGCCAGCAGCCCCTTCAGCAGGTGGTCACGGAAGGCCCCGGAACTGAGGCGACCGTCGCGCCCCAGGGCGAGCTTATTTTTCCCCTCCCGGCCCAGATACGTGCCCAGCGCCAGGCCTATGAGGGTCACTTCGTCGAGGGTTAGTTCCCGGTCGACCAAGGCCCGGATATCGTATTCTCTGAATATATGGGATTTCATCCGTTCCTCCGATGTCGAATTGAACCTACAAAAGGTCTTCCCGCCCTTCCAGGATCAGGCGTTCGACGATTTTCTTTACCTCCTGGGAACGTTCCCGGGGGCAAATCAGCAGGGCCTCCGAGGTTTCCACCACCACCAGATCCTGAACACCGAGAAGGGCCACGGTTTTTTCAGGGCTGTACACCAGACAGCCCCGGCTGTCCAAATCGACCACCGACCCCTGGAAACAATTTCCCCGGCCGTCCTTTTCAGCCAATTGATAGACCGCCTCCCAACTGCCCACGTCGTTCCAGCCGAAACGGCCTTCGAGCATCCGCACGTTGTCCGCCTTTTCCATGACGGCGTAGTCAATGGAGATGTCTTCCATCCGTTCATAGGCCTCCCGCAAGGCCTGATCCCATCCCGGGTGACCGGACTGGTTCTTAAGCCCCAACAGTTCCTGGTAAAGCGGCGGGGTCCAGCGAGCGAACTGCTTCAAGATCGTGGCGGCGGTCCAGATGAACATCCCGCTGTTCCAGTAGAAACGGCCGGCAGCCAGCATGGCTTCGGCCCTTTTTCGGTCCGGTTTTTCGTGAAAAGCCTTTACTTCCCAGACACCGCGAGGGCACCCGGACTTCACCGGCTCCCCTTGTTCAATATAGCCGTAACCCGTTTCCGGGAAAGTGGGGGGAATGCCCAGGGTAATCAGCACTTCTCCCTCTTGGGCCGCTTGAGCGGCGGAGATCAGGGTGGCCTGAAAATCCTCACTATCCGCAATATGATGATCCGCCGGCAGAATGACCATGGCTTCCTCCGGATCGCGTTCGGCCACGAAAAGCGCCGCCAGGCCGATGCAGGGCGCCGTGTTCTTGCCGAGGGGCTCAACCAGTAATTGATCGACGGGGAGCTGGGGGAAGAGTTCCCGGATCAGGGAGGCCTGTTCCCCTTCGGTAACGATCAGGATACGGTCCCAGTCGCAAAGAGACCGTATGCGGTCCACGGTCTGTTCCAGGATCGTTTTTTCCCCTATGATATTCAACAATTGTTTAGGCCGGCGCTTGCGGCTCCGGGGCCAGAAACGGGTCCCTCGACCACCGGCCATGATCACGGCTATCATGGGATCTCCTTAAGCAGATTTGAGAGTTTATTACTGACCGGCAGCCGCGGCCGCGGGCTGATCCCGATTTTTCCAGAAAGGCGAAATCTCCCGCAAGCGGGAAATGATTTTCGGAAGATGCTCCAGGACAAAGTCCACCTCTTCCTCGGCGTTGTAAGGGCTCAGACTGAAACGAATCGAGCCATGGGCGGCGGTAAAGGGGACCCCCATGGCCCGGAGGACATGGGAGGGTTCCAGGGACCCGGAGGTGCAGGCCGAACCGGAAGAGGCGCAGATCCCCAGGTTGCTCATCAGCAGGAGTATCGATTCCCCTTCCACATATTCAAAGCTGACGCTCAAGGTGTTGGGCAGGCGCTCCCGACGGTCGCCGTTGATCAGCACCCGAGGGATGCCTTCCATGATCCCCTGCTCCAGCTTGTCCCGCAGGGCCCGCACCCGCCTGTTTTCATCGGTCAAACGGGCTTGGGCCAAGGCGCAGGCTTGCCCCAGGCCGATGATATAGGGGACATTTTCCGTTCCGCCCCGCCGGCCTTTTTCCTGATGGCCGCCGATCAGAAAGGGGGTAAACCGGGTCCCGCGCCGCACATAGAGGACCCCGATACCCTTGGGGGCATGAAGTTTATGGCCGGAAAAGGCCAAAAGGTCAATGGGGGTCTTTTGCAGGTCCATGGGCAGCTTGCCTACGGCCTGGACGGCGTCGGTGTGGAACACCGAACCTTTGGACTTGACCAGGCCCGCTATTTCCTCAATGGGAGACAGCACCCCGGTTTCGTTGTTGGCCCACATGATGCTGACAATGGCCGTTTCCTCGGTGATGGCGGCCGCCAGTTGGTCCAGATCCAGACGGCCCTCCCGGTCCACGGGCAACAAGGTCACCCGATAGCCCTTTTTGGATAGATAGGTGGCCAGGTTTAGCACCGCCGGATGTTCCACCCGGGTGGTGATCAGGTGTTTTTTATGGGGATAGGAATTGAGGGTCCCCCAGAGGGCGGCATTATCGCTTTCGGTGCCGCAACTGGTAAAAACGATTTCCGAAGGGTCGGCCCCGATCAAGGCGGCCGTCTGTTCCCGGGCCTGCTGAACATTTTTGGCTACCTGGCCGCCGAAAAAGTGCATGCTGGAAGGGTTCCCGTAAAAGGTGGAAAAAAAAGGCAGCATGGCCTCCACCACCTCCGGCGCGGTCCGGGTGGTGGCGTTATTGTCCATATAAATAACCTTCACGATTTAACCTCCTCCACGGTAATCTCCGGGGCCACGAATTCCTTCAATTTAAACTCCACGTAATCTTTCAAGGTCACTTCCGCGGCCCGGCAGGAGGAACAGGCCCCTCGCAGGGCGACAAAAACCTTATTCCCGTCGATATCGATCAGATCGATATCCCCGCCGTCGGCTTTCAAGGCCGGCTTGATCTCCCTTTCCAGGGTTTCTTCAATTAATTTCATCTTCTGGATGTTGGTCAGCGCCGTTTTTTTAACCGTCGGCGCCGGACGGGTTTCCTGGTCTTCTTTCAGGATCCGGGCCAGGAGGGCTTCAATCTTTTCGTGGCAGGATTCGCACCCGCCGCCGGCCTTGGTATAGTTGGTCACCTCTTCCCTGGTTTTCAGCCCATTTTCCCGGATCACCCGCTCGATTTCCTTATCCGTTACCCCGAAGCATTCGCAGACGATTTCCCCCTCTTGCGTCTTCGGAAGGACCTGTCCCTGATAGTTGGCGATGGCCGCGGCCAGGGCCTGTTCGCCCAGGACCGAACAATGCATTTTTTCTTTCGGCAGACCGCCTAAAAAAGAAGCGATGTCCTTGTTGGTGATTTTCCCCGCCTCTTCCAGGGTCTTGCCGAGGATCAGTTCCGTTAAAGCGGAGGAGGAGGCAATGGCGCTGGCACAACCGAAAGTCTGGAATTTGGCCTCTTGAATACGCTTTTGTTCGTCCAGCTTAAAAGTAAGCTTCAGGGCATCGCCGCAGGCCAGGGAACCCACCTCCCCCACCCCGTCGGGATTTTCCACCTCTCCGATATTTCTTGGATTCTCAAAATATTCCTTCACTTTTTCCGTATAATCCCACATAGATCAAGTCCTCCCAAAACTGTAACCAGCAATTTGTAACTTGCAACGCCTTTCTTTCAATATTAGTGGGTATACTGAACCAGCTCGATCAACACCCCAAAGGTCCCTTTGGGGTGCAGGAAGGCGATGCGGGCCTCATGGGCCCCCGGTCGGGCCTGCTGGTCAATCAAAGCGACCCCCTTCTCCTTGAGTTCCTCCAGGGCCTGATCGATATCCTCCACCTCCAAGGCGATATGGTGGATCCCTTCCCCGCGCTTTTCGATATATTTATTCATGACCCCTTCCGGGTCGGTGGATTGAACCAGTTCCACGTTGGTCTGGCCCACCGGAACAAAGGCAATTTTCAATTCTCCGAGCCGTTCCTCCCGATCCACCGGGAGGGAGAGCATCTCCTGGTAAAGAAGCTTGGACGCGTCGGCGTCTTTCACGGCCACACCGATATGGGCAATCCGTTTGATCTTCATGGGACCTTACCTCCTGATTCGATTATTGGGTTTGGAATCGGCTTTTCAAAGCTGTTTCCGTATGGTTAGGTTATATTCAATTTCGTCGCCAAATGCAACCCAAAACCCCAACGAATCCCGTTGTCCCGCGGGATGACCTGCCGAAAGGCTTGACAAGGTTGGGTAACCGCTTTAATATAGAGTTAATTTTTAAATACAGGATTTTGAACCAACGAGCCATGAATAAACCCAATCCCTACTTCAACCCTCCTTTACGGCCCGTCCGGAGACAGGCCCAGTATGATCAGTTTGAGGCCAGCGCCCTCTATTGTCCGAAATGCCGGCAGGCCATGCCGGTCAGGAAACGGCTGCTCCTGGTCCTCCCGGAAGGGGATAAATACGAATACCTCTGTGCCGCCTGTTTCACCACCGTGGGAGACAAGATCGAGCGAAACACCGAAGGGATCAAATTAGTTCTGTCTTAAGCGAGGTTAACATAGGTACCCTCCCATCCCCATAGCGGATGAAACCTTTCCCCTCTTCCATCAAAAAACTAACCGCCCTAGGGCTCATCATCCTTGGGCTGGCTCTCCCGGCCTGCAACGCTTCCTGGATCGCTGATCCCCTTTCCCGCTATGTCCAGCGAAAAACCGGATTGGAGATCCAGATCAAGGAAGTGGATTGGGATCTCTGGTCTTTGACGGTAAACCTTAAGAAAATTACCCTGGGCGTCGAACAGAAAACGGCCAAAGGCCGAATCGTTATCCCTGAGTTGAGCCTGCGTTTCGATTGGAAATTCTCAGAGAGCCCCCCTTTTGCCCCCAGATTCTGGGTTGAGCGGATGATTATCGATTCCCCCCAACTCTCTCTCCGGTTTTCAAAGTCCGTAGAAAAGTCGGATTGGCGAAGCTGGCTGAAAGAGATCCCGACTATCCGGCAATGGGAAATACGGAACGGTTCCGGCCGGGTGGAACGGGAAGGCTCTACGATTCAATTCTCCTCGGGAACCCACTTTTCAGGGGCCTTCCGGACCGATAAAGGGGATCGGGTCAATTTCCATTGCCAAAACTTCGAGGGGGGTTCCGTCACCCCGCAGCGGTCCTTCAAAGGGGAAATAAAGGGATCGCTGGAAGTCAATTCCGTCTCGGATTCCTTACCCTGGAAGGGAAACCTGTCTTTTTCAGGGACCTATCGGGAGTCCGGCCGGATTCGGGTTGACGGGCTGGCGGGTACCCTGCAGGTTGAGGGGACGAATACCGCGCTGGAAGTAAAGGAAGGGTCTATTCATTTTTCTCAAATGGAGGCCCAATCCGGCCCTTATGGTTTGAAAGGGGAAGGTCGAACGACGGTTCAGGGGTCCCTGCGGCTGGTCCTCTCCGATCACCGAACCGAGGTATTTCCCAAGCTGACGGTCCGGGGTGAGGAAGTGGCCTATACCCTGCAAAAAGGCCCGCAAAGGATCAGCGGACGGGCCCGGGGCCAGGTTCAAATAGAAGGCTCGTTGGACCGGCCTTCTCTGCAGGGTCTTCTGGAAACCACCCGGACCTTGCTGGAACTGAGCCCGATAAAAATTGCCGGTCTGGAAGGCCGGCTGGAATTCAAGGGGGGCCTGGCTCAGTTAGCCTTTCCCCGGGTTACCGCCCGGGCCGAAACTTTCCTCTGGGAAAAGGACGGACGCCCCCTTCTATTAAATAATCCGGAGACGAAGTTCAGGGCCCTGCTTATTCCGGGGAAAAAAAAATTGACCGTGGAGGAGATCTTTTTGCATGCCGATTCCTGGGACGCGCTTCAGGGGGCCCTGGTCTTTGACCCGGCGCTGGGAGCGGCGCCCGGCGGCTCCGTCCGGTTCAGGCAATTTCCACTCCTGCGGCTGATTAACCTTTTGACCTCCGGCCCGGTCCAAAAAGAAATGGAAGGCTGGCCGGTAACAGGGACCATCTCCTGGGGGCGGGGGAAACAGGACGCCCCCCTGGATTTCCGGGTGGCCCTGGAGGCCTCCGGCCTGGAGGGGGCCGAAGCGGGCGACCGTTCCTGGGCGGTCAAGTCCCTGGATACGCGGGTTACGGCCCGGTTCGACTGGGACCCCTCCGGCCGGGAAATCTCCGGTTTCTGGAAACAGGAGTTTCTGAAAGGGTCCCTGGCCTTTGAAGACTGGGTTCTTTCTTTCAATGAATCTCCACTGCCCCTGGCATTCAACGGAAAAATGCGCTACCCGCCCGGCGGTTTCCGGGTTCAAGGATCCTTGAAATTTCATTATCCCCCCCTGGGGTCCTGGACGGCTTCCGGAGATCTGGAGCGGCGTTCGGAAACCATCCACTACCAGGGGCGGGTCGTGGGAACGGGTATACCGCTTCAGGAAAGCACCTCGCTGCTAACGGAACAGGCTGCGGGAAATCGTTTTCCCTGGCTCCGGAGGATGGAACCCCGGGGGGCTATTTCCGCCGAATTCTCTCTGGACGGGTCAAACCGGGACCATAGGCTTCAGGGACGGGTCCGGGGATCGGATCTCGAGGTTGACCTTCGGGATCCCGCGATCCATTTCCAGATCGCACAACTGGACCTGCCGATCCGCTGGGGGTCAACTTTTTCCCGAGAACCCAGGGATTCGGAGCACCAGGAGGGCCGAATTCGACTTCGGGATCTGCGGACACCCTGGAGTTCGGTTTCTTTTCTGGAAATCCCGGTCAGCGCAGGATTCAGGACTTACCAGGTTCCCGCCCCCCTGGCCTTTCCCCTCTGGGGCGGGGTGGTAACGACCAGGGGGTTCTTTTTTGACGGTTCGGGAGACCGGCCTTCCCTGCAGGCGGAGGCGAACCTGAGCGAGGTGGAGCTATCGGCCGTCCTCCCGGGCCGGGGGATCGAGGGAAAACTGGGGGGGAACCTGGGAACCATTCGGTTGAACGTCGATCAGGCCTCCGCTTCCGGGGAATTGACGGCGAAGGTCTTTGATGGTACCGTTAAGGCCACGGATTTGGGGGTTATCCGGCCCTTCGACATTGAACGCCGAATCCAGGGAAAGGTCCTTCTCGATCACCTCAACCTGGAACCCTTGACCCAACTGTTTTCCTTTGGGAAGATCAGCGGGTACGTGCAAGGGTCGATTGAACATCTTACTTTTGGTCCGGTGTACCCGGAGCGTTTTTACCTGACCTTAAAAACCCAGGAAGTGGCCGGGGTCCAGAAAAAAATAAATGTCCAGGCCATTGAAAATGTCAGCCTCCTTGGGACCGGCTGGGGGGAGCTGGGTGGCTTGCGCAGCGGGATTAACCGTTGGTTCCAGGAGTACGACTACCGGGAAATCGGATTGACCTGCTCCCTGCTCGATGGCCGGGTCACCGTGCGGGGGACGATTTTTGAAGACGGTCTGGAATATCTGGTCCGCAAACCCGGACCGATCGGTATTGACGTGATCAACCGAAATCCGGAAAATGAAATTGATTTTGCGGATATGCTGGAACGGTTCCGCAGAATTAACAAAAAAGGAGGAAGAAATGATGCGCAATAAAATTCGATTTGGGTTGCTTTTCTCAGGCCTGGCCCTGCTCATGGCCTGCGTGACGGTCAATGTCTATTTTCCGGCCAAGGAAGTGGAGCAGCGGGCCGGAGATATTATCGATGACATCCGGAGAAACCAACCTGCCCCGCCGGCCCCTTCCTCCCCGCAAGGCGCTTTGAGGCAGTGGTTGAGCAACTGGTCTTTTACGGGAACGGCCTGGGCGCAAAAAGAACCGGAAAGTCCGGCCGTCTCGGCCCTTAAAAAACAGATTCGGGAACGCTTTCCCCGACTGGCGCCCTTGTTCCAAAAAGGGGCCGTGGGAGAGAATAATCAGGGCTGGCTGGAGATTCGGGATATAAATAATCTGTCTCCGGCGGAGAAAAATGAAGTCAAGCCGCTGGTGGACTCCGAAAACCGGGACCGCCGGGCCCTCTACCTGGAAGTGGCCAAATCGATGAACATTTCCCCCGATCAGTTGATCAAGGTGCAGCGCATCTTCGCCGAAAAGTGGCAGCAGTCGGCCTCCCCGGGCTGGTGGATCCAGAAAGGGGATGGCGCCTGGCTTCAGAAAAAACCCTAGCCCATAAGAAAGGCGTACCTTAATTTTTAGAGAGTCCCTATCAATCGTCTTGATTTGAAACGACGTCTTCCATAGCCTTTGCAGGATGTAGGCGGGTCAGGAAATCCCGGCAGGGCCAGCAGGGGATCCCGTCTTTTAAGAGTTGGTCCTTTCCCCGATATAGCAGGGCCACCCGACTGGCCGGGTATTCCTCTCGAAAGGCTTGGAGGCCATGTAAATCGGCCGGGTGAACGGTCCGGCTGTTTTTTACTTCAAAGGCCCAAAAGACCTGGGGGCCATAAACGACAAAATCCACTTCCACCCCGGATCGGGTTCGCCAGAAATAACATTTTGCCTGATCGCCTGAATAAGAGCACCAGGCTTTGAGATGCTGGGCTACCAGTCCTTCCAAGGCCTGACCTTCCAACTCTTCCGGACGATCCAGTGGTCCCTGGGGTCTTAAAGAACGAAAGACCCCGGCGTCAAAAAAATAAAACTTGGGGTGTTTGGAAAGTTGCCGCTGGGCTCGACGGGTGAATACAGGCGCCCGCCACCCCAATAAAATGTCCTCTAAAATACCCAGGTAGCCCTCCACCACCTTTCGTTCCACTTCACATTCCCGGGCTACATTGCTGACATTGAGCAGGGAAGCGTGGGAGAAACTGACGGCCTCCAGGAATCGGGAAAAATTGCCGATGTTCCTGACCAACCCTTCCATTTGGACCTCTTCCCGGAGATATAAGGCCGCGTAGGATCTTAACACCTCAGCCGGGTCCGGGGAATTGAGGACCACCGGTAAAAGCCCGTATTGAAGGGCCCGACCCAGATCGAAAAGATCTCCCAGCTCAGACGCCATAAACGGATGCAGGGTTTTCAAAAGGGCGCGTCCCCCCAATAGATCCACGCCGGTCCGCTTGAGTTTTCGGGAACTGGAACCGGTCAGGACAAAATAATGATCTTTCCGGGCCTCGATGAGGCTGTGAACTACCGACAACAATTCCGGAATCTTCTGGATTTCATCGAGGACGACTACGGTTTTTTCAGGTTGGGCCGCTATGATCTCTTGGAGCCGTTCCGGCCTGGCGGATAGAAGGCGAACCCGTTCGGGATCCAAAAGGTCGATATATAGGGCTTTGGGGAAATATTGGCGCACAAAAGTGGATTTACCGGTGCCCCTGGGGCCGAAGAGGAAGAAACTGGATTTTGGTGGCGTAAAAAATCTACTTAATACTTCCATTTTGCGCCTCAATAAGGAATTTATATACCCATTTATCATATTTTTCATAGTAAATCAACAAGAGTAGCTCCGAATCAATAAACAGATACAATCGGCGGACCGGTTCGCATCGCCTCTTGACGTATTCGAGCAGGTCCTCGGCCCGCCACACTGCCGCGAATTCATGCAGTTCCTGGATGATATGGACTTGACCATAAGGAGAAAATATTTTATGAGGAAGCAGAATAAAGTCATTCCGAAATTTTAAGAAAGACGTGCCTTATCAGAGCCTGGCGAAAATTTATCTGGCCAGGCAAATTGCAGAGGAGCGAAAGTATTTTCCCCGGGCTCTATCTAAAGGCAGGGGTAAGGCCGAAGCGCGGAGTTGAATAGAAACATGGGGAGCAAAGCCTGCAAAGACTATTTTCATAGGCCTAAGCCGTTGGGCTGGGATGATTTTTTTGCCCATCCGTCGCTGGTGCCAGAAGATTTTATGGCCGAACGCAAAGATCTTGCGCCACAGAAGCGGGAGTTATTCTAATGCGCTATATGCTGGACACATTCGGGCTGCCTTGGAGAAGGACCCCCATCGGCGCAATTGAGCAAATTTCTCCGTCTCATTTCGCTGGAGGCCTTATTTTCTTAGGGTTCCTGTAGGGCAAACAGTTCCTCGCACATCGCTAGCGGATAGACGGGAAAATCGCTTCGTTTCTGGAACTCGCTTCCCCCGTAAATAACTCCGCCGGTAATCTGCCGACTTGGTCCGACCGCCTTGGCAAAATGACGCAGCCCTTTGAAATAATCCGGGTTGACGGTGGCGCCGACCTTTATCTCCATTGCGCACAAGCTTCGGCCGCTTTCGGCCAGGAGGTCGACCTCATTCCCATTGCTTTCCCGGTAAAAGAAGAGGTTGCTCCGCTTCCCCAGGTTATAACGGTACTTCAGCGCTTCTACCACCACCAGGTTTTCAAAGAGGTTGCCCCGCAACGGGTCTCGGCCGACCTGGATTTCATTTTCCAGACCGAGGAGGAAGGCAGCCAGGCCGACATCATGGAAATAGATCTTGGGCGACTTGATTAGGCGTTTGGATAGGTTTGCGTGCCAGGGCTGAAGCAGCAGGACGATATAGCTCGCTTCCAGGAGCGTCAACCAGGCGCGGGTGGTGGTATGCGATACGCCGGCGTCATTCCCGAGACTCTGCAGGTTCAGCACCTGGCCCACTCGCCCCGCGCAAAGTTTAAGAAATCTTTCAAAGAGGGAAAGGTCCTTCACGGTGGCGAGTTGACGGAGGTCCCGCTCCACATACGTTTCGAGATAATCGCCCAGAGCCTGGGTGGGATTCAGCCCCTGGTCGTGGATACGGGGGTAAAAGCCGGTGAGAAGGAGCTGATCAATATTTCCGGGGGGATGGGTCCGTTTCAGTTCGGACAATGAAAGGGGAAGTAGTTTAAGGAGAGCCGACCTGCCGGCCAGGGACTGGCTGATGGTATTCATCACTTCAAACTGCTGGCTGCCGGTCAGGATAAACCGCCCCGGTTCATTCTCGATATCGATGATGTCCTGAATATAGGAAAGGAGTTCGGGCGCCCGCTGGATTTCATCGAGGATAGCGCCGCCGCTATACGCTGTCAAAAAACCTCGCGGGTCTTCGGTGGCGAATCTCCGGACATCCGGGGCCTCGAGATTGGCGTACTTCAGGGTCGAAAAGGTGTTGCGGCAGAGAGTGGTCTTCCCACTCTGCCGAGGCCCGGTGATGGTCACCACGGGATAGCGTTGTGCCAGTTCCACGAGGACAGGTTCAATGTTTCTCTTAATCATACCTAAATGTTAGCATAAAATATGCATATCGCAACTATAAAATTTATATTACATATTAATAATTGAAAATCCTGGCGGATCGGATCAATCGGGAAGTGAAAACCCGACCCCGTTTGACCCCCGAACAGCAATTGGCTCTTTAATTCAACGATTCTGATTTCATGTCAAATAGTTGACTTTAGAATCGCCTCCTCCGCTTTAAAAGTCTTCTTTCCCGAAGCGCCTGCTGTCACCCTAACTGCCAAGCCACGCCCAACTTTCGCGAAGCAATGGAGTTTTTTGGTTTTTTGGACCTTTTCGGAAAAGCAAAAAAGCGAATCCTTTCTTTTGCTTCCTTCTCTCCTCTTCCTTCTTCTCTTGGCGTCCTTTGCGCCTTTGCGGCGATATTTTCTTTGGCCGTCAGAGTCTTCTTATGCCCTAGCCAAGAAAGAACCATCCCCGGCAATTCCACAAGCTACTCAGGCAAGATTATTGCATGAATTACCGTCAGATATAAAACCGGAGCTCTCAGCCCAGAGAACCTACCCTTTTAACATCGAAGGCTATGTTTTCCCCTTTCGTTTTTATGCCTCCGGAGCTTTTTATATCTCAAAATAGGGGAGTAGGTTGTAAATTGACGGGCCAACTCTGTTTCCGGGAAGAAATTGCCGACCCAATCGGTAAAATTATCCGAAGGGGTTAGAGATATTAATTAAACGAATTCAACAACATCCTGTTCGGAACAATGAAGAACTAATTTTAACTTTTTTATAAATAGTGAGAAGCGATTAGCTTTAATAGCAAACCCGACAAAACATAGACATGTCGGCTAACTGGAGACATGATTAGTGAAATATCCCAATGACATACAAGTAATCGATGCGGAGTTATTGCTTCAAGATGGGGAACGTTTGTTCGAGGAAGGCAACCTACATCTGGCAAGAAGTTGTTTTGAAAGTATTATTGCTACCGATCCTCAGAACTTTGAAGCACTTAACAACCTAGGGGTGATTTATTTTACTGAGGAAAATTATCATCAGGCCATCCTTTATTTTCGTAATGCGCTTAAGGTAAATGACAACTACGGTGAAGCATTAGAAAATCTTGCGCTCTGTTTAGAAAGATCGGGGAACTATCCCAAGACGGCACAACCAGAAGAAGTAGAGCAATCCAGGAATCATAATCCGAAAACACCCACCTCGATGCTCGCCCGACCTTCAGGAGAATATCCTCTGGATAAGGCCATACAGTTTAATCTTGATAGCGGTAACTTAACGGCCGCTCGGGAACTTTTGATTCCCTCATTAAATCATACCCCTTGTCTTCAAAATCTCAAAGAGTTGCTAGTTAGAAAAGAAAAACTTGCACGATTACCCATCTCCATCATCTCGGCATCCGATCTCTTGGAAAGAGATCCTGCCCGGAAACTGCGATGGGGCGATTATTGGTTCGGCAAGGAACTAGCAGAAGCCCTTTCCGCAGAAGGTGTTGTCCTTGCGGCAAAAGAACCTAAAGTACTGATTCACTTGCACGGTATCCCGATCGAAAAAATCGATGGACCAACTCATAATATCATCTGGATACATCGCCATCCCGATTTGATAACCACTCATTCCCTTTCTTTTTATGATCATATCTTCTGTCTCTCCCCTCGCTTTCTTGAAAAAATCCAAGAAATGGGGCGAGAAGGCGAAATTCTGATCGGCGGAACCGCCAAACAGCCTCCCCCCGGAATCCCCAAATTATCGCACGATATAGTATTTGTAGGCAACGGCAAGCAAGGCAAGGGGAGGAAAATCATTCAAGATATTATATCCCTCGGAAATCGCTGGATGAATCATCTCGAAGTTTGGGGTGAGGGATGGGATGGGATCCTGCCTAAGAAATGTATTTGCGGTCTATATTATGAAAACAAACATCTTCCTGATTTGTATGCTACTTCCCGAGTTGTCTTAAACGACCATCATGAAGACATGCGCCGAGAAGGATTCCTCAACCCAAGAATTCTTGACGTCATGGCCTCAGGAGGTGTCGTTATTTCTGATGTCCTTTCCGGAGCGCAAGAGCTTTTTGGAGATGCCCTTCTCACTTACTCAACGCCAGCAGAACTCGATCTACATCTTGACCGACTCATCCAAGATAGCGATTACCATACACAATTAAGAATGTCGGGCATCAACGCCGTCAAAACTTATTCTTTTAAGTCGGTGGCCCGAAGGATCATCTCGCACTTGGCGTCAATCGATGAGACTCGACTAGAGACAAAGGAAAAGAATTCATATATGAAGAAAGTTTGGGCGCCGGTAAAAGGAAAACTGGACACCCAACGCATTCGGCGACTGAAGGAGATAACTGCCGAACAATGTGAAGGTACTACCCTGGATGTAGGCTGTGCCAATGGCGATTCCACAGCCATCATGAAAAAGCACAATCCATCGCTTGATTTAACCGGGTTGGAGTTGACGGACTGGGGTTATAAAGAAGCGTTAAAAAATCATCGGGAAATGAAATTTGTTAAAGGAGACGCAAAATGGCTTCCTTTCCTTTATCAATCGTTTGATACGGTGGTCCTCGACCATATAATAGAACATTTTAGCGACCCCGTACCCCTGATTCTGGAAGCCAAACGTGTGGCACGACGCCGCGTTGTGATCGGCATCCCGATCATGCACTTAAATGACCCTGACCATAAAATCGCTTGGCGCCTTGATGACTTCACAAATCTTCTCGGAGGCTTTTTCCCGGACTTTGCCATCCGTGGCATGAGGGAACCCGACGCTCTCGAAGTTAAAGACACATCAAAATGGGACTTTGTTGTGGGAACAGGTTACTTGGAAGAATACAACAGAAAAGAAGTCCCTTTTTTACAACCTCTGAAACTTCATCTGGGGTGTGGCCGACAACGTTTAGAGGGGTTTCTCAATATTGACCTAATGCCATCATCCGCTGTGGATCTTCAGTGTGATAGTCGACGGCTTCCTTTTGCCGCGGCGACTGTTTCAAGGATCGAGACGTATCATATGATCGAGCATTTGCCCCGGCATGACTTTCTCGAAGCCCTTTTTGAATGGAATCGTGTTCTCGAGGAAGGTGGTAAACTGATCATTGAATGTCCGGACTTTGACGCAACGATTAAGGAATACATGGAAGGAAAAAAGTTTCGAATCAATAATATCTTTGGGCTTCAGAGGTATCCCGGTGACTACCATTTATTTGGTTATACGTTTACAGACCTCGAAACAATCTTGCGAGATGTTGGATTTCGGGAAATCAAACAAGAAATACCCACGGATTATCATGCCCAAGATGAACCATCGCTGAGACTGATAGCGGTGAAAGTGCACACTGTTCAACGTCCTCCCGACATCCGCGCTTTGGCGATTCAATATACCTGTCAGAATTATGCCAAGGATATCGAATCCGAGAAGAAGCGAATTGTGTGCGGAAAGGCGACCACCCCGGAAGGCTCCTTGAAACTCGATATTTGTGGTGGAGAATATCCTTATGGGAATGGATTTCTCAATGTCGATGTCAGACCGTTACCCCATGTTGATATTTTGGCTGACATCACCAAAGAGTTACAATTTGCTGACGATTCCGTTGATGAAATAATGAGCTGTGGCACATTGGAGCATTTCTACATTCCCACCGTCTTAACTATCCTTAAAGAAATGCGACGTATATTGAAACCGGGCGGTAGACTTACAGTAGGTGTCCCCAACTTGACAGCGATTCTGTCAGCTTTTCACAGTGGCGATATGGATTTTTGGCTGTTTAACCAGTATGTCTATGGTTCTGTACAAAAAGATATTAATCCCTACAATGTACACAGGAGTGTCTGGAATGCAGAGCGCATGATCAATGCTATGATAGAGGCGGGCTTCATAAAGGTAAAGGAACATGCTTATGATCTCCCCTTTCATATACCAAAGTATATGCTAAAGGTGGTAGGGACCGTGTAATGGATATCCTATTATTTCGGCCAAGATATCAGACTGGGTTGGATCGTTCTAAGTTGAATTAGAATTGAATACATAGGTGATCGGGAAAAACATTTGGCCTCAGCCTAAATGCCCTATTAATTCTGACGCCAGGGAATAGATGGCTAAAGAAAGAGCGGAAATGTTAATAAT
Source organism: uncultured delta proteobacterium (assembly GCA_963716045.1). Taxonomy (GTDB): domain Bacteria; phylum Desulfobacterota; class RBG-13-43-22; order RBG-13-43-22; family RBG-13-43-22; genus CAVQSS01. Next base: position 36,421 of record CAVQSS010000021.1, on the reverse strand, counting down.
ATGCAAAATGCCCGCTCTAATCCTGCCCCCAAGAATTTTCCCCTGTACGATAGGAAAAAAACCAAGGGGAGTTTTAATCTCAGCGTCTTGAAAGTTTAAGGCATTAATATAGATCAATGGAGTAATCAGAGATGAAGGGAGTGCCTCTTTTAATTGCTCAGGTCGAGCCGCCACAAAACGAAGAAGGCGGTGATTACTATTATCGAACTCTGGCGCCGGGCATGGCCATGGCGCAGGAGGAGAATATTTATATTGTCAATCTGACAAATGTTCACCGACATAAAGAAGAAATCATGCGGGCGGCCCATGTCCTGGTCCTAAAAAACGTCTGTGATCCGGACCTTCTCCCCCTCATCTTGGAGAGGAAAGCTCAAAAACTTCTCACGGTCTTCGAATTTGCCGATGACATCAATGCCGTCCCGCCATGGAGCCCTGTTTATTTTTTCTATCGCAACCCGGAGAACTTCAGCCTTTCTAAAAGACTGGCATGTCTGAGCGATATTGTGCAATTTACGGTAACGGAATTGAAGCGAATCTACAGTTACTTGAACCCGGTAAATATTGTCTTTCCAAATCAGATAACGATATTACCGCCGGAAAGGGCGGCCCGAAAGAATAAACGCCTGGTCATCGGTTGGGGTGGTTCCCATGGCCACCTCGAAGACATGGCGGAACTTGCGCCTGTCCTCATAAAATGGATTGGGGCAAGTAACGACGCCAGAACTTCACTTAATGTGCTCCGACTCCATTTGGGATCTTTTCCGCGACATGCCTAAGGAAAGGAAGCGGCGGATTAGACCGGGCTCAATTGAGGATTACTATTCCTTTCTTGAGACCATCGATATCGGCCTCGCGCCGCTAAATGAAACGGCATTCAACCGCTCCCGGTCGGACGTGAAATTCCTTGAATACGCGGTGTCCGGAGTTGTTGCCGTCGTTCAGGAGTTAGCCCCCTACCGAGAGGCGGTGCAGGATGGTAAAACGGGGTTTTTTTTTAGAAATCAAGATGATCTGATATCCATTCTCGACAAGCTGGTCGGTGATAGAGACCTCATGTCCCGAATGGCGAAAGAAGCCAGGGCTTACGTAATAAAGGAGCGCTTACAGAGAAATCACGCGATTGACCGGATTGATTTCTACCGGAAGCAGTTGTCCGAGGCAGGATTCCCCCGCGGGCAAGGGAATGAGACGGAGGCCGTATTTGAGAAATTTTCCAGGTTGGCAGGGGCCTCCCGTAAGGAACGTTATCTCAGGCTGATGCCGACACGGTTTGAAACGCTCCTCCATGACGGTCTAATTTTAGCCCAGGTGGATAAGGACGAGGCCCGGGCTCAGGGCTGCTTTGCCGAGGCAGCGCGGTTGGAGCCGCAAAATTACCTTCCCTACCTTTTCGGCGCCGGGTCATTTCCGGATACGGCGGCTTTATTAGGGCAGGCGATGTGCCGAAATCCTCGTTCGATCAAGGCCTGGATACTCTTGGGTGAAGCTCGCGCGCGAAAGGGCAATGCATTAGCAGCGCTCCAGTCATTTGAAGAGGCGGCAAAAATCTTCCCTCAATATGAACTTCCATATGTCCGCGTAGCGGCCGTTCTTGCGGCAATCGGGGAAGAGGCGGCAGCGCAAGACATGTCAGGAAGAGCGCAGGCGCTCATGATTAAATAGCGAAGTAGCTGGAATTGCTTTGTGTTTATGCCGAGGCATTGCACTGGCATTACAAGCCGATCCGGTCTATCTCCTCTTGCAGTCCAGATGCCCTCGGTTTGGGTCGGATTTATGGTCTCCAAGGCGAAAAGAAAGAAGATGGTCTTGGCTTTCGCGCGGCCGCGAATCAAGCCCTCCTTTCGGCTGAAGATCAGTACAGGATGGCTCGTTGGTTTTTTTTCGGGAATGATCTGGCGCAGGCTGCTAAATATAGCGGCCGGACCTTGTTTGCTGATTTATCCCATTCCGGAGTTCAGGACTTAATTGACAAGATCAAGATTTTCCTATCCGAACTGTAAGGAGTTTAACTGATGAAAAAGACTAAAAGAAAAAGACTAACCTTCATTACCGGAAAGCAATTAGAATACCCTCTGATCTCGGTCTGCATGATTGTGAAAAATGAGGAGGTTTTTCTCGACCAATGTTTAAAAAGCGTCAAGGATTTTGTTGACGAGATCATCATTGTGGACACTGGATCTACCGACGGGACGGTGGAAATAGCCAGAAAGTATACAGACAAAATCTATTTTCACCCTTGGGAAGGAAGCTTCAGCCAAGCCCGAAATCAGGCTTTAGCTTATGCCTCCGGGGATTGGGTATTTCAGATTGATGGCGATGAAGAGCTCGTGCAGGGAAGTGGACAGAAATTACGAGAGGCAGTGCGGAAGGCAGGCGATGCAGACGCCTTCCATGTGAATATTATCAGCACTTACAGCAATGGCGCCAAAACCGCCCGACATAATTTCGAAAGACTATTTAGAAATAACGGGGTTATTCATTACGAAGGAATTGTTCACAACCGGGTCGAAGGGCCTACAAAAATCAAAGAATCCAAGATTGAGTTAATGCATTACGGCTACAATGTGGATGAAAAGAAGGCCCAAGAAAAGTTTATCAGGACGAGCGAACTGCTCAAGAAACAGATCGCGGAAGATCCTGATGATCCAATGCCTCATCACTACCTGGGGGTATCCTACCTTTCCAGAGGAATAAACGAAGAGGCCGCCAAAGAATCCGTAATGGCCATTGATCTCGCGGAGAGTAAAAACGATAACCATCCCCTATACCTTTGGGCGCGTCACAACGCCGCCATCGCCTTTTTTCGTATGGGCAACCTCGACAAAGCTGCCGAGTATTCCTGGGAGGCGCTTAGAAAATACCCGGATCATCTTGACTCGTACTACACGCTGACGATGGTCGCTGGGGAAAAGGGTCAATGGAAAGACGTCCTTTCGTTGGGTGCAAAATTCATTGAACTAAGGGATATTTTTGAAAATAGTCCGGAGAGGGCCGGATTAGTCATAAACTCGACCATGAGCGAGGGTCCGAGTGTTCATCTTTTAATCGGGCATGCCTGGAACGGCCTTGGAGAAATTTCCAAGATGGAGGTAGTGTATCAACAGGCCGCAGACCTTTCGGAAAATGCTTGGCAGGCCTGGTGGAATGCGGGTTGTTTTCATCTTGACCGAACGGGTGATCTGGGCCGGGCGAAGCGGTATCTTGAGGCGGCGCTTAAGGCTTCCCCGGAGCAGCAGGAAATCTGGTATATGCTGGCCAAGCTTCATAAAACAGCCAAATCATACGCTGAGGAAAAAAGATGCCTCGGAAGACTCTTTGATCTCGGGAACCGGGATATCATGGTACTGAATCGTTTGGCCTTGCTACGGATTGATTCCGGAGAAGAGGCTGAGGCTGCAGAGGCCTTAAAGGAAGTCCTGCAACTTGAGCCGTCAAACTATTTGGCACTGTGCTCCCTGGGGAGAGTCTGTAAATATCAAAATCTTTTAGATCAAGCATTAGATGCATTCACAAAAGCATTAGGAATTACCTCTCATGGAATAGATCCTTTGATAGGCTTAGGGGAAATCAGTCTCCAGCTTAATCGATTGAATGAGGCCAGGTCATTTTTTGAAAGAGCCCTTTCTTTGCAGCCGGGGTTTGTCAAAGCTCTTCTTTATTTAGGTGAAATAGATTTGAAGGAGAATAGTCTGTTGGATTTTCTTGGCAGATGCGATCTCATATTAAAAGAACTGGGTCTAAGTAGAAATGTAACCATAAATGATATGGGAGATATCATTAAAATTGTGCTTGAAATCAATTTTGCATTGAAAGACCAAACCGAAATATCCGCTCAGGCCAAAAGAGTATTAGGCCTTCTGCCGTCAGATCTTCAAAACTTTATGGGCACAAGGTTCGACCAGTTAATGAAGGACCAAGATCCTGAAAAAATAACATTTTATCGTGAGGGCCTTCAGGCTTTTCTTGGCAGTTAAACCCCTCCTTTTGTTCTGCACCCATTATACACCCCCATTCATCCTGATCCGGCCGAAAAAAGACTAAAGTTTTCCCCCTTCTTTCCCGATAATAGGTTCAAATACGACATAATTTAGCAGGGAGGTGATCAGGAAGATCATTAGTTGCGACCGGAAAAAATTAAAATGAATTCAGATGGGATAAGTAAACTTTTTAAACCAATTCGGCAAGGATGCCGGAAAATTTAAATCACGGAGGATTAAAGCAATGGGATTAAGAATTCAGAATAATATTGCGGCAATGAATGCCCACCGACAGTTAAGCATTTCAGATACCAATCTCAGTAAGAATCTGGAAAGGCTGTCATCCGGTTTCCGGATTAACCGAGCTGCGGATGATGCGGCCGGTTTATCAATCTCACAACAATTCCGAGCAGACATCGCCAGCTTCAAGGTAGCGAGCAGAAACACGGCGGAGGCTACGTCCCTTCTCCAGGTAACGGAAGGTGCCGTGGACCAGATCGGCAACATGCTCACCCGCCTGAAGGAACTCGCGACCCAGGCGGCCTCAGCCAATGCCGGATCAAACCTTACAAAGATAAATGCCGAAGGAAACAAACTGATCAATGAAATCGACCGAATCGCACAATCCACCGAATACGCGGGATCAAAGCTTCTTAACGGAACTTTCGGGGTCAGTGTTTCTTCAAGTGGGATCACGTCGACCTTGGGATTTTCCGGAGCGGTAGGGCTGCAATCGGCGCAAACCTACAACGTTGCTGGCGTTGCTGGCGGGAATATTACTGTTTCGGCCACGCTGGCCGGAGGGCAGCGGTATTCTGAAACCGTTTATGGCGTCACCGCTCCAAGTGCCGGAACAACCAAAGAAGTGAGTTTTGCTACTTTGGGACTCACTTTGAAAATTAATAGTGGGTTTGGTGATGGCAGTACCTTTGATGGCGCTATTGCAGGAAAAACTGCGGCGGCGTCCGACTTCCAGGTGGGAGCAAAGAATACCGGTAACGATAGGATCGGGGTCTTGATCGGTAGCGTTACCAGTATAACACTTGGAGTATCTGTCGATCAAATGGATGGCGCTTCGAAAGCGCAGGCATTCATGGCGACTATTGACTTGGCCATCGGAACACTGAACGAAAGACGAGGGGACATCGGCGCCGCTCAGAACCGGCTTACTTATGCCGCTGCAAACCTGGCGACGACCATTGAAAACACCCAAGCCGCGGAATCGGTCATCCGGGATGTGGACATGGCTGCCGAAATGACGAGTTTTACGAAGAATCAGATCCTGCTCCAGGCCAGTACGGCTATGTTGGCCCAAGCCAATAGCGCGCCTCAGAACGTCTTGTCTCTATTCAAATAAACCCTTAACCTCCATCAGAAGTACTATAAAAACCCCGTTTCCGAAACCTCGGAAACGGGGTTTTTGTTCCTTGGCAGGTCTTTTGCTTATTATCAAACCGAACATAAAATCACTCAAGTTTCGAGCATATTTTTCCGATAAAAAGAACAAGTTCGGCAGATATTTTCCATCAGGATTTGGGTTCAGGCGGAAAAAAATGGAGGCCCCATGGCGACGAGCACCAATTTAGTGGCAGGACTTTCGAGCGGGTTTGATTGGAAATCCATGATAGACCAGCTTAAGGGGATCGAACACCGTCGTGTCGATTTGGTTACTGCCAAAAAGACGGACACCCAAACCAAGCTTGCCGAATGGCGATCCGTGAACTCGAAGCTCTTGGCCCTCAAGACCGCCGCCGGAAAAATAAAAGATGTTAGCGGGTTCGACCTGTTCGCCTCGTCTCTTACTTCTTCCTCCGCCACCAAGGCCGAGGATATCCTGACCACCTCGATGGGCACCGCTGCAGCCGACGGTACCTATGCCCTGGAGTTGATCCAGACCGCCCAGGCCCAGAAGGTCTCGGGAAAAAGTTTCACAAGCCAGTCTGCCGCGCTGGGAGCGCCCTACGCCGGTAGCTTTCTCGTTAATGGTCGGGCCGTAACCATTGAGGCCACCGACACCTTAAACGATGTTCGAAATAAAATGAACAGCCTAAACAGCGGAACCACCGCCACTCAGGTGACGGCCTCCATTGTTTCCTATTCCGCTTCCGACTACCGCCTAGTCCTTTCCAGCCAGGCGGAGGGGGCAGCCGGCATGGGACTGCAACAGGCCGGAGCGGCCAATGTTCTCGAGGCTTTTGGCTTTACTACCGCTACCACTGCTTTAAAAAATGCCACCAGCAACGGGGCCAAATCGGACGACTTCAAAAGTTCCGGAACGGCGGTTTACTCGTTGCTGGGGATGAGCGGGTCGGTGAGCGGAAATGTGACCATCAACGGCCAAGCGCTAACCATCAATCTTTCCAGTACCCTGACCGAGATCGCCTCCAGATCGACGCGCTTCTGGGGGTTGATGCCCAGGTGGTCAACGCCACCGAAAACGGGATCCCGGTTTACCGGATCGCCATTAGCGGAACCACCTCGGCCGGCGATTACTCGGATGCCAAGTAATGTGCTCCAGAGCCTGGGTATCCTAAAGGAACCTTCGGCAGCCTCAACGATGTCCATCTCAGTGATAAGGCCAATACCAGGACGACCGTTGCCGGGGAAGGAAATATTACCGCCGCAGCCACCTGGGAGAGCATCAATACCGGAGGGGATGCCAATAACGTCACCAACGGGGACACCATAACCCTTTCCGGGACGAAACACGATGGAACGGCCGTTGCCGGGACGTATACGATTACCGATAAAACTACCCAGACCGTTCAGGGGCTGCTCACCCAAATAGAAGGACTCTTCGGATTGACGGCCGGTTCAGCCGCCATCACGGCGGATGGTAAAATCCTGGTGGCCGACAGTGCTTCCGGGGACAGCCGCCTGGGTATAAGTCTGGTAACTAACAACCAGGCCGGGGCCGGTCTGAGCCTGGGGACTATGACGGCCTCCGTCCAAGGGTATACCATGGAACTCCAGTCCGGCAGGGATGCCCAGCTAAAGGTGGACGGCAACTACCTGACACGGACCTCGAACACTATCACCGATGCCATTTCCGGGGTCACCTTGCGCCTCAAGAAGGCGGAAGAGGGAACCACCGTTACCCTGAAGGTCAACCGAGATACGGGCGGACTAGTCAATCTCATTGAAGATTTTGTGAATAAATATAATGACGTAATGAAATTCATCCAGACCGAGTCTACTTATGACAGTGAGAAGAAAAAAGGTGGCGGTCCCCTTTTTGGAGACGGTACCCTGATGTCTGTCAAGTCCGACCTGACGAACAATATTGTAAACCAGATTTGGGGGGTTTCGTCACAATTTTCCATTATGGGGCTGGTAGGAATCAACCTGGATAATCAGGGTCAACTAGCGGTTAACGAGACCACGCTGAAAGGATATCTGGAAACCAATTTCAACGATGTCCTGAACCTGTTTGCCGCCAACGGGACAACGACTACCGGGACGCTGGAATATATCACCCATGGATTGAAAACCAAAGCGGGCGCCTACGCAGTAAACATTACTCAGGCGGCGAGCCAGGGAACGGTTACCGGGACGCTGGATCTTTCCGGGGGACTGGTCGGAGATACCACCCTGGCCCTGACTGCCGGCGGCGGGACCGCCAACGTAAACCTGACCAACGGGATGACCCTGACCCAGATCGTCAACGCTGTCAATTCGGAACTCAATCAGGCCTACGATCTGAAAATCGTTGGAGATCAACCGCTCTACGCCGATGCCGGGAAGACCGCTACCATAACCAACTCTACCACCTGGGCGAGTATGTTCGATACGGGCGGGATTTCAGCCGGCCTGCAAAATAATGACACCATCAGCTTCAACGGAACGACCCGTAGCGGTTCGGCCATGAGCGGGAGCTACACTATTTCCAACATTAATACCGATACGGTTCAGGGTCTGCTTTCGGTCATTCAAACCTCCTTTAGCAACACCGTATCGGCCGCTATTGACAGCAGCGGTCGGATCACCCTGACCGACAAGACTACCGGAACCAGCCAGGTGTCCCTTGCCATAACAGGCCCCCTGGGTCGCAACTTGAATTTCGGGGCCATTAACGTTGACCCGACAGGGGCCGATGGGAGCCGGGAAGGACGATATGCGGTGCCGGTCACGGCCTCCGCCTCTGTTGATAATAAGCTGGTGCTGACCAACAACGACTTCGGAAGCGCCGGCAGTTTTGCGGTTTCCGCCAATGCCCCGTTGGGGTTTACCAGTGGCACCTATGCCGGACTGGATGTAGCCGGTACCATCAATGGGGAAACGGCCACCGGTTCCCGGACACTGACGGGTACCGCCGCCAATGCCAATACAGCCGGCCTTTCCTTAAAATACACCGGGGCAGCAAACGGCGTCGACGTCGGCACACTCAAACTCACCCTCGGGGTGGCAGAGCTCTTTGATCGCACCCTATTCAATATTACGGATACGGTTGACGGCTACGTCGGCTTTAAACAAGAATCTCTTAAGAACAGCATCGACAGCTTTACTACCCAGATCGATCAAATGGAAGCCCGTTTGAACCAGAAGATGGAAACGATGATCAACCGGTTTGTAGTTATGGAAACGGCGTTGGCCAAGATGCAGACGCAGAGCAATTGGCTAACCGGCCAAATAAGCGCATTGTCAAAGTCTTGGGGCCAGGTTTAATCCTAGCCTAAACAGAATAGAGGGAGGGTTTAATGGTTAACAAAGGTATTGGGGCTTATCAGAATACACAAGTTCTAACCGCAGATCCCGGGAGATTAATTCTAAATGTGTTACGAAGGCGCGATCCTTCAACTTAAAATCGCCAAAACGAAATATCGGGAAAAAGATTATGAAGGCAAAGGTCGGGCCCTCAATAAGGCCATGGACATTATCGACGAGTTGTTGAGCTCGCTTGACCATGAAAAAGGGGGCGCTATTGCCCGAAATCTCCAGTCACTTTATAAATACATGATCAAGAAAATTCTCCTGGCGGATGTCAAGAGAGACCTTGGTGGCCTTGATGAAGTTATCGGAATATTGGCGGACCTATTGTCCGCTTGGAAAGAAATTATTCTCGGCCCAAGCCAGACCATTCAGCCTGAAACAGTTCAGTTTAATGAAGGAAGAAGGCAACCGGTCGCCAACTATATGAGGGCGTGAAGGAATCATGAACACGACGGCTACTGATCAGTATAAACAAATTTGTTTGTTCCTGGAGAAGAAAGTATCCCTGATGACGGAATATCTGTCTATTACCAGAACCATGAAAGATTCCTTTGTGCGCGAAAAAGAGGCCGCCTTGGAAGGATTATTGGCGAAACGCCAAGATTGCATAGATAATACGGAAAAAATAGATCTGTCCCTCCAGAAAATCAGTCGCCAGGGCGCGAAAGAACTGTCCTGGATTTCCCGGGAGTTGAAGGGGAAGTTGGACGGTTATCTGCAACGGATCAAGGGCCTGGTGGAGCAGATTGCGCCGTTAGACGACGAAGTGATGGTCATGGTCCGGGGGGAAAGCCTGGATATTAGAGAAGAGCTTACAAAAATGAAACAGGCAAAGCAGGCGGCGAGAGGGTACGGATCAAGAGAAAGCCACATCCCCCGATATGTCGACGCCAATGGGTGATCGGCATAAAAGGGAAAAGATAGATTGAATAAAGGTTTCAAAATGAAAGGACGGTGATTCAGGTGTTGGTAGAAAATGTATCTTTACCCGGGAAAAGCCAGACTCCCTTAGTACGCGGCGATATTCCGAGTCAGGGCCGGATTCCCCAGGAGAGAACAAAGCCGGCCGAGACTGAAAAAAAGCCTTCGGGCTTATCTCCGTTGGCGGAAGCCCTTATTGCCAAGCAAAGCGAAGGAAAAGGGTTGCGCAATGTAAAGTTGAATTTTTCAGTCGATAGGGCTTCAAAAGAGGTAGTGGTCACAGTTGTCGATGATGACACGGGTAAGGTCATACGGCAAATTCCGGCCAAGGAAGCATTGGATCTTGCTGCGAAAATCGAAGAAGTCACCGGGCTGATATTTGACAAACAGGCCTGACGAAGACGCCAGACCAAAACTGCCTCTCAAAAGAACCAGCTTTTGCGATCTTAGGGGCTTTGCAGGATAATTTTGCGCATAGAGCAGCGCGTGCCAATAACCTAAAGAAGGATAAGGTGTTTCTAATGACCGACCTGCTGCAGAAAAAACATGGCCTCTATCGCCGACTCAAGGCCAACATGGAGGGGTTTAAAAGAGCCCTGGAAGAAGGACAGGATTTCCAGATCAGCCAGTTGACCCGGGAGCGGGAAGAAATCCTGAAGACCATCGATCTGGTGGACATACAACTCGCCCGGGAGGGGTACCCTGGCCGGCAATCCGTTCCGGAGGAGCAGAAGGGAGATACTTTATTGGCAAGCTGGATCGGGAAAATTAAGGAAACCTGGCAGGAAATCTTTGATTTGAATTTGGAATGCCTCCAGTTCGCCGAGGTGCGCTGCCGGGATTTGAAGCAGGAGATGGCCACCTTGGGGCGTGAGGTTCAGGGCGTCAAAGGATATATTCCGCCGCAATCCTACTCGCCGCGATTTGTCGATATGGTTAAATGAAAATATATTTGTTAGGTTGCCTTCTTATCCCCTTTGCCTCGAATGTTGGGAGCAAGGGGGTTTTGTTTTAAAGACCTTTTTAGCCACAGACACACACAGAAGAAGACGGGACGCGGCAAAAAAGTATTTAAGAAAATGTTGGTTGAAGTCGAAAGGGTGATTAAGGCGCTTAATAGAGCGCTGAAGAGAATGAGGTAAAGGATTTTATCCATGATGAACATACTGGTAGTAGACGACGATCCCATTATCCGTAATTTGTTGGATGCTTATCTGCGGGAGTTTAAAGGAAACAATGTCTTTCTGGCCACCGACGGGATCGAGGGGCTCAACTGGATCCAGAAGGTGGAAATGGATTGCGTCTTCATGGACATGTACATGCCCGGGTTTACCGGTCTGGAGACCCTGGGTAGAATCAAGCAGCTCAACAAGGACATGATGATCGTCCTGATGACCGGCCAGCCCTCTTTTGAAATTATGATCGAGGCCATCCAGAAAGGGGCCTCGGACTTTCTGATCAAACCCTTTCAGTTGGAACAGGTGAGTCTGACCCTGGAACGATTGACCAAGGAGAAGCGGCTGCTCAATGAAAATAAGATGCTGACGGAGGAGGTCCGGGCCAAGAAAATCCTGGAAGATCTGAACCTGAAGCTGGAAAAGAAGGTCAAGGAACAAACCATTTTGTATACCATCATGGACCAGTTGAGCCAGGTCCGGGGCAAAGAGGACCTCTTCCACCAGATTGTCAAGATGGCCGCCCACCTGACCGAGGCCCGGAAAGTGGTCTTCTTCATCTGGGACCGGGAGGCGGCTCTATTGCGGTTGATTGCCGGATTGGGGATGGACACCGGTCGGATCAATCACCTGGTCGTGCCTCTGGGCCAAGGGATTGTGGGCAAGGTGGCCCTGGACGGTGTGCCCATATTGGGTGTGGGAGAAGAAGGCCAGCCCTCTTTTCCGGACGAGCTGCTGGGCGACAAGGCTTCTTCCTTTTTGGCCATGCCCCTGAAGATTCGCAAGGAAACCTTCGGGGTATTACTGTTGGCCGAACGGGATCAGGGGAAGCCTTTTTCCGAAGAAGATCTTTTTTTACTCTCGATTCTCAGCGAAAAGGCGGCCATGACCATTGAAAATATCGCCCTGTATGAAAACGTGGTCTCCAACCTCTATGCCACCTTGAAGGCCCTGGTCAGCACCATCGAGGCCAAGGACCCCTACACCATGAAGCATTCCGAGCGGGTGACCCAACTGGCCATGACCATTGCCCGAAAAATGAACCGTCCCGAGGAGGAAATCGCGGCCCTGGCCTTTGCCGGTCCGCTGCACGACATCGGGAAGATCGGGGTTCAGGATTATGTCCTGCTGAAGCCTTCCCGGCTGAATAAGGACGAATACGATATGATCAAGATGCATCCCACCACCGGAGAGCGGATCATCAATCAGTTGGGGATTTCCGCCATGGAAAAGTCGATCATCCGCCATCACCATGAAAGGTGGGACGGGGCCGGGTATCCGGATGGTTTAAAAGGGAAGCAAATCCCCTTTCTCTGCCGGATTATTTCGGTGGCCGACGCCTACGATGCCATGACTTCCGACCGCTCCTACCGCAAGGCCCTGAACCAGGAGGAGGCCCTCCAGGAGATCACCCGCTGCAGTCAATCGCAGTTTGACCCGCAGGTGGTGGAAGCCCTGGTGGAAATCGTAAACAACGGAGACAATCCCCTGAACGCGGCTCTGGTTAATCAGGAAGGGCGGATGGCGGAGTCGGTGATGCCCGCTTAAGAAACGAAGCCGGTTTCAGGCAGCTCGCTTCGGGCAGTGAACACCAGCTGGACTTTTTCCCCGCAGAGTCGCCAAGGACGCAAAGGTTAGGCTATATTCTTTGTCGCTGAAGGCCCGGCAAAGAAAAAAACCCCCTCCAACCTTCGGCAAACATATTGTCCCCTCAACGATACTTAGAATAAAAACGTGAAATAGTGTCCATCTTAGCGGGTACCCGCCGGGGCCTGGAAGTTTAATAAGAAAAGGATTTGAGGGGGGGGGAACGGTCAGCTTTTTTGGAGGCCGCCGGGTTGGCTCTGGACGGCCTCTTTTTCTTTTTTCATGCCTGCCGGCTCATTTTTCTTTTCCTGGCTGTTCAAGATCACCACATCCACCCGGCGGTTTTGATCCCGCCCTTCCGGGGTGTCATTGGGGGCGACCGGTCGATACTCCCCGTAACCGGCGGCGGAGAGTTTTTGAGGGTCGAATTGATAGTTGGTGAGGAAATAGCGGATGATGGTGGTCGCCCGGGACGTGGAAAGTTCCCAGTTGGAAGGGAATTGCGCGGTTTTGATCGGCACATTGTCGGTATGGCCTTCGATGCGGATGGAATTATCCAGGCCCTGCAGGGTCTGCCCAAGGGCTTTTAAGAAGGGCTGGACCTCGGGACGGATGGCGGCTTCTCCGGTGTGGAAAAAAAACTGGTCTGAAACCCGGATTACCAGCCCGCGCTCCTGGAGTAAGAAATTCACCTGGTAGGCCTGGGCCCCGGCCTTTTTCCCTCCTTTTCCCTGAGGTCCTTCGATTTTCTGCTTCAACTCCTTGGCCAGTTTTTCCACTTCTTTGCCGTGGGGGGCGCTGATGGGCACGATGGTCACCTGGACCGGGCTGCTGAAATCATGGAATACCCCGGCCTGTCGGCTGGGGACCGGCACGGCGATCACCGAGCCCAGGGCCCGTTGCAGGGATTCCACGGCCGATCCCATTTTTTGTTCATCCACCCGGGAGCTGGCATACATGGTGACAAAGAAAGCGAAGAGCAGGGTGATAAAATCGGCGTAAGAGACCAGCCAGCGCTCTAAATTCTCGTGTTCCTCGGCCTTCTTCTTTCTAGCCATTGGGGAGTTCCTTATTCCTTTTTCGGGCTCGGATTTTTGCTCTTCTGGTGTTCCGATAGATAGGTGGTCAGCTTTTCTTCGATCAGCCGGGGGTTTTCACCGGTGGACAAGGCCACCACCCCCTCCAGGATCATTTCATTGATCACGAGATCCTCTTGATGGCGGTGCGTAAGTTTGGTGGACATGGGCAGAAAAAACAGATTGGCCGAACCCACGCCGTAGACGGTGGCCACGAAGGCCACGGCGATCCCCGGCCCCAGTTTGCTGGGGTCGTTCAGGTTTTCCATCACGTGAATAAGCCCCAGCACGGCCCCCAGAATCCCGACGGTCGGGGCAAACCCCCCCGCCGCCTGCCAGACCTTGCCGCTCAGCTTGCCGTATTCATCCATGTAGGCCAGTTCAGTTTCCATGGCTTCGCGCATGATCTTGGGTTCCACCCCGTCCACGGCCATGGTCAGGGCCTTTTTCATAAAAGGGTGCTCGATGTTTTTGATCTCTTTTTCCAGGGAAAGGATCCCCTCTTTGCGGGCCTTGTTGGCAAAATTGATGATCAGGTCAATAAACTGAAAGGGGTTGAGGGCCGGTTCCTTGAAGATTTTTTTCAGGTCTTTGAACCCTTTCAGGACCGTCTCAAAGGGATAGCTCAGGAATACGGCGCCAAAGGTCCCCCCCATCACGATGATGGCGGCGGTGACCTGCATGATGGAACCCAGATGGCCGCCTTCCAAAACCATCCCCCCGATGACCGCCCCAAGGCCCAGCAGGATGCCGATTAAAGATGCTTTGTCCATAGGCTCAGCGAACTAATCAATCGGAATGGAGGAATTAAAGATACTGCGGCGGAATTGGATGACCCGACGGATGATCTCGCTCACCCGCTCCTGGACCATGATTTTATCCCCGTTCGACAGGGTGATAATGGTATCCGGAGTCTCTTCCATAAATATGATCAAATCCGGATTGACGATTAACGGTGTGTGATCTAATCGGGTTACCTGAATCATCTTTAATTCTCTCCTCACTGTAATTATCGGTTAGGGGTTCGGGTAACTTTACCGGAAAGTTTGAACAGGGGGGCGGAAGGCCGATGCTGGATCCTGGAAAAATAACGTTGCTGGTTTGGAAAGACGGGTAACAGATAAAGGATTACGCCCAGAGCCGTCCCCGGGCCCGGCAATAATGAGACGGGTGCCGATAGCTTTTTGACGGGAACCAGCGGGTTGGCCGGTCGGCTTCCTTCTTCGAGGGGAACGCCATCCAACGGGAACTTGCCAAAAAATAGTTTATATTCCAAACGGTTAAACGGTCGGCGAAAGATCCTCCCGGCCTTCGACTCCCCGGGCCGGGGGCTGGTAGATTGCTTTTTATTATGGCATTGATTTTGCTTCTTATCCAGACAGTTCATTAAATTTATCAAGTTTCAGGAATATTGCTCCGATCAATGATCAGTGCGGCGATGGCCCCACCTATGAAAAATAATCGGTATTCACAAGGGAAAAGAAATGACGGCCCAACTGCGGCAACTAAATGAGATAGTGGAACAGATAGCCGTTCAAACGGTTCTGGTGGATCCCGAAGATATTATGGGCCTGGGTTCTTTGTTGGAGCAACTGGAAAAACTAACGGGTGCCTCCCAGGAATCCGGATTAAAGTCGATGACTGCCGTCGGTCAGGGCCTCAAGGAACTGGTGGAAAAACTGATTTTGAATGACCTCCCTGACCCGAATCAGGCCGCGGAACTCCTGAACCAGGGGGTAAAGGTCCTTCAGGCCCAAGTCCGAGACGGCAAGCCCGGCCCCTCGACCCCTGAAGAAGAGGCCTTCTGGGAAATGCTGAGGCCGATTATTGGTGAAAAAGCGTCTTCTCCGGAGGTCGAAGATCCATCCCCCCCTTCGGAAGAGGCCTTTTCCGTGGCCCAGGACCTGGAACTCTACCGGGATTTCATTTCCGAGGGATTGGAGCATTTAGATACCATTGAAGTGAACCTGATCAACCTGGAACAGGCTCCGGGAGACAAGGAAACCATCAACGCCATCTTTCGTCCCTTTCACACCCTGAAAGGGGTTTCCGGTTTCCTGAATCTCAAGGACATTCACCGCTTTTCCCATGGGGTGGAGTCGCTGCTGGATAACGCCCGCAATGACAAATTAACCATCAATCAGAAAATGGTGGACTTCATTTTGGAGGCCGTCGACCTCCTGAAAAAGATGATCTTTGATTTGCGGGCCCACATCGAATCCGGACAAATCGGCCACGCGGAATTCGACTTGGCCCCCTATTTCGAAAAAATCGAATGGCTGCAGCAAGGTGGAGCCGAATCGCCGGAGACCGGCCGGCCGAAGGAAGAGGAGGTGGCCCTGCCCCGGATGGGGGAATTACTGACTTCCAAAGGCTTTATTACCCCGGCGGATATCCAGGAGGCCTTAAAGGTCCAGAGCGAGCAGAAGCCCGACAAAAAGTTGGGGGAGATCTTGCTCGCCGGGGAAAAAATAAAACCCAAGCAGGTCATCGAGGCCCTCCGAGATCAGAAAAAGATCGCCGGGGAGTTTTCCGAAACCACCGTCAAGGTGGATACCCACAAACTGGACAACCTGGTGGACATGGTGGGCGAACTGGTCATCGCCGAGACCCTGGTGCAGCAAAACCCGATCCTGGCCTCCTTGAACGATCCCAAACTTTCCCGCGATTTTGCCCAACTGAAAAGGATCACCGCTGAAATGCAGAAGATCTCCATGTCCCTGCGGATGATCCCCATTCGCCAGACCTTTCAGAAGATGATCCGCTTGGTGCGGGACCTGGCCCGAAAATCCGAAAAGCAGGTGGAATTGAACATGTTCGGGGAGGAAACCGAGATCGACCGGAATATGGTGGAGGCCCTCTATGATCCCCTGGTTCATATGATCCGCAACTCCGTGGATCACGGCATCGAATCGCCGTCGAAACGCCGGGAGGCGGGCAAGGCCGAGGCCGGACAACTGGTTTTGCAGGCCTTTCAAAAAGGAGGCAATATCGTCATCGAGATTGAAGACGATGGGCAGGGGTTGAATCGGGAACGGATCCTGGCCAAGGCCCGGGAGCGGGGCTTGATTCCCGAGGAGGCCCAATTGACCAACCACTTGATCGACAATTTGATCTTCGAGCCTGGTTTTTCAACGGCGGAGAAGGTTACCGACGTGTCCGGACGCGGCGTTGGGATGGACGTGGTCAAAAGGGCCATTGAAAAATTGAAAGGGCGGGTTGAGGTCTTCTCCGAGGAAGGAAAGGGCTGCCGCCTCAGCATCCGGGTCCCGCTGACCCTGGCCATCATGGACGGCATTATCGTCCGTATCGGGCAGGAGCGCTACATTATCCCCACCGTGACCATTAAAGAAACCTTCCGGCCTCTGCAAGCGGATGTATCCACGATCCAAAGCCGGGGGGAGGTGGTCAACGTACGAAACATGCTGCTGCCTCTGATTCGGCTTTATGGCCTGCTGGGGGTGGCCCCCCAGCGGCAGGATCCCTGGGAAGCCCTGGTGGTGGTGGTGGAAAACGAAGGTCAACAGCGGTGCCTGATGGTGGACGACCTGGTGGGCAAACAGGAAGTGGTTATCAAAACCCTAGGGGAGAAATTCAAAAAGGTTAAGGGGGTGGCCGGCGGGGCGATTATGGGCGACGGCCGGGTCGGATTGATTTTGGACATCAACGGGATTTTTGAATTGCACAAAAATTGATCGGGATTATAAATTCACCAATCCCCTTCCCGATAAGATCGAGCCCAAGTCGAAGCACCTTAAAAAACGTGACGATCTAAGGGTGGGTTGTTGGATCTATAAAAAAAATGATAGCGAAAGGGGTGATGTAAAAATTTCTGCTGGAGGGCCCTTGCTAAAAGTTTGGCTCTCCCAAACGGCGAGCGGTAATACCTTCGCCTCAAAAACTAAAATGAATGGAGGAGTACGAAAGTATGAAAAAGATTCTGACCGTGTTATTAACAGGGATTTTTCTTTTGGGGTTGGCCAGTGCCGCCCTGGCCAGTTCGGCAGCGGAAGCAACGGCTTTGGTGGACAAGGCCATCGCTTTTTATAAGGCCAACGGGAAAGACAAGGCCTTTGCCGAGTTCAACAACCCCAAAGGGCAGTTCATCAAGGGCGACCTCTACATATTTATCTGGGACCTCAATGGAGTAGTCCTGGCCCACGGGGCTAATGAGAAGCTGATCAACAAGGACGTGAGTCAACTAAAAGACGTAGATGGAAAACTTTTTGTCCAGGAAGCCGTCCAATTAGCTAAATCCAAGGGCAGCGGCTGGGTGGACTACAAGTGGACCAACCCGACCTCCAAGAAAGTGGAAGGCAAATCCACTTTCGTAAAGAAGGTGGACGAAATCATTTTTTGCTGCGGGATTTACAAATAAAAGACCGGCACGGAAGGGGGCCGAGCCCTTGAGGGCTTCGGCTTCCCCTCATCCCTTGGGAGGTAGTAGGAATGTTTCAGTTACTCAACCGCTTATCCATGATGAAAAAACTTCTGGTCGGCCCCCTGGTGGTGATCCTCTTTGTGCTGGTCCTGGCCGGCATGGCTTACCGAGGACTGGTTGGACAAAAAAAGGCCCTGTCTGATATTTACCAGGTGGAATTCAGGGACTACCAGGACTTCGCCAAAATTCTGCAGGACGTCGGTACCATCCACGGCAATGTGAATAAACTGTTGAATTGGATTAACACCAATACCGACAAAACCCGGGTGGGAGAACTGGAAAAAGCTCAGGGAGCGGCCCTGGGCAAAAACGTGGCCTTGGTCGAAAAATTGCTGCAGCGGCCCGGCCAGGGGGCGGAGGAAAAAAAGAAATTGCAAACCGCCCTGGATCAATTAAAGGCCTACCAAAAAGTGGCCCTGGACGCCATCGATATGTCTTCCGCAGACGTCAATTCGGCGGCCATGATGGTGAGCAGCTCGATGGAAGAGAAATTTCAACTCCTGAACAAGACCCTCCAGGAACTCCTGGCTATCCAGGACAAGTCCAGTCAGGGACAGTACGATCAGGCCTTAAAGGGTTTTGATCAGACCGTGTTCTTTTTTTCATTGGTCCTGTTCGCCGCCATCGTCTTGTCTTTGGGGATCAATATTTATTTGGCCCGCGCCATCACCGGGCCGATAAACCGGGCCAACCAAACGGTACAACAAATCGCCCAGGGGGACCTTACCCAAGAGCTACAGGTCAATTCCCGGGACGAAATCGGGGAACTGTCCACGGCGATCAATACCATGCGGCAAAAATTCGGAGAAACGGTGGGTCAATCCGTGGCTATGTCTCAGGCCCTATCGGAAGCCTCTTCCGAACAAGCGGCCTCCATCGAAGAGACCTCCTCCTCCCTGGAGGAAATGTCCTCCATGACCAAGCAAAACGCCGAGAACGCCGGACAAGCCAATATCCTGATTACCGGCAACAACCAGTTGATGGATAAAACCAGTATCTCCATGACGGAACTGACCCAATCGATGAAGGACATCGCCGCTTCCAGCGAACAGACCCAGAAGATCATCAAAACCATTGACGAAATCGCCTTCCAGACCAATCTGCTGGCCCTGAACGCCGCCGTGGAGGCGGCCCGAGCCGGGGAGGCGGGGGCGGGGTTCGCGGTAGTGGCCGATGAGGTCCGTAATCTGGCCATGCGGGCCGCGGAGGCGGCCCGGAATACCTCTGCCTTGATCGAGGATATCGTAAAAAAGATCCAGGGCGGTGTCGGGGTGGTCACCCTGACCAATCAAAATTTCGGGGAGGCGACCAGAAATTCAGGCAAAGTGAGAGACTTAATCGCTGAGATGGCCGCGGCCACCCGGGAACAGGCTCAAGGCCTGGAGCAAGTCAACCAGGCCGTCGGTGAAATGAATAAAGTGACCCAGCAAAACGCCGCCGGTGCCGAAGAATTGGCCTCCATCATGGCCATGTTCAAAACCGGGCAAAACGGCCACGCCCGGCTTGCCGCGAGGGCACCCGGGGCCAAACGAATTCCCGTCCCTTCGACCCGGGCGGTTGCCAGAGGACTACCCCCGGCTCCGGGGAAGGAAATCCCTCCCAACCAGGTCATTCCTTTGGATGAGGAAGATTTCAAAGAGTTCTAAAGGAAACCGATGCGGGATAAAGGCCAGAACTATTATTAGTGGATGAAGCGGTTAACGGTTTTTTTGATCGAAAAATGACCTCATTTGACCGACTGAGGGTATAAGTCGGACCGGGGGGCAGGAGGCGAACATGGCGGAGGCAGCCAGAAAGATGGAAGGCGTTCATCAGGGTCTTAAAGGAAAAGAGGGAAAATACTTGACCTTTACCCTGGGACAGGAAGAATACGGGATTGGGATCCTGAAGGTCCGGGAAATCATCGGTATCCTGGAGATCACCTCGGTTCCCCGAACACCGGAACATATCAAGGGGGTCATCAATCTGCGCGGTAAAGTGATCCCGGTAATCTCGCTGCGGTCCAAATTCGGAATCGCGGAGGAGGCCTACACCGATCGGACCTGTATCATCGTAGTGGAAATTCTGGGCAGCGCCGGGTCCATCCCCATCGGGATCATTGTGGATTCGGTTTCCGAGGTCTTGAACATTTCCGGAGAAGACATCGAACCAACCCCCAATTTGGGCAGCGCGCTCAATACGGATTATATCCTGGGCCTGGCCAAGGTCAAGGGACAGGTTAAAATCCTGTTGGATATCGACCGGGTCCTATCCGCGGATGAGGAGTCCGTATTTGTATAATCAGGAACAACCGGTTTCCGAATTTGAACTGACCCAGGTGGACTTCGAAAAATTCAGCCGCCTGGTGTATGAACAAAGCGGGATCTCGCTCCATGACGGCAAAAAAGAACTGATCAAGGCCCGACTGAGCAAGCGGGTCCGTCAAGGTCGGTTCAAGTCCTTCCGGGATTACTACCAGTACGTGGTCCAGGACGACTCGGGAGAGGAGCTGGTTTTTCTCCTGGACTCTATTTCCACCAACCTGACCAGCTTTTTTCGGGAACAAAGCCATTTTGATTACCTGAAACATGAACTGCTCCCCCGTTGGACAGGGGCCACGAAAGGCCGGGATCCGCAAATTCGCGTCTGGAGCGCCGGTTGCTCCTCCGGGGAAGAGGTCTATTCCATTTCCATCACCTTGCTGGAGGGGTTGGCGCATCCGGAAAAATGGAAAATCAAAATCTTGGCCACGGACCTCTCCACCAAAGTGCTGAAGAAAGCCATGGCCGGCATCTACGAACAGGACCGAATTCGCAATATCCCCTCACCGCTGATAAAGAAATATTTTTTGAAAGGGGACCGACAATGGCGGGAATATGTAAAAGTCAAAAACCGGTTAAGAGACCCCGTGGAGTTCAAGCGGTTCAACCTGATGGAACCTTTTCCTTTCCAGGAGCCCTTTGATTGTATTTTTTGCCGCAATGTGATGATCTATTTTGACAAAAAAACCCAGGAAACCCTGGTGAACCGTTTTTACCAGTGCCTGGAACCGGAGGGCGTCCTTTTTATCGGCCATTCCGAGAGCCTGACCGGCATTCCGCACTCCTTTAAATATGTAAAACCGGCCATCTATAAAAAATAAGCACTATGCGTCTAGTAGTAGACATTGCCGACATGAAGGTTACCAAAAACCCGGAGGCCTCCCTGATTACGTATGCCCTGGGTTCCTGCATCGGAGTGGTGGTGTTTGATCCTCTGGCCAGGGTGGGAGGACTCCTGCATTTAATGCTGCCGGAATCCCAGATCGACCCGGAGAAGGCCAAACGCAATCCCTGGATGTTTGCCGATACGGGCATTCCGCTGCTCTTCAAGGAAGCCTATAAGTTTGGGGCGGAAAAAGGGCGGATGATCGTTAAGGTGGCGGGCGGCTCCCAAATTCTGGATAACGCCGGTTTTTTCAATATCGGCAAACGCAATTACGCGGCCATGCGGAAAATATTATGGCGCAATAATGTGCTGATCAAGGCGGAAAATGTGGGCGGACAGGTTAACCGGACCGTGCGACTGGAGATGGCCACCGGCCAGGTTTGGGTGAAAACTTCGGGGGAAGGAGAAAAGGAATTATGAACCGGATCGAGTTGATCGTCCAGTCCATCGACCAACTGCCGCCTTTCCCGGCGATCATTCTCCGAGCCCTGCAGTCCATCAACGATCCCCGGAGTTCCGCCCAGGATGTGGTGGACATAATTCAGTACGACCAGGGTGTAACCTCCCAGGTGCTCAAGGTGTGCAATTCCGCCTACTTTAATCTCCGCCGCCAGGTCCATTCCTTAAAAGAAGCCCTGGTGTTCGTGGGTTTCAACACCTTGATGCAGATCATTTTAAACCGCTCCTTTCAGGGCGTTCTGGCCGGCCCCTGCCAGGGATATGACCTGGACACCGGGGCCTTGTGGAAACATTCAGTAAGCTGCGCCATCCTGACCGAGATTGTCGCTCAGCGGATCCAGCGGGAACCCAGCGCCACCCAGTTTACGGCCGCCCTGCTCCACGACATGGGCAAGGTGGTCCTCAGCGCCTTTGTGCGGGAGACCTTCGAGGAGATCAAGACCTTGGTCAGGGAAAAGGGGTATTCGTTCATCGGGGCGGAGCGGGAGGTGTTAGGAATGGACCATGCCGAACTGGGGGGGCTGATCGCCGAAAAATGGAAGTTCCCCCTCTCGATTATCGAGGCGGTTCGATACCATCATACGCCCTGGTTGTGCCAGGGTGAAGATCCGGACCTGGTGGCCCTGATCCATTTGGCCAACTGCATGGCCCTGATCACGGGCATCGGCGGCGGTTCGGACGGCCTGTATTATGAAGGGGACCCGGAGATTATGAAGAAATTCCGTCTTCGGGAAAAAGACGTGGAAAAATGTATCGTTCAGCTTAATGACCGTCTGCAGGTGGTCGAATCCTGGCTGGCGGTGGATTAAGAGATCGGACGGCTGAACCTTTTTTTATGAGGCCTGGCCATTCCTACCCCGGAGAGAATTCACCCCGAATGGCGGAAACCCTTTAATGCAAGAGCAGGTACTCGGAGAAGGATCATGGCTTATAATGTGCTGATCGTCGACGATTCGCAGACCATGCGAACGGTGATCAAAAAATCCGTCGCCCTTTCCGGTTTTGAAATCGGGGAATGCTGGGAGGCCGTGGACGGTCAGGCGGCCCTGGAGGCCTTAAACGACCGCTGGGTGGATATCATCCTGACCGATCTCAACATGCCCCGGATGAACGGTCTGGAACTGCTCCGGTCGCTGAAGCAGGATGAGAACTACCGCCACATCCCGGTGGTGCTGATCACCACCGAAGGCAGTGAGGAACGGATTCAGGAGGCCCGGGCTTTGGGGATCAGCGGGTATATCCAGAAGCCTTTCTACCCGGAGGCCATCCGGGACACCCTAACCGGCATCCTGGAGGGGATCAATGAATAATGAACTGCAAGAGGCTGCGGTCGGGGCCATCAGCAGTGTTTTCGAGACCATGTTTTTTGTTTTCCTTGAGCCGTACACCCCGGATTCAGGCGATCCCTCACCCGGTCCCTGGTCTCCGGATGAACCTTGGCTGAAGTGCGGCATAGGATTCCAGGGCAGCCTGCGAGGGCATCTGCGGCTCTTTCTGCCCTTTCCCCTGGCCCGGGACCTGGCCACCAATTTTCTGGGGTTGGAGGAAGAGGCTTCGGAGCAGCAGGTGATCGATATGACCAAGGAATTAACCAACATGATCTGCGGCAATCTCTTTTCCCGGTATGATCGGGTGCAGGGGTATGCCCTGACCATCCCGGAGGCCGAGGTCATCGGGTTCGGGGAGTCGGCCGACCCGGGGCCGTCACTGGAAAGGCTCCAATTGGATTTTTTGGCTGAGGACCGAATGATCCGGTTGGAAATGCAAATGGAGGACTGACTTTCCTCCCGGACCTAATTGATGGACAGGGCAAAAATTGCTGATCATCCAGGATTCCAACCAGGCCCTCGAGGCCTTCGAATATTATCTCAAGCCCGGGTTCCTTTATCTGACCCGGGAGGAAACGGTGATCTATACCGTCCTGGGGTCCTGTGTAGCGGTCTGCCTTTGGGATCGGCAAAATAGAATCGGCGCCGTGAACCATTTTCTCTACCCTCGCACCGCCGACCCGGCTCAGGCAACAACCCGGTACGGCAATGTGGCCGTCTTGACCTTGATTCGACTGATGCTCGCTGAAGGAGGCGGTCGAAAAAGCCTGGAAGGTCAGATTTTCGGAGGAGGAACCCAAGGGACGAACCACCCGGAAGAGGAAATCGGTCCCCAAAACGTACAGGTGGCCAGGAAAATATTGCAGCAGCAGGGGATTCCGATCACCTCGGAGGATGTGGGTGGGGGCAAAGGCCGGAAACTCATTTATAACACGGGCACTAATGAGGCGGTGGTCCTGAAAGTGGACCGATTGCGGGAGGAGGACTGGTATCCTTATCGACTTCGGGATTCCGATTAATTTATGGTAGATTTTAGCCCTAAGAAGATTAAAGTCCTGATCGTGGATGACTCGGCCATTGTCCGCAAGATCTTCTCCGAAGAGCTATCCGCCGAACCGGATATCGAGGTGGTGGGAACCGCCCCCGATCCCTACGTGGCCCGGGACAAAATCGTTCAGTTGAAACCGGATGTGATCACGCTGGACATTGAGATGCCCCGGATGGACGGCCTCACTTTCTTGCGCAAGTTGATGAAGTATTACCCCCTTCCGGTGATTATTGTCAGTTCCCTCTCCTCCAAAGGAAGTAAGATGGCCCTGGAGGCCATTGAAGACGGCGCGGTGGAAGTCTTGGCCAAACCGGGCGCTTCCTATTCGGTCGGCGATATGGGGGTTCAGTTGAAAGAAAAAATCCGGGCGGCCAGCCGGGTAAAAGCAAGTTCTTCGCGACCGAATCCGCTGGCATCATCCGCCCCGGTGGAAAAGGTCCGCCTGGCCCTCAGCGAAACCACTCAAAAAATCATCGCCATCGGGGCTTCCACCGGCGGCACCGAGGCCTTGAAGGAAGTTCTGATCCAATTGCCGTCCAACACCCCCGGCCTCTTGATTGTACAGCACATGCCGGCCCAGTTTACCAAGGCCTTTGCCGATCGATTGAACGGATTATGCCAGATCAGGGTTAAGGAAGCCCAGGACGGCGATTCGGTCTTGAACGGCCAGGCACTGATCGCCCCGGGAAATTTTCATATGCTTCTCCGCCGCAGCGGGGCTAAATATTATGTCCAGGTCAAGGACGGCCCCATGGTCCACCATCAACGGCCGGCGGTGGATGTGTTGTTTAATTCCGTGGCCCAATATGCCGGGGCCAATGCCGTGGGGGTAATCCTGACCGGCATGGGAGCGGACGGGGCCCAGGGGTTGCTGAAAATGAACCAGGCCGGGGCCAAGACCTTGGCCCAGGATGAGGCCAGTTGCGTGGTTTTTGGCATGCCTAAAGAGGCGATCAAGCTGGGAGCCGCCGACCAGGTGGTTCCTTTGCCGGAGATGAGTCAAAGGATCATTCGCTCGATTAATGCACTCTAATGGCTAAAGGCAATAAAAAAACAGAAATAGACCTCTTGGAGATCGATCCCAGCCAGGAGGCGACCGGCAGGAAGGGGGGCGTCGACGAGCTCCAGGCAGCGGACGTTTCCGGCCCAAAGCCATCCGGTTGGCTGAAGCGATTTGCTTTTATTATTTATATCCTGGCCGGCATGCTCATAATTAGCGGGGGAATCATGGGGGCTATGTTGCTGGGCTGGATTCAAATCAGCGGCCCTCCCATTGAAAGCGCCGGCCAATAAGGGGGTCCCTGGAAAGGCCGCCAAGCCCCCGGAAAAACCTCCGGAAATGGGGCCGACATTGAAATTGAATTCCCTGGTCATCAACTTGAATGAACCTTCGGGATTTCATTTTGTCAAGGCGGCGGTTGTCCTGGAACTGGGGAAAGCGGTCGATCTGGAAAAAATTAAGGAGCGGACCGCGCCCCTAACGGATACGGTAATCCTGACCTTAGGCGACCAGCATCTAACGGACCTGATGAACCCCGAATACCGAGAAAGGTTAAAAAAGGAATTATTAACTAGGCTGAACCAGCGCCTGCAGTCCCAGAAGATCAAGAAATTATATTTTGATGAGTTTATTTATCAATAATCAAGGCGCAGGGAGCGCTAATGGATCAGAATAAGCGAATTTATTTGAAGCAGGAAACCATCCGGCTGGGTTTTGGGTCCACTTCCCGGGACACCGTCATTGAAAACTATTTTCAGGTTGACGAGACTGTCGAGGAAAATATGGTTTCCATTCGTCTGTTGAACATCAGCGATCAACCCTTCGGTGAAGCGACCCTGATCACCCGGGAGGAACTGGAAAAGGACTACACGCCCTGCCCCGATTACTTAAAAAACAAGAAGGATCCGAAAGTCCAATTGGCGGAAAAACATGTGGAATTGGGAGAAGAGCACTACGATAACCGTCAATTTTTCAGCGCTGAACGGGAATTCAATAAGGCGCTGGCTTTGAATGAAAAAGACCTGAAAGCCAATCTGGGTAAAGGTAAGAGCCTCTATGCCCGGGGAGAAAAAAAAGAGGCCAAGGAAGTTTTCAATCACCTGTCCCAGATGGATGACTTGTACGAAAATGAGAACAAACACATTTTTAACGAATTCGGCATCGAATTGCGCAAGCGCAATCTGCACGATGAGGCCGTTTCCAACTATTCCAAGGCCATCGCCATCGATCCTGGAGACCCGGTGCTTTTCTATAATCTGGGGCGGGCCTATTACGAAAAAAAGGACCGGGAGGGATCCATAGAACAACTGACCAAGGCCTTGACCTTGAAAGAGGATTTCGATGAGGCCCGGGAGTTTCTCAACACCTTAACCGGCGGTCAAACTCTTCAAAAATCCAAAGCCGCCAAACCCAGGCCAGGAGGAGGACACTCCAAGCCGGAACCAAGGACCGCCGAATGAACAACCGCCGCCGTAGAACCCGGGTCCCTTTTCACACGCGAGTCCGATTCATAATACAAGGAGTAGCGCTGGTCTCTTCCGACTCCAAAGATCTCAGTTTAACGGGGGTCTATTTTTTTACCGACCTCAGACCGGAAGAGGGAACGACCGGTGAAATGGAGATCACCCTGGGTCAGGGCAAACAACCCCTCACCCTGAGGTTCAAGGGAATAGTGGCTCGGGCGGACGAGACAGGAATCGGTGTCCGGTTTTTGGAAATGGATCCGGCCTCCTTCGTCCATCTGAAAAACCTTCTTTACTATAATTCGGGAAACCCCGAGGCGATCGATGCCGAAATTATTCACTATTCCTTTAATCCCGAATCGGATTCCAAATCTTTAAAAAATTCCTCCCCACCTCCCTTAAAAAAAGGGGGGAGTCCCGAGGAATAGGTTCCCCCTCTTGGAACAACCAACGCAACTTCTCCAGGGAGGGGAAATCCCCCTTCTACTCCAGACTGCCATCAAGTCCCGACAGCGGATCCGGATGGAAATCCCGCGGACGACCTATTCCTGGATTACTCTCTTCCTGGGATTTGAGACCGGGCCGGGAGGGCCCTGGCTGATCATCGATCAGGTAGCCGGTTTTGATCAAGCCTTGCGTTATTCCAGAGATCAAACCATTGCCCTCGCGTTTTTTGATCGGGCCGGTGTCCCCTTTAATTTTTCCACCGAGGTCCGCTTCTCCCAGCCCAAGGAGATCTGGGTGGAACTGCCCCGGACGATCTACCGGGTGCAACGGCGGGCCTTTTTCCGGGTCAAGGCTTCGTTAGGGATGGAAGTAATGCTCCGAGATCTGGTAGATCAGGAATATAGGGCCCAGGTCAAGGACTACAGCATGGGCGGCGTGGCTTTTTATAAGGAGCTATGCGAACAGTGGTTCAAGGAGCTGAAGACCGATGTTGCCTTGCAGGACAACGCTTTGCTCTTCCCTCTGGGTGAGGAAATCCGGACCATCCCCATTCCCTTGGCTGAAATCCGGCGGATTGTGGGTTTTCCTCCGCACACCATTCAGGGGGCTCTGGAATTTTTACAGATACCGGAGTCGAGCCGCTCCCAACTGGAACACCTGATCTTTGAGCAACAACGTCTGGTGATACAAAAAATCAAGACCGGGTGACGGTTCTGATTCCCTTTGCCCGAATGGGGGTACTTTGTTATTTTCTTTTTCTCTGAAAGCTGTTAAACGTTTATTAATGAAAAGGATCATAGACTATGAAAGTTGAAATTATCAATTCTTTTTTGGAGGCTACGGTTTCGGTAATTAAAACGATGGCCTCTGTGGACCTGACACCGGGGAAACCCTTTATCAAAAAAGGGAGTATTTCCACCGGGGACATTTCCGGGATTGTGGGAATGGCCGGAGAAAGCGAAGGATCCTTGAGCCTGTCCTTCTCCAAGGGCTGCATCCTGTACATTGTCAGCAGCATGTTCGGTGAGCCAATTACCGATATCAACGAAGAAGTGAAAGACGCGGTGGGGGAGTTGACCAACATGATTTCCGGTGATGCCCGCAGGCGGCTGGAGACGGCCGGGATCGTTTATCAGGGGGCCATCCCTTCGGTCATTACCGGTCCCGGGCACGAGATACGCCATGTGACCAAGGAACCCATTATTTCCATTCCCTTCGACTCGGCCAACGGGGGATTTCACCTGGAGCTGTGTTTCAAGTAGTCCACTAAGGCCTGTCAACCCGACGCATCCCCCTTCTTTTCAATCCGCAAAAAAACCTGCCCCGGGCTTCCATCCGGGGCAGGTCTATAAAGATCAAATTCAGAAGAATTCGTTTCTTAAAACTCCTTAAAATCCCCCTCATCCAGGGGAATCACTTCATTGGGCTGAACAATTTTCGCATGGGTCTTCACCAATTCCCGACGGCCTGGACCCTTCGGACGGGAGGCTGCCCAGGAGGTCTTGGTTCTTCCTTTAGGGGGAGCGGCCTTGGAAACCGTCGGTTCTTTCCCTACCCCTCCTTTCGCCTGGCGGCCGGTGCCCTCGATTAACATCGCCAGGTCATTGACAAATTTTTTCATCTGGGTCGACTGGGCATACATTTCTTCCGAGGCGGAGGCCGATTCTTCGGCGCTGCCGGCGTTTGACTGAACCACCTTATCCATTTCCGAAATGGCCTTGTTGATCTGCTCAATGCCCTGGGCCTGTTCTTGGCTGGCTGCCGCGATCTCCGCCACCAACTGTTTGATTTTTTTAGACTCCGTATTCACCTGGGCAAAGGCCTGATTGGTCTTATCCACGATCGTACTGCCGCCCTTAATCTTTTTCACGGACTCTTCGATCAAAGCGGCGGTATTTTTGGCCGCTTCGGCCGCCCGCATGGCCAGGTTCCTGACTTCGTCGGCTACCACGGCAAAACCGGCCCCGGCTTCCCCGGCCCGGGCGGCTTCGACCGCGGCATTCAAGGCCAGCAGATTCGTCTGGAAGGCGATTTCATCGATGGTTTTGATTATTTTGGCCGTTTCCTCACTCGCCTTGGTAATTTCCTTCATGGACTGGTTCAATTCCCCCATGGAATAGTTGGCTTCGTCCACCACCCGGTTGGTTTCCCCCATGAGGGTATCGGCCTGGCGGGCATTTCCGGCGTTTTGCCGGGTCATGGAGGACATTTCTTCCATGGAGGAGGAGGTCTCTTCAATGGCGGCAGCCTGCTCCGAAGCCCCTTCGGCTAAATTTTGACTTGAGGAGGAAACCTGTTCGGAAGCTGCCGTTACCTGCTCATTCCCCTTTATCAATTCCCGGATAATCGCCTGGATCGGGCGCGAAATGGATCGGGCCATGAGGTAGGCTAATATTAACCCCCCCAGGGTTATGCCCATTGCGGCGATAAATACCAGGAAAAAGATATTGTTCATTTCGGTTTGCACGTCGTCGATATAAATTCCCGAGCCGATAATCCAGCCCCAATCAGAGAACCCCTTGACATAGGAGATCTTGGGAACCGGTTCCGTTTTCCCGGGCTTGGGCCAGTAGTAATCCACAAAACCGGCCCCATCAGCCTTCACTTTATCCACGAAAGCGACAAATAGTCTTTTCCCTTTCGGGTCCTTGTTGTCGTTGAGATCCTTCCCGTCCAACTCCGGTTTAATCGGGTGCATGATCATCCGGGGCTGCATATCGTTGATCCAAAAATAATCGGCTTTCTCGAATCGGAGGTTTTTGACTAACAGCAGGGCCTGCTTCTGGCCTTCCTCTTTAGAAAGTCCGCCCGAGGTGACCTGCTTCCCGTAGTAATCGAGAATGCCCCAGGCGGCTTCCACCAAGTGGCGGGTTTTTTGAAATTTCTCGTCATACAATTTTTGTTTAAATCTCGGCTCAAGCCAGAAAAAAATGGAAGTAAACGCCACAATGATGACGATCCCCAGCAAAAAGATACGTGTGGAAAGCTTGAAACGTTTTAACATGCGGGTCGCTCCTTGATCCGGGCCGTGGTGGTGGAGAAAGGGTTTATCGTTTCTTCAGTAATACGGGGTTTGTAAATTCTTGATCGGAATTCATGTAAATAGTATCGGATAAAAAGAACCTTGGCTTTAAATATAAAAAGGGAAAGGTTGAAGCGGGAGTTCGGTTATAATCCAGTATCCAGTCTCGTTGTTTGTCTTTGTCCAGTATCAGTTCTTTAGCCTGTAACCAGCACCTGGCAACCTGCAACATCTTTTGTTTTCGCACTAAGTCTGAGGCCCGGTGTGCGGGAAGTTAAAATGGATTTCCACCCGGCGGTTTCTAAGTCGGTTAATTTCTGAATCGTTGGGTACTAAGGCGCGGTGCTCCCCGAATCCTTTCACGGAAACCTGAGCCGGATTGATCCCTCGCTGGATTAGGGATTTGGCCACCTGAGTCGCCCGATCGGCGGAAAGTTCCCAGTTGGATGGATACCGCGGGGTCCGGATGGGACGGTCATCCGTGTGGCCGTGGATTTCCACCAGCATTTCGGGGCGGGGTAAGATGAAAGCCCCCACCTTTTCAAGGATGGGTTCGGCCGAGGGCTTAAGACCGGCCTGCCCGGTATCAAAGGCGATTCGCTCCGGGAAGGTTAAGACCAATTCCGGACCTCGTCGCTCCAAGGTAATCCCCTGATCTTCGAAGTCCTTTCCCAGGGAGTTGGATAGCGCCTGTTCCAGATTTTCCGGGACTTTTTTTTGTGCTGGAAGGACGGCTGCCAGCGGATCCGGATGCGCGGCCTCAGGTTGTTGGGCCGGCGGCGGGGCCTTCGCAACAGCCGGTTGCGCCTCGGGGGGAATGGTGGCCGCCGACCGGCTTTGCTGCTGCCAGGTCAGGCCAAAAAGGAGAACAAAAAAGATCACCAAGAGTAAAAGCAGGTCGCTCAGGGTCAAAAACCAGATTTCATTGGCATTGTCTCCGGAAGCTGGTTTTCTGGTTCGGGATTGAGGGGAAGTACGGGTCTTTTTTGTCGGGAGGGGCTCGAATGCCGGAGAGGGAATTGGATGTTCGGATTGGACTGGGTTCATACCCGGGCCCCTCTGGGCTGGTCATAGGGAGACAGCAACACGATCTTAGGTCTCAGCGAAGAACGCTGAGGCACTGCCAGGGTCCCCGCCAGGGTTTCCAGTTTATATTGGATGGCCTTGGGATGTTCCTGGTCGTATATATCCAGGATACCTTCCTGAACCAATTCCAGGCGCAATTCATCCTGATCCATGAATTCTTTCAATTTATTGGCCAAGGGAACGAAACAGAGGTTGGCCAGGACTACACCGTAGAAAGTGCTTAATAGGGCAATGGCCATATACCCGATCAGTCCCTGGGGATCACTGATATGTCCAAAGATCCGAATCAGGTTGACAATGGTCCCCGCCAGACCCAGAGCAGGGGCCAGGCGGGCCATGCTGTTTAGGATTTTATGAGCGCCTTCGTACTGTCCGTAGATGCAATCCGCCTCTTTTTGCATGATTTGCTCTATCTTATCCTTGGAATAATGATAGGTTATCAGGTCCACCCCGGTTTTGATCATTCCGGGGGGTAACCCGTTTCCCTGCTTTTCCAATGACCGGATGCCCCCCTTGCGAAAGACACGGGCCAAGTTTACCAAAGTCTGGGTGGTCCAGTCGATTTCCTCCCGGAGGGTAAAAGTCTTTTTCATCAACCGGAAGGCCCAAAGCAGTTTTTTCCAGGGATAGGCCATCAGGGTGGCGGCCAAGGTACCGCCTAAGACGATCATCAGGGCATTTAAGTTGGAAGCCAGTCCCAACTCCTGAACTTCCAAATTGAAGGCGGCCAAAAAAATTAAAACTAACAGAATTAAAGAAATGGATACCTGGGCTACCATGGGCGGGCTCCTTTTGCCGTTGTCTTTGTAGACAATGGGTAGCAGAAACCATGCCAAGGAGAAAACAGGGCTATTAAGTGGCTAAAAGACTGATTTCATTAAAAAAGGAAACAAGAGGAGCGAAAGAAGGGCCAGCGGGTCTTCCGGAAAGGCCGGGCCGTATAGGAATTTTTTTCCTATCAGCCGATCACAGCCGGTAAAAAGACGGAAAGGGTATTCAGATCGTTTTCCTGGCTTAATTCCAGCCGACCCCCATGGGCGGTAATGATCTTTCGGGCCAAAGACAGGCCCAGACCCAACCCGAAGGACTTGCCGGAAAAATCCTTGCCCAAGAGAGTATGTCGCAGTTCCTCGGGAAACTGTCCGGCTTTTGTGCTGAAGCTGATCCGGACTTCCTTTTTCTCCAAGACCTCTTCCAGACCGATCCAGAGCTGCCGATCCATTTTTTCCAGGATCTGGATTTCCGTTTCCAGCAGGCACTGCAAGGCCTTGCTAATCTCGGCTTCGTCCAGGGGAATTAAGATCGATGTGGACCGATAAAGGCGGATTAAGCGGATATTTTTTTCATCCAGGAGGTCCTGGTGGACGGCCAGCACTTTTTCCACCACCTGGATGATGTTGCGGGTGGTAATAAAAGGCTTGTAGATTTGGGAATAGGCTACCAGATCCTTGAGGACTTTTTCCAAGCGGAGGGACTCCTTGGTGATTAAGTGGACATATTCTATCACGTCGCCCCGCTGTTCAACATTTTTAGCTAAACGGTGGGCAAACCCCCCTATGGCCATGAGAGGGTTGCGGATTTCGTGAACCACGGCTTCCAAGGTGTTTTCCAGCAGCTTGTTTTTTTCCTCCAATTCTTCGCTGGGTTCCTGGACGGGGGACTGCTCCAGATCGGAAATAAGATTGAAGACCTTGACAAAGCTGGATTCCAGCGATCCGTTTATCCTGGCCAGAGTCCGGTTGGCCTTTTCCATGACCATCAGCAGATCGTCCTGGGAGTTAATCATGAGGCGGAGTTGGCCGGCAACCTCTTCCACCTGGGAAAAAGTCGTCACTAAAATTTCATTGAGTATCTCCGAACTCAGGCCCTGGGCCGGGGCTAAGCTGTCCAGTAACAGAAAATCATCTTGGGACCCGAAGAAGATTTGGGTGCAGATCCGGGCAAATTCTAAAATTCTGACCAAGGGCGAACGGTCGGCCTGCAGGGCCTCCGGGCCGAAGTGCTTCTGGCTTTCTATGATTTGATCCGGGAAATGCCAGCGTTGCAGGATAATCCGTCCCACCTCACGATGGTTGATCCCCAGGTGCTCGATTTCCCAGGCGATTAAATCCGTCAGGGCGGTGGCCCCGCCCGGGAAGGCCTCCTTCAGCCCCGCCGGGCAAACGGGGAACAATAACAGCATCCCGATTTCCAGTATTAACCCGGCAGTGAAGATCTCTTCCGGGTCCAACTCTTCGGCCAAAAGGCTGGCTTGGGAAAAACCCTGGGCTATCAGTGCCCGATAGAGGGATGTTTTCCAGAAAAGATCGTAGTCCATTCCTCCGACCCGCCCCAGGGGAAAGGTGTCCCGGAGCGAAATATTCAGGGCCATCAATCGAACCCGTTTAAAACCGGCCATGATAATGGCGTGAGAAATGGAAGAAATCTTAGTCCGTCGTCCGAAATAAGCGCTATTGACCATTTTCAACAGACGAGTGGTCAGACCCGGGTCCTGCTCGATGATACGGTTTAGATCCAGGACCGAGGTACGTTCGTCCGAGGCCGCCTCGATGAGTTGAATGGTTAGGGGAGAAAGAGAAGGCAAAAAATCATTGGAGGTGATTTGATGCAAGATCCTGCTTCTTTTTTCGGAGTCCATCATAAGTTAAATTATCCTTGCAGGGGACGGCACTATTTAAGTAGAATAAGTCTACCTGAGGTCTTACACCAAGGATGACGGAAGAGATTCCCCCAAAGGCCCTAAATTATAAACCGGTCAGCCGGGGAGAAAGGCAGCCTCTCTTTTAGGGTTATCGGAAGATTTTAATTTTTTTTTATTAAAAAAGTCCTGCGAAGACCAAATTTTTTGTTCGGGGATAACCCCCGGTCGACGATCAGGACCAGCCGGAAGCCGGATGATAAAGAAAATAAACACCCCTAATCTCACCCTGGGTATGTATGTAACCCAATTGGACCGTTCCTGGCTGGACACCCCCTTCTTTTTTCATAAGGTCCTCCTCAAATCCCCCCAACAGCTATCCCAATTGAAGGCCTACTGCCGTTATGTCTATATCGATACGGAAAAGGGGAAAGATACCGACCATCCACTCCCGATGAAGGAGGTGGACCCGGAAATGCTTGAGCAGATCCTCGAGAAAAAGGAGCCGCCCCCTTCCGCCCCTTCGTCCGGTCAGGTCCCTTCAGCCGAAGAATTTTCCATGGCCCGCGAGGTTCACGACCAAACGAAACAGGTGATGGATCAAATCCTGGAAGACGCCCGTCTGGGAAAAAGCATTGATTCCTCAAGTGCCAAAGAAGCCGTGGAGAATATAATTGACAGCGTGATCCGCAATCGGGATGCCCTGGTTTGCTTAGCCCAAATTAAAAATAAGGATGAATATACCGCCCTGCACTCATTAAATGTCAGCATCCTCTCGGTAGCTTTTGGCCGGAGCCTGATTCTCCCCCGGGAGGCCCTCCAGATCTTAGGGATCGGGGGATTGCTTCATGATATCGGCAAGATGAAGGTTCCCCTGGAAATCTTGAATAAACCGGCCCAGTTGACCGACGAAGAGTTTCACCAGATGAAAAATCATGTTCGCTATGGAACCGAGATTTTAGGCCGCATCCCCCACTTTCCCCCCAAGGGCGCCCAGATGGTCGGCCAGCATCACGAGCGCTATGGGGGCCATGGGTATCTCAGGGGACTTCAAGGAGACCAGTTGAGTCTCTTCGGCCAGATAGCCACGATTGTGGACGTGTACGACGCTATCACCAGTGATCGGGTCTATCGAAGGGGGGTACTGCCCCATGAGGCGGTAAAGCGCATGTTCGAATGGAGTCCCCGGGATTTTAACCGGAATTTGCTGGAAAATTTCATTAAGTGCTTCGGAATTTACCCGGTCGGAAGCCTGGTGGAGATCAATCAATCAGAAGTGGGCATCGTGGTGGGGGCCAACAAGGAAAAAGCGCTCAAGCCCAACGTGCTGCTCGTAAAGAAAAAGGGAGGGGAGAAATATCTTCCAGCCCGGATGGTGCGGTTGAGCGAAAAAGACCCCTCCACCCAGCAGGACCTCTGGAAAATTACCAACGTTCTGGACCCCAATCAGGAAGGGGTTTCCTTAGAAACCTATTTTTTGGCATAAACCTTGCTCTTGTAGTCCTATCATGATCCCTAAAATCTCTTCCTGGGAATCCAAGTTATGGGTTGACCGCCCTTGGGAAAAGGCCCTGGATATAAACCCTTCCCAATCTGTCGGGAATGGGAGTCCTAATTCTTCGGTGGATAGTTTCTTTTTGGCCTTTTTGTTTCAATTGATTGAAAAAATTTTGGCGGAAGGCAGGCTCGAATCCGGCAGCAGCGCCTTTCCGCCTCCCTTTCCTCTGGAAGATGTTCCAGCGAAAATACCGGAGGGAGAGTCAAAATCCATGACCAAGAGACAAGATTTTGACTGCCCGATCAGTGAAGCCGCCGCCAAATACGATCTGGATCCAGCCCTGATCCGGGCGGTCATACAAGTGGAAAGCAACCGTAATCCGGAGGCGGTTTCCTCGGCGGGGGCCCAAGGACTGATGCAATTGATGCCAAAAACGGCAGCCGAGATGGGGGTGACCGATCCTTTTGATCCGGCGCAGAATATTGAGGGGGGATCCCGTTACCTGCGGCAATTGCTGAACCGCTATCAAGGGAACCGGCGATTGGCCTTGGCCGCCTATAATTGGGGGATGGGGAATCTGGAAAAACGTCCGGAGGCCCTGCCGAAAGAAACGCAGCACTATATCTTCAAGGTGGAAAAGGCCTATACCGAAATCTTGAACAGGGCCTAGTCCTCTCAACGGTTCAAAGGGCCGGGGTCCCATGACCCTTCTGCCCCTTGAACCTTGATCTTAGGTCTAACTCTTAATTTCGATTTTTTTGGTTTTGGGGGTTTCAGCCTGGGGTATAACTACACTTAAAACCCCGTCCTTGAAGGAAGCCTCCACTTGGTCCTCCTGGACATCTCCGGGTAGGCGCAGACTTCGGGAAAAAGAACCGTAGGAAGACTCTCGGAGATAATAATTGGCCCCTTCTTCTTCTTTTTTCGTTTCTTTCCTGCCGCTGATAGTCAATACATTATGATCGATGGAAATGACGAGATCGTTTTTCTCGACCCCCGGGATCTCCGCAGTCAGGAAATATTTCCTCTCTTTTTCATAAAAATTAAAGGTAGGTACCCACTCCTCCCCTTTCCAGCGGGGCCATTCCCGCCAGAGTCGATCCATAAAAATATCACCCCACCCTTCTTCACCGAATGGGGTCATCCAGGCCGGCCTTCTCCCTTTTTTTATCAATGGCATGGTCATGGTTATCCTCCTTTCAGCGTCAATTTTTAAAAAAATAAGTTTTGGGGTCGGAAAAGTCAATAGGGGAGAAGCTGCAGGCTCTTGAATCCAGGGCGAGGGGGGTATGCCCCGGAACTACCCCCCGGTTTTTACCGGGGGGGGGGGAGAAAAACAGACCCGGGGGTAGGTTCGGA